>NZ_FOQI01000021.1 GCF_900113705.1 Collimonas sp. OK307 | reverse complement strand
AGCCGGTTTCATGGAAAGCCATATCCTCTCTCCAACCATGGCGGGCACACCACAAGGGGGAATTATTTCCCCGACGGTCGCAACCATGGCGCTCGATGGCTTGCAAGCACGATTGAGCCAACAGCTGGCAAACACCGAACGGAAGCGCAGTCGCCTCCGAATGAACTTCGTTCGATACGCTGACGATTTTATTGTGACGGGCCACTCGAAAGAGTTTCTGGAACAAGAAGTCAAACCGTGTATCGACGCGTTTCTGGCGGAACGGGGTCTCACCCTCTCTGCTGAGAAAACGCGTGTCACTGCTATTGAGGAGGGATTCGATTTCTTGGGCGTGAATCTTCGTCGCTTCGGCGACAAGCTGCTCACGCGGCCTGCACAGAAAAGCATTCAGTCTCTGTGCAGCAAACTCAGGAAAATCATTAAAGACAATTCGACGGCGAAACAACATAACCTGATACAGCAACTCAACCCGGTCATCCGTGGCTGGACGCAATATCATCGACATGGCGTTGCCAAGAAAATCTTTACGGATGTGGATACGTATCTATGGCAGTTATTGTGGCGCTGGGCTACGCGACGTCATCCTAACAAAGGGGCGAGATGGATTAAGGATAAATACTTCAAGTGCATGCAACATCGGCACTGGGTATTTGCCACTACCGAAAATACGGGTTCAACGGAAATGGTTGCGCTGGTCAAGGCCCGCGATACTAAAATCCGGCGACACCTCAAAATTCGATGTGCCGCTAATCCATTTGATCCGGAGTGGGATGATTATTTCGCGCGACGCAAATACCGACGATTCCGGGACTAACCGGTTGACGAAAGAAGACTTCGAGAGGCTTGAGCGGAGTGCGGTGAAAGTCGCACGCTCCGTTCTTAGGGGACGGCGGCGCAGTAATGCGCTGCTGTTACCCGACCAATTGAAAGGTCACAGTCGACAGCTTTTTTCATGACGGTATAAGCCGCAATTTCGCGTAATCGCTGCGGCATTGTCAGATCGCTCACATAAGCTAGGCGTGGGTTCGATTTAGCTACTTCCTCTCACCTCAAGCGCACACCGCGGCCCCGCAAATATCGGAGAGGGAGTGTCTTGTCATTCAATTAATAATGCAATTGGCACTGTCAAAACTACCAGCTAGACATCTGGCAACAAAAATCTATACTCATGTTTGTGCACCGCACAATATGCCATTTAAATCCATAGCACTCTGCAGCCAACGGCTAGTCTTTAGCCACCTTTCGTCGTCCTACTAATGTTGCCTGTTTTTACAACACCGACTCCTTGGAGAAGCCATGTCTACCGTTGCAGAACAATTTTCAGCCGCCGCCAAAGCCAATTTTGAAGCTAATCTGGCCCTTTATACCGATTTCACTACCAAGGCATTTGCTGGCGTGGAAAAACTGATCGACCTCAACCTGAGCGCCGCCAAGGCTTCGCTGCACGAGTCGACCGCTACCACTCAGAAACTCTTTGCTGCCAAAGATCCGCAAGAATTTTTCTCGCTGAGCGCAGCCCTGGCCCAGCCAAATACTGAAAAAGCCATCGCTTACGGTCGTCATTTCGCCAGCATCGCTTCCGGCACACAAACTGAACTGACCAAGGCAGCGGAAGCGCAAGTTGCAGAAACCAAGCGTAAGGTCATCGAGTTCGTTGACCAGGCATCGAAAAACGTGCCGCCAGGCGCAGAAGGCGCAGTTGCGTTCATCAAATCGGCAATCGGCAGCGCCAACGCCGGTTACGAACAGTTTGCCAAGAACACCAAGCAAGCTGTTGAAACCCTGGAAACCAACGTCAACAACGCTGTCGATCAACTGTCGCAAGCCGCTACTAAGGGTGCAGCGCATTCGACCAAGAAGTAATCGGTAGGGGAAGTGATGTCCTGGCTCCAGACACGTGTTCGATTCACTCCCCCACCATTGGCCGCTGATTATCACAGGACGGTAGGGGCATGATTTACAGTCTTTTCCACAACAAAAAACAATGCTGGGGATCTAAAAAAACCGCGTAAAACGGCTTGAAGCGATGCGGGCGCCGTCCTAACAACGTGGCAATGGAACAGGCGTACTTTGGACACTCCAAAAGAAAAAGGTCTCATTTCTGAGAACCTTTTATATTTTGGTGCTGGCGGCAGAACATGAACCCGCCACCCACTGATTTCAGGTCCGAGCCAAATTTCAACAAAAACAAATAATTAAGCTAAATTTCACTCCGCAATTCCTATTTATCACACGATGGCAAAACCTTACTAGGCCTCGCTGACTAATTCTTCGCGAAACAAAGACGCCTTGAATATCTAAATTTTGCATCTGCTATTTTTTGCAAACACCCATCTATTTCACGACTAACTTCCCTCTCATCGTTGGATGGAAAGAACAAATGTAAGGGAAAACACCCCTCACCGATGCCTTGAATTTCCACGAGCGACCGGAACCGATTTCCTTCGAGTCGAAACGATGGTTTTCCGCGGTAACCGTATGAGGAAAGGCATCTTTGTTGGTCCATACAATAGTGTCGCCCGCGTTGACTTCGATTACCTCTGGTGAATATTTCATGCCCTCGATAGTGATCACATGGGTCACTGGATGAACACCCATGTCTGCCCCCAGCGCCATGCCCGCGCACGCGCAATACAGCAGCACTGAAGCAATCCATTGGCGTCGCCAACCGCCGCAGCCTGAGGAGGCAGACATATTCATGCTCTATTTCATTGATGCTTGAATTTCTTTGGCGTGTTGCAGATGGGCATCGATTGCAGGCCGGACTTTCGCGATCAGGTCTTTCAACTCGGCATTCTGGGCGCTGGGCAGGAGAGTCTTGTCAATCGCATCCAACACCGCTTGATGATAAGTAACTTCATGGTCGACATAGGCCTTGTCGAATGCTTTGCCCTTAAGCGAGTGAAGGTTTTTCAGGTTCGCCACGCCGCCTTCTTTAAGGCTCGCGCTGGTTGCGCTCTCCTCTGGCGTGACATGCAGCTTGGTAACTAAAGCGGTGGCTTGTTTGTTGACACCGGAATGGTCGGTAATCATGCGCTGCGCAAATTCTTTTACTTCCTTGTTATGCGATTTCGATTTGGCCACCATGCCGGCATTGATATCCACTGTATTGGCCGCGACCACGATTCCGGCAATCTGCGCATCGCTCGGCGCCGCCGACTGCGCCATTGCTGCCGTAGTTCCCAACGTCAACATGCCGGCGATCAAGGCGTTTATTGTCCGGTTCATTGCTGTGTTCATTTTGATCCTCATTATTCTGGTTAAAAATTCAGAATAATCATGTTAAAACACTTTGTAAAGCCTTTTATGTTTTAAGTGGACCTGTCATAATAAAGGCTGGTTTCGCCAGATGCGAATCGAGGGATGTAAATGACTGACATGATAGGAGTGCGGCACAGGGAGTTTCTTGAGCTGCTCATCAAAAACAAAACTGGCCTGACGGTTGATAATTTCTCCAAGGCTCTCGGCATAACACGTACAGCGGTCAGACAACATCTGGCTACGCTGGAAGCCAACACGCTTGTGACGAAAAGCATTACCCGGCCATCCGGAGGACGCCCGGAACAGCTATATGTATTGACCGACAAGGGAAGCAGTTCTTTCCCCCGCCAGTATTCTTGGTTTGCACAATTACTGATTGGCATGCTGGAACAGGAAGCCGGCCAGGAAGGCGTCGGCGAACGCCTCGCCGCCATGGGTGAGAACGTGGCTAAACAATTGCGCGCTAGCGGCACGGCAGGAGAGGATTTGCCCGCCAAGGTGCAACATCTGGCTGTGCTCATGGAAGAGCTTGGTTACAGGGTCAACCCCAATGCCCCAGCCGATATAAAAGGCATTCCGATTATCGAAGCCGACAATTGCGTGTTCCATGATCTGGCAAGCAAACATCCTCAAGTATGCCGGTTTGATCTTGCCCTGCTCTCTACATTTACCGACAGCAAAGTCGTCCATGAAGCATGCATGGTGAAAGGCGCGAATGTTTGCCGCTTCAGGTTCGATACTGAAGCACCAAGCCCAATTTCAGTGGATTCAACTCAATAGCCGTCCCGAGACTGCGCCCCGTATTCCTTTGGATGCCGTAATGCGATCTGGTCAATAATGCAAAGCAACGAGAATGCTGGACTTTAGCAGCGCCCGATAACAATTCGACAGGACGTCTTCTTGCACTATGCCAAACATTACGGACGGCGATATTGTTTGGGATGGATGAGTATAAGTGTCAGAACGGAAAGTCGGAAGGCGGCGGGTTCGATTCCTCGCCGCCCCATTATTACAAACCAACCCAGCCCCCCAACATACTGCGTAAACACCAGAGGTTATAAAATTTAGTCGGGCTGGAAAGGTTTCCATTTCCGCCTAGGTTTGGCGGCCTCGCTAGTCAGATAAATCCCCCCGCTCATTTCAAGTACCAGATCAGTCCGCTTCAGGCATTAAATGGCGCACTTCATCGCAATGGAACTGATTACCTTTCCAGTAGCGCGATGGTCACAAGCAAAGAGGAATTTACGATGGCAGTAAGATCATGCCCAACTCCGCCCGCTAGATAAAGCAGATCGCCTGCGCAAATTTTTCTATTTGCACCGTCGACGCCGATATCCACTTCACCTTCAATGCATTGCACCGTTATTGGCCCAGCTACCGCATGCGTCGGCATTCGCATGCCGCTAGTAAGAACGATTCGAATCACTTCAAGATGTTCGTCCTTGAAAATTGCGGCAGTTGGTGTACTGTTAATTATTTTCCCCAACGGCAATATATTTATGATGCCGCCAGATGAAAGATGTGGCATTGCCATTTGATTTCTCCTTGATGCACGGTTGAAACGGTGTGGCGGGGAACCGAGACTATGTGTCACGACACGGGAATGATCTATTTAACGACCTTCACCATCGGTTGTTCAAGCGCTGGCGCGTTATTTAATTCACAAATTTGAGGTATATCAAAAAACTGCCGGATACTTGCCAGAAACAAACTTAAAGTGCGTACAGTCGGAACCTCAAATGACAGGAGATAGATCGGATGAGCCACTTTGTTGATCGTCTAAAATACTTTTCCACAAAGAGGCCGACGTTTTCCGACGGTCATGGGGCAACGACCCAAGAAGACCGTGGATGGGAAGATTCCTATCGGAAGCGATGGCAGCATGACAAAATCGTCCGTTCGACCCATGGGGTTAATTGCACCGGGTCCTGTTCGTGGAAGATTTATGTAAAAAGCGGCATCGTCACTTGGGAAACCCAGCAGACCGATTATCCGCGAACTCGCCCCGACATGCCGAATCATGAGCCTCGTGGCTGTTCCCGCGGCGCCTCTTACTCGTGGTATCTCTACAGCGCAAATCGCCTCAAGTATCCGCTGATCCGGGGCTCGCTGCTTAGACTGTGGCGCGAAAAGCGGCAGACACTAGCGCCCGTCGAGGCATGGAGTGCGATTGTAGGAAATCAGGAGACGCGCGCCTCGTATACAAAACGTCGCGGCCTGGGTGGCTTCATTCGCTCTAGTTGGGAGGAAGTCAACGAAATCATCGCCGCGGCGAACATCCATACCATCAAACGACACGGTCCCGACCGGATAGTCGGCTTTTCACCGATACCTGCGATGTCCATGGTTTCCTATGCCGCAGGTAGCCGTTACCTGTCGCTGATCGGCGGGGTTAACCTGAGCTTTTACGATTGGTACTGCGATTTGCCGCCCGCCTCACCGCAAACCTGGGGTGAACAAACCGATGTTCCCGAGTCGGCGGACTGGTACAACTCGACCTTCATCATGATGTGGGGATCGAACGTGCCGCAAACACGCACTCCAGACGCCCATTTCATGACCGAGGTCCGATATCGCGGCGCCAAAGTCGTATCGATTTTTCCCGATTATGCTGAGGGCGCGAAATTCGGCGATATCTGGCTCCATCCGAAACAAGGTACCGATGCGGCGCTCGGACTTGCCATGGGCCATGTTGTGCTGAAAGAGTTTCACGTCGCAGGCAAGAGCGACTATTTTGCAGACTACTGTCGGCGATTTACCGACATGCCGCTGCTGGTGCGCATCGTCAAACAGGGCGACCATTATGTGCCGGAACGCCTCCTGCGTTCGGACGAGTTCGACGACGGGCTCGGCCAGGATAACAATGCCGCTTGGAAGACGGTCGCAATCGATGAACTGAGCGGAAAACTGGTAACCCCGGTCGGATCCATCGGTTTTCGCTGGGGGCAAAAAGACGGTGGCGATGCCGGAAAATGGAATCTGCGGGAAGAGGATGCCAAAGGCACGCCGATTCGACCACTTATGTCATTTGTGGCAAGCCATGACGAAGTGCTCGACGTCGCCTTCCCTTACTTCGGCAATGTCGAACATACACACTTCACGCATACCGGCCATGCCGGCATATTGCCGCGCCGAATCGGTGTACGCAAAATCGCCACTGCCAACGGCGAAGTGCTGGTGGCAACCGTATATGACCTGTTCATCGCCAACTATGGCGTGGACCAGGGGCTCGGCGGCGCCAATGTCGCAGCCAGTTTCGACGACGACGTTCCATATACTCCGGCCTGGCAGGAAAAAATTACCGGTGTCAAACGACAGGATGTGATCAACGTCGCCCGTGAATTCGCCGATAACGCCCACAAGACCGAAGGAAAGTCGATGGTCATCCTGGGCGCCGGCTTGAACCATTGGTTCAACATGGACATGAGCTATCGTTCCATTATCAATTTGCTCGTTATGTGCGGTTGCGTTGGTAAGTCGGGTGGCGGTTGGGCGCATTATGTCGGCCAGGAAAAATTGCGCCCGCAAACCGGCTGGTTGCCGCTCGCGTTCGCTACCGACTGGCACCGTCCGCCGCGCTTCATGAACGGCACCTCATTCTTCTATGCGCATACTGATCAATGGCGCTATGAAACGATGAAAATCACCGAGTTGCTGTCGCCGTTGACCGATAGCAGCAGATTCGCCGACAGCCCGATCGACTATAACGTCCGGGCCGAACGAATGGGCTGGTTACCCTCCGCTCCGCAGTTCAAGACCAATCCACTCGACATCGGCCGGGCGGCAACTGGTTTGAATGCCGCCACGCATGTTGCGCAAGGACTCAAGGACGGCTCGCTTGAAATGTCATGTGTCGACCCCGACGCGCCGGAAAATTTTCCGCGAAACCTGTTCATATGGCGATCCAATTTGCTCGGGTCGTCAGGCAAAGGACATGAGTATTTCCTGAAACACCTGCTCGGCGCCGAGCATGGCGTCCAAGGAAAAGATCTCGGTACAAGTGCTGGGCTTTTGCCCAAGGAAGTGAAATGGCACGATCAGGCCCCCGAAGGTAAACTCGACCTAGTTGTGACGTTGGATTTCAGGATGTCCACCACTTGCCTGTATTCCGACATCGTGCTGCCGACGGCAACCTGGTATGAAAAGGACGACATGAATACGTCTGACATGCATCCTTTCATCCATCCGTTGTCGACCGCCGTTGATCCAGCATGGCAGTCCAAAAGCGATTGGGAAATCTATAAGGGCATTGCGAAGAAATTCTCTGAGTTGACCGAAGGTCACCTGGGCATAGAACATGACGTGGTATTGTCACCGCTGCAGCATGACAGTCCCGGTGAAATCGCGCAAACCGACGGTGTTGCCGACTGGGGGCATAATGAATGCGACCCGATTCCTGGAAAAACGATGGGCAGCGTCACGATCGTCGAACGCGATTATCCAAATACCTATCGCAAATTCACGTCGCTCGGACCACTGCTCGATTCACTCGGCAATGGCGGCAAAGGCATCACCTGGCAAACCGGAGAAGAGATCGATCAACTTCGGGCATTGAATTACCCTGTCACAGACGAAGGCATATCGCACGGACGGCCGCAAATCCTGTCGGCGATTGATGCCGCCGAAGTGATTCTGTCGCTCGCGCCGGAAACCAACGGCGCTGTCGCGCTCAAAGCCTGGCAGGCGTTGTCCAAGCTCACCGGTGCCGATCACACACATCTGTCGCGCGCTCGCGAGGATGAAAAAATCCGCTTCCGGGATATCCAGGCCCAGCCGCGCAAGATCATTTCGTCGCCGACCTGGAGCGGGATTGAATCCGAGCACGTCTCATATAGCGCAGGCTATACAAATGTGCATGAACTGATTCCATGGCGCACCCTTTCCGGGCGCCAGCAGCTTTACCAGGATCACGTATGGATGCGGGATTTTGGCGAATCGCTGTGCGTCTATAAGCCACCGATCGACACGCGCAGCACGGTGGGAATGGCCGGCAGCCGCTCGAACGGCAATCCCGAGATCGCATTGAACTTCCTGACGCCGCATCAAAAATGGGGAATCCACAGTACCTACACTGACAATTTGCTGATGCTGACGTTGTCGCGCGGCGGACCTATCGTCTGGATTTCCGAGATTGACGCCAGAAAAATCGGGGTAATCGACAATGACTGGATCGAAGCCTTCAATCTGAACGGTGCGTTGACCGCGCGCGCGGTAGTCAGTCAACGGATTCCGGTAGGCGCCGTATTCATGTATCACGCGCAGGAAAAAATCATCAATACGCCCGGTTCGGAAATCACCGGGGTGCGCGGCATCCACAATTCGGTGACGCGCGTCATGCTGAAACCGACGCACATGATCGGTGGCTGTGCGCAACTCTCCTACGGCTTCAATTACTACGGTACGGTCGGTTCGAATCGCGACGAATTTGTGATTGTGCGCAAGATGAAGATGATCGACTGGAAGGATGAATCTGCACCTGCCGTTGCCGTCAGCGATCACCATATCCTTGCCAAGGATGCCTCGGTATTCGCCACGAGCGACGAAGAATCCGGAGAAAAACGATGAAAATCCGCGCCCAGATCGGCATGGTAATGAATCTCGACAAATGCATCGGCTGCCATACCTGTTCGGTTACCTGCAAAAACGTCTGGACCTCACGTGAGGGGATGGAATACGCATGGTTCAACAACGTCGAAACCAAGCCCGGCATCGGCTATCCCAAGGACTGGGAAAACCAGGATCGCTGGAACGGCGGCTGGAAGCGCCGCGCGAATGGCAAGCTAGAACTTCGTGCCGGCAGCAAGTGGCGCGTGCTTTCGCAGATTTTCGGTAATCCTAACCTGCCGGAGATCGACGATTACTATGAGCCGTTCACCTTCGATTACGCCAATTTGCATAATGCCCCCGACGTCAAAGTCGTGCCCGTCGCCCGCCCCCGGTCGTTGATCACAGGCAAACGGATGGAAAAAATAGAATGGGGGCCAAACTGGGAAGAAATCCTTGGTGGAGAGTTTGAAAAGCGCAAGCAGGACTATAACTTCGATCAGGTGCAGACCGATATCTACGGCGAGTTTGAAAATACGTTCATGATGTATTTACCGCGCCTATGCGAACACTGCCTCAATCCCGCTTGTGTTGCATCTTGCCCGTCAGGTGCAATTTATAAGCGTGAAGAGGATGGCATCGTCCTGATCGACCAGGATAAATGCCGGGGCTGGCGCATGTGCGTATCGGGATGCCCTTACAAGAAAATTTATTACAACTGGAAAAGCGGGAAATCGGAAAAATGTATTTTCTGCTACCCGCGTATCGAGGCGGGTCAACCGACGGTATGCTCGGAAACTTGCGTCGGGCGGATTCGCTATCTCGGCGTCCTCCTTTACGACGCTGACCGGATCCAGGAAGCCGCATCGGTAGCGGACCCGAAGGATCTGTATGAAGCCCAGCTCTCCATTTTCCTCGACCCCAACGATCCGGCCGTGCGCGAACAGGCAGCCCTCGACGGCGTACCGGACAACTGGCTGGAAGCGGCACGTCATTCGCCTGTATATAAAATGGCTATGGATTGGAAAATCGCCTTCCCGCTCCATCCGGAATACCGGACCTTGCCGATGGTCTGGTACGTCCCACCCCTTTCACCGATAAATTCGGCCGCCAATGATGGCCGGCTAGGCATGAAAGGCTTGTTGCCGGATGTCGATTCGCTGCGTATCCCGTTACGTTATCTGGCCAACCTGCTCACCGCCGGCGACGAAGCGCCGGTACGCCTGGCCCTCAAGCGGATGCTGGCGATGCGCGGCTTCATGCGCGAACGCCATGTCGAACGTAGAGAAAGTCCCGAGGTGCTCGACGAAGTCGGTCTGAATACGGCACAGGTCGACGAGATGTATCGCTATCTGGCTATCGCCAACTATGAAGATCGCTTCGTGATTCCAACCGCGCATCGCGAATACGCGGAAGATGCGTTTGACCTGCGTGCCTCGTGTGGTTTCTCGTTCGGCAATGGATGCTCGGACAGCACGCCCGAAACCAGCCTGTTTGGTGGCCGCAAGACTGTCATTACGGAACGCAAGATGATTCCGATACATCCGGTGGGAGAATAGCGTGAAAGACAACCGGCATATTTTCAGCATGTTGAGCGCCTTGCTCGATTATCCTGACCAATCGTTGATTGACGCGTTAGCCGAGATCCGCGCCACGCTGCCCACCCATCAGGCGTTCCCGCCAGCTACGCGGATCGCTTTAAACGCTCTGGTCGACCGGCTGGCGATGCAGCCGCTCATGGATTCGCAAGAAGAATACGTTGAAACCTTCGACCGCGGCCGGGCCACCTCTCTCTATTTGTTCGAACATGTCCATGGCGAATCGCGTGAACGAGGACAAGCCATGGTTGATTTGCTCGCCATGTACGAAACCAAAGGATTGTTTCTCGGCAGCGGCGAGCTACCGGATTACCTGCCGGTATTTCTGGAGTTCCTGGCCCAGGAAACGCCTGTGCAGGCGTACCAGCTGCTCGGAGAGATAGCCGACATTATCCGGGCGATTGCGACCAAACTGGCCGAGCGCGGCACCCCCTACTGCTCGGCGGTTGCCGCATTGCTGCCGCTGGCGGGCGAACTACCGTTGACTATGACAGCGCTTGTTGCTGAGCCGCCGCCCAACCAGGAAATCGATGGCCAGACGCTGGATAAGGAATGGCAAGACGAACCGGTGAGTTTCCTCGGTGCGCAAGCCCCTGCTTCCGGACAAGCCCAGCCGATCCAGTTTTACGATAAAAGACCAACGCGGTAACCAAGGAGCAACGATGACTCTGTTTCAGTTGCATGCGTTTGAAAGAAAGACTTTCGCTGGAGATGGCTTATGAATCAGCATTTCATTCAATCATTTTTGTTTGGCATTTATCCTTATATTTGTCTTGCGATCTGGCTCACTGGAAGCCTGATCCGATTTGATCGTGAACAGTACACCTGGAAAAGCGATTCGTCACAACTGCTGAGACGCCGTCAATTGCGCCTGGGCAGCAATCTATTTCATGTCGGTGTGTTGATCGTGATTGCAGGCCACTTTGCGGGATTCCTGGCGCCGCACTGGATGGTGTCACCGTTTCTGAATGCATCGCAGCATCAATTCGTGGCGATGGCCGCAGGCGGCAGCGCCGGCATCGTCGCGATCATCGGTTTATCGATTTTGCTTTACCGTCGACTTGCCGATCCTCGAATCCGCATCAACAGCAAACGCGCGGATATTCTGGTCCTGGTGATATTGTGGCTGCAGCTCGCACTTGGCCTGGCCACGGTGCCGCTGTCGATTGCTCATATGGATGGAGCAATGTTCGAAGTTCTGAGCGATTATGTAAAAGGGATAGTCACGTTTCAACCTGGTGTCGCCGCTCTAGTCGCCCAGGCGCCATTGGTCTACAAGATCCATATAGCGCTGGGGTTTACCATTTTCCTAGTTTCTCCTTTTACGCGCCTGGTTCATATCTGGAGTGGCCTGGCAACCATCACCTATTTGTTTCGTCCCCACCAGATCGTGCGCAAGCGCTAATCCGAGGAAAATCCTATGTCCCCAAATATGATTCACGCTTCTGCCACATCCGACATGGCCGCACTCAGCGTCAATGGCGTCTTGATCGATGCGCAGGCAATTGCGGCCGAAGCGGTGAACCACGCAACCGATGCCGATGCTGACCACGCGGCACGCCTGGCATTGGCGGTGCGTGAATTGCTGACGCAAAAGGCCATCGAAAAAAGGTTGTTGACGGTCGGCGCCGCACTGGACGACGCAATCATTGACCGGCTACTTGAGACGGATTGCCCGATTCCGACCCCGTCCGAAGAAGAATGTCAGCGTTATCATGCGGCAAACTCGCAGAAATTTCACAGCCCAGATCTAGTTTTCGCGCGTCACATTCTGTTTGCGCTGACAGAGAATGCGCCAATGACGAAGGTCCGCGCCCGGGCTGAAGAAACTCACCGCGAACTGGTCCGGTATCCGGATCGATTCGAAGCACTTGCGCAAACTTTGTCGAACTGCCCTTCCGGCCAGGTTGGCGGGAATCTAGGGCAGTTGAGCCGCGGCGAAAGCGTCCCGGAATTTGAAACGGCCGTCTTTGACAGCACGCACGTCGGCCTGTTACCGGGATTGATCAAATCACGCTACGGTTTCCATATTGTTGCGGTGGAGCGCCGCATCGCAGGCGTTGCGCTACCTTTCGAAGCAGTACGAGAGGTCATCAAGCGCTATCTCTCGGAGCATGTACGGCACAAATCGATTCAACAGTATCTGACACTGTTGGCGTCCAGTGCCGAACTGACTGGCATCACGCTGGATGTGCGTCCTGGCTTCCTGTTGCAATGACCATCACCGTGGGTTGGCATTCGCATCGGATGTCATTTTTATCGGCCTTGCGCCCTGATCTGGAGCAGTCATGACTTCAAAGAAAAGTCCCATGCTGGTTTTGTCCGTCACCACGCTGGCGTTTATGGTCTGTTTCGTGGTCTGGATGATGTTCGGCGTGATCGGCATTGAGCTGCGAACCGAGCTTGGCCTGAACAGTACCGAGTTCGGCCTGCTCACATCCACGCCGGTTTTGACCGGCGCGCTTTTGCGTTTACCTTTGGGAATCTGGACCGACCGCTTCGGCGGCCGTGTGGTGATGACGCTGTTGCTGGTCCTTTGTGCAATCCCCGTGTTCCTGATTTCATATGCGACAGTGTTCTGGCAATTTCTGGCGATCGGACTATGCCTGGGCGCGGTTGGCGCATCGTTCGCCGTAGGTACACCCTATGTCGCCCGCTTCTTCCCGCCCGAAAAACGAGGATTCGCCATGGGATTCTTCGGCGCCGGTACGGCAGGCGCTGCAGTCAACTTGTTCATCACGCCTTCGCTGCAGGCAGCTTTTGGCTGGCGCGCAGTGCCAAAAATATACGCGCTTGCACTAATCGCCACCGCTATTATTTTCTGGCTTGGCTCCTCTCCGGATCCTGGCGCCAGCAAGACATCGGGGTCCTTGCACAAACAGTTCCAGATATTAAAGAACCCGAAAGTCTGGAAATACTGCCAGTATTACTCTATCTGTTTCGGTGGTTTCACCGCATTATCGCTGTGGATTCCGCAGTACCTGAAGGGTGAATTCGGGTTTTCGGTTGTCACCGCGGCAGCCCTGGCAGCCGGCTTCTCACTACCGGGATCGGTATTGCGCGCGCTCGGCGGTGGCCTGGCCGACCGCTTTGGTGCACATAAAGTAACCTGGTCGGGGTTATGGGTTGCGTGGGTATGCTTGTTCCTGTTGTCCTATCCCGACACCGCTTTTGTTGTGAGTACAATCAACGGTCCACGCAGCTTCCATATCCATTTGGGAGTCCCCGTATTCATCGGACTACTCTTCGTGCTCGGTACGGTATTCGCGTTTGGCATGGCATCAACATTCAAGTATGTTGCCGACGACTTCCCGGAGCAGATGGGTATTGTGACGGGCATCGTTGGCCTGGCTGGCGGCCTTGGCGGTTTCCTGCTACCGATCTTGTTCGGCGTGATACTGGATTGGCTTGGCATACGTTCAAGTTGTTTTATGTTGCTCTATGGAGTTGTTTGGGTATCATTGATTCTGCTGTATCTATCCAATGTGCGGCAAGTCCGGATCGATGGTCAATTAAGTACTTCCTGAACCGCATACACGCCACACACACGCTGCATCGTGCATGCATCAATACAAAACCATATGGATGAAAGAGCATGAGTATTTCAAGCTTTGAAGATTTGCTAAGCGCGGCGCGGCAACAATCGGAACCGCAGCGCCTGCTTTTCGTATTTACCAAGATGGAATTGCCGGATGATTGCACCGACGAGCAGCGAAGCGACTTTGAGGCAGGTGTCGGCGGCACATTAACGCCATTAATGTGCCTGGATAAAATACCAGAAGAATTGAGTACGTTTAGCGCATTGCTTGAAGAATCCCGTCAGTTCCTGCTGGACTGGACAATCGTCTTCGTCGCCGCCCTTTCAGGCCGGAACGGGCATGCGCCCACAGCCGAAGATGCAGAGGCGCCATTAAACCAGATGGTGGAATCAATCAAGGCTGGTTCCGCCGGCATGTTCATACCGTTCGATACGCAGGGTCAGCCCGTATTGTTGGCCTCATAGTAAGCACTGTATTGGTGAGTCGCGGATCCTCTTGGCGAAGCCGGCCTCGGCTGGAGATTGAGCGATGGACGACGACATCCTGATAGTGCGCGAATGCAGTCTCCATCACGCAAAAGCGATCCCGGAGTTAGATCCGGCTGGTTAATCGGATTAAGCAAGCGCGAGTACTTGTTTCGTTACTGCCACCGACGCGATATAAGCAAATATGGCCAACGCCGCGATGAATGCGTAAACACGCACAGTCTTGGTCTTGCCACGTTTTAATGCGATGGTGCCGATTGCGATGTAGGCAAATACTGCCAGAATCTTGGCGGTCAGCCAGTTTTGAACGAACGGATATTGCCCGCTCCAAATTACCATGATGAGAGCGCTAACGAGGAGCAAGGTATCGACAACTTGCGGCACTATTTTGACCCAGCGCTGCCTCAACATTGCCGATTCATGTAGCATCCATACCCCGCGCAGGAAAAACAAGCTACCGCTCGACGCGGCGCAAGCGATATGAAAATGTTTGATCGATATGTAGTCCATAGGTGATGTTCTAAAACAGTGATGGTTTTGTAAAAAAACTATCCTATCCGGGTTTACCATCCAGCCGGGCGCGTGTTAACACAGGCCAGTAGCGCACGGTGTATAGAGCAAATGCAATCGCCCACAGCAGCGCCGACAGCTGAATACTCGGCATGTACAGCCGAGGTGACACAATGCCGCCAAATACCCGAACCAGCGCGGCGGTTTGTATCAGAATAAACATCGCCACCTCAAACCGGTCTGCCGCTAACGGCCGTCCGGTATGGCCGCGGGCAGTCCGCGTCATCATACCCAGAGTTAATCCGCCAATCGCACCGACGGTGAGCGCATGTATGGCATACGATCCAACCAGCAGCCCAAGAGCGCTCAAACCACGTAGCGCGAGGTACAGGACTATCCATGCGTATGCGGCATGAAGTATCCACACCAGCGGTGTGGCAAGGGTGCGCCACGGCTTCCACAAGAACAGGCGCACACCATGCGCCAGCCCGCAGATCAACGCGATTGCGGCGATGATTGCCTGGGGCAATTGCAGCAGATCTACTACAAACAATAGCACGACGGTCCCCAGCGCGATTTTTTCTATCAACGGTCTGCGCGTTGCATTTGTGCCGGGGACCCCGTTGTTGGTAAACATGGGGATCACGCGGCCGGCGACTACCACCATGATGAACAGCACCACATCCAGCATAAGCTGCAGCCCCAAACGCGGCGACAGTCCAATGCGTCCCTGCAAAGCCAGGTGTACCGCGAAGGTCAACACCCCCATCAGCACCAGTAGTCCTGCAAAAAAATAATTGCGGACATTCCGAGCTTGAAACAATGGAATACCGATCGCCACTGCCACGGCGACAGGAAAAGCCGCGTTCACCACGGCTGCCGTCATAGCGAACGGCGTCAGCACCAAAACTCTGCCGCAGATCCAAAGTACTGCTAATGCCATCAATGGAATTCCGCTCGGCGTCGGCCGGTTGGTCCACGCACGCACTGCGGTTAGCAGAAAGCCCGCAATAACCGCGGTTGCGTACCCAAACAGCATTTCATGAGCGTGCCATACCGCCCCTTGTAGGTATGCAAAGGGAAGATATCCAGAGAACTGCGCTGCCCAAAGCAAGACGCTGAAAGCACAGAAAAGACTCGCCAGAAGGTAAAACGGGCGAAAACCCAAATTCCATAGCGCGAAGCCGTCCGTGACAGGCTGCAATTTGGGTTGGTGTGGTCGGGCTAGAGGTAACTCGTTCATGTGCAGTCCTAGCTCGTTATAACGCGGTAGAAATGATTAGAATTTTTCGATACCATGCAAATGAAAAAACACACAGAATGGTATTGGACTTGCGCCATGCTATCGGCGGAAATAATACCATTAGTAATACCATCTAAAATAGATACTTGGGTATGCATTGACGTGCTAGCCAGTACCGGACCAGAAAACAAAAAAGCCCGCATTTATGCGGGCTTTGGAGCATTTTCTGCTTTTGTTTACCAGCGAGTGCCGGACATCAGATCATTCCCACTCAATCGTCGCCGGCGGCTTACCTGAAATATCGTACACCACGCGATTGATCCCTCGCACTTCATTGATGATGCGGTTAGACACCCGTCCCAGCAATTCATGCGGCAGATGCGCCCAATGCGCAGTCATGAAGTCCTGCGTTTGCACTGCGCGCAAAGCAACCACATATTCGTAAGTACGGCCATCACCCATCACGCCAACCGACTTGACCGGCAAGAACACAGCGAACGCCTGGCTGGTCTTGTCGTACCAGGACTCGTCCTCATCGTCCTTGGTATTGCGCAATTCTTCGATGAAGATGGCGTCGGCGCGACGCAGCAGGTCGGCGAATTCCTTTTTGACTTCGCCCAGGATCCGCACACCCAGACCCGGACCAGGGAACGGATGGCGATACACCATTGAATGCGGCAAACCGAGCGCGACGCCCAGCTTGCGCACTTCATCCTTGAACAGTTCGCGCAGCGGCTCCAGCAATTTCAGGTTCAAGGTTTCCGGCAAGCCGCCGACATTGTGGTGGCTCTTGATGGTGTGCGCGGCGTTCTTGCCCTTGCCTGCACTTTCGATCACGTCCGGATAAATCGTCCCTTGCGCCAGCCACTTTGCGTTCTTCAGCTTAGCCGATTCGACCTGGAATACTTCGACGAATTCACGGCCGATAATCTTGCGCTTGGCTTCCGGATCGGTGACGCCGGTCAGATGGCCCATGAACTGTGCCGTGGCGTCGACATGGATCACCTTGACGCCGAGATTCTGGGCAAACATCTCCATTACCATCTTGCCTTCATCGAGGCGCAACAGGCCGTGGTCGACGAATACGCATGTCAGCTGATCGCCGATGGCGCGATGGATCAGGGCTGCGGCGACACTGCTGTCAACACCGCCGGACAAGCCCAGGATTACTTCGTCGCTGCCGACTTGCTTACGGATCGATTCAACCGCCTCGGCGATGTAGTCCGGCATGTTCCAGTCTGGTGTACAGCCGCAGATATCGATGACAAAACGCGTCAGGATCGCTTCGCCTTGTACCGTGTGGGTGACTTCCGGATGGAACTGCACCGCATAGAATTTACGCTCTTCGTCGGCCATGCCGGCGACCGGGCAGTTCGGGGTCGATGCCATCAACTTGAAGCCAGGCGGCATTTCATTAACCTTGTCGCCGTGGCTCATCCAGACCTTCAGCATCGCATGCGAATCGGGTGTGACGAAATCGCTGATATCCTTCAACAGCGCTGTATGACCGCGCGCGCGGACTTCGGCGTAACCGAATTCACGGACCTTGCCCATCTCGACCTTGCCGCCCAGTTGCTCGGCCATGGTTTGCATGCCGTAGCAGATGCCGAACACCGGCACGCCAAGCTCGAATACCGCTTGCGGCGCACGTGGGGTATCGCCGTCGGTGACGCTATTCGGGCCGCCCGACAGGATCACGCCGGCAGCACCGTAGTTACGGATGAATTCGTCCGACACATCGTAAGGATAAACCTCAGAAAACACGCCAGCTTCGCGCACGCGCCGTGCGATCAGTTGGGTTACCTGGGAGCCGAAATCGAGGATGAGGATTTTTGAGTGCATGGTGGAGGCCTGGTGGCTGATTTAGCAAAAAATGAGAATCTTTAAACTGCACGCGCCACCTGCGACTATGCCGCAGGTGGCGCGTTCATGAGACAGAGTCAAGACTGAACCAAATCAATCGGTACGATAGTTTGGCGCTTCCTTGGTAATCTGCACATCATGGACATGCGACTCGCGCATGCCGGCTGAAGTGATTTCGACAAACTCGGCTTTTTCGCGCAGTTCATCGATCGTCGCACAACCGCAATAGCCCATGGAAGAACGTACGCCGCCGACCAGTTGGTACAAGATGGTCAACACGCTGCCCTTGTAAGGAACCCGGCCTTCAATGCCTTCCGGTACGAACTTGTCAGCCTTGTTGGCGGAATCCTGGAAGTAGCGATCGGCAGAACCATCCGACATCGCACCCAGGCTACCCATGCCACGATACGACTTGTAGCTGCGGCCCTGGAACAGGATCACTTCGCCCGGTGCTTCTTCAGTACCGGCGAACATGCTGCCCATCATCACGGTGGAGGCGCCGGCTGCCAGTGCCTTGGCGATGTCGCCCGAAAAACGAATGCCGCCGTCGGCGATACATGGAATGCCTGTACCCTTGAGCGCTTGCGCCACATTGGAGATGGCTGAAATCTGCGGTACGCCGACACCGGCCACGATCCGTGTAGTACAGATGGAGCCCGGGCCGATACCGACCTTGACGCCGTCAGCGCCATGATCAGCCAGCGCCTTGGCGGCAGCTGCGGTCGCGATATTGCCGCCGATGACTTCAACCTGCGGGAAATTCTGCTTGACCCACTTGACGCGATCCAGCACGCCTTTGGAGTGACCGTGTGCGGTATCGACCACGATGACGTCGACGCCGGCTTTCACCAGCAACTCGATCCGTTCTTCGTTATCGGCGCCGACGCCGACGGCTGCACCCACCCGCAGCTTGCCCTGGCTATCCTTGGATGCCAGCGGGTGCGAGGTGGATTTCTGGATATCCTTGACCGTGATCAGGCCGCGCAGCTCGAATGCGTCGTTGACCACCATCACGCGTTCCAGGCGGTGTTTGTTCATCAGGCGCTTGGCTTCCGACAGATCGGCGCCGTCCTTGACGTACACCAGCTTCTCGCGCGGGGTCATCTTGGCGCTGACTTCCGCATCCAGCTCTTCTTCAAAACGCAGGTCGCGATTGGTGATGATGCCGACCAGGCGATTGCCGTCGACCACCGGGAAACCGCTGATGCCATGCATTTCCGACAATGCCATCACTTCACGGATGCGCATGTTCGGCGGAATCGTGATCGGATCACGCACCACGCCGGATTCAAAACGCTTGACCTTGGATACTTCGCGCGCCTGCTCTTGCGCTGTCAGGTTCTTGTGAATAATGCCGATGCCGCCCTCTTGCGCCATGGCGATCGCCAGCCGGGCTTCAGTCACGGTATCCATTGCCGCCGACAACAACGGAATGTTGAGGTCGATATTACGGCTCAGGCGTGTCTTGAGAGTGGTGTCTTTGGGGAGGACGTCCGAATAAGCGGGGACTAACAGCACGTCATCGAACGTGAGTGCTTTTTGAAGTAGACGCATAGTTTTTCCTATAGGCGCAAAACCGAATTATACAGAAATCCAGGCAAGTCGCCTAACGCTGCGCGATTTTAGCCGCAACACGTAAAATATTTCCACAAAGCACTATCCATCAATTGACACGACTGGTAAAACATGGCGAAATCTGCGCACTGTTTTTAGTTCTGCCATTTCACTTTTAATACGCCCCAAGGACAAGCAATGAATGCACCTCGCCTGAAACAGGTTTTCTCCGCCACCGCGGCACTGGTTTTGCTCAGCCTGGCGACTTCCGCCCTGGCGCAGTTCGTGTGGCTGGATGAAAAAGGCGTCAAACAATATTCAGACCAACCGCCGCCGCCTTCGGTCCCGAACAAACGCATCCTGAAAGCACCGGGCCAGCACCTGCCGCGCAATGCCGGCTATGCCGGCTCAGAAGATGCTGCGGCTAACGCAACGACCGCGGACGCTGCCGACGACAGCAAGCCGGATGCGAAAGCGGCGCCGACTGTCGCCGAGCAGAATGCCGCATTTCAAAAACGTAAGGCTGAGCAGGCTGAAAAGAGCAAGAAAGCCGAGCAGGACGCCAAACTGGCCTCTAACAAGGCAGAAAATTGCGCCCGTGCCCGCGCCAATCAGCGAACCCTCGCTTCCGGTGCGCGGATTGCCCAGACCGACGCTAACGGCCAGCGCTCATACATGACCGATCAGCAGCGCGCGCAGCAAAACGAGCAGAACCAAGAGACCTTGAACGACTGTCAGTAAAACAGGAAGTGAAATAGAAAACCGTAAAAGCCCGCCATTCAGCGGGCTTTTTTATCGGCGCGTTTGCGGCGCGATTCCATCGGATCGGCAATCAACGGACGATAGATTTCAATCCGGTCCTGATCGCGCAATACGGTATCCAGCGTCTTCAGCTTGCCATAGATGCCAACCCGCCAGCAGCTAAGGTCGATTTCGCGTATCTCTTCCAGCAGGCCGCTGCGCTTGATACCGTCGTGCAGCAGCGTCCCGGCCGGTACTGACAGCTGCTTGATGGCCTGCACACCAGGGCTGGCGTAACAGACCTGGATCTGTATCAGTGTTTCGGTGGCACCCTTGTCAGTCATGATGGCCATATACCGTGTCAGCGCGCTTGCAGAAGGAATCGACGAAACTGTTGGCGATCATGCTGAATACCGGGCCGATCAGTTTTTCCAGGATCTTGCTGGAGAATTCGTAATGCAAATCGAATTCGATCTTGCAGGCATCGGCCCGCAATGCCTTGAAGCTCCAGTTGCCGTCGAGGTGCTTGAACGGCCCTTCGACCAGGCGCATCTGCATGGCGCCGGGCGGCGTGTTGCTGTTTTCAGTAGTAAACGATTGCTTGATACCGTGGTAATGTATGTTCAGCGTCGCTACCAGCTTGCCGGCAGCCCGTTCACGTACGTCCACCCCGCCGCACCACGGCAGGAATTGCGGGTAGTCTTCGACCCGATCGACCAGCGCAAACATCTGTTCAGCGCTATATCCCAAAAGAACCGTTTTATGCACTACTGCCATTGAATATCAACCATTTGATAGAATCACAACTTGAAATTTTAACCGACCTGCGCGATTTTCCTAATACATGAGCATTATTGACAACAAAAAAGTCTTCCACGACTACTTCATCGAAGAGCGTTACGAGGCAGGCATGGAGTTGCACGGCTGGGAAGTGAAGTCCATCCGCGCCGGCCGCGCCAATCTGAAAGAATCGTATGTCATTGTCCGCAATGGCGAAATTTATCTGTTCGGCGCCCATATCAGCGCCCTCCTCAGCGCGTCCAGCCACGTCCATCCGGAAGCGGTGCGCACCCGCAAGCTACTGCTGCACGCAGAGGAAATCAAGAAGCTGATCATGAAGGTCGAGCGCTCCGGCTACACGCTGGTGCCGATCAACCTGCATTATCTGCGCGGCCGCATCAAATGCGAAATCGGCCTGGCCAAGGGTAAGAAACAGCACGACAAGCGCGATACCGAGCGTCAGCGCGACGGTGAACGTGAAGTGCAGGCTGCGATGAAGCAGCACCGGCGTTAATCCGCAAAGCCATTAAGTCATTAAGTTAGGACTTACGCAAAACTGCCCCAGCGGCGTTACTCCTCCTAGCCGTACATTCGTACTGTCGTCGTCGTGCCTTGCTGGAACAGTTTGGCGTAAGTCCTATAAGTCATTAAGCCAGACACGATAAAAAACGGCCCCGGCGAAATTTGATTTTCGCCGGGGCCGTTTTTTTATATCGAGATTACGATTTGGTCTGAGACTTGACCACTTGCAAGGCGGTGGCAATCAGGCCGCTGATATCGCCCATGTTGGCCGGCACGATAATCGAATTATTCGTCTTCGCCAACTGGCCGAACGCTGCCACATACTGCTCCGCCACTTTCAGGTTGACAGCATCCGAACCGCCTGGCGACTGGATCGCAGCCGCGGTCTTGCGGATCGCTTCGGCGCTGGCTTCGGCGATCGACAGGATCGCTGCAGCCTGGCCTTGGGCGCGGTTGATGGAAGCCTGCTTCTCACCTTCCGACTTGGCAATCGATGCTTCACGCTCACCGGTCGCAATATTGATCTGTTCCTGCTTGCGACCTTCAGATGCTGCAATCAGCGCCCGCTTCTCACGCTCGGCGGTAATCTGCGCCTGCATCGCGTGCAAGATTTCCTTAGGCGGCGTCAAATCCTTGATTTCATAACGCAGCACCTTGACGCCCCAATTCGCGGCGGACTCGTCAATCGCGTTAACAATCGTGGTGTTGATGTGATCGCGTTCTTCAAATGTCTTGTCCAGTTCCATTTTACCGATCACCGAACGCAAGGTGGTTTGCGCCAGTTGCGTGATAGCGGCGATATAGTTGGAGGAGCCGTAGGAAGCGCGCATCGGATCGGTAATCTGGAAATACAAGATGCCGTCTACCTGCAACTGCGTGTTATCGCGAGTGATACAAACCTGCGGCGGCACATCCAGCGGAATTTCTTTCAAGATGTGCTTGTAGGCGACGCGGTCGATGAATGGCACCACAATGCTCAGCCCCGGTCCCAGGGTGGCGTGATATTTACCGAGACGTTCGACTACCCACGCATGCTGCTGCGGCACCACTTTGATCGTCTTGGCGATAAATATGACAACAATCACCAGCAAAATTAACGAGACGCTTCCGAACATGATTTTTTTTCCTTATGAATGAGAACAGGATCGATCGCCACGCTACTGCGGCGCGAAAGACAAGATACGTGCTAGTGCTGATCCGGCCTGTTACCTACTATCAGCCGGCTGCCGCGTATTTCGTGAATAAAAAACAGACCGGCATCTGCATTTGCCGCCGGCGCCAGCTCGACATCCCACAGCGCGCCGCGATACTTGACGCGCGCCGTATATGCCCCCTCGCCATTGGTCCCGGCATCGTGCTGCCACTGTTCGACCGTGATCGACTGGCCGATATCCAGATTGACATTAGGGTCGCGCTCAGCCTGGACTCTCGTGCGGCGACCGAATTTGCTCCGTCGCAACACATAAGTAGCGGCCAAAGCTACCACCGCAGCAGCCAGTAATTGCCATTCCACGCCAATCCCCAGCAGCGCGACGACACCGCCGACGGCCAGGCCAATCGCTACCATCAATAAATACAAGGTAGTAGTGAATAGCTCTGCCATCACCAATACGCCAGCCGCCAACATCCACATCACCCATCCGGCCATATGCCAATCTCCGTTATGTAGAACACCCAGTGTAATCTATTTGACAACTGAAGTTGCAATAACTTGCTCCTCGTTTCACTCATTTCCAAGGCGGCAACCGCTGAAGCCAGCTCAATCCAGTGCTATCCTCCTCACTTCTCCATAGGCTGCTGGTGGTTATTCCAACCACGCCGGCCAGATAAACATGAACACGATCAATCTTATCCAGCAAGCATACAAGAATTTCCAGGAAGGAAATGTTGGCCACGCCGAACGGTCGCTCAAGGATATTCTAAAGAGCCAGCCGAACAATTTCGATGCCTTGCATATTCTCGGCGTGATCTGCGCCGCCACCGGGCAAAAGGACGAAGCGGCGCAACTGTTCCGGCAGGCCCTGGCCCTGGATGACAAGAACGTATCGCTGCATTACAAACTGGCGCGTGTGCAGTTTGAATCGGGTCAGTTCGAGGCCGCTCTACTTGCCTATGAAAAAATTATTACCTTGGGTTATATCAAACCCGAAATCTTGCTGGCCAAGACTGTCGCCCTGATCAATCTGCAGCGTCACCGGGAAGCGCTGGATTGCATCGAACAGGCACTCGCCGAATGGCCAGATTACGCTGACGGCTGGTCGCACAAAGGCAGTATTTTGTACCAGCTGGGGCATTTTGAAGACGCATTGGTTTGCTTTGACCAGGCGCTGTCGCTGCAACCTGCAATGGCCGACGGCTGGTATAAAAAGAGCCTGGCGCTGGATAAGCTGAAACGCAACGCGGATGCGCTCGCCAGCATTGACCGCGCCTTGGCGATCGCGCCAAAAAACGCCGCCTACTTGCTGGACCGCGCCGTCATCTTGCATCAGCTGGAACGCTATGCCGAATCCCTGAGCGACAATGAAACAGCCCTGTTGCTAACTCCCGGGAATGCCGAAGCCTGGGGCGATCATGGCCTGACCCTGAGCCGCATGAAACGCCACCAGCAAGCGCTCGTCAGCTATCAGCAGGCGCTCAGCCTGCGCGCCGATTACGCGGATGCGCTGTCGAATCAATCGCTATCGCAACTGGTGCTGGGGCAGTTTGAGGCGGGTTGGCAAAGTTATGAGTACCGGTGGAAGAAAGGTAATGCGGACTTTCCGCGTCATACCGAAATCCCTTTATGGCTGGGCCGGCAAGCCATCAGCGGCAAGCGGATTTTGCTCTGGTCGGAACAAGGCTTGGGCGACACTATCCAGTTTTGCCGCTATGCTGCACTGGTCGCGGAGTCAGGGGCGGAGGTGGTGCTGGAAGTCGATCCCGCACTGAAAACAATCGCCCGGACCATGGGGAACTTCAAGGTTATCGCCATCGGCGAAGAATTTCCACCGGTCGACTATCAAACGCCGTTGATGAGCCTGCCGCTGGTATTCAAGACCGACCTGGCAACCATCCCGGCATCGCCCTTTTACTTCAAGGCCGATAATGCGAAAAAGGAAGACTGGAAAAGCCGCCAGAATTCCGCCAACGGAAAACTGAAAATCGGCCTGGTGTGCTCCGGCAATGCGGGCAATACCAACGATCATCGGCGCTCCATGCCGCTGCAGGAATTTGCGCCGCTGCTACAACTGGATGGCGCGGAATTCTTCCTCGTGCAAAAGGATATCAGGGAGGCGGATCAGACATATTTGCTACAAGCCTCAAAGCTCAGGCAGGTGGCAAATGACATTGCAGATTTCGACGACACCGCAGCGATCATCGCCAGTCTCGACCTGGTGATCAGCGTCGACACTTCCGTCGCCCACCTGAGCGGCGCCCTCGGCACGCCGGTCTGGATTCTGCTGCCTTGGGCACCTGACTGGCGCTGGTTGCTGGATCGCGATGATAGTCCCTGGTATCCGAGCGCAAGATTGTTCAGGCAAGACCAGGCCGGCGATTGGCAAGGCGTGATTGAGAGGGTATCCAGTGCACTGCACGAGTTTTTAAGTATCGACTCAAAATAGAGCTCGGGCAAAGTAATTATTTGACAACAATCAATGATCGCGAAAAAGTGAAATACCATTGACTTAAGTATCCAATCGGATACAATTCGGATATGCTTGAGATTTCGCTCTCGAACGTCTTTAAAGACTGGCTTCGTTATTTACGTGATGTTCAAGGCAAAGCTAAAATCCTGACCCGCATCCGCTCAGTAAGTCTCGGCAATCTTGGCGATGTTGAACCGGTCGGGGAAGGCGTTAGCGAACTACGCATTCACTGCGGCCCAGGTTACCGCATCTATTTCACCAAGCGTGGAAAAGCGATGGTATTGCTGTTGGTGGGTGGCGATAAGTCTTCGCAGAAGAAGGATATCAAGCTAGCCAGGCAAATGGCGAAATCACTAAAGGAGTGAAACATGAAACAGACATTTTCGCCATTTGACGCTGCAGACTTTCTGGACAGCGATGAAATCATCGCGGCCTATCTTACCGAAGCGCTGGCAGACGACAATCCTGATGTGTTTATTGCAGCGCTGGGTGATGTCGCAAAAGCGCGCGGGATGTCGCAGATTGCGAAAGATGCCAAGCTTGGCCGGGAGAGCTTGTATAAGGCACTCGCGCCGGGCGCCAAGCCACGTTTTGAAACCATCGCCAAACTGATCAACTCTCTCGGCGTCAAGATCGCCATCGTGCCTAGCGCTCATTTAGAGGCAACAACGCAGCTCTAAACGTGGATACAAACGCAGCCACAAAATACATAAATCGTGATTCGTCCTGATCGGTCGCGAATACCCGAATTCGCCTCCAGGTGGAAATCGATAGAACGTGAAGGCAGCCGTTCAAAGTCGCGCATCCGTTCCTTCAATGTGATCCAGTCCCCAAGTCTTGATCTGGGCCATCACGCCATGGAGCGAATGCCCTTTCTCAGTCAATCGATACACCTCCCTGCCGCTAATATCGCTGGACGGGTAGCGTTCGACAAGACCATTGGCAGTAAGTCGGGCCAGTCGCTCGGCAAGGATATTAGTCGCGATTCTCTCCGGTGACGCGAGGAACTCCTTGAAATGCGACTTGCCGTGCATTAAATCTCGAACTACAAGCAGCGTCCACTTGTCGCCTAGAAGATCCAAGGTGCACGCGACCGGACATACCGAGCGCCGGTTCTCGTTTTGAACCGGACTCGCGTTGTTTGTGGGGTGGGCTGCGCCCTGTCTAGCACGTGGCAAAGAAGCTCCTACGTAACGGTCGTCGGGACGAAATCGGATTTTTTACTGTCCGTACCTTGACTTTATTCAAAATACTTGCAAAATGCAAGTCATAACTTGCATTTTGCAAGTTTCAGCCGGATATTGGAGGCTTGTATGGAACCCGTCAGAAACCTTGCAACGCTACTTCCCTTTGCGGCGAGCGTTGCCTTCAGCACGCTCGCGTGGGGAGCAGTTTTCCTTAACCATGTCTGGCCGCGCTTGCGCGAGCTCCCCCTGCACGCGGCGGTACGTCCCATCCTTCATCTGCACTTGTTCCGGTTTATAGGCTTGGCGCTCATCGTGCCGGGCGTCGTCGGTCCAAGCCTTGCAGCGGGGTTCAGCGCACCCGCGGCGTACGGAGATCTCGTTGCAATGACGTTGGCGTGGGTGGCTTTGATGATGGGATCAGGCCGCTATTCGCGCATCGCGATCTGGACCTTCAACTTGTGGGGTTTTGCCGACCTTTTGTTCGCCTTCTACCAAGGCGTGATCGGCGTCGGCATCGACCCTGCTTCGCTCGGCGCCGCCTGGTTTATCCCTACCGTCTGCGTTCCGCTCTTGCTTTGGTCCCATGTACTGGTATTCGCGATCTTGCTGCGGACCTCGCGGTCGGCTAGTTTCCTGGCCCGTGTAGCGCAGTAACCGAGGTGGGGACATACATTGCCGAGGACTGGCCGCTTGAGCGCCGGGAAACCATGCGCTCTATCCATCCTATGCTGGCATGGTAGCCCCCAACTTGGCGGCCAATGCCAGCACGATCAACAGCACCACCGCTTCAACCAGCAGCACCTGCCTGAAGCCCGTGGCGCCGACGGCCTGATCACGATCCAGACGTGCTAGCCAGTGCCAACGATTTCGCACTCCCAGGCCGGCGGCAATCCCGACTGTACAAAGTTTCGCCAGCAATATCCAGGCGTAGGCCGAACTCCAAGGATTGTCGGCATGCCCAAGCGTCCGTGCCACATTAAACAGACCGCTGCCGACCACCAGCAGCAGCGCCAGCGTAGCAATTTTCGATACGCGATGCGCCAATGCACTGCGCTGCTGCAGCGGCCAGCCGGACCAGTCGGATGTCAGCAGCACACAGACCCCGACTGATCCAGCCCAGGCTGTGGCTGCCAGCACATGTACAGTGTGGATCAATACGGAGAAGCTGGCTAGGCCCTGGTCTGCCGCGTGCCCGGTCGCCGCCCGTGCCAGCGCGACTCCCACCAGGCCGGTCACGAACAGGCCATTTCGAAGCGGCAACGCGATATTGGAGGTCGACACCATCAATATGATCCAGCCAGTCAACGCGAGCCAGATCATGCCGCCAAAATGCGACTGCGTGAGTACCAGCCAGAGTGCTGCAGGCAAGCCGGCGATACTGGTTTCCGTCATGGCGACGGTGCCGGCGTACAAGTAAGCCGCTAGTACGACTCCGAGAAGTACGCAAACCTGGCGAGCAATGCCGGCGAGTCGTGCCGAGGTAACGGTCGAAAACACGCCCCCTTGCAGCACGGCGACGCCGACGGCGGCTGCCAGCGTGATATTCAGCAATCCCGCAAATAGCGGCTGCATCAAGTCCGCTGCCAGACTCATCACTTCACCGTGAATTTATAGCTTCCTTGAGTACGGTGACCATCGTCTGCAACCGCGACCCATTTCACCTGATATACGCCGCCTGGCAGGCTCGGTAGCGCTACGCGCATGGTCTTGTGCGTGGTGGCATCAACCTCGGCTTTGGCGCTGTTGACTTGCTTGCCCTGCGCATTGCTGACAACCAGGCTGCTAAATGCCGGTTCCAGTCCTTCGTTGTAAGTGATGCTGACTTCCTGCGGAGCACTCACGACCGCACCGGCAACGGGAGCCTGGGTTTCAGGCCGGGCGTGTGCCCATGCCTGACCGATGCTGCTCAAACCAAGTATGCCGGCGATGGCGGACAAGCGTAAAAAGAAATGAATCGCAGATCCGTGAAAAAATGATTTATGCATGATAAGTACTTTTTAAAAAATTGGTTTCCCGATGGATTTCGGGAAAATATCGTCGAAGAAGAAGTGAGTTTGCAGCAACACGCCTATGCCGCGCCCACTGGCGCGATTGGCGGGGATTTGCATTTCCAGTCCGATCTGAGCGGTACGCGATTCCCAAATGATCCCAGGGTTGATAGTACCCGTAGTCCGGCCTGAACAACTGCCGCTGGTGCAGGTGCTCATCGCTAGCTCCACCACCGGAATCAGATTTGAGAATGGCTTCGACAACCCGACGTTTTTGACGAACGATTGCAAGTACGACAAGCTGTATTGTAACGTCATGCCCCAGTTCAGGGCATTCGAAACACTGCTGTCGCTTGCGTATTGCTGGCCAACCGTGCCGGTAATTGCAAACGGCTTGAGCCAGCCCAACGCATCCGGCAGATCGCCAAAGCCTTTGCCTGCATAGACCGTCGGTGTATAGGTCGAATAGCTGCTGCCGATGGCCTTGCTGCCGGTGCCGCCGACAGCGCCATTGATACCGACCGATAGCATGAATTCGTGCACCGGATTAACGTACACCAGATACTTGATGCCGAGTCCGATATTATCGAAACCTTTGACAGCAGGATTGCCGGTGACGCGCTGGGTGGCGTAATTGTCGCCGATGCTGAACGCCAGGTTCGGCGTGACGGTTTTGGAATAGTTGGCCGACCAGGTATTCACGCTGGCGGTGTCACCGTCGTCGTTAGCTGTCCTGATGTGGCCGAACTGAAAATCCAGTTCGTCGCCGACGCCAGGGTCGTCGACAGCCATGGTGGCTGGAAAGATTCGGTTGCCTGCGATGGCATGCGCGTGGCCGGGCGAGGTCATGCTTGCAATAGCAAGCCCGAAAGTCGCGCGAACGAGTATAGCGATTACGTTAGGCATAGCTTTGATCCAACCTCTCAAATAAAAAAATCCTCCCCCTGGTTACAAACGGGGGAGGATTTTTGAATGCCGCAGCATCGCCGGATTATCGGCAGATTACTGTGCAGCCGCCAGCTTCTGCCAGGTATCGATCACCGAATCAGGATTCAGTGAAATCGATTCGATACCTTGCTTCATCAACCATTCGGCAAAGTCCGGATGGTCCGATGGGCCCTGGCCGCAAATGCCGACGTACTTGCCCTTGGCGATACAAGTCGCAATAACTTTCTCCAGCAGGGCCAGGATCGCCGGATCGCGCTCGTCGAAATCGGCAGCCAGCAACTCCATGCCTGAGTCGCGGTCCAGGCCCAGGGTCAACTGGGTCAGATCGTTGGAACCGATCGAGAAGCCATCGAAAAATTCCAGGAATTGCTCAGCCAGGATGGCGTTCGAAGGCACTTCGCACATCATGATGACGCGCAAATCGTTTTCGCCGCGCACCAGGCCGTTCTTGCCGAGCAGGCCGATGACCTTCTCTGCCTGGCCCAGGGTCCGCACGAATGGCACCATGATCTCGACGTTGGTCAAGCCCATGTCGTTACGCACGCGCTTCATCGCCTGGCATTCCATTTCGAATGCTTCGGCAAAGTCGCTCGCCAGATAACGGGCGGCGCCACGGAAGCCCAGCATCGGATTTTCTTCGTCCGGCTCGTAACGCGAACCGCCGATCAGCTTCTTGTACTCGTTCGACTTGAAGTCGGACAAGCGCACGATCACTTTTTTCGGCCAGAATGCGGCGGCGATGGTGGCGATACCTTCAGCCAGTTTGTCGACATAGAAAGCCTTTGGCGACGCATGGCCACGGGCCACCGATTCCACTGCCTTCTTCAGGTCGGCATCGATGTTCGGGTATTCCAGGATCGCACGCGGGTGCACGCCGATGTTGTTGTTGATGATGAATTCCAGACGCGCCAGACCGACGCCGCCATTTGGAATCGACTGGAAATCGAATGCCAGTTGCGGGTTACCGACGTTCATCATGATCTTCAACGGCAGCGCAGGCAGTTCGCCACGCGCCACTTCGGTGACTTCAGTTTCCAGCAGGCCGTCGTAAATCTTGCCTTCGTCGCCTTCGGCGCAGGATACAGTCACCAGCGTGCCGTCTTTCAGGACATCGGTGGCATCGCCGCAACCGACTACCGCCGGCACGCCCAGTTCGCGCGCAATGATCGCAGCGTGGCAGGTACGGCCGCCACGGTTGGTGACGATCGCCGAAGCGCGTTTCATCACCGGTTCCCAGTTAGGGTCGGTCATGTCGGCTACCAGCACGTCGCCCGGCTGCACTCTTTCCATTTCAGAAGCGTCATGAATCACGCGGACCCGGCCGGCGCCGATTTTCTGACCGATGGCACGGCCATGGGTCAACACATTGCCGATGCCTTTGAGTTTGAAACGTTGCTGGGCGTCGGTCGATTTTTCTTGCGACTTAACAGTTTCCGGACGCGCTTGCAAAATGTACAGCTTGCCGTCGCGGCCGTCTTTGCCCCACTCGATATCCATCGGGCGCTCGTAGTGCTTTTCGATGATGGTGGCGTACTTGGCCAGCTCGACGATTTCGGTATCGTTCAGCGAATAGCGGTTACGCAGCTCGATAGGGACGTCGACAGTCTTGACCGAACGGCCAGCCTTGGCTTCGCCGGTGAATTCCATCTTGATCAGCTTGGAGCCGATATTGCGGCGGATGATCGGCAGCTTGCCTTGTTCCAGCATCGGCTTGTGGACATAGAATTCGTCCGGATTGACCGCGCCCTGCACCACTGTTTCGCCGAGGCCGTAGCTGGAGGTGATGAAGACCACATCCTTGAAGCCGGATTCGGTATCCAGGGTGAACATGACGCCGGCGGCGCCGAGATCGGAACGGACCATGCGCTGGACGCCGGCCGACAACGCGACTTCGGCGTGGGTAAAGCCTTTGTGCACGCGATAAGAGATAGCGCGATCGTTATACAACGATGCAAACACGTGTTTCATCGCTTCCAGCACGTTGTCGATGCCGACTACGTTGAGGAAAGTTTCCTGCTGGCCGGCGAATGACGCATCCGGCAAATCTTCCGCCGTTGCCGAGGAACGCACGGCGAACGACATCTCGCTGGAAGAATCTTCAACCAGGCGCTTGTAGAAGGCGTGGATTTCCTGCTCCAGACGCGGCTGGAACGGTGTTTCCACTATCCATTGACGGATCTCGGCGCCGGCTTGCGCCAGTGCCCGTACATCTTCAACGTTCAGGGTCGCCAGACGATCGGCAATCCGGTCGGCCAGGGCCGGGCCGCCATCGGCGCTGTGCGACAGGAAGTCGCGAAACGCCTGCGCAGTTGTAGCAAAGCCACCCGGCACCCGTACTCCGGCGCCGGCCAGCTGGCTGATCATTTCACCCAGTGATGCATTTTTGCCGCCGACGGAATCGACATCCGTCATTCGCAGATTTTCAAAGGAGATGACGTAAGCCGCCCCCTGGGTAGCACCCATCTGTATTGCATTGGACATAACAACCTCTAGTTTGATGATAAGAAATCTTCACAATTGCCTTCGCCGCCCTTTGCTTTTTGTTATTCTTCGTCAGGTAGCTTTAAATATTCAGTTGGCAGCCATTTTATGCCAATTTAAGGTTAAAAGGCATATTCGGAAACAAGCCGGCAGCAAGCAACACTCTTTGCTAGAGTCGGCGCTCTGTTAAAAGTTTCTGCACCGCTATGGGCACCGCATGGGCGCCGGCGTGGTTCTTGTCGCGTGCCTTGACGCCACAACGCATTTCGCTTCTCTTATTTTATTTTTTTGATAACACTATGCTAGATGCTGCTCCTGCCCAACTTGTCCCTGCGAATCGCACGGTATTCTTTGTTTCCGACGGCACCGGCATTACCGCCGAGACTTTCGGCCATTCGGTACTGACGCAGTTCGAGTTGCGTTTCAAACAAGTACGCCTGCCCTTTATCGATACCCTGGACAAGGCATACGACGCAACCCGCAAGATCAACGAAGCTTTTGTAGCTGACGGCAAATTGCCAATTGTTTTTTCGACACTAGTCAAAGCCGACTTGTCAAAAGTCATCCAGCACGCCAAAGCGATGCACATGGACCTGATCCAGACTTTTGTCGAACCGCTGGAAAAGGAACTGGGGGTTAAATCCACCCACACTATCGGCCGCAGCCATAACACGGCTAACACCGACGAATACAAGAACCGGATCGAAGCGATCAACTTTTCACTGGCGCATGATGATGGCCAGTCGCACAAGAACCTGGCCGATGCCGACGTCATCCTGGTCGGCGTATCGCGTTCGGGCAAGACCCCGACCAGTCTTTACCTGGCGATGCAGTTCGGTGTCAAAGCGGCCAACTACCCGTTGATTCCGGAAGATTTCGAGCGCGACAAATTGCCGAGCGGGCTGTTGCCGTTCAAGCAGAAAATTTTCGGGCTGACGATTGCTGCCGACCGTTTGTCGGAAATCCGCAATGAGCGTCGGCCGGGCAGCAAATATGCGGCGCTGGCAAATTGCCGTTATGAGGTGAATGAAGCGGAAAAGATCATGCGGCGCGAAGGGATTCGCTGGATGTCGTCGACTACCAAATCGATTGAAGAAATCGCTGCAACGATTTTGCAGGATATCAAGCCGGATATACGGACTTTCTAGGTACCGCGTGGGCAAGGTTTTTTGCCCACGTGTGCACTCATTTTGCTTGCGACTGACGCAACTGTTCAAAAATACATACAGCCGCCGCAGCGGCAGCATTCAGTGACTCCATCTGTCCGCGATGCGGAATCACGACTTGCTGGCTGGCCAGCCGCAGCAGGTCTTCCGCGACGCCCTGGCCTTCATGGCCGAACAGCCACGCCAGCGGGCCACTCAAATCAGCCTGATAGATACTTTGCGTTGCATAGGAACTGGTGGCAAGCACCGGTATCTGTGTCGTCGCCATCAACGCGGCCAGATCGGCGCCTTCAAAAATGTCCAGTATGAAATGGGCGCCCATCCCGGCCCGCAGGACTTTGGGCGACCACGCCGATGCGCTACCTTCCGAACAATATATCTGCTTGATGCCGGCAGCGGCGGCGCTGCGCAAGATCGAGCCGAGATTGCCAGGATCCTGCAAGTTATCGAGCAGCACGGCGGATTGCGTCAACACTGACGGCACGGCCGTTTTCGGGGTTTCAATCACGAACATCAGACCGACACCATGTTCAACCTGACTTAATGCCTGGTATTGGCCATCCGGCAGTGCGATGCATTGCACCGCATCGGCCTGGCACTGGCGGATCACTGCGGCGGCCTCGGCATGCGTCAGCGCGGTTTCGCTGGCGACGCACAATACCGGCTTGCCGCCATGCTGCAAATACGACTCGGTCAGGTGAATCCCGTCCAGCAAGGTGCGGCCCGCCTTGCGCCGCGCATGGGCGTTGGTCGCAAGATGCTTCAATTCCTTGTACAAAGGATTGGCTGACGAGGTGATGCTTTTCATTTTATTGCTCCGTCGGTACTCGCTGCCAGCAAAGCCCGCACCGGCGCATACGATTTGCGATGCACCGGCGACACGCCATGCAGGCGCAGGCGTTCCATGTGCAATGCAGTCGGATAGCCTTTGTGCTGATCGAATGCGTAATGCGGATATTCTGCGTGCAATACTTGTAGCGCGGCGTCGCGCGCCGTCTTGGCCAGAATCGACGCCGCCGAAATGGCTTGCACCTTGTCGTCGCCCTTGATGATGGCTTCGGAACGGATGCTGAGTTGCGGACACCGGTTGCCGTCAATCAGCGCCAGCGTCGGCAACATGGCCAGCCCTTCCACCGCACGCCGCATTGCCAGCATGGTTGCCTGCAAAATATTCAGGGTGTCGATTTCAGCTTCGGAACATTCGGCGATGGCCCACGCCAGCGCATTGGCTTTGATTTGCTCAGCCAGCGCTTCGCGCCGTTCGGCGGTCAGCTTCTTGGAGTCGCGCAAGCCGCTGATCGGCTTTTCCGGATCGAGTATCACGGCTGCGGCAAAGACCGGGCCGGCCAGCGGCCCGCGGCCGGCTTCATCGACGCCACAGATAATTTCGCCGTCGTAGTTAAAAAGAGAAAAATTGGAATCAGACATGGTCACGGCTGCTTGGAAAATGGTGAGACAAGATAAGCTGTAAATCAGCGCTGATGTTGTTTGCGATTTTGCTCGATGACTTGCAATACGGCTTGCGCACTTTCGCCGGCGGTATCGCGCAGCAAAGTATGGTGCATTTCGGTAAAGCGCTGCCGCAGCATAGCCTGGCGGGCGGGATCTTCCAGTTGCGTCCAGAGCGCATCCGCCAACGCTTGCGGCGTTGCATTGTGCTGCAAAAGCTCCGGCACCAGGAATTCACGCGCCAGGATATTCGGCAAGCCTATCCATGGCTGGTAGCTCATGTGGCGCATGATTTCCCAGCTGGCGCGCATCATCTTGTAGGCGATCACCATCGGCTTCTTGTACAACGCGACTTCCAGCGATGCGGTTCCGGAAGCAACCAGCACGCCGTCGGCAGCCGCCATTGCGGTGTGCGACTGGCCGTCCAGCAGCTGGATCGGCAGATCCTGCAAACCGGCCTCGGCTACCAATTCGCTAAAGAATTTGCGCTGTTTCTCTCCCGCCATCGGCGCCACGAAGCGCATGCCGGGATCGCGCTGCGCCAGTATCTTTGCGGCTTGCACAAAGGCGATCGTGTTGTACTTCAGTTCGCCCATGCGGCTACCGGGCAAGATCGCCACCACCCTGCCAGTCGCAGGCAATCCAAGCGCGCTGCGCGCCGCGGCAACATCCGGCTCCATCGGGATTACTTGCGCCAGCGGATGGCCGACATAAGTTACAGGAATCCCGGCTTTGCGATAGATATCTTCTTCAAACGGGAAGATGACCAGCATATGCGATGCCGCACGTTTGATCTTCTTGATACGGCCGCCGCGCCAGGCCCAGATTGAAGGGCCGATAAAATGCACGGTCGGAATGCCGGCCTCGCGCAACTGCGCTTCCAGGCCGAAATTGAAATCAGGGGCGTCGACGCCGATAAACACACTCGGCTTTTCAACCAGCAGCCGATCGCGCAGTGCAATCTGGATGCCTTTGATCTCGCGATAATTGGCTAGCGCTTCGAAAAAACCGTGGACCGACAGCTTTTCCATCGGCCAGCCGCTGACAAAACCATACTCAGCCATCTTGGCGCCGCCGATGCCGTACATGGGCGCATCAGGCAGGTGCGGCCGCAAGCCGGATAACAGGCGGCTGGCAAGCAGGTCGCCGGAGCTTTCTCCGGCGACCATAGCGATTGCTATATTGGAATTGTTGTCCGTCATATCCGCCACGTTAGCGGATGATGCCACGCGAAGAGGTCGCGATGAAATCGCGCATCAGCTTCAGATAGGCAGCGGAGTCAGGCACTTTCAGTTCTTCCTGCGCCAACGCGGCCATGGCGTCTTCCAGCGCCAGGCCGGACCGATAAATGATCCGGTAAGCACGCTTGATCGTCATGATCTGCTCGCTGCTGAAACCACGCCGACGAAGGCCTTCGCTATTGATTCCTGCGGGCTCGGCGCGGTTGCCGGCGGCCGTCACGAATGGTGGCACATCCTGGCTGACGGCGGCGGTGAACGCTGTCATCGCATGGGCGCCGATACGGCAAAACTGGTGCACGGTGGTAAAGCCGCCGAGCAACACCCAGTCGCCTATATGTACGTGTCCGGCCAGCGTTGCGTTGTTGGCGATGGTGGTGTTGCTGCCAATTTGACAATCATGCGCCACGTGGACGTAGGCCATCACCCAGTTATCGTCGCCGATGCGGGTGACGCCGCCATCCTGCACGGTGCCGAGATTGAGCGTAACAAACTCGCGGATGGTGTTGCGGTCGCCAATCTCCAGCCGGGTTGGTTCGCCCGCATATTTCTTGTCTTGCGGCGCGGCGCCAATCGAACCGAACTGGAAAATCGCATTATCGCGGCCGATCGTGGTGTGGCCTTCGATCACGGCGTGCGGCCCGATCTTGCTGCCGGCGCCAATGGCGACGTGCGGGCCGATCACCGCATAAGCGCCGACTTCCACGGTACTGTCGAGGGCTGCCTTAGGATCGATGACTGCGGTAGGGTGAATGCGCGTCATCGGATCACTCTGACGGGGTGGCATCCACGACAGACGGTGCTGCGCCAGGACTGACAGCACTCCGCATGGTGCACATGAATTCGGCTTCCACGGCCATTTCGCCATCGACGCTGGCGACTGCCTTGTATTTCCAGATGCCGCGCACTACGCGTACGATCTCGACCTGCAGCTTGATCTGGTCGCCAGGTTCGACCGGGCGGCGGAAACGGGCTTTATCGATGCCGAGGAAATACACCACGGTATTTTCATCCGGCTTGCGGCCTTCGGTCAGGAACGACAGCAAAGCGGCGGTTTGCGCCAACGCCTCGATGGTCAGGACGCCTGGCATTACCGGCTTGTTGGGGAAATGGCCGTTGAAAAACTCTTCATTGATCGTGACATTCTTGATCGCCGTGATCGACTTGCCACTTTCCCAATTCAATACGCGATCAACCAGCAACAGCGGATAACGATGCGGCAGGTAGGTTTTGATCTGATTGATATCTAGCGTTTGGTTTGGACTATTCATTATCTTCTTGGGTAGACTGTTGCGACAATTGTTTGACGGATTTTTCCAGAGACCGGATTTTCTCACGCATTGTATTCAGATTGCGTACCAAAGCGGCAGATTTTTCCCAATCGCCATGTTTGGCAATCGGATAAAAGCCAGTGTATTGGCCCGGCTCGGAGATCGAGCGCAACGCCAGCGTACCTGCTGATACATGCACATGATCGACGATGGTAATGTGGCCATGGATCATGGCAGCGCCGCCTATCGAGCAATATTTGCCGATCCTGGCACTTCCTGCAATGCCGGCGCAGGCCGCAATCGCAGTATGCGCGCCGATATGGCAGTTATGGGCGATCTGGATTTGATTGTCCAACTTGACGCCCTCTTCAATCACGGTATCGGCCAAAGCGCCACGGTCGATGGTGGTATTGGCGCCGATTTCAACGTCGTCGCCGATCAGTACCCGGCCGGTCTGAGGAATTTTGACCCAGGTTCCGCCGTCATTGGCAAAACCGAAACCATCGGCGCCGATCACAACGCCGGAATGGATGATGGCGCGCTGGCCAATCTGACAAGCGTCATAAATGATGACATTGGGATACAGACAACTTTCTGCACCAATGCTGACATCCCGGCCTATCACGCACCCGGCGCCGATCCGGACGTGCTCGCCGATCGAAGCGCCAGCACCGATAACTGCATTCGCGCCGATATAGGCGGTCTCTGCAATGTGGGCGGCAGGATCGACATTGGCTGCGGGATGAATGCCAGGAACCACGGGAATCGCATTTTTTACGGCAAAGAATTGCGCCGCCCGGGCAAAATAGGCATAGGGATTGGCTGCAACGATACGTACGCCGTGAAAGTCGGCGCCGACCACTGCATCATCCGCGGCAGACAAAATGATAGCTGCCGCCTGCGTTTGCGACACCTGGGGGCGAAACTTGGGATTGGACAGGAAGGTAATCTGTGATGCGCTGGCGTCGCTCAGTGGCGCGATGCCGGATACCTGGGTATCCGCATCACCGATCAATTGGCCACCCAAGCTTTCGACCAGTTCTTTTAGCCGAATGGTCATATAGTGGCCCTAACGAACTGAATTCAGAATGGTTTTACTTATTGAGGATTTTCAATACTTTATCGGTGATATCGATACGCGGGCTAACATACACGCCGCCTTCCTGAAACACCATATCGTACTTCTCGGCTTCAGCAATCTGCTTGATCGCCTTGGTCGAACGCTCCAGGACGATCGCCAGTTCTTCGTTGCGGCGCTGGTTCAGGTCTTCGCGGAACTCACGTTGCTTACGTTGAAAATCCTTGTCCAGATCGCTCAACTCACGCTGGCGCTTGATCCGTTCGGATTCCGAAATCACGGCTGAATCCTTGTCCAGCTTGTCTGCCATGGATTTCAAGCGGGTAGCCTGGTCTTGCAGATCTTTATCGCGCTTGGAAAACTCGGCTTCGATCTTGGTTTGCGCAGTCTTGGCGGGAATCGCCTCGCGTAAAATACGCTCACTGCTGACGAAGGCGATTTTCGAACCTTCATCTGCATGCGCCGGCAGCGCCGACAATAAACACACCGCCATCAAACCGGCTGATGGTAAAAACGTAAAGGATTTTATTAGAGATTTCAACACTATTCTCCGCAATTCAAATGATGCAACTTGTGCATTATGCCACGCTTGCCGGGATCTGCAATTGTGCAGCATCCCGACGAATTAAAAGCCCGTGCCTAACTGGAATTGGAACGACTGCTGCTTGTCGGTCGGCTTCGCGTTCAAAGGCTTGCCGTAACTGATCTTCAAAGGACCGATAGGCGACACCCAGCTCAAACCGATACCAGTAGAATAACGCAACTCGCTCAACTGCATTGGCGCCTTGTCGGCATACACCTGACCGGCATCGAGGAAGGTAAACCAGCGCAAGCTACGGTCGGTGCCTGAGCCTGGGAACGGGAATTGCGCTTCCAGGTTACCGAATACCCGCGAAGCACCACCCATCGAATCGCCGTACTGGTCGACGTTAGTGCCGACGCCCAGTGTCGAGCCTTCAAATCCGCGTACGGTGCCGATACCGCCGGCATAGTAGTTCTTGAACACAGGGTAAGGCTTGCCGCCCATGCCGCGGCCATAATCGATTTCGCCGTTCATGGCCAATGTTACAGCATTGCTGAACAGCGGCTTGAAGTATTGATGCTGATAACTTGCACGGTAATAGCGCAAGGTACCGACCGCGGAAACTTCGAGAGTGGCGCGCTGGTAACGTCCTGTAGTCGGCACCAGTGCACTGTCGCGGCTATCGCGCTGCCAGGCTGCCGTCAGCGGGAAACTGTTGGTGCTTGCCGATGACGGATTGGCGAGCACGTTATAACCCAGGCCGCTGTTGACCAGCTGGCCGTTACCGAAGTCGGTGACATATTGCTGATAAAGCAGCGGGCTGGTCGAGTCGGCCTTGACGTTAGTGTTTTCGATTCCGACGCCGAAAAATACGGTGTCCAGTTCCGAGAACGGCACACCGAACTTGATATCGCTACCGATGGTCCGCACCTTGTAGTCACCGGTGGTGTACTGCGACGGCCGTACGGTACGGTAGTAGACGTCGTAGGTACGGCTGATGCCGTCATCGGTAAAGTACGGATTGGTTTGCGACAGCGCAATCACCCGCGAGTAACTGCTGGTATTGATATCGAGGCCAATGGTGTTGCCGCTGCCGAAAGCATTCTGTTGCTGGATCGAACCGGACAAGCTCAGCTTGTCGGTTTGCGAAAAGCCGGCGCCGACCTGGATATTACCGGTCGGTTTTTCGGTGACTTCCATGTTGATGTCAACCTGGTCGGAAGTGTTTGCCACTTCCGGCGTTTCAATCTTCACGTCCTTGAAGTAGCCAAGGCGGTCAACCCGGTCACGCGAAAGCTTGATCTTCGAGCCGTCGTACCATGAATCTTCGAACTGACGGAATTCGCGGCGCACCACTTCGTCACGCGTCTTGGTATTGCCAGCAACGTTGACATGGCGCACGTACACGCGCTTGCCGGGGTCGACCAGAATGGTAAACGCCACTTCTTTCTTTTCGCGGTTCAATTCCGGATTGGCGTTGACGTTGGCGAATGCGTAACCGAAGTTACCCAGGCGTTCCGACATCTTCTTGGTGCTGTTGTTGAGCTTTTCGCCGTTGAACACATCGCCTTTTTTCAGTGCAATCAGCGACCGGAGTTCATCCTCGCGGCCAAACATTTCGCCTTCCAGCTTGATGTCGGAAACTGTGTATTTTTCACCTTCATTGATATTGACGGTGATGTAGATATCTTTCTTGTCCGGCGTAATCGAGACCTGGGTCGACTCTACCTGCATCTCGATATAACCGCGATTCAGGTAATACGAACGCAGGGTTTCGATATCGCCCGAGAGTTTTTCTTTCGCGTACTGGTCAGCCTTGGTGTACCAGGTAAACCAGCCCGGCGAACGCAGTTTTATCTGGTCGCGCAGGGTGCTATCGGAAAATGCCTTGTTGCCGACGAAACGGATTTCCTTGATGCGGGATACTTCACCTTCATCCACCGCAAACGTCACATTGACCCGGTTACGTTCGATAGGCGTGACGGTAGTGGTCACTTTCATGCCATACAGCCCGCGTGACAGGTATTGTTTTTTCAATTCCTGCTCAGCGCGGTCAACCTGCGCCTTGTCGAAAATGCGCGATTCGCCAACGCCGATTTCTTTCAGGGCCTTGGTCAATTGATCTTTATCGAATTCCTTGATGCCGGAAAACTCGACGGCGGCAATCGACGGCCGCTCTTCAACCATGACCACCAGCACGTCGCCTTCAGACTCGACCCGGACATCCTTGAAGAAACCGGTAGCGTAAAGCGCCTTGATCGCCGCGGTACCTTTTTCGTCGGTGAAGGTTTCACCGACGCGCACCGGCAGGTAGCTGAAAACAGTGCCTGCCTCGGTCCGTTGAATACCTTCAATGCGGATATCCTTGACCACAAACGGTTGCACCGCGAGCGCTTGGCCGGAACACACGGCAAAGGCTGCAGCAGCAATCAAACGACGGGGAAGAATCGACAAAGGGAAGTGCTCAGAATGTAATTTCATTAGCGATCGTTTTTTATCAATGTCCTTGTCTGCCACGATTGTCAGACAAGAGAGCGGAACTTAAAATATGAGCCGAACGATGTCGTTAAACATGGCGACTATCATCAACGTCATCAAAATACCGATACCCGCGCGCTGTGCAATTGCACCAACTCGCTCGGGAATGGGACGTCCAGTCAAAACTTCCAGCGAATAATACAGCAAATGGCCACCGTCTAGAACCGGAATGGGCAGCAAATTCATGACGCCAAGACTGATGCTGATGAAGGCGATAAAACTCAGATAGCTGAATGCGCCGATACGCGCAGTCTGGCCAGCGTAGTCGGCAATGGTAATAGGACCGGTGATATTTTTCCAGGAAACCTCGCCAATCACCATTTTTCCCAGCATCTTGAGGGTCAAGATGCTGCTATCCCAGGTCTTCGTTGCCCCTTTGACAAGTGCTTGTAGCGGCGGGCTGCTGGACAGGATCATTTCCGGCATCATGGGCATTTCAACCTTGATCAGGCCGATTTGTCCATCTTTGCCTGCTTGCGCTTGCGGCGTCACGCTCAGCGCGAAGCTATTGCCGTTCCTTATACCCGTCAGGCTCAGTGCTTTGCCCGGCGATGCCTTCACCTTATCGATGAAAGCGACACCATCGGCTACCGGCTCGCCATTGACGCTGGTGATCAGGTCGCCTTCATGCAAACCGGCCTGCATGGCAGGGCCATCCGGCACGACTTTGCCCAAAATCGGCTTGGGGCGCGCCAGCTTGATGCCTAGCTTGCCGAGAAAATCGCCTTCAAGGTCTTTCGCCGCCAGGACTTCGATCGGCAAACTGACCGTATCGACCGGTTCGCCGCCCGGCAAACTGTCGCCTGCCGGGCCAGGATTTGTCCTGCGGATGTCGAGTTTGACCGGTGTCTTGTCGATCACTCCCTGCAGCACCTTCCAACGCAGATCGGACCAGGTCTGGATCGCTTCGCCGTTCACAGCGGTAATCAATTCGCCGCCGCGCAAACCGGCCTGGTAGGCCGCGGTCTGCTCCGCAACGGCGCGTACTCTTGGCGTCGGCTCCATCTCGCCATACATGTACAAACCGGCAAATAACAAAATGGCAAGGGCAAAGTTGGCCAAAGGACCGGCCGCCACGATCGCCATGCGCCGCCATACCGACTGATTGGTGAATTCGCGCTTCAGTTCCTGCGGCGATAAACCGGTTACGTCTTGCTCACGAGCGTCGAGCATTTTCACATAACCGCCCAGAGGCAGGATGGAAACGGCCCACTCGGTTTGATCGGGACCGAAACGACGCGAGAAAACGATCTTCCCCATGCCTACCGAAAAACGCAGCACCTTGACCCCGCACAAACGCGCGACCCAGTAATGGCCCAGCTCATGGATGATGACCAAAGAGCCAAGTGCGACGACAAATGCGAGGATTGTTTGCAGGAAGGCCATTAGTTACTAAGAGTTACTCTGTAATCAGGAAATCAGGGAATGTACCGTCTGGCGTGCAAGACGATCCTGCTCAAGCAATAATTCAATATCGCTTACAGCACACAGCGGCACCATATCCATGGTGCGCGCTATCAGTTGATCGATCATGCGGAAGCCGATTTTTCCATCTAGAAAAGCTTGGACAGCTATTTCATTCGCCGCGTTCAATATTGTTGCGGCAGAACCGCCGGCTTGCAATGCATCATACGCGAGTTTCAAGCAAGGAAAACGCTGCAAGTCGGGACGGGAAAATTGTAACTGCCCGATCACCGTCAGATCGAGCGGACTGACGCCGGACGCCATCCGCTCCGGATAGGCCAGCGCATGGGCAATCGGCGTGCGCATGTCGGGGTTACCCAACTGCGCCAGGACCGAGCCGTCAACATAAGACACCATGGAGTGAATCACGCTTTGCGGGTGGATCACTACCTCGATCTGGCTGGCAGTGGCGCCGAACAGCCAATGCGCCTCGATGACTTCCAGCCCTTTATTCATCATGGTAGCCGAATCGACTGAAATCTTGCGCCCCATGACCCAGTTCGGATGGGCAATCGCTTCTGCCGGCGTGACCGCTTCCAGCGTTTCCACAGCTCTGTTCAAAAACGGGCCGCCAGATGCAGTCAGCAGGATTTTCTCGACGCCGAGCGCGGCCGGCTGGCGTTGATAGCCATGCGGCAGACACTGGAAAATCGCATTGTGCTCGCTATCGATAGGCAACAACATGGCGCCACTCTGCGTCACGGCATCGATGAACAGCTGGCCGGACATGACCAGCGCTTCCTTGTTTGCCAGCAGGATTTTTTTCCCGGCCCTGGCAGCGGCCAACGTCGGCGCCAGGCCCGCGGCGCCTACAATGGCGGCCATCACAGAATGACAAGCCTCGGCGCTGGCGACCTGGCATAGCGCAGCATCGCCATACAACACTTCGATTTCAGGCGCTTTTGCGCGCAACAAGGCGCTCAGTTGCCGGGCCGCCGCCGCGCTGCCGACCACCGCCACCTGTGGTTTGAACTGCAGGCATTGTTCCGCCAGTTGTTCAACGCGTGTGTGTGCAGTCAGGGCATACACCGAATAACGTTCGGGATGGCGCGCTAGCACATCCAGCGTCGACATGCCGATCGAACCGGTGGAGCCGAGAATAGTAATATTTTGCATACTGACCTAAAACCAAAAACTCAATAACGCGGCCAGCGGCAGCACCGGGATCAGCGCATCGACGCGATCCAGCACGCCGCCGTGGCCAGGCAACAGATTGCTGCTGTCCTTGATGCCGGCCCGCCGCTTCAGCATCGATTCGAACAGATCGCCGGCCACACTGGCAGCCACCAGCACGGTCATCGCCGCCAGTAATCCGGCCCAGCCCCAGGCTGCCAGCAAACGCATCGGAAAAGTCTCCGCCAGCGCCGGCGCCAGGCTGAATCCGAACGCCATGAGCAATACCAGGATCCAGCCGCCAAGCGCCCCTTCCCAGGACTTTCCGGGAGAAATCGAAGGCGCCAGCTTATGGCGACCGAAGGCTTTGCCGGAAAAATAGGCACCGATATCAGCTACCCAGACAATCACCAGGACCGACAGCAAATACATGGGAGAGTGATGAAACAACACCACAATCGCCAGGAAACAGCCAAAAATCGCGATGGCGTAACTACCGGCAACCAGCCGGTTGCCAAGACTGGCCAGAGGCGGCAGGCCCAAGCCTAGTGACGGCACAAAACGCAGGCACCAGATTGCCACGCACAGTACAAACAATAAACGAATATTGGGGCCGCTGCCGTAGGCCATGATAGCCGTGAACAAGGCGAGGCCGGCCAGGCCCCAGGCAAGAGCGGCTTTAGCGGAGGCGCCGAAGATCCTGGCGCTTTCCCAGATCGCCGCTGCAAAAAAGAGCGTCGAGACGACAGCGAATCCAGGGAAATAATTGAGGTACAAAATCGGCAACAAGACTGCCAACAAGAGTAAGGCCGTGATGACACGCGTCCTGAGCATCAGGAAGCCTGTTCCAGCAGTTGCGCGCTGGTGCGCCCGAAGCGACGCTCCCGTTGCTGATAAGAGGCAATTGCCTTGTCCAGCTCGTCGGCGCCGAAATCGGGCCAATAGGTATCGGTAAAATACAGCTCGCTATACGCCAGTTGCCACAACAGGAAATTGGAAATGCGCTGCTCGCCGCCGGTACGGATAAACAGATCCGGCTCCGGCGCATAGGCCATGGCCAGGTGCTGCGCCAGTTCGTCTTCTGAAAAAACGTCGGGATCCTGCGTGGAATTGCCTGCTGCACGACGGGCGGCCAGCATTTTTTGCACTGCCTGCATCACATCCCAGCGACCACCGTAGTTGGCGCAGACGGTGACAGTCATGGCAGTGTTGCCGGCGGTTTTACGCTCGGCGTTGTCGATCATTGCCTGCAGCTTGGCATCGAAACGGCTTAAATCGCCGACTACTTTCAGACGGATGCTGTTGGCGTGCATCTTGCCGACTTCGCGCTCCAGCGCCACCATGAACAAACGCATCAGCAACGATACTTCATCAGCGGGCCGGCGCCAGTTTTCAGAACTGAAAGCGAACAGCGTCAGGTATTCGACGCCGCGCACGGCACAAGCTTCGACTACAGCGCGCACTGCCTCGACGCCCTTGCCGTGACCGGCAACACGCGGCAAGAAGCGACTGGTCGCCCAGCGGCCGTTGCCGTCCATGATAATGGCAACGTGCCGTGGCACTGTCGGGCTGGCTGGCAGCGCTTGCGTGGAACTTGTATGGGCCATAAATAATGAAGTAAGAAAATGGACAGCAGCGTGGAGACCGGCGTGGAGACCGGCAGCCCGCTCTGACTACACCGTCAAAATCTCTTTTTCTTTATCGATCACTTGCTTGTCAATTTCAGCTACGGCCTTGTCGGTCAGTTTCTGAATTTCGTCCTGCGCACGACGCTCGTCGTCTTCCGAACATTCCTTGTCCTTGACCAGTTTCTTCAAGCCTTCGTTAGCATCGCGCCGGATATTGCGAATTGCAATTTTTGCATCTTCCGCTTCACCCTTGACCAATTTAACCATTTCCTTGCGACGTTCTTCTGTCAGCGGCGGTGTCGGCACGCGGATCATTTCGCCTTGGGTCGACGGGTTGAGGCCCAGATCGGCTTCACGGATGGCCTTCTCGACCACTGCGATCATTTTCTTTTCAAATGGCTGCACACCGATAGTACGCGCATCGATCAGCGTCACATTGGCAACCTGGCTCAGATTGGTCGGGCTACCGTAGTACTCGACCGTGACGTGATCGAGAATCCCGGTGTGGGCGCGGCCGGTACGTACTTTCGCCAGATCGGCACGCAAAGTCTCAAGCGACTTTTGCATTCTTAATTCGGTGTTCTTTTTAACTTCAGCAATACTCATGCTGCTCTCCTATTCGAAAACTTTAAAACGAAACTTTGAAAATTGACTACTTATTTGTGTAAAACATTCGCGTAACTTACTTACGTAACTTATTTGCATGAATATTGCAAATTACACAAACAATTTAAACGTGCACCAAAGTACCTTCGTCCTCACCCATGATGACCCGCTTCAGCGCGCCCGGCTTGACGATGGAGAATACCTTGATCGGCAGTTTCTGGTCACGGCACAGGGCAAACGCGGTGGCATCCATGACTTGCAGATGCTTGGTGATCGCCTCATCGAAAGTGATGTGCGAATAACGCGTTGCCGTTGGATCCTTATTTGGATCTGCGCTATACACGCCGTCGACCTTGGTCGCCTTCAGGACGATTTCAGCGCCGATTTCCGAACCGCGCAATGCCGCTGCGGTATCAGTGGTAAAAAACGGATTACCGGTACCTGCTGCAAAGATGACAATTTTATCTTCTTCCAGATATTGCAGGGCTTTAGGCCGCACATACGGCTCAACTACCTGTTCGATGCTGATTGCCGACATGACACGGGCCGTGAGGCCTTTTTGCCGCATGGCATCTGCCAGCGCCAGCGAATTCATCACCGTTGCCAGCATTCCCATATAATCGGCAGTGGCGCGATCCATACCCTGGGCACCCGGCGCTACGCCGCGGAAAATATTACCGCCGCCGATCACGATCGCCAGTTCAACACCCAATTCGGCCACTTCGGCGACATCGGCAACCATACGATCGATCGTCACACGATTGATGCCATAGGCGTCATCGCCCATCAGGGCCTCACCGGAGAGTTTCAGGAGAACACGCTTATAAGCTGGTTTTGTCATGGTCTGGGCCCCTTGTGGCTTTCCGATTGATTCACATTTGTATTGGTCAATGCCTGGACTGCAGCGCCATTGTCAGGCCAAACCGCAGCAAAATCCACTATCAGCGCGATTTAGAACGATCGGCGCCGATTCCTGCGACTTCCCTCGCTCCTGGATACGGGGCGAGGATTCAACAAGGCATTCCTTAGTCTTCGGCCCGTGAAGAAAATTCCTCAGAGCCAAAAAAACGGGCCTCTCGGCCCGTTTTCTTGCTTACGCCTGCTTGGCCGCAGCAACTGTCGCTGCAACTTCTGCAGCGAAGTCATCTTGTTTCTTCTCGATGCCTTCACCGACTACAAACATGGTGAACGATTTAACGCTGGTATTAGTTGCCTTCAGCATTTGTTCAACAGTTTGCTTGTCGTTCTTGACGAAAGTCTGGTTCAGCAGGGAAACTTCCTTCAGGAATTTCTGTACCGAACCTTCAATCATCTTGGCTGCGATGTCTGCCGGCTTGCCGGATTCAGCCGCCTTCAATGTTGCCACCGAACGCTCTTTTTCGATCAACTCTGCTGGCACCTGGTCTGAAGACAACGATACCGGCTTCATCGCAGCGATGTGCATGGCTACGTCTTTACCGACTTGTTCGTCAGCACCGTCGAATTCAACCATCACGCCGATACGTGTGCCGTGCAGGTAGGAAACCAGCTTGGCAGTAGTATCAAAACGTGTGAAACGACGAATCGACATGTTTTCGCCGATGCGGCCGATCAAGGCAGCGCGGGTTGCTTCGACAGTGCTACCGTCGAGTGGCAGAGCCGACAAGGCAGCCACGTCGGCAGGATTGTTTTCTGCTACCAGCTTGGCGCAAGCATTTGCCAGGCCCAGGAAATCGTCGTTCTTGGTGACGAAGTCGGTTTCGCAGTTAACTTCCACCAGGGCGCCAACGCCGCCGGCGATATAAGCTGCGACTACGCCTTCAGCTGTAACACGGGAAGCAGCCTTGGAAGCCTTGCCACCCAGTTTTACGCGCAGAATTTCTTCTGCTTTGTCCATGTCGCCGCCAGCTTCGGTCAACGCTTTTTTGCATTCCATCATAGGCGCATCAGTCTTTGCGCGCAGTTCGCCTACCAGTGCTGCTGTAATTGCCGCCATACTATTCTCCTAGCTCAGTTGATGCTGTTTTTGCTGACCTGCCACCGCTGTGCAGTGCGCCCAATCATCAGCGTTTCCAGCATCATCATTCAAAATATATTCAGGTAAAAAATAAGCAAGTGATACAAAAAAAGGGGCAACCACGGCCCCTTTTTATTCTGAAGTATAAGACCTCAGATTCAGGGCTTAAGCCTGATCGTTAACTTCAACGAATTCGTCGCCTGCCGCGCCTTTGATAGCCTCGACCACGTCGTTCACTGCATTGGCACGACCTTCCAGGATCGCATCGGCAACGCCGCGAGCGTACAGGGCGATTGCCTTGGACGAGTCATCGTTACCAGGGATAACGTAAGTCACGCCGTCTGGCGAGTGGTTGGTATCAACCACGCCGATAACCGGGATGCCCAGCTTGGCAGCTTCAGTGATTGCGCCCTTGTGGTAGCCGACGTCGATCACGAAAATTGCGTCAGGAATGCCGCCCATGTCCTTGATGCCGCCGATAGCTTTTTGCAGCTTGATCAGTTCACGCTGGAACATCAGGCCTTCTTTTTTGCTCAGCTTCTCAAACGAACCGTCTTCAATCGCAGCTTCCATTTCTTTCAGGCGCTTGATCGATGTCTTGATGGTCTTGAAGTTGGTCAGCATGCCGCCCAACCAGCGTTGGTCAACGAAAGGCGAACCCGAACGTGCCGCTTCAGCAGCAACGATTTCGCGTGCTTGACGCTTGGTGCCGACAAACAGGATGTTGCCACGGTTGGATGACAATTGGCGGATGTACTTCATCGCCTCCTGGTACATGCCCAGGGTCTTTTCCAGGTTGACGATATGAATTTTGTTGCGGTGACCGAAGATGAACGGCGCCATCTTTGGGTTCCAGAAACGAGTTTGGTGACCGAAATGGACACCGGCTTCCAGCATTTCACGCATTGTTACTGACGACATAATTTTCTCCAGGGTTAGGTCTGGAACCCGCTCAGTCACCGTAGTTGCCGTGTTACACACTGACAAAAACAGCACCCTTTTCGAGTGGATTCGCGCTTTTAAAACAAAATTTATAACTACTCAAACAACGATATAGCCCATAGCAATTCGAGCTAACCGAAGATTGTACCCTAAAACCCCGGACTTCTTCAAGCGCCGCGAGGCATATCTTTAAGCGCATCTTGTTGGCGTCGTTTATAATCGTCTCCTGACTTAATCCAGGCGTTTTTGCACCCGCTTTTGCACCATTTGCTGCGCCTTTTGCTAAAGAATTCACCGAATCTTCTCGATTTCCCTATCTTATGACCTCTATTTCTATAAAAACTGCTGAAGACATTGCCGGCATGCGCGTTGCCGGCAAGCTTGCTTCGGAAGTGCTCGATTACATCACGCCCTTTGTCAAAGTCGGCGTCACCACCGGCGAGCTGGATCGCCTGTGCCACGAATACATGACAAATGTGCAAGATACCATCCCTGCTCCCCTGAATTATTGCCCGCCTGGCTATACGCCTTATCCGAAAGCCATCTGCACGTCGGTCAATGACGTCATCTGCCACGGCATCCCGGGCGACAAGGTACTGAAAAACGGCGACGTCGTGAATCTGGACATCACCGTGATCAAGAACGGCTATCACGGCGACACCAGCCGCATGTTCTACGTCGGCGAACCATCGATCATGGCCAAACGCCTGGGCGACATCACCTATGAGTGCATGTGGCTGGGCATTGCCAAGATCAAACCGGGCGCGCATCTGGGCGATATCGGCTACGTGATCCAGCAACACGCTGAAAAAGCCGGCTACAGCGTAGTTCGCGAATTCTGCGGCCACGGCATCGGCAAGGTATTCCACGAAGAGCCGCAGGTATTGCACTATGGCCGTCCCGGCACCCTGGAACGACTCGAGGCCGGCATGATTTTCACGGTCGAGCCGATGATCAACGCCGGCCGCCGCGACATTCGCGAAATGGGCGACGGCTGGACCATCAGGACCAAGGATCGCAGCCTGTCGGCACAGTGGGAACACACCGTGCTGGTCACCGAAACCGGCTACGAGATACTGACCCAATCCGCAGGTACGCCGCCGCCGCCCGCCTTTATCCAACAAGCAACCGCCGCCTAAGCCCACGAAGACATGACGACCCTTGCCGCGACTCTCAAAAATCAGCTTAGGACCGAGCGGCAAACCATCATCTCTACCTTCCTGGCAGACGGCAAACCCGGCGAGTTGTTAACGGCGTTACGGCGCAGTGTCGACATCGCTCTGACGCACGCCTGGCAAATGCTGGAAATGCCGCCCAGCGCGGCACTGGTAGCGGTTGGCGGTTATGGCCGCGGTGAGTTATTTCCGCATTCTGACGTTGACGTCCTGATATTGCTGGATGCCAGCCCTGACGCCGAATTGCGGGCCAGACTGGAACAGCTGGTACAGCTGTTCTGGGATATCGGCCTCGAAATCGGCCACAGCATCCGCACCGTAGACGAATGCCTGAGTGAAGCCGCTATCGACATCACGGTCCAGACCAGCTTGCTGGAAGCGCGGCTGGTGAGCGGCAATCCGCCGCTGTTTGCGCAACTGCAGGAACGCTGCAGCGCGGCCATGGATCCGTGCGCCTTTTTCCAGGAAAAAATCCTGGAAATGCGCCAGCGCCACGTCAAGTATGAAGATACGCCGTACAGCCTGGAACCGAACTGCAAGGAAAGCCCGGGCGGCTTGCGCGATCTGCAAGTAATCCTGTGGGTGGCGAAAGCCGCCGGCCTTGGCGAATCGTGGCCGAAGCTGGCCAAGCATGGCTTGATCACTGCCGCCGAAGCACGGCAGCTGTCGCGCCAGGAACGCGCTTTCAAGGATATCCGGATTCGCCTCCACATCTACACCAATCGCCGCGAAGATCGCCTGGTGTTCGATGTCCAGACCCCGATCGCCGAATCGCTGGGTTTCGAGACTACGGAAACCCGCCGCGCCAGCGAATACCTGATGCAACGCTATTACTGGGCTGCCAAGGCAGTGACCCAGCTCAACACCATCCTGTTGCAGAACATTGAAGTACAGTTGTTTCCGCAGCCGATGGTGCCGCAACGCATCAACGACCGTTTCAACCAGCTTAACGGCCTGATCGACATCGCCCACGACAATCTGTTTAAAACCGCGCCGTCGGCGATGCTGGAAGTGTTCCTGTTGCTGGCCCAGCATAGCGAGCTGAAAGACATGACCGCGCGCACCCGGCGTGCCCTGTGGCATGCGCGCGTCAAGATCGACAACAGTTTTCGCCGCGATCCTGTGAATCGCTCGCTGTTCATCCAGATCATCCAGGCGCCGCAAGGGATTACCCACGCACTGCGCGGCATGAACGACACCAGTATCCTGGGCCGTTACCTGCCTAATTTCCGGCGCATCGTCGGCCAGATGCAGCACGACCTGTTTCATGTCTACACGGTGGACCAGCACATCATGATGGTGGTGCGCAACGTGCGGCGTTTCACGATGAGCGAACATGCGCATGAATACCCGTTTTGCAGCCAGCTGATCGCCAATTTCCCGCGCCCCTGGTTGTTGTATGTGGCGGCCTTGTTCCACGACATCGCCAAGGGCCGCGGCGGCGATCACTCCAAACTGGGCATGACCGACGCCCTGCATTTCTGCCAGCACCATGGCTTGTCGACGGAAGATACAGCGCTGGTGGTGTTCCTGGTCGAGCATCACCTGACCATGTCGCAAGTGGCGCAAAAGCAGGATTTATCGGACCCTGAAGTAATTCTCAACTTTGCCAATACCGTCAAGGATGAACGGCACCTGACCGCACTGTATTTGCTGACCGTGGCCGACATACGCGGCACCAGTCCCAAGGTGTGGAACGCCTGGAAAGGCAAGTTGCTGGAAGACTTGTACCGCATGACGTTGCGGGTACTCGGCGGCGAAACGCCGTCGGCCGATCGCGAATTGAAGAATCGCCAGGAAGAAGCCTTGAAAACCTTGCGTCTGTACGGTTTGGCGCAGGATGCCCATGAACATTTTTGGCAGCAACTCGACGTTGCCTATTTCTTGCGCCACGACGCCTCCGACATTGCCTGGCAAACCCGTTCCTTCTACAACCAGGCAGACAGCGCCGTGCCGATCGTCAAATGCCGTCTGGCGCCGATCGGCGAAGGTTTGCAGGTTGCGGTCTACACCAAGGACCGGAGCGACCTGTTCATCCGCATCTGCAGCTATTTCGACAGCAAGAATTTCAGCATCCTGGACGCCAAGATCCAGACTACCCGGCACGGCTACGCGCTGGACTCTTTCCTGATCAGCGCACCGTTGTTTGCCAAGCATTATCGCGACATCATTAATCTGATCGAGCATGAACTGACCCTGCTGCTGCAAGCAGACGCGCCCCTGCCTGCGCCATCCAAAGGCCGCCTGTCGCGCCTGTCGCGCACCTTCCCGGTGACGCCGACGGTCGATCTGCGCCCGGACGAGCGCGGCCAGTATTACCTGTTGTCGATTACTGCCAACGACCGCACCGGGCTGCTGTTTTCGGTTGCCAGCGTCCTTGCCAGGCACAAGATCAATTTGCATACTGCCAAGATCATGACGCTTGGCGAGCGGGTCGAAGACGTGTTCCTGGTCGACGGCAATGCGCTTAATCACGCGCGCTTGCAGATCCAGCTTGAAACCGATTTGCTGGATGCGTTGCATATCTAGTTGCATAATAAGTTACATACATCTAGCTACGCATCCAGTTACCTACCCAGTCTGCCCTGCAGTTTTGTTTTTTATATTTTTCTTATTTTTTGCACTCCATGACCGAACCATTACGCCTTTCCAAACGCATGTCAGAACTCGGGCTATGCTCGCGCCGCGAGGCCGACGAATGGATAGCTCGCGGCTGGGTCCGGGTTGACGGCATCGTCGTATCGGAACTCGGCAGTAAAGTGCTGCCGAGCCAGCGCATCAGCGTAGAACGCCAGGCCGCGGCCGAGCAATCGAAACGCGTCACCATCCTGATCAACAAACCGGTCGGCTACGTCAGCGGCCAGGCTGAAGACGGTTATCAACCGGCGGTAGCACTGATCAAGGAAGCCAATCGCTGGAGCGAAGACCGTTCGCCCACCTTGTTCCACCCGACCCAGCTGCGCAGCCTGGTGCCGGCCGGCCGCCTCGATATCGATTCAGTCGGCTTGCTGGTGCTGACCCAGGATGGCCGCATCGCCAAGCATCTGATCGGCGAAGAAACCAGCGTCGATAAGGAATACCTGGTGCGGGTGCGCTATACCAAGGGTGACAAGTTGCCCGATGCTGAGTTGCGTCGCCTCAATCACGGTCTGACGCTCGACGGTAAAAAGCTCAAGCCGGCCATCGTCAAATGGCAAAACGAAGACCAGCTGAGTTTTACCTTGCGTGAAGGCAAAAAGCGCCAGATTCGCCGCATGTGCGATATGGTCGGGCTTAAGGTGCTGGGGTTGAAACGAGTGCGGATTGGCGGCGTGAAGCTGGGGAATTTGCCGGAAGGGCAATGGCGTTACCTGGGTGCGGACGAGCAGTTTTAAATTGTAGGGTTCGCAGGTTTTTTTGCCCACGCTGAGGCGCAACCATCCGCGTGGGCATAAGTGCCCACCCTACAAAAACCGGTCCAGAATCTTGCGACTGGCTTTGTCCAGGGCCTGCGTGTCGCGTATCAAAAACTGCACGCCATGGCTGTCGGCGATCAATAAGCTGGTCGCTACGATACGGCGAATATCCTCTTCGCCTTTCAGCGTAAAAGAAGCATCGCCGCGATTGGTTTCTACGTACCAGGTGCTGGGCGCGGTGAAACTCGATACCCGTTGAATCCGGCGGATTTCCGGCATGAATTCGCGGCTCGCCAATTCCTGTTCGACGATGACCCGGGTTGCATCCGGCAAATCCGTCAGGCGTGAAATCCAGGCCAGCTCCTGGCCATCACTGCTCACCAGGGAAATGCCGTCATCCGGCGCACCGATAGGAAAAGCACGTACCGGCACCACGCCTTCATGCACGTCGCCATCCACGCTGGTGAATACCAGGCGGCCAAAGGTATTGCGGCTTAGTTTGAAATCATGTGTTGTCATGCGACGCTTTCATCACTGTCTGCACTATCTTCATCGACCAGCGTCGGCTCGGCGTCGACGTTGCGCAACTGCGCCTGATAGAGACGATAATAAGCGCCTTCGCGCAGCATCAGCTCATCATGGCTGCCGACTTCGACAATCTGGCCGCGATCCAGCACCACCAGCCGGTCGGCCTTGCGCAAGGTCGATAAACGATGGGCAATCGCAATCGTGGTACGGCCCTGCACCAGGTTATCGAGCGCTTTCTGGATCTCTTTTTCTGTAGTGGTATCGACCGACGACGTGGCCTCATCCATGATCAGGATGCGCGGATCGATCAGCAACGCGCGGGCAATCGAAATACGCTGGCGTTCGCCGCCGGACAAAGCCTGGCCGCGTTCGCCGACCAGCGAGTCGTAACCTTGCGGCAAGCGCAAAATGAATTCGTGGGCATGGGCGGCACGTGCTGCGGCCACGATTTCTTCCCGCGTTGCTTCCGGTTTGCCGTAGCAGATATTTTCCGCGATCGTGCCGAAAAACAGGAATGGCTCTTGCAGCACCAGTCCGATATTGCGGCGATATTCCGAGATCGGCATCGAACGGATATCGACGCCGTCAATCCGTATCGATCCTTCCGATACATCGTAAAAACGGCAAATCAGATTGACCAGCGTGCTTTTGCCGGAACCGCTATGCCCTACCAGGCCAATCATCTCGCCCGGTGCAATCGTCAAGTTGACGTCGCGCATAACGGCGCGGTTACCGTAACGGAAGCCGATGTTGCGCAATTCGATGGCGCCTTTGACATGCTCCAGATGAACCGGGTTGGCCGGCTCTGGCACACTCGATACATGATCCAGGATTTCAAAGATACGCTTGGCGCCGACAGCGGCTTTTTGCGTTACCGAGACGATCCGGCTCATCGAATCGAGTCGGGTATAGAAGCGGCTGATGTAAGCCAGGAACGAGGCCAGCACACCGACCGTGATTTCATTCTTGGAAACTTGCCAGATACCGAAGATCCAGACCACCAGCAGCCCGACTTCGGTCAGCAGAGTTACCGTCGGCGAGAACAAGGACCAGATTTTATTGACCCGGTCGTTGACCAGCAGGTTGTGCTGGTTGGCATCGCGGAAACGCGTGGCTTCGCGCTTTTCCTGGGCAAACGCCTTGACCACGCGAATCCCTGGAATCGTGTCGGCCAGGACATTGGTTACCTCGGCCCAGATGCGGTCGATCTTTTCAAAACCGTGCTTCAGCCTGTCCCGTACCAGATGGATCATCCAGGCGATGAACGGCAACGGTACCAGGGTCACCAGCGCCAGCCAGGGATTGATCGAAAACAGGATCACGGCGGTCATGACGATCATCAGCACGTCAATCGCGAAGTCCAGCAGGTGCAAGGACAGGAAGACGCAGATACGATCGCTTTCGGAACCGATGCGGGCCATCAGGTCGCCGGTACGTTTGCCGCCGAAATACTCTTGCGACAAGCGCAGCAGATGTTCATATGTGGTGGTGCGCAAATTGGCGCCGATGCGCTCGCTGACCAAAGCCAAAATATAGGTACGGGCCCAGCCAAGGCTCCAGGCCACCAGGGCCGAAGCCAGCAAACCGGACAGATAGAGCTTGACCAGGTCGTGATTGATCGGCTTGCCGTTTTGATAAGGAATCAGCACATTGTCCATCAACGGCCCCATCAGATAAGGCGGCACCAGCGTGGCAGCGGTAGAAATCAGCATCAGGATAAAACCCAGCGCCAGCATGCCTTTGTACGGCTTGGCAAAACGCGCGAGCCGGAACAAAGCCCAGGTCGACGATGGCGCTTCGCCTTTTTCGGGACAAATCAGGCATTCATCGCTATCAGGCGGCAACGGCGCTTTGCATTGCGGGCACGTAGCCTGTTCTTCGCGTAACGCAGCGCGTCCCGCCAGATGATCGTCGCGTTGCTGCTCGAAGACTTTAATCAGGCGCAGCGCTTCCAGGTTGAGACCGAGCGTGTAACGCCAGCAAGCCAGCTGCTGTTGCTCATCGTGCAATTCCAGGCTGCCGACGCCGGCATGATCATGATGCCCCAGCATCAAGCCCGGCCGGTAGGCCCATTCGCTCCAGCCGCTGTCTGCGTCCATTTTTGCCAGTACACGGCGATTGGTGATTAACACCACGCCGTGCGCAAAATGCAGTGACGCATTGAGGTCGACTTCCAGCGACGCCAGCACTTCCTCGCCAGGCGCGAGCAAAGTTGTCACTTCGGCACGCAGGGAAGCGGTCAAAATATGGGACAAATAAATACCGGTGGTAGGCACAGGGGAAAATTGGTTGCTTGGGTTGCTTTTCATCTAAACGGCATGGTGTGGCCCGTATATTTTTACACGGACCGGATGGAATTTTGTGTGAAATCGCCTTAATTGGCGCACATCGTCTGCCGCAAGTATTATATCCTATCGTGTTTTTCAGAAATGTTACTTTTCGTTACCAATTAAACATATCTTTTCTATATTTGGTAACTCTCTGTAAACCAATTCACGGTTTAGCGCGTTACAGCTAGCTAAAGGGTGTCGAATACAAGAATATTAAAGCTGGCACACTCAAAAATCTCAGCACTCACGCCTCATAAGCCTTATTGCATAGCCTCATTGCTCACTCATGAAAAACATTGAAATCCTCCGTATCATGTCGCTGCGCGGACCAAACATCTGGACGTATCGATCAACCCTTGAGGCGTGGATCGACATTGGCGAACTGGAAGATTTCCCGTCCAATACCCTGCCCGGCTTTAACCAGCGCCTGACCAGCTGGCTGCCGTCCCTGATCGAGCATCGCTGCAGCTACGGCGAACGCGGCGGTTTTGTCCAGCGGCTGCAGGACGGCACCTGGCCCGGCCACATCCTGGAACACGTCACGCTTGAACTGCAAAACCTGGCTGGCATGCCGGGCGGTTTCGGCAAGGCGCGCAGCACCTCGGTGCGCGGCGTCTATAAAGTGGCGGTCCGCGCACGCCACGAGCAAGTAACCCGCGCCGCCCTGCACGCGGCCCGCGACCTGGTGATGGCCGCAATTGAAGACAAACCATTCGACGTCCACGCTAGCATCACCGAACTGCGCAGCATGGTCGACTCGCGCTGCCTGGGGCCAAGCACGGCCTGCATCGTCGAAGCCGCGGACGAACGACGCATCCCCTCATTCCGCCTTACTGAAGGCAATCTGGTCCAGCTCGGCCATGGCATTCGCCAACGCCGTATCTGGACCGCAGAAACCGATCAGACCAGCGCCATCGCCGAAAGTATCTCGAGCGACAAAGACCTGACCAAAACCTTGCTGCAAGCCTGCGGTGTGCCGGTCCCTGAAGGACAAGTCGTGGAAAGCGCCGCCGAGGCCTGGGAAGCGGCCGAAGATATCGGTTTGCCGGTGGTCGTCAAGCCTTCTGACGCTAATCACGGTCGCGGCGTATTCACCGATCTGAATACCCGCACCGAAATCGAAACCGCTTACGAGCTCGCATTGCAAGAAGGCAGCAGCGTGATTGTCGAACGCTTCATTCGCGGTAATGAGCATCGGCTGTTGATTGTCGGTGGCCGGCTGGCGGCAGCTGCGCGCGGCGAGCCGCTTTCAATCACCGCTAATGGCACTTCGACAATCCGGCAACTCATCGATGACCAGATCAATTCCGATCCGCGCCGTGGCGAACTTGAAGAGTGCCCGCTCAGCCCGGTATTGCTGGACGAAGAACCTGTGGTACGGGTCGAACTCGAACGGCAAGGCTTTACCGGTGAATCGATTCCGGCTGCAGGCCTGCAAGTATTAATCCAGCGTAACGGCAATGTCTCCATCGACGTCACCGACCTGGTGCACCCGAGCGTTGCCGCGGCAGCTTCGCTGGCTGCGCGCGTGGTGGGCCTGGATATTGCCGGTGTCGACCTGGTGGCGGAAGATATTTCCCGGCCGCTGGAAGAACAACGCGGCGCTATTGTCGAAGTCAATGCCGGCCCTGGCCTGCTGATGCATCTGAAACCGGCGCAAGGCAGGGCGCGCCCGGTCGGCAGAGCCATCATCGAACACCTGTTTGCGGCGGCTGACAATGGCCGCATCCCGATTGTCGGCGTCACCGGCACGCATGGCAAAACCACCGTCTCGCGCCTGATTGCCTGGCAACTCCATCTGAGCGGCAACCATGTAGGCCTGGCTTGCGGCGACGGTTTGTATTTCGCGCAACGGCAAGTTGAAAAAGGCGACCGCGCCAATTGGGAATCGGCGCAGCGCATACTGATCAACCGCGCGGTCGACGCGGCCGTGTTTGAGAATAGCCATGACACTATCTTGTCGGAAGGCCTGGTCTATGATCGCTGCCAGGTCGGCGTCGTCACCAACATTGCCGCCGACGACAGCTCGCCGCACTACTACATCGCCGATGCCGAGGAAATGGTAAAAGTCACCCGCACCCAGGTCGATGTCGTCCTGCCGAGCGGCGTCGCGGTACTGAACGCGGCCGATCCGCTGGTGGCCGGCATGGCGCCGCTGTGCGACGGCGAAGTGATTTTCTTTGGCGTCGACCCTGCCCTGCCAGTGATTGCGGAACAGCTTGAACAAGGCAGGCGCGCCGTCTTTATCCGTAATGACCAGATCATGCTGGCGGTCGGCAAAAGCGAAATGCTGCTGGCCGACATCACCACTGTGCCATTGATTGCACGCAGCAAAGATAGCTTCCAGGTTGAAAACGTGCTGGCGGCGGTTGGTGCTGCCTGGGCGCTGGATATCTCTCACGACTTGATACGCGCAGGGATAGAGACTTTCGAGATGGTTTAAAAATTTAAGCAGGGTCGGCAAATTTTTGCCCACCCTGCTTTTTGACTAGTACTAGCAGGAAAAAATAGGAAAACTTGTTGATGGACGTATCACGTATCCGAGTACTTCGCGGCCCCAATCTGTGGAGTCGACATACCGCTATCGAAGCCATCGTGTCTTGCACCGAGGCCGAACGCGCCATTGCTGGCATTACCGGTTTTGAAGCCAAGCTGCGTGAACGCTTTCCGCAGATCGGTTTTTTACAAACCAGTGGCAAGAACGAAGTCGTATCAATGGCGCATGCGCTGGAGATTGCGGCGCTCGGACTGCAATCGGAAGCCGGATGTCCGGTGACTTTCAGCCGCACCGTACCTACCGTGGAAGCCGGCGTCTACCAGGTGATCGTTGAATACACCGAAGAAGAAGTCGGCAAGATGGCTTTCCAGCTGGCGCAGGAACTATGCCTGGCAGCGCTGCAAGACCAGCCCTTCGATCTCGCCAGCGCCTTGGCCAACCTGAAGGAACTGGACGAAGACATTCGCCTCGGCCCAAGCACCGGCTCCATCGTGCAAGCGGCCGTCATGCGTGGAATTCCGTTCCGGCGCCTGACCGGCGGCAGCATGGTGCAGTTCGGCTGGGGTAGCCGGCAACGTCGCATCCAGGCCGCCGAAACCAACCATACCAGCGCGATCGCCGAATCGATCGCCCAGGATAAAGACCTGACCAAGAAACTCCTGAATGCGGCCGGCGTGCCGGTGCCTATGGGCCGGGTTGTCATTAGCGCCGAAGAGGCCTGGGCTGCAGCGCAGGAAATCGCCGGCGCGGTGGTGCTCAAGCCACGCGACGGTAATCAAGGCAAGGGAGTGGCGGTCAACATCACTGCCCGTGAACAAATCATGGCAGCCTTTGAAGTCGCCGCCAAAATCTGTTCGGAAGTGATCGTCGAGCGCTATTTGCCAGGTCACGATTTCCGCCTGCTGGTAGTCGGCAACCAACTGGTAGCCGCGGCTCGCCGTGATCCGCCGCAGGTTATCGGCGACGGCGTGCGCACCATCGGCCAACTGGTGGAACAAGTCAACAGCGACCCGCTGCGCGGCGATGGCCACGCAACCTCGCTGACCAAGATCCGCTTCGATGCGATTGCCCTGGCGACTTTGGCCAAACAGCATTACACAGCCGACTCGATTCCACAGCAAGGTGTACGCGTGGTATTACGCAACAACGCCAACCTGAGCACCGGCGGCACGGCGACCGATGTCACCGAGGATGTCCATCCTGAAATGGCGGCGCGTGCCGTGGCTGCAGCGCAAATGGTAGGACTGGATATCTGCGGCGTCGACGTGGTCTGCAACAACGTCCATCAACCGCTGGAAGAACAAGAAGGCGGCGTGGTGGAAGTCAACGCCGCACCTGGTTTGCGGATGCACATCAGCCCTTCCTACGGCAAAGGCCGCGCAGTCGGTGCTGCGATCATGTCGACCATGTTTGACAGCGGTGACAATGGCCGCATCCCGCTGGTAGCGGTGGCAGGCACCAACGGCAAAACCACTACCGTGCGCCTGATCGCCCACCTGCTGGGACGCAAGGGATTACGCGTCGGCATGACCAATTCCGATGGCGTATATATCGAACAGCAACGTATCGACACCGGCGACTGCAGTGGCCCACGCAGCGCCCGTAATGTCTTGATGCATCCTGACGTCGATGCCGCCGTATTTGAAACTGCACGCGGTGGCATCTTGCGTGAGGGCCTGGGTTTCGATCGCTGCGATGTCGCCGTGGTCACCAATATCGGCATGGGCGATCACCTCGGCTTGAGCTATATCAGCACGGTCGAAGATTTGAGCGTGGTAAAACGCGTGATCGTCGAAAACGTCGCCCCTGGCGGCCACGCAGTCTTGAACGCGGCCGATCCTATGGTCGCCAGCATGGCCAAATCCTGCCCTGGCTCGGTCACTTTCTTCGCCCACGATTTCCATCACCCGCTGATGACTACCCATCGCGCGCAGGGACATCGTGTGGTGTATCAGGACGGCAATGCCATCGTCGCCGCCAAGGGCAAGCAAGAACATCGGATCGCGCTGCATGATATCCCGCTGACCCGTAACGGTACCATCGGTTTCCAGATCGAAAACGCCATGGCTGCCATCGCCGCCGCCTGGGCTCTGGATCTGGATTGGGAAGTGATTCGGACCGGCCTCGGCACCTTTATCAACGATGCAGCTACCGCACCGGGCCGCTTCAACGTGTTCGACTATCGCGGCGCGACCCTGATTGCCGACTACGGCCACAATCCCGATGCGATCCAGGCTCTGGTAAAGGCGATTGACAGCATGCCGGCCAAACGCCGCTCAGTGGTTATCAGCGGCGCCGGCGACCGGCGCGATATCGACATCCGTCACCAGACAGAAATCCTGGGCGATGCTTTCGACCAGGTGATTTTGTATCAGGATCAGTGCCAGCGTGGCCGCGCCGATGGCGAAGTACTCGGCCTGTTGCGCGAGGGCTTGCAAAATGCCCGTCGGACCACGTCGACTGAAGAAATCAATGGTGAGTTTGTCGCTATTGATACGGCGCTGTCGCATCTGTCGCCAGGGGATCTTTGTTTGATTCTGGTGGACCAGGTGGAAGAGGCGTTGGCGCATATTGCGAAACGCATCGCTGAAGTGTGATTTTCCGCAGCGAGCCAATGACTTAGAGATCCGGGGTCGGAGTGAAGTTTCGGCGGTAAACCATACCGAAAGTTCACTCCGACCCCGGTTAGTTCGGGTGACTCGTCGCATTGAACGTAAAAACCCTACGCCAGTTTGTGCCCGGTTAGCGCGGCGCCGGCGTTCAATGGTAAGCGCCGGGTTACCGGAATCGACGCCATCGAAAACAGGCCGATGACTATGAAGGCCGGCCAGAAATCTCCGGCCACGATCGTTTCATGACCTTGCAGGCGGCTCGACATATGTACCGCCAGACCGCCGATGGTCACTCCCAAACCTAAAGAAATCTGCTGCACGACGCTGGCCAGGCTGGTGGCGCGGCTGACGTCGGCGCTATCGAGATCCGCGTAAGCCATGGTATTGAGGCAGGTGAATTGCATTGACGGGAAAAATCCGCCCAGCAGCACCACCGCCATCATCACCAGATAAGGCGTGGTCGGCGTGAATAAACCATACGATGCCAGCGCCAGTCCGGCTAACACCGCGTTCCAGATCAACACTGAACGGAAGCCGTAACGGCGCAGGACCGACGTACCGATGGCTTTCATGAAAATCGCACCGAAAGCCGAGGCACATGTAATGGTGCCGGCGTGAAAGGCATTCATGCCAAAACCAACCTGCAAAGCCAGCGGCAACAGGAACGGCACCGCACCCAGTCCGATCCGGAACAGCGAACCGCCCAGTACGCTGGCGCGGAAAGTCGGAATCCGCAGCAGACGCAGATCCAGCAACGGGAACGGCTCACGCCGCGCATGCAGCAAATACACGTATAAGGTCAAGCCGCCCAGCAGCATCATGGCGAATGCCCATTCCGAAGACAGCAACTCGCCATCGATCATCGACAAGCCCAGCATCATCAGCGTGCTGCCGACCGCCGACAGGACAAAACCCTTCATGTCCAGCGGCTGCAAATCATCAGAACGGTAATTCTCGATATAGCGGCTGGCGAGGTACATGCCGAGAATGCTGATAGGTACATTGATCAGGAAGATCCAGCGCCAATGGAAATAAGTCGTGATGAAACCGCCCAGCGGCGGACCGATCACCGGCCCCAGTTGCGAAGGAATGGTCAGATAGCTGATGGCTTTGACCAGTTCAGTACGCGGTACCGAGCGGAAAATCACGATGCGCCCGACCGGCACCATCATGGCGCCACCTATGCCTTGCAAAAAGCGCGCGGCGACAAATGCCGCCAGCGAGCTGGATGCGGCGCACATCAGCGAACCCGCCAGGAACACCATGATGGCGGAACGGAATACGGTACGCGCACCGAAGCGATCGGCGACCCAGCCGCTGATCGGGATGAATACGCCGAGCCCGACCACATATGAGGTCAGCGCCAGCTTAAGAGTAAGGGGATCTTGTCCGAGATCGCGCGCCAATACTGGCAGCGACGTGGCAATCACCGTCGCGTCCATGTTTTCCATGAACAACGCGCAAGCGACAATTAGCGGAATGAGAAGAGTACGTTGCACTGCCGATGGCCGTAAGGTAAACAAAAAGACAGATGCACGCAGTGTTGCATCTGTCTGATTGGCAGTTTACACCCATTCGTAAAAATTGGCAGGATGTCTGACAACTACCCGTTCATTATGCAGAAACGGCATGACGGCACTAGGGCCTGTTAACATTTGATTTGGGAGTGCGGACGCGCGGCAGGCGTTACAGGCCTAGGCGCGACGACGCGACGTAGTGGTGCTACGGCAAGGAGGAGTAACGACGGCATGTGATGCCTGCAGCCGTTCCCGGAGGGTTCAAACCAAAACGTGCGCTGGCCGCGTTGCATGGTTTGCAGGGGCCTCGGCCCCTGCTACACCACGCGCCTTGCCAGCACACGTTTTGGTTTGAACGCATCTCCCAAATCAAATGTTAACAGGCCCTACGACGTCAGGCCGGTTTGCGTTGTCCAGGGTCGTAGTAAAACTGTTCTTCAACGATCTTGTCGCCGCGCCAAAGCTGCCAGGCAATTTCGTCTTGCCGGAAACTACGGCCATCGTGCGTCACAATTTCGAACAACCAGTTGATGGCAACCCGATCGCCATCGATCAGGAAAGATTTGGCTGCCAGGGTGCGGATTTCCTTGACGGCCGCCAGCGCTTTTTCCTCACCCGCTACTAACAACTGTATTCCTTTACGCGGCGGCTCCTGGTTTTCCTGCATGGAGGCATCTTCGGCATAAAACTCCTGGATCGCTTCTACATACTTGCCTTGCACAACCAGCGCTATGAAGCTTTGAACATGTTCTCGACTTGGCATGGATTGGTCCTGTAGTGGTATAGATAGGAAGCAAAACTATACCCCGCTTCAGAAAGGCCCGTTGGACTCGCGCAATTTGTCCGGCAATCCGTCGTGCGGCCCGAGCGGTTGCTTCGGCGCATCCAGCCAAAGCTGCTCGCCAATCTGCGCATTGCGCTCCGCATGCAGGGCGTAGTAAACCTGATTGTCGGTGCGGAAACGGTCCCCCACCACCAGCAGGCGCACATCGGTCTCGGTATTGTTGATGAAGGCATGCGCGAGACCGGTACCGGGTGCAAAGCCTACGCCATCGCCGGGCGCCAGCCGGTGCAGATGGCCATCAAGCCAGACGTCCGGAGTGCCATCAATGACGTAGACGAATTCCTCTTCCGTCTTTTCGGCATGCGGCCAGGACGTGCGGCGCCCGGGCGGTAACAGCTCGTGATGGATGCCAAGGCGCGTCAGGCCGAATACTCGGCCGAACGGCGAACCTATCGCCATCAGCTCGGCGCTGCCGGGATAGCTGGAGTTATCCGCATCCTGAATCTCCTGCCAGTGTTTGATGCATTCCGGTCTGTTCATTGTCTTCCTCTGTCTAGCTTGTTTTTACTGCGAAAGCAGGATCCGATAGCCCACCGCGGTTTCGGTCAGCAGATGTTTGGGCTGGGCCGGATCGTCTTCCAGTTTCTGCCGCAAGTGTCCCATATAGATCCGCAGATAGTGACCGCTCTCCGAATGCGATGGCCCCCACACTTCTTTCAGCAACTGCGGATTGGTCACTACCCGTCCGGCGTTGGCTACCAGCACCGTCAGCAATCGATACTCGGTCGGCGTCAGATGCACTTGCTGTTGCGCCTTGGTGACCAGCCGCGCTTGCAGGTCCAGCGTGACGTCGCCGAAACGGATCAAGCCATCATCGCCGGCCAGCGGCTGGTGTTGACGCCGCAGCGTAGCGCGCACCCGCGCCAATAATTCGCCGACGCCAAACGGCTTGCTCAGGTAATCGTCGGCGCCGGCATCCAGCGCTTTGATCTTGTCGGTTTCGTTGACCCGCGCCGACAGCACGATGATAGGCACACGTGACCATTTCCTGACATCGAGGATGAAATCGACGCCATCGCCGTCCGGCAGGCCGAGATCAAGAACCACCAGGTTCGGTTTGCGCGTGCCGCAATCGATCAGGCCACGCTGCATGGTTTCTGCTTCAAAAACCTGCCAGCCTTCGCTCTCCAGGGCGGCGCGTACAAAACGCCGGATCTGCGGTTCGTCTTCGACCAGCAGCGCTACAGGTGTCGGTTGCATTGTCATGCCTTCTCTGCGTCGTCGCCGACGCTCGGTTCGTGTTCTTCCGGGTCGGGCATGCTGGGAGGCGTGCCGAGCGGAATGGTGAAGATGAATTCAGCGCCGTGATGGCCGCTTTGGACGCTGCGGGCATGGATGGTGCCGCCATGCGCCTCGACAATCGCGCGGCAAATCGCCAGCCCGAGGCCGACGCCTGGCTTGGCCGATTCGCGCTCACCGCGTGTGAATTTCTCGAATATTGCATCTACCATGCCGGCCGGCAGACCCGGTCCGTCATCGGCCACGGTAACTGCCAGAAAACGGCCGTTGACCACAGCGGCCAACACAATATGGGAACCAGTTGGCGTGTACTTGGCTGCGTTTTCCAGCAAATTACACAACACGCGCTCAATCAATACCGCATCGAAACGGATCAACGGCAGCTCGTGCGCAACCCGAATTTCCACCTGATGTCCTTGCAACGCCGAGCCGCTGGCGCGCAATGCACTGCCGACCACCTCCTCAAACGGTTGCCACTGCAAATTCAGCTTTACCTCGCCACTCTGGATTCTCGCCATATCCAGCAGATTGGTCACCAATGCGCTCATGCGCAGCATTTCACTGTGCAGTGCACCGGCCAGCACTTGCTGGTGCTGCTGCAATGGCGGCTTGGATAACACCAGCGACTCGGACAATCCGATCAGGGCCGTCAGAGGTGTACGTAAATCATGCGACAGCGCGGACAACAACGAATTGCGCAAACGCTCGGATTCCATGCGTACCAAAGCGTCTTGCGCCACTTCGACATAGTGCACGCGCTCCAGCGCAATCGCGGTCAAGGTGGCGAACGTGTACAGCTGTTGCTGCTGTTCCGGGATCAGGATCCAGCGCCGGCTGTGCGGCAAGATCACCAGCACGCCTCGGGTACGCATCGGCGCCACCAAAGGCAGATACAGATAGCTGCTGGCTGGCAGCGTGTCGGTGCCGACACCGGCGCTGCTGGCATTGTCGAATGCCCACTGCGCAATGCCCATATCGAGCGCGCTGGCGACATTCGCCACGTCGTCCGGTATCACCGGCGGCATTTGCAATCTGCCGGCATCATCCGGTATCAGCAGCAAAGTCTTGGCCTGGAAACTGCGTTGCAGGAACAGCCGGCTGGTTTCAAATATCTGCTCGGTCTGCAGCACGCCCGACAAGGCCCGGGCAAATTCGAACAAAGCGCGCGAGCGGGCTTCACGGTCCGAAGCAATCCGCGCCTGATAGCGCAGTCCGGCGGTTAAATGGGTAATCGTCAGACCTACCGCCAGCATCACGCCGAAGGTCAGCAAGTACTGGAAATCGCTGACCGCAAACGAAAAGCGCGGCGGCACGAAAAAGAAATCGAAAGAAGCGATGCTGAGCAAGGCGACAAAGATGGCCGGCCCGCGACCAAAGCGGATGGCGATCAATACCTCTGCCAACAGATACAGCATGACGATGTTGGCCAGGTCGAAAAACGGTAGTATCGGCGTCGCCAGCAAGGTTACCAGCACGCATGCAGCAAGCGCCCAGATGTAACCCCACCACTCGATGCGGTTCTGCATCGGCGTATGGCGCGGCGGGATTTTTCCGGCAGAATCTCCTTGCTTTTCTGCCGCGCTGGTCGGCGGCACGCCGATTTCAATCAGATCGATATCGCTTGCGAGAGCGGCGATACGCGCGGAATGGCTGGTTTGCCAGAGAAACGGGCGCTGGCTGCGGCCGATGATGATCTTTGAAAAATTGTGGCTGCGGGCATAACCTGCCATGACGGCAGCTACCTCGCTACCGGCCAATACGGCGGTGGTCGCTCCCAGATCCTGCGCCAGCTTGAGCGTCTTCAGGATGCGCTCACGCTTGGCCGACGGCAAACGTTGCAACCTTGGTGTTTCGACATACACCGCATGCCATTCGGCATTAAGCTGGGTCGCCAGCCGCGCAGTGCTGCGGATGACGTGTTCCGCACTGGGCGAAGGACCGACGCAGGCCAGCAAGGCGGCATCGGTCTGCCACACTGCGCCTATCGATTTTTCAATCCGGTAGGCCTGGACATCGCCCTGCAGCCGATCCGCAGTACGGCGCAATGCCAGTTCACGCAGCGCGATCAGGTTGCCTTTGCGGAAAAAATTACGTGAGGCGCGTTCAGCTTGCGGCAGCTTGTAGACTTTGCCGAGTTTGAGCCGGTTCAGCAATTCATCGGCAGGCAAATCTACCAGCACCACTTCGTCGGCGGCATCGAATACGGTATCCGGCAAGGTTTCCGCAACCCGGATGCCGGTAATGCCACCCACCACATCGTTCAGGCTTTCCAGATGCTGGACATTCAACGTGGTGAAGACATCGATTCCGGCATTCAATAATTCGTCAACGTCTTGCCAACGCTTCGGGTGACGTGAACCGGATGCATTGGAATGCGCCAGTTCATCGACCAGTATCAACGAAGGCTTGCGCTGCAAAGCGGCATCCAGATCGAATTCCGGCAGCTGCTTGTCGCGATACGCTACCTGCTTCATGGGCAGCAATTCCAGTCCGTTCAGCATGGCGGCGGTTTCAGCACGGCCATGGCTCTCGATCACGCCAGCCAGGACCTCACGACCTTCGCTATGCAGTTTATGCGCAGCCCCGAGCATCGCGTAGGTTTTTCCGACACCCGCCGAGGCACCGAAATAGATGCGCAACTTGCCCCGCCCGGCCAGACTCTCCTGCACCTGCAACTGCGCCAGGAGAGCATCCGGATCGGGACGTAGATTATCGTTTGAGTAGGGTGAAGACACTGATTGCCTTGTAAAAGCCATCGATAGAGCGAATATACGGATCGTAACGCCAATTGTAGATTGAATTCGGCAGATTGAATCCGCCCGGCGCTACGATATCCTGCGAGCTGCTTAAAACGTCTTGGTCGCCGATACCACCAGCGCCGTTTTACCCAGGTTTTTGCGATCCGGCCCCGGCCCGACGTAATTATTAGTGTCAGTTCCGATTACTGCAACGCTGCCGGACAGGAAACCGAAATCCTTGGTCAAGCCGATTTTCCAGTCGTTATAGCTTAATGTCGAATTGTTTTTGACGGTTTGATGGCCGGCATGCAGATTGACCGTATACCCGCTGCTGACATCGATATTGGCGCCAAGGTCCAGGTAACCGCTGTTCTTGCTGTTGGCAGCGCCGAACAGATTGGTCAGCGACTGCGAATATTTGATATATGCAGGACCATAGCCAAGCTGTCCATAGAGTTCCGTCGTATCGGCATTCGGATTCAAATCATTGGATGGGTAGACATACGTAAGAACCCCGAAATCGTAGCTCAGGTCTTGGGTGAAATTACCTTTCTTGCCAGCGTAGATATCCCACTCGATATTGCCGCTGCCGCCGCTATCCTTTACCCATTTAAGCGTCGACAACCATATGCCGACATACAAACCGGTTGGATTGTTGCTGTAGTCTGCGCCGCCCTGCAAAGCCGGGTCCAGACGCGTCTGGGAGATACCGCGAAAGCGATAGTCGGAGACGACGCTGGCATTGAAAGTCAAGGAATTATCGGGAACGACCTCTTGCGCCTGCGAACAGTTTGCGGTGAAGGCAGTAACGCCGATGACGGTGACCAGGCTAGCAAAATAGATGATTTTCTTCATGGATTCTATGGTGGTGGTTTATCTCAGACCAGAGGATGCAAGGGCGTGTAGAAGCTGACCGTACGCGGTACTTCGCACGGTCAGTTCTGCAAACACTGCTGCCTCTATGATGAGATGGGTGGGGAAAACTTAGTTTGAAGCCGGATGCTACCGGTCCAGCGCCAGGTTCAATGCCATGACATTGACGCGCGGCTCGCCCAGGAAACCGAGGCTGCGCTCCAGTTTCAAGCTATCGATGAGGCTGCGCACGGTATCAACATTCAGCTTGCGTTCACGCGCAATGCGTCCCGCCTGATAGTAGGCCGCGGCAAGACTGATTTCCGGATCCAGGCCGCTGGCGGAAGCCGTCACCAGATCCACCGGGATCGGTAGCGTGTTACCCGGATCGGCGGCTTTCAAGGCATCGACCCGTCCCTTCACGGCATCCATCAGCGCCGGATTGCTCGGCCCGAAGTTGGAGCCGCCGGAGGATTGGGCGTTGTATGGCATCGGACTGGTTGCTGACAGGCGTCCCCAGAAATAGTTGGGGGCTGAAAACTCCTGGCCGATCAGCCGTGAACCGATCAGCTTGCCGTTTTGTACGATCAGGCTACCGGCTGCCTGCTCGGGAAAAGCCACCTTGCCGATGCCGGTCACGGCCAGCGGATAGATCACCCCGCACAGCACGGTAAGACCGACGAACAGCACCAGCGCCGGCCGCAATACGCCTTGCGATGTGACTTTTGTCGTGGTAGCCAACGGTGCTGTAGACAGTGTTGCTGTAGATGCTGATTTCATTTCAATACTCCTGACTACACTAAATGCATTACCGACAGAATCATGTCGATCAGTTTGATGCCGATGAAGGGCAATATGATGCCGCCCAGGCCGTAGATCAGCAGGTTGCGACGCAACAGCGATGCAGCGCCGACTGCACGATACCTGACGCCCTTCAATGCCAGCGGGATCAACACCACGATGATCAAAGCGTTGAAGATTACCGCAGACATGATCGCCGACGACGGGCTGGCCAGATGCATCACGTTCAGCGCCGCCAGCTGCGGATAAGTGGTGATGAAAGCCGCCGGAATAATCGCGAAATACTTGGCGATATCGTTGGCAATCGAAAAGGTCGACAAGGCGCCGCGTGTCATCAGCATCTGCTTGCCGATCTCGACGATTTCCAGCAATTTGGTCGGATTCGAATCGAGATCGACCATATTGCCGGCCTCTTTCGCCGCTTGCGTGCCGCTGTTCATCGCCACCGCTACGTCAGCCTGGGCCAGCGCCGGTGCATCGTTGGTGCCGTCGCCGGTCATCGCTACCAGCCGGCCTTCCGACTGATAACTGCGGATCAGCTTGAGCTTGTCTTCCGGCGTCGCTTCGGCCAGGAAATCGTCGACCCCTGCTTCCGCGGCAATCGAGGCTGCGGTGAGGCGGTTATCGCCGGTGATCATGACGGTCTTGATTCCCATCCGGCGCAGTTCGGCAAAGCGTTCCTTGATGCCGCCCTTGACGATATCCTTCAGCTCGACCACGCCCATCACCACGCCTTCATCCACCACTACCAGCGGCGTGCTGCCGCGACGGGCGACGTCGTCGACGTTATGCGCGACTTCGGCCGGGAATGGTTGGCCGAGTTCTTGCAGATAGTTCTTGAGCGCCTCGGACGAACCCTTGCGGATTACACGGTTACCGATATCGACACCGCTCATGCGCGTCTGTGCGGTGAACGGCACGAAGGTGGCATGCAGCGCATTCATCTCGCGTTCACGGATATTGAAGCGCTGTTTTGCCAACACCACGATACTGCGCCCTTCCGGCGTTTCATCTGCCAGTGAAGCCAGTTGCGCGACATCTGCCAGTTGCTGCTCCGTGATACCGGGCGCAGGAATGAACGCCGAAGCCTGACGGTTGCCCAATGTGATGGTGCCGGTCTTGTCCAGCAACAGCACGTCAACGTCGCCGGCAGCTTCCACTGCACGGCCGGAAGTGGCGATCACGTTGGCTTGCATCATGCGGCTCATGCCGGCCACGCCGATGGCTGAAAGCAAGGCGCCGATGGTAGTTGGAATCAGGCACACCAGCAAGGCGACCAATACCGTGATCGTGATCGGCGCACCGCTTTTGGCGGCAGATACGCTAAATAGAGAGAACGGCAGCAAAGTTACCGTCACCAGCAGGAACACGATGGTCAGCGCCACCAGCAAGATGGTGAGGGCGATCTCGTTCGGCGTCTTTTGGCGCTTGGCGCTTTCCACCATCGAAATCATGCGGTCGAGGAAGGCTTCGCCCGGATTGACCGATACGCGTACCACCAGCCAGTCGGACAGCACGCGGGTGCCGCCGGTAACCGCGGAAAAATCACCACCGGATTCGCGAATCACAGGCGCCGATTCACCGGTGATGGCGCTTTCGTCGACCGAGGCAACGCCTTCGATGACTTCGCCGTCGACCGGGATCACATCCCCTGCTTCGACCAGCACAACGTCACCTTTGCGCAGATTGCTGGCCGGAGTGGCCGACCAGTTGCTGAGCTGGCCCTTGGACTTGCCGCTACTGTTGCTGTCCAGTTTTTTGGCTGAAACGGTTTGCTTCAAGGCGCGCAATGATTCCGCTTGCGCCTTGCTACGGCCTTCCGCCAGTGCTTCGGCAAAGTTGGCGAACAGGACAGTAAACCAGAGCCAGACCGAGATCGCCAGGATGAACGCCGAGGAGGCTTCACCTTTGCCAATCAAGGCTTGGAAATACAGCAGCGTAGTCAGGATACTGCCGATATAAACCACAAACATGACCGGGTTGCGCAATTGCGTTTGCGGCGCCAGTTTTTTGAACGATGCGACGATGGCCGGGCCCATGAGCGCGGAATCGAAGAGCGTCAGATTGGTGCGTGACATGATGTTCCTTCTTCTTATCTTATTGTGCAAACATTTGCAGATGTTCAACGACTGGGCCAAGCGCCAGGGCCGGTACGTAGTTCAATACGCCAACCAGCACCACGACACCTATCAGCAACACGATAAACAGCGGGCCATGGGTCGGCATCGTGCCGGAGTTCGGTTCCAGCCGTTTTTTGGCAGCGAACGAACCAGCCATCGCCAGGATCGTGACGATGATGATGAAGCGGCCGAACCACATTGCTACCGCCAGCATGGCGTTATAGAACGGCGTGTTGGCGGATAAGCCGGCGAAGGCGCTGCCGTTGTTGTTGGCTGCAGAGGAGAAGGCGTACAGGATTTCGCTGAAACCGTGGGCGCCGGGATTCAGGATGCCCGCCACGCCAGCCGTCGCCATTACCGCAATCGCCGTACCGCCCAACACCAGCATCGGTGTCGCCAGGATCGCGATCGAAGTCATCTTCATTTCGAACGACTGGATCTTCTTGCCCAGATATTCCGGGGTGCGGCCGATCATCAGGCCGGCAATGAAAACCGCCATGATGGCAAACACCAGCATGCCGTACAGGCCGGAACCGACACCGCCGAACACCACTTCGCCCATTTGTATCAGGGCCATCGGCACCATGCCGCCCAATGCCGTAAATGAATCGTGCATCGCATTCACCGCACCGCAGGATGCTGCGGTGGTAACCGCCGCAAACAAAGCCGAAGCGCTGATGCCGAAACGGCTTTCCTTGCCTTCCATATTGCCGCCCGATTGCAGCAGGCTATGCGTCTGGTCGATACCTAAGGCGCTAAGACCGGGATGCGATTGCTGCTCGGCGTACATCACCACGGCTGTCATGATTACGAAAATGATCGTCATCGCCGCCAGCACCGCCCACCCTTGACGGATATCGCCAACCATGAAACCGAAGGTAAAACACAGCGCCGCCGGGATCAGGAAAATGGCCAGCATCTGCATGAAATTCGACAAAGGCGTCGGATTTTCATATGGATGAGCCGAGTTCGCATTGAAGAAACCACCGCCATTGGTGCCGATCATCTTGATCGCTTCCTGCGACGCCACCGGACCCATGGCCAGGGTTTGCACCTTGGTATTCATGTTTTCCAGCACCGGCTTGCCGCTGGCATCGTTGACCGGCTGGCCGTCAGCGCCGACTTTCGGCTGCTGATAATCCAGCGGCTGCACGATGGTGGCTTCTTTATACGAATCGAAATTCTGGATCACGCCCTGACTGATCAGGAACACCGAGAAAATCACCGACAACGGCAACAGCAGGTATACGGTAGAACGGGTGATGTCGGTCCAGAAATTACCGATCGACTGTGCTGAATGACGCGAAAAGCCGCGGATCAACGCAAAGGCAACCGCTATGCCGGTAGCTGCGGAAAAGAAATTCTGTACCGCCAGCACCAGCATCTGGGTCAGGTAGCTCATCGTGCTTTCGCCCGAATAACCTTGCCAGTTGGTGTTGGTGATAAAACTGACCGCAGTATCGAAAGCAGAATCGGAACTGAGATTGGCAAAATGCTGCGGATTCAGCGGCAGCCAGAGTTGGAAACGCTGCAAGGCGTATGTCGCCAGCGCGCCGATGGTATTAAACAGCAGCAATGCCAGCGCATAGGTCTTCCAGTTCATCTCGGACTGGGCCTTGATGCCGGCGCAACGATACAACCATTGCTCAACCCGGCTGAACCAGCCGAAACCGGTTACCGGGGCATGATCTGAAGAGCCGGCGGCAACTTGCACGATAAACTTGCCAAGCGGATAACTCAGCACAAGCAGCACCGCCAGGAAAGCGATCAACAACATGATGGATTGGGAGGTCATTTCAGAAGTCCTCCGCTTTGATCAAGGCCACGACCAGATACACGAGCAGCGCAACGGTAACCACTGCGCCAAGTACATAAAACGGGTTCATTGCCTGTCCTCCAGCTTTTTGCATCCCACTGCCAGCGCCCAGGTGACGACAAACATCGCCACGATTGCACCGACATAAATTCCGTCAAGTACCAAGTCCATCATTACCCTCATTACAAATTAGTTGCGGTACCGACAGGCTATAGAGAAGCTTCTAAAAATGTTGTAAAGAGTCTTCACGGGGGTGTAAACAAAGTGTAAAAAAACCGTAAAAACCCCGAGTAAAAGCCGGGTACCTGAAGCTCAAATCGGTTTCATGCCTTTTTTGCACCATCAGCTCAATTTTTACCGGCAAACGCGGTACACTTTCAGCCTCGCCAGCTAACGCCATGACACCTACATGCACTACGCTCTAGATCTGCGCACCTTTATTTTTAGTCATTATTTCTATACTGGTTTGCGGATCGCCACGGGTGTGGTGGGACTGACCATGCTGGTACTGCAGTTCAGCGACATGCCGACTGCGATGACGGTCTGTATCGGCGCCTTGTCTACCAGCCTGATGGATTTACCGAGCACGCTGCGCCACAAGTTCAACGAAATGCTTTCGAGCGTGTTGTTATGCACCGTAGTCACTCTCATCATCAGCTTATGTGCGCCGTTTCACTGGCTGCTGAGCTTCATGCTGGTGGCAGTGACTTTCCTCGCCAGCATGATGGTGGTGTATGGCAAAAAAGCCATGCCCTTGCAGTTTGCCGCCTTGTTCGTGATGACTTTGTCGATGGAAAACGCCATGAACGTGCAGCAGGCGTTTTTCCATACCGGCTTGTTCCTGGCGGGCGGCCTTTCTTATCTGGCCTACTCGATGACGGTATCCTGGTTCCTGCGCAGCCGCATCAAGCAGCAGATACTGGCCGAAGCCTTGTTTGAACTGGCGCGCTATATCAACATCAAGGCCGACTTCTACGATATGCATGTCGACCTGAACAACCAGTTCAATCTCCTGGTGCGCCAGCAGATCGTGCTTGCAGAAAAGCAGCAGGCATCGCGCGACCTGATCCTGCGCGATCCCCGGAACCAGGAAGATGCGATCCTGGTGCAAGTCCATTTTGGCATGTTCGACCTGTATGAACACATCCTCTCGACCCATACCGACTACGCCATCCTGCGCGAGCATCTGGCCGACGCCGAAGTCCTGACTTATCTGCGCGACCTGGTCGGCAAGGCGGCCAAGGATATCGAAACGATCGCCTACGCCGTCACCCGCAAGCGCGCCTCGTTCGCCAGCATCAGCTACAAGGCGGAGCAGCGCTCGATCGAGAGCGAGCTGCAACAATTGCAGCAGGACTGCCTGGCCGGTAAAGTATCCGAGGAAGCGCTGGACATCCTGCGCGCCGCCTACGGCAAGATTTGCGGTGCGATCGACATGATAGGCGAGCTGCACCATGCCACGCAAAGCGTGCAAGGACCGTTGCCGGTGCTGCTGGGTAAAGACATGACGCCGTTCCTGACGCAGCAAAAATACCAGTTGGGCGTGCTGGTCGCTAATCTGCGCTGGCACTCGCCGACCTTCCGCTTCGCGGTGCGCGCCGCGCTGGCCATTTCCTGCGGTCTGCTGGCGGCCGATGCCCTGCCCTACGCCGGCCACGGCTACTGGATCGTGCTGACAATCGCCATCATTTTGAAGCCCAGCTTCAGCCAGACCAAACAGCGCCGCAGCGACCGTCTGATCGGCACCTTGATAGGCTGCGTGGCGACCGCGCTGATCTTACGCTTCGTGCACGAGCCGATTGCATTGCTTGGCTTTTTGTTCATGGCCACCGTGGCGGGGCCGGCATTCATCTATGTCAAATATCGCTATACGGCGATCGCCGCCAGCATGCAGATCCTGCTGCAAATTAACCTGGTGATTCCAAGTAGCGGCCATGTCATCGGCGAACGCCTGATCGACACGTTGATCGGTGCGGCCATCGCTACCGCATTCAGCTTCGTGCTGCCGAGCTGGGAATATCGCGCGCTGCCGCAGCTGATCCGGAATGTCCTGAAAAGCAACCTGCGCTTCCTGGACGCCAGCAACAAGCTGATGCAAGGCCAGACGCGGGACGACTTCATCTACCGTATCTGCCGCAAGCGTTTTCTGGATAGCATGTCTGAACTGGTGTCGACGCTGGTGCGCATGCTTGACGAGCCGGTCAGCAAGCATCGCGCGGTGGAAAACCTGAATCAGTTTATCGTTCAGAATTACCTGGTCATGGCGCATGTGGCGGCCCTGCGCATGCTGTTGCGCCGCAACGCGGAAGGCATGCCGCATGAAGCTGTCAATCTCGAACTGGATGCGGCGACTGCACGTGTCAGCAAGACCTTGGGGCTGGCGGAACTGGTACTTAATCCGAACGCACCTTTGCCGCCATCCGATGGCGTGCCGATCGCATCGCAAGAGATCTATGCCGGCGCCCAGGCGGAACAGTGGCCAGCCTGGCATCCGCTGCAGCAGCGGGTAGAGTTGTTGTATCAGGATAGCGAAAAAATCGCCGTCAACAGTGCCGCGATCGGGCGGATTCTGGCGACGTGACGGCAAAATCGTAGACGCAGATTTTTAAGAAAAAACTTATTCATTTTCCCTGGTTAAGACGGCCAAAACGCGTGCACCAGAAATTTCCATGCGGTATTATTTTCACATGGAAATTCACTTACGGGTTTCCTCGTCTTTAAAGGAGCAATGATGAGAATCTCTCTCTTAAAACTCGCGGCCGCATCCGCGCTGCTGGCTTTGACTTCGAGCGCCATGGCCGGCGCCAGCGGCGGCACCATTCATTTCACCGGCAGTATTGTCGAATCGCCTTGCAGCACCGGTAGCGCCAGTGCCGGACAGTTGAATCTCCAATGCGACAGGCCGAGCGCCTTTGCCGTCTCGTTCCAGCGCGTCGGCTCCGATGTACACTCAGCCGCCACCACCATCACCTTGACGCGCGATGGCAAACCGCTGGGAACCCAGGAAGCAACCGCTTACCAGATGGCCTTGCAGGGACATACCCAGCTGGGCCTGTCTGCCAAGGCTCCGGCTGCAGGCGCCACTCTAAGCCCTGTCATGGTGACTGTCAGCTATCTATAACTAACGCAAAACAGCGCAATAAACCGATGGAAAAATCCAGCCGCAGCGTTTCGCCACGCCTGCGACTGGGTCAGCCTCGGAACCGGGCTTCCGGCAATCCTCGCACATCAGGCAAGCGCAACTGGAACACTCCCCCCGCTGCCGGTTCGGCCAGCAAGGCGGCATCCGATAGCGATTCACGCGCACTGGTTACGTACAAGGTATCCAAAGCCTCCCCGCCAAACGCCACGCAACTAGGCTGCGCCACCGGCACCTGGACGATGCGATCAATGCTGCCATCCGGTGCATAGCGCAGCACACGATGACCGCCCCACTGAGCGTTCCACAGGTAACCCGCGCTGTCGATGGTGGAGCCATCCGGTTCGCCCGGCTGCTCCTGCAAGTCTGCGAACAGGTGATCGTTACTGATCGTGCCGGCAGCGGTGTCGTAGTCGCAACAGCGAATCGTCCTGGTCGGCGAATCGCAGTAATACATGGTGTGGCCATCCGGGCTAAAGCAGATGCTGTTGCTGATCGCTACCGCAGGCAACGCCAGCCGCTCCAGAGTGAGGTCGGTATTGAGCCGATAAAAACTGCAGCAGCGTGCCAGGCCAGGCGCATCGTTCTTGGTGCCGAAAACAAAACGCCCGAAGCGATCGCAACGGCCGTCGTTCAAGCGGGTATGCGGCAGGTCCGCCTCGACCTTGCAAATCGGCGTCACCTCGTTACCGGAAAAACTGAACCAGGCAAGTTGCGACGCCAATCCCAACAATAACCGGTCGTCGTCTTCGGTCAGGGCAAAAGTCGCCAGCCGCTCAGGCATCGGCCAGTTGCGGGTCGCACCGGTAGCCGGCGTGTGGCACCACAGGACGGCGCCAAGAATATCGGTCCACAACAAACGCCGGGTACGTGGGCACCACAACACGCCTTCTCCCAACAAATGCTTGCCGTCAAACAGCAGATTTACTGTGGATGCGGTGCTGGTTGTCGCAGTCGTCATGTCTCCATCCTTCTTGAAATGCCAACGAGGTCTGTACGACCTCGTTGTTGTATTGCGCCAGGTACTTCCGTGACTGACAGCTTACCTCAAAGCCACCATTTAGAAAGAATGGCTGATACCGGCGTAACCGCCGTTTTGCGCATGGCCTGGCAACGGGCTATCGAACTCGGTGCCAAAATCGGCATTACCCTTGTTGCGCATCGTGCCAACCGCCGCATACAGCAAAGTCCGTTTCGACAGGTTGTAATTGGCGCCGACCATGAACAGGCTGGCGCTTCCCGCGTCGTGATTGAGCTTGGCGTGGAACGCAGCACCGATCAATGTCCATGCCGGTGTCAGCACGTAGTTGGCGCCGATCCAGTAATGATTAATCTTGTCCGGAGCGCTGGGCGACGCGGTATCCGGGGCCGAGACATTCTCGTATCCGGCGAACATTTTCAACTGGTCCACGGTGAAGGTGCCGCCCACAATCAGATCCTTGGAAGCCGTGTAGACGTCGGTATAACGGCCGTTGGCATCGCGGATAACGTCATAGATGGCGCGCAGTTCGAGGCCGCCGGTGGTGTACACCAGCGAAATGCCGTCGCTGCGTCCATTTTTGGTGGAACCGGCCTGTTCGCCCAGACTGGTTTGCACCGTGGCGTTAAAGCCGCCCCAGGTTGGTGTCTGGTATTCGATGACGTTATTGGCGCCCGGCCAGTTGCGGCCCTTGACCAGATTCTGCGTACTCATGAATTGCTGGCCGGTAGGGTCGA
>NZ_FOQI01000019.1 GCF_900113705.1 Collimonas sp. OK307 | reverse complement strand
CATCGTGCCAACCGCCGCATACAGCAAAGTCCGTTTCGACAGGTTGTAATTGGCGCCGACCATGAACAGGCTGGCGCTTCCCGCGTCGTGATTGAGCTTGGCGTGGAACGCAGCACCGATCAATGTCCATGCCGGTGTCAGCACGTAGTTGGCGCCGATCCAGTAATGATTAATCTTGTCCGGAGCGCTGGGCGACGCGGTATCCGGGGCCGAGACATTCTCGTATCCGGCGAACATTTTCAACTGGTCCACGGTGAAGGTGCCGCCCACAATCAGATCCTTGGAAGCCGTGTAGACGTCGGTATAACGGCCGTTGGCATCGCGGATAACGTCATAGATGGCGCGCAGTTCGAGGCCGCCGGTGGTGTACACCAGCGAAATGCCGTCGCTGCGTCCATTTTTGGTGGAACCGGCCTGTTCGCCCAGACTGGTTTGCACCGTGGCGTTAAAGCCGCCCCAGGTTGGTGTCTGGTATTCGATGACGTTATTGGCGCCCGGCCAGTTGCGGCCCTTGACCAGATTCTGCGTACTCATGAATTGCTGGCCGGTAGGGTCGAGATTCCAGACGTCGTTGACGATAAACAGGTTTTTGCCGAATTTGATCGAACCGGCGCTACCGTTCAGGCCGACATAAGAACGCCGATTGAACAAGGCGCTACCGTTGGTGCTGCCGTTGGTGGCGTCAAAACCGGATTCCAGCAAGAAGAAGGCGCCCAATCCGCCACCCAGATCTTCAGTGCCCTTGAAGCCGATCATGCTGGTACCCCACTGATTACCCGATGCCCCCAGCTTGCTGCCAGTTTGTCCGGTCAGATTGCCTTTGGCGTCTTTCAGCGCAACATTGGTTTGATAATCGACGCCGGCGTCAACCCGGCCATAGATAGTGACATTGGTCTGTGCTTGCGCAGCACCGGCGGCCAGGCTGAACAGGCCGACTACTGCGATAGCTGCCAGCGACCGCGAAGGCGCGCCGAGAGTTTGGGAAAGAATCATGTATACGTCTCCTTGAAATTATTATGGATTCACCCACTGCAGGACTGCCTCCCTTGGCTAAGCAAGCTTGACGGCGCCAGGCCAGCGTGAATGTGGGCTCATAGTAAGGATTGCAGTGATATCGATCCAATGAATTTTTACGCCACATCAATACTGTATTTGGTATCATTTTGATGAGCTTCACTACGCTGGCGAAATTAGTGAGGTCAGCAAGCGGCGTATAAAAAATCAACTATCGAGACAACAATGCCTACCAACGACACCAACTGGTTTCTGCGTGCGCGCCTGAAAACCCGTCAGCTGCTCTTGCTGATAGCACTGGATGAGGAACGTAATATCCACCGTGCGGCGGAAGCGCTCAATATGACGCAACCGGCCGCCTCCAAGCAACTCAAGGATCTCGAAGACATGCTGGATGTGCAGCTGTTCGAGCGGCTGCCGCGCGGCATGCGACCGACCATCTACGGCGAAGCCATGATCCGTCATTCGCGTATGGCGCTGACCAGTTTGTCGCATGCGCACGACGACATCACCGCGCTGAAATCGGGCCTGTCGGGACAAGTCAATGTCGGTGCGATCCTGTCGCCCGGCATGGTGCTGTTGCCGCCGGCGATCGCACGGCTCAAGCAACAGGCGCCGATGCTGCGGATCGGAGTCGAGGTCGAGAGCAGCAATATCCTGCTGGAACGGCTGCAGCGCGGCTCGCTGGATTTCCTGGTGGCGCGCATCATGGATCAGGACGATAACCGCAATCTCGAATATGAAGAGTTATCGGACGAACCGGTATGCGCCGTGGCACGAGTCGATCATCCCCTGCGCCATGTCACGAACCTGCAACTGAAGGATATCGCCGATGCCGGCTGGATCCTGCCGCCCAAGGGCAGCATCTTGCGCCACCGGGTCGACATGATGTTTCACAAGGATGGCCTGGCGCCGCCCGCCAACGTGGTCGACACCACTGCGATCCTGGTCATCAGCAGCCTGTTGCAGCAGACTGATTTCCTGCACGTGATGCCGGCTGAAGTGGCGCGCTTCTATGCCCAGGTGAATGTGTTGGCGATATTGCCGATCGAGCTGCCGTGCAAGATGGATGGCTTCGGCATCATCACCCGGCGTTTGCAGATACTTTCGCCGGGCGCAAAAATCCTGCAGCAAACGATTCGTGACGTCGCGGCGCAAATCTACTAAAGTACTGACGTTAACGCTGATGGTGGCGGCAAACATCGTGATCCGGTGCAGTCAATAAAAAATCAGAAAAAAGGGGATGGCCAATGTTAACCAAATTACCCAAATACCGATTTTCGGCTTTTATCGCAGCCGTCTTCCTTGTATGTGATGCGGGCGCGCAGACGGCCGCGAACGAAGTGCAGGCACCACCGGAATCAAGCATTCCAGCCGGCCCCAGGGGAGTCGCGATTGAGGAAGGCCGGAAACTGATGACCGAGACCCATCAACGCCTGCCCAAAAATGTCGGGAACGGCCTCAATTGCACCAATTGTCACCTGGCTGGCGGCGCCACGGCGAATGCCTCGCCCTGGGTTGGCATATGGGGCGTTTTTCCGGAATACCGTTCGCGCAGCGGCAAGCTGATCTCCTTGCAGGAACGGATCAACGACTGCTTTGAACGTTCGATGAATGGCAAGCCGCTGCCATATACATCGACAGAGATGACGAATATCCTTGCATACATGCAGTGGTTGTCGAGCGGCGTGCCAACTGGCGTCAGCGTGAAGGGACGAGGTTTCGGACCGATCGACCAGAAGCTCAAGGCGGATCCAAACCATGGCAAACAGGTATATGCGGACAAATGCGCCAGCTGTCATGCTGCAGACGGATCCGGCATGAAAAACGGCGAACACGGCTATACCTTCCCGCCGCTATGGGGAGCGAACTCCTTCAACGACGGCGCCGGCATGGCCCGTACTTACACTGCTGCGGCGTTCGTCAAGCACAACATGCCGCTGGGCCAAGGTGGCACCCTGACGGACCAGGAAGCGGTGGACGTAGCGGAATTTTTCACCCATCAGCCGCGACCGGTCTATCCCGGAAAATCACATGACTGGCCGCTAGGTGACAAGCCTAAAGATGCACGTAGCTGAATGCTTAGGCCCAACCTGCATCAACAATGAATTCCTGCGCAGTGCACATCGCACTGTCATCCGCGGCCAGGAACAAGACCATGCGCGCCAGATGCCACGGTTGCAGTTTTCCGGGCAGGCACTGGTTGCGCTTGATGTCTTCTTCGCCTGCGGCATCCAGCCATAAGGCGATCTGCCTTTCGGTCATCACCCATCCCGGCGAAACGGTATTGACGCGGATGTTGTGCGGACCCAGGTCGCGCGCCAGGCCGCGTGTCAGGCCGACAACCGCGGCCTTGGCTGTGGTGTACACCGGATAACCGCCGTTCGACAGATGCCAGCTGATCGAGCTGAGATTGATGATCGATCCGCCGCCTTTTTTTTGCATGCCCGGTGCGATTGCCTGGCAGGTAAAGAACATCGGGCGCTGATTGATGGCGATCCGGTCGTCCCAGTAATCGACAGTCACTTCCGCCAGTTGATGACGCTGGTCGTTGGCGGCGTTGTTGACCAATACATCGAATGTCCCTAACTCTTGCGCCAATCCCTGAATGGTTGCCTGCAATGCCGCGATGTCGCGGATGTCGCAATGGCGGAATAGCGGCTTGACCAGGCCAGCTTCGGCCAGGCTTTCACATAAAGCCTCGCTGGCTTCCTTTTCGATATCGACGAAAGCCACGCGCGCGCCCTGCTCCGCAAACGCGCTGACAATCGCCGCGCCGATTCCGCTGCCGCCGCCGGTGATGAATACGTTCTTGTCTTTCAGGCTGGGGAAACGCGCCAGCTGTGCTTCTGCCATATCGTTTACTACCGGCATATCAACTCCTGTTCGATGTGATGCGTAGAAAATTCGCTTAGCTTACTTGCTACTCTATTTGTTACTCAACCGGCCATTAATACGCTGCCAGATCGCCAGGGGATTACTGTCTTGAATCGCTGCGGGCAACAGATCCTGCGGTATGTTTTGATACGAAACCGGCCGCAAGAAGCGCTGGATCGCAGCCGTGCCCACAGACGTCGCGCGGCTGTCCGATGTGGCCGGGAACGGTCCGCCGTGAACCATGGAATAGGATACCTCGACCCCGGTCGGAAAGCCGTTCGCCAAAATCCGTCCAACCTTCCGCTCCAGGATCGGCAGCAGGCCGCGCACGGCCTGGTGATCACCATCGGCCATCTGCAAGGTTGCGGTCAGTTGCCCTTCCAGATGTTCTGCAACCGCAAGCATCTCAGCCATATCGCGGCAAGCGACCAACAACGATGCCGGTCCGAAAATTTCTTCCGACAACTGCGGATCTGTCAGGAAATCCTGGGCGCTGGTGCTGAACAATGCCGGTACGCCGCTACCCGCTGCGTCGCTGGCAACGCCATGACTGAGTTGGCGCACGCTGGAATTGGCGGCAAGACGGCCAACGCCTTTTTGATACGCATGATGAATGCCGGCCGTCAGCATGGTCGCGGCGTTGCGCTGCGCCAGTTGCGCCGCGGCGGCCGTACTGAAGCGCTCCAGATCCGGACCTTGCAATGCCAGCACCAGGCCGGGATTGGTACAGAACTGGCCAACGCCCAGCACCAGCGAATCGACAAAGGCAGTGGCCAGCGTATCGGCCTTGTCGGCCAGCGCCTGCGGCAACAGGAATACCGGATTGATGCTGCTCATTTCAGCATACACCGGGATCGGTTGCGGGCGCGCGGCGGCGGCCGCCATCAATGCCAGGCCACCCTGGCGCGAGCCAGTGAAGCCTACTGCCTGTATCGCCGGATGTTGCACCAGTTCGATGCCGAGATCGTTGCCGATACCGGTCAACAGCGAAAATACGCCTTCCGGAAAACCTGCTGCCGATACCGCCTTCTGGACCGCTCGCCCAACTAGCTCCGAGGTTCCGGGATGGGCTGGATGGGCTTTCACCACAACCGGACAACCCGCCGCCAGCGCCGCAGCGGAATCACCGCCGGCGACTGAAAACGCCAAAGGAAAATTACTGGCGCCGAACACCGCGACCGGTCCCAATGCGATCATGCGCAGGCGTAAATCGACGCGCGGCAAAGGTTGACGATCCGGCATTGCCGGGTCGATCCGCGCATCCTGCCATGAGCCCTCGCGCAGCACTTCGGCAAACAATCTAAGCTGGCCCACGGTGCGACCGCGTTCGCCTTCCAGCCTGGCGCGCGGCAAACCGCTTTCACTCATCGCACGCTCTATCAGCTGATCGCCTAGAGCCAGGATATTTTCAGCAATGCTTTCCAGGAAGCGGGCGCGCGTCTCCGGATCGGTATTCCGATAAGGATCGAAAGCGATCCGAGCCAATTCGCAAGCGCAGTCGACTTCGGCTGTACCTGCAGTATGGAATGCTGGTTGCAGTTCGCTGGCGGTGGCGGGATTGAATGCAAAAAAGGCGGTTCCTCCGCCTTTGATATGAGAAGCGCCGATTAGCGATTCACCTGTGATGTCCATGCTTTTCCTAACAATAATATAGCCGCAGTTATATAGCTGCAGTTCAGAAATTCCGAATCACAGCGGGCGAATCTGCGGTGTCGCCAAAGTCTCGACTGCGAGCCGATTGCGCAATGGCGGCCCGAACGCAGCCACATCGATCTCGAATGTTTCACCGGGTGCGACCTGGATGCCGTCCGAGCAACTCAAGGTCGCGGTGCCGAAGAAATGGATATGCACATCGCCAGGGCGCCGGAACAGCGGGTATTTGAAGTGGTGATACTCCAGGTTGGCAACCGTATGCGACATGTTATCTTCGCCGCTGACAAACGGCTTTTCCCAACGCACCTGGCCGTCGACGCCGCGAATACGCGACATGCCTTCCACATGCGGCGGCAAATCGCCTAGCAGCAAAGCCGGGCCGACAGCGCAAACCCGTAGTTTGGAGTGCGCCAGATACAGATAGTTCTGACGTTCGGTGACATGATCGGAAAACTCGTTGCCAATCGCAAAGCCGAGCCGGCATGGCGTACCGTCGGCGGCAATCACATACAGCGCGGCAATCTCGGGTTCTTCACCGCCATCCAGCGCAAATTGCGGCATCGTCAAAGGCTGCTCGCCGGCACAGACGATACTGCCGTCGCCCTTGTAAAACCATTCCGGCTGCACTCCGGTCTGGCCGGGCCGGGGCTTGCCGCCTTCCAGACCCATGCGAAACATTTTCATGCTATCGGTCAGGGTATCGACATCGCTGATTTTCTTGTGCATGGCGTCGCGGCCGTCGGCACTGCCGAGATGGGTAAGGCCGGTGCCGGTGACGTAGCAATGAGCGCTGTCGCTGTGATCCAGCGGAGGTAGCAAGCGGCCGGCCTTCGCAACTTCAGCATAATCCAGAACGACAGTTCCCAGCCCCGCGCTAGCCAGGCTCTGCAACGAACTGCGACCAGCAATCGCTGCTTGCGCCAGCTCGTAGGTTGAAGTGTAGCCTTCCACTACATGGATTTCCCGGTTTTCATCTTCCAGTACCCCGATCCGACGCTGTCCGTCGGCTTGCTTGAATTGAACCAACAACATGTGTTTCTCCGGTTTTACAGGGTGGGCACGCTTTTGTGCCCACCCTACGATTGCAATTAGTGAGAATGTTTTGGCACTGCCGAACCACGGCAACCAACCAGGAAATCGAAATCGCAGCCTTCGTCGGCTTGCAATACCCGGTCGATATACAAGCGCTGGTACCCGCTGTGTGCGGTCACGGTTTCCGCGTTCACTATTGCTCTTGCTGTCTGGCGCTGCGCCATTTCGGCATCGCTGATATCCAGGTGCAAGCGCCCTGCTTCGCAATCCAGTTCGATCCAGTCGCCGTCCTGCACAATTCCCAGCGGTCCGCCGGCAGCAGCTTCTGGCGCCACGTGCAGGACCACGGTACCGTAAGCGGTACCGCTCATGCGGGCATCGGATATCCGCACCATGTCTTTGATGCCCTTCGCCAGCAACTTCGGCGGCAAGCCCATGTTGCCGACTTCGGCCATGCCGGGATAACCTTTCGGCCCGCAATTCTTCATCACCAGCACCGAGCTGGCATCGACATCCAGTTCCGGATCGTTGATACGCGCTTTGTAATGCGCAAAATCTTCGAACACCACCGCCTTGCCGCGATGCTTCATCAGTTCCGGCGAGGCGGCGGATGGTTTGAGTACCGCACCGCGCGGCGCCAGGTTGCCGCGCAAGATGCAAATACCACCATCGGCGATCAGGGGCTTGTCGATGACACGGATCACTTCGTCGTTGTAGATAGGCGCGTCCTGGTTATTCTCCCAGAGCGATTTGCCGTTCACCGTCAAGGCGTCCTTGTGCGGCAACAGCCCCGCTTCACCCAGGCGGCGCAGTACGCCGGGCAAACCGCCGGCGTAGTAAAACTCTTCCATCAGGAAACGGCCGGACGGCTGCAAATCAACCAGCGTCGGCGTGCCGCGCCCGATTTTTGTCCAATCTTCCAATTCAAGCGGGACGCCGATACGCGCAGCAATCGCTTTCAAATGAATCACGGCATTAGTCGAACCGCCGATGGCGGCGTTGACCCTGATCGCGTTTTCAAATGCAGCACGGGTCAAAATTTTCGACAGCCGCAAGTCTTCCCACACCATGTCGACAATCCGCATGCCCGACATGTGCGCCAGCACATAACGGCGCGCATCGACTGCCGGAATCGCAGCATTGTGCGGTAACGAAGTACCCAGCGCCTCAGCCATGCAAGCCATGGTGGAAGCAGTGCCCATGGTGTTGCAGGTACCGGCCGAGCGCGACATGCCGGATTCGGCTGCCAGGAATTGATGCATGCTGATCTGACCGCCTTTGACCGCCTCGCTCAGTTGCCAGACCGCAGTGCCGGAACCGAGATCCTTGCCTTCGTGCTTGCCGTTCAGCATCGGGCCGCCGGTGACTACAATCGCCGGGATATCGCAGCTGGCCGCGCCCATAAGCAGCGCCGGCGTGGTCTTGTCGCAGCCGACCAGCAGTACTACCGCGTCCATCGGATTACCGCGTATCGATTCCTCCACATCCATGCTGGCGAGATTACGGGTCAGCATGGCGGTTGGCCGCAAATTCGATTCGCCGTTGGAGAACACCGGGAACTCCACCGGGAATCCGCCTGCTTCATAAATGCCGCGTTTGACGTGTTCGGCAATCTTGCGGAAGTGCGCGTTGCATGGTGTCAGCTCGGACCAGGTATTGCAGATGCCGATGATCGGCTTGCCCTGAAACTCATGATCTGGAATTCCCTGGTTCTTCATCCAGCTGCGGTACATCATGCCGTTCTTGTCGTTGCTGCCAAACCATTCGGCGGACCGGAGCGGGCGTTTTTTATCGACAGTCATCTTTGGCTTCCTTTTGAATTGTCTGGGCGGCATCCTTCCGCACCGGGGCAGATGCCGCTATAAAAATGAAATCTGGAAAATCGCCAGCTGCGGATAAATCATCCGCAGCGGCATTGCAGTGGTTCTATTTGTTCTTGTTGTAGACGTCGACAAATACTGCAGCCAGCAATACCAGGCCCTTGATCACCTGCTGATAATCGATACCGATGCCCATGATCGACATGCCGTTGTTCATCACGCCCATCACGAAAGCACCGATCACCGCGCCCATCACCTTGCCGACGCCGCCGGATGCAGAGGCGCCGCCGATGAAGCAAGCTGCAATTACATCCAGCTCAAAACCGGTACCGGCTTTAGGCGTAGCCGTATTGAGGCGCGCTGCAAAAATCAAACCCGCCAGCGCAGCCAGCATGCCCATGTTGATGAAGGTGTAAAACGATACCCGCGATGTCTTGATACCGGACAGCTTGGCAGCCTTCTCGTTACCGCCGACTGCATAAATGCGGCGTCCGATGGTGGTACGGTTGGCGATAAAGGTGTACACCACCATCAGCAGGAACATGATGATCAGCACGTTCGGCATGCCTTTATAAGACGCCAGCAGGTAACTGAAGAAAATGATGACGGCGGCAAACACCGCGTTCTTCAAGATGAAGAACACATAAGGCTCATCTTCCATGCCGTGCCTGGTTTGCTTGTTACGGGCGCGGACTTTGACGAAAATCATGACGGCGGCGACTACGACGCCTACCAGCAACGAAGTGATGCGCAAATCGGCCGCACTGAAAATATCGGGGATGAAACCCGAGCTCAGCATCTGGAAATCGTCAGGGAACGGCCCTATCGATTGCCCTTGCAGCAGCGCCAGCGTCAATCCCTTGAACACCAGCATGCCGGCCAGGGTGACGATGAATGAAGGAATCTTGAAAAACGCCACCCAATATCCCTGTGCCGCGCCGATTACGCCGCCAGCCAGGATGCAAAGGATGCTGGCCAGTACGAAATTCATGTGCAGGTTGACAATCAGCACCGCCGCCAGCGCACCGATGAAACCGACCACCGATCCCACCGACAAGTCTATATGGCCGGCCACGATCACCATCAGCATACCCAGCGCCATGATGACGATGTAGCTGTTCTGCAGCACCAGGTTGGTCAGGTTCAGCGGCTCCATCAGGGTGCCGTTGGTCATATACTGGAAAAACGCCATGATCGCGATCAGCGACATGAGCATGCCGTATTCGCGCATGTTGTTTTTCAGGAAGCCGCTGTATTCCTTTTGTTCGGCTGCGGGCTGGGGCCGGTTTTCGCTGGCTGCCGGCGCGATGATATCGTTGTTCATTTCAGTTCTCTCCGTTCTTCACATTCCGTACTATTGCGCGCATGATTTTTTCCTGGGATGCTTCCGCGGCCGTCAGTTCGCCGACAAATTTTCCCTCGTTCATGACATAGATACGGTCGCACATGCCCAGCAGTTCCGGCATTTCCGATGAAATCATGATGATGCATTTCCCTTCCCTGGCCAGCTGGTCGATGATGGTATAGATCTCATATTTGGCGCCGACGTCGATGCCGCGCGTCGGTTCATCCAGGATCAGCACATCGGGGTTGGAAAACAGCCATTTGCTGAGCACTACTTTCTGCTGGTTGCCGCCGGACAGGTTCAGCACTTTCTGGAATACGTTCGAGCAGCGGATCTTCAACTGGCGCCGGTAATCCGCGGCGACCGAATACTCGCGCCCTTCGTCGATCACGCTCCTGTCGGCCACGCCGTCGAGGTTGGCCAGCGTAATATTCTTCTTGATGTCCTGGTCCAGGATCAGGCCGTAGCCTTTGCGGTCTTCAGTGACATAGGCGATGCCGTTGTCGATGGCTTTTTGCACCGTGCCGACGTCGATTTCCTTACCACGCAAAAATACCTTGCCGCTGATGCGCTGGCCGTAGGCACGGCCGAAAATGCTCATCGCCAGTTCGGTTCGGCCGGCGCCCATCAAGCCGGCGATACCGACGATTTCACCTTTCCTGACATGGAAATCAACGCCCTTGATGACCTGGCGTTCCGGATGTATCGGGTGATGTACTTGCCATTGCCTGACTTCGAAAATGGTCTCGCCGATATCCGGCGTGCGCTTGGGATAACGATCCGCCATTTCGCGTCCGACCATGTTCTGGATGATGCGGTCTTCACTAATCACTTCTTTGTGGCAGTCCAGCGTATCGACCGTGGAACCGTCGCGCAGGATCGTGATCGAATCCGCGACTTTGGAAATTTCATTGAGTTTGTGCGAAATCAGGATCGAGGAAATGCCCTGCGCCTTGAGCTCCAGCAGCAAATCCAGCAAGGCGTCGCTATCGCTTTCATTCAGGCTGGCGGTGGGTTCGTCCAGGATCAGCAATTTAACCTGCTTCGATAGCGCCTTGGCGATTTCAATCAGTTGCTGCTTGCCGACTCCCAGGTTGGTGATCAGCGTGCTGGGCGATTCCTTCAGGCCCACTTTCGCCAACAGTTCCTTGGTCTTGGCGTATGAAAGCTCCCAGTCGATCACGCCGTTCACAGCTTGCTCGTTGCCGAGGAAAATATTCTCTGTAATCGACAGCAGCGGCACCAGCGCCAGTTCCTGATGGATGATGATGATGCCGATTTCTTCACTGTCTGCGATGCCGTCGAACTGCCGCGCCTTCCCTTCGAAATGAATCTCGCCGGTGTAGGACCCGTGCGGATAGACACCGCTCAGCACTTTCATCAAGGTGGATTTTCCGGCGCCGTTTTCGCCGACCACGGCGTGGATTTCGCCGTTACGGACCGCCAGGTTGACATTGTCTAATGCTTTTACTCCCGGGAATGTCTTCCCGATCCCGCGCATTTCCAGGATGGTTTCCATCTATTGTTACCTCGCTTACCTCAAACCTTCGCCAGCGCCTGACTCCGGGACCTTGCAATGCATTCGTGCACATTGCAAGGTCCGGCCAAACAAGACTCTTTGTCGCTACGTATTGCTACGTCCAGCCGACACTTATTTGATCTGGGCTTCGGTGTAATAGCCGCTGCCGATCAGTACTGGCTTCCAGTTGGAGACATCGACGCTGACTGGCTTCAACAGGTAGGAAGGCACGATCTTGACGCCATTGTTATAGGTCTTGGTATCGTTGATGGCAGGCGCTTTTCCGCTCAACATGGCGTCAACCATGCCGACCGTTACCTTGGCCAGTTCACGTGTGTCCTTGAACACAGTCTGGCGCTGCTCGCCGCGCACGATGGATTTCACGGAAGGGACTTCGGCGTCCTGGCCGGTCACCACTGGCATCGGCGACTTCGGTGTGCCGTAGCCTACACCTTTGAGCGACGACAGGATGCCGATGCTGATGCCGTCATACGGCGACAGCACTGCGTCCACATGGGCGTTGCCGTAGTAAGCGCTAAGCAGGTTATCCATGCGCGCCTGGGCTACCGCGCCATCCCAGCGCAAGGTCGAAACCTTGTCCATGCCGGTCTGCTTGCTGCGCACTACCAGCTTGCCTTTATCGATGTACGGCTGCAGTACCGACATCGCGCCGTTGTAGAAGAAAAAGGCATTGTTATCGTCAGCCGAACCGCCGAACAGTTCGATATTGAACGGACCCTTGCCGCCCTTCAGGTCCAGCGCTTTTTCGATATAGCCGGCTTGCAGGACACCGACCTGGAAATTGTCGAAGGTAGCGTAGTAGTCGACGTTCTTGGAGTTCCGAATCAGACGATCGTAGGCAATGACCTTGACGCCTTTGTCGGCGGCTTTTTGCAGGGCATTCGACAATGTGGTGCCGTCAATCGCGGCGATCACCAAGACCTTTACGCCTTTGGTAATCATGTTTTCGATCTGCGCCAGCTGGTTCGGGATGTCATCCTCGGCATACTGCAGATCGGTCTTGTAACCTTTTTCCTTGAATACCTTGACCATGTTGTCGCCGTCTGCAATCCAGCGCGCGGATGATTTAGTCGGCATCGAAATGCCGATCGGACCCTTCTCCTGCGCACCCGCCTGCGATACCAGGCCGAACACGCCAATCATCAATCCAACAATCGTCGTTTTAATCATTCTCACAGCTTGTCTCCTTTAGTTATTTTGATCTTGGGTCAGAACATTGTGAAGCGCTTGCGTTAATTGACTTAACTAATTAGTACTCATGTGACCGGTTGCCGAATGGCTGGTGACTGCATATTATTCATATTGCAGACAAGCAACCATCAATATAGACCCAATATAGATCCTCTACCGCTGAATCTCCTCGCCATGTTACGAACATCAGTGATATCAAACAAATGAATTTTTTCGTGACTTCGATATCTTTTTCAATATCAAAATAGTGAAGGGGAAAATTCTACGGAAGCCTTTCCACCATCAATCACAAGAGAATAAATACCGATGCCAGTGTAAAAACACTTGGCTGGTCTTACTAATCACTTTTTTATCGCAACCGATATCCATTCCGATATCAGTCGTTTTGAGGGGAGATGTTGTACAAGGTGAATTTGACTGACTTGGCGGATATTTCAGGACCAGCTGCGGTAGTAATCGTCGCTGCGTACTGCGGGGATGAAACCGTTGATGTTTGCGGCAGTATTGTTTGGCTGGCTGATCGTCGGCGGCGCGTTGATCAATGCGCTGGTGTTGCGCGTACTCGCCTGACGTGACTTGCGGACGGGGCAACCCAGCCCCGCCCGTACTGCTTACTATATATAACTACTTACTTGCCAATCTTTGCCACAATCAGAACTTGTGACGCAAGCCTACGCGCAATACGTTTTGGCTGCTATCGTCCGCCGGCGAGTTGGAGTATGCACCGTTGATCACGCCTGGATTAATGACGTCGTTGGCGCGCTGATTGCTGTACATCGCGTACACGTCAGTGCGTTTCGACAGGTAGTAATCCACCCCGAGGTTCAACTGAGTCGTCTTGCCCTTGGTCGGACCAAGAGTTTTACGGCTGATATCGGCACGGTCGTAAATCACGCTTGCCAGCAGATGCAGGTTACCCGACAGCGCATAATCCACGCCCAGATCGAAGATGTTGGCTTTGGTTGCAGTGGTGATATTGACCAGGCCGGTTGCCGCCAATGCTGTCGCCAACGGACGCTTTGTCTGCGACCATGCACCGTAGATCTTGGCCGGGCCGGCTTGGTAGCTGGCGCCGAGGGTGAAGGTTTTCAGATCAGTATCGCCAGCCGAAGCCGGGGGTGCGTCAACAGCCAGTTTGGTCTCAAAATAAGCCAGGCCGATACCGAATGGGCCGTTCGCATAGTTAGCACCCAGACCGAAAGCTTCGCCGACCGTCCTTCGACCGGCAGCCTCACCGAAACCGTAGAACAAGCTGCCGTTGAAACCGCTGTAATTAGCGCTGTCGTAGCGGATTGAATTACTGGTGCGGGTGCCGGAGATGCGGTCCAGATTGTTGAAGTGGCCGCCTTTGACGCCGTTGCCGCCGAATGTCTGCACCGACGTATACTTGTTGCCGATGTCTTCCAGATAATCGGTTTGACGACCGATGGTGACAGTACCGAAGCTGCCGGACAGGCCGACTACCGATTTACGGTCAAACAATGTATTGGCAGTGGCCAGGGAGCCGTCGTCAGCGTTGAAACCGTTTTCCAGTTGGAAAATCGCCTTCAAGCCGCCGCCCAGATCTTCCGATCCCTTGAAGCCGATGCGGGAAGTCGACAAATCGCCGGAATCGACGCTGAAACGGCTATTGTTTTTCGGGCCGACTTTGCTGGTGTACGTCAGGCTGGCATCAACCACGCCGTAGATGGTGACGTTGGTTTGTGCTTGTGCATTAGCGCCGATCAGGCCGAGGGCGGCTAATGCGAATACGGTCTTTTTCATTTCTTCCCTTTGTTAATGTATAAACAATCCTATTTCGATGTCCTGCCTGAAGATTTTCACAACACGTGTTACAGGTGTTACTAATTGTTACAAGCTGAACGGCGTAGATATTACCTATCCACAAGGAAATTGCATTGATTTTTGATGATCTATTGAAAAGAAATTAAAATTTAATGGATGTTGATGATTTATGTTGTTTTTTAACAGCCGTTTATGACATTTGTGACTTGGCATATGCGTTATTCAACTAAGCGTATAGTGAAAGGCATCGGCAGCACGCACTGATCGGGCATCGCCGAAAAGTATTTCATCCCAGCATCAACATCGATCGCTCAATCAATTAATCAATTAAGCAATTGATCGATACCAGTTTGTTGTTCCATCTGACAAGAAGGGAAATGCCATGCTTAAAGCCGTTGGATATGCCGCGCAGACTGCGCAAACACCTCTTGCCCCGTTCAGTTTCGATCGCCGCCAACCGGGGCCCCACGATGTCCAGATCGAGATACTGTTTTGCGGGGTATGCCATTCCGATTTGCATACCGTACGTAACGAGTGGCACAACACCGTATACCCGGCGCTGCCGGGGCATGAAATAGTCGGCCGGGTAACCAAGGTCGGAGAGCACGTCAGACACTTCAAGGCTGGCGATCTGGCCGGCGTCGGCTGCATGGTCGACTCCTGCCAACACTGTCCGAGTTGCGCCGAAGGGCTGGAGCAGTATTGCGAAAATGGCTTCACCGGCACTTATAACGCTCCGGACAAGCATAATGGTGGCGTGACTTATGGTGGTTATGCCAACAATATCGTAGTCGACGAAAAATTTGTCTTGCGCATCTCAGACAAACTTGATCCGGCTGGCGCGGCGCCGCTGCTGTGTGCCGGCATCACCACTTATTCACCATTGCGGCATTGGAAAGTTGGCAAAGGACATAAGGTCGGCATCGTCGGTTTGGGCGGGCTGGGTCATATGGGCGTGAAGATCGCCCACGCGATGGGGGCGCATGTGGTGTTGTTTACTACGTCGCCGAACAAGATCGACGATGCGTTGCGCCTGGGTGCCGACGAAGTCGTGATTTCCAAGGATCCGAAGCAGATGGAGGCACACGCCAACAGTTTTGACTTCATCCTCAATACCGTGGCTGCTCCGCACAACCTGGATGCGTTCCTGAATCTGCTGAAGCGCGACGGCGCCATGACGCTGGTAGGTGCGCCGGCCGAATCGCATCCGTCGCCCAACGTGTTCAACCTGATCATGAAGCGGCGCACCCTGGCCGGATCGCTGATCGGCGGCATCAAGGAAACCCAGGAAATGCTGGATTTCTGCGCAGAGCACGGGATCGTCTCGGATATCGAAATGATCGCCATCCAGGATATCAACCAGGCTTATGAGCGGATGTTGAAGAGCGATGTCAAATATCGCTTTGTGATTGATATGGCGTCATTGCAGTCAGACGCCGCAGCTGCCTGAGCTGGCAGAGCTCGCCATCCAGTCGCGAATCGACGACATAGTGATCTGGGGTCAACTTTCGCAGGTTTGTTTCTTTTTGTTTTACAGCTTCTGCTCCGTGGTCCACTAAGCGGGGTCAGAGTGAAGTTTCGGCGGTAAACCATACCGAAAGTTCACTCTGACCCCGGTTAGTTCGGGCTGCTCGTCGCATAGACCGTAAAAATCAGAAAGTCAGGGTCTTCACGCCGTCTGGCGTTCCCAGCAGACAAATGTCAGCGCCCTTTTCTGCAAACAGGCCGACCGTCACCACGCCGGTGATCTGGTTGATTTGCCGTTCCATTTCCACCGGATCGGTGATTCTCAGGTCGACCATATCGATTATCACGCAACCATTGTCGGTAATCAGCGGCTTGCCATCCTTGAAGCGCAAACGCGGCTCGCCGCCCAGTTTGATCAGCTTGCGCGCCACCACCGCCTGCGCCATCGGGATCACTTCAACCGGCAACGGGAACTTGCCGAGTACTTTGACCAGCTTGGAACCGTCGGCGATGCAGATGAATTTCTCGGCTACCGAGGCGACGATTTTTTCGCGCGTCAGGGCTGCGCCGCCGCCTTTGATCATCGCACCCTGCTCCGTGATTTCGTCGGCGCCGTCGATGTAGACCGGCATGGTCGCGACCTGGTTCAGGTCGTAGACTTCGATGTCGTGCGCCCGCAGACGTGCGGCAGTCGCTTCCGATGAAGCCACGGCGCCCTTGATCCGGTGCTTGATCTTGGCCAGTTCGTCGATGAAGAAATTGGCGGTGGAGCCGGTGCCGACGCCGACAATCTGGCCATCCACCACGTATTTGATTGCTTCGCGGGCAACAGCTTGTTTGAGTTCGTCCTGGGTCATGGCAGTCATGGCTTTGTCTTGAAAAAGAGGTAAAGACGCTATTTTAACCAAACGGCGGGACGAATTTGAAAAACAAAGCCGTCACTCCTCCATCTTAATGATTTTCATCGGGTTGCTGTTCCATCGTTTCACGCAGCGCGATTTGCAACTTCGAATGCAATTTCACAAAACGTTGCCACAACACCAGCACCAGTGCCGCCGCACCGATCAGCACCAGGATCAGCAGATTGGTTGGCGGCAGGATCCGGCTGCTGAGCGCGGCGATCATCAACATGATGCCAATGATGGATACCACCGGAATCACCTCGGCAATCACGCGCCGCACCGCATGGCTATGGGCACCAGCCCATTCCGGCTTGACGCTGATCTCTGCCAGCAACATGCCTAGCGCATGCAACTTGCGATAAGTTGCAATCAGGAAAGGCAATGAAATCAGCAGCGCTCCGCCCCACACTATCGCATTCTGAATCTGCTCATCCGCCACCCACGCCGACATGCTGTTGCCGAGCGTCTGGGCAAAATAGCCGCCGATGATGAAAATCGCCACCACCAGCGCCAGGTTCACCACCACCTGCATCAGGATGCGACGAATAATGCGCGACAACTCAGCGCGGTCGCCTTGCGGTTGCAAGCTATCGAGCCAGGTTGAATACATACCGAATACCGACGCCACTTTCTCCGGCATGGCCTTCGCCAGGCGGTTTGATAGTGGATCGGCCAGCTTGATCAGGTACGGCGTCAGCAAAGTGGTCACGGCAGATACCGCTACCACGGTCGGGTACAGGAAATCGCTGGTGACTTTCAAGCTGACACCCAGCGCCGCAATGATGAAAGAGAATTCGCCGATCTGCGACAGGCCCATGCCGACCCGCATTGAAGTGCGGCCGTCATGGCCCGACAAGAAGGTCGCCAGGCCGCAGCTGATGACCTTGCCCAAGACCACCGCCACCGTAATCACACCAATCGGCAGCCAGTATTGAGCAAGTATGGAAGGATTGAACAACAGGCCGATGGCCACGAAAAAGATGGCGCTGAACATGTCGCGCACCGGTTCGATCAGGCGTTCGATCTGATGCAGGTGGCGCGACTCGGCCATCACGGCGCCGATAATGAATGCGCCCAACGCCACGCTGTATTGCAGTTTCATGACCAGCAAACAGAAGCCGAAGCACAGGCCGAGCACAGTCACCAGCAACATCTCCTTGCTCTTGAATTTGGCGACATAGTCGAGCAGGCGTGGAATGATCAGGATGCCCGCCACCAGCGAAACAATCATGAACAACACCAGCTTGCCGATGGTAACCGCAGCATCGCCGGCATCCACCGAACCGCTGGTCGCCACACCTGACAGCAATGCGATCATGCCGATCGCCAGCACATCCTCGACAATCAGGATGCCGAAAATCAGCTGCGCGAATTTCTCGCGCTTCATGCCCAGCTCGTTGAGCGCCTTGACGATGATGGTGGTGGACGATACCGACAGCATGGCGCCGAGGAATACCGCATCCATCTGCTTCCAGCCGAAATAAATACCGATCTCGTATCCGACCCACAGCATCAGCGTGATCTCCGCCAGGGCCGCCACAAAGGCGGTGGCGCCAACCTTGCCGAGTTTCTTCAGGCTGAATTCCAGGCCCAGTGAAAACAACAGGAAGATCACGCCAAGTTCCGCCAGGATCTGGATCGTGCGTTCATCGGTGATTAGCGAAAATGGTGGCGTATGCGGTCCGATGATGACGCCGGCGACGATATAACCAAGCACCACCGGCTGCTTGAAACGGTTGAACAGCACCGTAACAACACCGGCGATCAACATGATCACGGCCAGATCCTGGATAAACATTTCTACCGCATGGTGCATTGGCAAGTTCCGAAGTAAGCAAATGGGAGAGATTACTGTAGGGTGGGCACGCCTTTGTGCCTACGCATGACCGCGATAACCGGAGTACGGGCCCCGTGGACAGGTACCTGGGACGAGTTCACGCGTGGGCGCAAAGGCGTGCCCACCCTACGCAGCTTGTTATTTTGCAATTATATAGTGTGCCGACCCGTGCCAACCCGTTAGCGTGTCCGCACTACGCCACTCAATCGTCGTGATTGGGATCCAGCTCAGGGAATAACACTTCGGTAAAACCGAAGCGGGTGAAATCCTTGATCCGCATCGGATACAGGATGCCATTCAAGTGATCGGTTTCATGCTGCACCACGCGTGCATGAAAATCATCGACGTCGCGACTGATGCGCGCGCCAGACTGATCGAAGCCTTCGTAATGCAAGCGCATCCAGCGCGGTACCACGCCGCGCATGCCGGGCACAGACAGGCAACCTTCCCAGCCATCTTCAACGTCGTCCGATAACGGCGTCAACACCGGATTGATCAGCACGGTCTCCGGCACTGCCGGTGCGTCCGGGTAGCGGACATTATTCTTGAAACCGAAGATCACCACCTGCAGGTTGACGCCGATCTGCGGCGCCGCCAGACCGGCGCCGTTGGCGGCATGCATCGTATCGAACATGTCAGCGATCAGCGCCTCCAGTTCCGGCGTATTGAACGCGGTGACCGGCTCTGCTTGGCGCAACAGGCGGGGGTCGCCCATCTTCAGGATTTCACGAACGGTCATGGCGTCGGCTTTACGGTGTGATTATTTATATTGTTTCAGGTATTCGGCAAATTCGGCGCCGGTCTCGGGATGCTTCAGGCCCATCGCCAATGTCGCTTTCAGATAACCCAGCTTGGAACCGCAATCATAGCGCTGTCCGGCGTAACGATAGGCTAACACTCGCTCGCTTTTCATCAAGGCGGCGATGCCGTCGGTCAGCTGGATTTCGCCGCCGGCGCCCTTGCCCAGGCCTTCCAGGCAATCGAAAATGCCATTGGTCAGCACATAACGCCCGACCACGGCGAGAGTTGAAGGCGCTTCTTCAGGCCGCGGTTTCTCGACGATGCTGTTGACCTTTTCCAGATCGGTCTTGTACGGGTCGATGCTGACGATCCCGTATTGCCTGGTATCGGCACGCGGCACATCTTGCACTGCCAGCATGCTGGATTTTTCGGTGGCGAAGATATCGGTCATCTGCGCCAGCACCGGCTTGTGTCCGGCCGCAACATCCATGAAATCGTCCGCCAGCAGGACCGCGAAAGGATCATCGCCAACCACTGGACGCGCGCATAACACGGCATGTCCGAGACCGAGCATTTCGGACTGGCGGATAAAAATGCAGTTGATATGTTTCGGAATGACGTTTTGCACCAGCTCCAGCAAGCGATCCTTGCCCGCCGCTTCCAATTCGGTTTCCAGTTCATAGGCCTTGTCGAAGTGATCCTCGATCGCCCGTTTGTTGCGGCCGGTAATGAACACCATGTCCGTGATGCCGGCGGCAACCGCCTCTTCCACTGCATACTGGATCAACGGTTTGTCGACGATTGGCAGCATTTCTTTCGGTTGCGCCTTGGTGGCAGGCAGAAATCGGCTGCCCAGGCCGGCAACGGGAAATACTGCTTTTCTAATTTTGCTCATGTTCGTTTCCTTGTTCGCTTTCTAAAAGAGCGCGAAGTGCATCTTCATCCAGGATCGGGATGTTCAACTCTTCCGCTTTAGTGAGTTTGCTGCCGGCCTCGGCGCCCGCCACCACATAACTGGTCTTCTTGGAAACCGAGCCCGTCACCTTGCCGCCGGCCGCCTCAATCATGGCAGCGGCAGCATCGCGGGTCAGGGTCGGCAGGCTGCCGGTCAGCACGAAGGTCTTACCTAACAAGAACTTTGACGCCGTTTCGGCCGGCAAGTTCTCCGGCCAGTGAATTCCGGCTGCCCGCAATTGTTCAACCAACTCTCGATTCAGCGGATCGGCAAAGAAAGCGAGCAATGATCGTGCCACCACCGGGCCGATATCGGCGACTTCCAACAGTTGCTCTTCAGAAGCCTGCAACAGTCCATCTATACTGCCGAAATGCGTCGCCAGCTCTTTCGCTGTTGCCTCGCCGACATGGCGGATACCGAGCGCATAAATGAAACGGCCCAGGGTGGTCGATTTGGATTTTTCAAGCGCCGACAATACATTCTGGGCTGATTTGTCGGCCATGCGTTCCAGCGCGGCCAGTTTCACCAATCCCAATTTATACAGATCGGCCGCGGTGTAAATGAGTTGGCGATCGACCAGTTGTTCGATCAATTGATCGCCCAGGCCTTCAATGTCCATCGCCCGGCGCGATGCAAAATGTTGCAAGCCACCCTTGCGCTGCGCGGCACACTTCACCCAGCCGCCGGAGCAGCGCGCGATAGCTTCATCTTCCAGCTTGACGATGGCAGAGCCGCAAATCGGGCACTCGGTTGGCATGACAAACGGTTGCGCATTCACCGGCCGCAACTCCGGCACAAACGAAACCACTTCCGGAATCACATCGCCGGCACGCCGCACAATCACCGTGTCGCCGATATGTATATCCTTGCGCCGTACTTCATCTTCATTGTGCAAGGTGGCATTGGTTACCGTAACACCGCCGACAAACACCGGCGCCAGGCGTGCCACCGGAGTGACAGCGCCGGTGCGGCCGATCTGCACTTCGATATCCAGCACCTGGGTGGTGGCTTCTTCGGCCGGGAATTTATGCGCCAGCGCAAAGCGCGGCGCGCGCGATACGAATCCTAAAGTCTGCTGTTGCAGCAGGCGATTCACTTTATAGACAACGCCATCGATTTCGTATGGCAGTTGCGGTCGCTTGCTGCCGATGCCGCGGAAAAATTCCAGCAGGCCGGCAGCACCTTTGACTACGCCGCGTTCCTTGCATACCGGCAGTCCGAGCTGGCTATACCAATCCAGCAGTGCCGAGTGCGATGGCGGCATCTCGGCGCCATCCAGCGCGCCGATGCCGTAGGCGAAAAAGCGCAAAGTGCGCTGTGCCGTGATACGTGAGTCGAGTTGCCGCAAACTGCCGGCCGCGGCATTGCGTGGATTGGCGAATTCTTTCATTTCCGCCTCGCGCTGGCGGGCGTTGAGCTTGGCGAAATCTTCCTTGAACATCAGCACTTCGCCACGCACGTCCAGCACCTTCGGCGGCTGGTCGGTATGCAACCGCAACGGGATTGCGCGCACGGTGCGGATATTGGCGGTGACGTTTTCACCGGTAGTGCCGTCGCCGCGGGTGGCGGCCTGCACCAGCACGCCATCCTCGTAGCGCAAATTGATGGCCAGCCCGTCAAACTTCAACTCGGCGGCGTATTCAATCTCGGTATCAGTCTGGGTATCGAGACCATCCCTGACGCGACGGTCGAACTCGACAATATCGTTGTCTTCAAAACCGTTACCCAAGGACAGCATCGGAATCGAGTGCGTAACCTGCTCGAATAACGGCAGCGGTGCAGCGCCGACCCGCTGAGTCGGTGAATCCGGCGTATTGAGTTCTGGATGCGCTTGTTCCAGCGCTTGCAATTCGCGGAATAGCTGATCGTACTCGGCATCAGGAATCGACGGATTATCGAGTACGTAATAAGAATGGTTATGGCGGTTTAATTCAGCCGCCAGCCAGGCGGCGCGCAGGCGCCATTCGGCGGCATCGGGAGCAGTTCCCGGGCCACCAGCTTGAGATAAAGGAGAAGGCATAATTAACTGAATAGACGCAAAGCCCGAGTCGAACCGGCTGGAATTTCAGCGGCATCCATTTCACGGTAGAAGGCATCGACCTGACCGGCAATCTCGGCCAGCTGCACATCGGCCAGCGGCTGGTTGCTGTCATCGACCAGCACCCCGCCAAGACGCGCAGCCAGCGAACGCGCGCATGCCACCATCGCGCCATAACCGTCGCGGTCGGGAGCAACCCGCGGCACGTCAAGCAACAGGGTCAGGCGGCTGGTGGTTTCCGCCACCGCGCTGGCATTGGTAGACAGCGAGAACAGCAGACCGCCCTCGCCATCCGACATCACCATACGGCCTTCCGGCCGGGCGTCGAAACCTTGACGTGTCAGTGCCGCCAGCAAGGTGCTGATCGCCCAAGGTGCGCCGTTGGACTGGATATTCACGCCCAGCTGCGCATCATGCTCGATCACAAACTGATGCAAACCACGCGCCGTGTGCATTACTTCCGACATGTCCGGCAGATCCGGTTCAGCGCCGAGGTCATCGGCGATCTGGCGTAAACGGGTCACCAGTTCGGAATACTCGATTTCATTCAGCGGATTGGTGCGATTGGCCAGCTGCACGCCAGCCAGCAAGGTGGTGTAGATGCCGCCATGCGCCACCGGCTCCCATTCGCCGTTGGCGTCTTCGCCGATGAAATGGATAGGCTTGTTGCCGACGTGACGCAAGGTTTGCAGTGCTGGCAACGCCTTGTCGCCGCGCACAGGTGCTTCCAGCGCCAGCGGAATGGCGCAATCGATCAGCTCGTCTACCGGCAAATCCTTGCGCGCGGCCGGCGCGGATGCAGATGCAGCCACCGGATTGCCGGCCACCGGACTGCCGGCCACCGGACTGCCAAGTTGCGGCTCGATTGCCTGCTGCTCAGCGCTTTGCTCCAGATCGTCATGCGGCAATGCCGACATATCGTCCGTATCGAGCTCGGGTTCAAACAGCTTTGGCTCATGACGCGCCGGCGCTTCGCCGTTTTCCTTGGCAGGAGCCTTCCCGGGAGTCATCAGAACATCGTCATGCGATCCGGAAAACGCCCGCTCAACGCTCTTCTTGGCTTTGTATTCCTGCCATTTATTGTAGGAAATGACGCCAACAAGAAACGCGCCTCCAATGATAAACAGGCTGGTTTGTAGATCTGTCATTCTGCTGATGCCTTAATAAGGAAAAAACACTTCTAAATTTGCGTAGGGTGGGCACCGGTGCCCACGCGTGACCTTTGATTCACTTCGGGTACCCGTTACGGGCGCCGCGTGGGCAAAAAAACCTGCCTACCCTACAACTGCACGCGCAGCAAACGTATGTTATCGCGCCAATTTTTACAATATATTGTAATAAAACCAGAAAATCAGCCTAGTGTCATCATAAAAGTTATCAAGCTGGAATTAAAGCGGGTTAAAGCCGATTTCAGCTAATCAAACTGCCGTTTTAGCATTAAGCCGGCACCGGGTCGCTGGCAAAACTTCTGGCCGCTTCCATATCGACCGCCACAATCCGCGATACGCCCTGCTCCTGCATCGTCACCCCGATCAACTGCTGCGCCATTTCCATCGCAATCTTGTTATGCGAAATGAACAGGAACTGGGTGTGGGCCGACATCCGCTTCACCATATTGCAGAACCGTTCGGTATTCGCATCGTCGAGGGGCGCGTCAACCTCGTCCAGCAAACAGAACGGCGCCGGATTCAGCTGGAACATCGAAAACACCAGGGCAGTCGCAGTGAGCGCTTTTTCACCGCCTGACAGCAAGTGAATCGTGGCATTCTTCTTGCCCGGCGGCTGCGCCATGACTTGCACGCCGGAATCGAGGATTTCGTCGCCGGTCATGATCAGCTTGGCCTGGCCGCCGCCGAACAGGATCGGGAACAGTTCGGCAAAATGCAGGTTGACCTTGTCGAAAGTGTCCTGCAACAGGTCGCGGGTTTCCTTGTCGATCTTGTGAATCGCATCCTGCAAGGTATTGATGGCCTCGGTCAGGTCGGCGTTTTGCGCATCCAGGAAATTCTTGCGTTCGGACGCTTGCGCCAGCTCATCCAGCGCCGCCAGATTGACTGCGCCCAGCGCGCCGATAGCGTTGGTCAGGCGCGTCACTTCGCCTTGCAGATAGGATGGCCGCATATCGGCAGTCAGCTTCTCGCTCAGGGCCGCTTCGTCAGCCTGCGCTTCGAGCAGCTGCTGCACGTATTGTTCCTGGTTCAGACGCGCCGCCTGCTCCTTCAATTGCAATTCCATGATGCGGTCGCGCTGCGGCTGCAGGCTGCGCTCGGCTTGCAGGCGGGTTTCTTCATGCTGGCGCAAATTCTGCGATACCTGGTCCAGTTCGTGCCGGGTATCGGCCAGCGCGCGTTCCTGCTCGCTGCGCTTGTCCAGCAAATCTTGCAAACCGGCTTGTGCAGCCTGGTCGTCCAGGCTTTCCAGCTCGAGATGGCCCTGCTGCATATTGGCGAACAACTGTGCCGCCTGCTCCAACGCGGTGGCGATGCTGCGCTTGAGTTCTTCGATCTTGTTGCGATGGGATTTTTCGGCAAATTCCGCCTCTTGCGCAGCGCGCTCCATCTCCCGCAGGCGCTGGCGGGCATCGTTGAGCTGTTGTTCCTTGCCCAGGTAATCGGTTTGTCCGTCTTCGTGCTTCTCTTGCAGTTCGGCCAACTCCATGTCGAGTTGCTCGAACTTGGCCTCCGATTCCATCTTGACTTGTTGCTGCTCGCTTTCCTGCGCCGCGATTTCAGCCAGATCGGAAGAAATTTGCGAACTGCGTTGATTGAAACGCTCCTGCAACTCGGACAATTTCATGACGTCGATCTGCAAGCCATGCACCGCCTGCGTCAGGCCGGTGTGGCGCTGGCGCATTTCCTGCAGGCGCTGGGTTGCCTGCGACAGCGCCGCTTCGGCACGCACCGAACGCGAACGCGCTTCGTCAGCCAGCATCTGCTGGGCGCGCAATTGCTTGGTGATGTTTTCGATTTCCTGCTGGCGCGCCAGCATGCCGTCCTGCTCCGAATCGGACGCATAGAAACGCACGCCGGTCTTGCTGATCACGTGACCCTGGCGCGTGACAAAGCTGGCGCCCAGCGGCAGTTTACTGCGCTCGGCGAATGCCGTTACCGTGTCGTCGGCAGCGTAAAAATTGTGCAGCCAATCCTGCATCAGCACGCGCAAACCCGGGTCGTTCAGTTGCAATAAGCTCAGGAATGGTTTGAGGCCGGCAGGTGTTTCGCTGTTGTCCGCATGCGCCACGCCGTTCGGCGAAAACAGGGCCAGCTTGGCCGGCGGCGCATCGTTGAAGAAGGCTTTGGCCCAATCAAGGTTCGACATTTCCAGGGCCGAAGTACGCTCGCGCAGCACTGACTCCAGCGCCGTTTCCCAGCCGCCGTCGATATGCAGTTTCTGCCACAAGCGCGGCAATCCTGCCAGTTCGTGTTTTTGCAGCCAGGGCTGGACCTTGCCTTCAGTCTGTACGCTTTCCTGCAATTGCTTGAGCGCCGTCAGGCGTGCTTCCAGCTGGGCGTTGTTGGCGCTCTCGGTATTGACTTGCTGCTGCGCGTTACGCCGTTCTTCTTCGAGGCGCGGCTGTTGTTCCTGCGCTTCTTCCAGTTGCATGCCGATCTCTTCCAGACCGGCCTGTTTCTCTTCCAGTTGCATGCGCAAATTGGTGAGGTGGGCGTTGTCCGGCAGGTTCAAGCCATTCTTTTCCTGCGCCAGCCGTTCACGCCGGCTGCTCAGGCCGTTCAGGATATTCGAGGCATTGCGCTGGTGGGTGGATTCCAGTTCGATCTGCTGCTGGATCTGCATGATCTTGCCGCGCGATTCAGTGCTCTTCAGTTGCGCTTCGCGCCAGCTTTGTTCCAACGCCGGCAACTGGTCATTGTGCTGCTGCGATGCCACCTGCGATTGCTCGACCCGCGCCGCCAGCTCTTCCAGATGCATCTCGGCCTCGACCAGGTCGTCCTGGAACTGGGTGCCCTGGCGTTGCCATTGATCGCGCTGCGCGGTCAATGAATTGAGTTGCGATTGCAGCCGGTTACGCGATTCGATAACAAATTTGATCTGCGCTTCCAGGCTGCCGATTTCGGAATTGGTCTGGTACAGATGGCCTTGCGCCTGATGCATGCGGTCGCCGGCGGCATAATGCGACTGGCGCATATGCTCCAGCTCGGTTTCGACATGGCGCAGCTTGGCGGTTTGTTCTTCCAGGTCGGTTTGGGCTTTTTCAATCTCGCGGAAATATTTTTCCTGCTCGGTCTTGGCTTCGTTCTTGCGCAACAGCCACAGCAGCTTTTGCTTTTCTTCCTGGTCGCCTTGCAACTCATGGAATTTTTGAGCGACCGCCGCCTGCGACTGCAGTTTCGCCAGATTCGCGTTAAGTTCACGCAGAATATCTTCAACCCGCACCAGGTTTTCGCGCGTGTCGTTCAGGCGATTCTCGGTTTCGCGGCGGCGTTCCTTGTACTTGGAAACACCGGCGGCCTCTTCCAGGAAAACCCGCAGTTCTTCGGGACGCGCTTCGATGATGCGCGAAATCATGCCCTGGCCGATGATCGCGTATGCGCGCGGGCCAAGGCCGGTGCCCATGAAAATATCCTGGATGTCGCGCCGCCGCACCGCCTGGTTGTTGATGTAATACGTCGACGTGCCGTCGCGCGTCAAAGTGCGCTTGACGGCGATTTCAGCATACTGGCTCCACTGCCCGGCCGCTTTGCCCAGACCGTTGTCGAATACCAGCTCAACCGATGAACGGCCGGCCGGCTTGCGATGTGAAGAGCCGTTGAAAATGACGTCCTGCATCGATTCGCCGCGCAACTCGGAAGCCTTGGACTCCCCCAAAACCCAGCGCACAGCGTCGATGATGTTGGACTTGCCGCAACCATTTGGCCCGACCACGCCGACCAGCTGGCCGGGGACCTGGAAATTGGTGGGATCAACGAAAGACTTGAATCCTGATAATTTAATGGAGGTTAAACGCACGTTATCGACAATTCTTATCAAAGTCGGCGAAAAAGCGGCCGTCACACTTAACACTATAAAAACGAGGAAAAACCTCGCAGGAGGTCGACATCATAACATTCCGTCCTGCCATATATACGATCTGATGACTGCTACGAGCGGGAAAGATTGACCTCAGGTTTGGGACCAAAGCATCAAAAAAGTTCAAGAAGACAATGGAAAGCTGAAAAAATCAGATCGAATCGGCGTTTTTCGCTCTCACTCACTCTCAAAACCGGGCAACGGCGGCAATCAAAGTCCCGCTTCTGTATATAATGCAAACAGAGCAGCTCAGGCAATAAGTCACATTTTGCGTGACTTATAGCCGCTTTTCCTTATTTCATTTTGTTATTCATTCATCATCAACAATTGACCACGTGAATCCATTACTAGACCGGCTGCAGCCGTATCCGTTTGAAAAACTGCGCGTGTTATTCGCAGACGTCACGCCCAACCCGGCATACAAGCCGATCAGCCTTGGAATCGGCGAGCCTAAGCATCCGACTCCAAAGTTTATCCAGCAAGCGCTGAGCGACAATCTGAACGGCCTGGCCAGCTATCCCAGCACCATCGGCGCGGAACCATTGCGGGCCGCGATCGCCGGCTGGCTGGAGCGACGCTACGGTTTGCCGCCGCTCGATCCGGCGACCCAGATCCTGCCGGTCAACGGTTCGCGCGAAGCGTTGTTTGCGCTGGCGCAGACGGTAGTCGATCCGAGCCAGGCAGATGCACTGGTGATGTGCCCCAATCCGTTTTACCAAATTTACGAAGGCGCTGCCTATCTGTCGGGCGCCCAGCCGTATTTCGTCAACTCCGACCCTGCCCGTAACTTCGCCCCGGATTACCGCAGCGTGCCGGACGATGTCTGGCCGCGCGTCAAGCTGCTGTACCTGTGCTCGCCCGGCAATCCGACCGGCGCCGTATTGTCGCTGGAAGACTGGAAAGAATTGTTTGCACTGTCGGATCGTCACGGTTTCGTGATTGCGGCCGATGAATGCTATTCCGAGATTTATTTCAAGCCAGAAGCGCCATTAGGCGGTCTGCAAGCCGCCAACATACTGGGGCGTACCAGCTATCCACGCCTGATCGCTTTTTCCAGCTTGTCGAAGCGCTCCAATGTGCCCGGCATGCGCTCAGGTTTTGTGGCCGGCGATGCCGCCATTTTGAAGAAATTCCTGCTGTATCGTACCTATCACGGCGGCGCCATGAGCCCGCCAGTGCAAGCGGCTTCGGTCGCCGCCTGGAACGACGAAACCCACGTCGTCGAAAACCGCGCCAAATACATGGCTAAATTCCAACAAGTCACGCCGGTGCTGCAAACTGTACTGGATGTAGCGTTGCCCGACGCCGGCTTTTATCTATGGGCGAAAGTAGACAAACTGGCAAACATCTCTGATACCGACTTCGCCAAGCGGCTGTATGCCGAATATAATGTAACGGTATTACCTGGCAGCTATCTGGCGCGCGACGCCCATGGCAGCAACCCGGGCCGGCAACGCATCCGCATGGCGCTGGTGGCGGAGGTGGAAGAATGCCTCGAAGCAGCGCAGCGAATCGCCGCTTTCTGCCGCGGCCTATAGAGCTACGCCCTGATCTTACTTATTGCATCATGACGAAGTATTTTCATCGTCGTCATGATGAAATTCACGTTTTTAAACTTTTAATCAGCGAACCATCATGACTCAATCTCTGCAAGCATTTATCGACCAGGCCTGGGAACAGCGTACCGAATTCTCACCTAAGACCGCACCGGCCGATGTCCGTGAAGCGGTCGCCAAGGTCATCGCCGAACTGAACCAGGGCACCTTGCGCGTCGCCGAAAAAATCGACGGCAACTGGGTCGTCAATCAATGGATCAAGAAGGCCGTGCTGCTGTCGTTCCGCCTGGAAGACAACCTGCCTATGCCGGCCGGCGACAACATGCAGTTCTACGACAAAGTGCCGACCAAGTTCGCCAACTACACCGCAGAAGATTTCGCCAAGGGCGGTTTCCGCGTGGTGCCGCCGGCAGTTGCCCGTCACGGCAGCTTCATCGGCAAGAACGTGGTCCTGATGCCGTCCTACGTCAACATCGGCGCGTATGTCGATGAAGGCACCATGGTCGATACCTGGGCCACTGTCGGTTCCTGCGCACAGATCGGCAAGAACGTTCACTTGTCCGGCGGCGTCGGCATCGGCGGCGTACTGGAGCCAATGCAGGCCAACCCGACCATCATCGAAGACAATTGCTTCATCGGCGCCCGTTCGGAAATCGTCGAAGGCGTGATCGTTGAAGAAAACTCGGTGATTTCGATGGGCGTCTACATCGGCCAGTCGACCAAGATTTACGACCGTGCTACCGGTGAAGTTACTTACGGCCGCATCCCTTCGGGTTCGGTGGTGGTTTCCGGCAGCTTGCCTTCGGCCGACGGCAAATACAGCTTGTATTGCGCAGTCATCGTCAAGCGCGTCGATGCCAAGACCCGCGCCAAGACCGGCATCAACGAACTGCTGCGCGAAGCCTGATTATTTATTGCTTTGTGCCGCACACGCAGGGCCGGCAAGCAGTTTGCCCGCCCTGCGCCTGATCAGATAAGACAGTTGGACTGCGAAGAAAAATAAATTAAGGAGCTTTTTGATGGCAATGGATCGCTTGTTTCATCTGATGCAGGAAAAAAGTGCGTCGGACATGTTCCTGGCGCCCGGTTCGCCGATTCATCTGAAGATCAAGGGCCAGATGGTCCCGGTCAATCAGCAGAACATGGATGAACACACGATCCAGATGCTGTTGAATGAGGTGCTGTCTGCCGATCGCTTGCAAGAACTGGAACGCAACAATGAATTGAATCTCGGTCTGCCGATAGCTGGTGTCGGCAGCTTCCGGCTGTCGGCGTTCCGCCAGCGCGGCAGCATTTCCGCCGTGATCCGTTATATTCCCTACGAAATTCCGGCATTTGAAGAATTGCGCCTGCCGCCTGCGCTGGTCGAACTGATCGGCCGCAAGCGCGGTTTGCTGTTAGTGGTGGGCGCCACCGGCTCCGGTAAATCGACGACCATCGCCTCGATGCTGGACTATCGCAACAAAACCCAGGCAGGCCATATCCTGACCCTGGAAGATCCTATCGAATTCCTGTTTCATAACCACCGTTCCATCGTCAACCAGCGCGAAATCGGCAGCGATACCACCGACCTCAACGGCGCCTTGAAAAACGCGTTGCGGCAAGCGCCTGATTGCATCCTGATCGGCGAAATCCGCGACAAGGAAACCATGTCGGCCGCCATGGCCTATGCCCAGTCCGGCCATCTGGTGGTATCGACGCTGCATGCCAACAATACCTACCGTGCGCTGAACCGCATCATCAGTTTTTATCCGATAGAAAACCGGCCGGCACTGCTGGAAGACCTGGCCTCGACCCTGGCCGCGATTGTGTCGCAACGACTGGTCACTACCGTCGATGGCGAGCGCACCCCGGCGGTCGAAATCATGCTCAACACCCGTCACGTCTCTGAACTGATTGAAGAAGACAATATCAGCCAGATCAAGGAAGCGATGGAGAAGAGCCTGGCGCCCGGTTCGCAAACCTTCGAGCAGGCGCTGATGCAATTGATCGACGATGGCGTCATCACCCAGGACGAAGCGCTGGCGCACGCCGATTCCCCAAGCAACCTGTACTGGCTGATCAACAACCACACGCCGAGTTCCAAGAAGAATTCGACACCAGTGGCGCCAGAACCGGAACGCGTCGAAGGCGCTACTTTCACCGAATTCACACTGGACCTGTAGGTCACATCCACACCAAACCGCATTCAATCTATGGCAATTACTCTTTACGGCATTCCCAATTGCGACACAGTCAAGAAAGCCCGCACCTGGCTGGAAGATCAAGAGATCGCATACACGTTTCACAATTTCAAGAAAGACGGCGTCACGGCGCAACTGATCACGACCTGGCTGGCGGATGTGCCCTGGGACACGTTGGTGAACCGCAAGGGCACTACCTGGCGCGGCTTGTCGGAACAGCGCCGTAACGGCATCACTGACGGCATCAGCGCTACGCCATTGATGATGGAGCTGCCATCCATCATCAAGCGGCCGGTGCTGTTCACCGGCAAGAATACGTATGTCGGTTTTTCGGACGCACTGTACCAAGAAATATTCAGCCAATAATTCAGACGAATTCAGACAATAAGCGCAATAAATTTCATGACAAACCAAACCGAGAGCAAAACCCTGGCGCTGGCCGAGGAGTTGATTGCACTATCCTCCGTCACACCGCAAGACAAAGGCTGCCAGGCGCTCCTGATCGAATTGCTGGCGCCGCTCGGCTTTGCCTGCGAAACCATCCAGTCTGGCGACGTCACCAATTTATGGGCGCGCAAAGGCACAACGCGGCCGCTGCTGGTATTCGCCGGCCACACCGATGTGGTGCCGACCGGCCCGCGCGAACAATGGCAATCCGATCCGTTCCTGCCTAGCCACCGCGACGGCAAGCTCTACGGCCGTGGCGCAGCAGACATGAAAACCTCGATTGCCGCGATGGTCGTTGCGGTAGAAGAATTCACGCAAGCCCGTCCGGACCATTCCGGTTCCATCGCCTTTCTGATTACCAGCGATGAAGAAGGCCCGGCCACCGACGGCACCGTGGTGGTCTGCGAAAAACTGAAGGCGCGCGGCGAGCAGCTCGATTACTGCATTGTCGGCGAACCGACTTCCAGCTCGACGCTCGGCGACATGATCAAGAACGGCCGCCGCGGCACCATGTCCGGCAAGCTCACGGTCAAAGGCATACAGGGCCACATCGCTTATCCTCAGCTGGCAAAAAATCCTATCCACCTGGCGGCTCCGGCGCTGGCGGAACTGGCTGCCGAAAAATGGGATGAGGCGAATGAATATTACCTGCCGACCTCCTGGCAGATGTCGAACATCCACGGCGGCACCGGCGCCTCCAATGTAATCCCGGGCGAAGTGGTGATCGACTTCAATTTCCGTTTTTCAACCGCCAGCACTGTCGAAGGTTTGCAGCAACGGGTGCACGCGATCCTGGACAAGCATGGCCTGGAATACACACTGGCCTGGACCGTAGGCGGCCGGCCGTTCCTGACGCCGCGCGGCACGCTGAGCGAAGCCATTTCTTCTGCGATCAAGGAGGAAACCGGCATCAACACTGAATTATCGACCACCGGCGGCACCTCGGACGGACGTTTCATTGCGCAGATCTGCCCGCAAGTGATCGAATTCGGGCCACCAAACGCCAGCATCCACAAGATCGACGAACACGTGGAAGTGCAGTTTATCGATCCGCTGAAAAACATTTATCGCCGTACCCTGGAAAATTTGCTGCCTCCTGCATCCGTTTAATGTTGCTCAAACGGTGCACAGCCACAGATGGCCGCACATTGTTGCGGCCTTATTTGCTCTAATTTGAACAAATAACAACAAAATCAAGGTCTTAGCGGGCTTCTTGTCTTGCTAAGACCCATTCGGCCCGGCATTTCCGATAAAATCCGCCTGACACTTTTGCGACCTCAGCGGCAAAGTCGTCGCGCACCCGCCCTACCTTTATAATTTGCACCATGACACCACAATCCTTTACCTCCATCCGCGACTTGCTGCGCTATGCAGTTACCCGCTTCAATACCGCCGGCCTGTTCTTCGGCCACGGCAGCAGTAACGCGCTGGATGAGGCGGCCTATCTGATCCTGCATACGCTGAAGCTGCCGCTGGACAAGATCGAGCCGTTTTTCGACGCGCGCTTGCTGCCGCATGAAATCGACGCCGTACTGCAGGTGATTGAAAAACGCAGCACCGATCGCGTTCCTGCCGCTTACATCACCAATGAAGCCTGGCTGGGCGAATACCGTTTTTACGTCGACCAGCGCGTGATCGTGCCGCGTTCGTTCATCGCCGAACTGATTCCTGACCACTTCTCGCCATGGCTGCAAGATCCCGAGGCGGTCAGCAATATCCTGGAACTGTGCACCGGCTCCGGCTGCCTGCCTATCATGCTGGCGGACGCCTTCCCGCAGGCCCATGTCGACACCGCGGATATTTCGGCCGATGCATTGGCTGTGGCGCGTCGCAACGTCGATGACTATGATTTGCAGGATCGCATTACGCTGATCGAATCCGATCTGTACAGCAAGGTCCCGGCAAAAAAATACGACCTGATCGTCACCAACCCGCCGTATGTCAATTCCGGTTCGATGGACAAGTTACCGCCGGAGTATCTGCGTGAACCGCAAATCGCCCTGGCCGGCGGCAGCGACGGCATGGACCTGGTGCGCAAGATTGTTGCCGGCGCCAAGCAACGCCTGACCGCCAACGGCGTACTCGTGGTCGAAATCGGCAACGAGCGTGCCTTCGCCGAAGCCGCGTTCCCCGACCTGGAAATGACCTGGGTATCGACCAGCGCCGGCGACGATATGGTATTCCTGCTGACCGCAGACCAACTGCCTTAAATCACAAGCTGCCAGCCATGGGCCATGCGCTCAGGTAATAGTAATTAAGCAGCAAGCAAGACCATCACAACCTGCATGTGGTTTTAAACACATGCATGGCCACTCATTTAGCAAGATAGTTAGCAGATAGTAGACATGATACGTTTTCAACAAGTTTCCCTGATGCGCGGCGTCAAGCCTTTGCTCGACAATGTCGACGTCACCCTCAACCCGGGCGACAAGATCGGCCTGATCGGCGCTAACGGCGCCGGCAAGTCCAGCCTGTTCGGGCTGCTGCGCGGGGAGCTGCATGCCGACCTCGGCGAGATCGATTTCCCGACGAAATGGCGCATGGCCTACGTTGCCCAGGAAACCCCGGCGCTGGACCGTCCTGCAATTGAATACGCTATCGATGGCGACGTTACCCTGCGCCGCCTGGAAGAAGAACTGGCGTTCCTCGAAAGCGAACCGGAAACCACTTCCAACGGCATTTTGATCGGCGAACTGTATAGCGCCCTGGCCGATGCCGATGCTTACACGGTACGTTCGCGCGCCGAGCAATTGCTGACCGGCCTCGGCTTCTCGCTGGCGCAAATGGATCAACCGGTGGCCAGCTTCTCCGGCGGCTGGCGCATGCGCCTGAACCTGGCGCAAGCGCTGATGTGCCCGTCCGACCTGCTGCTACTCGATGAACCGACCAATCACTTGGACCTGGACGCCATCATCTGGCTGGAAGACTGGCTCAAGCGCTATCCCGGCACCCTGATCATCATCTCCCATGACCGCGACTTCCTCGACGGCGTGGTGAATGTGATCGTGCACATCGATGAGCGCAAGCTGAAGCGTTACTCAGGTAACTACTCCTCGTTCGAGCGCCAGCGTTCTGCGCAGCTGGAACTGGCTGCCGGTACTTTGGAAAAACAGATGCGCCAGCGTGCGCATCTGGAATCGTTCATCAACCGCTTCAAGGCCCAGGCCAGCAAAGCGCGTCAGGCCCAAAGCCGGATGAAGGCCCTGGCCAAGATGGAAGAACTTGCGCCATTGCGCGCCGCAGCTGAATTCTCGTTCGAATTCCGGGTGCCGCTGAGCGCACCTAATCCCTTGCTGGTGATGGAAGATGTGAGCGCCGGCTATCGCACCGAAAGCGAAACCAGCCATGACGTCACCGAAAAGGTAATCATCGCCGGCATCAATTTCTCTTTGCAGATCGGCCAGCGTATCGGTCTGCTGGGTGTCAACGGCGCAGGTAAATCGACCTTCATCAAGACCATTGCAGAAGAACTCAAGCCGTTGCACGGCGATGCCCAGTTCGGCAAGGGCTTGTCGATCGGCTACTTCGCCCAGCATCAGGTGGAAATGCTGCGCCATGATGAATCGCCGTTGTGGCATATGGGCAAGATCGCGCCAACCGTGCGCGAGCAAGAGTTGCGCAACTTCCTCGGCAGCTTCAATTTCAACGGCCCGATGGTGACCAGTTCGATCGCACCGTTTTCCGGCGGCGAAAAGGCACGCCTGGCGCTGGCCTTGATCGTCTGGCAGCGCCCTAACCTGTTGCTGCTGGATGAACCGACCAACCATCTGGACCTGGAAACCCGCGAAGCACTGACCATGGCGCTGGCGCAGTTCGAAGGCACACTGGTGCTGGTGTCACATGATCGCCATCTGTTGCGTGCTACCACCGATCAATTCATCATCGTCGCCGACGGCAAGGTAGAGCCATTCGACGGTGACCTCGACGATTACAAGGACTGGCTGTTCAAGACCAAGCTGGCGGCTAAAAACAGTGCGACCGACGCGGCGCTGCCAAAAGCCAGCAGCAAGGCAAAAATCGCTAGCGCAGTCGCTCCGGCAGCGGCTCCCGTGGTCGACAATGCCGACCGCCGCGAACAAAAGCGTGCGGAAGCCGAAGCGCGGCAAAAGCTGGCGGCGCAAAAGAAACCAATCGAATCGCGCATCAAGCGCCTGGATGAGCAGATCGCCAAACGCAGCGCGCAGAAGCATACTGTCGATACGCGCCTGGCCGATCCGGAAATCTACGATAAAGACAAGAAAAAGGAATTGGCGACGCTGCTCGCCGATCAGGCGTTTTATGCCAAGGAACTGACGCAACTGGAGGCGGAATGGCTGGAGCAACAGGAAGCGCTGGAGCTGCTGGGCAATTAACTCGGCAACTAAACGCAATGCCGGACGGCGGCCAACGCCGTCCTCTCACCTTGAGCATCATCGGTTGCGGCAAAGTCGGCCAGGCTCTGGGCCGGCTTTGGCATGAGCGCCAGACATTTGTCTTGCTCGACATCCTGAACCGTTCGACCGCCAGCGCACAACGGGCCAGCGCCTTCATCGGCGCCGGCAGCGTAGTGGCAGACCATGCCGGTCTGCGCAGCGCTGACATCTATCTGATTGCAACAAGCGACGACCAGATCGCCACCTGTTGCAACGCCCTCGCCGCCGCCGGCAAACTGCAACCGGGCAGCATTGTGTTTCATTGCAGCGGCGCGCTGTCGTCGCTTGAACTGGCTGCAGCTACCGCACAAGGCGCGGCCGTCGCCAGCGTCCATCCCATCCGCAGCTTTGCCGATCCACAACAAGTCGCAGGCCATTTCGACGGCACCTGGTGCGGCAGTGAAGGCGATGCCGCCGCTCTGGCGGTTCTCGGACCTGCATTCAGCGCCATTGGCGCGCAATCGGTAGAAATCCAGCGCGAACAAAAGACCCTGTACCATGCTGCGGCAGTATTCGCCTCCAACTATCAGGTGACGCTGATCGATGTCGCGCAACAGGCATACGTTGCAGCAGGCATCGCACCGGAGCTTGCCTTGAAATTGATCGAACCGTTGCTGTCTGAAAGCGCGGCCAACGCTTTTCGGCTTGGTCCGGCAACCGCCCTCACCGGCCCGATCGCACGCGGCGACCTGGCTACTGTATCCAGGCAATATCAGGCGGTCCGGCAATGGCAACCGCGGATCGCGGAGCTATATCAACAGTTTGCCGCACTGACTACCGATCTGGCCCTGCGCAAGAAAATAAGCAAACCCGGCAAACCGTAAATTGCCTAGATCGGCGATAGCTGATATTTTCCTGAAATGCAAAGACAATAAGTGCATATGAAGTCGCAAAACCATCATTTCACATTTGCAGGGAAAAACGCTTAACATAGTGCTACCAATTGCTACCAACCAAAGGAAAAAAATGGCCACCACAATGTCAAAACTGAGCAAGATTGCAGCCGCGATACTGATCACCGGCGTTGCGCTCAACGCGTTCGCAGCAGACCTGCTGGATACCGTCAAAACCCGTGGCACCCTGAGAGTGGCGATGGAAGGTAACTATCCTCCATTCAATTTCAAAGATCCGAAAAGCGGCCAGCTGGACGGTTTTGAGGTTGATGTCGCCAAGCTGCTGGCGGCCAGGCTTGGCGTAAAGCCGGAATTCACGACAACCGAATGGAGCGGCATCCTGGCAGGCCTCGGCGCCGGCAAATACGATGTCATCATCAACCAGGTCGGGATTACCGAAGCGCGTCAAAAAGCCTTCGACTTTTCTCAACCGTACACCCTGTCCACGGCGCAATTGATCATCAGGAAAGACGAGAAGCGCAGCTTCCCGACCCTGGAATCGCTGAAGGGTTACAAACTCGGCCTGGGCCAAGGCACCAATTTTGAACAAAAGGCCAAGGCAGTGCCAGGGATTGATGTCAAAACCTATCCTGGCTCGCCTGAGTACCTGGCTGACCTTGCCAGCGGCCGTATCGACGCAGCCTTGAATGACAGGCTGCTGGTGGGCTATCTGCTCAAAACCTCGAATCTGCCATTGAAAGCCGGCGCCACGTTCGGCGACGTCGATAAAATCGGCATTCCTTTCCAAAAAGGCAACCCTAAATTTGAAGCAGCTTTGAATAAAGCGCTGGACGAGATCCTGAAAGACGGCAGTTTCAAGCAAGTCTCATTCAAGTGGTTCGGCTTTGACGTTAGCAAAGCGCCATCGGCGCAGTAACGGAATTCACGTTACACTTCAGTCAGACCAGACATCCCCGCCCATCGCGGGGATGTTTTTTTAAGCAAGAAAATCTAGGTTTAAAAAAGACAATATGGAATTACTAGATTTGCTGCAGCAAGCGGGGCCGACCTTGTTCCGCGGCGTAGGCTACACCTTGGTGTTTGCAGTGGCGTCAATGCTGGGGGGACTGCTACTCGGCTTTCCATTGGCGATTGCGCGCATTTTGCCGTCGCGTCTGGCGCGCTGGCCGGCCAGCACCTATGTCAGCCTGATGCGCGGCACCCCGCTGCTGGTGCAGATCTTCGTGATTTATTACGGCCTGCCGAGCATAGGCATCAGCTTTTCGCCGTTGACCGCAGGCGTCCTGGCGTTGAGCCTGAATGCCGGCGCCTATCTGTCGGAAAGCCTGCGCGGCGCCATTGTCGGCGTGCACACAGGACAATGGTCCGCCAGTTACAGCATCGGCCTGAATTACTGGCAAACCCTACGCTACATCATCATTCCCCAGGCAATCCGGATTGCGGTGCCATCGATGAGCAATACCTTGATCAGCCTGATCAAGGATACTTCGCTGGTGTCGGTCATCACCGTAACGGAGTTGATGTTGGCCACCAAGGAAATCATTGCGGTGACCTTCCGTCCGTTGCCGCTGTATCTGGCTGCCGCGGCGATTTACTGGTGCCTGAGCTTGTGCTTTGAGCGCTTGCAAAGCCGCCTGGAAACCAAGCTGGGGCAAGCGCACAAATCAAACTGAAAACGCAAACTAAAAGCCCGGTTTAAAAGCGCGACAGCAAATCGATCTGGCTGACCAGCGGTGTGGCGTCGCCAGGGTTGGCCCGTTTATAGCGGCCTTCGCTATCCATATCCCAGGCCGATGCATTATCTTGCAAATGTATCAGCAAACTCTCTTCGATCACACGCCGCTTGAGCTTGCCGTCCAGGATCGGGAATGCTGTTTCGATACGACGGAATAAATTGCGATCCATCCAGTCGGCGCTGGACAGCATCACATGTTCTTCGCCGTCGGCATAAAAATAGAATACCCGATGGTGCTCAAGAAAACGCCCGATAACGGAACGCACCTTGATGTTTTCCGACAAGCCCGGCACGCCCGGCTGCAAAGCACACACACCGCGAATCAACAGCTGGATCTTGACGCCCGCCTGGGAAGCCAGATACAAGGCTTCAATCACCGTAGGTTCCAGCAAGGCGTTCATCTTGGCGATGATATAACCCTGCTTGCCAGCCTTGGCGGCGTCGACTTCTTTCTGGATTGCGTGCAGGACATTTGCGTGCAAAGTAAACGGCGATTGCCACAGGCGCTTGAGCGGTACTTGCTTGCCAAAACCGGTCAGTTGCTGGAACACGTTATGCACGTCTTCGCAAATTTTATCGTCGCTGGTCATCAGGCCGAAGTCGGTATATAGGCGCGCGGTTTTCGGATGATAGTTGCCGGTACCCAGATGCACATAACGCTTCAATTTGGTATGTTTGGCGTGGCGCTTGCGGCGTACGATCAGCAGCATCTTGGCGTGCGTCTTGTAGCCGAACACGCCATACACCACGTGGGCGCCAACCGCTTCCAGCTTGGCCGCCCAGCCGATATTGGTTTCTTCGTCAAAGCGCGCCATCAGCTCCAGCACCACTGTGACTTCCTTGCCATTCTTGGCCGCCTGCATCAGCGCGCTCATTAATGGCGAATCGTTGCCGGTACGATAAATGGTCTGTTTGATGGCTAGAACATCGGGATCGATCGCCGCCTGCTGCAGCAGCTCCAGCACCGGCTGGAAACTTTCATAGGGATGATGCAGCAACACGTCGTTCTGATCGATGACATCGAATACCGAAGCGCCGGTCACAAAGGCCTTCGGCAGCACCGGCGTATGCGGCGTGAATTTCAAATCGGGCCGGTCGACCAGGTCCGGCAAAGGCATCAGGCGCACCAGGTTGACCGCACCGTTGACGCGATAGCAATCGGCAGGCGCCAGGCCGTTCTGGGTCAGGAGACGCTGCACCAGCGATGCCGGCGTACCGTCAGCCACTTCCAGGCGCACCGCATTACCCAGCTGGCGGGTCGGCAACTCGCCCTGTAGCGCCAGCCGCAGATCGGTGACTTCGTCTTCATCGACAAACAAGTCGCTGTTACGCGTCACCCGGAATTGATAACAGCCGCCGATCGACAAACCCGGAAACAGTTCGCCGACAAAGCGCTGCATGAAACTGCTCAACAGCACGAAGCCATACGCGTGCGCGGATAAATGCTCCGGCATCCGGACCAGACGCGGCAAGACCCGTGGCGCCTGCACGATGGCCAGTTCGGTCTCGCGGCCGAAGGCATCCTTGCCGCTTAATTTGACCGCGAAATTCAAACTCTTGTTGAGCACCCGCGGGAAAGGATGGGCCGGGTCGAGGCCGATAGGCGTCAGTACCGGCAGCAGCTCCGTCTTGAAAAACTCATGCGCCCAGGCGGTTTGCTCATCATTCCACTCGGATTCCTGATAGAAGGCGATACCCTCCGCGTTCAAGGCCGGCAGCAACACCTCATTGAACAAAGCGTACTGACGCGCCACCAGTTTCTGCGCACGCTCGCTGATGGTGCTGTAAGCATGCTGCAACGACATGCCGTCCGGCGTCACGCCATCCACCGCCACCCTGATCTGTTCTTGCAAGCCGGACATCCGGATCTCGGAAAACTCATCCAGGTTACTGCTGGTGATACAGACGAAACGGAGTCGCTCCAGTAAAGGCACGGCGGGATCTTCGGCCTGGGCCAGGACACGCTCGTTAAAGGCAAGTACACCGAGTTCGCGATTGAGCAATGGGAAAGTCATGATCCGGTCGGTAGAGTGATAGGGGGATTAGAGCGTTACGATTTGAGTGTCTTGACGCTTACCAATATGACATGTTTGATTGTAAGGAGGCAATGTGACACGAGGATGACAAACAATGTGCATGCGCCACTACCTTCGCCACCGCTCTCCGTTTGTTTGCACTTGTGCGCGACGACAGCACAGGACCGGCTATGCTCCTCCACCGAAGAACGCCCCGACCACCCCCGTCACTCCCATCGCAAGTAAGCCCAACGCAAGGACACGCGCGGCTCCACGCATGATGGGCGCGCCACCGGCATATGCGGCGAACGCGCCTAACGCACCGAGAAAAATGAGGGAGACGACCGCAATCGTCGGAATAAAGCTGACAGCAGGCGCCAGAACGGCCGCCAGCATCGGCACGGCGCCGCCCAGCACGAAGCTCAGGGACGACGATATGGCGGCCTGCATTGGCCGCGCCGTCAACGCTTCAGTGATACCGATGTCGTCCCGTGCATGCGCTCCAATGGCGTCATGCTCCATCAGTTGCTGTGCGACCTTTGAGGCGAGCTCGGGATCCAGGCCACGCTGGATATAGATATCGCGCAGCTCTGCATGTTCTGCATCATAGTCTTGCAATAATGCGCGTCGTTCGATGTCGAGATCGGCCCGTTCCGTATCTGCCTGCGAACTCACCGAGACAAATTCACCGGCCCCCATCGACAAAGCACCGGCGACAAGTCCCGCGAAGCCGGCGACAAGGATCCCTTCCGGATTCATGTGTGCCGCTGCAACCCCGAGCAACAGGCTGGAAATCGACAGTACGCCGTCATTTGCACCGAGTACGCTCGCGCGTAGCCAGCCAGATCGATGGGTGCGATGTATATGTGCAATCATGGCTTATCGATATTGTGATACCCCGCACTTACCAAAATCAAGGCGGCATCCGATGCTGGCCTGGCGCCGATTACATGTGCATCGTATCATGCAGCTGAGCAATATAGGCAGGGAAACACGGCAACCTATCCGGGGATAAACATGCGCACGGCAGCAGCCCCCATCACCGCCGTTGCAATCCAGCCGAGAGCGACAATCAACCTGCTTGCAGTGAACTCACCCATCACGGATTTCATTGAAGCCAATACGATAATCACCACCATCAAGGGCACGGCAACGACGCCGTTGATGACGGCACTCCAGAACAAAGCCTTCATCGGGCTAATCGGCGAATACTGGATGACAAGTCCGGCAAGCACGCTGACGGCGATGACGCCGTAGAACCCGCGCGCATCGCTGGCTTTTCGTTCCAGGCCGGATTTCCAGCCCATTGCCTCCGACAGGGCGTAACCCGCGGAGCCGGCCAGCACCGGCACGCCGATCAGGCCGACACCCAGGATGCCAAGGGCAAAAATGGTATAGGCGAAATCGCCGGCCAGAGGCCGCAATGCGCTGGCTGCCTGCGCTGCGGTATCGATGTCCCTGACGCCGGCTACGTTAAGCGTGACCGCCGTCGCCAGGATAATGAAATAGGCAGTGATGTCAGAATAGAGCATGCCGCTCCAGGTATCCCACTGGATGCGCCGCAGTTCGCCGCCGGCGGCACGTCCATCAAGCACCAGCGGTACGGCGCCGCGCTGCGCCAGCATATCTTCGACTTCTTCAGACGCCTGCCAGAAAAAAAGATAGGGGCTGATGGTAGTACCGAAAATCCCGACAATCACTGCGGCCGTTGTGGAATTGAACTGGAATTTCGGCCAGACCGTGCGCGTCGCCACCTCTGCCCAGGGGACATGGACTGTGAACAAGACTACAGCGTAGGCAAGCAGAGAAAAGGTTAGCCACTTCAAGAAGAAGACATAGCGATGATAAGGAATGAACACCTGTAGCAGCAGCGTTCCAAATACAAAAAATGCAGTCATCAGATGACGGTCGAATCCTGTGACCAGTTCGGCAACTTCGCCCATGGCAGCCACGTCCGCAGCGATATTGAGAATATTGGCGATCAGCAGCAGCGACACGACAACCAGCAATACGGCGGGTGGAAACGTGGTCTTGATATTGGCTGCCAGCCCTTTTCCGGTGACTCGGCCGATACGCCCGCACATGGATTGAATCGCCGCCATCAATGGAAAAGCCAGCGGCATGGTCCACAGCATATTGAGACCGAACTGGGCGCCCGCCTGGGAGTAGGTGGCGATGCCGCTAGGATCGTCGTCGGCGACGCCCGTGATCAAGCCCGGTCCGATCCGCGCCAAGGGATGTTCCTTCAAACGCTCCCACAAGCTGCGGAAACCGTGTCCGCGAATCGGAGCGATGACGTTATCGTTTGTCAATTTCATGCACAGACCTTATTGGCGGGACGCGAACACGGGCGACAGCCGGTGTTAAAAACAAGTTTTCATTGCGCATGCAGGTCATCTGATCGGCATCTCGAATACGCATCGAATGGTATCGGGCAGCGCCCTGACGGACTTGACCTGGATCAAAATTACGCTAACTGGCGTGTGCTACGACATGAAGCCCGCAGCAACGATCAATTTGCTATCGAAGGCGCAACGATTTTTCCAAGGTGTAGATCGTCGCGAATTTTTTGAGCAAATTTGATGTGCATCAATACCGCCAGCCTGACAAACGTCACACTGCAATCTGGTTAGATAGTCGCCAATCAGCCTGACGCCCCGCAATTTCCATTTCCATTTACTACAAGGAGAAACCCATGTTTCCGCTCTTGGAATCGATTTCGACAGTAATGAAGGCTGGTTACGAAGCGCAGCTCGCGGCAATGGTTCAGATCACCCGAACGGCGGTTGATGGCATGGAAAAGGCGATCAACCTGAACCTGAGCACGGCTAAGGCATCCCTGGATGCATCGTTAAATTCGTCGCAACAAATGATGTCGGCGACGACCCCGCAAGAATGGCTGCTGCTGAGATCGGCCCAGGTGCGGCCAACCGTTGATAGCGCCCTCCACTATGGCCATCATATGGCCGATATTGTTTCTTGCACGCAGGCCGAAATCGCCGGGGTCGCAGCCGCGCATGTGGCCAACGCCAGCCGAAAAATCAAAGCGGCTTAAGACGTAAAGTGCAACAACCGATCAAGGAGATTTGAATGACACGCCCATCCTGCATGAAAGCCCTTGTCTATCACGGACCGGGAAAAAAATCATGGGACTCGGTTCCCACGCCAAAGATTTCCAAGTCCACCGACGTCATCGTCAGGATGCTCAAAACCACGATTTGCGGCACCGACCTGCATATCCTTAAAGGTGACGTGCCGGAAGTAACCAGCGGCAGGATACTGGGGCACGAGGGGGTTGGCATTGTGGAAGAAACGGGTGAAACCGTCAGCAATTTCAAAAAGGGCGACCACGTACTCATCTCCTGCATCACCTCTTGCGGGAAATGCGAATACTGCAAGCGGCAAATGTATTCGCATTGTGAAGACGGCGGCTGGATACTGGGGCATCTGATCGATGGCACCCAGGCTGAATATGTGCGGATTCCGCAAGCCGACAACAGCCTGTATCCGATCCCCGCCGGGATGGATGAAGAAGCCTTGGTCATGCTTAGCGATATCTTGCCCACCGGTTTTGAGATCGGCGTCCTGTATGGCGCCGTTAAGCCGGGCGATACCGTTGCCATCGTCGGCGCGGGTCCGATCGGGATGGCTGCCCTGCTGACTGCGCAATTCTTTTCGCCGGGAAAAATCATCATGATCGATATCGATGAGTCGCGCCTGGCGCTAGCTAGGAAATTCGGTGCGACAGAAGTGATCAACAGCGCCAAAGCCGATGCTGCAGAACAGATCATGGCGAGCACGAAGGATGGTGTCGACGTCGCAATCGAGGCCGTCGGCGTGCCGCAGACATTTGATATCTGCCAACAGATCGTCCGTCCCGGCGGCCACATCGCCAATGTCGGGGTGCACGGCAAAAGTGTCGATTTCCAGATTCAAAAGCTATGGGCGCAGAACATCACGCTGACCACCGGCCTGGTCAATACCAATACCACGTCGATGTTGCTCAAGAACGTTGAATCGAAAAAACTGAAACCGGAGAATTTGATCACCCACCGTTTCACATTCGATCAATTTCTGCATGCCTACGATGTCTTTTCCAACGCAGAGAAAGAACATGCGTTGAAGGTCATCATCAGCAATACGTAAATCCGTAGGCGCACCCGGGATCATTTGGAATTGCGGCATGTCGTCACTGCGCCTGGCCGGTCGAACCGGCCAGGCCTCAGGACTTCTTGGTCCATGCGCTGCACCAGCCGTTGGCGGATACCTGTTTGCCAGCGAACAGGGGGCATCCGCCAGCTGCATCACCCGGCTTACCTTGGTACAGCGAGCAATTGCCGCAAAGCTGGCCAGTAGCGTACTTTGGAAATTTAACCTTGTCCGCTTTAGTAGCGTCGGCTTTGTAGCCCAGAGCTGCCGCCTGGGCATCACTCTCGGCCACCATAGCACCCTGGGCAAGGCTATGGCCCGATGCCAGTGCGGCGCCTCCCAAACCAATTTGTACAATAAATTCGCGACGGCTGGTCATGATATTTCTCCAAAATTTTTAGAATCGGGGCGAAGCCAACAATGGCCAATCGCCAGAACACGTCATTGAGTGGACGGCATCGCCTCCAGATAGGCAGCGACATTTCTCATATTCTCCGGCGTGAGTTCGTGTGCAATCCCTTTCATCATGACGCCCTCCGGTCTTTCATCTGTCCGTTGAAAAACCATCAGTTGTTTGACGATATAGTCGGAATGCTGGCCCGCCAAACGCGGGAACTGTTGAATGCCTTCACCGTGCGCGCCATGGCAGCCGGAGCAGGCAGGTGTGTTGTTTGCGGCAATGCCTTGTTCAAAAATTTTCTGACCTTCCTTAAACGATGTTTCCTTAGACGATGTCTGATTTCCAGATTTACCCGAGGGTGGCGATTGCGACGAGAAATAGGCAGCAAGTCCGTTGATCTGATCGTCGGTTAGCCGGGCACTGATGCCCCACATGTATTCGAATCCAGCTGGATCGGAACGGCCATGGCTTTTGAATGATTTGAGCTGTTCCACGAGATACGGTTGCGACTGCGCCGCCAGATTCGGGAAGTTGGGCGACACGGAAACACCCTGAACGCCATGGCAATTGGAACAAACTTGCAGTGCGAGCGTCTTCGCCGCGACATTCGGATCGCCCAGCGAACGAGATCTTTCCGGCAGATTGCAAGCTGCAAGACTCGCCGCGACGATTAAACTCAAAGAAAAATAAAGTCCCGTCCGTTTCACATGTTCGAATCGGGTTTTCATCGCCATGCGTTGTGCGGATGTACCATCGCCGTAACTATTCATTTAGTACGCTCCCCACACATATAGAAACAACGTATTGTTGTCTTTGGCATTGCGTCCGGAACCGTCATAGTTGCTGGAGGCTCCGTGGAATTGGGTGTAGGCGTAGTATTGAACGCCAATTCGAACGTATTGCACCGGCATCCAGAATATTTCGGGAACCCAGCCGCGTGTCCCCGGATTGGCTGCGACATCCGGATACAAAGTCGGATCCGAGCTTCCGGTGGTGCTGAAATAGCTCAAACTGGTACCGTATTTCGCCCGATAGACGTAGCTGGCTTTCAGTCGCAACTGATTAAGCGTATTCGAGGCATTGCTGGCGACGCCTGTCACGTCGCCATTTGTTATGGTCTCCCTGATAAAGCTGACCTGCGCCGTCACGGTATGCGGATCCAGCAGATATTGATATTGGGCGTCTATCCCGCGGTCACGATAGCGTGTCGTCGCGCCTACAGGATTGGTGTTGTCGGGATAGATTTGCGCATTCATGGCAAGTGCCCCGATCATCGCGCTATGCGGCCCCCAGTCGTGGCTGAGCGCCAGCCGTATGTAGGGATTGGTGCCCTTCAGATTCGTTTGATCCTGCGCTTTCGTGCCTTGGCTTAGGAACGACCATACGCCGTTGCTGGTCTGATATGCAGCCACCTCCGCGTACAGCGTCTTATTCCAGAAAGCATAGGCGGTCAGCCCGGCGACCTGGGTACCAAGTTGGCCAATGATGGGGCTGGCGTCAGGTGCTGTGACGCCGAATTTGGTCGGGACATATTGGATCCATGCGGGGGCGGTGTTCCAGGGATCGGTGAGGGAAGGATTATTGTTCAGGCTGAATCCGTAGATAAAATCCTGGGTAGGGCCAATGAATCGATCGGCGTAGCGCAGGTCGAAATTATCGGAAGCCCACTTCCCTTGCCATTTTCCTGTGTCCTGATTTTGATTGTCGTAGTTGTTGTAGGTCCACTGTCCGAACACACCGACATTGTCAGTAACTTTGCCGGCCAGGAAGACGCTGCCGGTTTGAAACAGGGCGACCGCATCCTTGGCGAACGCCACGTCGCTATCCGGATTCTTACTCTTGGTGAAACTGGCTACCCCCATCACCGATAGCGGAATGGTGCGCGTACCGATCGTATAGCCGGTAAGCTTGAATAATCTTCCGTAAGCTGTCAGTTCAGGAAATTGACCGCCGGCGTGACAGGCAACGCAATTTTGTCCGGTTTGCCTGGCGAAAACCGGTAACGCGTGCGCCACCAGTGGACTCAACAGGCCTTGTACTATAAAAATGGCGGCCAGGAGATGGGAATACCTCATTCCCCGATATAGGTATTTGAACGAATCCATCCCAAGCCGCCCCTTTCATAGTTTTTAAAACTACTGTTGCAAAGCCCGAACCGCATTCGAATCAATTGACAGTAGGTATTTTTTTAGCATTTGTCAATTAATCCGTTCCTCCCCCAACGGCGTGCAATCAGCGTAATCGCGCAGGCAAACATGGTTCTTGATGTGAATCAAATTTCCCCGAAACATCCGGGGTTATCGTCACGCCCACTGTGACCCAGGTATTGGGGCTGTCCTGTATAGTTGATTTGCATCAAATTTTTCTTGTGCATCATTGTTATTCTTAGAATAAGCCGCAGCGTCGCTGTCTGGTCTGCGACCAGGCTCCCGTTCAATCTACTCTTGACTAACATGACCGATACCGTTCGCTCCACTTCCCACGAGAATTTGCTTCACGATGAATTGCGGGTGCTCCGCAACCTGACTTTCGATGAAATCTCCATCGGCGACAGCGCCGCCATGGAACGCACGTTGAGCACCGAAGATATCCAGCTGTTTGCCGTCATGTCTGGCGACGTCAATCCCCAGCACCTCGATCCCGAATTCGCCGCATCCACCCAGTTCCATGGCGTGATCGCCCATGGCATGTGGGGAGCGGCGCTGATTTCTGCCGTGCTGGGCACCCGCCTGCCCGGGCCAGGCACTGTATATCTGGCCCAGACCTTGCGATTCTTACATCCGGTGCGGGTGGGCGACACCTTGACCATCAGCGTCACGGTGACTGCGCGCGAGCCTGACAACAAGCGACTCAGCCTGCGCTGCTCATGTATCAACCAGGATGGCAAGATCGTGATCGAAGGCGATGCCGACGTCATCGCGCCCAGCGAAAAGATCGTATATTCCAGAACGACCTTGCCGGAAGTCCGTATCAGTTCCGGTGACAAGGTACAACGGCTGCTTGAACACGTACGCCCGCTCAGCGCCATTCGCGTCGCAGTGGTGCACCCCTGCGACGAACTGAGTTTATCGGCCGCGCTGGACGCGCGCCAGGCGCGCTTGATCGAGCCGTTGCTGGTGGCGCCGCGCGCCAAACTCGAAGCGGTGGCCGCTGCTGCCGGCCTGGACCTGACCGGCATAGCCATTGAAGATGTCCCGCACAGCCACGCGGCGGCGGCACGCGCCGCCGAAATGGCAGGCAAAGGCGAAGTTGAAGCTTTGATGAAAGGTAGCCTGCATACCGATGAATTGATGGCAGCTGTGCTGGCGGCATCCGCCGGACTGCGTACCAAGCGCCGCATCAGTCATTGCTATCTGATGCAAACCGCTGCGTATCCACGCCCTTTCATTATCAGCGATGCCGCCATCAATATTGAACCCACGCTGGACGACAAAGTCGACATCGTGCGTAATGCGATCGACCTGGCGCACGTAATCGGGGTCGCCTGTCCGCGCGTAGCGATCCTGGCGGCGGTGGAAACGGTCAACCCAAGCATGCGGGCAACGCTGGATGCCGCCGTATTGTGCAAGATGGCTGACCGCGGCCAGATTACCGGCGCCATCCTCGATGGCCCCCTGGCTTTCGACAACGCGGTATCGGTCGCCGCCGCGCGCATCAAAGGCATCGTATCGGAAGTCGCCGGGCGCGCCGACATCCTGATCGTGCCAGATCTGGAAAGCGGCAACATGCTGGCCAAACAACTCGAGTATCTGAGTGACGCTGCCAGCGCTGGCATCGTACTTGGCGCCAAAGTGCCGATCATCCTCACCAGCCGGGCCGATTCGCGCGAGACCCGCATCGCCTCTTGCGCCATCGCATTGATGCTGGCGCACCATTATCGCGACCATCCCCAATGAATATCCCAGCCCAATCCGTGACGCCAGCCAATAACAATGAAAGATTCATCCTGGTGCTCAATTGCGGTTCGTCCAGCATCAAGTTCGCGCTGTTTGATGTCAGCCATGCTACCGGCGCTCCGCTGCCGCGACAGGCTGAATGGAAAGGCAAAATCGAGGGCATCGGCGGCGCCAAGCCAGGTTATATCGAGACTGGCGGTGAACCTGAACCACTGGCGTTAGACACGCAACAGCCTTATCATTCCGCGCTGATGCATATTCGCGAACGGGTTGGCCTGCATCTTGGCGCACGCCGCTTGTGCGCGGTTGCGCATCGCGTGGTGCACGGCGGCAGCAAGTATTCCGCACCGACCAGGATTGATGCGACAGTGCTGGCGGATTTGAAGAATTACATTCCACTGGCTCCTTTGCATCAGCCGTTTGCACTGGAAGCCATCGAAGTGCTGCTGACCAGCCAGCCCGGCCTGCTTCAGGTCGCCTGCTTCGATACCGCCTTCCATCACACGCTGCCGCCGGTCGAACAAATGCTGCCACTGCCATACGCGCTGTGGGAGCGCGGCTTGCGCCGCTATGGATTTCATGGCTTGTCCTATGAATACCTGTCGGTGGCGCTGGATGAGCGTTTCGGCGCTGCGGCGCACGACCGTGTCATTGCGGCCCACCTGGGTAGCGGAGCCAGCCTGTGCGCAATGCAAGATCTGCGCAGCGTCGCCACCACAATGGGATTTTCTGCACTGGATGGGTTGATGATGGGCACCCGCTGCGGCGCACTCGACGCGGGCGCGGTAATTTACCTGATGGAGATCGAAAAATTAAGCCTGGAACAAGTAGCGCACTTGCTGTACCACGAATCAGGCTTGCTTGGGGTCTCCGGTGTTTCTGCCGATCCGCCGATCCTATTCGCGCAAGAGCAACGGGACGATGCCGTCGGTGACCAGGTGCGCGCCGCACTCGCCTTGTACGTGCGTCGTATCGTCCGCGAAATCGGTGCATTGACCGCCGTATTGGGCGGCCTCGATTTACTGGTGTTTACGGCCGGTGTCGGTGAACACAGTGCGGAGATTCGCCGCCGCGTTTGCCGTGACCTGGAGTTTCTTGGCGTACACCTGGAAGGCAGTGCCAATCAACGCAACGCGCCATTGATATCCGCACATGCCAGCAGGGTCGCAGTCGCCGTCGAGGCCACCAACGAAGAATGGATCGCAGCCCGGCACGCGCTAGTCATGCTCGATTCTTAGTTGACGACTGCTTGTACGGCCTCATCTATTATCTGGGCTGGCGTACGCTGCGCGTAAATATCGTCAATCTCGGTGTGAAAATGCGCAAGCAAGGCATTGCGTTTGAGTTTGAGTGTCGGCGTCATCAGCCCGTTCAGCAACGACCATGGCTCCATCGTGACCCGGACAACCCGCGGCACCGCATAACTGGGAAAGTGCTTGCTTGCTGCTTGAATTCTCTGCAAAACGGCAGTCTGTATTGACGCAGAATCCAGATTGACGCTTTCGCCGGCACCAAGCTCAAGTTGCTGCAGCAGCGTATCCAGGCCGCTACGGCCAGGTACAACAAAAGCGGCGATGAACGGGCGGTTGTCGCCAATCACGAATGCTTGCTCGAATAGCGGATCGGCCGTGATCGCCAATTCCAGATCCGCCGGCGCAATTTTCTCGCCGGTTGAAGTGACGATAATCTCCTTGATCCTGCCGATGATGCGAATGCGCCCACCTTCCATCGCCGCCTGATCGCCGGTGCGCAACCAGCCGTCGTCGGTCATTGCGTTGGCGGTGTCGTCCGGGCGTTTCCAATATCCGGCCATGACACCGCCGCCGCGCACCTGCAACTCGCTGTTCTCGCCGATACGCACCCTGACGCCTTCCAGCGGCTTGCCAACCGTGGCCGGCCAATTGTCGGACGGCGTATTGCAGGATATCACCGGCGATGTTTCTGTCATGCCGTATCCCTGCACCAATGGCAAACCCAGCGCCAGAAAGCATTCTGCCACCGCCTGCGATAAAGGTGCACCGCCGCATACTGCGACACGCAAGCGCCCGCCGAACTGCGCCAGCACCTTGCGCGCCACCAGCAATCGCAAGGCAGGGTACAACAACTGATCCAGCCAACCCGGGGAAGCGCCGTTGCAAGGTAACTGCTGGCTTCGGCAAAAACGCCGCCAGCCGATCGCTTGCGTCAACGCGAAAAGACGTCGCGTCAAATAACCGGATTCGGCAAGCTTTCCCTGCAATTTCACGTGAGCCCGTTCATAGATTCTCGGCACCGAAACCAATACCGTCGGCCGGATCGTCGCCAGATCTTCAGGAATCTGCGCCACCGACCGCGCGTAAGCGACGCAGCTGCCGGCCGCAACCGGCAGGTAATATCCGACGGTGCGCTCGAAAGTGTGCGATAGCGGCAGGAACGACAGGAACACATCGGACGAGCGCACCTCGACCCGCGCCATCACCGCCTGGATATTCGACAGTACATTGTTGTGGGTCAGCATGACACCCTTAGGTTTGCCGGTAGTTCCCGAGGTATAGACGATCGCCGCCAGGGCGCCGCCCGATACCGGCGGCCTGCGTATGTTGTTGGGTAGTGCGCCGCCGGCCAGCCAGGTAGCTAAAGCAACCACCACGCCATGAACAGGAGCCGACGCGTAGTGATTGTCGAAATTTCCATCGTCTACCACCAATACCAGCTTCAAAAAAGGCATGGTTTCCCCGACCGCTGCAATCGCTTCCCACTGCGCACGGGTCGACAGCACCAGCATCGAGGCATCGCAATCCTTGATGATGTAGGCGATGCTGGCCGGATTGTCGAGCGCGTGCATCGGCACGGGAATCAGGCCCAGCGCCAGGCTCGCCTGGTCGATGCAGACAGCATCCAGACCATTCGGCAGCAATACAGCCACTCGTGCCTCCGAGGGCAGACGTGACGCCGTCAGCGCGCTGCGCCAGATCCTGACGCGCTCGCCGATTTGCGCCCAGGTATGGGAGTGCCAGCGCCCTGACTCTGAATTGAAGTGACGATATGCCTCGTTCTCTGGAGTCTCCCCGACTCGCCAGTCAAACAAGTCTCCAAGCGTTGCCATTTTCATAAAATTAGCTGCAATAGCGGTTTTCATGAGGTTTCCTGATCCTTTTTGTTGCTGCGCCCATTAAACAAGTCTAATTACAACTGTTTCCGGTTGAGTTGATATGGATCAAATTTTTCCACCAAGCCATTGTTATGCTGAAAGCAGTCGTTCGTGGGGGATCGCGCCATGTACGGACATTCGTTATTTACGAACGGAGCAAAAATGATCTCTTTCAGCTTGGCAAGACAACTCGAAACCCAGTTGCAGCGGCGACGCAAATATATAGTCGCGACAATCCGCTCGCAACGGTGCCAGGCCGGCGCGATGACAGGGTTGCTCAGCGCTGCCGAAATTGCTTTGCTCCGCAACAAGTCGGCAGAGCCGAACAAAATCCAGGCCGCGCTACAACGTATCAAAACGCGCACCTACGGCAACTGCCTTGCATGCGGGGCGGTTATCGCGCCACAACGGCTACGCCTGCATCCGACCGCAGAACGATGCCAGTCATGCCAGGCTGCTCTGGAAAGCAGTCAACGACAGGGCTTGGAACCCAACTCATGAATTTGCCTCTTTAATTTTTTAAAGAATCAAGTTTTCTGCATTGATCAACCGGAGGGATATCACATGGAATATCGAACCATACTTGTGCACGTGGATGAATCCAGGCGCGCTCATGAACAAATCAGGATCGCCGCTTTGCTTGCGCAAAAGTACAACGCGCATCTGATCGGCGCCGCAGCTACCGGCGTTGCGCCGCAATTCTTCATGCCGGGAGTAATCGGAGACAGCAATTTGGCTCTTCTCGGCTCCGCGCTAAACGATCTGCGCGAGCATGCTGAAAGTCTGTTAGCGGAATTTGAATCCTCTGCCTGGAAGATGGACGTCAAGTCCTTCGAAAAACGCCTGATCGAGGAGGACGCCGGCACGGGCCTGGTTTTGCAGGCGCGCTACAGCGACCTGGTGGTGATCGGCCAGGTCAATCCAGCTGACTACTCGCCGCTGCTACGTGCCGACTTCCAAGAATATGTGCTGATGAATTCAGGCAGGCCGGTACTGATCGTCCCCTATGCAGGTCATTTCCCTCAGGTCGGCAAAAGGGTGCTGCTTGCCTGGGACGGCAGCATGGAGGCAACGCGCGCTGTCAGCGCATCGATTCCGTTGCTGCAACAGGCCGATCTGGTCCGGGTACTGGTGCTTGACACCGGCAGGCCGGCCGACGCCCACGGCGAACAGCCGGGAGCCGACATCGCCATTTACCTGGCGCGCCACGGTATCAAACTCGAGGTAACGGAACAAAAGATCCCGGCCGATATCGATGTCGGCAACGCGCTCTTGTCGCACGCTGCCGATTTCGGCGCCGACCTGATCGTCATGGGCGGCTATGGCCATACCCGCTTCCGCGAAATATTGCTGGGAGGAGTGACGCGCACTGTCCTGGCTTCGATGACGGTGCCGGTGTTGATGTTCCATTGAAAGAAAAAGCGCGTTGCCGCCGACGCATGGCTGACAACGCGCTTTATAACAATAGCGGAGCTAGGCAATCATCATCTTGTCGACAACCCGCACCACACCCGGCGCCGCCGCTGCTGCCTGTAACGCTGCGTAGCGTTCCGACCACGAACGCACCGGGCCGGTAAGGGTCACCTGGTCGCCGTTGACTACCACCGTGATGCGTTGTGTTTCTATATGAGCGCGCCGCTGCAGCGCGGCCTCGATCTTGACCTTGACGTCTGCGGGTAACACGGCTGACTTGACCAGGATCTGATTACTGATTCCGGTGACGCCCATCAGGTTACGTATGACATTTTCTGCCGCCACGCGCTGATAATCACGCTCCAGTTCACCGCTCAGCGTCACCCATCCATCTTCAACCATGACTTTGACCTGGTCCTTTGGGATCAATACGTTCCACTCCAATGCCAATTCCGCGGCGCGCGCGACATCGGCATCGTTACGCTCATTTGGACCAGGTAACCATACGTCGATTTCCACTGCAATTCCCTTGACGCCGGCAATGCGCAACGCCGCACGCTCAGCTGCGTACTTCTCGGCATGACTATCTACGTGCCCGGTCAGCGTCACCACACCGTCTTTCACCTCGACCCCGATCTCGATATCCTTGACAGACGGATCCCACTCCAGCTCATCCATGACTTCCTGTTTTAACTGACGATCGCTTTTCATCTCTTCTCTCCGTTACTGGCTTCAAAAACACGCGTTCTGACAACCATCATAAATAAGGCAAGGAATGAGGTTTTGATGCACATCAAGAAATCCCCTGCAACGACCGCCGTTTCATATTCATATCTGCCGTCATTTGTATATCTCTTGCATAGGGTGTACATTCAGCAACAAGATACCGATATGGCGCGTCCTCCCGTGCGCACGCGCGGGGAATCGATAGCCAGCCAACCATCAATGCGGAGTTAACCCAAGACTATGAATACGCCGTTTGCCAGAGTGGCGTCGCCGCTTTTGAACATTCCGGTATTAAAAGCCAGCTGCGCAGGTTGCAGCTTGCACCAGCTATGCCTGCCGATGGGGCTGGACAGCGCCGACATGACGCGCCTCGACGAGATCATCGGACGCGGACAGCGCATCTTGCGCGACCAACGTTTGTACCGGATGGGTGATCCGTTTAAAAACCTCTACGCGATTCGTTTCGGGCACTTCAAAACTTGCCATATAAACAATGGCGGTGAACAGCAGATCACCGGTTTCCAGATGGCCGGCGAATTGCTTGGCATGGATGCCATCAGTTCCGATCTTCACCACTGCGATGCCGTGGCGCTGGAAGACAGCGAAGTCTGCGAGATTCCGTTTGCGCGACTGGAAGAGTTATTCAGCCATATCCCGACCCTGTTGCATCATTTCCATCGGATCATGAGCCAGGAAATCACGCGTGATCAAAACATCATGCTGCTGCTCGGAAATATGCGCGCCGAGCAGCGGTTTGCGGCTTTCCTGGTCAACCTTTCTTCCCGCTACATGGCGCGCGGCTATTCCTCGACCAGCTTCCAATTGCGTATGTCGCGCGAGGATATCGGCAATTACCTTGGACTAACCATCGAAAGTATCAGCCGTCTCTTGTCCCACTTCAGGGCGCAAGGCTGGATCGCGGTCGACAAGCGGGATTTGCAGATCCTCGACCTGACGAAACTGAAAGAACTGGCGCTTGGCGGCGAGTCGGGACGGATGACAAAAAAAGATTGCAAACCTGTTGTCTCTCCTCCCACCAAAATCTGAACCAGGATCGTCAACGTTGCTGCGACGGCCGCAAATCCAGATGCAGCCACATGGTGCCATCGCGCTCCAGCGGCTTTACATCAAAGCCAAGCTTTCTTACCAGATGCAGGATGCGCGTATTGTGCGGCAAAGCCTCGCCGATGATCTCAGCGGTGCCGTGGTGGCGGCAATACGCAATCAATTTCGCCATTAGCAGATGGCCCAGTCCCAGCCCTTTCAAATCGGAACGCACTATCACCGAAAATTCCGCCTGGATGTTGTCCGGATCCGCGACTACCCTGGCCACGCCTAGCGTTTCGGCGCTGCCGTCCGACTTGTTCCTGGTTGCTATGAAAGCCATCTCGCGGTCGTAATCGATCTGCGTAAAACGCGCCAATTGCGATGGCTGCAGTGCGCGCACGCCGACAAACATCCTGTAGCGCACGTCTTCAGGATCGAGTGCGTTGAAAAACGCAATATGCGCCTGGCCGTCTTCCGGTTTGATCGGCCGCAGCAACAGCGTCGAGCCCTGCCAGGAGATGGTTTCTTCCAATTCTTCCGGATAGGGGCAAATTGCCAAACGCTGCAGGCCATCGACAATGGCGCTCGGCTGCAGTCGCCCATTTGCATCCAGTCCCACCACGTGTTTTCCATCCGGCAGCGAGAAATGGATTTCGAGTTCGACCAACTCTGGAACATCGGTCAGCAAATGGGATAGTCTGACCAGGTTCCGGCAAATCTCGTCGATCTCCGGTTCGAGCTGCGTCGTGCCGTCAGTCGCCTCGGCTATACCGGTCGCATGCAATACCATATCGTGCGCCAGTACCATGTTTAACGGCGGTAAACCTGCCGCTATCACAGGCAAATCAAATCTCCCGCCCTGTCCAAGCACAATGGCCGGACCGAATGTGGGATCGGTAACAATACCGATTTTCAATACCGGCGTCGCCATCTGCGTGCCGTCTGCACCATGTACTTCATTCACCGGCAACCCATATGCTGCCAGCAGTGCGCCGGTGTCAGCTGCCGACAGCATTAGCCGGCCGCCGGCCAGGGCAGCAGCGACAATCCTGCGCGCAGCCGGCCGATCCGCAATAAGGTCGGGTGATATCGCCGGCGGCACCTGCATCAGCAGATGTTGATTGCGTCGAAAATCGGCCATCTGCATGAAGCCGCATACAGCAGCTTCTGGCGTAGCGTAGGTGGCGATGCCCGCCTCCGCAAAAATATGCCGTGCGGGCTCCAACGCGGCGCCGCCCAGCCAGCAAACGAGGATATTACGCGCACCCTGCCTGGCCAGCGGAATAATGGCATCGGCAATGTCGACGCATGATGCGTTTGCACTCGGCGCGTGAATGACAAGCAAGGCATCCGCTCCGGCGTCTGCCGATACGGCCTCCAGAACCTGCCGGTACAATGACGGCGATGCATTGGCCGGCAGTGCGATCGGAGCGGAACACGCCGCATTCACTGGCAGGAGCTGGTTGAGCTTGCATAGGGTCTCGTCCGACAACGTCGCTGACTTTCCTCCACCACGTAGCAAGGCGTCGCAAGCCATCACCCCGGGGCCGCGGCCATTACCGATAATTGTCAGCCGGCCATTGCCAAACGGGCGGACTTGCGACAAGGTCTCCACCGCACTGAGCAAATCCTCTGTAGAGAACACCCGCAGCATGCCCGCCCGGCGAATCGCGGCATCCAGCACTGCATCCGACCTGCCCGATATAGACTCCGCTGCGAAGTCGCCGCCACACCGGCCGGTCTTGAGTATCAGCGTCGGTTTGTTGCGTGCGGCTGCGCGTGCCGCCGACATGAATTTACGGGCATGCGGAATATCTTCGATGCATAACAATATTGCCCGCGTGTCGCTGTCGCCGGCTAGGTAATCGAGCATGTCGCCGACATCGACATCGACGCTATCGCCCAGCGTAATAACTTTGGAAAAACCGATGCCTTGCGACCTTGCCCAGTCAAGCATGCCCGCCGCCAACGTACCGGATTGGACGAGCAATGCAATCCGTCCCTGCAACGCCCCGGCTGCGGCAAGACTGGCGTTCAGCCCAATCTTCGGAACCAATATGCCGGCCGAGCCGGGGCCGAGAATGCGCAGCAAATGGGGGCGCGCCGTTTCCAGCACTGCCGGTTGCAATTTATCGCCGGCACCGGCTTCTTCGCTTAGCACGATCGCCGCTTTGGTCCCCAGCCTGGCTAGCTGGCCGATGATCCCTGGTATGGTTGACGATGGTGTGCAAATAATCGCCAGTTCTGGCACGGCCGGCAATTCAGCGAGGTCGTGATAAGTCTTGAGGCCCTCCAGCAAGGTGTATTTTGGATTGACCGGAAAGATGCTTCCTTTAAAGCCTCCTCGCACCAGATGCTGCAGCCCATGCGTTCCCATGTGCTGCGTCTTTTCAGATGCGCCGATGACCGCGATCGATCGCGGTGCGAAAAAAAACTGCAGGTTTCTTGCACTCATCGCGCATTCTCAAAATTATCCGTCGACATACTGGTTGGCACACTAGCCGGCACAACGCTAGCTACGCGATCTCAGTAATTCGGTGATAGCGACGGCAGTCGGTTTTGCCATATCGATCCGGTTACTCGAATGGAGAATGGTGTTGCAGCTGACGATATGATCGACACCGGCCACCTGTAGCGCGATATAGCCATCCCCGGCAAACAAAGGATGCACGGCGATACATACCGGGGGCGCCATGCCAGCTGCGTTGATCTGCTTGACAGCCGCGACCATCGTGCGGGCGGTGGAAACAATATCGTCCATCAATACCGGTGTCCTGCCTTCCCAGTCTTCCACGTGCGGAATCGAGACTTCTACCTCGCGATCGCCATGCCGTTTCTTTTGCAATACCGTATATGGACATCCAACCGCGTCAGCCACCGCGGCGACCCATTGTTCGCTTTCAGCATCGGGGCCGATAATGACAGGAAGCTTTACATTTCCGGTAATCCATTTTGCCAGCTCAGGGGCCGCATGCACCACCCGGTTCGGGATCGAGTAGATCTCAGCCAGCTCGCGATACCGGTGCAGATGCGGTTCAACCGTCACCAGCCAGTCGCAGCAACTGGAAATCAAGCGCGCAAAATGCGCTGAAGTTACCCCTTCCTCGTCCATGAAGCGTGCATCCTGCCGCATGTAAGGCAAGTAAGGAATGACGAAACCGACGCTACGCGCTCCCAGCTCACGGGCAACGCAACCGGCAAGATACAGCTCCATGATTTTTCTATCCGGCCGCTCCAGCGCACAGGCCAGCACTACGTCACGTCCCGCGACCGAAGTCATGAAGCGGGGGCAAGACTCGCCATCAGGAAAATGATGCATCTCCATGACACCGTTCTCGGCTGGTAAATAACTGCGCAACTGCGAGGCAAAGCCGTCGTTGCCCGGCATGGTGAAAAATACGGGTTTCATCAAACCTCCTGTAAAGAAACTAAATTTTCCTGCGCCTCAGCGTAGGCCCGTGCGTAAGCCAGCTCTCCTGGCGACTCGGCGTGAATGGTCAACAATGGCTGCCCGACTTCGATGCGTGTACCCAACGGAGCCCGGAAAACAATTCCCGCGGCAGCCGCCTTCGGTGCCCCCGCAAGTTTGGCAATGCTGGCCAATCTTCGGTTATCGATCGCAACCACCTTGCCTCTATGCAGGGACAGTACCGGATGCGTGTAGGTGGCCTGCGGCGGTATCCGCATGCCACCTTGGGCTTCGCAGATCGCCTGAAATTTTTGCCATGCGGCGCCGCTATCCAGTACTTTGGTAGCCAACGCCATCCCCTGGCCAGCCTCGGCCTTACCACCCAGCTCAAGCACGCTGGCGGTCAGCAACAGGGCTCGCTCGCGCAGATCTTGCGGCGCATCCGCGGCGTTCTGCAAGACCGCGAGTACATCGTGCGCTTCCAGAGCCGGGCCGACACCACGCCCAATCGGCTGCGTACCGCTGGTCATGACCGGTTTGACCGCAATACCCAATGCCGCACCAACCTTGACCAGCCGTTCAGCCAACGCTTGCGCGGCTTCCGGCGACCTGACCTTGGCGGTTGGCCCGACTGGCAAGTCGATCACGACGTGGGTGGATCCGGCGGCAATTTTCTTGGACAAAACGGAAGCAACCAACAGGCCGTCGCTATCCAGGTCCAGCGGATGTTCCACCCGTATCAACAGGTCGTCGGCAGGACTAAGGCTGACTGCGCCGCCCCAGGCTATACAGCCGTTTTCGCGCTCGACCACATGCCGCATGCCGGCAATGTCCAGCGCTACCGGCGCCAGGGTTTCCATGGTATCTGCGGTACCGGCAGGCGAAGTGATAGCGCGCGAAGAAGTTTTAGGAATCGTCAAGCCGCATGCGGCGACGATGGGCACGATCAACAAGGTGGTGCGGTTGCCAGGCAAGCCGCCGACGCAATGCTTGTCGACCACGATGTCGGCATCCCAATGCAGGCGCTGCCCTACCTTGACCATCGCATCGGTCAAGGCTATCGTTTCAGTCAGGTCCAGGCGGCTGCCGGAACAGGCCGTGATCAAGGCCGCCATTTCGATCTGCGAATAACGACCGGCAACGATGTCGCGGACGATGGCATCGACGCCACCGGAGGTAAAAGGGCGTCCATATATTTTTGCCCGTACCGATGAAAATGACTGCATCGGCGCCGGGTGTTCAATCCGCACCAGATCGCCATCAATGCCGTCAAGCGCACGCCAGGCCGCTTCCGACAAGCCGACCTCGTGCATGGCAATCATCGGAAAATGTACGACATTGAGAGTAGCGACAATACGCCGGTCGCCACGCCACACTTCGACCCGGGAGTGCGCTTCGAATCCCTCCGATTTGCAGATATCGCAATCGCTGCGCATGTAGGCAACCAGTTCCTGGTAGGTATCGATACCGACGCGTCGCATGCGCAAGCTGCCCGCCGCAGGTCCGCAGATTTCCTGCTGCAGCACGGGCTTGTGGAAAATCGGCCTATGATCCATCGGCTTGTGATAATTGCGATCGCTCATGGCAACTCCACGCTTTCCAGGTAATCAGGCACCCGGCATGACCAATGCAATTTTTCTTCGATCCGCCTGCGCAATGCATCCGCCGCCGCAGGCTCGCCGTGGGTGATGAAGGTTTGCCTGGGAGGACTCGAAAAATGCGATAGCCAGTCGAGTATCTCGTCGGCGTCGGCATGCGCCGACATATTGTCGATCTGGCTTACCTGCGCGCGCAGCGGTACGTACTCGCCATGGATTTTGATCGCATCGGCGCCGGCAATCATAGCGGCGCCACGTGTGCCGCCTGCCTGGAAGCCGACGAACAGGATTGTGTTGCGCGGATCGGGGGCGAAAGCCTTTAAATGATGTAAAACCCGCCCTCCTGTCGCCATGCCGCTGGCCGCGATAATGACCATCGGCAGCTGCCTTTGATTCAAGGCAATCGATTCCTCTACACTGGTGATAATCTTTGCCGTGCGGAACATGGCCTCGCATTGCTGGTAATCGAGCCGGTGATCTTGCCGGTGCTTGTGATAAATCTCGGTGGCATCGACCGCCATCGGACTGTTCAGGTAGATCGGCAGCGCTGCCGGGATATCGCCACCAGCTTTGAGCAGATGAATGGCATAGAGCAAGGCCTGAGCGCGCCCTACCGCAAAAGACGGAATGATCGTTACTCCACCGCGAGCGGCGGTGTCGCGTATCGTCTTGCCTAGCAAGATAGCGGGGTCGGCGCTATCGTGGCGGCGATTGCCGTAGGTCGATTCAACCACCAGGTAGTCGGTCTTTTCGATAAGAGACGGCGGCAGCATGATCAAATCATTGGGGCGCCCCAGGTCTCCGGAAAACGTTATGGTCGCCTCTGCGCTTTGCAGCGATACGATGGCAGCCCCCAGAATGTGCCCGGCGCGGTGCAAATGCGCGCTGAGGCCTTCGCATACCTGAAAATCCGTATCGAACCGGACCGGAGAAAAAAAGGCAAACGATCGCACCGCGTCGGCTTCCGAATACAACGGCAGGGCCGGACTGTGTCTGGAGAAGCCGTGACGATTCGCATAGCTGGCTTCCTCTTCCTGCAGATGACCACTGTCTGGCAACAGAATCTTGCACAGTTCGAAAGTCGCTTCGCTGCAGTAGATCTTTCCTTTGAAGCCGTTCTTGACCAGTAGCGGCAGATAGCCGCTGTGATCGAGATGTGCATGGGTCAGGATCACCGCGTCCAGCTCTGACGGATGCAATGGCAAGCGCTCCCGGTTACGCAGGCGCAATTGCTTATATCCCTGGAACAGGCCGCAATCTACCAGTACTTTCGCCGAACCGGCGCTGAGCAGATATTTTGAACCTGTCACGGTTCCGGTTGCGCCCAAAAATTGGATGTTCATATTTTATGTCTTCTATGGGTTCAGACACGGAGCAATTCTTTACCGGCAGTGTCGACATCCTCACCGCCAGATTCAGGATGCGAAGATCGTAATTCTTTATGCAATAACGAAATTTCTCTACGTAACATGCGCATGTCAGCGTGCAACTCGCGTTCCAGCCGCTTCTCATCCTCACCCACCAACATTGCCGATATGCTCGCCGTGACAACCGAAAACAAGGCATAGCCCAGCAATACGATAAAGGCGGCGAAAATCCTGGATGCTGGCGTGGACGGAACCAGGTCGCCATAGCCAACTGTCGCCCCTGTAATGAATGCCAGCCAGACGCCGTCGGCATAGGTATGGACGCGCGGTTCCAGCCACAAGAAACCAGCTCCGGCCACTGCCAGCACCGCGATTGCCAGCGCCACCACATGCAGCAGCCGGCGTGGCACCAGGTATTCTCCCAACAGCATCGACAAACGCAGGAAAACGATGCCGCAAAAGGCCATCCGTAAAGTCCATTCGATCACGCTCCACGGCGGATTGCCTGGCCAGGCGCTGAGCACTGCGCCGAAAAAAAACATCGCATTCAGCGTGACCACACCGTCATGCCAGCCTTGGGTTCTGGTCCGGATCAGCAGATCGATGGCAACCATGGCAGCGACGGCTAAATACAGCCCGCTCCCGACATGACGATACATTAGCCCCGGCCCGGCCAGAACCAGGTAGAAAGCGGGAATCGACAGGAGTAACGCACCTGGCATCAATATTTTCAGTGGCCAGGGCAGTATTGAATTTTTCATGCGTTTTCCATCAGTAGCTACGCGCAGCTGCACAAGTAACGATGTTTTGTACATATTGACGGAGATCGCCGGCGACAACTTGCGCTGGATCAAAAATGCGCTGTAATTTCAGCAGCAGCCCAGTCGTGTCCCTGGTTGGCGACGGCGTGTTTGATCTATCTCAACTCCCCCTGCAATTGCGCTTGCCGGCTTGCGCTCAAGACATACAATGATTCTTAAGGCGTTATCAAGGTGTTCATATCGACAGTTGCTCCAAACCGCAACCACCCATATTTCCTTTATTGAGAAACATCATGGCCATATATAAGAAGATCCTGCTTGCTGTCGACGGCAGCCCTACTTCCGCTCAAGCGCTGCAGCAGATTGCCAACTTCGCAGCGCCCGACGCAACGGTGCGTGTGGTGCATGTGGTGGAAGATCCGCTTACCACCTTTCCGATGATCAATGACGATTTCACCTATATCGAACTGTTGCGCGAAGTATCCGTGACTGAAGGTAAAAAAATTCTGGCGAAGGCAGAAGCTGACTTGCGATCGCAAGGTTACGAAGTGCAAACCAGCATGCTCGACCTGCGTGACATGGACTGCGACATTCCCGGAGCCATCAAGGCAGAAGGTGAAAAATGGGGAGCTGACCTGACGGTGCTGGGCACCCACGGGCGGCGCGGGGTACGACGCATGCTGATGGGTAGCGTTGCCGAGCATTTCGTGCGCATCTCAGAGCGCCCGGTGCTATTGGTACATGGCAACGAGCAGGCGTCCGAAAAAACGGCCAAGGAGTGAAGTCACCATGCTAAAACGCATCCTGGTTGCAACAGATGGCAGCGAACTTGCGCAAAACGCCTTGCGTCAGGCGTGCCTGTTGGCAAAGACGCAAAGTTGCGAGATTCGCGCACTGTATGTCAATGTCGACCCGCTGCTCTCCTTCCCTCTGCTTGGCGTCGTATATTTCCAACGCGAGCAGATGCTGCAGGCGGCAGCCGAGCAAGCTCTCAACCTCAGGAAGGCAGCGTTGCACATTTTCGACGATTTCGGCATCCGAGGTGACGTACAGATATTAGATCTGCAAGAGCGCGGCAAACGGGTGGCCGACATCATCCGAGAAGTGGCAAAACGGTGGGACGCCAGTGTGGTAGTGATGGGATCGCATGGCTTGCAAGGCATGCAACGACTCATGCTCGGCAGCGTTGCCGAACACTATCTGCGTATCGCCGATCGTCCGGTATTAATCATCAAATCCTAACGACAGGAACGGCATCGGCCGAACAGCAATGACACTGCCGGCTGACCTTGTCGCACCATTGGCGGTCGCCGCCTGCATTGGCCTGCTGATTGGCGCCGAACGCGAGCGCTGCAAAGGTGATGGCCCGACGCGCAGTCCTGCGGGCATTCGTACTTTCACGCTAGTCTCCCTGTTGGGCTCCATGAGCATGCTGCTCGATAGTGCACTATTGCTGGTGGTCCTGACCCTTGCCGTGACGGCACTTCTTGCCGTTGCCTATTTCAAGCAGTCTCATGACGACCCCGGGTTAACTACTGAAACGGCATTGATCCTGACGCTGCTGCTAGGCGCATTGGCGGTTCGGGAAATCCAGCTGGCGGCAGCGCTGAGCGTGTTGGTGACCATCGTGCTGGCGGCCCGAGACAGATTGCATCACTTTGCGCGATCCATTCTCAGCCAGAGAGAATGGAACAACGCATTGGTCTTAGGCGCCGCTGTTTTCGTATTGTGGCCGCTCATGCCGGATCGAACCATCGATCCTTACGCGGTACTCAATCTGCATACAATCTGGCGCTTCGTCATATTGATGCTGCTTATCGGCGCATTGGGCCACATTACGCAACGATTACTCGGAGCAAGGCTCGGTTTGCCGCTGACCGGCCTGTTTTCCGGCTTCGTGTCGAGCATTTCCACCATCGGCGCAATGGGCGTTCGCGCCACCCAGGCGCCGGATCAGCTAAATGCCGCCGCCACCGGCGCGGTGTTATCGACGGTATCGACACTATTGCAGTTGGCGATAGTGATCGCGGCAACCCACCGGCCTACCCTCCTGGCGCTAGCTTTGCCCTTAGCCTGCGGACTGGTTGCGGCATTGCTTTATGCAGCGCTGATGATCGCCTTGTCGGCGCATTCCCGGCCTGGACCTGCGCTGCAACTCGGCAGCCCGTTCGATATGAAAGGCGCCCTGCTGCTGGCACTCATCATTTCCGGCATTCTGCTGATGTCGGGCGCTTTCTCATCCTGGTTTGGTGGTAAGGGCGTCCTGTTAGCATCTTTTATTGGTGGTTTTGCCGACGCGCACTCGGTAGCAGTTTCAGCTGCGTCCTTCGCCGCACAGGGAAAAATCAGCAGTCACGCAGCCGCAGCACCGATACTCGCCGGATTGACCGCCAATAGCATTTCCAAGTGCGTGGTAGCCTTGACAAGCGGCAATCGGGATTTTGCAAACCGGGTGATCCCCGGCCTGTTCCTGGTGACGTTGATGGCCTGGGCCGGTCTGGCATTGAACTGAGCAAACTTGCAGGTGACATGTGAAACAATTGTCAACATCCAGAAATACGCTTGCCGACTCGCTCAATCTCCTGGCCACACGCCGCTTCGGTACATTCTGGATTGCCAGCCTGCTTTCCAATATCGGCACCTGGGCCCAGCAAGTCGCCCAGCCCTGGCTTCTGCTAAGCCTGGGTGCATCACCATTCCTGATCGGGCTGGACGCCTTCGCTTTGGGCGCGCCGATATGGTTGCTGACCCTGGTCGGCGGCGCCTTGGCTGACCATGCAGACCGGCGCCGCGTGATTACGCTGTTCCAGTCGATTCAGATGCTGTGTCCCATACTGCTGGTGATATTGCTGCTCACTGCTGCCATACAGCCATGGATGGTCATCGTCCTTTCGCTGATAGTGGGCGTCACCGACGCGCTGTCCATGCCGTCATTCCAGTCGATCGTGCCCTCCCTCGTGAAACACGAGCAAATTGCACAAGGCCTGGCATTGAATTCCACGCAGTTCAATCTTTCCCGCATTCTGGGACCGGCCATCGCCGGCATCTTGATGGTTAGCGTAGGGGCAGTCGGTTGCTTCGCCGTCAATGCAGTGTCTTATCTGCCGTTTATTGCCGTGGCCCTGTGGATACTGCCACATACCAAAATGCCGGTGGCGGCGACCAATAAATCTGGCAGCAACACCTTATTTTCGGGCGTCGGCAACATTATCAGCGATCCTCTTTTGCGCGGTGCACTGCTTACCGTGCTGACCAGCAGCTTCTTGTGCGGACCCTTGATTGTCTTTTGCCCGGTGCTAGTCAAAGACGCCTTGCATGGCGACGCACGCCAGTTCAGCATCGCGCTGGGGGCATTCGGTGTCGGCGGCCTGCTCGGCGCGATCGCCTTGCTTAGCGTCGGTACTGGACATGACCTGCGCCGGCTGAGCTCCTGGTTCGCCGCAGGCTACGGCGCAATTTTGGTATGCGCGGCCCTAAACCAGTGGTACTGGTTGTTGCCGATTCTATTGGTGTTAGCTGGTTTATCGATGAATGCGAGCAACATCTCGGCGAATTCTCTGTTACAGGCAAGCGCGAGTCCGTTGCTGCGCGGCCAGAGTGTCAGCTTATACATGCTTGCCATGCGCGGTGGGCTATCCGTCGGTAGTCTTTTAACAGGTCTGTCTGTGCATCTCATGGGAGTGCGCTATGCGTTGGCACTCAATGGCGCGCTGGCGCTGGTGGCGCATATCGCGATTGGACGGAAATGGCTGATCTCTGCGCTCCCTGGTTCATCACCGCCTGTCGCAGGAAAGCCGTCCTGAAACAGAAGCCGTATCAGGAAACACGCGAATCTTTGATCGAAATCAACGTCAGCCGTCCTTATATCGCCTACGATCGGCTGGCATTTTTATTTTTTTATCAAAGGTTTGCCAATGATTCCCATCCGCTTACCCGATCCGGTATCGCCGTCGGCCGCCATGCCGCACCGTAAAATTATCCGCTCATGGCTGCTGCCTGTCGCACGGCGCAGCACAGGCCGCGCACTGGCGTTGGTCCTGCTTGACCTGGTCTTGTTTTCGCTAGCAATCGTCGCCACCGTCTGGTTGCAGAACATTGCGGCCAAATTATTACTTGGCATGATCGCCGGCTTTATCATCGGCCGCCTCTTCATTCTCGGCCACGATGCCTGTCATCAAAGCTTTACACCGCACCGGCGCCTCAATCGCTGGCTCGGCCGCCTGGTTTTCCTGCCGTCGCTGACGCCATATAGCCTGTGGGATGTCGGCCATAACGTCGTGCATCACGGTTACACCAACCTGAAAGGTTTCGATTTCGTCTGGCATCCGTTGTCGCTGGATGAATTCCAGGCCTTGCCGCGCTGGCGCCAATGGCTGGAACGTTTCTATCGCAGCGGTTGGGGGCCTTGGCTGTACTACCTGGTTGAAATGTGGTGGCAACGCATGTACTTCCCCAGCCGGAAGACAATGCCGACCCGGCGCTCGGTATTCATCTGGGACGGTATTCTGGTCACGCTTGCAGCAACGTTCTGGATTGCAGCGCTAAGCATTGCCGCGATCGCAACCGGGCAGCCGGTTTGGCTGACCCTGACGGCCGGTTTTGCACTACCGTTCGTGTTCTGGAATGCGATGATCGGTTTTGTGGTCTATGTACACCACACCCATACCGGCGTCGCCTGGTACGACCAGAAAACCGTGTGGGCAGCGGCACAACCATTTGTCTCGACTACGGTTCACCTGACGTTTCGCTATCGTATCGGCGCGCTGTTGCATCACATCATGGAACACACCGCGCACCATGTCGATATGAGCATCCCGCTCTATCGCTTGAAAAAAGCGCAGCAGATCCTGGAAGTCATGCTGCCATCGCGCATAGTGATCCAGAAATTTTCATGGCGCTGGTATTTCGATACGGCGCGTCGCTGCAAACTCTACGATTTTCGGCGCCGCTGCTGGACCGATTTTTCCGGCATACCCACCAGTGCGTCGGCAAACGCCAACTGATCCGGGCGTCAATACGGCCATCAAGCGATGTCCGGGGGTAAAATAGCGTGTTGCGGCAAGCCGCAATGCCTTATCCTCTACCGGACTTCGCCATGCATCAGCCTTCCCCTCACACAGCGCCGTTGCTCGACATCGCCGCCCTGCGCAACAGTTGTTCCTCGTGCAGCATGCATCAGTTGTGCTTGCCAATGGGACTGGACGAATCCGACATGCTGCGCCTGGACAGTATCATCGGCCGCCACCGGGTGCGCCGGGACGACTCCCTGTATCGGATCGGCGACAAGTTCGGCTCGCTGTATGCGGTGCGGGTTGGGCAATTCAAGACCTATCAAGCCAGTTCCGACGGCGCCCGGCAAATCACCGGTTTCCAGATGAGCGGCGAATTGCTGGGCATGGATGCGATCAGTACCGGCAGCCATCAGTGCGATGCAGTAGCTTTGGAAGACAGCGAGGTATGCGACATTCCGTTCGCCCGGCTGGAAGAACTGTTCAGCGATATTCCGACACTGCTGCGGCATTTCCACCGCATCATGAGTAAGGAAATCACGCGTGAGCAAAGCGTCATCCTGTTACTCGGCAATATGCGCGCCGAGCAGCGTTTTGCAGCGTTCCTGGTAAATCTGTCGTCGCGCTACGCTACACGCGGCTATTCATCGACCAACTTCCAGCTACGCATGACGCGCGAGGATATCGGCAATTATCTTGGCCTGACGATCGAAAGCATCAGCCGCCTGCTGTCCAAGTTCAGGAAGGAAGGCATACTGAAGGTCGATAAACGGGATATCGAACTGGTCGATTTCCCGGCATTGAAAATATTGGCAATGGGCGCAGACACCTGCAACTGATTCCAGGCGGCTTAGTCGTCTGCCGCCCTCATGGCGAGCGGATTCAATTCCACGCTGCGTTGCCGTGGCCAGTTCCAGGTAGCATGCAGGCGCCAGTCGTGCTGCGCGTCTTCAATCAGGATCTGCCAGCGCGCCATCTCCAGCAATGGCAGGTGCACCGAAAAATTTCCTTGAACGTTCGGCAGTACAAACAGGTCGATATCTTTTTCCGGCAAAGTCGAATGAATCAGGCGCAGCCGCAACCGACGATCGGCTAGCGGCGCCGTGCCGTGACCGGAGTGGTCAGCGATGTTGCGCAGATTGCCGCTGAGGATACCTTGCACGGCGTCGTAGCGCAGGCTGCCGACAATGCCGCGCCGTATCGCCTCCTCGTCGCGCCGCAGATCCTGATTGATCGCATTGCCCTCTTTGTAATAGTCGTCTTCCACCAGCGCATCTTGCCGGGAAAATGCCAGCCAGCCGGTATAACTGGCCGCCACTACGACCACCAGCGGGCCCAATATCAGAAACCATGGCCAGCGCTGGGCGTACCACGGCGTAGGAACAGTAGAAAACGTGGTCATCGAATGTGCTTGGTTTTTCATGATTATCCTGTTCGTCTCGTGTAATTCATGCTGGTTCCCGGCGGTTTCATCTAGGTATATAAAACACGGCTTTTTCATTCACCTGCGACCTTGCGCCATCGAGTTCCTGCAGCCTGAAAGAAATACTGTTGGAACCCGGCCGGCCCTGCCCGTGCGGTACTCTTACCCGCACTGGAATCAGCCGCGTCTCAGTGGCGGCGAGCGTTATCTCGCTTTCGCCGGACAGTGCGATGCCATCGATGCCAGCCACACTTATCTTGTAGCGATGCGGCATTTCGTCGGCATTGATTGCCTGCAGCCGATAGACGTTCTCAACCATGCCGTCTTCGACTTCCCTGCCCATGGAACCTCGATCCCGGATCACATCCACCTTGAGAGGCACCCTGAGTATCAGCGAGCCAAGGAAGACCGAGACGATCACCAGCAGCGCCGAGCTGTAGATCAATACGCGCGGGCGAAATATTCGACGCAGAATGGCGGCCGCGGGCAAGTTCTCGTCGATCGCATGTTCCGTTGAATAACGGATCAGTCCGCGCCGCGCGCCGATCTTGTCCATCACCATATTGCAAGCGTCGACACAGGCTGCACAGCCGATGCACATGTATTGCAGGCCCGCCCGAATATCGATCCCGGTCGGACAAACCTGCACGCACATGCTGCAATCAATGCAGGGAGAAGATGCCGGTTCCGGTGTTTTCCGGAAGCTGCTAGAACGCGGTTCGCCGCGCGCCGCATCGTAGGTAACGATCAAGGAATCGCGATCGAACATGGCGCTCTGGAAGCGGGCATACGGACACATGTATTTGCACACCTGCTCCCGCATCCAGCCTGCATTGCCATACGTGGCGAAGCCATAGAACAAAACCCAAAACCACTCCCACGATCCCAGGCCAAGCACGCTCGCCTCGCGCGCAAGATCGTGGATAGAGGTGAAGTAACCGACGAAAGTAAAGCCGGTCCACAAAGCCACGACGCCCCAGGCCAGATGCTTGCCGCTTTTACGCAGTAATTTATCGAGCGACCACGCTTGCCGGTCGAGCCGCATGCGCGAACTGCGCGGCCCTTCTATCCGGCTTTCTATCCACAAAAATATCTTGGTATACACCGTTTGCGGGCAAGCGTAGCCGCACCAGACGCGGCCGGCGATTGCCGTAAACAAGAACAGCGAGAACGCGCAGATAATCAGCAGTACGGCAAGATAGATAAAATCCTGCGGCCACAGAACGATGCCGAACAAATAGAATTTGCGCGCGGCCAGGTCGAACAGCACTGCCTGGCGGCCATTCCACCTTAACCACGGCATGCCATAAAACACCAGCTGCGTCAGCCAGACACATACCCAGCGTAGCGTGGCGTAACGCCCGCTCACATCGCGAGGATATATTTGCTGCCGTGCCTGGTACATCCTGACAACGGCAGTCTTAGGAGAGGATTCACTCGCGCTCATGATTGGCAGTCTGGCTTGCGATCATTGTGAGGTGGCAGTCGGGCGATCAAGTGCGACCGCACTGCCGGGATGGTTTGACAAGCTCCACACATACGCTGCAAGCACATGCACCTTCGGTTCGCCAAGAAAATCCTTGAATGACGGCATGGTGTTATCGCGCCCTTTGCGAATGGTTTCCATGATGGTGTCGACGCTGCCGCCGTATAGCCAGATCTTGTCGCTCAGATTCGGCGCGCCGATGGTCTGGTTGCCGGTGCCGCCACTTCCGTGGCAGCCCATGCAAACGGTAAACTTCGGTTTGCCGAATATCGCCTTGATAGGATCGTGAGTCGAGCCGGACAGGCTCAGCACATAATTTGCTACGTTCTCGACATCCTTGTCGCCTCCCAGTGCAGCACCCATCGGCGGCATGACGCCATGCCGGCCTTCCATGATGGTGGTCTTGATGGTTTCCGGTGCGCCGCCATGCAGCCAGTCCTGGTCCGTCAGGTTTGGAAAACCTCTATTGCCGCGGGCGTCGGAACCATGGCATTGCGCACAATAAGTCAGGAACAGGCGCTCACCGATCGCATGCGCCTGCGGATCGGCGGCGACGGTTTTCAGGTCCTGGTGCAGGTATTTGTTGAACATGGGGCCGTAGTCGGCATCGGCTTTCTTCAGCTCGGCCTGATAGGCGCTGCTTGATTTCCAGCCAAGCTGACCGGCGAAACTACCAAGGCCGGGATACAGCACCAGATAGACCAGGGCAAAAACGATGGTCACGTAGAACAGCCACATCCACCAGCGCGGCAAGGGGTTATTCAATTCGCCCAGGTCGTCGTCCCAGACATGGCCGGTAGTATTGTCAGCCGGATCCTGCCCCGGTTCAAGCGTAACCCGCCGGCTGCCCTGCATCCACAACAGCACACCACAGCCGAAAATGCTGAGTATCGTCAACACGGTGATATAGGGGCTCCAGAAGCCATCGGTAAAATCAGCCATGGTGACGCTCCCTGGCATCCAGTTGCGCCTTCACTTTATCGAGCTGTTCCTGGTCGTCGGCGAACGGCAGCAACGCCGCTTCGTCGAAATCCTTGGGACGTTTTCGAATGTAACTCCACCATACAATGCCGATGAAAGTGACAAAGCTGATCAGGGTAATGATGCTGTGCGCCTCAATCAGTATTTTTTGGATAGCCATGATTATCTCTCCGCCTTGATCTGTGTTCCCAATCCTTGCAAATAGGCGATCAACGCATCTTGCTCGGTCTTGTTTTCCAATGCTGCCGGCGCGGCGGCGATCTCGGCATCGGTGTAAGGATCGCCCAGGCGCTGCAGCGCGCGCAGATGCGGCACGATATCTTCAGGAACCAGGCGGGTCGATTCCAGCCACGGATAGCCGGGCATGTTCGATTCCGGTACCAGGTCGCGCGGGTTGTGCAGGTGGGCGCGATGCCATTCATCGCTATAGCGGCCGCCGACGCGTGCCAGGTCCGGGCCGGTGCGCTTCGATCCCCACTGGAACGGCCGGTCGTAGACCGATTCGCCGGCCACGGAATAGTGGCCGTAGCGTTCCGTCTCGGCACGGAATGGCCGGATCATCTGAGAATGACAGTTGTAGCAGCCTTCGCGTATGTAGATGTCACGCCCTGCCAGCCGCAACGGCGAATAGGGCCGCAGGCCTGTAATCGGCTGGGTCGTCGACTTCTGGAAAAACAACGGCACGATTTCCGCCAGGCCGCCGACGCTGACCACCAGAATCACCAGTCCGATCAACAGCCAGTGATTTTTTTCTATCGATTCATGTGAGAATTTCATGCCCGCACTCCAGATTCAAAATTAGTCAGCTGCGTCATAGCGCCTCCACCGCATCGCTTGCGATCTTGGCCGCAGGGACCAATACCGGCGCCACGGGATGAGTACGCGGCACCGTGATGCGCGTATCCACCGGGAAGCTATAGCGCATGGTCTTGAATGTATTGAAAGCCATCAGCAGCATGCCGCTCAGATACAACAGGCCGCCGAAGAAGCGAATCACGTAGTAGGGATAAGTCGCCTTGACCACCTCAACGAAGGCATAAGTCAGCGTGCCGTCCGGATTCACCGCACGCCACATCAATCCCTGCATCACGCCGGCAATCCACATCGCGGCGATGTACATGACGATGCCGATAGTGGCCATCCAGAAATGCAGCTCGATCATTTTTACGCTCCACATCTGCTGTTTTCCCACCAGGCGCGGAATCAGGTAATACATCGAACCCATCGTGATGAAGCCGACCCAGCCCAGCGCACCGGAGTGGACATGGGCGATACCCCAGTCGGTGTAGTGCGACAAGGCGTTGACGGTCTTGATCGCCATCATCGGCCCTTCAAAGGTTGCCATGCCGTAGAACGACAGCGATACCACCAGGAATTTGAGGATAGGATCGGTGCGTAATTTGTGCCACGCACCCGACAAGGTCATCATGCCGTTGATCATGCCGCCCCAGGATGGCGCCAGCAGGATAAGCGAAAACACCATGCCCAGCGACTGGGTCCAGTCCGGTAGTGCGGTGTAATGGAGGTGATGCGGGCCGGCCCACATGTAGGTGAAAATCAATGCCCAGAAATGGACGATCGACAGACGATAGGAATACACCGGGCGCTCGGCCTGCTTGGGAATGAAGTAATACATCATGCCGAGAAAGCCGGCGGTCAGGAAAAATCCCACCGCATTATGGCCGTACCACCATTGGATCATCGCGTCCTGGACACCGCTATACGCAGAGTAGGATTTGGTCAGGGTGGCTGGCATGGCCATGCCGTTAACTACATGCAACAGCGCCACCGCAATGATGAAAGCGCCGTAAAACCAATTGGCTACATAGATATGCGCGACCTTGCGCTTGGCCAGCGTACCGAAGAACACGACGGCGTAAGCCACCCACACCACGGCCAGCAGAATTGCAATTGGCCATTCCAACTCGGCATATTCCTTGCCGCGGGTGTAGCCCATCGGCAGGGTTATGGCGGCCAGCACGATTACCAGTTGCCAGCCCCAAAAGGTGAATGCCGCCAATCCATCCGAGAACAGGCGAACCTGGCAAGTCCGTTGCACTACATAGTAGGAAGTTGCCATCAGTGCGCTGCCGCCGAATGCGAAGATCACGGCATTGGTATGCAGGGGCCGCAGCCGGCCGAAACTTAGCCAGGGAATGTCGAAATTCATTTCCGGCCATGCCAACTGGGCCGCAATCAACAAGCCGACAGCCATGCCGACCACTCCCCACACTATCGTCGCAATCGAAAATTGCTTGACGACCTTGTAGTTATAGTTAAGCGCCTTTTCCACGTTCTTCTCTCCCCAAAATACCACTGCAATGGAGCGAGGTTAACTGGCTATGGGCGGTTTCTCTTTGATGTGAATCAAACGACGTGCAATTGACAGAAATTATTTAATTAATTAAAGGAACCACTGTCCGAAGCCGCCTCGATTTCGTTTTTCACCGGCGGCCTGGCACTGTCGTCGTCCAGCAGGATTCTCATTGCGGGACCGACCATATCGTCGAACTGACCGCTGTCGGAAGCACGGACGAATACCCATATCGCCAGGAACACCAGCACGGTGCTGATAGGGATGAGCAGATAAAGCGCTTCCATATCTATCCTCCTATAGCTTGTTACGCAACCATAACGCATTGATTACCACCAGCGCGGAGCTGAACGACATGCCCACTGCCGATAGCCAGGGATTGAGCAAACCCAGCGCCGCCGCCGGAATCGCCAACAAATTGTAGATCGATGCCCACGCCAGGTTTTGCCGGATCACGTGCATGGTCTTATTGCCGAGCCTCGCGGTATCGGCCAACGCTGACAAGCGATCAGACATCAATACCGTATCCGCATGGATCTGAGCCAACGCCGCGCCGGCTCCCATCGCAAAGGAAACATCTGCGACACCTAATACGGCAGCGTCGTTTACCCCGTCGCCTACCATGGCGACGGTCTCGCCGCGGCGCTGCAAGGCTTGTACGAACGCCAGTTTCTGTGCCGGCGAGTGCTCGCCGTAAGCGCCATCCATTGCCAATTCACGCGCCACGTGCTGCGCCACCTGGCGGTCGTCGCCGCTAAGCAATATCACCTTCTTGCCTCGCCTCTGGAAATAGGCCAAGGTCTGGCGGGCATCTTCTCGTACCTCATCGGCCAGATCGAAACGTGCCAGCCAGCTACCCGTCTTACCCAGGAAAACTGGCGTCATCGTTATTTCCTCCGGCGCCGCGGCCGGGATCAAGACACCGGCCAGCTCCGCCACGAACGATGCCGAACCGAGCCGATAGAGAATGCCGTCGAATTCCGCCTCCACGCCTTTTCCTGCTACCTGACTTATTGTCCCGTCGCGCAGTTCCGACGTCTGAGTCGGCCTGCCGCAGGCTGCATCGGCGATTGCCCTTCCCAAAGGATGGGCGCTGGATATTTCCATCGCAGCTGCTACCTGCAGATACCGTTCGCTCGTACCGGCGCCATACGCTGTAATCTGTTGCAGCACAGGTTTACCTTTGGTGAGCGTGCCGGTTTTATCGAAAATGATATAAGTCGCCCGATGCAGGGTTTCCAATACGTGCGGCTGCACGATCAATACGCCGTTGCGCACCAGCCGGTCGGTGGCGGCAGCCAGCGCCGACGGCGTCGCCAGCGACAAGGCACAGGGACAGGACACCACCAGCACGGCGATCGCAATCGGCCAGGCGCGTGACGGATCCAGCCATTGCCAGGTGCAAAACGCCAGCAGCGCGCATAACAGCAAAGCTGCCACAAACCAGCCGGCGACCTGATCGGCCCATTGCGCGATGCGTGGTTTGTTCTGGGTCGCTTGCTCCGCCAGCTTGAGCAGAGCTGACAAGGTACTTTCGCGTACTACCCGGCTTACCCGCAATACCATGGCTTGCCCGCAGTTGACGGCGCCGCCCGGCAAAGTATCGCCAGTCGCGCACGACACGGCCTTGCTCTCTCCGGTCAGCAAGGAAATGTCAACGCTGCTGCGGCCACTAAGCAAAACACCATCGGCCGCAATCACCTCGCCTGGCTTGACCAGGATCAGGTCGCCCTTGACCAATCTTGTTGCAGCAACGACCTCGCCATCCATCCCGCGCGGGTAATCAAGCAAGCGCGTAGCCGCATCGGGCAAAGCGTGTTGCAGGCGCTCCAGCGTCGAAGCCGCCTTGCGCCGCGCCGTCAGCTCCAGGTAGCGGCTGCACAGCAGCAGGAAGACGAACATGGTGACGGTATCGAAATAGACTTCGCCAGAGCCGCGTACGGTGGCCACGGCGCTGCCGGCAAACGCAGCAACAATGCCAATGGCTACCGGCAAGTCCATGCCGAAGCGGCTTAACTTCATGCCGATCCAGGCGCCACGCAGGAACGGCAATGCTGAATAACACAGCACCGGCAAGGTCAGCAGCAGACTAGCCCAGCGCATCAACTGGAGCTGCGCATGGTCGATGCTGCCGGCGGCGGCGAAATAGGCCGGAGCGGCGTACATCATGACCTGCATCATGCACAGGCCGGCGATGAATGTTTGACGGAACAGGCGCTTCCCGGATTTGCGCAACCGCTCGCCCTGCCGGACCGCATCGAACGGGTAGGCGCTGTAGCCGATTTCGCGCAGCGCCAGCAGGATATCGCTGGGCTTGCATTGCGTCTTGTCCCAGCGTATATGCAAGCGTTCACTCGCCACATTCAGGTTGGCCAACTGCAGCCCCGGCAGGCGCGCCAGCCGTTGTTCGATCAGCCAGACACAGGCAGCGCAGCGAATGCCTTCCAGCGCCAAAGTCGCTTCTAACAGATCGCCCACCGGCCCGGCAGAATTGTCAGGCACAGTGACGAATTGCGAGCGGCCATCTTCATCGTCGTACAGTTGCAGTTCAGGCGGAACCAGTGCGTCACCGTCGATGCGATTGGAAAACGCCGTGCGCGAGGTGTAGTAGTCGGCATAACCACTGTCGACGATAGTTTGTGCAACCGCTGCGCAACCCGGGCAGCACATCGCGTGCGACACCTGTCCGATCCTGACTGACCAGCGCTGTCCCGTCGCGGCAGGCGGCAGCGGCAGGCCGCAATGAAAACAGTCGATAGAGGCGAGCTCGGAGGCTATATCCGGTGATAGCGCTGCAGGGTCGATAAGGACGGCACTCAATGCGCGGCTCCCGCCGGACTGATGCAGATTGCATCAAGCCAGCTTAACGGCAATCCGTTAACCACTCGCAAGATGCCCGTCAACCCGAACAGCAACACGATTACACCGCCGGTGATGCGCACCCGGCGATCCAGCAACCAGCCTTTCAGGCGCATTCCCAGCATGCCGAGCGTCAATAGCATAGGCAAGGTTCCCAACCCGAACGCCAGCATCACCTTGGCGCCAGATACGGCGTCACCGCTCAGCATTGCTGTCACCAGTACGCTGTAGACCATGCCGCATGGCAGCCAGCCCCATACAGCGCCCAGCATCAACGCCTTGGCCGGACTGTCCATGGGCAGCAAAAATTTGACGGCGGGCTGCACGCGCCGCCAGACGATCTGCCCCAGGGCTTCCAGCCGCCTTAAGCCGCTCCAGACGTCCATCAGATGCAAGCCCAGCGCTATCAATATCAGATTAGCCAGCCAATACGCACCTATCTGCAGCGATGACAGCGATGTCAGGACGCGCACGCTCTGCGCCATGCCTCCCGCTATTGTCCCGGCCAAGGCATAGCTGAACAGCCTGCCGCTGTTGTAGGCAAACACACGCGACAGATGCATGAAATGGTTTTGATCCGATGGCCCCCGCATTTTTCCGACCATCACCGGCCGCAACGGGATGACCCGGATCGAGGGCGTTGCCGCCACCGACAAGGCGCTGACTATTCCGCCACACATGCCAACACAGTGGATGCTGCCAAATAATCCTATCAAGAAAATCGGTATCAGATTCATGCGTATCTCATGCTCATGGCACCTGCTTAAACGGTTTTCGAATAACGCAACGGACTTTTCCCCAAAGCCAGATACCGATCGAACACCATGCAGATATTACGGATCAGCAAACGACCTTTCATGGTCACGGTGATCCATTCGTCATCCAGCTTGAGCAAGCCGTCCGCCGCCAGCATTTCCAATTGCGTCAGCTCAGCTGCAAAATATTCAGCGAATTTGATCGGATGGGCGATCTCGATCGATGCTAGCGATAATTCGAAATCGCACATCAGCCGCTGGATGATCAGGCGTCGCAGCAAATCATCCATGCTCAGCTTGATGCCGCGCGCAATTGGCAATATCTCCTGGTCGAGACGCTGATAATAGGCATCCAGCGTTTTCTCGTTCTGGCTGTAGCTGGCGCCGACGGCGCTGATTGCGGACACGCCGCATGACACCAGATCGGCTTCCGCATGGGTTGAATAGCCCTGGAAATTGCGATGCAAGCGCCCTTGCCGCTGGGCGATCGCCAGATCGTCGTCGGGCTTGGCGAAATGGTCCATTCCGATGTACACGTAACCGGCGCTGGTCAGCCGCTTGATACAAAGGAACAACATGTCGATCTTGGCTTCCGGCGTCGGCAAATCGGCGTCGGCGATGCGGCGTTGCGGTTTGAATATGTGCGGCATATGCGCGTAGTTGTAGATGGCGATCCGATCCGGTGCGGCTGCGATCACCTTGTTCAGCGTTTGCGCCATCGATATCACGTTCTGCTTCGGCAAGCCGTAAATCAAATCTATGCTGACTGAGCGAAAGCCGGCATATCGCGCGGCATCGATGATCCGAAGCGTATCTTCCTCGGGCTGGATCCGGTTAACGGCTTTCTGCACCACAGGATCAAAATCCTGCACCCCGAGGCTAAGGCGATTAAAGCCCTGGCGCCGCAATGTGACGATGCGTTCCGGCGTCACTGTACGCGGATCGACCTCTATCGAATATTCGCCCTGCCCGTCCGGCGCGAATTGAAAACTCTTGCGCAGATGCTCCAGCAGATCTGTCATCTGCGCATCCGTCAGGAAAGTCGGCGTACCGCCACCGAAATGCAGTTGCTCCACCTGACTCATACCTTGAAACAAGGCAGACTGCATCGAAATCTCGCGCTTCAGGTACGTCAGGTAAAGTTCGGCCTTGGCGAGATTCCTGGTGACCACTTTATTGCAGGCGCAGTAGTAGCAAATCGTGTCGCAAAATGGGATGTGCACGTACAACGACAAGGCATGGCGCGCCCCCATATCACGGCGGTTCGCAACCGCCTGCAAATAATCGATGGGACCGAAATCTTCTGAAAACCTGTCTGCCGTCGGATAGGACGTATAGCGTGGACCGAGTTGATTCAGCTTGCGCAGCAAGGAAGCGTCATAACTAACCGCGCCAACTGTGGGTGACGATTCTCTTGAATTTAACATGTGCAAGCTCCGGCAATTGAATGCATCAATACGTGGGATTGATGACATCTACCGGCTGCAGCATATCTTGCACAGATGGCAATCGCTTTGACATAGATCAAAAAAAACGGCCACAGACTGATCTGTGGCCGTTTGATGTCTACTGTTTTCTGGCAAGTCGCACATGCAGAAAATGAAACGACTAGAGAAAACCGCTGTGAACCGGCGCCAGCATATCGCGTACGCCATGCGTCATCAGCACCAGGAAGATCAGCAAGGCTAGATAATAAAATGCGTAGGTCAACTTTACCGCGGGCTCGATGCCGTAGTAGCGCTGATTCTCCAGAGTGGACGGGTCGTATTGCCAGGCGCGTTTCAACTGCGGCAACGCGAGAATGACCATCACGATCAGCAGCGGAGTCGGGCGATAAACGAATAATGCGATCATCACCGGAACGCCGGCGAACCATATCCGCGGGGATAGCACTGCCGTGATGCGCCCGCCGTCAAAAGGCGACATTGGAATCATGTTGAACAAGTTCAGAAAGAAGCCGGCGTAAGACAGCGCCAGCAGCAACTCGCTGTTGTACCAACGTGACGCAAAATAACAAGCCAGTGCACCGGCAGTACCGACCAATGGCCCGGCGAGGCCGACATAAGCCTCTGTTTCCGCATCATGCGGCATTTCTTTCAACTGGATCCAGGCGCCGACGAATGGAATAAAGGTCGGCGCGCCGACTGCCAGGCCGCGCCGCTGTGCGGCAAGGTAGTGACCTGCTTCGTGCACGAACAGCAACAGCACAAAGCCTGCTGCAAAACGCCAGCCGTAGAACATCGCGTAGACTGCTATAGACAGCAGCATGGTGCCGGAAGTAGTCAGTATCTTGCCGAGCTTCAGGCCTCCCAACAGCAGGATCAGCAATTTAACCATGGCGCTGGTCTTTAGACACGATTAACGGTGTCGCTGGCTTCAGCCGCATGGTCAGCCTTGAGATCTGGTGAGGACTGCGTCAATTGCCGCGGCGGAAACGGCGACTCATCTGGCCCGTCCGAATCAGATGCCAACGCCGGTGTCGCCGGCTGCGGAGTGCGCTTGAAGAATCGCTTGATGGCGGCGCCGAAGGCAAGCACCGCCAGCAAGCCGACTTTGAAAAACTTCGCCACGAACGCAGCGATGACGGCAATCAGGCCGATTTTCTTGGCGGCGACGCCGACTACCAAGGCAGTCAGGCCATATTCTGCAACATGATCGGTCGAAACCGCGAAGTCCTCATACCGCTTGCCGTTGTGATAATCGATGGCGGCGAGCATCTTGTTTGCAATCGGCTTATCTGCTGCTATCAACGATTCTTTCGTCACCATCGTCAAGGTCAGGTAGCCGTCGCGACCGAGCACAAGAGTTTGATAGTTCACTGAATTTTTCGTGTTGTCTGCAGCTTGGTCCTTGTGACGCGCTATCACCGACCAGACCATACGATGAGTTACCGGGTCGTAAGCCGGCACTTCCGCCCAGCCCGTGACCTCGATCTCAGGAATTCCCCGTTCCTTGCGAGCAGCATTCATTTGTTCGGTGCCGTCATGCAAACTTTTCAGCATATCGTCGGCTTTCCAGTCGCGCGCATCATCGTCGCGTACGTAACCGTCTTTTTTGAAGCGGACAATTATCAGCCAATTCGCATATTCAACGGCTGGAGTTATCATGCCAACTAACGATTCCTCATCACTGGTATTACCAACAGTGCGCAAGATGCGTGCTGCAGGGGCTGCCGGCAAGAAGCCATAGCCCTCCGGCAGCGAAAAAGTGGCCTGGTCGCTGAATTCGATTTTGCGTGGTCCCTTCACCATCACTCTGTCCGCCTCGTCGGCCGCAGCTTTGAATTCCGCCAGGGTTTTCGCATTTTGCGCTATGCAATTTGCGGCGATAAACGTCAGGACCAGCGCGAACAGAAATTTTCTCAGGATTTTCATGGCTTGATCGGTATTGTGGGTTTAGGGTGTTTTTGTGGATTACCGGTGAACACATGGTCAGATGCGTTGGTTTTCCCACAAAATTGCAGCCACTGTAATACCATGAAACCGATATTTATTGCCGTATTGCACAAAAAATAGTGCATTACTTCAATATTTTGATTAATTCAGTCACGCCGCTGGCGCGTTCCTCATACCGGTTTCGATTCAATTGCCTGTAGTTTCCGCGCTACCCACAAAGAAAAACGGCTTGCAGAATCGAATTCTGCAAGCCGTTTCATGACAACGCTACGAATGCTATCAATCGTAGATCAAACCTGGATCAAACCTGGATCAATCAGATCACGGTAGACAGGCCCAACGTCAGCAACAACGCCACCACCGAAATGATGGTTTCAGCGACAGTCCAGGTCTTGAAGGTTTCAGTCACGGTCATGTTGAAGTACTCCTTGACCAGCCAGAAGCCGCCGTCGTTGACGTGCGACAGGATCAGCGAACCGGCGCCGGTTGCCAGCACCATCAGTTCCGGCCGGACGGTGACGCCGGCGGCGGTGACGATCGGTGCGACGATACCGCAAGCAGTGGTCATCGCGACCGTAGCCGAACCGGTGGCAACCCGAATCAGCGCGGCCACAAACCAGCCCAGCAGCAATGGCGACAAATGCGCATTGTTGGCGAGTTCGACGATCGACTTGGAAACGCCGCCGTCGATCAGGATCCGGCCGAAACCGGCGCCGGCGCCAACGATCAGCGTGATCCCGGCGATAGGCGCCAGACATTCTGTAGTGAATTTGAGAATGGCTTCACGATTAAAACCGCGTGCCTTGCCAAAAGTATAGAAACTTACCAGCGTCGCAATCAACAACGCGATGACGGAATTACCCATCAGGCGCAGGAAATCGTTGGCGAAGGTTTTTGGCGTGAAGAACACATCGGCCCAACTACCAATTAACATCAACGCCACCGGCAGCAAGATGGTAGCAATCGTGATGCCGAAACCAGGCAAGTCACGGCCTTTGTCTTCTTCGACAAATTGCGAGATCAACGGGTTATCAGGATTAGGCGTGACGTAGCGGCTGATCAGTTTGGCAAACAGCGGACCGGCAATGATCGCAGTAGGAATACCGACGATCAGCGCGTACATGATGGTGCGGCCGATATCTGCGTTGTAGGCAGTCACGGCGAACAGCGCTGCCGGATGCGGTGGAATCAAGCCATGCACGACCGACAGGCCGGCAACCATCGGGATCCCGACCATGATCATTGAAGTCCCGGTACGCTTGGCGACGTTGAATGCGATCGGAATCAACAGCACGAAACCGACTTCAAAGAACACCGGCAGGCCGACAATCAATGCCACCACCATCATCGCCCAGTGCACGCGCTTAGGACCGAACACACCGATGAGCGTGTTGGCAACGCGTTCGGCGCCGCCTGATTCGGCCATCATCTTGCCGAACATCGTACCCAGCCCGACCACCAGCGCAATATGTCCCAAAGCGCCGCCGACACCGGTTTCATAGGATTTGACGATGGCTCCCATCGGCATGCCGACAACCAGGCCAAGTATTACCGACACCACGATCAGCACGATGAACGGATTCATCTTGAACTTGGCGATCAGCACCACCAGTGCGATCACTGCAATCACCGCATAGAGCAGCAACATATTTCCTTGAACCATCTCCATCAAATCCTCCTAAAGTCCGATTTATTTTTTGACACCGCGATATACCCACTGCCTGCCTTAGTGCGCAAACACATGACGAACGGTGCCATTTTGCAACTATTAGCTGTTAGTTGTCAGTAAATTCCGCCAATCTGCAGCGAATTATTTTTTATAAGCAATGCAATCCACTTCCACCTTGCAATCGACTACCATGCTCGATTGCACGCAAGCGCGGGCTGGCGGATTGGCGCCGAAATACTCTTTGAAAACCTTGTTGAACGATTGAAAATCGCGGGTATCGTCAAGCCAGACACCGCAACGCACCACGTGCTCCGGACCGTAGCCGGCTTCTTTCAGGATCGCCAGCACGTTCTGGATGGTCTTGTGCGATTGCGCGACGATGCCGCCATCGATCACTTCGCCATCCACCATCGCCACCTGGCCGGAAACGTACAGCCAGCCGTCGGCTTCAACCGCACGCGCGAATGGCAGATGCTGGCCGCCGGTTCCTGAACCACCTTCAACACCGTATCGCTTGATCGTCATAGCTACTCCTCAGTAAAAATAAAACTCAATAAAACTCAATAAAACTCAATAAAACGCAACAAAACTAAAAAATTCAGCCAAACTCAACTTGCAAGGACGCCGCTCACTCCGCTTTGCCGCGCCAGGAAACGCCCTGCCCGCGACTCGGTCGGCGCTTTTTGCGCGCCACCCAGATATGACAAGACACCATTTACCCAGACCGCTTCGATTCCTTCGGCCGGCTGCATCGGATCCGAGAAAGTTGCCGCATCGCGTACGGTTTCCGGATCGAACAACACCAGGTCAGCCCAATAGCCCTCGCGCACCAGACCGCGTTCAGCCAGGCCGAAACGCTCGGCCGACAAACCTGTCATCTTGCGGACCGCCACGGTCAACGGGAATAGTTTTTGCTCGCGACTGTAGTAACCCAGCACGCGTGGAAATGCTCCCCACAGCCGCGGATGCGGCAGCGGATCGTTAGGCAAACCATCCGATCCGACCACGCTGGCGGGGTGGCTCAGGATGCGGTTGACATCGTCATCCTGCATGCAGTGATAAACGGCGCCGGCCGGTTGCAAACGACGCGCAGCTGCCATCAGATCGACCTGCCATTCGGCCGCGATCTCAGCTAGCAGCTTGCCGCCCATGGCCGGTTCCGGCTCCGACCAGGTCACCATGATGTCGATAGTGTCGGTTACCTGTTTCAAATCCAGGGTGGATGAGCTGGCAGTGTAGGGATAACAGTCGCAGCCGACCGGCTGATAACGCTGCGCCTGCTCCAGCGCTTCCAGCACTTCGCCGCTGCGGCCCCAGTTTTCAACGCCGGCGCATTTCAAATGCGAAATCACCACCGGCACCCGGGCATGTTTGCCGATACGGAAAGCTTCATCCATGGCTTCCAGGATGTCGGCGAATTCACTGCGCAAATGCGTCGCGTAGATGGCGCCGGCCTCGGCCAGCGGTTCCGCCAGCGCCAGCACTTCGGCGGTGGGCGCATTGATCGCATTGCCGTAAGCCAGGCCGGTGCTGAGTCCGAGTGCGCCGTGCGCCAGCGCTTCGCGTAACTGCTCGCACATGGCGGCGATTTCTGTGTCGGTGGCGGCGCGATCGAGCCGGTCCATCTGGTTGCTGCGCAAGGCGGTGTGGCCGATCAACGCGGCTACATTGATAGATGGTTGAGCCTGCGTCACCGCATCGACATAGGAGGCGAAAGTCGGGTAGCTGAAGGCGCTCGCCTCGCCTAGCAGATTCATCGGATCCGGCGGTTCTGCCTTGAGGCTGACCGGCGCGGCGCTGATGCCGCAATTGCCGACGATCACTGTGGTGACGCCCTGCGACAGCTTGGGCACCATGTTCGGTGTGCGAATCACGTTGGTGTCGTCGTGGGTGTGGACATCGATGAAGCCAGGGCTCAGGACCTTGCCGCTGCCGTCGATCACATCCTTAGCCTGCCAGCCGGATGGCTTGCCGGCATTGGCGCCATTACGCGGCTCGATATGCAGGATACGGCCGCCAGCCATAGCGACGTCGGCCACAAATGCCGGTTCGCCGCTGCCGTCGATCACTGACACGTTACGAATCAGCGTATCGCAACTTGGCGTGGCAGCTGCATCTGACAATGGTGTATTTGATTCAGTGCTCATCTCAATCTCCCAACGGCTCGCGATTACTGCCACCGCGATGTGTATCCAGTGTGAATTTCAGGCGTCGCAGCAACTCCTGGCTACGATCTTTTTGCAGCAATGCCAACTCGGTCATCAGCACGTCCAGCGCCATCATCATGGCGTAGCGCGAGGATGACGGCTTGAAAATAAAATCGGTTTCCAGCGACTTCAACGGCAACAGCACATCGGCCATCGCGGCCAGCGGCGAACCCAATGCCGTGATCGCCACCAGCCGCACGCCGTATTCCTTGGCGATGGCGCAACTGGCGTTGAGCTCGGGCACATTGCCGGTGGTCGACAGGACCAGCACCACATCGTCCTTGTCGAGTGTTGCGGCTACCATTTTCTGCAGCATGGCGTCGTGATAGGTGGCCACCGGGCGCCCCAGGCGTACCAGCCGATAGCGCGCCTCATCGGACAGCATAGTCGAGCCGCCACCCATACCAAAGGCATAAATCATGCGTGCCTGAAGCAGCACCTGCGCTGCTTGCAACAAGGTATCCTGGTTCAGCAGGCTGCGATTGACCTCCAGCGCTTTGTGGATATCGGCATACACAATGTCGACGATTTGCGGAAGTTGATTTTCAACAACAGAGTTCTCGACCCGCAAAAAGCGCTGCCCGATCGCTGCAGCCTGGGCCAGATGCATCTTCAATTCGCGCACATCGCGGCACCCGATGGCTTTGGCAAAACGGGTGACGCTGGCTTCGCTGACGCTGGCTTGTTTCGCCAGGGTCTGGATACTGGCGCTGGCGGCAAACGGCAAATCGCCCAGGATTGCCTGCGCTACCTTCTGCTCTGCCAGGCGCAGCTGACCGCTACGCTCGGCGATGCGCGACACAATATCGAATGAGTGAGCCATGTGTTGTCAGATGGGTTGCAAATTAAGTAGCAAAGCCAGAATATGGGCCAATAGAAAGGCGGAGTCGCACAACAGACTCTGCAGCAGACATGGCATGAAAAAATACTATGTTACTTTGTAACATGCTTTTAATATAGTAAATTCAAGGATATGATTACGTCAAATGAATTCTGAAGGAGAAGATCTGATGACTGATGTTATTAACTATCACAGCGATTACGAGAACCCGACAATCGATCCTTTGAACAAGGGTCTGGGGGCATTCCAACAGACGTTGCCTGTCGCCGAGGTGAAGGCGCACAACTGGAATCTGCTGCGAGAGGACCTGAGCCTGCCCACCGCCGTGCTGTCCGAGGAACGCATGACGCACAATTTGCAGTGGATGCAGCAATTCGTCACCGAATACGGCGTCAAACTGGCCCCGCACGGTAAAACAACGATGGCGCCGAAACTGTTCGCGCGCCAGCTGGCCGGCGGCGCATGGGGCATCACCCTGGCTACCGCACACCAGACCCGGGTCGCCTATCAGCACGGCGTGCGACGCGTGATCATGGCGAATCAGCTGGTCGGCAAGCAGAATATGGCGATCATCTCCGATTTGCTGGCCGACCTCTCCTTTGAATTCTGCTGCCTGGTCGATTCGGCCGATGGCGTCGACCAGCTGGGCGCCTTCTTCCAGGCCCGCAAACAAAAACTGCATGTATTGCTGGAACTCGGCGCCGACGGCGGCCGCACCGGCATCCGCAATGCGGAGCAGCAAGCCGCCGTGCTGGATGCGATTGCACGCTGGCCGGAACATATCGTGCTGGCCGGGGTTGAAGTCTATGAAGGCGTATTGAAAGAAGAAGCCGATATCCGCAGCTTTCTGCAACACGCGGTAGCCTGCACCCGGCAACTGGCCAAGGATGGCCGCTTTGCAGCACGTACTGAAGGCAGCGCAGCGCGGCCGGTGATACTGACCGGCGCCGGTTCGGCGTGGTACGACGTGGTCGCCGACGAATTCGCCAAGACCGAGATTGGTTTACCTTTGGATGTGGTGCTGCGTCCAGGCTGTTACCTGACGCACGATGTCGGCATCTACCGCGCGGCGCAGGCGCAGATCCAGACGCGTAATCCTGTCGCCCGCAAAATGCGCAGCGAATTGCAGCCGGCCTTGCAGTTGTGGGCTTATGTGCAATCGATTCCGGAAACCGGCAAAGCTATCATCGCGCTCGGCAAGCGTGACGCTGCGTTCGACGCCGGCCTGCCTACGCCTGCACTGCATTATCGTCCCGGCACGGCAGCGCCGATTGCCACGCCAGCTCACTGGCAGGTGACTGGCATGATGGATCAGCATGCGTATCTGCAGATCACCGAGGGCGACGACATCAAGGTCGGCGACATGATTGGTTTCGACATCTCGCATCCGTGCCTGACTTTCGATAAATGGCGTCAGATTGCCGTCGTCGATGCACAGCATCAAGTAGTAGATGTGATCCAGACTTTTTTTTAATTTTTCTTTTAATTTTTACCCCGGCACAAGCGATGACTATAGATATCCTGGCTTATGGCGAAGCAATGGTGGAGTTCAACCAGCGGCTCCACGATGCACGCATGTACCTGCAAGGCTTTGGCGGCGACACGTCGAATTTCTGTATCGCCGCAGCGCGCCAGGGTGCGCGCAGCGGTTATATCAGCGCCCTCGGCAATGATCAATTCGGCCAGAAGCTGCGTGATCTGTGGCTGGCGGAACAGGTCGACGCCAGCCATGTGGCGAACGATCCGCAAGCAGCCACCGGCGTGTATTTTGTTTCGCATGACCAGGATGGCCACCATTTCGACTATCTGCGCGCCGGCTCTGCCGCCAGCCGCTATACCAGCGCGCAATTGCCGCTGGAGGCGATCGCCGGCGCCAAGATGCTGCATCTGTCAGGCATCAGCCTGGCGATCAGCGAATCCGCCTGCGATGCCGGCCTGGCTGCGATGGCGCATGCGCGCAAGCATGGCGTGCGTACCTCGCTCGATACCAACCTGCGGCTGAAACTGTGGCCGCTGGAACGCGCCCGTGAAAAAATGCGTGAGGCGTTTGCGCTGTGTGACATCTGCCTGCCCAGCTGGGACGATGTCGGCGCCCTCACCGGCCTCGACGACCGCGATGCGATTGTCGATACGCTGCTGTCCTACGGCATCGGCCTGATCGCCTTCAAGCTTGGCGCCGAAGGTTGTTATGTCGCCACCGCCAGCGAACGCCGGATGGTGCCGGCTTACGGCGTCGAAGCGATCGACGCCACCGGCGCCGGCGATTGTTTTGGCGGCGCCTTCATTGCCCGCCTGGTAGCCGGCGACGATCCATTCCGCGCCGCCAGTTATGCCAATGTCTGCGCTGCTTTGTCGACTACCGGCTACGGTGCGGTGGCGCCGATTCCGGTCGCGGCGCAGGTAGAAGAAATACTGAGTTCACGGTAATTTTTTCTGCTGCACCTCAGGTTCAGGCAACAACCCTGCGATGATTTCCCCCAGCCGTTTTATGCCCTGCTCGATCTGCGGCGAAAACGGCTGGCCGCAGCACAGCCGCAGAAAATGATCGAAGCGCCTGGAATTGGAAAACATCAAACCTGGAGCAAGCCGGATACCTTCCCGCAATGCTGCCTCGAATACTTTTTTGGATGACAGTTGCTGCGGCAGCTCCACCCATAACAAGGCGCCGCCGTCTGGAAGGTTGAGTCGGGTGCCGGCCGGGAAATGGATAGCGACCGCTTCGGCGGTACGCGCGCGCTGCATCCGCAGCGCTTCACGCAAACGTCGCAGATGGCGATCATAAGCAGTCGACGCCATAAAATCCGCGGCCGTAATCTGCGCCCATTCTTCATTCGCCCGGGTGTGGGCAAACTTAAGCATCTCGATCCGCGCTTGCCAACGGCCGCCGACCATCCAGCCCAGGCGCATGCCTGGCGCCAGCACTTTGTTAAGCGAGGCGCAATAGATCACGTTGCCGCTGCGATCCCAGGCTTTTAATGCGGTCGACGAAGTTCCTTCCGGCACCAGGTCGCTATACGAATCGTCCTCGATCAAGGCCATCCCATGCTGCTCGCATAGTTCCACCAGCCGCGCCTTGTGCGCATCCGGCATGACGCTGCCCAACGGATTCTGCAGGTTCGGCACCGCCACTACAGCCTTGATATTGTCGTAGGTCTGCAGCGCCAGTTGCAGCGCTTCAATCGAGATGCCGGTGCGCTGGCTGGTTGGAATTTCAAGCGCGCGCATGCCCAGGCTTTCAATCACCTGCAACAAGCCGTAGTAAGTCGGCGACTCGACCGCGATGGTGTCGCCTGCCTGCGCCACGGCGCGCAGAGCCAGATTAATCGCCTCGATACAGCCATGGGTAACGATTATCTGTTCCGGCGCGATCTTGATTCCGATAGCAAGGCTGCGCTTGGCCAGCACTTGCCGAAACGCCGGATTGCCGCTATGCGACATCATGCTGGTCAACACCTCCGGCCGTTGGCGCAGAGTCCGGATCGCGGCGTTTTTCAACGCTTCCACCGCATACAGTCCAGGTGCGCAGCTAGCGCTGCTCAGATCGAGCGTGACCTTGTTACTGCGTCCCTGCGCGATGATTTCCGAGACCCGCTCGTGGATTCCCGCATATTGCGCCGACATCAAGGCCGGCGCAGTCGCCAGATTCGATTCTTCCGGTTCCGCCAGCCGCCGCGCCTGCCGCACGAAATAACCGGAACGCGGACGCGCCTCCAGCCAGCCCTCCTGCTCCAGGTGACGCAATGTCTGCAAAGCCGTCGACAAGCTGACCTGGTGCTGCCGCATCAAATCCCGTACCGATGGCATGCGGTCGCCTGGCCGCAAGGTAAGCGCCTGGATAGCAGCCAGATAGTGTTCAGCCAGGCGCCGGTACAGCAATTGCGTTGCTGGCGATTTCAACAGGGCTTGAGGCTGGGAGAGTGACAAGAGAGGCCTCATAACATGCATTGGATTATCGAAGTGTGCTGCATTCCGGCGCAACGAAACAGATACAGATTCGTGGATACAGGACGATAACAGATAAGGCAAACCCCGGCTGTTACGCTACAGATGGGCGACAGCTGTGCCTGTTTCGGTGGCTGGCAGGCGGATAGGCTAGAGCCATCTCTTTCATCTCGGAAACCGCCATGTACCTCGCCACTGAAAACACTTCGCGCATTCGACTAAGCCGCGCCCAGAGCAGCATGTTTTATGCAACACGCGGCGCAACTATCGTAGCCGTGCAAGGTAGCATTCTTGTGTGTGAAGGCGGCACGGCCGCCGACACGCGCTTTGCAGTCAGCGACGGCGAGTGCCATGTGGTGCAGCGCAACGGCTGGGTTCGATTGGAGGTACGCGGAACCAGCCCCGGCACGGTGATCGTCAGTGCCGGATTGCCGCCCGTCCTGCTATGGCGGCGCTGGCGGCAGCGCATATACCCTGATTGCTTTAAAAGGATGATGCAATACATGCATTACCGTTAAACCACGACCGGCACTTGCAGTTTGGCAAAGCACTTGTTGCCTACCGCCGATCTGGCTTATTCTGTAGCCATGAGTATCACCCGTGAAGATCTTGAACAGGACCGCCTGCGAACGATCCTGGATAACACACCGATTGCTTCAGTCCTGCTATCCGAAGCAGCGCTGGAAGCGTCGTGGCGCGCCGCGCTGGCCTCGCTGCCGGATCCGAATGGCGATGTCTGGCTGTTCGGCTACGGCTCGCTGATCTGGAACCCGATGGTAGAGCATAGCGAGCGCGTGCCGGCCAAGCTGTACGGCTACCACCGCGGCTTCTACCTGTATTCGCGCATCAACCGCGGCACCTGGGACAACCCCGGCCTGGTGCTGGGACTAGACCGCGGCGGCTGCTGCCAAGGCATCGCCTTCCGCATCCCCGCCATCAGCATCGAAACAGAATTGAAAATGTTATGGCGCCGCGAAATGCTGACCGGCGCGTACCTGCCGCGCTGGCTGCCGATGCAGCTCAAGGGCAAGGATGGCCCGCGCGTCAAGGCGCTGGCGTTTGTCATGAATCGGCAGCACGAGAGCTATTCAGGGCGTTTGCCGGATCTGACTGTGGTTTCGCATTTGCGCGATGCAGTGGGGCTGTATGGGCCAGCGAGGGATTATTTGCGGCATACGCTGGAGGGATTATTGAAAGAAGGATTTCGAGATCCGTATCTGGCGCGGCTGTGGGCTCAGCTAGAGTCTGGACAAGATCAGCCGGCGACCAAAAAATAGCAAAGCTTTGGTTTTTGAAGTTGCGGTTGCGGTTGCGGTTGCGGTTGCTTTTGACGTGCCTTCCGCATTGGGACGCTGCCAAATGTGGCGCGTGTCAGTCGGGAATTGTGGGAAGACATGTTTGAGCGCAGCGAGTTGGTCTTTCCACCCGACT
>NZ_FOQI01000006.1 GCF_900113705.1 Collimonas sp. OK307 | reverse complement strand
ATCTGGGCGCTATTGGCGCACGATCGAAAGTATGAGCGCGCTTACGTCAGCACCAGAGCCGCATGAACAGATCGTTACGTAGCAGTTGATGAGTTTTACAACATGAGTACGTTGAAAGGTTGCGCAAGGTAATTGAGTGTGATGGCAAACAGGTCAGACCGGGACTCACGAAACCTGAACTTACTTTAGAGCCAAGAGCTCGTCAAAGAAATTAGGTGTGAGTCAGCGGATTCCATCAAGGCCAGCAGGGTTCAGTCTGCAACAGGGCCGGATATAAAACTGCATCCTTATCTGTTTGGCAGTACACAAAAAAACCTTGGCAAATAGGAGGCGTCCATATAAAAGTGAGTAGCTGCCGGGCTACCCCCGGCGTGCATCTACGGAGTCGTTAACGTTTTAAGTATCGACGAACCCTCGTCGCACGCGACAACACGCACTCCGCGGCCCATTTAACGGACCACGGAGTACATCCCGTGGCAGTCGAAAATCTAAATCACCCCAACAATTTCAACACCTGCTCCGCCACCGCAACCGAAGACGCCGGATTCTGCCCGGTAATCAAATTACCATCGGCAACCGCATAACTCTGCCAATCCGCCAACTTGCTATAATTCCCACCCAACCGCTTCAACTCGTCTTCCACCAAAAACGGCACAATATCCGTCAACTGCACAGCTGCTTCCTCACTATCTGAAAAGCCGGTAACCTTCTTACCCTTCACCAGCGGACTACCATCCGCAGCCCGCGCATGGCGCAGGACACCCGGTGCATGACATACCGCCGATACCGGCTTACCCGCTGCATACATGGTTTCGATCAATGCAATCGAATCCTTGTCTTCCGCCAAATCCCACAATGGACCGTGACCACCCGGATAGAACACTGCGTCATAAGACGCAGCTTGCACGCTCGACAGTTTAACTGTCGATGCCAATGCCGCCTGCGCCGCCGCATCTTTGCGAAACCGTTCAGTAGCCTCGGTTTGCGCATCGGCTTCGTCGCTCTTAGGATCGAGCGGCGGTTGTCCGCCTTGCGGCGATGCCAGCGTGATAGCGGCGCCGGCATCCAGGAAGGCATAGTAGGGCGCCGCAAATTCTTCCAGCCAGAAACCGGTCTTCTTACCGGTGTTGCCCAACTGGTTGTGGGAGGTAAGCACCATTAATATTTTCATCTGAATTCCTTTTGAGTGTGTGTTGCGTGATGTTTCATTCGTCGCCGGCGCGTATCACCAGCTTGCCGAAATTCTTGCCTTCCAATAAGCCGATAAAGGCTTGCGGTGCATTCTCCAGACCGTCTACGATGTCTTCCCGGAATTTGATTTTCCCGGCGGCGAACCAGCCGCTCATCTCCTTGAAGAATTCCGGGTAGCGATGGTAATAGTCAAAGATGATGAAGCCTTGCATCTTGATGCGGCGTACCAGCAGCCTGCCCATCAGTCCCGGCAGATTGTCCGGTCCTTGCGGTTTGTCGGTGGCGTTATAGTTAGCGATCAGGCCGCATACCGGTACCCGGGCGTGCAGGTTCAGCAGGGGTAGCACGGCGCTGAATACGGCGCCGCCGACGTTTTCAAAATACACGTCGATGCCTTTATCGCAGGCGGCTGCGAGCTGCTGCGGGAAATCGGCGGCGCGGTGGTCTACGCAGGCGTCAAAACCCAGTTCTTCCACCGCATACTTGCATTTGTCGGCGCCGCCGGCGATGCCGACTACGCGGCAACCCTTGATCTTGGCAATCTGCCCGACCACCGAACCCACGGCGCCGGTGGCGGCTGCCACCACTACGGTTTCGCCGGCTTGCGGCTGGCCGATGTCGAGCAAGCCCATGTAGGCGGTGAAGCCGGGCATGCCTAGCAGGCCCAGGGCGTAGGACGGCCTGGCGAGTTTGGCGTCGAGTTTGGTCAGGCCCTTGCCATCCGACAGTTCGTAGTCTTGCCAGCCGCTGTAGCTGAGGACCAGATCTCCGACTTTGTAGTCGGCATGTTCGGAAGCTGCGACGCGCGACACGGTGCCGCCGACCATCACTGCGCCGACCTCGACCGACGGCGCATAAGACGGGGCATCACTCATGCGGCCGCGCATGTAGGGGTCGAGTGACAGGTAGACGGTGCGTAGCAATACCTGGCCGGCGGCTGGCGTCGGCACCGGGGTTTCATCGATCTTGAAATTGTTGACAGTTGGCGCGCCGTGCGGACGCGAGGCCAGCAGGATACGGCGATTGACGGTCTTGCTCTGGGTTGTGCTTTGCGACATGTTGGCTACTCCTTCGGTGGAATAAATGCCTGCGATGTTCTGCCGGCTTGGGCGAAATTAGCTAAATATCAAACTAGATGCCAAATCAGATGCCAAATTTATAAGGCTGCTTCAAGAATGCTGCGGCTGACAGCCAGAGTATGGTCCTGATGCTCGCCCAGCGCTGTCATACCGTGTTTGTCCAGCTGCCCGAGCACGGTCTCGACCGCATCCTGGCCTAGTTCATAGTCCGACAGCCTGGTCTTGATGCCCAGGCTTTCAAAGAAATCACGGGTGCGTTCGATGGCCAGGTCGATACGCGCGTCTTCGCTGCCTTCGGTGATTTGCCAGACGCGCTCGGCGTATTGCAGCAGCTTGGCGCGCTTGCTGTTGCGCCGTATGGACAGCAGTGAAGGTAGCACGATCGCCAGCGTGCGGGCATGATCGATATCGTATTGTGCAGTCAGTTCGTGGCCCAGCATATGCGTGGCCCAGTCTTGCGGCACGCCGGCGCCAATCAGGCCGTTGAGCGCCAGGGTGGCGACCCACATCAGGTTGGCGCGGGCATCGTAGTCGTTCGGCTCGGCCAGAACGCGCGGTCCGGTTTCGATCAGGCTCAGCAGCAGACCCTCGGCAAAACGATCTTGCACCTGGCCTTGCACCGGATAAGTCAGGTATTGCTCGACGGTGTGGACAAATGCATCGACCACGCCGTTGGCGATCTGGCGCTCTGGCAGTGTGAAAGTCTTGCTCGGATCGAGGATTGAGAATTGCGGGAATACCAGCGGGCTGTGGAACGCCAGCTTGGCCTGTATCGATTTGCGGGTGACGACGCCGCCGTTATTCATTTCCGATCCGGTGGCCGGTAATGTCAGCACGCTGCCAAAGGGCAGGGCGCTGGTGATGTTGGCGCCGCGCTGGACGGCGATGTCCCACGGTTCGCCATTAAAGTTTGCGGCGGCTGCGACGAATTTTGTGCCATCGATGACTGAACCACCGCCCACAGCCAGCAGGAAATCGATGTTCTCGGCACGTACCTGAGCAACGGCCTGCATCAGCGTTTCGTAACTTGGATTGGGCTCGATACCGGCGAATTCATGGATCTCGCGCTTGCCGAGCGCAGTTTTGACTTCCGCCAGGGTGCCGGTCTTCCGGGCGCTGGAGCCGCCGTACAGAATCAGTACGCGGGCGTTGCGGGGAACCAGATCGGCTAGTTTGGCGATAGTGTCGCGGCCGAAAACGATCTTGGTGGGATTGTAGAATTCAAAATTCAGCATGCGGATTCCTTGAAAAGTAGACCGCTCAACTAATCGAACGGTAAAAAAAGCACGAGCTTGTGTCGTGCTTCAGGTTGGTGTCTGTGGTGCTTATGGTGTCTGCGGGTTCGGCGTTGCCAGGACATCCAAGGTAATCTCCATGGCGTTTTCGAGAGCGCTGCGATCCTGCTGGAGCTTTCCTAGCAGGCTGGCACCCAGCCATAACTGGTAAAGCATTTGCGCGGTTTTTTGCGGTTCCAGTTCGGCCCGCAGGGAACCATCGGCCATTCCTTCGGCGATGCAATCCGCCAGGCGCGCCATCACCTGCCGCGTGCCTTCGCATAAAACCAGGCGCATGTCATCCGACAGGTCGGCGACCTCGGCACTGAGTTTGACTACCAGGCATTTATCCATGGCTTCTGTGCCCGACTGCGTGTCGCGCCAGTGGCTCCAGTAACGCAACAGCCGTTCACGCGCAGGCTCTTGTGCTGGTTGCACCGCAATTTGCAAGACTTCTTCCAATGCTTGCAGGTAGTCGTCGACGTACTGTTCCATCAATGCCCGGCCGTATTGTTCCTTCGATCCGAAGTAGTGATAGAAGGAACCCTTGGGTATCGCTGCGGCACTCAAGATCTCGCTGAGGCCGACGCCCGAGAAACCTTTGACGGCAATGATTTTCTGGCCGGCGTCGAGGATGTGGCGCTTGGTTGTGTCGTAATTTGCTCTCATGGTGCATCCATTCTAATTCAAATTAGACCGGTCGTCTAATTGCTGCCGATTTTGCCGTGGTTGTCGCATGGAAAAATCAATGTCGATTCGATACCTGAGGTCGCGCCTGTAGTGCTTTGGCGACGTCTACCCATGCGTATGCATATCCGTTATGCTAGTGAGGTTTATTGTGCAATTTTCTTGTCTGAACGTTCGCATCCCTATACTAATTTTAGCGCCGCCCATGACATCCCGTACCAATCATCACCTCGATACCTACTTGTTACGCGTTTTGCACACCTTGTTGGTGGAAAAGAGCGTGTCGCGCACCGCAATCAAGCTGGGGCAGTCGCAGCCGACCATCAGCAACACGCTCAAGCGCCTGCGCGAGCTGACCGGCGACGCCATCCTGGTGCGCGGCAAGACCGGCATGGTGCCTACCGAACGCGGGCAGGAATTGCTGGCGCTGGCGAAACAGGGATTGGAAGTCATCGAACGAATCGCCGCGCCGGTGGCGGCCTTCGAGGCCGACAGCACGGCGCGGGTATTTCATATCGCCACGCCCGATTACCTGAACATGCTGCTGATCCCGTCCATCATCGAGCAGCTGCGCCGGCGCGCGCCCGGCGCCAGCCTGATGGTGCACGCGCTGGATGCCAATCTGGACTACGCCAGTGCACTGGAAAACGGCCGCTTCGACCTGGTGATCGGCAACTGGCCTGATCCGCCCGAACATTTGCATCTGGCGCAATTGTTCGATGACGATGTGGTCTGCATGATGCATCGCGATCATCCGGTAGCCAAGAAGGGTTTGACCCTGAAGTATTACCTGGAAATGCCGCACCTGGCGCCGACGCCTTATATTGAAGGGCACCGCAGCGGTATCGATGCGGCTTTGGCCGAGCAAGGCTTGAAGCGCAACGTGCAGGTGACGATTCCATACTTTGCACTGGTGCCGCACGTGCTCGCGAAATCGGATTTGATTTTTACCACCGGCCGGCAATTTGCCGAACACATCATCGCGGATTGGCCGATAGGCATGTTTACGCTACCGTTCGATATGCCGAAGATGCGTTTTTACATGCTGTGGCATGCGCGCTCGCATGTGGCGCCGGATGTGGTGTGGCTGCGCCGGCTGATCGCCGAAGTGTCGGCCGACCTGGGCAAGTCAGGCAAAAAATAAGAAAGAAATAGGGCGGGCGCCAGTGCCCACCCTACATCAGCTATCTCAATTATCGCTGTAGTCGACCGTTGGCCGCTGAGGCGATTTGCGTGAAGTCGCGCGCATGTATTGCGGCGCCCATGAGGTGACATCGTGCAATGCCTCGGCTGCGTGCAGCGGCCAGTAGGGATCGCGCAACAGTTCGCGCGCCATCAATACCAGATCGGCTTGTTCGGTGCGCAAGATGTGTTCGGCCTGGCCTGGATCGGTAATCATGCCGACCGTGCCGCTGGCGATGCCAGCCTCTTTTCTGACCCTGGCTGCGAATTGGGTCTGGTAGCCGGGGCCCACCGGGATGGTGGCAGCTGCAATATTGCCGCCGCTGGAAACGTCGATCAGATCGACTCCGGCGTCACGCAGCAGGCTGCTCAAGGCCACGGTTTCGTCGACATTCCAGCCGCCGTCAATCCAGTCCGTAGCGGACAGGCGTACCAGCAATGGCAGTTGCTCTGGCCAGACCTGACGCACAGCAGCTACTACTTCCAGCACCAGCCGCGCACGATTTTCAAACGAACCGCCGTACTGGTCGGTGCGATGATTACTGATCGGCGACAAAAACTGATGCAACAGATAACCATGTGCCGCGTGGATCTCAACTACCTTGAATCCGGCTTGATGCGCGCGCAATGCGGCATCGGCAAACGCCTTGACGATGCTCTTGATGCCATCGACGGCGAGCGCTCTGGGCGTGGTATAGCTGGCGTCGAACGGAATCGCCGACGGCCCGTCGGTTTGCCAGCCGCCTTGATCCGGCTCGACCCGGCCTTGCTGTTCTTCCCACGGGCGCCAGACGCTGGCTTTGCGGCCGGCGTGGGCCAGCTGGATGCCGGCAACCGTACCTTGCTGCTCGATAAAATGGGTGATGCGGCGCAGCGGCGCGATATGTTCATCTTTCCAGATGCCGAGATCCTGCGGCGAAATGCGGCCTTCCGGCAGCACCGCGCTAGCTTCGAAAATGATCAGGCCGGCGCCGCCCACTGCGCGGCTGCCAAGATGCACCAGATGCCAGTCATTGGCGAAGCCGTCTTCTGCCGAATACTGGCACATCGGTGCAACGGCAATCCGGTTCGCCAGCGTCACATCGCGTAATTTCAGTGGGGAAAATAAAAAGGTCATGTTCTTTTCCTGTAGATTCGTCTATGCGTCGACCATGCCATTGAACTGCAGTGCCGCCAGGCTGGCGTACAAGCCGTTTTGGGCGACCAGCTCGGCGTGAGTGCCAGTTTCGACTATATGGCCGTGTTCCAGCACGATGATGCGGTCGGCGCGCTGCACGGTAGCCAGGCGATGGGCGATGACCAGGGTAGTGCGGCCAACCATCGCCGCTTCCAGTGCGCCTTGCACTGCGCGTTCAGATTCGGCATCGAGCGCGCTGGTGGCCTCATCCAGCAGCAGCAGTGGCGGATTTTTCAACAGTGCACGGGCAATCGCAATACGCTGCCGCTGGCCGCCGGACAGGCGTACGCCGCGCTCGCCGAGGAACGACTGGTAGCCTTCCGGCAGACGCTCGATGAATTCATGGGCGGCAGCCATTTTTGCAGCAGCGATGACTTCAGCGTCGGTGGCGCCGACCCGGCCGTAGCGAATGTTTTCCATCGCATTGGCGGAGAAAATGATGGTGTCTTGCGGCACGATGCCGATGGCATTGCGCAAGGTATGCAGATCGAGATATTTGATGTCGACGCCATCGAGTTTGATGCTGCCTTGCTGCGGATCGTAAAAGCGCAGCAGCAGCTGGAACAGGGTGGTTTTGCCGGCGCCCGAAGGGCCGACCACGGCGACGGTCTCACCCGGCCGGATGTCTAGCGACAGGCCGGACAGGGCAGCGCTCTCCGGGCGCGACGGATAGCGGAAACCGATGTTTTCCAGAGTTAATGCCGCGCCTTGTACAGTGCGCGGCGGCAGCGTATCCGGCAGCAACACGGATTGCACCGGCGACTGCGCCGCCAATAATTCCAGCAGGCGTTCAGTGGCGCCGGCAGCGCGCTGAGCATCGCCCATGACCTCAGCCAAGGCGCCGATGGAACCCGCCAGCAAGGCGGCGTACAAGATGAACTGGCCGAGTTCGCCGCCGCTCATGCGACCCTGAACCACGGTGTGAGCGCCCAGCCAGAGCACAAACACGATGGCGCCGAACACCAGCAGGATCGCCATCATGGTCAGCAGGGAACGCGCGCGTATCCGTTCCATCGCCGTGCCGAAAGCATTTTCTATCGAGACGTCGAAGCGTTGTGCTTCAATATTCTCGTGGGTGAAGGCTTGCACTGTCGGCATCGCATTGAGAATCTCGGCAGCCATCGCCGAAGCGTCGGCCACCCGGTCCTGCGATGCGCGCGACAACTTGCGCACGCGGCGGCCGTACCAGACGATCGGCAGTACTACCAGCGCCAGCATGACCAGGATGATCGCACTCAGCTTGACGCTGGTGATGAACAACATGATCATGCCGCCGATGAACAGCAGGGCGTTGCGCAAGGCCATCGAAATACTGGTGCCGACCAGCGCCTGGATCAATGTGGTATCGGTGGTGATGCGCGACAGCACTTCGCCAGTCTTGGTAGTTTCAAAGAACTGCGGGCTTTGCGTGACGACGTGCGAGTAGACCGCGCTGCGCAAGTCGGCCGTGACCCGTTCGCCAAGCCAGGACACCATGTAAAAACGCGCTGCGGTGGCTACGCCCAACACGCAGGCGACGCCGAACAGGGCCAGGAAATACAGGTCGATATGATTGGCGCCCTGGATGCCGCCGGTGCTGAAGCCCAGATCGATCATCTGCCGGAATGCGTACGGAATCGCCAGGGTGGCGCCGGCCGCTACCAGCAGGGCCAGGCTGGCCATCACAAATTGCCGTTTATACGGGGCCAGGAAGGGAACCAGCCCGATGAGCGTGCTTAGACTACGTTTTTCAGGTTCTTTGGAAGTTATGGTTGTCATGTCGGTTTCAGTGGGGGGCAGCACAAATCGCTGCAAGCTTCGTCTGGCAAGGCTATTGCAAGGTCATACGAAGTGGTGGTGCAACGAGGCCTTGTTACGAGTGCGAGGCTTCGCGGAAAAAATGGTTTTGTGTCAATATTCCATGTATTTATATTGCAATCAGTTAAGAGCCCGGCCCGAAATCGCCTGAAATATAGATTGATGCATGGATTCATGCGCATTCTCTTGAACGGGGAACTTCATCCATCAAACGAATATCGATATACTTTGTACAGCTTGCCTGGTTTTGCGTAGCAGTTTGCGTTTGCTAGTGTAGTGGATGTTGCGCCATAGCGCAGGCTCTCAATGGAGCGGAACTGAATTCCTGTAGTGAAATGTGTAATTTCTTAATGATTGCCATCTCAGGAGAATCCTTTGGCTCAATTGTCGCAACCAGCGCAAAATTGCGTTGCGCAGGACGAGATTCAGCAGCAACTGGTGGCCGGCCTGTTGGCGGCGCACGCACACACCTCTCCCAAATATCTCTACGATGTTCTCGGCTCACGCCTGTTCGCTGCGATTTGCGAGCTGCCTGAGTATTATCCGACGCGTACAGAAGCGGCGATTTTCGCGCTGCATGCGCAGCAGATTGCCGATGCAGTCGGACCCGATGCGATCCTGATCGATCTGGGGGCGGGCAATTGCAGCAAGGCGGCACGCTTGTTTCCGAGCTTGCGGCCCAGGCAATATGTGGCTGTCGATATTTCGGTGCAATTTCTGGAGGAAGCGGTGAGCGCGCTGCGGCAACAATTTTCCCAGATCGAGATGACATGCCTGGGCATGGATTTTTCGTCCGAGCTGGAGCTGCCGGCAACGCTAGGCATGGATCGCCGGCAGTTTTTTTATCCAGGGTCATCGATAGGTAATTTCGCGCCGCTGGAGGCATTGATGTTCCTGCGCCGGATTCGCAAAGGCATCGGCAGTAGCGACGGCAGTGGCCTGCTGATCGGGGTCGATCTGATCAAGGACAAGGCGATACTGAATCCAGCTTATGACGACTCGCTGGGCGTCACCGCGGCGTTCAACCTGAATCTGCTGCATCATGTAAATCGTTTGCTGGATGCCGACTTCCGTCCAAAGGACTGGCGTCACCGGGCTTTTTACAATAGCGAACAGCATCGCATAGAAATGCATCTGGAAGCCAGGAAAGAGCTCACCGTCCATTGGCAGAACGGCGGCCTGCGGCGTTTCGGGAAGGGCGAGCGGATCCATACGGAAAGCAGCTACAAATACACCCGCGAAGGATTTGTCGACATGTTGCAGCAAGCCGGATTCGGTGCGGTGCAGACCTGGTGCGATCCAAACAACTGGTTCATGGTTTGCCATGCCCAGGTAGCCTGAACTGTCCAGACAGGAGTGCGATGCACAAGTTGACAAATAAGCTGGAAAACAAGTTGGCAAATGAGCTGGCAACAGCGTTTTCCACGATACGCGACCATACCGGCACGCTTGCGCAGCCATTGTCGGCAGAGGATTGCTGCGTGCAGTCGATGCCGGACGCCAGTCCTGCAAAATGGCATCTGGCGCATACCACCTGGTTTTTTGAAACCTTCATCCTCGAACAGTTTGAAACCGGTTTCCGGCCGTTTCATCCAGCCTTCCGGGTTCTGTTCAATTCGTATTATGAAGGGGTAGGCGAGCAGCATCCGCGCGCGCAACGCGGCTTGATGACCCGGCCTTCGCTGGCCGAAGTACAAGCCTATCGGCAAAACGTCGATCAGCGGCTGCTGGCTTTGCTGGGGCAAACACTGGCGCCGGACCAGATGCAGCAATTGACCGCGCTGGTCGAACTTGGATTACAGCATGAGCAGCAGCATCAGGAGCTGCTGCTGACCGATATCAAGCATCTGCTATCCATGAATCCTTTGCAGCCACCGTATCTGGCATGGGATGTAATGACAGAAGAGACCGGCGCCGCCGCCGCCGCCGCCGCAACAGCCTTGCAATGGCAGCCATTTGAGGCGGGAATTGTCGAGATCGGGCATGCCGGCAACGGATTTTTTTTCGATAACGAAACGCCGCGCCACCGGCAGTTCGTCGAACCGTTTTCAATGGCGTCACGGCTGGTCAGCAAAGGTGAATACCTGGCCTTTGTGGAAGCCGGCGGCTATCAGAATCCCTTGTTGTGGCTGGCGGCCGGCTGGGACTGGGTGCAGCAGCAGAAACTGACGCGGCCGCTATATTGGCAGGCGGCGCATGCGCAATTCGATTCTGCCTGGCGCGAATTTACCTTGCACGGTTTGCAGCCGCTGGCCTTGCATGAGGCGGTCACCCATATTTCCTTTTTTGAGGCTGAGGCTTATGCACGTTGGGCCGGCGCACGATTACCTACCGAGGCGGAATGGGAGCTTGCGGCTGCGGCCCAGATATCAGATTCTGCAGTCGATTACTTCGGCATTGCCTGGCAATGGACCACCAGCAGCTACGCGCCATATCCCGGCTATGTGGCATTGCCGGGAGCCGTGGGCGAATACAACGGCAAGTTCATGGTGAATCAGTATGTGTTGCGCGGTTCTTCATCCGCCACGCCTGAAGGCCATGCGCGCCTGAGTTATCGCAATTTTTTCCCTGCGACTGCGCGCTGGCAGTTCAGCGGAATCCGGCTGGCGCGTTCCTGAATCTTTGCCGCTTATAGTTTGCTTAAATGTTCGATCAGGAAATCCACGAACACGCGCACTGCCGGCAGCAAACCTCTCTGGGTCGGGTAGACCACCTGCACATGGCCGGCTGGCATGGTCCATTCCGGCAGCACATGTATCAGGGTTCCCTCGCGCAGTTCTTCCACGCAATAGTCGCTTGGCAGCATGGTCAAGCCCAGGCCGCGTTGCGCCGCGTGTTTACGCAATGCAAAATCTTCGACGGCCAGCCGCGGTTCCGCCACCAGTTCATAGCGGTCGTTATGCGGGCCGTCCAGTTGCAGGTGGACGCGGCGGTCACGCTCGGCGGCGCCAAGGACGGGCAGTTTCACCAGATCACGCGGATGCTGTGGAACGGCGTACCTGGACATCAGCTCAGGCGCAGCCACCAGCAGGCCGGTAGCGGAACGCAAGCGCCTGGTCGCCAGGTTCGGATCTTCATCTTCTGGAGCTCTTACCCTGACTGCGACATCGATCCCTTCTTCCAGCAGGTTGACGCGGCGGTTGGTGAACACCAAATCGATATTCACCTTCGGATAGCGCTCCAGGAAGGCCGGTAGCGCTATGGCCACTTCGGACTGGGCAATCGGCACCACGCAGCTTACGCGCACCGTGCCGCTCGGCTCCGCCAATGAGCTGGTGACCGCCAATTCGGCCGCCTCGGCAGCGGCAATCACTACCTGGCAATGCTGGTAGTAGCGATTGCCGAGGTCGGTCATGGCGATGCCGCGTGTATTGCGCTGTAGCAATCTGGCGCCCAACCGGCTTTCCAGTTCCGATATGCGCCTGGACAAGCGTGATTTGGGGATGCCCAAGCTGCGGCCGGCGGCCGTAAAACCACCTTCCTGCACCACATTAGCGAAGAAATACAGGTCGTTCAGATCTTGCATGATAGTCATCCATTGTTCTGTGTATGGAACAATATATCTTATTTTTGCTATCTAGTTCTATTGTCGATACCTGAGTAACATGGCCTCAATGGTTCAGATAACCAGGTAAATCAAACTCTGTTGGCATCGTGATGTACGGATCGCAATAGATTTTGACCCACTCTTAATTTAATCGAACGGTATATATCATGAAACTCTTACATATTGACTCCAGCATTCTCGGCGACGCTTCCGCCTCCCGCCAACTGACCCGCGAAGTAGTGGAAACACTGCAAGCTGCGGATCCGGATCTTGACCTGACTTACCGCGACCTTAGCAAGGACGTCACTGCCCATTTGAGCGGCGCGACTTTTGCTGCAAAAGGCACACCTGCAGAAAAACGCAATCTGTCGCAAAAGCTGGAAGTGGAACTGAACGAAGCGATTCTCAATGAATTCATGGCCGCAGACGTGATCGTGCTCGGTGCGCCGATGTACAACTTCACCGTGCCGACCCAGCTCAAGGCATGGATCGACCAGATCAGTGTCGCCGGCGTTACTTTCCGTTATACCGAAAAAGGCCCGGAAGGCCTGGCCAAAGGCAAGCGCGTCGTGATCGTGTCGACTTCAGGCGGCAAACATGCAGGCACTCCTACTGGCGTCGCCCATGAAGACTATCTGAAACTGGTGTTCGGCTTCCTCGGAATTACCGATATCGAAGTGGTTCGTGCCGATGGTCTTGCCTACAGTCCTGAAGTGAAAGAAGCCAGCTTTGCGGCAGCTCGGGCGCGTATCGGCGATCTGACCAGCGCCGTGGCAATGGCCTGATTGACCAGGCTTGAATCAAAGACCGCTTACCGGTGAGCTGGTAGCGGTCTGATTAGTTTGAAAAAGTTAAAAGAGCGCGTTGCGCTCTTTTAACTTTTTTTGCATTACGAAATTCCATCTGTCGAAACGTGCCGCAGTAACAACCGATCCAGTGCATTGAGCGTGTTGAAGGATTCAAGGAAATCGGCAAAAAAATCCTGATTGTCCGGAGCTGAGTGACTAAATTCCGGTTCTTTCCGGATGGTGTCGAATATTTGCCGGAAGCTATTCTTGCCGTCGATATGACGTAAAATTTTAGCGCCGTATTTTCCGGGGTTCACCGTCAACCCCATTCCTGAATGCTGATGGTTAAGCGCAAACGGGCGTCCCTTGTTGCTATCAAATACCTGAGCCATCAGCGGCCCGGTTAAAGGCTCGTGATAGAAAAACGGAACGTAATCGGCGTCGCCATATGGCGCTTTGCAGGTTTCCGACCGGGTCACATAAAATGAATGGGTGATGATGTCGCCAATCAGCAGTTCGCCGATTTCATATTGTCGCCGGATTGATTGCTTCTTCAGGGTATCTATATTCTTTGGCGGCTTTTTACCCAAGACCATATGTGGCAGATATGGCGAGCGTCCCCGTCCAACATCCGTAAGTTCCAGGTTGAGACCATGCGTATCCTGGATCCAGTCAAACAATTCTCCCACCGTGTACGCTCTGTCCTGAGAGTGCAACAGCAAATCGTAGATGCCGGCATCCCCCAATTTATGGTCGTGGTGCAGGTCCTCGCCACGCATGAACCAGTTCGAAGCTGGCAAGGTGCTTAAAATCTCTTTGGTGTTGCCGATCTTGGTGTCTACGTCAAACTCTTCGTCATTATCGTTATTCACCAGGCGCATCAATTCTTGCATCTGGTAGACGCCGGTGCGGCCATGGGTGGCATAGACCATGAGGCCCATGGCGCCAGTGTCTTTGAGCACGGCACGCAGCATCTTCAAGCCGGCATCGGGATTTTCAAGATGGTGCAGGACGCCGCTGCAGTTGATGTAGTCGAACTTGCCTAATCCAAGTTCGGGCAGGTTTAACAGCGAATCCTGGACCCAGGTGATATCTTTCAGGCCTCTTATCTCCGCTCGTTCACGGGCCAGCGCTATGCTTGCCAGGCTCAAATCCAGATGCACGATTTCCGCATCGGTATTGCGCAATTGTTCGGCCAGATAAATTGTCGCGTCACCGGTTCCACCGCCTGCCACCAGGACCCGGAAGTGTTCCTTGAACGATTGTTTTCCTGAAAAACAATAGTGATTGATCATCGGCAGGCTTTCCAGCCATGTTCTTGTCAATTGCTTTTTTTCGTCTTGCGGATTGCAGGGAGGGTAAGGCAGGGATTCGTACTGATCCCGCACTTTCGGTAGATAGTTGGAGGACATGTAGGGACCTGGCTGAAGAAGGATTTCGTGCTAAACAAATCGGGAATCGTATTGTCGCACTTATAGCCAGGCGGTAGTGCGCAGGATGCCAGTTTGTAGCGGGCATCCTGCAACCCTGCAAGCCCGCGGTAGGATAATACCCAGGCTGCATTGAAATCGATTGCCGTGTGATCGCCACGACAATCAACCGGTCAAACAAAAAAAACTAGGCCGCAGCCGCGCTGCTGACGATGCCCTGATTGGCTGCGGTGCCGGCAATTTCAATGTGCCGGTTCACCGCGCTCAAGATCGCCTTGAACGATGCCGTCAAGGTATTGGCGTCGATGCCGACACCGAAACCGGTGGCGCCGTCGTTGAGGCGCAATTCGATATAGCTGGCGGCCTGTGCATCGGCGCCGGCGCTGATGGCGTGTTCATGGAAATCCATCAACTTGATATTCAACCCCAGTGCATTGACGAAAGCGTCGATCGGGCCATTGCCGTGGCCGCTTGAAGTGTGGAGCTGGCCATCGCGGACGATGTCGATTTCGATCTTGACCGGTTGCGCCTGGCTGGAATCTTCACTCATGCGATGGCCGCGATAGACGTACGGGGTTTGCTTGTCCAGGTACTCTTGCTTGAAGATGGTGTAGATATCGCTGGCGGCAATTTCCTTGCCGGTTGCATCTGCCGCTTTCTGGATCGCACGGCTGAATTCGATTTGCAGGCGGCGTGGCATGGCCAGGCCGTATTCCTGTTCCAGCAGATAGGCCATGCCGCCTTTGCCGGATTGGCTATTGACGCGGATCACGGCATCGTAGCTGCGGCCGAGGTCGGCCGGGTCGATCGGCAAGTAGGGGATTTCCCAGATGGCGTCGGCTTTTTGCGCGGCGAAGCCTTTCTTGATCGCATCCTGATGCGAGCCTGAGAAGGCGGTAAATACCAGGTCGCCAACGTAAGGATGACGCGGATGGACTGGAATCTGGTTGCAGTCTTCTACGCATTGACGCACTTCGTCGATGTCGGAAAAATCGAGTCCCGGATTGACGCCTTGCGTGTACAAGTTCAAGGCCAGTGTCACCAGGTCGACGTTGCCGGTGCGCTCGCCGTTACCGAACAAACAGCCTTCAACCCGATCGGCGCCAGCCATTACAGCCAGCTCGGCGGCGGCAACGCCGGTACCGCGGTCATTGTGCGGATGGACGCTGATGATGGTGGCGTCGCGACGGGCCAGATTGCGGTGCATCCACTCGATCTGGTCGGCGAATACATTCGGTGTGGCGCATTCGACGGTACTCGGCAAATTCAGGATCACTTTACGTGTCGGGCTGGCTTGCCAGGCTTCAACCACGGCATCGCAGATTTCTTTCGAAAAATCCAGTTCGGCGGTGCTGAAGGTTTCCGGCGAATATTCATAACGCCATTGCGTTTCCGGACGGGCGTCGGTCAATTCCTTGATCAGGCGCGTGCCGGAGACGGCGATTTCCATGACTTCTTCGCGGCTCTTGTTGAACACGATACGGCGCCAGGCCGGAGAAATCGGGTTATACAGATGGACGATGGCTTGCTTGGCGTTCTTGAGCGAATCGACGGTGCGGCGGATCAGGTCATCGCGCGACTGGGTCAGGACGATGATGGTGACGTCGTCGGGGATATGGTTTTCTTCAATCAGCTTGCGGACAAAATCGAAATCGGTTTGCGAACCGGAAGGGAAGCCGACTTCGATTTCCTTGAGACCTATCTTCACCAGCAATTTGAAAAAGCGCAGCTTGCGATCGGCGTCCATCGGCTCGATCAGGGCTTGGTTGCCGTCGCGCAGATCGGTGCTCATCCAGATCGGCGGAGCGCTGATAACTTGATTGGGCCAGGTGCGATCACTCAATGGAATCGGCGGGAACGGGCGATACTTGACAGCGGGATTGTGCAACATCATGTTAGGCCTCTCTTGGAGCTAGTGAAGTGTGCTGATGGAATGGAACGGAATTCGGGAGCGGCGAGAAGGTTGCCTGACTGCCACTCGAAAATTAACGCGAGGCCAGGCAACCGATCGGTAGCAGTAGCTGGAGCGATGGCAGTAGCAGCGGTAACAGCGTGTTGCTGTAGCGAAAGTTGGCGAGGCGAAGTGGTGTGGCGTGCATGGAATCTTGCTCTTTAAAATCGGGATTCGTAATTGAATCTCAGTTTTACTACTGTTGATTTCTTGACTGGCGCTGTTGCTGTTGTTGCTGTTGTTGCTGTTGCCAGTAATGTCCCCGTCAGAACGGGGTCGAGATCATAGTGCGCGTAGTAGCGATAGCGCTAGTAGCGACACTAGCAGCATTGCCGGCAGGGAGCCAGCAACGTGTAGTAGAGAGCAGGATTGGGTGCGTGTGGAAAACATGCACTTAATGTATGGGATAAAGTCGGGCCTTGTCAAGCGCGGTTTGCTGCATGGCGCAAATTTTTGACAAATCCGTGCGGATTTTGCATCCAGGCACGGAACAGGTCGCTCAGCGGCCGAACAGTCCAATCAGGCCGATGACTATCAGATACAGGGCGATGATGTAGTTCAGGAGTCGCGGAATCACCAGGATAAGTACGCCGGCGATCAGCGAAACGATAGGGGTTAGATGCAGATTGGCAATCATATGCGTTCCTTTTTTTTTGAGTGAAGAATCCGGTTACATCTGGCTCGATGGTATATCGCCGACAATATTTTCATTGTAGGACAAGGCCGCCAAACATCGTAGGATTACACTGATTTCCGGAAAAAAACGGCTTGGCTATCGACTGTATCAGGAGGAGAGACCGTTACAGTGCTGGCTAATGCCGATAAGGACACACACTCCGTCAGGTGCGCGAGCTGAAACCTGGCGGTCATCGTCAGCAACGGGCAGGTCGTTGGCGATCACCATTTCAGATCGGGCAAGAGACGGATTTACTCCCTTCCCGGGGAATACATTGGCGCTTTCGCAAGATTGCTGAAACGCGCATTAATAAATTAGCGTCAGAGGGCGCGCGTGCCAGAAATCAAGCGCGTGATGAATGCTGAACGTTCAGATTTTTGCTTCGGTAAGGCGCGCTCGATCATCGAGACCCATTGCTCCGACAATTGCTGGCAAGTAGCGCGCAACACCGGCGCCAGGCCTGGCCAGTCCGACAGGGTGCGCAGGTGCCGTTCAATCGTCCTGGCCGACTGCACGCAGGCATCGCTCGCCAGGTTGTGCATGTTGTATTGAGAGATCAGGTGCAGCACGGCCGAGATCAGGAGCTCTGGCGGTGTACGGTAGTCCTCGGTTGTGATCGAAACCTGATTTGCTGCATGGCGTGGACTATTCATCAAAAACTCCTTGATCGGGTTGTTTTAAATAGTAATGATTCTCATTTAAATTATTATCCAACGCGAGTTTGAATGCAAGCACTTTGCTGTTTTTAATTTGACAGGGAGTTTCGGACCTTCGGTGCGGCTTAAGCGGAAGCAGGGAAGGGGTCTGGTCGAGGCGGGCAGACCATCAGGTGGTCGACGTCTTCACGAGCGACTTCCCTGAAGCCCAGCGCTTCATATAGCCGCCTTGCAGGATTGCCGGTCAATACTTTCAGCGCCGTAGGCAATTGATCGCGACTGGCCCGGTTCAAGACGTTTTCGATGATGGCCCGGCCCAGGCCTTGCCTCTGAAATTCCGGGGCAATCTGGATCTGCGCGATATACCAGCGCGTCGGTTCCTTATAGGCTTTCAGCAAGCCGATATCCCGGCCGTTCATGGAGACGATCCGGGCATGCTCAAACAGAGACAGGACCCGCGCCAGTTGCGCGGCGTCGTCGCGTGCGGCGTTAACCCGCTCCAGGTGCTCGCTCATGGTGGCGTTGCGCAGCGCGATCAGGAACGGCATGTCCGCTTCAGTAGCATTTCTGAATTCGAGGGCTGGCATGCCGTCCTTTCTCGTTCTTTCTATTACTTTCTGCTCTTTATCCGTACCTACTTGTTCACCAGATGTTTCGGCACCGAGAGCGTCAGCAACGCACCCACTACCAGCGACGCAGCCAACACAAACATGCCGCTGTTGGTGCTCTGGGTCTGGTCTTTGAGCCAGCCGACCAGGTACGGGCTGACGAAGCCGGCCAGGTTGCCAAGCGAATTGATCAAGGCAATCCCGGCCGCTGCCGCCGCGCCGCCGAGAAATGCGGTCGGCAAACTCCAGAACAGCGGTAGCACGGTAATGATACCAATGGTGGCCAAGGTGAGTGCGGACATGGCCAGCAGCGTATTGTGATCGTACACCGTGCTCAGGATCAGGCCGATGCTGCCCAGCAGCGCCGGAATCGCCACGTGCCAGCGCCGTTCACGCCGTGCATCGGCGCTTTGGCCGATCAAGATCATGGCTATTGCCGCCGTGGCGTAAGGGATGGCCGTCAGCAAGCCGATGTTGAAGGTGTCGGTAACGCCGGTAGTCTTGATAATGGTCGGCAGCCAGAAACTGACGCCGTACAGGCCCATGACGAAGCAAAAATAGATCAGCGCCATCAGCCACACACGTGGATTGGCAAACATCTGGCCCAGGGAAGCTTCAGTCTTCTGGCTGCTTTCGGCCTGTATCTGCGATTCGAGCAGTTGCTTTTCCTCCTCGCTCAGCCAGTTGGCGCCGCGGATCCGGTCTTGCAGATAAAAGATCACGACCACACCCAGCACCAAAGAAGGGATCGCCTCCAGGATAAACATCCATTGCCAGCCTGCCAGGCCATGCACGCCAGGCATGGCTTTCATGATCCAGCCTGACAACGGGCCGCCGATGACGCCGGATATCGGCACCCCGGTCATGAATAGCGCCGTCATTTTGCCGCGCCGATTGGATGGGTACCAATAAGTCAGATACAGGATAACGCCGGGGAAGAAGCCGGCTTCGGCCACGCCGAGCAAGAAGCGCATGATGTAAAACGTGGTCGGACTGTCGACAAAGATCATGGCGCCGGAGACGATGCCCCAGGTGATCATGATGCGGGCGATCCAGAGCCTGGCGCCGACCCGATGCAGGATCATGTTGCTGGGTATTTCAAAAATGAAGTAGCCGAGGAAAAAAATCCCGGCGCCCAGGCCGTAGACGGTTTCGCTGAATTTCAGGTCGTTCAGCATTTGCAGCTTGGCAAAGCCGACATTCACCCGATCCAGATAGGAGGCGACATAGCAGAGGAACAGCATGGGTAGCAGGCGCCAGGTCACTTTGGCGTAGGTGGCTGTTTCGAATGCGCTGTTGGCGGAAGTGCTGGTTGAACTTGTTGCGCTTGGATTATCGGACATGTCTCTCTCTCGGCCTATTGGTTTAGTTATAAGAAACGACAGCTGCAAATCTCGATCTGGTTATATTGCTGAAGGGCATTGTAGCCTTACGGGTGTGGAATGGCTACGTGGCGATTTCGCGGCGAGCCAGGCGAAGTCGTTTACACTGCTATGCGCTGTCGCAGCATACCGTCCACACATATTTTGAGGTCCGCGCTTTATGGAATTGCGTCAACTGCGCTATTTTGTCGCCATTGTCGATCATGGTTCGCTGTCGCGCGCCGCGCGGGTGTTGCATATTGCCCAGCCGGCCTTGACGCAGCAGATCAAGCAACTGGAAGACGAACTGGCCGCGCAGCTGCTGCATCGCTCCGCGCAAGGGGTGATCGCCACCGACGCCGGCAAGATTTTCTACGAACATGCGCAAGCGATCCTGAAACAGGTAAGCGATGCCAGATCGGCTGTCGCCCAGTCAACCGACAAACCTGCAGGCACGGTCGCGCTGGGTATTCCGCAAAGTGCTTCCGGCACCCTGGCATTGCCTTTGCTGACCGCAATGCGCGAAAGATATCCGGATATTTCGCTGCAATTGACGGAGGAATTGACCGGCAACCTGATCGAGCAATTAAAGACCGGGCGCATCAACCTGGCGGTGTTGTTCGATGACGGCCAGCTGACTTCATTCGCCACCACGCCGCTGGTCGAAGAAGAAATGATGTTTATCACGCGCACCGGCTCTCAGTATGCGACTACACGCCGTTCCGTGACTTTCGCACGCGCCGTCAAGGCAAAACTGATATTACCCGGCATGCAGCACGGCGTGCGGCCTCGCATCGAGAGCGTCGCCCGGGCCGCCGGCCTGACGCTTGATAACGTGATCGAAATCAGTTCGGTGACAATTATGAAATCGGCCATTTTGGCGGATATCGGCGCCACCATCTTGCCGGTAGCGCCGCTACTGCCGGAAATCAAGCGCGGCGAGATGACGGCTTATGCGATCAGCGGTGCAAAGTTGTCGCGCACGCTGACCTTGTGCGCATCCAGGAATATTCCGCTGACCACTGCGGCCGCGGCGGTAGAGCGTCTGGTGCTGGAGGTGGCTGACGAGTTGTGCCGTAGTGGCGAGTGGTTGCATGCAAGAATTCTTGCGCGCTAAGCTTGAATGCAACTATCTAACGAAAGCGTTGGGCCATCGTTTTTTCTTATATCCCTATCCAAAATCAGTATTTCCTGCAAACGCGCGGTTCCCTTAGACTTCAATCACAGCAGAGTTCAACCTGCGCTGTGTTGCGAAGGCCGCCACCATGGCCGCATCGTCTGGTAGTCGGACACTTTATCGGGTGTCCACATGGCAGATGTGTTCCGGATCATCATTCCGGGAATTGGTTTAATCGCACATGCCAGGTTTTCTGTTGATGTGTCGTCTGGAATCTGTGCCGCGGCTCCGTCCTGATCAAACGGAGCGAGCCGGAACCAGGTTTGATTCCGGCGCCATTTGTCTACAAGCTTGCCAGCTTATCGTGTTCGGCAAACACTTCTTTCGCCGCAAACATGCCGTTCAATGCTGCCGGAAAACCGGCGTACAGCGCCATCTGGATAATCGTTTCAGTAATTTCCTGGCGTGACAGGCCGACGTTCAAGGCGGCTGCCAGATGCACCTTCAATTGCGGTTGCGCCGTGCCCATGGCCGTCAGCGCCGCCACCGTGGCCAGTTCGCGCTGTTGCAAGCTGAGTCCGGGACGGGAATAGATTTCGCCGAAGCCGAATTCGATGACATAGCGTCCCAGGTCAGGAGAAATGTCGGCCAGGCTGTCGATCACTTTCTCGCCGGCGATGTCGTCCACTTCTTTCAAACGTTGCAAACCTCTTTCATAAGTGCATTGTTCCATGCGATTCTCCAAACGATTATTCAAATGAGTCATGTGTCGATGGCGGCTTTCAGTTTTCGTTCCAGGTCGGCATAAAGAGCGACTTTGTCGCGTAATATCACCAGCGTTTCCTGCAACTCCAACAGTTCAGCTTCCAGCGCTACCGTATGCTGCTCCAGCATTACCTTGCGCTCTGACACACTACCAATCTGTTCCCCCAGCCTGCGCAGCTCGGCATAGCGCAGCATTTCCTGTATCGACATGCCGGTAGCGCGCAACCTGAGCAGGAATCCAATCCAGATAAGGTCTTCCTGGCGATACATGCGATGCTGATTGCTTTGCCTCGGGACAGGATCGATCAATCCTATCTTTTCGTAATAGCGCAAAGTGTGGATGCTGAGTCCGGTGGCTGTTGCAGCTTGTTGGATCGTAATGGTAGTGGCCATGGAATAAAGTCTAAAAGTTAGAGTGCGCTCTAGGTCAAGCGTTTATTATCGCAGGGCATCGTTGTACGCAGCGCCTACCGATTAAAATTGGTGTTTGTTACGCATGATTGCAATAAAGGCAATTCTCGATGGGGCGACCCCTCATTTGAGCGGATTTCAGGAATGACGAAGGATTCAATGCATATTCTTTTGGTAGAAGACGATTCGGTGCTGGCAGATGGCATCTTGCGCATCTTCAAAGGCCACGGCATGGTGGTCGATGTGGTGCAGAACGGTAACGATGCCGACGCACTGTTGCAACGCACTGAAATCTCGGTGGTGGTGCTGGATATCGGCCTGCCCGGTATCGACGGCTTCGAGGTGATTCGCCGGCTGCGCGCGCGCGGCAGCCACGTGCCGGTGCTATTGCTGACCGCCCGCGACTCGGTGCAGGACCGGGTTTATGGGCTGGAGCTGGGGGCGGATGATTACCTGGTGAAGCCGTTCGCAACCCAGGAACTGGTGGCCAGGGTGCGCGCGCTGCTGCGCCGTAGCGCGCCGCAACCGCTTGAGATGCATCTGGGCGGCTTGTCGCTGAACACCTCATCGCGGCGTGCAAAAATCAACGGCAAGACGGTCGATCTGTCGGTGCGCGAATGGGCGGTGCTTGAATATCTGCTGCAGCAAGCTTCACGCGTGGTGTCGCGCCAGCAGATTATCGACGCCATATTGCCTTGGGGCGCAGAGCTGACCTTGAATGCAGTCGAGGTATACATATCCAGGATCCGCCTGAAAATCGCCGATGCCGGGATCGAGATCCGCACCATACGCGGGTTCGGGTACATGCTGGAAAAAAGCGAGCCATGAGCATGTCCAGCATCCGTATCAGTTTGCTGAAGTGGCTGATTGTGCCGCTGTTGATTGTCAATTTAGTTGGCGCCGGCCTGACTTACTGGCTGGCCTGGATTCCAGCCCAGATTGCTTTCGACCAGAGCCTGGCGGATGCCGGCTGGGCCATGATTCCGCGTTTGCACGAAGCAGGTGCAGAGGTCGAAATCGACTTGTCGAAGCAAGCCGAGCAAGTGTTGCGGGTCGATCATTTCGACGCCATATTCCTGGTGGTGCGTGATCGCCGGGGCAAGCTGCTGGCCGGCGATGCCGATTTTCCCGTGCTGTCGCAAAACGAGCAATTGAACGATCCGACTCCTTACGACAGTGTCATGCGTGGCGAACCGGTACGAGTCGTGGCTTTGAAAACCATGATCGGCAATCAGCCGGTATTCATCGGCGTCGCCGAAACTTTGCGCAAACGCACGCATATCCGTTCAGTGATATTTATCGCACTGGCGCTGTTGGAGGGGGTATTGGCGCTGGTGCTGATTGCCGCCATCTGGCTGGCGGTCAGCAAGGGCCTGCTGCCGCTGAAAAAGATGAAGCTGGACCTGAATGCGCGCAGTGGAGAGGATTTGTCGGCGCTGGACGAACAGCATGTGCCGCTCGAGCTTAGCCCGGTAGTGAAAGCCATCAACGGCTTGCTGGACAAAGTGCAACTGGATGCCAAGGCGCAGCAGAATTTTCTCGCCAATGTCGCGCATCAGTTACGCACGCCGCTGGCCGGCTTCCGGACCCAGTTGGAATGGCTGCTGCAGAAGCATGCGGACGAACCGGAAAGCGCGCATTCGATCGCGCTGATGACGTCGTCGACCGAGCGCATGATCCGCCAGACCAACCAGTTGCTGACGCTGGCGCGCGCCGAGCCGGCCAAGTTCGAGAAGGAACGGTTGGGGGTGGTTGATCTCAATAAACTGGTGGAGGAATCGATCCAGCATTTTGTCGAGCAGGCGCACAAGAAAAATATCGACCTTGGCTTCAACTTGCAGCCGGCTCGCGTAATGGGCGATCATTTCTTGTTGCTGGATCTGATCGATAACCTGGTCGACAACGCCATCCGCTATTCCCCGCAAAACGGCACGGTCACGGTCAATACACTGCAAGGTAAGGATGGCGGGATTTTTTCGGTTGAGGATTCGGGGCCCGGGATTGCACCATCCGAGCAGGAATTGATTTTCAACCGCTATCATCGGCTTGACGATCACGTCGCCGGCAATGGTTTAGGCCTGGCGATCGTGCGCGATATCACCAAAGATCATGGCGCCAGGATCACGGTCGAGCCCGGAGCAGCAGGCGGGACGATTTTTTCAGTGCATTTCCCATTCCCAATTTTGGGCACGCCATCGAAATTGCCGGCTCAATTACGCAATTAAGCACCGAATAGCGGCATGCCGCCGTTTTGCAGACCTGCTCAAACGACGTCATCAAGCTATCCGCCGTCATGCAACGACAACTGTTGTCGAAGTAATAGGGCAAAGACCCCGGCGCAAGTCCGGGGCCAGAACTATGCACTAAATCATTTCCCAATGACACAACTTTTACCCTTGTTACTCTTTTGAGGGAGGGAGTTGTTGTATCGCAATCACACCTCGATCTTCCATTTTCATAATTACATCGACCGCGCGTTCCTTGGCGCTCTGGCGCGCCGTTGCTGGCTTGCCGGGCGAGAGGCGTGGTCTCGGTGCCGAAGTGTCTTGTGGCATGTTTGTTGCTAAGTGTCTGTGCGGAAAGGTTTTCGAGTGGCAATTACAAATTGCGGTTCGAGGGCGATTCCGCAAGAAGTGGCATTGCTGCGGAAGAAACCTGTTTTCAGTTGCGCATGGGTTTCCAAAGCATCGCTCAGAAGGCGATTAACAAAACTGTTCGATTTTTTACAAAACTTAAAAGTTCGCTCTGAAATTTACCCATAGGGAGTTGTGATGATAAAAGAAAGAAGATTGCCGCATTTGCTACGACTGATGTTTTCCGGCAGCGTAGTGGTAGGAGTGGGGCTGTTGGCTCATTCAGTGCAGGCGCAGGAGACAAAGACTGACGATTCACCGCAACAGATGCAGCGCGTCGAAATTACCGGTTCATCCATCAAGCGCATCACCAAAGAAGGTGCTCTGCCAGTCCAGACACTGACTCAGGAAGATATTGCAAAGAGCGGCGCCAATAGCGTAGCCGACCTGATCCAGGCATTGCCAGCGATGCAAGGTTTCATTCCGCAATCGAGCTCGGTTAATGGCGGTGGCGGCGGCGTAGAGACAGCCTCGATCCACGGCATCGGTTCCGGTTATACCTTGGTGTTGTTGAATGGCCGGCGGATTGCCAAATCGGCGATTTCCAACAATGACTATGCGGTCAATCTTGCGACAATTCCGCTGGCTGCGGTTGAACGGGTTGAAATCCTTACCGATGGCGCTTCAGCGCTTTACGGTTCGGATGCGATTGCCGGAGTGGTCAACTTCATTCTCAAGAAAAATTCCACCGAAGCGACGATTACTGCAACCTACAATGCGCCAGCCAAGGCGGGCGGCAAGAGTTTTAATGTAGGTATCTCCAAGGGCTTTGGCGATCTGGATAAAGATGGCTTCAATGTGCTGATGGCATACAGCCACGATGAACAAAAAAACCTGGTTGCCAGCCAACGTGGATTCGCCAATAGCGGTGTCGTGCCGTTCAGTGTCGGCGGCCAAAACTATGCGCTCTATCAATTGAGCAGCTACACCGCGCCGGGCGGGGTTTCACTGCGTCATGCCGACGGTTCGGATCCCACCCAGTTTACCCCTAGCTTGTTAAAAAACGGCAGCTGCGGGCCGAATACTTTCCAGGCGGGGAACTACTGTAAATTCGACTATGCTGCAACGGTCGAATTAGTGCCAGAGTCGCAGCGCGACAGTTTCGTGTTATCCGGCAATTTGAAGCTCAATAGCGATACCACGCTGTTTGCCGAAGCGGTAGCTTCACGCTTTTCCATCACACCGCAATATGCGCCGGCCGCCCAGCCTTTGGCACTGTCGCTGAGCAGCCCCCTGTATGCCAAATACGTGACGCCTTATCTGGCTCAGCTCGGAGAAAATCCCGGCAATATCTCGGGAGCAGTGATGAATCTGCGCCTGGTTGATGCCGGCGGCCGTACCGATGAATATCGGACCGATGCCTTGCACATGGCGTTCGGTGTCGACGGCAGCGCATTGGGCTGGGATTACAACGCGTCTTATACCCATTCGCAAAATAAATTCTACGACAAGGCGGTTAACGGCTATCTCAGCAACAACACATTTCAAAACATTGTCGCTGCTGGTGGTTTCGATCCTTTCCAGCCGGCCGGATCGTCGGTAGCGGCATTGGCTCCGGCCGTATTGCACCAGACACTGGATCAGTCGACGTCCAAACTCGATATCCTTAGCCTGCATGGCTCGCATGACTTGTTCAAGGCGCCGGGCGGCATGGCGCAACTTGGACTTGGTATTGAGGCAACCAAAGAGCAGCACACCGATAGTCCAAGTGCAATTCTACAAACCGCCAACGCGCTTCAGCCGGATTTTACCGATTCCATTATCGGCGGCAATGCAGGCGCCTTGCCGTTTTCGGCAAGCAGGAAGAATTACGGGACTTTTGCTGAAATGCTGGTGCCTGTAATGAAAACCCTGGATGTCACGGCTGCACTGCGTTACGACAGCTACGACGCAGCAAAAAACGATTCAAACTTTGACTCGGCCGGCAATCCGCTTGGCTCGGCGACACAGGGTAACTCTGCCAGCAAATCCACGTATAAGATTTCTGCGCGCTGGCAACCGGTGGATTCGTTCTTGCTGCGTGGCTCGTACGGCACGGGCTTCAAGGCGCCGACATTGGCGCAGATCACTTCGCCACTGCAGTTCACCGGCAATACTGCCCAACAGCATCCATGTCCAGTTTCGGCGCCAGATCCAAGAGCCGCCGGGTGCCAGGGCGTGACCCAGTATGACGTGCTGCAAGGTGGCAATCAGCTTTCCGGTTCCAGTGGTTTGAAGCCGGAAACTTCGAAACAAAGCACTGTTGGTTTCCGCCTCGAACCAATACGCAATGTGTCGATTGGATTTGATCTGTGGACAGTCAGTATCAAGAACCAGATCAGCATCCTGCAGGAAAATATTGCATTCGCCAATCCAGCAACTTATTCCAATCTGTTCACGCTGTTCAACGATCCGATCCAGGGATCGCAGACAATTGCGTTCTTGCAGACACCGGTCAATCTGGCCAGCGCCAAGTATCAAGGGATTGACTGGGATCATAGTTTCAAGACCAAGACGCCGATTGGCGACATGAGCTTGCAATGGACTGGTACCTACATGCTGAAAGCCGAGCAGGATTTCCCGGGAACCGGCACTCAGAGCAGCCTGGGTAAATATGGTGCGGACCAAAACGTGGTGTTCCGTGTCATTTCGAGATTGGCTGGTTCATGGAAGCAATCGGATACGTGGACCCATACCCTGACCGCCAACTACCGCTCGGGCTATCACGACCAAACCTATGTTGCAGACGATGCAACAGTGCGTATCGTCAATCCCGATGGTTCTTACGGTGCTTTCGTCGCCATGCCTAACCATAACGTGGCTTCTTACACCACGTTCGACTGGCAAACCAAGATGACGGTGAAAAAGGGGCTGGAATTCACGGCTGGCATCAAAAACCTGTTTGCACGTACTCCGCCGCTGTCCCTGGTAACGGCAGGCGGCGGCAACCAGGTTGGTTATGACGCCCGCTACACCGATCCATTGGGACGTCAGTTCTATATAACTGGCACCTACAAGTTCTAAAGGCGGTTTTGCTTGTGAAGTAGCGGCGTCATGCCGGCCGGACGAGATGTTTGCGTCCGGCCTGTTTTTTTTTGCGTTTGTCATGAATTTTCTGCACCAAAATATTCCAGTAAAGAACTGATAAGATAGGCGGATCGTATTTTTTGCAGCAGGCAGCGCAAGCGCTGTCGATTTTCTAACAGGAAGATCTGCTCATGAACTTGTCAAGCCGTCCAGCAGTGCTGGACCTGATCGGCAACACGCCGTTGATAGAAGTGACGCGGCTCGATACCGGCTGTTGCCAGCTTTTCCTCAAGCTGGAATCGCAAAATCCCGGTGGTTCTATCAAAGACCGTATCGGCCTGTCCATGATCGAGGCGGCCGAACAGGATGGCCGTCTGCAAACCGGCGGCATAGTGATAGAGGCGACCGCCGGCAACACCGGCCTGGGCCTGGCGCTGGTTGCTTGCGCCAAGGGCTATCGTGTGATTCTGGTGGTGCCGGACAAAATGTCGGTGGAGAAAATACAGCATCTGAAAGCGCTCGGCGCCGAAGTCCATATGACGCGGTCGGATGTCGGCAAGGGCCATCCCGAGTACTACCAGGATTACGCAGCGCGCCTGGCGCGTGAAATGCCGGGTGCTTTCTATGCCGATCAATTCAACAATCCAAGCAATCCCCTGGCGCATGAACAAAGTACGGCTCCCGAAATTTGGGAGCAATGCGGGCACCGGCTTGACGCTATCGTCTGCGGTGTCGGTTCGGCGGGCACGCTTACCGGCCTTACGCGGTTTTTCCGCAAGGCGCAGCCGGAGCTGGAGTTTGTCCTGGCCGATCCCAAAGGTTCTATCCTGGCCGAATATGTCAATACCGGGAAGATAGAATCGACGCCGGGTTCCTGGGCGGTCGAGGGAATCGGCGAGGATTTCGTGCCCTCCATCGCCGATCTGTCCGGCGTCAGGCACACGTATACGATCAGCGATGAAGAAAGTTTCAGCAGCGCCCGCGAACTGGTGCGTGCGGAGGGTATCCTGGGTGGCTCGTCAACCGGTACCCTGGTGGCGGCAGCGCTCCGTTATTGCCGCGAGCAGAGCAAACCAAAACGCGTTGTAACCATCGTTTGCGATACTGGCACGCGTTACCTGTCGAAGATGTACAACGACAACTGGATGCACGACCAGGGTTTGCTCAAGCGCGAACTGCTGGGCGATTTGCGCGACATCATCGGCCGTCGTTACGACGAGGGCAGCGTCATCAGCGTGGCGCCTGGCGATACCTTGATGACGGCATTTAACCGCATGCGCAGCGCAGAGGTTTCACAATTGCCGGTGATGGAGGCGGAGGCGGAGGAGCAAGGGCGGGGCCAGCATGTGATCGGGATTATCGATGAATCCGACGTCCTGCTGAAAGTCGCCGCCGATGCCGCCCATTTCAGCGATCCGGTAAGCAGCACCATGACCAGTGCGATAGAAAAACTGGCGCCGACCGCAGGTGTCGATGCGCTACGCAGTACGCTAGCCCGTGGCCTGGTCGCCATCATTGCCGACGGCGACGGCTTCTACGGTTTGATTACCCGTTTCGATCTGCTCAACCATCTTCGAAGGAGTCTGTCATGACCATCAGCAACGATGCCGAGCATCCGTCCGATATGCATTTCGCCACCCGCGTGATTCATGCCGGGCAAGCTCCCGATCCGACTACCGGCGCCATCATGCCGCCGATCTACGCCACCTCGACATTCGTGCAGCAAAGCCCTGGTGTCAACAAGGGGCTCGATTACGGCCGCTCCCACAATCCGACACGCTGGGCGCTGGAGCGCTGCGTCGCCGACCTGGAGGAGGGCGCCCAGGGTTTTGCCTTCGCTTCCGGCATGGCAGCCGCGGCTAACGTGCTGGAATTGCTGGATAGCGGCGCCCACGTGGTGGCCGGTGACGATTTATACGGCGGCACCTATCGTCTCTTCGACAAGGTGCGCAGGCGCAGCGCCGGCTTATCGTTCAGTTTCGTCGACATGGTTGATCCGGCCAACGTGCTGGCGGCGATCCGGCCGGAAACCAAAATGGTCTGGGTCGAAACGCCGACCAATCCGATGCTGAAGCTGGCCGACCTGGCCGCGATCGCCAAGATCTGCCGAGAGCGCGGCATCATTGCCGTCGCCGACAATACTTTCGCCAGTCCGATGGTGCAGCGTCCGCTCACCTTCGGTTTCGATGTGGTGCTGCATTCGACCACCAAATATCTGAACGGCCATTCCGACATCATCGGCGGCATTGCCGTGGTCGGCCGCGAAGCACGCCAGGCGGAATGGCGCGAACGCCTGGCGTTCCTGCAAAATGCAGTGGGCGCCATTGCCGGACCGTTCGACAGCTTCCTGGCCCTGCGCGGTGTCAAGACACTGGCGCTGCGGGTGGAGCGTCATTGCGAAAATGGACTGGAACTGGCCGGTTGGCTGGAAAGCCTGCCGGAGGTTAAACGGGTCCACTATCCGGGTTTGGCTTCGCATCCGCAGCATGAACTGGCGCAGCGCCAGATGCAGGGTTATGGCGGCATCATCTCGGTAGAGCTGAACAGCGACCTGGCGGGCGCCAAACGTTTCCTGGAGCATTGCAAGATCTTCGCGCTGGCAGAAAGCCTGGGCGGCGTAGAAAGCCTGATCGAACATCCCGCCATCATGACCCACGCCACCATTCCGGCAGAGCATCGGGCCAAGCTCGGGATCAGCGATTCGCTGGTCAGGTTATCGGTCGGCGTTGAAAATATTACCGACCTGAAAAACGATCTGCAGAATGCCTTGGCAGCCATGAAAGCATGAGCGGCGCCATGCAAGATTGGGAAGCACGTGTAGCCGCGCTATGGCAGCAGGTCGAAGCGATTTCTCCGACGGCGCTGGTCAGCGGTATCGATGCGCTGGCGGCAGAGCGGCCGGCGGAGGATGCCGTGGCTTTGTTCGAGCGTGCCTGCGCGCGCGATACAGCGGGGCTGGAATCGGCGGCGGAACCGCTGTATCGGGCCGCCTTGGCGAGCAAAGGTCTCGATCCTTTTCGCCAGGCCCGTGCCTCCATCCAGCTCGGCAGTACTTTGCGTCTGCTGGGGCGGCTGGAAGAGAGTGAGCAGCTGCTTGCCGCTCAACTTCGGCGTTACACAGAAGCTGGTTATGGTACCGCCTTATACGATGAAACGCGGGCCGTGCTGGCCCTGACTTATCTGTTGCAGGGAAGAGCGACGGAAGCCGCTTGCCTGGCGCTGGGTACGCTGGCGCCGCATTTGTCTCGCTACAGTCGTTCGGTGGCGGCAAACGCCGCTGAAATTCTCAAGAGCACCGCCTTGGTTTCCAGCTGGTCCTGAGCGCCAGGAAATCGTAAGAGAAATCCCTGTTTTGTCGAAGTATAATTAAAGCATACTAAATGCTTCGTTAAATGGAGATAAAAATGACAATCAAATCCATGCTTGCCATCATTGGCTGCGGCATGTTTACCGCCTGTGCCGCAGGTGCTTACGATAGTGGCTATAGCGGCTATTCACCTGCCGCTTCCGGCAGCTATGGCAATGCGCCAACTGTCGTCGCTTATGGCGGATATGACGACGACCGTCCTTCGTACGGTGATCGTCGCGACGACCGATACGACGACCGGTATGGCGATAGTAATTGGACGCCCCCGGGAAGCTATCGCGATTCTTGCCGCGATATTGTGGTACGGCGCGGCATGCTCGAAGCTACTTGCGGAGGCGACAATGGCGGAAGAAGGACGGCGATTCCCCTGTCTTCTTGCCGCAGCGGCAGTTTTGAAAACATCAACGGCAACCTGCAGTGCATGGGCGGGGGTGGCAACAACTACGGCGGTTCCAACAGAGACTTGCCGCCAGGGAGCTACATCCAGTCTTGCTCGGATATCGGGATACGCGGCGGTGTGCTGGAAGCAACCTGCGGCGGCAGCGACAACCGCAGGGTACGCTCTTCAATCTCCCTGCGCTCCTGCAGAAGCGGCAGCTTTAGTAATATAAACGGCTACCTGCAATGTGATCGGTAGTCCCGGCCGCAGCCGTAGCAATCAGAGCAGTTCCACGCTCAGCAGGTTGACGTAGCAGCTTTCGCGCGTGGTGCTGACAAAGTCGGCCAGATACGATTGCTGCGACATCTCCGGCAGGCAAGCCGCATATAACCGCCCGGTCAGGCCGCCAGCGGTGATTCTCTTGGCCAGCACATAGTCGCGCGTCAGATAATTCTGCGCAGCCCAGATCGGCAAGGTAGCGATGCCGCGGCGGCTGGCCACCAGCTGCAGCATCGCCACTGTCAATTCAGTGGTGCGGCGCGCGGTCTGGACGCCGGCCGGCTTCAACACCTGGCGTACTACATCGAGCATGTCATCCGGCACCGGATAGGTAATCAGCGTGTCGCCGGCAAAATCCTCCGCAACCAGATATTCCTTGCTTGCCAGCGGATGATCGTGCGCCACCAGCGCGACGATTTCAAAGCTGAACAAGGCGTGGTAATCCACCTTTTCGTCAAGATCGACTTCAGCCACGATTGCAACATCGGCACGATGCTCATATAGCAGCCCGACCGGGTCCGCCTGGAAGCCCGAGACGATATCCAGCTCCACTTCCGGCCAGCGCTTGCGGAAGATATCCATGGCCGGCATCAGCCAGTCGAAACAGGTATGGCACTCCACCGCAATCCGCAACTGGCCGGCCACGCCTTGCGCCAGCCGCACCAGGTCGCGCTCGCTTTCCGCCACTTGCGGCAATACCGCATCCGCCAGTTTCAGCAAGCGTTCGCCGGCCGGGGTAAACCGCACCGGTACCGATTTGCGTTCAAACAGCGTGGTGCCGTGATGATCTTCCAACTGCTTGATCTGATGCGACAGCGCCGACTGGGTAACGTTAAGCAGCGTCGCCGCGCGCAGCAGGTTACCGGCTTCGCGCAGGGCGTGCAGGGTTTTCAGATGACGTAATTCCAGGATGGATTGCATGGTGTTAGTTGCTTAAATAATAATTAAAATGCTGTGTATGAGTAAAATTCAAGTTGATTCTTAATATTTATCGTTTGAATCATAATCCAGGTTGCCCCAACATGCGAGTCATTGAATTTGTTTTTTACGGAGATAAAGATGGCATTGGCACACGTATTAGGGTTTCCGCGCATCGGCGCTCACCGCGAACTGAAGTTTGCCCAGGAGTCGTTCTGGAAGGGTGCTTCCGATGAAGCCGCATTGCGAGCCACCGGTGCCACGCTGCGCGCCCGTCACTGGCAGGCCCAGGCCGATGCCGGCCTTGATTTCGTGACAGTCGGCGACTTTGCCTGGTACGACCAGGTGCTGGGTACGCTGGCTTTGCTGGGGGCGATTCCAAGTCGCTTCGGCTTCGATCCGAAACAGTTGACGCTGGCCGATTATTTCACCCTGGCGCGCGGCAGCAAGCATCACTTCGCGATGGAAATGACCAAGTGGTTCGATACCAACTATCACTATCTGGTGCCGGAGTGGAGCGCCGATGTGCAGTTCGATGGCGGCGTCGACTGGCTGCACGATGAGATTGCCGAAGCACGTGCGCTCGGCCATCGCGTAAAAGTAGCGCTGGTCGGTCCGTTGACGTTGCTGTATCAAGGCAAGATCAAGTCGGGCATCGCGCACAAGCTGGATCTGTTGCCCAAGGTGCTGGCCGGTTATCAGCAATTGCTGCAGCGTTTGCAGCTTGCCGGCATCGAATCGGTACAGATCGATGAGCCGATCCTGGCGCTGGAACTGGACGCTGCCTGGCGTGCCGCCTTTGCTCCTGCCTATGCGCAATTGTCAGGCACTGCGCCGGCATTGCTGCTGACCACGTATTTCGGTGAGGTCAGCGAACATGCTGAATTGCTGCGCTCGCTGCCGGTCGCCGGTGTCCATCTGGATCTGGTGCGCGGCGCCGACCAGCTGGAGCAGATCGCTGCCGGCTGGCCGCAAGACAAGGTGCTGTCGCTGGGTGTGGTCGATGGCCGCAACCTGTGGCGTACCGACCTGGATCAGGTATTGACCAAACTCAAACCATTGCAGGCGCAGCTGGGCGACAGATTGTGGGTGGCTTCAAGCTGCTCATTGCTACACGTGCCTGTGGATTTGGCTAACGAAACCAAGCTCGACGACGAATTGAAAAGCTGGCTGGCGTTCGCGACCCAGAAACTGGCTGAAATCGTCACCCTCAAGCTGGCATTGAATGGCAAGGCGACCGAAGTGGAAGCGCAATTCGTCGCTTCGCGTGCGGCCCAGGCCAGCCGCCGCAGCTCTAGCCGCATCCATAATCCGCTGGTGCAAAAGCGCCTGGCGGCTGTGACCGCGGCTGATGCCGAACGCTCTGCCGGTTTTGCCGAGCGCATCGCCAAGCAGCAAGCCAAATGGCAATTGCCGGCTTTCCCGACCACCACCATCGGCTCTTTCCCGCAGACTGCGGAAATCCGCCAGGCGCGTGCCGCCTACAAACGCGGTGAAATCGGTCACCTGGACTACCTCGACAAGATGCGCGAAGAAATCCGCGTCGTGGTGGAGAAGCAGGAACAGCTTGGTCTCGACGTGCTGGTGCATGGCGAGCCGGAGCGTAACGACATGGTTGAATATTTCGGCGAGCAATTGTGGGGTTACACCTTTACCGCCAACGGCTGGGTGCAAAGCTACGGTTCGCGCTGCGTCAAACCGCCGATCATTTATGGCGACGTGTATCGTCCGGAAGCGATGACCGTGGGCTGGAGCCAGTTTGCCCAGTCCCTGACAGCCAAGCCGATGAAGGGCATGCTGACCGGTCCGGTGACCATGTTGCAATGGTCTTTCGTGCGCGACGACCAACCGCGTGAAACCACCGCGCTGCAGATCGCCCTGGCTTTGCGCGACGAAGTATGCGACCTGGAAAAGGCCAACATCGGCATGATCCAGATCGACGAACCGGCTTTCCGCGAGGGCTTGCCGTTGAAATCACGCGACTGGCCGCATTACCTGGACTGGGCAGTGCGGGCGTTCAAGATCAGCGCTGCCGGCGTCGGCGACGAAACCCAGATCCACACCCACATGTGTTATTCGGAATTCAACGACATCCTGCCATGGATCGCAGCGATGGACGCTGACGTCATCACTATCGAGACTTCGCGTTCGGATATGGAATTGCTAGATGGTTTCGGGCAGTTCGCTTACCCGAACGATATCGGTCCGGGCGTCTACGACATCCATTCGCCGCGGGTGCCGCAAGTCGATGAGATGGAGCGTTTGTTGCACAAGGCGCGCGGCGTGATTCCCGATGCGCGCTTATGGGTCAATCCGGATTGCGGCCTGAAGACACGCGGCTGGCCTGAAACTTACGAGGCGCTGGAGAACATGGTGCTGGCAGCCAAGCGCCTGCGTGAGAGTGTGGCGCAGGAGCGTAAGGCGGCATAATAAAGCGGTACATCGGCAAGGGCATAAAAAGGGGAGCAAGTGTTACTTGCCCCCCTTTGTTCATTGCGCGCCAGATCAGGTTTCAGTTTTATTGGAACCGATCATGGTCTGGAGTTACGAAAGCTCTTTGGAGCTCACGATTGATTTCGACACCAGGCCGTACTCAATCGCCTCTGGCGCCGACATCCAGTAATCGCGGTCGATGTCAGCCATCACCTTTTCCGGTTTCTGCCCGGTTTCTTTAGCGATCAAGGCGCCGATGCGTTCGCGTACGCGAATAATCTCACGCGCCTGGATCGCGATATCGGAAGCCTGGCCACCGACACCACCGCTTGGCTGATGAATCAGGAAGCGCGTGTTTTGCAAGCAGAAGCGACGTTCTTTAGGCACTGCCAGGAAGACATTGACTGCCGCGCTGCCAACCCAGCCGCTGCCGATCATGTTGACCGGTGCATCGATAAAACGAATGACGTCATGGATTACGTCGCCCGATTCGACATGACCGCCGGGTGAGCAAACCAGGAGATTGATCGGTGCCTGGGATTCGCCGGACAGGGCTATCAGCTGCCTGACAACATCCCGCGCAAGCGTATCGTTAATTTGGCCGAAGACCAGCACGGTACGTGATTTAAATGCTTTTTCTTCAAGGAATGCATCGCGCTGAGATGGGTTTGCTTCTACTTTTTCTTCCATGATATGCCTCTAAGGTCGATGTTTTGTGAATCGTCAGATCGCCAGTGTAAACCAAAAACCCCTCGCAAATCGCGAGGGGTTTTTTTATGGGCGGTTATGGGCGATCCTGGCCGATCGCCTATTCCATCTGCATCAATTAAAACGCAGGCACCACCGCGCCTTTGTATTTTTCTTCAATGAATTTCTTCACTTCCGGCGAATTCAATGCCACCGCCAGTTTCTTCACTGCAGCGCTGTCCTTGTTGTCCGGACGGGCAATCAGCAAGTTGGCGTAAGGCGAATTGGCATCTTCGATAAACAGCGAATCCTTGACTGGATTGAGCTTGGCTTCGATCGCATAGTTGGTGTTGATCAGGGCCAGGTCGACCTGGTTCAGCACGCGCGGCAAGGTCGCCGCTTCAAGTTCCTTGAACTTCAAGTGTTTTGGATTTTCGATGATGTCTTTTTGTGTGGCCGAGATATTGCCTGGATCTTTGAGTTTCAACAGCCCTTGACGTGACAGCAACAGCAGGGCGCGGCCAGAGTTGGATGGGTCGTTCGGGATGGCGACCGTTGCGCCGTCCGGCAAGTCGGCCAGCTTCTTGTACTTGGTTGAATAACCGGCGAACGGCTCGACGTGCACCTTGGTAACGACTACTTCGACATCGTTCTTGTGATTTTTCTTGAATTCGTTCAGGTAGGGCAGATGCAGGAAGAAATTTCCGTCGACCCGTTTCTCGTTGGTCTGCACCGCCGGCTGGACGTAGTCGGTGAATACCTTGACCTGCAGATCGACGCCTTCCTTGGCCAGGATCGGTTTGACGAATTCCAGGATTTCGGCGTGCGGTACCGGTGTCGCGGCGATCACCAGCTTGTCGGCAGCTTGCGCCGGAGCGATCAGGCTGAAGGTCGAAAACGCGGCTGCAGCCAGTCCCAGCGATAACGAAAACTTGCGTGATAATTTTTGTGACATATTCACTCCCTTTTGGATTTTAAAAATACAAACAACTGACTTATTTACGTGTGAAATGCTGGACCAGCCGATCGCCGGAAAACTGCAGTACCTGCACCAGCACCACCAGCACGGCAACCGTGGTGACCATGACTTCAGTCTGGAAGCGCTGGTAACCGAAACGGATCGCCAGGTCACCCAGGCCGCCACCGCCGATCACGCCGGACATGGCGGCGTACGACATCAATGCAATTGCCGTGACGGTGGTGGCAGCGATCAGGCCGGGCAGGGCTTCCGGCAACAGCGCACCGAAGATGATCTGGCGCTTGTCGGCGCCCATGGCCTGGCATGCTTCCACCACGCCGCGGTCGATTTCACGCAGCACGTTTTCCACCAGACGTGCGAAGAAGGGCGCAGTACCCAGCACCAGTGGCGGAATCGCACCCTGTACGCCGAGCGAAGTACCGACCAGTATCACCGTGACCGGAATCATCACGATCAGCAAAATCAGGAACGGCACTGAACGCAACACGTTGACGACCAGCGACAGCACCCGGTAGATGCCGCGCTGTTCGAGCAACTGGCGTTTGCCGGTGATGAACAGCAGGATCCCGAGCGGCAGGCCGAGCAATATCGTGAACAACAAGGAAAAACCGGTCATGGCCAGGGTTTCCCAGGTGGCTTGCCAGATGTCGCCCCAGTCGATGAGAGAGAAGTCCATTATGTAAGCACCTCATGTCGAATATTGTGTTGATCCAGGGTGGCGAAAACCTGCGCCACGTCGGCCGGTTCGCCGCGCAATTCCACCAGCAGCTGGCCGTATGGCGTGTCCTTGATGCGGGCGATGGTGCCTTGCAGGATGGTGATCAGCGCCGGCGTGGCGGCTGCGATGCTGCTCAGGATCGGCTGGTAGGTGATGTCGCCGACATAGGTCAGGCGCACCAGCAATCCGCGCAGCTGGGTGATGCCGGCTAAGGCAGAGGGCTGCACTGCGGTCTCGGCCGAAAATATTGTCGGCGCGCTTTCAGCAACCATGCTTCGGGTGACCGCGTGCTGCGGATGGAGGAATACTTCGGCGACATCGCCGGCTTCCACGATGCGGCCGGCCTCGATCACTGCAACCCGGTCGCAGATATTGCGGATGACCTGCATCTCATGGGTAATCAGCACAATCGTCAGGCCCAGCTTGCGATTGATATCGAGCAGCAGGCGCAGGATCGCTTGCGTGGTTTCCGGATCGAGCGCTGAGGTGGCTTCGTCGCATAGCAGCAGGTGCGGCGTGTTGGCCAATGCGCGGGCGATACCGACGCGCTGCTTCTGGCCACCCGACAATTGCGCCGGATACTTGTCACGGTGTTCGCTCAGGCCGACCAGGTCGAGCAATTCGGTTACCCTGGCAGCGCGTTCCTGCTGTGTGTACTTGCCGGTAATCTTCAGCGGCCAGTCGATATTGGCGGCCACGGTTTTGGCGTTGAGCAGGTTGAAATGCTGGAAAATCATGCCGATCCGCTGGCGCAGCCGATGCAGGCCGTTATTGTCCAGCGCAGTGATGTCTTCACCCTCGATCGATATTTTTCCGCTGGATGGGCGCTCCAGCATGTTGAGGGTGCGGATCAAGGTGCTTTTGCCGGCGCCGGAGCGGCCGATGATGCCGAAGATTTCGCCCTTCCTGATATGCAGGTTGATGTCGGATAATGCTGCGGCGGGAGTGCCGGCGGCGGCTGGTCTTGCTGTGCGTTCCAGCGGATAGGTTTTATGCAGGTGCTCGATACGAATCACGGGTTTGTTTCACAGTGTTCAGTCAGGCATGCAATCTTATCAGCGGTCCTATATACACCAAAGTTATATATAGTTATTTGTATATAACAAACGTGCTGTTGAACCATGCTTCCGTTGCATGAAGATGCCGGGATGAAGCTGGTGGAATGACATCATGCAAAAGATGTTTTTTTATGGCATAGTGGACTCACTATGAAAGCACTCCAGAGCGAATTGGCCAAAAGAATTCTCGCTGACCCTAGCGCGACGCTGCAGTTGCGCGCCTATTTGGCCAGCAAGAATTCCAAATCGTCGCTATCCACTACAGCCACCGCGGTCTCCAATGACGAAGACGTGATCAGCTTGCATTCTGCGCAAGAGGGGACTGTCCAGTACCGTATCAAAGTCGTTCCCAAGGCCGCCTGAGCGGAATGACGAACCTGGCCGCAGAACCAGAACCAGAACCAGAACCAGAACCAGAGCCTGGCCGATGAATGTAGCGCTCCCTGCTTTAATCGTCTTCCTGCTGTTACTCCCCGGTTTTATTGCCCGTTCCCGATTTAAGCGGGCGGAGCGTATTTCCCTTGATTATTCTCCGTTCGGACAGATTGTCACCGAGGCGATGCTGTGGAACTGCGTTTTCCACCCTTTGTGGTTGCTCGGGGCTGCGGTGTTATTCGGGCATGTGCTGCAGCCGCTATTGTTGCTGGAACTGTTGTCATCCGATCCCGCCAGCCAGGCCAGGGCGATTCAGGGGATTGCCCGGCAATTTTCCTGGATATGCGCTTATTTCCTGAGTTTGTATGCCGGCGCCTGGGTCGTGCCCAATTGTTTTCGGCTCGCCATCACCCGCTTTCGGCTGGACCGCTCCGGCGCCGGCTGGTTCGTTCCCTGGCTACGCTTTAACCAGGCACCCTGGTATTACCTGCTGACTGGCGCCGATTTCGACCAGGATCAGCAACCCGACCTGATTGCCGTATCTGCGATTGTGAATGTGGCCGGACAGGCGGTATTGTTTACCGGCATCCTCGATGATTTTTTTGTCGATGCCAGCGGCAGCCTGGATCGTCTCATCTTGTCGCAGGTGATGCGGCGGCCGCTGGTCGCCGATAAGGAAGATAGCAGCACCGTCGCAGACGATCTGGCGCGCTTCTACGGGGTCGACGGCGATTATTTCGTGCTGCGTTACAGCGAGGCCATTACATTGAACATTGAATATATCAAGGTCGACATGGATGTGGCTGATATTCCGGCTACCGCTGCAGCCGCCAGCACATAAGCAGGGTTGGTTGTCGTCCGGGCTCGCGGCCAACTAAATGCCAACAAAATTATGCAACTCTGTTGCAATTATCTTGCAAGCAATACCGGTTCGCGATTACACTTGCAGCTTGCCGCCATAGATTTTCTTCGGCCAAATAAACCACTTAAGCCACATAAGCCACATAAGCCACATAAGCCACATAAGCCACATAAGCCACATAAGCCACATAAGCCACATAAGCCACATAAGCCAGGCCAAAACCGCATGTATCTTCAGACCATTACTGTCAAGTTATCGCTGCGCTTAGCGCGCGGGACAGACGCGTCTGCAGATATGCAAGAGCGTGCCGTGCCCTGTAGCCGAGCGAGCTTCGCATGCGGCTGATCGTCGAACCGCATTTCCACGCCCGGCGCCGCTTCAAGCTGCGCTTGCAGCAGTTCGCGCTATGGCTGGCACTGGCGATCCTGGTAACGCAACTGGTCGGGATGGCATTTCATAATCACAGCCTGGCCGAAACTTCGTCCGACTGTGTCAGCTGCGACCTGGCTGCCGATTTCCCGTCTCCTGTTCCAACCATCCCGGTACCGGTGCTGACACCGGTCCTGGTGTTTGCGTATCGCACCGCGATCGAACCGGCCTACGCCTTTATACCGGCGCAGAAACACTTCCTGATTCCGCATTCTCAAGCCCCGCCGACCATCGATGTCTGACCTTCTGTTATCCCATTATTTCTGACCAGAGACAGCCTTGACGCTGTCTGGGCGTCATTTCCAGTTCGTGTTGCCGCGTTTTGCCGCGCTTACCGCCGATCTGGAAATGACAACCCGGCAGCTCGGCGTCGGGTTATTCGCGGGGCTATTCCCCTTATTGGAGTTTGAGAATGAAAACACGCCTGTTGCGCCTGAGCGCCCTGATTGCGCTTGCCTACGGCTTTGCTATTCCTGCAGCTTATGCGCAGTCCGCCCCCAAACAAATCAGCGGCGCCATCCATGACGCACTCGGCCATCCTTTACCGGACGCCACCATCGCCTTGAAAGACGCGACCGGGAAGGCCGTCGGCACTACCAAGAGCGATCAGCAAGGACACTTCGCCTTTAGCGACATTGCTCCCGGCAGCTATGCCATCAGCGTTGGCAAACCGTCCTTCCAATCCGAAAACGGCACGGTGACGGTGGCTGACGAGGCCGGCGCAACCGCAGATATAACGTTGAAAGCCAGCCAGGCAAACACCGTCAGGGCAGACAGTGCCGTGGTGGTGACAGCCGATCGGCTGGATCGCGCCCGGAACGGGATCCAGGTGGAAACCGGCAGTAGCATTTATCGTATCGGCCGTAAAGAAATCGCCGCCATGCCACAAGGGGAGGACACTGCGTTCAATGAAGTCTTGCTGCGTGCCCCCGGCGTGGCGCAGGATTCCTTCGGCCAGTTGCATGTGCGGGGCGACCACGCCGACTTGCAGTACCGGCTGAACGGCATCATTTTGCCGGAAAGTATTTCCGGTTTCGGGCAGACTTTGGATACCCGCTTTGTCGACAGCGTCAGCGTCCTCACCGGCGCCTTGCCGGCGCAATATGGTTATCGGACTGCAGGTGTCGTCGATATTCATACCAAGAACGGCGAACTGGTCAATGGCGGCAATATCGGCGTTCGGGTCGGCAGCAACAACACGCGCCAGGTCAGCGGCGATGTCAGCGGCAGCACCGATTCCTTCAGCTATTACATCAATGGTTCCTTTGAAGCCAACAACCTCGGTATCGAAAATCCTACCGGCGCATCGAGCGCCTTGCATGACCGGACTTTGCAAAACAAGGCGTTCGGGTATTTTTCCTATCTGCTTGATGCGGATACGCGCGTCAGCCTGATCCTGGGCAATTCGGATGGACGTTTCCAGATACCGAACAGTGCAGGGCAGACCCCGAGTTTTCAGCTGGACGGCGTGACCGACTATCCGTCAGCTAATCTGAACGAACGGCAACGCGAAACCAATCGCTACGGGATTCTTGCCTTGCAGGGGAAAATCGGCTCGGACATCGATTATCAGGTGGCGGCATTCAGCCGTTACTCGAAAGTGCTGTTCGAACCGGACCAGACCGGTGATCTTTTGTACACCGGTGTCGCCTCGCGGGTATTGCGGACCGGCCTGGCGAACGGCTTGCAGGCTGACGGCAGCTACCGTTTGAACGCTAACCATACGATACGCGCCGGCATCAACTACACACGCGAGAATTTGAAGAACAGCGACAATTCGCTGACCTTCCCGGCGGACGATAGCGGCGCGCAAACGTCTACCCAGCCAATCTCGCTGGCCGACAGCAATCAGAAGACCACCAACCAGACGGGCGTGTACCTGCAAGACGAATGGAAGCTGAGCGATAAAGTGACAGTGAACTACGGCGCCCGCGCCGACTGGGTGAATGCCTATGTCACCGCCAGCCAGTTCAGTCCGCGCATCGGCGTGGTGTATCAGATGACGCCGCAGACCACCTTCCATGCCGGTTACGCCAAATACTTCACGCCGCCTGCCAGCGAGCTGATCGGGTCCGGCACCATCGCCAGCTTCAACGGCACCACCAATGCCTCACCTAGCAGCCAGAACGGTCCGGTCCAGGCTGAAAGCTCGGATTACTTCGATCTTGGCGTCAATCATCAGCTGACGCAGCATTTGACGCTGGGGCTGGACGGTTACTACAAGAAGGTGAAAAACCTGCTGGATGAAGGACAGTTCGGATCGGCATTGTTGTACACGCCATTCAACTACGCACAAGGCAAGGTCTACGGCCTGGAACTGACGCTCAACTATCGCAAGGGCGATCTGGGCGCCTATCTGAATGTGGCGCGCTCAACTGCACTGGGTAAAAACATCATTTCCAGCCAGTACAACTTCGGGCAAGAGGAGCTCAATTACATCGCCAACAATTGGGTGCATCTCGATCATGACCAGAGCATCACCGCATCGACCGGCGTCTCCTATCTGTGGCAAGGCACGACATGGACTGCGGACGCGTTGTTCGGCAGCGGCTTGCGCAGCGGCTTCGCCAATACCGATCACCTGCCTGCATATACCGAGGTCAACCTGGGAGTGAGCCATGTGTTCAGCGATAGTCCGATCGGCAAGTTCACCACACGTTTAAGCGTGATCAATCTGTTCGACAAGGTCTACGAGATACGTGACGGTTCCGGCATCGGCGTCGGCGCACCGCAGTATGGGCAGCGGCGTGGTTTCTATCTGTCGATGACAAAATCGTTCTAAATCGCTCTGAATGAAAGGCGGGGAGTTGATGCCCCCGTCTTTAAATGCAATATTTCATAATGCGGAATTTGCGTTTCGTATTATGAAATTCAAAAATGCGAAGCACCATTTCCGCATTTCACTCCCAGAAATTTTATTCCGCATCGCGAAAAATCAATGTTAACTCATTGAATTTAAACGAAATAAAAATACTTATATGTCTTATATAAGACATTGTTGCTGCGCGCAGATAGGCCTACTATTTAGTCATCGGATTTGATTTTACTTTTTGTTTTTAACAGGAGAGCGACGATGACTACACGTGAACAGCAAGTAGCAGCCTTGGCCAAGGACTGGGCCGAGAACCCACGCTGGAAAGGCGTTACCCGCAATTATTCGGCAGAAGACGTGGTCCGTTTGCGCGGTTCGATACAGATCGAACATTCGCTGGCAAAACGCGGCGCCGCCAAACTGTGGACACTGCTGCACGAAGAACCATTCGTCAACGCTCTCGGCGCATTGACCGGCAATCAAGCGATGCAGCAGGTCAAGGCAGGCTTGAAAGCGATCTACCTGTCGGGCTGGCAAGTTGCCGGCGACGCCAACCTGGCCGGCGAAATGTATCCTGACCAATCGCTGTATCCAGCTAATTCGGTACCGCTGGTGGTCAAGCGCATCAACAATACTTTCCAGCGCGCCGACCAGATCCAATGGTCGGAAGGTAAAGACGATATCGACTTTTTCGCGCCTATCGTGGCCGATGCAGAAGCTGGTTTCGGCGGCGTGTTGAATGCCTACGAACTGATGAAATCGATGATCGATGCCGGCGCAGCCGGTGTGCACTTCGAAGATCAGCTGGCATCCGTCAAAAAGTGCGGCCACATGGGCGGCAAGGTGTTGGTGCCAACCCGCGAAGCGGTCGAAAAGCTGAACGCAGCGCGCCTGGCGGCTGATGTTTCTGGCACATCGACTCTGGTGATCGCTCGTACCGATGCCGAAGCAGCTGATTTGCTGACTTCCGATGTCGATGAAAACGATAAGCCGTTCCTGACTGGCGAGCGTACAGTCGAAGGTTTTTACAAGACTCGTCCGGGTATCGACCAGGCTATCTCGCGCGCACTGGCGTATTCGCCATACGCCGATCTGGTGTGGTGTGAAACCGGCAAGCCGGACCTGGCTTTCGCCAAGAAATTCGCGGAAGCTGTACATGCCAAGTTCCCAGGCAAGATGCTGGCGTATAACTGCTCGCCATCGTTCAACTGGAAAAAGAACCTGGACGACGCAACTATCGCCAAGTTCCAGAAAGAACTGGGCGCCATGGGTTACAAGTTCCAGTTCATCACGCTGGCCGGTTTCCATTCATTGAACTACTCGATGTTCAACCTGGCGCACGGCTATGCACGCAACCAGATGTCCGCTTTCGTCGAACTGCAAGAAGCCGAATTCGCTGCCGCCGACAAGGGCTTTACCGCGGTCAAGCATCAACGCGAAGTCGGCACCGGTTATTTCGATGCAGTGACCCAGGCTATCCAGCAAGGCCAGTCGTCGACTACCGCTTTGCATGGTTCTACTGAAGATGAGCAATTCTTCGCAGCGAAGGTTGCCTAAACTGTTTTAGAGGTCACTGGCATTATCTCGCCAACAACCTGAAAGGCCGCATCTCACAAGGATGCGGCTTTTTCATTTGGCCGACGCGACGCTAGGCGGCAGGCAGCGGCAGCATGTTGGTTGATTTGATTTCATCCAGGCAGACGCTGGAACGGACGCCGCTAACGCCACGCATGCGCATCAGCTTTTCCATCAGAAAATCAGACAGTTCTTTCAAATCGTGTGCGGTGACCTTCAGCACATAATCAAAATCACCGGTAATCGAGTAGCATTCCAGAATCTGCGGCCATTCGTTGATGGCGGTCCTGAATCCGGACAAATCGTTGATATGACCTTTTTCCATCGATACGTGGACGAAGGCAATTACGTTCAAGCCCAGACTGGCGGGGCTCAGCCTGGTCTCATAGCCGACAATAAAGCCCACTTCTTCCAGCCGGCGGTGGCGGCGATGGCATTGCGGCGCTGATAAGTTGACGGCTTCCGCCAGCTCCAGGTTGGATGCGCGACCATTTTTCTGCAAAAAAGTTAACATTTTGCGATCGATTTGATCGATATCAATTTTGTGCAATTTATTCTCGATTTATGGGTTTGTGACGAAATTATATTTCATAACCCATTGAAAAACGGCCTCAACTCGCAAACCAATTTTCAACGTTAAAAGCTATACTTTTTTCAAAATAACATATGGCGCAGCAGAGAGAAAACCTCTGTTGCAATATAATAAAGAGGCCGATTCCCGGCACCCAAACTGACTTATCTGGAGACAAAGTCATGAAATTTCCTTTCTTGCGTTCCGCTATCGCATCTGTAGTGTTGCTCAGTCTGGCGGGCGTATCCGCTTCCACCGCCTATGCCGCCGACAAAACGGTGGTAGTCACCGCAATCGTTGAACATCCGGCGCTTGACGCCGTGCGCGATGGCGTCAAGGACGAGTTGAAGGCCGCCGGCTACGAGGCAGGCAAGAATCTGAAGTTCGAATACCAAAGCGCGCAAGGCAACAACGCTACGGCGTCGCAGATCGCCCGCAAGTATGCGGGTAGCCAGCCGGATGTAGCGGTGGCGATTGCCACTCCGTCAGCCCAGGCGCTGGTGGCTGCCACCAAGACCGTGCCTATCGTGTATGCCGCGGTGACCGATCCGGTCGCTGCCAAACTGGTGAAGAGCTGGGATGCATCCGGCACCAATGTCACCGGTGTTTCCGACATGTCGCCATTGGCCAAACAGATCGATCTGATTCGCCAGGTGGTGCCTAAGGCCAAGCGCATCGGCGTGATCTACAGCCCGGGCGAAGCGAATTCGGTATCGATCGTCGAATCGCTCAAGAAACTGCTGGCCGGTACCGACCTGACACTGGTCGAAGCCGCCGCTGCCCGCACCATCGATGTGCCTAGCGCTGCGCAGAGCCTGATCGGCAAAGCCGACGTGATTTACGCACCTACCGACAACAATGTCATGTCGGCATTTGAAGGCATCGTCAAGGTTGCGGAACAGGCCAAGTTGCCTATCGTCGCTGCCGATACCGGCGCGGTGAAGCGCGGTGCGACAGCAGCCATCGGTTTGAACTATTACGATCTTGGCCGTCAAACCGGCAAGATCGTGGTGCGCATCCTGAAGGGTGAAGCGGCCGGCAAGATCGCCTCGCAAACCAGTACGACATTTGAACTCTACGTCAATCCTAACGCTGCCAAGAAACAGGGGGTGACCTTGTCGCCCGAATTGATCAAGTCGGCCAAGGTGGTCGAACAATAAGATGTGCGCGGATGGCTGTCGCGGCCATCTGCCCGTCGTATTTCTGGCGCTGTATTGCCGGTGATTTGTTTTGTTGGTGAACCGCCTCGCCAACGGCCTGCCGGCCTGGCTGTCGCGGCCATTGGCGAGGCGGTTCTGTAGCTTATTGAAGTAAAGGAAGTATATGTCGCTCATCGCTTCGCTTGGCGCCATCGAGATCGGCCTGATTTTCGGCCTGGTCGCGCTAGGCGTGTTCTTGTCTTTCCGTGTCGTCAATTTTCCCGACCTGACGGTCGACGGCAGTTTTCCCCTCGGCGGCGCAGTTGCCGCAACCTTGATTGTCTCCGGCTGGAATCCCTTTCTCGCCACCTTCGTCGCGCTGCTGGCCGGCGGACTGGCTGGCTGCGTGACCGCCTGTCTGAACGTGTATCTCAAGATCATGCAATTGCTGGCCAGTATCCTGGTGATGATTGCTTTGTACTCAGTCAACCTGCGCATCATGGGCAAACCTAACGTGGCGCTGATCAGCGAGCCGACGGTGTTCAGCATGATTCGCATCGGCGATTTGCCTGATTATTGGGTACAGCCGTTGGTGATGGTGGTGATCGTACTGATTGCCAAGATCTTGCTGGATGCCTTTTTTGCGTCCGAGACCGGACTCTCGATGCGTGCCACCGGCGCCAATGCGCGCATGGCGCGCGCCCAAGGTATTTCTACCAACCGCCAGACCGTCTGGGGCCTGGCTATCTCGAATGCGCTGGTGGCGCTGGCTGGTGCGCTGTATGTACAGACACAGGGCGGCGCCGATATTTCGATGGGTATCGGCACCATCGTGATCGGACTGGCGGCGGTGATCATCGGCGAAACAGTGGTGCCGGCGCGCAGCCTGGTGATTACTACCGCGGCGTGTATCTTCGGCGCCGTGCTGTACCGCTTCTTCATTGCGCTGGCGCTGGATATGGATTTTATCGGCCTCAAGGCGCAGGACCTGAATCTGGTGACGGCATTGCTGGTCGGCTTCGCACTGCTGATACCTAACTTCAAGCGCAGCTTCGGCCGCTTGTGCGGCAATGGGAAGCTCAAACCTTCTGGCGGCAGTATCGTGCCGGCCACCCGGGAAGGGGAAAACTGATGTTGCAGCTGAATAATCTGGAAATTACTTTCAATCCCGGCACGCCTATCGAAAACAAGGTGTTGCGCGGACTTTCATTAGAGATTCCGTCGGGGCAGTTTGTCACCGTAATCGGTTCCAACGGCGCCGGCAAGTCGACCATGTTGAATGCGGTCTGCGGCGACCTGATGGTGGATAGCGGCAGCATCACGATTGATGGCACCGATGCTACCCGGCGGACCAGCTGGCAGCGTGCCGATCTGGTGGCGCGGGTGTTCCAGGATCCGATGGCGGGTACCTGCGAGAGCCTGACGATTGAAGAAAACATGGCTCTGGCATGGAAGCGTGGCTCGAAGCGCGGTCTGCGTTTCTCCTTGAACCGTTCCATGCGCGAACTGTTCCGGGAAAAGCTCAGCATTCTCGGCCTGGGGCTGGAAAACCGTCTGTCCGATCGCATGGGTTTGCTGTCCGGCGGCCAGCGTCAGGCAGTCAGCCTGTTGATGGCTTCGTTGCAACCGTCGCGCATCTTGCTGCTGGATGAACATACCGCCGCGCTGGATCCGAAAACTGCGGCCTTCATCCTGGCGCTGACCGCCAAGATCGTCGAATCCAGCCAGCTGACGGCAATGATGGTGACGCACAGCATGCGGCAGGCACTCGATTACGGCACGCGCACGGTGATGCTGCACGAAGGGAAAGTGATCCTGGACGTGCATGGCGAACAGCGGTGCGGGCTGGATGTTCCGGATCTGCTGCGCATGTTTGAAACCACGCGCGGCGAAAAAATCGATGACGACAAGTTGTTGCTCGGTTAAATACGCGGCGTTGTTATCGCCACAGATATACCAAGGAGAAGTATGAAGGCTTTACTCAATGCGTTTGAAAGCAAAGCGCCCGAAATCGTCTTTGAATGGCATGACGCGGAGACCCCGGCGCGCGGATGGATCGTCATCAATTCCCTGCGCGGCGGCGCTGCCGGCGGCGGTACCCGCATGCGCAGCGGGTTGGACCGGCGCGAAGTCGAATCGCTGGCGAAGACCATGGAAGTCAAATTCACCGTCTCCGGCCCGGCTATCGGCGGCGCTAAATCGGGCATTGATTTCGATCCTGCCGATCCACGCAAGGACGGCGTGCTGCGCCGCTGGTACAAGGCAGTGACGCCTTTGCTGAAAACCTATTACGGCACCGGCGGCGACCTGAACGTCGACGAAGTCCATGAAGTGATTCCGATGACTGAAAGTTATGGCTTGTGGCACCCGCAGGAAGGAATCGTAAATGGTCATTTCCAGCCTAGCGACAGTGAGCGGATCCAGAAAGTAGGGCAGTTGCGCATGGGCGTGGCCAAGGTGGTGGAAGACGTGCGCTACACGCCGGCTGCCAGCCGCAAATATCTGGTGGCAGACCTGATCACCGGCTGGGGCGTAGCCGAATCCGTGTTGCATTACTACCGGCTGTATGGCGGTAGCGTAGAAGGCAAGCGCGTAATCGTGCAGGGCTGGGGGAATGTCGGTTCTACTGCCGCGTATTACCTGTCCAAGGCCGGTGCGCGCGTGGTCGGCATCATTGACCGCAATGGCGGCCTGATCAATGCCGATGGCTACAGCCATGAAGAAGTGCATGCCTTGTTCCTGGCCAAGCAGGGGAATCAGCTGATCGCCGAGAACATGCTGTCGTTCGAGGCTTGCAATGCGGCGATCTGGAGCGTCGGCGCCGACATCTTCCTGCCGTGCGCCGGCTCACGCCTGGTCAGGCAGGAGCAGGTGGACCAGTTGATCGCCAACGGTCTCGAAGTGGTTTCCAGTGGCGCCAACGTACCGTTTGCCGACAGCGACATATTCTACGGCCCGATCTATGAGCATGCCGACAACCGCGTCGCCGTGATACCGGATTTTGTCGCCAATTGCGGCATGGCGCGCGCCTTCGCTTTCCTGATGCAAAGCCAGGTCGAGATATCGGATGAAGCCATTTTCGGCGACGTCTCGGCGACGGTGGCCGCTGCACTTGAAAAATGCCACAGCCATTCCACCAGCCATACGGGCATTGCAAAAGTGGCTTTTGAAATCGCCTTGCAACAACTGATTACGCCAGAAATATCGGAGTCGGCCGCTACCCGCAGCTGATCCGTTTCGACCCAGTCCACCAGACTTTATTTGCAGGAGTACACCATGTCCGATCTGTTTGAAAACCCTATGGGCCTGTGCGGCTTTGAATTCGTCGAGTTCGCTTCACCAATGCCTAACGTGCTGGAGCCAGCGTTCGAAGCCATGGGCTTCGTCAAGGTGGCCCGTCATCGCTCCAAGGACGTGACGCTGTATCGCCAGGGCGATATCAATTTCATCATCAACTACGAGCCGAAAAGCCCGGCATATTATTTTGCCAAAGAACATGGCCCGTCTGCGTGCGGCATGGCGTTCCGTGTCAATGATGCGCACCTGGCGTACCAGCGCGCGCTGGAGCGTGGCGCCGAGCCGATGGAGATCAATACAGGCGTGATGGAACTGCGTTTGCCGGCGATCAAGGGCATCGGCGGCGCGCCGCTGTATCTGATCGATCGTTTTACTCCGGGCAAATCGATCTATGACATCGATTTTGAATTCATCGAGGGTGTCGAGCGCAATCCGGTCGGCGCCGGCCTGAAAACCATCGACCATCTGACCCACAATGTATATCGCGGCCGGATGGCGCACTGGGCCGCCTTTTACGAGCGACTGTTCAATTTCCGCGAAGTCCGCTATTTCGACATCAAGGGCGAATACACCGGGCTGACATCCAAGGCGATGAGCGCACCGGACGGCAAGATAAGAATTCCCTTAAATGAAGAGTCGTCCAAGGGTTCTGGCCAGATCGAAGAGTTCCTGATGCAGTTCAATGGCGAGGGGATCCAGCATATTGCTTTGCAAACAGACAACCTGATTAAAACCTGGGACGCCTTGAAAAAAATGGGCACGCCGTTCATGACGGCGCCACCGGCAACCTATTACGAGATGCTGGAAGGGCGTTTGCCTGGCCATGGCGAACCGGCCGGTGAACTGCAAGCGCGCGGCATCCTGCTGGATGGCGTCTCGGACGACCAGGGCCAACGCCTGCTGTTGCAGATATTTTCGGCGACCACCCTGGGCCCGGTGTTTTTCGAATTTATCCAGCGTAAAGGCGATGAAGGCTTCGGCGAAGGCAATTTCAAGGCGCTGTTTGAGTCGATCGAGCGCGATCAGATACGCCGTGGCGTCTTGAAATCGGAATAAACCTAGTGGGGTTTTTACAACAACTTGTTTTGGGGGAAAGTTGTGCTGATATGATGTCCGTTCAGCTTTATCCCCGGCAGCGCTGAAGTGGCAGCGCGATGTTGTAGCAGTGGCGGTAAAGCGATGGCTTAAGCGGCGTAGCAATATGTGGCCTTTGCAATCGAAAAAAAATCTAAAAATGTTTAACCTATGGAGACGTGCATGAAAAAAATCACTTTGTTATTGGCTGCGGCGGGGCTGGTCAGCGGTGGCGCAATGGCGCAAACCAATGTCACCATCTACGGTATTGTCGATACCAGCATCCGCTATCTCAGCAGCGATAACGCGGCCGGACAGCATAACTTCGTAGTTACGAACGGCGCGATCTCGAACAGCCGTATCGGCTTCAAAGGCACTGAAGATCTGGGCGGTGGCCTGAAAGCGGTTTTCCGTCTCGAGAATGGCTTCAATTCCGATACCGGCGGCATGTCCAGCCCTGGTGTCTTGTTCAGCCGTCAATCCTACGTTGGCCTGAGCGGCACTTTCGGAACGGTCACGATCGGACGTCAGCAAACTCCGCTGTTTGATTTGATGGCCGACCATTTCGATCCGCTGACCGTCGGCAATTACGACCAGAATTCCTGGATGCCGGCTGGTGCGACCCTGGTTCGCAATTCGAACATGCTCAAGTACTACGGCACCTTCGGCGGCCTTGCTGCCGGTGTGAGCTATGCTGCGGGCGAGCAGGCTGGATCGGTCAAGCGGGGCAGCCAGATCGGTGGTACGCTGGCTTATACCGCCGGCCCGTTTGCCATTGGCGGCGGCTTTCAGCAAACTGTCAGTGCGGTCAATTCGGACTGGAAAGACACAGCCTATAACCTGAGCCTTACCTACACCCTGGGCGCGGCCAAACTGTTCGGCGGCTACTATCGGATCAAGGACAGCACTGGCACCACCCCTGCATATTTCGGTGTTTCCAATAGCGCAGCTGCCATCAACGGCGGCATCGCCGGTGTCGAGCGCAAGGACAATGCTTACTTCCTGGGTGCGACGTTCCAGGCAACTCCAGCCTGGTCGCTGACCGCAGCCGGCTACTATGACAAGAGCAAGAACGTCACGGTCGCCACCTTGGGTAACCTGGGTGACGGCACACGTTACGCGCTGGTCGGCGTTGCGGAATATGCTTTGTCCAAGCGGACCCAGGTGTACGGTACGGTGGATTACAACAAGGCTAAGAACGCAGCTTTGTCGGAACTGGTTGGCAGGGACAACGTGACTGGCGTCGCCGTTGGTATCCGTCACATTTTCTAAGTAAAGAAATCAGGCAATCACAAAAAAGCGCAGCTTCGGCTGCGCTTTTTTTACGCCTTGGCGAACGGCGCTGGCGCTACTGTTGACGCTGGCGCGATCATGCCGTCACGGATCTCGAATATTTCATCACCCAGCAAGGCCAGGTCGGCAGGGTCGTGGGTGATCACCATCATTGGCACGTTCAACTGCTTTTGCAGCTCGGACAATTCGCGCCGCATCCTGTCGCGCAAACTCAGATCCAGCGCGGAAAACGGCTCGTCCAGCAACAGGATATCCGGCTCCAGCACCAATGCCCTGGCCAGCGCCACGCGTTGCCGCTGGCCGCCCGACAACTGATGCGGATAGCTGTTGGCGGCAGCGCTCAATTCGAATGAGGCCAGCCATTTCTTTACTGACGGATGATCATGCGGATGGCGCAGATTAAAGCTGCCCGAGCGTAAACCGAAAGCCACGTTCTGGGCTACGGTGAGGTGCGGAAACAGCGCATAGTCCTGGAACAGATAGGCTACCTTGCGCTGTTGCGGCGGCAGGCAAATGCCGGCCACGCTATCGAATAAGATGTTTTGCTTGAGGCGTATCAGGCCTTTGTCTGGCGTCAGCAAGCCGGCAATGGCCTGCAGGGTCAGGCTCTTGCCGGCGCCCGAGGGGCCGTATAGCACCACACGGTTACTTGCGGTATGCAAGGCGATGTCGAGATTGAAGCCACGGTCATCGGCTTGCAAATGTTTGCTGATGCGGATTTCAATGGTCATGGGAAATCCATCATGTTTGCCTGCGCCGCTGGCTTTTCGGTAGCAGGCGGCCAGCGATCAGCAGCACCACAATGCAGGTGGCCGAGGTAATCAGCACCAACAAGTTGGCGGTCTGGTCGTCGCCGGCTTGCACCGCTTCGTAAATGGCGACTGATAAAGTCTGGGTGCGGCCCGGCAGATTGCCTGCGATCATCAAGGTGGCGCCGAATTCGCCCAGTGCACGGGCGAAGGCCAGCAGCACGCCTGCCAGGATGCCCTTGGACGCCAGCGGCAAGGTGACACGGAAGAAGACACCGGCCTCCGACACGCCCAGCACGCGGGCAGCATTTTCCAATTGCACATCAACATTTTCAAAGGCGGCACGGGCCGACTTGAGCACCAGCGGAAAGGCGACGATAGTGGCTGCGATCACCGCGCCTTGCCAGGTGAATACCAGCTCGATGCCCCATTTTTCCAGCCAGGCGCCGAACACGCCGCGGCGACCCAGCAGTACCAGCAAATAGTAGCCGAGCACAGTCGGTGGTAGCACCAGCGGCAAAGTCAGGATGGCGTCCACCAGATCGCGTGCCGGCGAGCGCCAGCGTGACAAGCCATAGGCGGCAGCAACGCCGAGCACCATGTTAAGCAAGGTTGCCCAGCCCGCAACTTTCAACGACAGCGTCAGGGCAACCCACACGCCGCTGTTCATGGCTTTTGCTTTCGCGTCTGCTTTCTATTCACTGCTTACCCTTGATGCTGCATTGAAGAGCTTGACGATAACACTCTGCCATCAGGGTTTCAAGAAACCATAGCGCGCCAGTGTGGCCTGGCCGGTCGGCGACAGAACGTACGCGACGAATTTGGCTGCCATGTCAGCTTGCTTGGTATTGGCGGTGACGGCGATCGGGTAGCTGACCGCAGTTTGGGCGGGCACGCGCATTGCAACCTTGACCTTGTCCGGCATGATCGCCGCGTCGGTAGAGAAAACGAAACCGGCTTCGACTTCGCCGCGCGCCACGTAATCTAGGCTCTGCCGTACGTTTTGCGCAGGCACGCCCTTGGCGGCAACGGCATCCCACAGGTTCGCGTGTTCCAGCGCAGCCTTGGTGTAACGGCCAACCGGCACCGAAGCCGGATTACCGTAAGCGATGCGCTTGACCGCCGGCTGGGTCAGATCCTGCAATTGCTGGATGTGCAGCTGGCTGTCGGCCGGCACGATCAGCACGATCTGGTTATTCGCAAAATTCTTGCGGCTGCTGGCGACCACTGCTTTTTCAGCTTCGGCCTTGTTCATGGCTTCCTGGTCGGCGGAAGCAAATACATCCGCCGGCGCGCCTTTGATGATTTGCTGCAGCAAGACGTCGGATGCCGCAAAGTTGAGTATCACCTTGGTATCCGGATTTTGGGCTTCAAACGACTGGCCCAGGTCCTTGAAAGCATTGGTCAGGCTGGCGGCGGCCGAAACTACCAGGTCGGCTGCATGCACTACCGGCGTCAACAGCAACAGAGGGAGGGCGCTAGCAAGAGCGAGGCGTTTAAAACGAAGCAAGATCACAATATCTCCCGAGCGGCAAATGACAAATGGCAAAAACGAAATATATGGCAGGATACAGCGAAGGTCAACTTTAATAATATCGGTACTGAATTGAAACTGAGTAGTAACCATGCCGAGACACCATAAAATCCTGCTAACGCAAAGTGCTTGTCAATAAAATACCTGAATCGCTGTCTACCTCCTTGCTACAATCCCGCATATGGCAAATTCCAAATCGATTCGACTCAGAGTGATGCAGGGCGATGCAATCGCCTTCGGTCCGGGCAAGGCGGCGCTGTTGCTAGCCATCCATCAAAGCGGTTCGATTTCTGCGGCAGCGCGCGCTATCGGCATGTCTTATCGCCGCGCCTGGTTGCTGGTAGAGGCAATGAACCAATGCTTCAAGTCACCGCTGGTGGCGACCGCGACTGGCGGTGCCAAAGGCGGCGGTGCACAGGTCACGCCAATCGGGCATGAGATCATCGCCCGTTATCAAGCCATGCAAATCAAGGCGGAAGCGGCGGTGGCTGCCGATATGGCGTATTTCGACGCGCTGATGGCCGGGTAACGCGGCAGCATTCCAACCACATTCTCCTTGCCTTCGCACACCATGCTCCCACGTAGCACGCTTTTAAGATATCGGATTCGCCTGCAGCGGCAGTTTCATTTTTCGGAAAGCCACTCGATGCTGTTGTGGGCGGCGGTGGTTGGTTTCCTGGGTGCGGTGGCGACGGTGCTGTTCCGTGAATGCATCTACGGCTTGCAGTTGCTGCTGACCGGCCAGAGCGGCAGTTTTGTCGCCATGGCCAAAAGCTTGCCGTGGTCGATGCGGCTGTTGTTGCCGGCCGCCGGCGGCCTGATCGCCGGCGTCATCCTGGTGCTGGCAAAGCGCATGCCATCCAGCGCCACCTCGGACTACATGGAAGCGGTAGCCATCGGCGACGGCAATATCCCGGTGCGGCAGAGCCTGCTGCGCAGTTTGTCTTCGCTGGCGACTGTGGTCTCCGGCGGCTCGATCGGGCGCGAAGGCCCGATGGTGCAACTGGCAGCGCTGGCGGCATCGCTGGTAGGGCGTGTCACGCATTTCAACCCGGCCCGCTTGCGTTTACTGGTGGCGTGCGGCGCGGCGGCCGGGATTACCTCGGCCTACAATGCGCCGATTGCCGGCGCATTTTTTGTGACAGAAATCGTGCTGGGCGCGATTGTCATGGAGAGTTTCGGCCCGGTGGTGGTGGCATCGGTGGTCGCCAATATCACCATGCGCGAATTGCCCGGCTACCATCCGGCCTACGAGATGCCGCCGTTCCCACCAATCGCCGGCATCGAGATTTTATGGTTCGTGTTGCTGGGTATCATGGCCGGCGTCGCTGCACCGCAATTCCTGCGTTTGTTGGGATTCTCCAAAAAACTGTTTACCAAGACCGCATTGCCATTGCCGCTGCGGCTGAGCCTGGGTGGTTTGCTGGTGGGCTTGATTTCGATCTGGATGCCGGAGGTGTGGGGTAACGGCTATAGCGTGGTCAATTCGCTGCTGCATACGCCCTGGGTGTGGTGGAGCGTATTGCTGCTGCTGCTGCTGAAGGTGGTGGCCACCGCCATCACTACCGGCTCGGGCGCGGTCGGCGGCATCTTCACGCCGACATTGTTTGTCGGCGCCGCCATCGGTTATCTGTTCGGACAAGTGCTGCACGTCGTGCTGCCAGGCACCACCTCGGCGCCGTTTGCGTATGCGATGGTAGGTATGGGCGCGTTCCTGGCGGCGGCGACCAGTGCGCCGCTGATGGCGATCCTGATGATTTTCGAGATGACCTTGAGTTATCAGGTGGTGTTGCCGCTGATGTTGTCTTGCGTCGTGGCTTATTTCATTGCGCGCAGCATCAACGGCGCTTCCATGTATGACATCACGATCAAGCGTAATCGCGACGCCCAAGAGCGGGTGCGCCTGCGCGGCATCCACATGAGCGAACTGATCCGGCCGGCGGATACCGTATTGCCGCTGACGGCATCGTTTGCTGAGATCAGCGGGCTGTTCCTGAAATATCCGGTGAAATACATTTACATCGTCGACCAGCGTAATCGCTATTGCGGCGTGGTGGCCTTGCAAGACATTACTTCCTGCCTGCTGGAAAAGACCGATACGCAAACGCGGGTGGCGGAAGATTTTGTGCGGCGCGAATTCCTGCATGTGGTGACGCCGGAGATGTCGCTGGGGGACGCTTTGCAGTCTTTCCTGGATCATCAGGGCGAGCGGCTGCCGGTGGTGCGCAGCCACGAGGATCCGGAATTGTTGGGAGCGGTCTACAAGACGTCCTTGCTGGATGCGTATTTCCGGCTGGACCGGGCGCAGGAGTTCCATGCGTAGATCCTGCCGGGGGCGCCTAGACGGAGATTTTAAAACAGTCCCCTTGCTCTCATTTAAAATAATAAGTATGTGATAATATTTTCCGCAAATTTGCTGTCCAGGCGCTGCGTAACGGCAAGCTTTGCTCTATATTGGACGCCGGGCCGTCGGTTTTTCAAGAACAAACGGCCCGCAGCCAACAACAATTCTGAGGAGCATCAATGGAAATCCTGTGGACAATCGTCGTAGGTTTCGTGGTCGGCGTGATTGCTAAATTTCTTCATCCGGGAAGGGAGAACATGGGTTTTATCGTGACTACCTTGCTAGGCATTGCCGGGTCGTTTTTGGCTGGTTATATCGGCCAGGCTCTCGGCTGGTATCACGCCGGCCAGGGCGCGGGCTTTATCGGCTCCATCGTCGGCGCTTTTATCCTGTTGTTGATTTACGGCTTCGTCAAGGGCAAGGCAGCGAGCTGATGTTCGACCGGCTGCGTGGGCGTAAGCCAGCCAGGGCGGAAGCGGGGATCCTGATTCCCGCTTCCGAACATGCGCTGCATACGGCGCGCCAGCGCTGTCGGCAGATGGTGGCCAAGCGCGCGCTGCTGTCTGCGGGTGCTTCGGCGCTGCCGATCATGGGCGTCGATATCGCAGTCGATATTCATTTACTGTCGCGCCTGATCGAAGACATCAATGCCGAATTCGGCATGACGCCGCAGCAGATCGAAAAGCTCCAGCCTAAACTCAAGGTAGCTACCTATAGCACTATCGTCGGCCTCGGCAGCACGCTGGTAGGGCGGATGGTGACGCGTGAGCTGATGCTTAAAATCCTCACGCGCAGCGGCGTCAAGCTGGTGTCGAAGAACGCTACCCGGCTGGTGCCTATCGCCGGCCAGATGGTGTCGGCGGCGATTGGTTTTTCTGCATTCCGGGCGATCGGAAACCGGCATATCGAAGCTTGCGTCAAGGTGGCGGAAGAGATGTTGAAAATGCAAGCTGAAATCGATTAATCGAATAGCTTTTTCTTATCGATTGCTGGAATGTTAGAATGCGGGTCGTTTGCGCACGGGGCGCTTAGTTGTATGCAGTTCCCAAGCCACCTCGCCGCACTTCTACACAGTAACCGACCGGTTCTTTGATGTAGAGTGTGGTAACACACTTCACCACGATAGAGTTTCCTATGTTGAGTTACCGCCATGCCTTCCATGCGGGCAATCATGCCGATGTGCTGAAGCACTTGGTCACCATCCAGTTATTGCGCTACCTGGGCCAGAAAGATACCTCCTACATGGTCATCGACACCCATGCCGGCGCCGGCGTATATGCGCTGGATGGCGGTTATGCGTCGAAAAACGCCGAGTTCGAGACCGGTATCAGCCGCCTTTGGGACCGCAAGGATTTGCCGCCGGCGGTGGCGGAGTATGTGGACGTAGTGCGCCAGTTGAATCCCGACGGCAAGCTGCGCTACTACCCGGGCTCGCCGTATTGCGCCGATGCCATCATGCGTGAGCAGGATCGCCTGCGCCTGTTTGAGCTGCATCCGAGCGACGGCAAGATCCTGACCGATAATTTCCGCCGCCTGGAAGCCGAGCGCAACCCGCGCGGCAATGGCCGTGGCAAACGCGTCATGATCCATCTGGGCGATGGCTTCCTCGGCCTGAAGGCATTGCTGCCGCCGCCGTCGCGCCGTGGCCTGGTGCTGATCGACCCGCCGTATGAGGTCAAAGAAGATTACCGCCACGTCAAGAACACCATCGAAGATGCGCTGATCCGTTTTTCCACCGGCACCTATGCCGTCTGGTATCCGCTGTTGAACCGGATGGAGTCGCGCCAGATGCCGGACAAGCTGAAGCGCATGAAGGCCAACGGCTGGCTGAACGTCACGCTGACCGTGAAGACGCCATCGCCGGACGGCTTCGGCCTGCACAGCAGCGGCATGTTCGTGATCAACCCGCCATGGACGCTGGAACCGATGCTGAAAGAATTGATGCCTTACCTGGTCAAGGTGCTGGGCACCGATTCCGGTGCCGGCTTTACGCTGGAGTCGGGGCAAACCAAGGCGGTGGATACCGGCACCCGGCGGGTATAGTCCGGAACTGTGAGATAAGAAGATCCTGAGAATTTCGCTTGAAATTGCTCAGGATTTTTTTTAGGGCTAACTTGAAAACGGAACAGCAATCAACCGGGCGCGCACGGACTCCCGCAAGCCGCGCCTGATCATCAAAGACTTTGCAGGTCACAGGAATAGACCGGCATGCCCGTCGAGCGCGCGATTGATGCCGCTCAGTGACTACCCATCCTTCCTCCACGCCATAAGTACATTGCCCCGAGCGGCATTCCATCGTGGCGTGTCGTTGCGATCGCATGAACTATCCCCGCTTTTTAGAGTGTCAGCATCCTCGATGTGGCCTTTGAGTGCAGCCTGAGACGCCGCATTTCAGCTTGCTGTTCTGCGCCGCTCCACGTTCGCCCTTTATCAGGCCTTAGCGGTGGACTGGTTGAAATGGCAATAGGAGCAATAAGTTCAAAATATTTTCCAAAATCAACATATTGGCATTGTTACAAATAATTACTTACTGTTACAATCAAATTGAAATTAAAACTATGTCAACAAAAAAATTCAAGCTGAGATATTCAATATCTGGGCCTGAAAAACAATTTGTGAAAGAAAGATAATCATAATGAAAAGACTGTTTTTCCCCCTGTTAATAAGCTTGTTTCTCACTGCCTGCGGCGGCGGCGGTGGGGGCGGCGACTCCACACCGGCAGCTGGTTCGAACAATCAGGGGGCTACAGCTGCGGCGTTGACCTTCACGCCATCCACCATCAACCAAGCACTTACTGCCGGCGTGTCGAGCACAATCAATTTTGCTGCCACGGTCAACACGCCATCCGACTTTAACGGGGCGTCCGCCGTGTATGCCTATTTCGTCGATGATGTCGGGGTGTTGCTGCCGAATACGCAGATATCGAGAAACTCGACAACGCAATACAGCGTTGCGCTCTATACGTCCCCGGCCTTGTCCGTAGGTACTCACCAAGGAAATCTCACGGTCAAGCTTTGTCGCGACAGTAACTGCGCCAGTCAGTTTCCAGGGTCGCCCATGCTGTTACCCTATAGTTTCCAGGTTAACTCGCCTGCGACCTTGCCGACCTTTGGCGCAAGTTCGAGTGTAGCGCTGACCCAAAGCATGTATCTAGGAGGTGTCGCGCCCGATTCAGCTACTATCGCGATCCATGGAGAAGGCAGAACCTGGACCGCGACAACGGATGCCTCTTGGTTAAAATTAAGTAATGCGACAGGGGCAGGGAACACGAGTTTGACACTTGATTACCTTCCTTCGAAGTTGCAAGTCGGGATCTATACAGGTTTAATCGCTATCAAATCAAACGATGGCCAGAGTGTCGGTCTGCCAGTCACGCTTACTATCAAACCTGCCTCAGATACAATATTAGCTTCGGAAGCCGGTGTGGCATTGACCGCAACCCCGGCCTGGTCGCGTCTGACCCGGACTTTGCAGATCAATGACAGTTCGGGCGCTAGCGGCAACTGGAATGCCAGTTCGGATCAAGCTTGGTTAAGTACCGCAAAGAGCGGGAACAGTCTTACACTTAGTGCAAATCCAGCCAGCTTGCCTTCCAATGCGATCAGCTATGCGACGGTTACCCTAAGTTCCACGAATCCTTCGATAAGCGCACCGGAGCCGATTAAAGTCGCCTTGTGGAAAGGCAGCACAACGCCAGCCTCTATCACGCGGATAAATCAAGCCTATACAAATATCGCTGCCGACCCGATTCGTCCGCTGATTTATGTCCATAACGGTGGATCTTCCATTGATGTCTACAATGTTTATACATCGCAAAAGACTGCTACTCTTACTGGACTCGGCGCCACCCTTGGCAATATGACTATCAGTCCAAACGGCGATAAGTTGTATGCCTTAGACTTGGCTGCGAGCAGTCTGGTTGTCATTGATTTGGCTACCGCAGCCAAAATCAACACGTGGAACTTAAGCTCCGCATTGACAAACACGACGCGCATAAAAGCAATCCGGCCGAACGGCGTGGAAATCATCGTCACCAACGTCGGCAGCGCGTACTTGGCGTCAAATGGCAAATTCATCAGGAACACCAGTGTCAACGTCGGGGATTTGACGGCAACCGCTGACGGCAAAAAAATCTATGCTCAGAACGAAGGTATCAGCCCGTCTACAACCTGGGCTTATAGCGTCGACTACTCTGACTTGAATGGCGGGACCTTGAATGTCTCGCCGTTGGTGCCGGCTACGGGAGTCATCGGCATATCCAGTGGCGGAGTGATGTCCAATGGCGCAGACATCGCTGTCAGCGCCGATGGCAGCAGGGTGTACACAGCCAATGGCGCCCCTTATCGATGCAGCTCGCTTTCTCCGGTCAACTTGAGTTTCATCAGCGCCCTTCCTGGTGGGGATGCATATCCCAACAACGTCAAAGTTGCTAGCGACGGCAGGGTTTTTTGCGGTATCTCTGGATCGTACAGCTCATCCGACGTATGGGTGCATGGCGCTGACGGCACTTTAATACGTGGTTTTAAATTCGCCGGTTATGCAAAAAATCTGCTCGACCGTCAAATGGCTGTGTCTGGAGATGGCTTGATGCTAATAGGCCTCACCAACGATCCCCTGCTGGCTATTGTGCCCGTTGGCCCATAAGCTACATTTGAATAAGTTGTAGTGTGAAAAACGGCATACATGCAATATGTATGCCGTTTTTTTTATTGGGCTTGTTTCGAGCAGGTGAAAACGAACGACCCTGGCGCTCTGCCTGGGTTACACCTTTTGCCGCCAAGACGAGAATTCGCTGGGGGAATCTATCACGATTCCAAGTAGGTGCAACTGTCGCGGGCAAGGCTGGCCGATGGCTCAGACTTCGGGTTTGAACGTTAGCACGGCGCCGTTCATGCAATAACGCAGGCCGGTAGGTTTCGGCCCATCATCAAATACATGGCCCAGATGGCCGCCGCAACGGCGGCAATGCACTTCGGTGCGTTTCATGCCGAACGTGGTGTCGGTTCTGGTGGCCACTGCATTTGGCAGCGGTTGCCAGAAGCTCGGCCAGCCGGTGCCGCTGTCGAATTTGTTCCTGGACGAAAAAGCCGCCAAATTGCAACCTGCGCAAAAATAGGTGCCGGCGCGTTTCTCATGGTCTAGCGGACTGGAAAACGGCCGCTCGGTACCTTCCTGCCGCAAGATCGCATACTGGACTGCCGTCAGACGTTGTTTCCATTCGGCATCGGTATGGGTGATTTCAAACGTTTCAGCAGCAAACCCCCGCCGCCCGAGGATTGCCAGGCCACCCGCCAACAGCGCGGCGCCAGCTCTCAAGATCACGTTGCGTCGGCTAACCATGAGCGCACCTCCTTTGGTTTTCAAGTTGCGTCACATCGGTATACGAAAAAATAGGGGCTGTGGATGCAAAGGTCGATATTGCGCACGCTCTAATTCCAATCTAATCAAAAAGACGGATAATGCGAGTCCTGTTTTAATCGCCCCCGGATTTTTAGACTTCATATATGCATATTAATTAATTGGTATGTATTTTTATGTATATATGACAACAATATAATGATAAATATAAAAGAATTTCACTCTGTCGCTAACCGCACACGTACGTTGCCATTGCCCACCAGAAAAAAACTGTTGATTACACTGATTGCCGCTGCCACCGCCCACATGGCGCATGCGCAGAGCATTTCCGATCAAAAAGAGACTGTGGGAAATGTATCCGGACAGGCCGGGCAATCGCAAACCAAAGCAGACAACGCACCGACGTTGCCGACCATTACCGTAACCGGTGCCGGAACTGGCGCCGACAGTTATCGCAAAAGATCTGCCTCGATCGGGACCTTCGGCGATGCTCCCTTGCTGGATACGCCGGCGTCGATTTCGGTCATCACCCGCAGCCAGCTGGATGACCAGCAGTCGCGCCTGCTCAGCGAAGTGGTGCGCAACGATGCCGCGGTCGGCGACAATTACGCGCCGGTCGGCTACTACGAAAATTTCACCATTCGCGGCTTTGCGCTGGATCTGGCGTCGAGTTACCAGATCAACGGCATGAGCATTGCCGGCGAACAGAATGTGGCGCTTGAAAACAAAGAGAGCGTTGAAATCCTGAAGGGCCTGGCCGGCCTGCAGAGCGGCATGGCTGCTCCCGGCGGCCTGATCAACTATGTGACCAAACGTCCGGCCGCTGTGCGCTCTGTCACGCTTGAGACTGACTCGCGCGGCTCGCGTTACCTGGCGGCCGATATCGGCACCTTGTTCGGCGAGCAAAAACAGTTCGGCATCCGCATCAACGCCGCCCACGAAAGCCTGCATTCGTATGTGAACGACGCCGATGGCGAGCGGAACTTCGCCTCGCTGGCCGCCGACTGGGTGATCACGCCGCAGGCGCGGCTGCAATTCGACGCCGAGTACCAACACCGCGAGCAACGCTCCGCACCGGGCTATCAACTGCTGGGGGGCACCGTCATCCCAAGCAACGTCTTGCCGGAAAAATTGCTGGGCGCGCAACCGTGGGCCAAGCCGGTAACGATCAACTCGGTCAACCTCAACCTGCGCCTGGATCTTGACCTGACGCCGGACTGGCATGCCTATCTGGCGGCCAGCCGCAGCCGGGTGGTGATCGACGATAACTCGGCATTTCCGTATGGCTGCGGTTATGGCGCCACCTGCGGCGATGGCGGAACGCCAGCGCGCTATTTCAGTGCCGGCGGCGATTTCGATATCTACGATTATCGTTTCCCTGACGACACACGGCGCAACGACCAGTTGCAGGCCGTGCTGCAAGGGCATCTGGATACCGGCAAGCTGCGTCACGACCTGACCTTTGGCGGCAGCATGTTCCGCCGCACCGTGTCACAGAGCGACGGCGTCAACGAGTATGTCGGCAGCGATAATATCTATAACCCGAATCCGATCGTCTATGCACCGTCGCCGTTGACGCCGGATGCTTCTTATCTGCGTCTCGACAGCCGGCAGAAAGCCTTGTTTGCGGTCGATCGCCTCAGTTTCACTCCGCAATGGCAACTGATCGCCGGCGCCCGCCAGGTATGGGTGAATGAACGGGCGCTGGATGTTACCGGCGCGGCGACGCGCGCCACCGACAAAACATTGTTGTTGCCGCAGATCGCCCTGGTCTACAAGCCGCAAGCCGACCTGTCCCTGTACACCAGTTACAGCAAGGGTTTGACGATGGGCGGCCAGGCGCCGTGGTGGACCGAGAATGCCTTTGCATTCTTGCCGCCGACCGTATCGCGCCAGATCGAAGCCGGCGTCAAATACGACTGGCGCGACCAGCTCAGCCTGAGTGCAGCGATATTCCAGATGACCAAGCCTTACGAATATCCGATGCCGGACGAGAACGGTTTTACCTATGTCCAGCAAGGTACCGAAACCCATCGCGGGATAGAGCTGAGTGCAGCCGGCCAGGTCACCAAACAGCTGCGGCTGACTGCCAGCATGGCCATGATCCAGGCACGCGCCGAGGACACAGGCACGCCGGCTTACGACGGCCATCAAGCCATCAATGTACCGCGGCTGCGCGCCGCACTGTATGCCGCTTACACAGTGCCGCAGATTGCCGGCCTGAGCGTGCTGGGCGGCTGGCAATACAGCGGCAGCAAAGCGGCTACGCGGGAAGGCAACGTCGACGTGCCGGCTTATTCTTTGTTCAATGCCGGCCTGCGTTACAAGACCAGCTTGTCGGGTCATGCAACTGTGGTGCGCCTGAGCGTGGATAATCTGTTCGACAAGCGTTACTGGAAGGATGTCGGCGAATACATCGGTGACGGCTATCTGCATCTGGGCGCACCACGTACGGCCCGCTTGTCGGTACAGTACGACTTTTGATCGGGATCAGGAACGCCGCATGAGCGACCCAAGACAAGATGACGCGACCGGCCAAGCCACGCCTGCGGTGATGAGCCACGGCATGGGCCTGGATGCGGTGGCGTCGAGCTGGCCGGCATTGACCCTGGATGAAGTAGCGCGGCTATTGCGCCACTATCCGCAGGTCGGCGCAGTCACGCACCTGAACTGGCATAGCCCGCGGCCGTTTTCCAGCGCTTGTGTGGCGGACACCGAATCGGGCCCGGTATTTGTAAAACGCTTGTTGCGGGCGATCCGGACTGCGGACGAATTGATGGATGAGCACCGCTTCATGCTGCATCTGCGGCAGCACGGAATGGCGGTCAGCGAAGTATTGCAAGCCAGCGACGGCAGCACCGCCCATGCCGACGGCGACTGGACCTACGAGGTGCAGCGGGTCGGGAAGGGCGTTGACCGCTATCGCGATGCGACCTCATGGACGCCTTTCGTCGACACTGCGGATGCGGCCGCGGCAGGTAGCGCGCTGGCACGGCTGCATCTCGCTGCGCGCGGTTACGATGCACCTGCGCGCAACATCGAATTGCTGGCGTCGGGCTTTACCCTGTTCAATGCTAAAGATCCGCAAGAAGTGCTGAGCCGGATCGGGGATTACATACAGCAGCGGCCAGCATTGGCGGACTACCTGGCACAGCGTGACTGGCAACAGGAAGTGACGCGCGTGCTGTTGCCGTTCCATGCGCGTTTAAGTCCCATGTTGCGTGGCTTGACACCGTTATGGACGCATAACGACTGGCATGCTTCCAATTTGCTGTGGCAAGCGCACGGGCCGGCTGCGGTAACAACGGTGCTTGATTTCGGGCTGGCCGACCGTACCTGCGCCACCTACGATCTTGCCATTGCCGTCGAGCGTAATCTGATCGGATGGCTGGCTTTGCCATCAACGGCAGTCAATCAACGCGGCCTGATACATATCGATCAGCTCGACGCCATGCTCGATGCTTACGAGGCGGTACGCCCATTGTCAGCGCCGGAAGCGGCTGCTTTGCCGGCATTGCTGCCTTTGGCGCATACTGAATTTGCGTTGTCGGAGCTGGCTTATTTCCACGGCGTGCAGAAATCCGCCGAGAACTCGGCGCTGGCCTACGATAATTATTTCCTCGGTCATGCCGAGTGGTTTAATAGCGATGCGGGTCGATATCTGCTGGATCATCTGCAGCAGCGTAGCAACCGCAACAGCGACCATAAAAACAATCCACAGGAGTCCTGATGTCAGGTTTGGAAATCGTTGCAGTCATCATCAGCGCCCTGGCAGTCTGGCTGACTGCGCGCCGCCATTTGTGGTGCTGGCCGATCGGCCTGGTCTCGGTGCTGTTGTATGCACGCATATTCCTGGACGCGAAGCTGTATTCGGACTTGCTGCTGCAACTGATCTTTGCGGTCATGCAGTTGTACGGCTGGTGGCAGTGGAGCCGGGCCGTGCCGGGCCAGGATAATAGCCAGCTGGACACCCATCACATTCAACCGCAACGCTTGCCGAAATCCGGCTTGCTGGCTGGCCTGCTGGCTGGAGCGTTAGGCAGCGTAGTGCTTGGTTATGTCATGGCCAGTTTTACCGATGCGCACATCCCTTGGCTGGATTCGGCGCTGACCAGCTTCAGCCTGGTGGCCCAGTTCTGGATGGCGCGTAAATATATCGCCAACTGGTGGCTATGGATCGCGGTCGACATCGTCTATGTCGGCGTATATATCTATAAGGACCTGAACCTGACCGCGGGTTTGTATGCCGCGTTCATCGTGCTTGCCGTTATCGGCTTGCGCAACTGGCGGCGGCAACTGGCCGGAAATCAGCCGGCAGCTGCCGCCGCAGCGTAGTCGTAATCGCCACGCCTAAGCGGCCTTCACGCCCAGGTTTTGCGCCCATGCCAGCGCCGAAAGGTGCGCATGGTTGACTTCCGTCGGGCTGATCTTCAGCGAGCTGGCCAACGGTGCGACCAATGGCGAGTTCAGCTCGCAAGCTTCGGCCAGCGCCACATAAGGGCCATACGGTCCGGAACGCGTCAGCAGCGCCGCAGCCACCTGGTCGGATAGTTTGATGTTGGCGAGAACCTCATCCATGCTGACGCCCAGCAGGCGGTCCAGCAGCGAAAAGATGCCGGCCACAAACAGGTTTTCCGATTCGCCCTTAGGCAGGTATTTTTGACCGAGCAACTCGGAGAACCGCCCGCGAACGATCGCCGTTTCCATCAGTACCGGCGAATACCCGCTGCTGCTGGCGGTCGCCAATAACAGGGACAACCATTGAAACAGCGCTTCGTAGCCCAGCAAGGCGAGGGCGGCGCGCAGCGATTGCACTTCCGTTTTCAAGCCGAACGCAGCGGAATTGATGAAGCGCAGCAGTGCATAAGACAGACTCGGATCGCGTTTGAAGATTTCTTCAATTTTTTGCAGATTCCCGTTCTGGGCGACCAGGTTCATGATTTGCACAATACTTTGCTGAGCCGGATTCAAGCCCGTAGCGCGTTTGCCCGGACGTGGCGTCAAGTGCAGCTTGCCGATGAAAGCATCGAGTCCCAGCATGGCGCAGGCGTCATAGTCCTGCCAGTTGCTGACTGGCCGGCCGACCATGCGTAACGACGATTTTTTCAGCGCAGCGTAGCGGCGTGCCTGCGTCGCGAAATCGCCGGCGGAAAATCGCACTTCAAGATGTGAGATGTCGGCGGGGAGTGCGGCGCCTGCCAGCTCTGCGTCACGCAGCGATATGCCATAGCCTTCGGCGCGCAAGGTGTTTACCGTTGCCAAGGTGTCGGGATCGGCCAGGTCGCTGTGCTTGAGAGTCAGCACGATGCTTGCAGCCGGCATTCTTTTGATTGCCTCGCTTTTAAGCAGGGCAGGGGATACCTCGAGGAACAGCAATTTATTGCCTAGCAACCAGCCGGTTTTCTTGTCGTTCAACTGATCGGCGACGAAACCCAGCAAAGCAAGCAAACCATATTCATTCGTCTGCTCATCGGCATCGTCGGCTTCCTGCCAGGTGAGGTCGTAACCGACAACGACTTGTTTCGGATCAAGTAAAGGTTCTCGAACTATAAAATTTTCGTGGCGCATCTTGGATTTTTATAGTGGATGGTGGTGGATGCTGCAAAATCAATTTTCCTAAACAGAGTTAACGGCTGTTTTTTTTAAAAATTAAGCCGATAACTTGAATTCCAGGAAAATGTGCCACGACCACTATAAAAAATGGATCTTCACGGATTACCGATAGGTAACCTCGGAATTAAGAAAGAAGGAGGGTGGGCACACCTTTGTGCCCACGCGTGACCTGAATCCCGACGACTGCTTAACGTTTTGCCAATGCGGCGCGCTGGTGCAGCAAGGTCAGCCAGCGCTCGCCGCACTCGGCATCGCTGATACACAGCGCGTAGTCGGTGACGGTGCGGGCAGCGCGTTCCAGCAACTGGATATCCGCTTCATGCTGGCGCGCGACGTGCGGATCTTCCAGGAACAATACGCGCCGGCATTGCTGGCGATCCAGGATCAATTCGGCGATCTGGGCATCGCCGCCCAACGGGCCGCTGAGGAAAGGCTTTACCCAGTTGCGCCCGGCTTCCTCGCCTTTGATTTTTTGCGCCAGCTTATTGAGCAGGCTGCCGGTGGTGCCGGTGGCGCAGCGAAATGCAAACTGGTCGAGCAGCGGGAAATGACGTTCCGCGATGTCCAGCATCCGCTCCTTCATGGCGTCGTGGGCAATCAGCGCGATGCCTTCCTGCGCCAGGTTGAAAGTCGGGTCTAGTGCTGGATTCGGTGCGGCCCCGGCCGCCATGCCTTCCAGCTCCAGCCATTCGCGGGCGCCGGCCAGAGTCGATAAAAACGGCTTCCCGTGAATCACGCATTGCCGCTTCAAAGCTACCGCTTCCGGGAAAGTCGACGACGGATCAACCGGATCCATCAGGTAGATCACCGCATCCAGGGTGCGCGCCGGATCGGCGTCGACCACCCGCGACACCAGTTTCATCAGGCCGCCGTGACGACCGTAAGGGAAGCGTTCGATGTGCGGATAGTCAGTGAGCAAACCTAGCTGCTGCATGGCGTCCAGCGTGCGCCCGACGACGATCAGTTGCGGCTTCAGTTGCTGCTCGATGAGCTGACGGCTGCCCGTCAGCAGCTGCGCCAGCGCAGAATCGGCCCCGTGCTGATGGCTACGGCTGGTAGCGAGGCCGATCCGGAACGGAGCGGAAGAGGCATTGCGGGAGGAATTGGCAGGCATATGACGGAATCTGGGGTCAGTACGGGCAACATTGCACCAGCCTGACTTTACCATACCGCCATGCAAGAAAAGCCATGTTCCGGAGTCAAATCGGTAGTCGCAGTGTAATTGGAACTACAATGTCAGCTATGAACAAGGCATTTGTAAAAGAATCTGAGGGCGATGACGACGATCTGGAATTCGGACTGCCGCCGATCCCGCCTGGCACCAAGAACTACATGACACCGGAAGGCTATCAACGCATGAAAGACGAGCTGTTGCGTCTGATTGATGTGGATCGGCCGGAAGTGGTGCGGATCGTTTCCTGGGCGGCTTCGAACGGCGATCGTTCCGAAAACGGCGATTATATTTATGGTAAGCGGAGGCTGCGTGAAATCGACCGCCGCATCCGCTTTTTAACCAAGCGGCTGGATCTGGCAGAGGTGGTTGATCCGAGCGTGCATCATGGTCGCGACCAGGTGTTTTTCGGGGCCACGGTGACTTACCGGAATCATGCTGGCGAAGAGCACACGGTGACTATCGTCGGCATCGATGAACTAGATCCGCTGCATGGCAAGATCAGCTGGATTTCCCCGGTGGCGCGCGCCTTGACCAAAGCCCATGAAGGGGACAGCGTAACCCTGATGACGCCGGCGGGGCTTGATGAGCTGGAAATATTGGTGGTTAGCTATCCAAAGCCGTAGGGTGGGCACTGCGCGACCACCCTACATCCTTTATCTTTTTTGATATTGCTGAGCGCCAAACAGGATATCCCGCGCCTTGTCGTCGGTCAGCGGCTTGCGGGCCGAGGCAAGCACTTCGACGCCGCGCTTGACCGCAGGGCGTTCGCTGATCGTATCGAACCAGGCTTTCAGGTGCGGAAAATCGCTCAGTTCCACGCCCTGGTTTTTCCAGGAACGAAGCCACGGGAAAGTGGCGATGTCGGCAATCGTATATTCATTTCCGGCGAGGTAAGGGTGCTGTGACAATTGCTTGTCGATCACGCCGTAGATGCGCTTGGCTTCGTTGGTGTAGCGATTGATGGCGTACTCTATCTTTTCCGGCGCGTAGATGCGGAAATGGTGAGTCTGGCCTAGCATCGGCCCGACCCCGCCCATCTGGAACATCAGCCATTGCAGGGTATTGAATTTCTCGCGATCGGTATGGCCCAGGAATTTTCCGCTCTTGCCGGCAAGGTACAACAGGATCGCGCCCGATTCAAAAAGAGATATCGGCTTGCCATCGGGGCCGTCGGCATCGACGATCGCCGGGATCTTGTTGTTGGGCGAAATCGACAGGAAGTCAGGTTTGAACTGATCGCCGGCGCCGATATCGACTGCATGTACACGATAGGGCAGGCCCAGTTCTTCCAGCAGGATGTGTACCTTGTGACCGTTCGGTGTGGCCCAGCTATAGACATCGATCATGACTCTTTCCTTTTTTATGTGTTCAGATTTTCGCCAGGCGCTGCAGCGCCTGCTGCAAGGTCTGGTTTTGTTTGGCGAAGCAGAAACGGACGATGCCCGATTCGCGCGGAGACTGATAGAATGCCGATACCGGAATTGCGGCAACGCCGATTTCAGAAGTCAGCCAGATCGCGAAGTCGGCCTCGCTCAACGATGAGATGGCGGAGTAATCAACGCACAGGAAATAGGTGCCGTCGGCCGGTAGCAGTTTAAAGCGCGTTTGTTTCAAGCCATCCCGGAACAGGTCGCGCTTGTGCTGATAAAACGCCGGCAGTTCCAGGTAGGGCGCGGGATTTTGCATGTATTGCGCAATGCCATGCTGCACCGGCGTATTGACGGTGAAAACATTGTATTGATGGACTTTACGGAATTCTGCGGATAGCGCCGGCGGTGCAGCCACATAGCCGATTTTCCAGCCGGTGACGTGGTAAGTCTTACCAAAGCTGGAGACGACAAAGGCGCGCGCTGCGAGTTCTGGATGGCGGCAAATCGATTCATGGCGCACGCCGTCGAACACCATATGCTCATAGACCTCATCTGACAGGATCAGAATCCCGGTCCCGCGCACGATATCTTTCAGCGCGTCGATATCGGCAGGGGTCAGCACGCTGCCGGTCGGATTGTGCGGCGAATTGACCATGATCATGCGGGTGCGAGGGCTGACTGCCGCCGCAATCCGGTCCCACGGTATGGCGTAGCCATCGGCGCCCAATGTCATTTGCACCAGCACTGGCTTGCCGCCGGCCAGTTCGATGGCCGGCACGTAGCTGTCGTACGCCGGTTCAATCACGATCACTTCGTCGCCCGCATGCACCGTGCACATGATGGCGGTCAGCAAGCCTTGGGTGGCGCCGGCGGTGACGGTGATATCGGTAGCCGGATCGTAGCTGTAGCCGTACAGTTTTTCGATTTTAGCGGCGATGGCCTGGCGCAAAGCCGGCACTCCTGCCATTGGCGGATACTGGTTGAGGCCGCTCTTCATGGCATCGCTAACCGCATCGACCAAGAGCGGATCGCAATCGAAATCGGGGAATCCTTGCCCCAGGTTTACCGCCGATTTTTCACTGGCGAGCGTCGACATCACCGTAAAAATAGTAGTGCCGACCTTCGGGAGTTTGGATTGAAGCTGCTCGGCAGCGCGGTCTGCGGCAACGTCGCCGCCAGGAATTCTCAAATCACGGTTCATCTGCTATTAATCTCGGTGTCTGTCTGAATCTCGCATTTTAGCGTTTTGTCCGAGACTGCACAGCCTGCAGCGAATTCCTGAGAGTTAAGTGTGGGCGACGGCCTGCGTGCCCCATGCCTGCGGCGGAATGATGGCGAAAAGGCCAATCTTTGCCGTCTTGCGCGCCAGTTTCAGCAAGGCTTTGTCTTTGGTGATCAAGGTTGTGGCGTGCGCACCCAGAGCCAGTTCGAGGAATTTCTGGTCGTCCCGATCCGTGCAGAGGGGCAGGCGGATATCGGTACGCGGTGTCAGCGCTTCGGCTTCCAGGCAGGTGATCAAGGCGTCAAATTCGGCATTGAAGGCGGGCCGGGTGTCGTCGGTGATGGGGAGATGCGAATAATGCAACACCATCTGCCATTCCTGGCGGCAGTCGGTGCGGGTAACCGCTTCGACTGCGCCGCTTTGCAATGCTGCCATCAAGCCAGCCCAGCGCGGATCGCGGAAGACGAACAGATCGAGGCAGACATTGGTGTCGATGACGATACGTGGTTTGTCAGTGCGGCTGTTTGGGACTGCGGGTAGTTCAGAACTCATGTGGATTTCCATCAATCGGTAGCGCGCATTTTACCTCGGCTGCCAGTCCGTCAAGCCATCTTCCAGCAGGAGCGAGAAAGTTGCAGCGAAATGATGCACATCGCCAGGCCAGCGGGCCGATACGTAATTACCGTTTTGTACTACGAAAGCAGGGCGGACGTCGTTGTCGATATCACGGAACAAACCGCTGCTTTTGCGAAAATAGTCCGGCACGCCGGGTTCCGCATCGATGAAATCGCCGGGTTGCGCCAGGGCGCGTGTCACTTCGGCCTGGACGCTGCGATAGCCGGTTGCTTCGCCATCCTGCTCGCCATAGGTGCGGTAGTAGGCCGGATCCCAGAAGCGGCCGCAGAATTTCATCAGGGTCCAGGCGCTACGCTCCAGCTTCCAGGTCAGCGCCGTGGTTACGCGGCCATGCAGAACAGATTTTCCGCTGCGCGGCGACAGGCTGCGGGCAGCCAGGACGACGCCGTGGCAGATAGCGGCCACCGGTTTGCCGCTGTCGAAGAAGGCCCCGACGAATTGCTGCAGCGGCCGGCTTTCCAGATAAGCCAGCATGCCGCATGCGCGGTGGCCACCGGGTAGCAGCAAGCCGTCATAGTGCGCGACTTCGAGCTCGGTATAAGCCAGCGGCGCCTGGAATGCACGGTCGCCTTCAAGCGCCGCATAGTCGGCGCGCGCCGAGGCATTGGCGCGTAGCATCAGCCCCAGCAATTTGATTTTCCTGAGCAGCGGTATCCAGCCCCAGGCATCCAGGCCTTCGCCGGACAGCATCAGCGGATCGGCCGCGGCCGCCTTGCCGTCGGGTGTGGCGAACAGCACCTTGTGTCCACGTGAAGTCAGGATGCGCCAGGAAACCGCCACTTCGCTCGGATCGAAATCCAGGTTGGGAATCGGGATCAGGACAATTTTTTGCGTCGCATTCATTTCGAAATCCGGTTCGGTAGACAATTATCGTCCTAGTGCTTATGCTCCCATGCTACAGGTAAATTACCCACTCCAAGGAAAAACCAAAGCCATGAAAGTTCTTGAAACAGAGCGTCTGATTTTACGTACCTTGAATGAGGACGATGCCGATTTCTATCTGAAGCTGGTGACCCAGCCTGCGTGGCTGCGGTTCATCGGCGACCGCGGCATCAGAACGGTGGAGGCGGCGCGGGCGGCGATCTTGAATGGGCCGATGGCGGCGCAAGAGCTTTATGGATTCAGTTTCTATATGACGGAATTGAAAGATGAAGCACTGCCGATAGGCATATGCGGGCTGATCAAAAGAGAGACTTTGCCGGATGTCGATATCGGTTACGCCTTCTTGCCGGAGTTCTGGGGCAAGGGCTATGCCTACGAGGCTGCATCGGCAGTGCTGGAGCATGGCAAGCGTACTTGCGGCCTGCAGCGGATCGTCGCCATTACCGCGCCCGACAATCATCAATCTATCAGAGTGCTGGAAAAAATCGGCCTGAAGTTTGAAAAAATGCTGCAGCTGAAGGATGACGGTTCGGAGACGAAATTGTTTGGCAGTCAATTTTAATACAGCTGACCCGGGTGACAAGCGCCGCGGGCGTTAGCGTGCTATGGTAAGAACTCGCGATGTCATTTGTTGTCACTTCGGGAGGCGCACATGAAGCTAATCGAGCCGGACGAAAAGAATGCTTTCCATGCGATCTTGGCGGCGCAAAATATGGCTGCCAACGATTTTGACTTGCATGAGGTGGACACGACGGATCCCAAAACCGACGAGATATTCGCGCTCACCGGCTTTGTCACGGTGAGCAGGAAATCCACTGGCCGCAAAAAACAATATCCCACCGGAGACGGTTCGATCTGGGTTGCTGAATTCGAGCGTGATCTGTCGGAAGGTGCTTTCGACTGAGTCAGACTGAATCTCGATAGCCGTTGCCGGCGGCAGCATCGCCAGCGCCGAAATGTTTGTTTCGGTATCATTGCGGACATTCTGCTATTTTTTTTGTTTATTTGGATGTCACATGCTGATCGTTTTGTCGCCCGCAAAGTCCCTTGATTACAGCACTCCCAGCCCCACCGAAACGCACACCACCCCGGATTTCATCGAGCATTCAGCAGAGTTGATCAGCGTTTTGACGCAGCTTTCGCCAGCCCAGATCGGTAGCATGATGAAAATCTCAGATCCGCTGGCGCAACTGAACACGGCGCGTTTTGCATCGTGGTCGAAGAAATTCACCGGCAGTAATTCCAAGCAGGCGATCATGGCTTTCAACGGCGACGTCTACGAAGGTCTGGATGCGGCTTCCCTGAACACTACCCAGTTGAACTATGCCCAGAGCCGCATCAGGATTCTGTCGGGCTTGTACGGCGTGTTGCGGCCGCTGGACCGGATGCAGCCATATCGGCTGGAAATGGGCACCAGCCTCGCCAACCCGCGCGGCAAGAATCTCTACGCCTTCTGGGGCGATACGGTGACCCAGGCGCTAAACCAGCAACTCCGGCAGCTAAGCCAGCAAAACGCCGATACGCTGGTGAACCTGGCATCTGAAGAATATTTCAAGGTGGTCCGGCCGCAGGTGCTCGACGCCAGTATCGTCACGCCGGTATTCGAGGATTGGAAAAACGGCAAGTACAAGATTATTTCCTTCTATGCCAAACGGGCGCGCGGCATGATGGCGCGCTACGCGGCGTTAAACAAAATCACCAATGCGGAAAAGCTCAAAGCCTTCGACCTGGGTGGTTACCAATATGTCCCGCAGGACTCCGATAGCGGTCGCTGGATGTTTCGCCGGCGCGTGGCGGAATAGGCGCCGGGATTCGTATCGTTGCGTATCGTTGTGAATCGTTGTGAATCGATGTTCTACGCGTTGCTCTAAGCTGAATCGAACAAAGGATCAAAATGGCTGCCGCCGACCTTGCTGCACTTGCCGTCAATTACCAGGATATCGTCGCCGCGGCTAAGCGCCTGGAGGGCGTGGCGCGCCGGACGCCGGTACTGACTTCCGGTCAGGCCGACCGCCAGGCAGATGCCAGTATCTTCTTCAAGTGCGAAAATTTTCAGCGCGTAGGGGCATTCAAGTTTCGTGGCGCGTATAACGCCATCAGCTGCCTCAGCGAGGAACAAAAGCAACGCGGCGTGGTGGCATTCTCATCCGGCAATCATGCGCAAGGCATGGCGCTGGCGGCGCGCATGCTGGGTGTGCATGCAACCATCGTCATGCCCGGCAACGCGCCGGCAATGAAGCTGGCGGCGACACGTGAATATGGTGCCGAGATCATTCTGTACGATCGCGAACGCGAAGACCGGGAAGTGATTGCCGCGCGTCTTTCGGATGAGCGCGGCTGTGCAGTGATTCCAGCCTATGATCATCCCGACGTGATTGCCGGCCAGGGCACGGCGGCGAAAGAACTGTTCGATACCGTCGGGCCGCTCGATTACTTGTTCGTGTGCACGGGCGGCGGCGGGTTGCTATCCGGTTGCGCGATCGCCGCGGCGCACCTGTCGCCCGGCTGTATCGTGATCGGCGTCGAGCCGGAAGCGGGCAACGACGCGCAGCAATCATTGCGAACTGGCAATATCGTACATATCCCGGTACCGGACACGATTGCCGATGGCGCCCAAACGCAGCACATCGGCAAGTTGGTGTTGCCGATTCTGCAGGCATGTGTAAAAGACATCATTACCGTGAGCGACGATCAGCTGCGCACGCAAATGCGGTTTTTTGCCGAACGGATGAAGATCGTGGTCGAGCCCGCCGGCTGCCTCGCTGCTGCCGCGGTGATGCATCGGGCGTTGGCGTTTTCGGGCGCAAAAGTCGGTGTAATAGTGAGTGGCGGCAATGTTGATATGACACTTTTTGCAAGTAGTATTGCTGCCGCGAAAACATTTTCTTGAGTTGCCCGGTGCTAAAGCGAAGCAGTCAGCCTGTAGCCCGACTGTAAAATCGGCCGCCATATATTTCTTGCCGGTTTGACCGCTTTCCCCCCGACGCGTTAGAATGCCGGGTTATTGAAAACCTAGGCCTTGGTAAATATGCGTCGTAAACTTGTAGCGGGTAACTGGAAAATGAATGGCAGTCTGGTTGCCAATGCTGCACTGATGGCGGAAATCAAGGCTGGCCTGACAGCGCCGGCATGCGATATCGCCTTGTGCGTACCCGCACCATATTTCGCGCAATGCCAGGCTGAGCTTGCCGGATCGGCAATTGCCTGGGGTGCGCAAGACGTTTCTGCGCACGTCGCCGGTGCTTATACCGGTGAAGTGGCAGTCAGCATGTTGCAGGATTTTGCATGTCAGTACGCTATCGTCGGTCATTCCGAGCGGCGCGCTTATCACGCTGAAAGCGATGCGCTGGTGGCGCAGAAGGCGGTACGTGCTTTGCAGGCTGGCGTTACACCTATCGTATGCGTCGGCGAAACCCTGGCTGAGCGTGAAGCCGGCCAGACCGACGCGGTAGTGGGGCGGCAGTTGGCAGCTGTGCTGGATGTGCTGGATGCAGCTGACCTGGCGAAGATTGTGGTGGCGTACGAGCCTGTGTGGGCAATTGGCACCGGCAAGACGGCGACGCCGCAGATGGCGCAAGATGTGCATCTGGCCTTGCGCGCCAAGCTGGCCGGGAAGAATCCTGCGGCTGCAGTCGAGGTGAAGATTTTGTATGGCGGTAGCATGAAGCCCGATAACGCGGCCGAATTGCTGGCCATGCCGGATATAGATGGTGGTTTGATCGGTGGCGCAGCATTGAAGTCAGTTGATTTTCTGGCGATTGTCGCTGCAGCCGGATAGTCCGGATTTGGTAATTTAGTATAAATAAAGAATCATAAAGAATTACAAAGAATTAACTCTCATTGGAAATCATTAAATGAACACAGTATTTAACATCATTGTCATCGTTCAGGTGTTGTCGGCGTTGACGATTATCGGCCTTGTGCTTCTGCAGCATGGCAAGGGCGCCGATATGGGTGCGGCTTTCGGTTCGGGCGCCTCGGGTAGTTTGTTTGGCGCTACCGGTTCTTCGAACTTCCTGTCGAAGTCGACTGGCCTGGCGGCAGCGATTTTCTTTATCGCGACATTGACGTTGGTATATTTGGGTAATCATCGCTCGGCAGTTACCGGCGGCGTGATGGAGAATCTGCCGGCAGCTTCGGCGCCGGCACCTGCAGCAGCAATTCCTGCGACTTCGGCAGAGCCGGTTGCAGCTTCTGCAGCAGCTTCCGGATCGGCTAGTGCGGCTGCTTCCGTACCTGCGCCATCGACCGGTAGCGCGCAGTCGAATCAAATTCCTAAATAAGTAGTCTTAAGAGTGAAATTGCTGACTTTTAACTCGATTGTGCATTGAACAAAAGTACTAAATCAGGTTAAAATACGCGCTTATGCCGACGTGGTGAAATTGGTAGACACGCTATCTTGAGGGGGTAGTGGCGAAAGCTGTGCGAGTTCGAGTCTCGCCGTCGGCACCAAAGAATATGAGGCCAGCAACGGTTGCCCCTGCGCTGGCTTTTTGTCGAGGAACTTGTGGCGTGGTTTGCCGGATTGGGGGCGTCAGGTTCGAGCATTCGAACCGGCAAATCATTCTGCAAAAGGGGCTGCGAGGAAGCAGGTTGGATATGTCCAGCTTGCTTCCTTGTAGTCCCGACTGTTCAAACTACTGGCGCAAAATCGTGAACCTCGAAAATTATTTTCCCGTCCTGCTGTTTATTCTGATCGGTATCGCGGTTGGCATCGCCCCGCAAGTGCTCGGTCGTGTACTTGGGCCGCATCGGCCCGACTCCCAAAAAACTTCTCCATACGAATGCGGTTTTGAAGCATTCGAAGATGCGCGCATGAAATTCGATGTGCGTTATTACCTTGTCGCCATTTTGTTCATTTTGTTCGATCTGGAAACCGCATTTTTCTTCCCGTGGGGGGTTGCCATGCGCGACCTCGGTTGGCAGGGCTTTATCACGATGATGGTGTTTATCGCTGAATTCGTGGTGGGCTTCTGGTATATCTGGAAACGCGGCGCTCTGGATTGGGAGTAAGCCATGTCTATTGAAGGTGTATTGAACGAAGGCTTTGTCACCACTACGGCTGACAAACTGATCAACTGGACCCGCACCGGCTCTTTGTGGCCGATGACGTTTGGTCTGGCCTGCTGTGCTGTTGAAATGATGCATGCCGGCGCCTCGCGCTACGACATGGACCGTTTTGGTGTAATCTTCCGGCCGTCGCCACGCCAGTCTGACGTGATGATCGTGGCGGGCACGCTGTGCAACAAGATGGCGCCTGCCTTGCGCAAGGTGTACGACCAGATGCCGGAGCCGCGTTGGGTGATTTCCATGGGTTCCTGCGCCAATGGCGGCGGCTACTATCACTATTCGTATTCGGTGGTGCGCGGTTGCGACCGCATTGTGCCGGTCGATATTTACGTTCCTGGTTGCCCGCCGACTGCAGAAGCGCTGTTGTACGGCATTATCCAGCTGCAAAACAAGATTCGCCGCACCAATACGATTGCGCGTTAAGAGAGCACCATGACGACCAAACTGGAAACCCTGGAAGCCGCCGTGCGCAATGCGCTTGGCGACGACCTTCAAAGTCTGACCGTGGCCTTTGGCGAGATCACGATCGTGGTCAAGGCTTCGAATTACCTGTCAGCGATGCGCGTCCTGCGCGATCACGCCGATACCCGTTTTGAAGAGCTGATCGACCTCTGCGGCGTCGATTATTCGACCTATGGCGACGGTATTTGGGAAGGCGCCCGTTTTGCGGCGGTTTCGCATTTGCTGTCGATCGGACACAACTGGCGCCTGCGCGTCCGCGTGTTTGCACCGGACGACGAAATGCCGATGCTGGCCTCGCTGACCGATATCTGGGCCTCGGCCAACTGGTATGAGCGTGAAGCTTTCGACTTCTTCGGCATCCTGTTCGAAGGTCACAACGACTTGCGCCGCATCCTCACCGACTACGGTTTTATCGGCCATCCTTTCCGCAAGGATTTCCCGGTGTCGGGTTATGTCGAGATGCGCTACGACGCTGAACAAAAACGCGTAATTTATCAACCCGTAACGATTGATCCGCGCGAGATTACACCGCGGGTGATTCGTGAAGAACATTACGGGATCAAATAATGGCAGAAATTAAGAATTACACGCTGAACTTCGGTCCGCAACATCCGGCCGCGCATGGTGTTTTGCGCCTGGTGCTGGAGTTGGATGGTGAAGTCATCCAGCGTGCAGACCCGCATATCGGCTTGCTGCATCGCGGTACCGAGAAGCTGGCAGAACAAAAAACCTACCTGCAGTCAGTGCCTTACATGGATCGCCTCGACTACGTGTCGATGATGTGTAACGAGCACGGCTACGTGATGGCAATCGAACGTCTGCTCGGTCTTGAAGTGCCGCTCCGCGCACAGTACATCCGCGTCATGTTCGATGAAATCACGCGTCTGCTGAATCACCTGATGTGGATCGGCGCGCATGCGCTGGACGTCGGCGCGATGGCGGTGCTGCTGTATGCATTCCGCGAACGTGAAGATCTGATGGATTGCTACGAAGCCGTTTCCGGCGCCCGTATGCATGCTGCCTATTATCGTCCGGGCGGCGTTTACCGCGATCTGCCGGATACCATGCCGCAGCACAAGGCATCGCTGGTACGCAATGCAAAAGCCATCAATGCCCTGAACGAAAATCGCCAGGGTTCGTTGCTGGACTTCATCGAAGATTTCACCGTGCGCTTCCCGAAATACGTGGATGAGTACGAGACTTTGCTGACCGATAACCGTATCTGGAAGCAGCGTCTGGTCGGTATCGGCGTGGTGTCGCCAGAGCGCGCCAAGGCGATGGGCTTTACCGGCGCAATGCTGCGCGGTTCCGGCGTCGAATGGGATTTGCGCAAGAAGCAGCCGTACGAAGTGTATGACTTGCTCGACTTCGATATCCCGGTCGGCAAGAACGGCGATTGCTATGACCGTTACCTGGTGCGGGTTGAAGAAATGCGCCAGTCCAACCGGATTATCAAGCAATGCGTAGAATGGCTGCGCAACAACGGCGGTCCTGTGATGACAACCAACCACAAGGTTGCGCCATCGTCGCGGGTCGACATGAAATCCAACATGGAAGAGCTGATCCATCACTTCAAGCTCTTCACTGAAGGATTCCACGTGCCGCCGGGCGAAGCGTACGCTGCAGTGGAACATCCAAAGGGCGAATTCGGCGTGTATATCGTGTCGGATGGCGCTAACAAGCCGTACCGTTTGAAAATCCGCGCACCTGGCTTCCCGCATTTGCAAGGGTTGAACGAAATGGCCAAGGGCCACATGATTGCCGATGCCGTTACCATCATCGGTACGCAAGACATCGTTTTCGGTGAAATTGACCGTTAAGTCTGTGCTTTTGAGTCTGCCTGAATTTGCTTTAGCCTGCAGTTAGCAATCACGGTTGTTACGCATGTCAATGCATTTCAAATTGTATTTCAAATATTAACTACTCGCGCAAAACATCGCGCACGAATGGCCAACACATGTTGTTAAGTCAAGATACATACAAAAAGATCGATCGCGAAGTAGCGAAATTCCCCGCCGACCAGAAACAGTCGGCGGTGATGGCCGCTCTGGCGATTGCACAGGATGAAAAGGGCTGGCTGGCGCCGGAAACCATGCAGGATGTCGCGGATTACCTCGGCATGCCGGCTATCGCGGTGCAGGAAGTCGCGACCTTTTACAACATGTACAACACCAAGCCGGTCGGCAAGCACAAGATCAGCATCTGCACCAATCTGCCATGCCAGTTGTCCGGCGGCGATCGGGCGGCGGAGCATCTGAAGCACAAGCTCGGCATCGGTTTCCGTGAAACCACCGCGGACGGCCAGTTCACCCTGGTTGAAGGCGAGTGTATGGGCGCTTGCGGCGATGCGCCGGTACTGCTGGTCAATAACAAACGCATGTGTAGCTGGATGTCGAACGAAAAGATTGACGGCTTGTTGGCGGAACTCAGTGAGGTAACCCCTAAATGACCAGCTTGCATAATCGTCATATCAACCCGCTGATCCTGGCTAACCTGGACGGCGACAACTGGCACTACGCCGATTACGTCAAGCGCGGCGGTTATACCGCCCTCAAGCGCATTCTCTCCGAAGGCATTACGCCGGAACAAGTCATCGCTGAACTGAAAGCCGGTTCGCTGCGCGGTCGCGGCGGTGCAGGTTTCCCGACGGGCCTGAAGTGGAGTTTCATGCCGCGTCAGTTCCCGGGACAAAAATACCTGGTCTGCAATACCGACGAAGGCGAGCCTGGCACGTTCAAGGATCGCGACATCATTCGCTACAATCCGCACTCGCTGATTGAAGGCATGGCCATCGGCGCTTACGCCATGGGCATCTCGGTCGGCTACAACTACATCCACGGTGAAATCTGGTCCGGCTACGAGCGCTTTGAAGAAGCGCTGGAAGAGGCGCGCGCCGCCGGTGCGTTGGGCGACAAGATTTTCGGCAGCGAATTCAACTTCCAGTTGCACGCATTCCACGGTTACGGCGCATACATCTGCGGCGAAGAAACCGCATTGCTGGAATCGCTCGAAGGCAAGAAGGGCCAGCCGCGCTTCAAGCCGCCTTTCCCTGCAAGCTTCGGCTTGTACGGCAAGCCGACCACGATCAACAATACCGAGACCTTCGCAGCCGTACCGTTCCTGCTGAACATGGGCGGCGAAGCCTATGCAGCACTGGGCAAGCCGAACAACGGCGGCACCAAGATCTTCTCGATCTCGGGCGACGTCGAACGGCCGGGCAATTACGAGGTGCCGCTGGGCACACCGTTTGCCAAGCTAATGGAACTGGCTGGCGGCATGCGCGGTGGTAAAAAGATCAAGGCTGTGATCCCTGGCGGTTCGTCCGCACCGGTGATCCGGGGCGAGGTCATGATGGATACCGATCTCGATTACGACTCGATCGCCAAGGCCGGCTCGATGCTCGGTTCCGGCGCCGTGATCGTGATGGACGAAACGCGTTGCATGGTGAAATCGCTGCTGCGCCTGTCGTACTTCTATTTTGAGGAATCCTGCGGCCAGTGCACGCCGTGCCGCGAAGGTACGGGCTGGTTGTATCGCCTGGTGCATCGCATCGAAACCGGACACGGTCGTCCGGAAGACATGGATCTGCTGGATACGGTAGCGGGCAACATCATGGGGCGCACCATTTGTGCGCTCGGCGATGCGGCAGCGATGCCGGTGCGCGGTTTCCTGAAGAATTATCGCGAAGAATTTGAATATCACATCGAGCATAAGCATTGCTTGGTGCCGGCATACATTTGATTATATTGCGGGAAAGAGTTTAAGAGCCACCGCAGCGTGGCGAATTACTCTGTCCCCAACTGATCAGGTAATGGTGGAACCAGCAAACACACTAAGCAAGAATACTTAGGCAAGAAAAGCAAAGCCATGGTTGAAATCGAAATAGACGGCAAGAAAGTGGAAGTCCAAGAGGGCAGCATGGTAATGGATGCTGCCAACAAGATTGGTACCTACATCCCACATTTTTGCTATCACAAAAAACTCTCCATCGCGGCCAACTGCCGCATGTGCCTGGTCGAGGTGGAAAAAGCGCCGAAGGCCCTGCCTGCCTGCGCCACTCCGGTGACTGCCGGCATGATCGTGCGCACCAGCAGCGACAAGGCGACCACTGCTCAAAAGAGCGTGATGGAATTCCTGTTGATTAATCATCCGCTGGATTGCCCGATCTGCGATCAGGGTGGCGAATGCCAGTTGCAGGATCTGGCGGTCGGTTACGGTAAATCGTCTTCCCGCTACGAAGAAGAGAAGCGTGTCGTGGCGCCGAAAGATGCCGGTCCGCTGATCTCGATGCAGGAAATGAGCCGTTGCATCCAATGCACCCGCTGCGTCCGTTTCGGCCAGGAAATCGCCGGTGTGATGGAATTCGGCATGGTTGGTCGCGGCGAACACTCCGAGATCACTACCTTCGTCGGCAAGACCGTCAACTCCGAACTGTCCGGCAACATGATCGATCTGTGCCCGGTCGGCGCATTGACATCGAAGCCATTCCGTTACAGCGCCCGTACCTGGGAATTGTCGCGCCGCAAATCGGTCAGCCCGCATGATGGCCTGGGCGCCAACCTGGTGGTGCAAGTCAAATCCGGCAAGGTGATGCGCGTGCTGCCGCTGGAAAATAACGACGTCAACGAATGCTGGCTGTCGGACAAGGATCGCTTCGCCTATGAAGGCTTGAACAGCGCCGAGCGCCTGACCAAGCCGATGCTCAAGCAAGACGGCAAGTGGCAGGAAGTCGAATGGCAAACTGCGCTGGAATATGTGGCGCACGGTTTGCGCAACATTCGCCATGAGCATGGCGCTGACGCGATTGCCGCTGTCGGTACGCCGTATTCGACACTGGAAGAATTGTCGCTGCTGCAAAAAGTAGTACGTGGCCTGGGTTCGGAAAACATCGATTTCCGCCTGCGTCAATCCGATTTCGCCCTGGATGGCAAAGTCATGCCGTGGCTCGGCATGTCGATCAACGAATTCGCACAACTGGATCGCGCTTTCATCATCGGCTCGTTCCTGCGCAAGGATCATCCGCTGTTGTCGGCACGCATGCGCCTCGGCGTCAAGCGCGGCGCCAAGCTGAGCATCCTGCATGCAACTGACGACGATCTGCTGATGCCGGTCGCTAACAAGATGATCGCTGCACCGTCGGCCTGGTTGTCGGTATTGGGTCAGGTGGCGGTTGCTGTGGCGCAAGCCAAGAGCATCGCAGCGCCCGCCGGCTTCGAGAATGTCGAAGCGTCGGCTGAAGCCCGGCAAACTGCTGCCAGCCTGTTGTCCGGCGCTGCGAAAGCGGTATTGCTCGGCAACGCAGCGGCACAGCATCCACAAGCTTCGCAGCTGCACGCGGTGGCGCAATGGATTGCACAGCAGACTGACGCCAAGTTCGGCTACATGACCGAGGCTGGCAATACTGTCGGCGGTTATTGGGCGAATGCCTTGCCAGCCGCTGGCAAGGGCCGCAATGCACAACAAATTTTCGCGCAGCCGCACAAGGCTTATGTGTTGCTGAATGCAGAGCCGGAGTTGGATAGTTTCGACCCGCAAGTGGCTGTTGCAGCGCTGAAGCAGGCCGAGATGGTCGTGACTTTGTCGGCCTACAAGCACGGCGCTGAATACGCAGACGTGTTGCTGCCGATTGCACCATTTACCGAAACTTCCGGTACTTTCGTCAATTGCGAAGGCCGTGCCCAAAGTTTCAACGGTACCGTCCGTCCGATGGGCGATGCCCGTCCGGCCTGGAAGGTATTGCGCGTACTGGGCAACCTGCTGGGCTTGACAGGTTTCGACTACGACACTTCCGAAGCGATTCGCGATGAAGTGCTGGGTACCGGTGAAGTTGCTGAAGCCAACCTGTCGGCACGCCTGAACAACTTCAGTGACCTGGCGCCGCAAGCTGCGGGTCAGTCTGCTAACGGCGGGCTGGAGCGTATCGCTGATGTGCCTATCTATTTTGCCGACGCGGTAGTGCGTCGGGCGGCCTCGCTGCAGGAAACCGTTGACGGCCAGGCGCCGCAAGCATGGTTGTCGGCAGCGCTGGCGGCAAAGCTGGGTGTCGCCGCTGGCGATCGCGTCAATCTCAAACAAGGGCAGGGCGCAGCTGCGCTGACTGCGGCTATTGATCCTTCGCTGCCGGAAAATGTGGTGCGGGTAGCCGCTTCGCATGCCTCGACCGCAGCCTTGGGTGCGATGTTTGGTTCTATCGTAGTGGAGAAAGCATGATGGATCACTTCATCGCCGCCATCAATGCCACTGGCGCCGACTGGTTCGGTTTCATCTGGCCGCTGATCTGGAATCTGATCAAGATCATCGTCGTTGTCGTGCCGCTGTTGTTGTGCGTGGCCTACATGACTTACTGGGAACGTAAGCTGATCGGCTGGATGCATATCCGCCTCGGCCCTAACCGGGTTGGTCCTGCCGGTTTGCTGCAACCGATCGCCGACGCCCTCAAGTTGCTGTTGAAGGAAGTCACCTTGCCGGCACGCGCCAACAAGGTACTGTTCTTCATCGCACCGATCATGACCATCATGCCGGCTTTGGCTGCATGGGCAGTGGTGCCGTTCGGTCCGGAAACTGTGTTGGCTAACGTCAACGCCGGCCTGCTGTTCGTGATGGCCATCACTTCGATGGAAGTCTACGGCGTGATCATCGCCGGCTGGGCTTCCAACTCCAAATATGCGTTCCTTGGCGCGATGCGTGCTTCGGCGCAGATGGTGTCCTACGAAATTTCGATGGGCTTTGCCCTGGTCATCGTGCTGATGGTGTCGGGCAGCCTGAACCTGACCGATATCGTGATGGCGCAAAGCAAGGGCTACTTCTACGATCATGGTGTCGGCGTGCTGTCGTGGAACTGGTTGTCGTTGCTGCCGGTGTTCCTGATTTACTTTATCTCGGGAATTGCCGAAACCAACCGTCACCCGTTCGACGTGGTGGAAGGCGAATCGGAAATCGTCGCCGGCCACATGATCGAATACTCGGGCATGTCGTTCGCGATGTTCTTCCTGGCCGAATACGCCAACATGATCCTGATCTCGGTTCTGGCAACATTGCTGTTCCTGGGAGGCTGGGCATCGCCGCTGGCAATGCTGGACTGGATTCCAGGCTGGATCTGGCTCGGCATGAAGACCTTCTTCCTGCTGTCGGTGTTCATCTGGGTACGCGCTTCGTTCCCGCGCTATCGCTATGACCAGATCATGCGCTTGGGCTGGAAAGTATTTATCCCGTTGATTCTCGCCTACCTGGTGATCGTCGCAGCCTGGATTCAAAGTCCGTGGAATATCTGGAAGTAATGGAAGGTTTAGTGTAAATGGAAGCCATCAAGGATTTTTTCGGCAGTTTAATGCTGCTGGAGTTGCTCAAAGGACTGCGGCTGACAGGCCGCTACCTGTTCGCACGCAAGATTACGGTGCTGTTCCCGGAAGAGAAGACGCCGCAATCGCCACGTTTTCGTGGGTTGCATGCGTTGCGTCGCTACCCGAACGGTGAAGAGCGTTGCATCGCCTGCAAATTGTGTGAAGCGGTTTGCCCGGCAATGGCGATCACGATCGAGTCCGAGCAGCGTGAAGACGGTTCGCGCCGCACCACGCGCTACGATATCGATCTGACCAAGTGTATTTTCTGCGGTTTCTGCGAAGAGTCTTGCCCGGTCGATTCGATCGTCGAGACCCACATCCTGGAATATCACGGTGAAAAACGTGGCGACCTGTACTACACCAAGGAAATGCTGCTGGCGGTGGGTGATCGTTACGAACCTGAAATTGCTGCGGCACGCGCAGCGGATGCTGCATACCGCTAATTGTTTGATTAGTTGGGGACGGTGCAGGGTAGACACAAGGTTAGCCTTGGCGTGTCTCAAATGCCATCCCACAATTTGTTTATAGGCCATTATGGAATTTAAGACCTTCTTGTTCTACGCGTTTTCGGTGGTGCTGCTAATCGCCGCCTTACGCGTAATTACCGCACGCAACCCGGTGCATGCAGCGCTGTTCCTGGTGTTGTCGTTTTTCTCCGCGGCCGGTATCTGGATGCTGTTGAAAGCGGAGTTCCTGTCCATCGTGCTGGTGCTGGTGTATGTCGGCGCGGTGATGGTGCTGTTCTTGTTCGTGGTGATGATGCTGGATATCAACCTGGACAAGATGCGAGAAGGATTCTGGGGGTACTTCCCGGTGGCGGCGACAGTCGGCACGGTCATCGTGCTGGAAATGGCTGCTGTCATATTTCACGGTTTCCAAGGTTCCGATGCCGACGTTCCTGCGGCCTCCGCCAATATCGGCAGCACCAAGGCGCTGGGTATGCTGATCTACACCGAATACGTGTACGCCTTTGAAATTGCCGCCGTCGTGCTGCTGGTGGCGATTGTCGCCGCCGTCGCCCTGACGTTGCGCCGCCGCAAAGACACCAAGTATTTCTCACCTTCTGCTGCAGTCAAGGTCAAGAGCACCGACCGGGTTCGCATCGTGAAGATGAAATCGGAAGCCAAGGTCGACCCGGTTGCGCCAGCCACTCCAGCCAATCCGCCGGCACCAGCGGCACCACAAAAATAACAAGGACGCAATATGGCACTTTCGCTCGCTCACTATCTGATCCTTGGCGCGATCCTGTTTTCGATCGGTATCGTCGGTATTTTCCTGAACCGCAAAAACCTCATCGTATTGCTGATGGCAATCGAATTGATGTTGTTGGCGGTGAACATGAACTTCATCGCCTTTTCGTATTACCTGGGTGATGCGGCCGGACAGATTTTCGTTTTCTTTATCCTTACCGTAGCAGCTGCCGAATCGGCGATTGGCCTGGCGATCCTGGTGGCGTTGTTCCGTAACCTGGACACCATCAACGTGGAAGATCTGGACAGCCTTAAGGGCTAAGCGGTTTGTCCTGGCAAGCTCGGGCTTGCCGGGATAGGCAGATAAAGAATACACAGACACATAACGAATAAAGATAAGGTTCATCATGGCGGGGCAACTTAACCCACAATTACTTCTTGCCGTACCGTTGGCGCCTCTGGCTGGCGCTGCGATCGCGGGCTTATTCGGTACCAAATTCTTCGGCAACCTGGTCGGTCGCAAGACCTCGCACACGGTGACGATCCTGGGCGTGCTGATCGCCCTGATCATTTCCGTGCAGACCTTGCTGCAGGTGATCGACGGCGCCACGTTCAACGGTACCTTGTACACCTGGATGACGGTAGGCGGCGTCAAGCTGGAGATCGGCTTCCTGGTCGACAGCCTGACCGCGATGATGATGTGCGTGGTGACCTTTGTCTCGCTGATGGTGCATATCTATACCATCGGCTACATGAAAGACGACGAGGGTTATAACCGTTTCTTCGCTTATATCTCTCTGTTCACGTTCTCGATGCTGATGCTGGTCATGAGCAACAACTTCCTGCAGCTGTTTTTCGGCTGGGAAGCGGTGGGCCTGGTGTCATATCTGCTGATCGGTTTCTGGTACACCCGTCCGACAGCGATTTTCGCCAACATGAAAGCGTTCCTGGTCAACCGGGTCGGCGACTTCGGTTTCATCCTCGGTATCGGTTTGCTGCTGGCGTATTCCGGCTCGATGAACTACACCGAAGTATTCGCGCAAAGTGGCGCGCTGGCGCAACTGACCCTGCCGGGCAGCGACTGGATGTTGCTTACCGTAGCCTGTATCTGCCTGTTCATCGGCGCCATGGGTAAGTCGGCCCAGTTCCCGTTGCACGTCTGGCTGCCGGATTCGATGGAAGGCCCGACCCCGATTTCCGCACTGATCCACGCCGCGACCATGGTGACCGCCGGCATCTTCATGGTGACACGCATGTCGCCGCTGTTCGAGTTGTCCGACACTGCGTTGTCGTTCATCCTGATCATCGGCTCGATTACTGCCTTGTTCATGGGTTTCCTCGGCGTTATCCAGACAGACATCAAACGCGTAGTGGCTTACTCGACCTTGTCGCAGCTCGGCTACATGACCGTGGCGCTGGGCGCCTCGGCATACTCGGTGGCAGTGTTCCATCTGATGACGCATGCGTTCTTCAAGGCCTTGCTGTTCCTTGGCGCCGGTTCGGTCATCATCGGCCTGCATCACGATCAAGACATGCGCAACATGGGCGGCCTGCGTAAATACATGCCGATCACCTGGATCACTTCGCTGGTCGGTTCGCTGGCATTGATCGGCACACCGTTCTTCTCCGGTTTCTATTCGAAGGACAGCATCATCGAAGCGGCCCACGCATCGACGCTGTTCGGTTCCGGCTTTGCTTACTTTGCAGTGCTGGCAAGCGTGTTTGTCACGGCTTTCTATTCGTTCCGCATGTATTTCATGGTGTTCCATGGCGAAGAGCGCTTCGGCAAGGCACATGACGACCATCATGGACACGATCAACATGCAGCATATGCCGCCAACGATGCGCATGCTTCACACGGTGCGCACGATGCACACGGCGTCCATGACGATCATCACGATGAAGAAGAGCACGAGCATCACGGCCTGGCGCCTGGCCAGAAGCCGCAAGAGTCGCCTTGGGTGGTGACTTTGCCGCTGATCCTGCTGGCGATTCCATCCGCCATCATCGGCTTCTTCGCAATCGAGCCAATGCTGTTCGGCACCTTCTTCAAGAATGTGATTTTCGTCAATGAGGCGCACCATGCAATGGAAGAGCTGCGCAATGACTTCCATGGCCCGGCCGGCATGGTCGCGCATGCATTCAGCTCGGCACCGTTGTGGCTGGCGATTGCCGGCGTAGCGTCGGCGTATTACTGCTACATGGTCAATCCGCGTCTGCCGGCAGCGATCAAGCAGAAGTTCCTGCCGATCTTCACGTTGCTCGACAATAAGTACTATATGGACAAGTTCAACGATGTGGTGTTCGCCGGTGGCGCCCGCATGTTGGGTCGCGGCCTGTGGAACGCCGGCGACCGTGGCCTGATCGACGGCCTGGTCGTCAATGGCAGCGCCAAGGCAGTCAACTGGTTCTCGAAAATTACCCGTCTCTGGCAGTCCGGATACATATATCACTATGCGTTCGTGATGATTATCGGCGTGCTGGGTTTCCTGGTTTGGTTCATGCCGTTCCCGTTTGCCAAATAAGCAGCTAAAGCAAATTCAGCAAACTCGGCAAACTCAGCAAGGTAGATAAATAATAAATATGATGCAGTCAACTTTCCCTCTTCTCAGCCTCGCGATCTGGTGTCCGGTCGCGTTCGGTATCCTCGTCCTGGCAGTGGGCCGCGACGATAATCCAACCCTGGTGCGTTGGCTTTCGCTGCTAGGCGCATTGGTCAGCTTCGTGGTGACCTTGCCGCTCGTGAGCCAGTTCGATAACGGTTTCCACGGCATGCAATTTGTTGAAAAGGCCGCCTGGATCGACCGCTTCAACATCAATTATTACCTGGGTATCGACGGCATTTCGCTGTGGTTCATCCCGCTGACGGCTTTCATTACCGTGATGGTGGTGATCTCCGCCTGGCAAGTGATCGAGAAGAAAGTCGCGCAATACATGGGCGCTTTCCTGATCCTGTCGGGCGTGATGATCGGTGTTTTTTGCGCACTGGACGGCATGCTGTTCTACGTATTCTTCGAAGCGACGCTGATCCCGATGTTTATCATCGTCGGTGTCTGGGGCGGCACCAACCGTGTCTACGCAGCGATCAAGTTCTTCCTGTACACGCTGATGGGTTCGCTGTTGATGCTGGTTGCATTGCTGTACCTGTACTTCCAGTCGGGCGGCAGTTTCGAAATCCTGACCTGGCATCAGTTGCCGCTGCCGATGACCGCGCAGATCCTGATTTTCCTGGCGTTCCTGATGGCGTTTGCCGTCAAGGTGCCGATGTGGCCGGTGCATACCTGGTTGCCGGACGCCCACGTCGAAGCGCCAACTGGTGGTTCGGTAGTACTGGCGGCAATCATGCTGAAGCTGGGCGGTTACGGTTTCCTGCGTTTCTCGCTGCCGATCACACCTGACGCCAGCCACTACCTGGCCGGTTTCATCATTACCCTGTCGCTGATCGCCGTGATCTATATCGGCCTGGTGGCGATGGTGCAGAACGACATGAAAAAGCTGATCGCCTATTCGTCGATTGCCCACATGGGTTTCGTCACCCTCGGCTTTTTCATTTTCAACGACATCGGCTTGCAGGGCGGTATCGTGCAAATGATCTCGCACGGTTTTGTATCCGGTGCAATGTTCCTGTGTATCGGCGTGCTGTATGACCGCATGCATACGCGTGAGATCGCCGCGTACGGCGGTGTGGTCAACGTCATGCCGCGTTTCGCTGCGTTGTTCGTGTTGTTCTCGCTGGCTAATTCCGGTCTGCCAGGCACCTCCGGTTTCGTTGGCGAGTTCATGGTTATCCTGGGCGCGGTGAAGTTCAATTTCTGGATCGGCCTGCTGGCTGCAACCGCATTGATCCTGGGTGCTGCGTACTCGTTGTGGCTGGTCAAGCGCGTGGTGTTCGGCGCGGTGACCAATTCGCACGTGAAAGAAATGCTGGACCTGAACAAACGTGAGTTCTTCATGCTGGGTGTGTTGGCGATTGCCGTCATCGCGATGGGCGTGTATCCGGCGCCGTTCACCGATGCGATGCAAGTATCGGTAGCCGATCTGCTGAAGCATGTCGCGATCACCAAGTTGAATTGACGAGTTGCGGGACTGATAGATTATTCGGTCCCCAACTGACTAGATAGAAGTGCAGTGCACAAAAATAAGCGGCAAATAAATGAATAACATGAATCTGATCCCTGTTTATCCGGAAATCTTTCTGCTGATTGCGACCTCGGTCGTGTTGCTGATCGATATGTTCGTTTCGGATGCCAAGCGCCATCTCACCTATTACCTGACGCTGGCCGTGCTGGCCGTGTGTTTCGTACTGACGCTGGGTGCTTTCCAAAGCGGGGAGACGGTCTACACCTTCCATAACATGTTTGTCTCGGATCCTCTGAGTAGCCTGTTGAAGCTGTTTTCTTATGTCGCAGTCGGCATCACGCTGGTGTATTCTCGTCGTTATGTGGGCGAACGCGGCATGGTCAGCGGCCACCTCGGCGGCGAGTTCTACCCTCTGGCGCTGTTTGCCTTGCTGGGCCAGATGGTAATGATCTCCGGCAGTAACTTCCTCAGCATCTACCTGGGCCTGGAATTGATGTCGTTGTCGCTGTACGCGCTGGTAGCACTGCGCCGCGATAGCGCTATCGCGACAGAAGCGGCGATGAAATATTTCGTGCTGGGCGCGATGGCTTCCGGTTTCCTGCTGTACGGGATGTCGATGCTGTACGGCGCTACCGGTTCGCTCGACCTGGTCGAAGTCACCCGCGCTGCATCTTCCGGCGGCATCAACCCGACCGTGCTGGTATTCGGCGTGGTGTTCATTGTGTCCGGCCTGGCGTTCAAGCTTGGCGTAGTACCGTTCCATATGTGGGTGCCTGACGTTTATCAAGGTTCACCGACTGCAGTCACCCTGTTGCTGGGCGGCGCTCCTAAGCTGGCGGCTTTTGCGATTTGCTTCCGCCTGCTGATCGAAGCCCTGTTGCCGCTGGCTTTCGACTGGCAGCAAATGCTGACCGTGCTGGCTGTGCTGTCGATGGCGATCGGTAACATCACCGCGATTGCACAGACCAACATCAAGCGCATGCTGGCGTATTCGACCATTTCCCACATGGGTTTCATGCTGCTCGGCCTGCTGGCCGGCGTGGTCGACGGCAACCTGTTCTCGGCAGCCAATGCCTATAGTTCGGCGCTGTTCTATTCGATCACTTACGTGATGACTACGCTCGGTACCTTCGGTGTCATCATGCTGCTGTCACGCTCCGGTTTCGAAGCGGACAGCATGGACGACTTCAAAGGCCTGAATCAACGCAGTCCGTGGTTCGCCGCGGTGATGCTGGTTCTGATGCTGTCGCTGGCAGGGATCCCGCCGCTGATGGGCTTCTACGCCAAGCTGTCCGTGCTGCAGGCTGTGCTCGGCACAGGCCAGGTGTGGCTGGCGGTGGTCGCCGTGGTGTTCTCCCTGATCGGCGCCTATTACTATCTGCGCGTGATCAAGCTGATGTATTTTGACGAACCGCAAGATAGCTCGCCGATTGTTGCGCACCTCGATGTGCGGGTATTGCTCAGCTTGAACGGTATGGCGGTACTGGTGTTAGGCCTGTGGCCCGGCATGTTGATGGATGCGACCACCACGGCTATAGTGAAGACGCTGACTTCGTTCCTCGGCAAAGTGGTGTCCTGATTCCGTGAACGTTTCCCTCTCCAGCTGGTTTGTGATTTTGTTGGCGCTGCTGGCTGCCAACCTGCCGTTTTTTAATGAACGGCTGTTTGCACTGATCCCGCTCAAATTCCGCACCGAGAGCCAGGCTGTGTTCAAGCCGGTCTGGGTACGGCTGCTGGAGTTGTTGGCCTTGTATGCACTGGTTGGCGCAGTGGCTTACGTCCTGGAAGCGAATATCGGTAACACGTTCACGCAACGCTGGGAATTTTATGCGGTTACCGGCTGCATGTTCCTGGTACTGGCCTATCCAGGCTATGTATTGCGGTATCTGAAAAAACATCGCTGAAAAAACACCGCTGCAACTAGCAGCGCCAGCGTGGAACGGTGCTTCGGCACCGTTTTCGCTTCCAGGCATTACAATCTCCCTCTCTAGTCTGCCCATCTCTTTCCTCCGGAGTACCCGCATGGATCGTCACCTGAAAGAAACCCGGATCACCAGCGCTGAAGCCTATGACGGCCACTTCCTCAAAGTGCAGCGCGATACGGTGCAACTGCCCGACGGCAAACTGACCACACGCGAATACATCAAGCATCCCGGTGCAGTGGTTATCCTGCCTTTGTTTGAAGATGGCACGGTCTTGCTTGAGCGGCAGTACCGCTATCCGCTGGAGCGCGTGTTCATTGAATATCCGGCCGGGAAAATCGACCCGGGTGAAGATCACCTGAGTTGCGCTAAGCGTGAGCTGCTGGAGGAAACCGGTTATACCGCCACGGAATGGCAACATGTCTGTACGATTCACAATGCGATTGCCTATGCCGACGAGCATCTGGAATTGTTCCTGGCGCGCGGCCTGGTTGCGGGCGAACGCAAGCTCGATGACGGTGAATTCCTGGATGTGTTCAAGGCGCCGCTTGAGGATATGCTGAGCTGGGTGAGGGAAGGCAAGGTTACCGACGTCAAGACGGTAATCGGCACCTTCTGGCTTGAAAAGATCGTAGCAGGGAATTGGAAGCTGGCCTAAGAATCGTTGGATGGCATTCAGTTCTTTTGGCAAAAGGACAGGCATAAAAAAGGCTGCGCAGGCAGCCTTTTTTGCAAATTACATATTCGGATAATTCGGCCCGCCGCCACCTTCCGGCGTCACCCACACAATATTCTGCGTCGGATCCTTGATATCGCAAGTCTTGCAGTGCACGCAATTCTGCGCATTGATTTGCAGACGTTCGGTATTGTCTTCGTTAGTCACGAATTCATACACGCCGGCAGGGCAGTAACGCGCTTCCGGGCCGGCATAATCGCGCAGATTGACATTCACCGGTACGTTCGGATCTTTCAAGGTCAGATGAATCGGCTGGTCTTCAGCGTGGTTGGTGTTGGAAATGAACACCGACGACAGGCGGTCGAAAGTCAGCTTGCCATCCGGTTTCGGATATTTGATCGGCGCATAGTTGGCCGCCGGTTTCAGGCATTCATGGTCGGCATGGGTGTGACGCAAGGTCCATGGCGCTTTGCCGCCGAACACAACCTGGTCGATACCGACCATCAAAGTGCCGAGATATAAGCCTTTGCTCATCCACGGTTTGAAGTTGCGCGCTTTGTGCAGTTCCTGATGCAGCCAGGATTTTTCGAATGCTTCGCTATAAGCGGTCAATTCATCAAACTGGCGATTGTTACCCAAGGCTTCAAACGCGGCGTTGGCGGCCAGCATGCCGGTCTTGATGGCGGCGTGGCTACCTTTGATGCGGCTGGCGTTGAGGAAGCCGGCATCGCAGCCGATGAGGGCGCCGCCAGGGAAGGTCAGCTTAGGCAGCGATTGCAGGCCGCCGGCGGTAATCGCGCGGGCGCCGTAGGAAATACGCTTGCCACCTTCGAAAAACTTGCTGATTTCCGGATGCGTTTTGTAGCGCTGGAATTCTTCGTAAGGCGACAGGTAGGGATTTTCGTAAGCCAGGCCGACCACGTAGCCGACCGCGACCTGGTTGTTTTCCAGGTGATACAGGAAGGAGCCACCGTAGGTTTGCGTATCCAGCGGCCAGCCTGCGGTGTGCACCACCAGGCCCGGCTTATGCAATTTGGGATCGATTTCCCACAGTTCCTTGATGCCGATAGCGTAGGTTTGCGGATCTTTATCTTTGTTCAAGTCGAATTTTGCCATCAACTGCTTGCCCAGATGACCACGTGCACCTTCGGCAAACAGGGTGTATTTGGCGTGCAGTTCCATCCCCAGCTGGAAAGCATCGGTCGGCTGGCCATGACGGTCCACACCCATATTACCGGTGGCGACACCCTTGACCGAGCCGTCGTCGTTATACAACACTTCGGCTGCCGGGAAGCCCGGGAAAATCTCCACGCCGAGCAGTTCCGCCTGCTGGCCGAGCCAGCGCACCACATTCGCCAGCGAGATGACATAATTGCCATGATTCTGGAAGCAGGCCGGCAGCAGCCAGTTAGGCGTCTTGTAGGCTTTTTTCTCAGTCAGGAACAGGAAGCGGTCTTCGCTGACTTCGGTCGTCAGCGGCGCGCCCAGTTCTTTCCAGTCTGGCAGCAGCTCAGTCAGTGCCTGCGGGTCCATCACTGCGCCGGAGAGGATATGGGCGCCGATTTCGCTGCCTTTTTCCAAGACGCATACAGATACTTCGCGGCCTTGTTCGGCGGCTTGCTGTTTCAAGCGGATCGCCGCTGCCAGGCCGGCTGGGCCGCCGCCGACCACCACTACGTCATATTCCATGGCTTCGCGTGGGCCGTATTGCTCGACGAGGCTCTGTTGGTTCTGCCCTTGGGTTGGAGTCATTGTCTCTTTACCTATAATTAATTTTCGAACGGATGTGCTAATTGTGGGGGATTTTGCGGCAGAATGCTAGGGCCTGTTAATACCTGATTTGGGAATGCGAACGCGCGGCAGGCGTTGCGTGCCTAGGCGCAGCGACGCGACGTAGCGGTACTACGGCAAGGAGCAGCAACAACGGCATGCGACGCCTGCAGCCGTTCCCGGAGGGTTCAAGCCAAAACGTGCGCTGGCCGCGTTGCATGGCTTGCTGGGGCACCAGCCCCAGCTGCGCCACGCGCCTTGCCAGCACACGTTTTGGCTTGAACGCATCTCCCAAATCAGGTATTAACAGGCCCTAGTTTCGTCGGCAGTATAGTGGGGTTCCTCGCATGTTGCAGCCCCCCAAATGGAGTAGTCAGGAAAGTAAACGCTATGGAAAACAAAAAACACGTTCACACCACACGCATTGCCATGCGCTGGGGCGATATGGATGCGCTCGGCCACGTCAATAACACCGTTTATTTCCGCTATATGGAGCAGGCGCGTATCGAATGGCTGCAGCAGCTAGGCAGCGACTTTGACTCGCGTCACGGGCCGGTGCTGGTCAATGCGCAGTGCAGTTTCTTGCGACAATTGAAATATCCCTGCGACGTGGAGGTCAAATCCTATATTGGCGCGATCGGCCGCTCGAGTTTCGAGGCCAGCTATGAAATCCGCCGTGCCGACTTGCCGGAAGTGGTGTTTGCCGAAGGAACGGCAAAGATAGTCTGGGTTGATTTCGACCTGGAGAAATCCATGCCTCTGCCTGATGACCTGCGTCAGCTGCTGACTAATCCCGTGCTCGCGGCTTAAGAATCAGGCTCTAAACGCCTTCGTTTTGGGAGATCCCCAGCAGGCGGTGCACCAGTTCGCTGGAAGTCGATGCCGTGAACTTCTTCATGAGATTGGCCCTGTGCATTTCCACCGTGCGCGGGCTCAGTCCGATCTGCTTGCCGATCAGCTTGCTGGTCTTGCCTTCCACCAGCAACGCCGCAATCTCCCGCTCGCGTGGCGAGAGGGTGGCCGAAGCCCGGCGCTTTTCACTCAAATCTTCAAAAGTCCAGATGCCTGCAGCGTGCGTGTCTTCCCGCACCAGCGCGTGGCCCGTGACATGGCACCAGAACAACTCGCCGTTGGCGCGCCGCATGATTCTTTCGTCGGAATAGATTCCCTTGGCATTCATGATCGGCACGATACGGGCGCCGGTGCGTTCAAATTCGTCCTGCGTCGGATACAGAACCTGAAACGACTGGCCGTTCAGCTCGCCAGGCTGGTAACCGAACATTTTCGCCAATGCCAGGTTGCACACCTGCATGATGCGGCGTTCGGAGACGCACATGCCTATCGGCGCGTGGGCAAAAATGGAAGCATAATCGACAGCAATATTAGGCAAGGGCACTTGATGAATCAGTCAGATGTTGGTTACACAGTTGCACCATACCGGCGGCAATTCGCCAGTATGCTCGAAATTCGTATTTTTACGGTATTGTTGGAAGCATCACTTCGTCATATCCTAACAGACTGAACCTAAAGCAATAATAGTGCGAGTTTACACAAACAGGAGACATCGGTATGAACAAAGTTTATCCTGACGCGGCAAGCGCGTTGGCCGGCATAGTCAAGGATGGCCAGACCATCGCTGTAGGCGGTTTCGGCCTGTGCGGCATTCCAGAGGCACTGATCCTGGCGCTGCGCAATTCCGGCGTGCAAAACCTGACAGCCATCTCGAACAATGCGGGTGTCGACGGCTTCGGCCTCGGGCAACTGCTGGTTACCCGCCAGATCAAGAAAATGATCGCCTCTTATGTCGGCGAGAACAAAGAATTCGAGCGGCAATACCTGGCAGGCGAGCTGGAGCTTGAATTTACGCCGCAAGGTACGCTGGCGGAAAAGCTGCGTGCCGGCGGTGCTGGCATCCCGGCATTTTTCACTAAAACCGGCGTCGGTACCCTGGTCGCCGAGGGCAAGGAAATCCGCGAGTTCGATGGCGCTAAATATGTGATGGAGCGTTCGCTGGTGGCTGACATCTCGTTGGTCAAAGCCTACAAGGCAGATCGCAGCGGCAACCTGGTGTTCAACAAGACTGCCCGCAACTTCAATCCGAACGTGGCGATGGCAGGGAAAATCACCGTGGTGGAGGTCGAGCATCTGGTGGAGGTCGGCGAGATCGATCCGGATCAGGTGCATACGCCCGGCATATTCGTCCATCGCATCGTGGTTAATGCGACGCCGGAAAAGCGGATCGAACAGCGCACGGTTCGTCCAGCATAACGAACGGCATAAGCTAGCGAACAACACAAGAAAATACGGAGAACACCATGGCATGGACACGTGATGAAATGGCCGCGCGGGCGGCAAAGGAATTGCAGGACGGGTTTTACGTCAACCTGGGGATCGGCTTGCCGACGCTGGTGGCGAACCATGTGCCGCAAGAGATTGAAGTCTGGCTGCAGTCGGAAAACGGCTTGCTGGGCATCGGCCCGTTCCCGACCGACGATGCGGTCGATCCCGACCTGATCAATGCAGGCAAGCAGACTGTAACTTCGTTGCCCGGATCGTCGTATTTCAGTTCGGCGGATTCGTTCGCCATGATACGCGGCGGCAAAATCAACATCGCCATACTCGGCGCGATGCAGGTCTCCAGGAATGGCGATCTGGCGAACTGGATGATCCCCGGCAAGATGGTCAAAGGCATGGGCGGCGCGATGGATCTGGTGGCTGGTGTCGGCAGGGTGGTGGTGTTGATGGAACACGTTGCCAAGGCCAAGGATGGCTCCACCTCGCACAAGATTCTCGATGCCTGCAACTTGCCGCTGACCGGCGTTGGCGTCGTTAATCGCATCATCACCGATCTCGGCGTGCTGGATGTGACGCCGCAAGGCTTGAAGGTGGTCGAACTGGCGCCGGGCGTCAGCCAGCAAGATATCGTTGCGCAAACCGGTGCACCGTTGGATCTGAGCGCACTGCACTGAAATTTGCGGTGATCAAGCGGCGTTTGGCACCGAGTGTCAAACGCCGTTTTTTTTTGCCCGCGGAAGCCGGTTGAAAGGCGATCGTATTTAATCGACAACTGCCATTTCGGGCAGTTCTGCGTGAGGTAACGTGCAAGGGTACCCGCATATGCGATAAGATGTTGTTTATACGCAAAGCAAAACATAAAGTTTTCCTCAGCTTTGCTTGCCGCATCCATCAAGTCTTTACCGAAACGGGATCGCAATGACCATAGCCGCGCACAAGACTGTCCAATGTATTTCGCCCGCCGGTTTGCACAAGATGGCTTACCAGGAGTGGGGCGATCCGCACAATCCCAATGTGTTGTTATGCCTGCATGGCGTGACTCGCGTCTCGGACGATTTCGATCAGCTGGCGCGCGCCATGTGCGACACCTATCGCGTAATCTGCCCGGATGTGGTCGGCCGCGGCCGCTCCGACTGGCTGCGCGATCCGCAATACTATGTGTTGCCGCAATACCTGAACGACGTGGTGACTTTGCTGGCGCGGCTGAATGCCGAAACCGTCGATCTGGTCGGCACTTCGATGGGCGGCCTGATCGGTATCGGACTGGCTTCGTTACCGGAAAATCCGCTGCGCAAGATGGTATTGAACGATGTCGGCCCCAGCCTGAATCCAGAGGCGATGGGGCGTATCGGCCTGTATATCGGCGCCGACATGCGCTTCGCCACATTTGACGAGGCTGCGGCCTATATTCGCGCCATCTCGGCATCGTTCGGCCCGCACACCGACATCGAGTGGCATAAGCTGGCTAGCGATGTCTTACGCCAGAATGAGGAAGGGCAATGGATCCGTCATTACGATTTGAAACTGGCCCAGCCATTCATCTCGACCAGTCCGGAAACCTTCAAGCTGTCGGAAACGCTGTTGTGGAAAGCGTACCAGTCGATTACTTGCCCGACCTTGCTGGTGCGTGGCGCCGAATCCGATTTGCTGTCGGCGGAGACCGCTCGTCTGATGACGGAAAGCGGGCCGAAGGCGAAGCTGGTTGAGTTGGCTGGCGTTGGCCACGCACCGACCTTCCTGCATACCGACCAGATAAAAGTTGTCACCGATTTTCTGATCGGCTGATTTGTTATTGCTTAAGTTTTTTTAAATTCAGGAGACGAATTATGGCTATCCAACGCCTGCATGTCGGCAAGAGACTTTCAGAAGTCGCCATCCACAACGGCACCGTTTACCTGGCTGGCCAACTGGCAGAAGATACAACCCAGAACATCGAAGGCCAGACGCGTGAATCGCTGGCCCATATCGATCGTTTGCTGGTGGAAGCCGGCAGCGACAAGCATCACATCCTGTCGTGCCAGATCTACCTGGCCGACGTCAAGGATTTCGATGGCATGAATGCGGTGTGGGATACATGGGTGTCGGCCGGCAATGCGCCACCACGAGCGACGGTGGAAGCCAAGCTGGCCCGTCCGGAAATCCTGATAGAAATTATCGTGGTCGCAGCACAAAAATAAAGATGTAAGCATGGTTTCGCTCACTGCAACACAACGCGCTTCGCAAATCCAGCAGTGCACCGCCGGCTTGAGTGCCGTGGATAGCGCGCGCGTGCTCGACGCCCTGGCTTTTGTCGAACCGCTGTATGCCGATAACTTCATCGCTACCGGCCAGAGTACACTCGATTTCTCGCAAGGTGTAGCCAGCATACTGGCCGTGCTCGATACCGACGTCGAAACCCGGATCGCAGCCTTGCTGTTCGAATTGCCTTTGCTGGATGCCAGTTATGCCGACACGATCGAACAGCGATTCGGCAAGGAAATCTCGGACCTGGTAGGCGGTGTCCGGCAGCTGATGCGGTTGCATGGATTTACCTTCGGCTTGCCGCAAGAAGTCATGCGCGGAAAAAATGCCGCGCAACAGGCCGCCAGCCAGGTGGAAACCTTGCGCAAGATGTTGCTGGCAATGGCGACCGACATGCGCGTGGTGCTGGTGCGGCTGGCTTCGCGGGTAACTACGCTGCGCTATTTTTCCGAGCACAAGATGGAAAACGCGCGCACCAGCCAGTACGCACGCGAGACGCTGGATTTGTACGCGCCGCTGGCCAACCGGCTCGGGATCTGGCAGCTCAAGTGGGAGCTGGAAGACCTGTCGTTCCGCTTCATCGATCCGGTGACTTACAAGCGCATCGCCAAGATGCTGGAAGAGCGGCGCATCGAACGCGAAGGTTTTGTCGATGCCGCGATCACGCGTTTGCGCAGCGAACTGGCAGCGGCCGACATCAAGGCCGAAGTGTCAGGCCGGCCCAAGCACATCTACAGCATCTGGAACAAGATGCAAGGCAAGGAACTCGATTTTTCGGAGCTGTATGACGTCCGCGCATTCCGTGTGATTGTCGATGACGTCAAGACTTGCTATACCGTGCTCGGCATCGTCCACAACATCTGGATTCCGATCCCGAAAGAATTCGACGACTACATTTCACGCCCCAAGCAAAACGGCTACCAATCCCTGCACACGGTGGTAACGGCCGACGATGATCGGGCGCTCGAAGTGCAGATCCGCACCAATGAAATGCACCATTTCGCCGAATACGGGGTGGCCGCCCACTGGCGCTACAAGGAAGCCGGCGGCTCCAATTTCTCGGCGCAGAAATACGACGAAAAAATCGCCTGGCTGCGTCAATTGCTGGCCTGGAAAAGCGAAGTGGTGGATGCGGTTGTCGAACATGAAGACAGCCGCCGCGAATGGCTGGAAAAGCTCAAGCAAGCCACGCTCAACGACCACATCTACGTGTTGACGCCGCAAGCCCGCGTGATCGAACTGCCTAGCGGCGCTACGCCCATCGATTTTGCCTACTACCTGCATACCGATGTCGGACATCGCTGCCGCGGCGCGCGTGTCGATGGCGTCATGGTGCCGTTGAATACGCCGTTGAAGAACGGCCAGACGGTAGAGATCATTACCGCCAAAAACGCTCCCGGCGGCGCCGGTCCCTCACGCGACTGGCTGACTCCGGGCTACGCCGCCAGCGCTCGCACCCGTTCCAAGGTACGGGCCTGGTTCAACGCAATCGAGCAGCAAGAGACTCTGGCCACCGGCCGCAGCATGCTGGACAAGACCTTGCAGCGCGAAGGTAAGACCGCAGTCAACCTGGAAGAACTGGCGCGCAAGCTTGAGTTTGCCAAGCTGGAAGATCTGCTGCTGGCGTTGGGCAAGGATGAATTCAGCCTGCGCCATGTAGAACAAGCCTTGCACGATGACGGCACCAGGCCGGTCGAGCACAGCAGCGAACTGGAAGAAGCGGCGATTACCCGCAAGAGCCGCGCCTCAAGCGTGGCGCATGGCGGCAAGTCTGGGGTGCTGGTGGTAGGCACCGATGGTTTGATGACGCAACTGGCCAAGTGTTGCAAGCCGGCGCCGCCGGATCCGGTGGTCGGTTTCATCACGCGCGGCAAAGGCGTGTCGATCCATCGCGAAAATTGCAAGAACTTCGCCGAAATGCGCGTCAAGGCGCCAGAGCGCGTGATCCAGACCACTTGGGGTGCGCCCGAAGCGGAAACCGTCTATCCGGTGGATATCTTCGTGCTTGCCAGCGATCGCCAAGGCCTGCTGCGGGATATCTCGGAAGTGTTTTTACGTGAAAAAATCAACGTCATCGGCGTCAGCACCCAAAGTGCCAAGGCCCATGCGCGGATGGCGTTCACTGCGGAAATCGCTTCCACTGCCCAGCTGCAAAAAGCCCTGACCGTGATTCGCGACGTAAAAGGGGTGCTGGAAGCCAAGCGCCAATAAGGCTGGCGGAGCAGGGGCTGGAGGGGAGTGGGTCAAATCGTCTCAGCACCTGCTTTATTTACCGGAAATTTTATGCCATAATAGCGACCTCTCCGGGAGGTTAGCTCAGGGGTAGAGCGATCGCCTCACACGCGATAGGTCACAAGTTCGAAACTTGTACTTCCCACCATTTCAAAGTCTTTATCCATGCGGCTTCTCTTTGGCGCATGTCAATATTCTCCCTTGCATTCCAATTAATCGCACCTGAAATCCTTATTGCCGTTGATCATTGATTCCTGATCTTGCGCCATAGCGTGGTACGGCTGATGCCGAGATGTTTGGCTGCTGCTTCGCGGTTGCCACCGAAACGGGCCAATACTTGCGCGATGCTCTCTACGGTCGGCGGTGCGGCGCTTGTGGTTACCTGCGCGATTCCGGGCATTGGCATCGTTACCTGGGCAAATTCCGGCGCAACACTGAGGATGAAGGCCGGCGACAATGCCTGCAGCGGTTCAGCCGCCAGGAACAGCGCCAGCCTTTCCATCAGGTTACGTACCTCGCGCGCATTGCCCGGCCAGGCATAGGCGCCGAGCAGGGGGGCGCAAGCGACGATTTCAGCATGCAGATTCGGGTGCGGGCGGGCGCCAAGGGCGGCCAGCGCCTTTTTCAGGCACCATTCGGCCAGCGCGATCAGGTCTTCCGGGCGTTCGCGCAACGGCGCCAGCGTCAGCCTCAATACCGCCAGGCGATAAAACAGGTCGGCGCGGAAACGGCCTTCGCGTACCCGCTGTTCCAGGTCGCAATGGGTGGCGCTGATGATGCGCACATCAACCGCAATCGGCCTCGTACCGCCAACCCGTACCACTTCGCGTTCTTCCAGCACCCGCAGCAAGCGCGTCTGCAGCGCCAGCGGCATTTCGCCGATTTCATCGAGGAACAGCGTGCCGCGATGGGCCGCTTCGAACAGGCCGGCGTGGCCGCCGCGACGCGAACCGGTGAATGCGCCTTCTTCATAGCCGAACAGTTCTGATTCCAGCAGCGATTCTGCAATCGCACCGCAGTTGACTGCGACAAACGGTTTATTGCCGATGAGCGCGCGCGGATTCTCGCGGTGAATCGCTTGCGCGACCAGTTCCTTGCCGGTGCCGGTTTCGCCCTGGATCAGCACAGTGGCCTGCGATTTGGCATACAGTACGATCGACTGGCGCAGGGTTTCCATCATCGGCGAATCGCCGCGCAAATCGTTGAGGCCATGCTTGGCGCGCAGCGTGTCGGCCAGCGGCGGACTACGGCTGTGGCTGCGGTTCGATTCGAGTTGAGTCAACCGCGCGATTTCCAGCGCGTCGTCGAAAGCCTGGCGGATCGATGCGGCGGAATAGACGAATACCGCGGCCAGCCCGGCTTCTTCGGCCAGGTCGGTGATCAGGCCGGCGCCGACAATCGCCTTGACGCCGCTGGCCTTGAGTTCATTGATTTGTGCCCGCGCATCTTCTTCGGTCGCGTAGTCGCGTTGCTGGATATTGATGCCGAATGCATTCTGGAATTCCTTGAGCGCCGGCATCGTGGACTGGTAAGTGATGATGCCGATATCGGGCGTGATCTGGCGCGCGCGCGACAATGCCTGCAGCACGTCGAAGCCGCTGGCCTTGGCGATGACGACCGGGACCGATAACCGGCTTTTCAGATAGGCGCCGTTGGAGCCGGCGGAGATCACCGCGTCGCAGCGCTCGGTTTCCATCCGTTCCCGGATGTAGCGTGCGGCTTCGTCGAATCCCAGATCAATGGGTTCGATAATCGCGCGGTCGTCGTATTCCAGTGTAATGTCGCGAAACAGGTCGGACAGGCGTGAGACCGAGACAGTCCAGATTACGGGCTTTTGGTTGGGGTCGCCGGCTTCGCCGGCCTTACGTCGGGCGGGAGGTGGATGTTGCATGTTTCAAATATACGTAACAGATGTGTTTCAATATGCATCAATGTAACATCAATTGAAACAATTTCGTTGTTTATTTTGATGCCGGATGAATTTTTCCTGTGCCAATTTTTATTTGTATCTTATTGATTTTATTGAATAATTTATATTTTTCGCAAATTTATCTGGCCGTGCTTCACCGCGTGGCACAGCGATTGCTCTATAAAGGGAAAGTCCCGATGCAGACGTCTGCATGAAACAAATTAGCAATCCATCAGGAGAAGATATGAGTCAACATTCCGCAGGCGCGGCTTTCCGCAAGGCGATGCAAGAAGAATCCCCGTTGCAAGTGATCGGTGCGATCAACGCAAATCACGCATTGCTGGCCAAGCGCGCCGGTTTCAAGGCGATTTACCTGTCCGGCGGCGGCGTCGCGGCCGGTTCGCTCGGCTTGCCCGACCTCGGCATCTCCAATCTGGACGACGTGCTGACCGACGTGCGACGCATCACGGATGTCTGCGACCTGCCTTTGCTGGTCGACGTGGATACCGGTTTCGGCGCCAGCGCCTTCAATGTAGCCCGTACCGTCAAATCGATGATCAAGTTCGGCGCGGCAGCAATCCACATCGAAGACCAGGTCGGCGCCAAGCGCTGCGGCCATCGTCCGAACAAGGAAATTGTAAGCAAGCAGGAAATGGTCGACCGTATCAAGGCTGCAGTCGATGCCCGCACCGACGACAATTTCGTGATCATGGCGCGCACCGATGCGCTCGCAGTGGAAGGGCTGGAATCGGCGCTGGATCGCGCGATGGCCTGCGTCGAAGCCGGCGCCGACATGATCTTCCCGGAAGCGATTACCGAGCTGGCGATGTATAAACAGTTTGCCGCTGCCGTCAAGGTGCCGGTACTGGCCAACATCACCGAATTCGGTTCCACACCGTTGTTTACGGTAGAAGAGTTGAAATCAGCCGATGTCGGCCTGGTGCTGTATCCGCTGTCTGCCTTCCGCGCAATGAACAAGGCCGCCGAAAACGTGTACAACGCAATCCGCCGCGACGGCACGCAAAAGAACGTGGTCGATACCATGCAGACACGCATGGAATTGTATGACCGCATCAACTATCACGATTTCGAACAGCATCTGGATGCCCTGTTTGCAGCCCAGAAGAAATAAGACATCCGTATTTAAGACATACCCGTTATACCTATTCCTTTCCGTCAGGAGACAAAAATGAGTGAAGCACAAGTAACTAGTTTCAAACCAAAAAAATCCGTCGCACTGTCCGGCGTGACCGCAGGTAACACTGCGCTGTGTTCCGTCGGTAAAACCGGCAACGACCTGCATTACCGTGGTTATGACATCCTGGATATCGCCGATACTTGCGAATTCGAGGAAATCGCTTATCTGCTGGTGCACGGCAAGTTGCCGACTGCCGCTGAACTCAAGGGTTACAAGACCAAGTTGAAATCCTTGCGCGGCTTGCCAGCCAGCGTCAAGGCCGCGCTGGAAGCGTTGCCTGCCGCATCGCATCCGATGGACGTGATGCGCACCGGCGTCTCGGTGCTGGGCTGCACGCTGCCTGAGAAAGATGACCACAATGCGCCAGGCGCACGCGACATCGCCGACCGCCTGATGGCGTCGTTCGGCTCCATGCTGCTGTACTGGTATCACTTCAGTACCAATGGCAAGCGCATCGAAGTCGAAACCGACGACGACTCCATCGGCGGCCATTTCCTGCACCTGCTGCATGGCGTGAAGCCATCGGACTCATGGGTAAAAGCGATGCACGTTTCGCTGATCCTGTACGCGGAACACGAATTCAATGCATCCACCTTTACCAGCCGCGTGATTGCCGGTACAGGCTCGGATTTTTACTCTGCAATCACCGGCGCAATCGGCGCCTTGCGCGGTCCGAAACACGGCGGCGCGAATGAAGTGGCGTTGGAAATCCAAAAGCGTTACGACAATCCGGATGAAGCAGAAGCCGATATCCGCAGCCGGGTAGAGAACAAGGAAGTGGTGATCGGTTTCGGCCACCCTGTCTATACCGTATCGGATCCGCGCAACAAGGTCATCAAGGAAGTGGCGCGCAAGTTGTCGTCGGAAGCGGGCTCGACTGCGATGTTCGACATCGCCGAGCGCCTGGAGTCGGTGATGTGGGAAGTCAAGAAAATGTTCCCGAACCTGGACTGGTTCTCGGCCGTTTCGTACCATATGATGGGTGTGCCGACCGCGATGTTTACACCGCTGTTCGTGATTTCCCGTACGTCCGGCTGGGCCGCGCACGTGATCGAGCAGCGTATCGATAACAAGATCATTCGCCCGTCGGCTAATTATGTCGGTCCGGATAATCTGGAGTTTGTACCGATCGGCAAACGCTAATCGCTCAAGGACCATGACGGGCCGTACGGTTCGTTATGGTCCTTAAGTACAGTAAAGCCTGAGCCCGACTATTACCCCTTTCTTGACTGAGCCATGAACACAGCAAACCGCAAACCCCTTCCTGGCACCAAGCTGGATTTTTTCGACACGCGTGCCGCGGTTGACGCCATCCAGCCTGGCGCCTACGACAAGCTGCCGTACACCTCGCGCGTGCTGGCCGAAAACCTCGTGCGCCGTTGCGACCCCGCGACCCTGACCGACTCCCTGAAACAATTCATCGAGCGCAAGCGCGACCTGGATTTCCCATGGTTCCCGGCGCGTGTGGTGTGCCATGACATCCTGGGCCAGACCGCACTGGTCGATCTCGCCGGCCTGCGCGATGCGATCGCCGCTCAGGGCGGAGATCCGGCACTGGTCAATCCGGTTGTGCCGACACAACTGGTGGTGGACCACTCGCTGGCGGTTGAGTGTGGCGGTTTCGATCCGGATGCGTTCGGCAAGAACCGCGCCATCGAAGACCGTCGTAACGAAGACCGCTTCGATTTCATCAACTGGACCAAGAAGGCGTTCAAGAACGTCGACGTGATCCCGCCGGGTAACGGCATCCTGCATCAGATCAACCTCGAGCGCATGTCGCCGGTGGTGCAGGTGAAAGATGGCGTCGCTTTCCCGGATACCCTGGTCGGCACCGACAGTCACACGCCGATGGTGGATGCGCTGGGCGTGATCGCCATTGGTGTCGGCGGCCTGGAAGCAGAAAGCGTGATGCTGGGCCGCGCCTCTTGGATGCGCCTGCCGGACATCATCGGCGTTGAGCTGAGCGGCAAGCCGCAGCCGGGTATCACTGCGACCGATATCGTGCTGGCGCTGACCGAGTTTCTGCGTGCGCAGAAGGTTGTCTCCTCCTATCTCGAATTCTACGGTGAGGGTGCCTCCCACCTGACGCTGGGCGACCGCGCAACCATTTCCAACATGGCGCCGGAGTTCGGCTCCACTGCTGCGATGTTTTACATCGACGAGCAAACCATCAAATACCTGAAACTCACCGGCCGCGATGATGCACTGGTCAAGCTGGTGGAAATCTACGCCAAGGAAACCGGTCTCTGGGCCGACACTCTGAAGCACGCCGAGTACGAACGCGTCATCAAGTTCGACCTGTCTTCCGTGGTGCGTAACATTGCCGGACCGTCTAACCCGCACAATCGCGTGCCGACTTCCGAACTGGCCGCCCGCGGCATCAGCGGCAAGGTAGAGAATGAGCCAGGCCTGATGCCAGACGGCGCCGTGATCATCGCCGCCATCACCAGCTGCACCAACACTAACAATCCGCGCAACATGATCGCCGCCGGCCTGCTGGCGCGCAACGCGAATACTCGTGGCCTCACTCGCAAGCCGTGGGTGAAAAGCTCGCTGGCGCCAGGTTCGAAGGCGGTTGCACTGTACCTGGAAGCTGCCGGGCTGATGCCGGAACTGGAAACACTGGGCTTCGGAGTAGTGGCGTTTGCCTGTACTACCTGCAACGGGATGAGCGGCGCACTGGATCCGGTTATCCAGAAGGAAGTAGTGGAGCGCGATCTGTACGCTACTGCTGTCCTCTCGGGCAACCGAAACTTCGACGGCCGTATCCACCCTTACGCCAAGCAAGCCTTCCTGGCCTCGCCGCCGTTGGTGGTGGCCTACGCCATAGCAGGCACCATCCGTTTCGACATCGAGAAAGATATCCTGGGCATCGATGCCGATGGTCATCCCGTGACCTTGAAAGACATCTGGCCGTCCGATGAGGAAATCGATGCCATCGTCGCCTCCAGCGTCAAGCCGGAGTTGTTCCGCAAGGTCTACGAACCGATGTTTGCCGTGGTCGCCGATAACGGCGAGAAAGTCAGCCCGCTGTACGACTGGCGTCCGCAGACTACCTATATCCGTCGCCCGCCGTATTGGGAAGGCGCATTGGCTGGTGAACGTACGATGAAAGGCATGCGGCCGCTGGCGGTGTTGGGCGATAACATTACTACCGACCATCTGTCGCCATCGAATGCCATCATGCTTGATAGCGCAGCGGGTGCGTACCTGGCGAAGATGGGCTTGCCTGAGGAAGACTTCAACTCCTACGCCACCCATCGCGGCGATCACCTCACCGCTCAACGCGCCACCTTCGCCAATCCGACCCTGAAGAACGAAATGGTGATGGAAAACGGCAAAGTGAAAGCGGGCTCGCTGACGCGCATGGAACCGGAAGGCACGGTCAGCCGCATGTGGGAAGCCATCGAGATCTACATGGAGCGCAAGCAGCCGCTGATCGTGATTGCCGGCGCCGATTACGGCCAGGGCTCCTCACGTGACTGGGCCGCCAAAGGCGTACGCCTGGCAGGCGTGGAAGCCATCGTGGCGGAAGGCTTTGAGCGTATCCACCGCACCAACCTGGTCGGCATGGGCGTGCTGCCGCTGGAGTTCAAGCCCGGTGTCAACCGCATCACCTTGAACATCGACGGTACCGAAACCTTCGACGTGATTGGTGAGCGTACGCCGCGCACGACGCTGACGCTGGTCATCAACCGCAAGAACGGCGAGCGCGTGGAAGTACCCGTGACTTGCCGCCTTGACACCGCAGAAGAAGTTTCGATCTACGAAGCGGGCGGCGTGCTGCAGCGCTTCGCTCAGGACTTCCTCGAATCGTCAACGGCTGCCTGAAGAGGACAACACAAAATGGCTCACGCTTTGACACACCTACCTCAAATCAAGATTGCCGCCACCTACATGCGTGGCGGCACCAGCAAAGGCGTGTTCTTCCGTCTGCAAGACTTACCCGAAGCAGCGCAGGTACCCGGCGCAGCGCGTGACGCGCTGCTGCTGCGCGTCATCGGCAGCCCGGACCCTTACGGCAAGCAGATTGACGGCATGGGTGCGGCGACCTCAAGTACCAGCAAGACGGTCATCCTGTCCAAGAGCAGCAAGCCCGATCACGATGTCGATTACCTGTTCGGTCAGGTCGCCATCGATAAAGCATTTGTCGACTGGAGCGGTAACTGCGGCAACCTGTCCGCCGCGGTTGGTTCGTTCGCGATCGCTAGCGGCCTGGTCGATGCCGTCCGCATTCCGCAAAACGGCATGGCAACTGTGCGTATCTGGCAGGCGAATATCGCCAAGACCATCATCGCACACGTGCCCATCACTAACGGCGCCGTGCAGGAAACCGGTGACTTCGAGCTCGACGGCGTCACATTCCCGGCGGCGGAGGTGCAACTTGAATTCATGGCGCCGGCAGCTGACGAAGACGGTGAGGGCGGATCCATGTTTCCCACCGGGAACCTGGTTGACGATCTCGAGGTTCCGGGAGTCGGCACGCTCAAGGTCACCATGATCAACGCCGGCATCCCGACCATCTTCCTTAATGCGGAAGCGATCGGCTACACCGGTACAGAGCTGCAGGACGCGATTAACGGAGATGCCGACGCATTGGCCAAATTCGAGACCATTCGCGCGCATGGCGCGTTGCGCATGGGCCTCATCAAGCATCTTGATGAAGCAGCCAATCGCCAGCACACCCCGAAAGTAGCCTTCGTCGCCAAGCCAGCCAGCTATGTTTCCTCCAGCGGCAAGCAGGTCGCCGCCGGCGATATCGACTTGCTGGTGCGTGCGTTATCCATGGGCAAGCTGCATCACGCCATGATGGGTACGGCAGCGGTTGCCATCGGCACCGCCGCTGCGATCCCCGGCACGCTGGTGAACCTTGCCGCCGGCGGCGGGGCGAAAAGTGCGGTGCGCTTCGGGCATCCATCGGGCACCTTGCGCGTTGGCGCGGAAGCTAGCCAGGTAAACGGCGAATGGAGCGTGAACAAAGCCATCATGAGTCGTAGCGCCCGGGTGTTGATGGAAGGGTGGGTACGCGTGCCTGGCGATACGTTCTGATGGTTACAGCTATTTATCCAGGAACATTCGATCCGCTCACGCGCGGTCATGAAGATCTGGTGCGTCGTGCGTCAGGTTTGTTCGACCGCCTGATCGTCGGCGTGGCCGATAGCAAAAAGAAGAAACCATTCTTTACGCTTGAAGAGCGTTTGGCGATCACCCGTGAAGAGCTGGGACATTATGCCAATGTGCAGGTCGAAAGTTTTTCCGGGTTGCTGGGCGACCTCGTCCGCGCTCACGATGCGCGGGTCATCGTGAGGGGATTGCGGGCCGTCTCCGATTTCGAACTGGAATTTCAGATGGCCGGCATGAATCGCCACCTGATACCGAATGTAGAGACCTTGTTTTTGACGCCGTCGGACCAATACCAGTTCATCTCCGGCACCATCGTGCGTGAAATTGCCATTCTTGGGGGCGATGTTTCGAAATTTGTATTTCCGTCGGTGGTTGCAAGGTTTAACGCGAAGCTGCGTTGCTGAATAAATCAAAATCGTAAATCAAAAACGGCAAATCCCCGGGGCCGACCCGGGTAAGCCTTCCTCTGCGCCTGCGAACGGCAGGTCACGCCTTGGTATCAAACGACTTTTCCCAAAAAATCGTCAGTTCTGACGATCTGCTTCAACTATCCAAATCATTACGCCGGATTCGCGTGGCCCATTGATATTCCACAATACGAAAAATTGGCTCCACATTATGGGATGCAGGTGCGGAGAAAATCAGAAATCTGAATTCATTTTTTTGAAATTTAATTTCGCATAGCAAAAAACCGGATATAGGGCATTGAAAATAAACGAATTAATTTAAGTCATATGTCTTATATAAGACATAGCCTATCTCGAAAAAAGCCGCTATTATTCTTTCATGCAGTTTGCTTCGATTTCACCACTCTGGTTTTGATACGAGAGTGAACAGATGCACCGACACACAATTCGTTTTTTTTAATCTTGCTTTATTACCTAGGATATACACATGTCACAATATCAAGACGACATCAAAGCCATTGCCGGTCTCAAAGACAAAGAAGGTAGTGCCTGGAACGCGATCAATCCTGAGTCCGCCGCACGCATGCGCGCCCAGAACAGATTCAAAACCGGTCTGGATATCGCCAGATACACTGCCAAGATCATGCGCGATGACATGGCAAGCTACGACGCCGATTCGTCCAAATACACCCAGTCTTTGGGTTGCTGGCATGGTTTTATCGGGCAACAGAAGATGATTTCCATCAAGAAGCACTTCAACAACACCGACCGTCGCTACCTCTACCTGTCGGGCTGGATGATTGCTGCGTTGCGCTCCGAATTCGGCCCGTTGCCAGACCAGTCCATGCACGAGAAGACTGCCGTAGCCGGCCTGATCAAGGAGTTGTACACTTTCCTGCGTCAAGCCGATGCCCGCGAGCTGGGCGGTTTGTTCCGCCAGCTGGACGGTGCGCAAGGCGCCGCCAAGCAAGCGATCCAGGACAAAATTGATAATCACGTCACCCACGTAGTGCCAATCATTGCCGATATCGATGCCGGTTTCGGTAATGCTGAAGCGACCTACCTGATGGCCAAGCAGATGATTGAAGCGGGTGCATGCTGCATCCAGATCGAAAACCAGGTTTCCGACGAAAAGCAGTGCGGCCATCAAGACGGTAAAGTAACTGTTCCTCACGAAGACTTCCTCGCGAAGATTCGCGCCATACGTTACGCGTTCCTTGAACTGGGTGTCGACGACGGCGTAATCGTTGCGCGTACCGATTCGCTGGGTGCAGGCTTGACCAAGCAAATCGCGGTAACTCGCGAGCCAGGCGATTTGGGTGATCAATACAACTCGTTCCTGGACGTTGAAGAAGTTTCTACCGAGTCCATGAGCAACGGCGACGTAGTCATCAAGCGCGACGGCAAGCTTCTTCGCCCTAAGCGTTTGCCTAGCAATCTGTTCCAGTTCCGCGAAGGTACCGGTGAAGAGCGTTGTGTATTGGATTGCATTACATCCCTGAATAACGGCGCCGACTTGCTTTGGATCGAAACCGAGAAGCCGCACATTGCTCAGATCGGCGGCATGATCAAAGCGATTCGTAAAGTTATTCCAAATGCCAAGCTGGTGTACAACAACAGCCCGTCGTTCAACTGGACACTGAACTTCCGCCAGCAAATTTTCGACCTGATGAAAAGCCAAGGCAAAGACGTTTCTGCTTACGAACGCGCTGCGCTGATGAGCGTTGAATACGACGCAACTGAATTGGCAATTGCTGCAGATGAGAAAATCCGCACTTTCCAAGCCGATTCGGCGCGTGAAGCAGGCATTTTCCATCACCTGATTACTTTGCCGACGTACCACACTGCGGCGTTGTCGACTGACAACCTGGCAAAAGAATACTTCGGTGACCAGGGCATGTTGGGTTATGTTGCTGGCGTTCAGCGCAAGGAAATCCGTCAGGGTATCGCTTGTGTCAAGCATCAGAACATGGCCGGTTCAGACATCGGCGATGATCACAAAGACTACTTCAGTGGCGAAGCTGCTCTGAAAGCATCTGGTAAAGACAACACGATGAACCAATTCTGATAACTGAGTCTGGTGTAAAAAAAGCTCGCTGCGGCGAGCTTTTTTTGTGCGCAGGTCAGACCGTTCTGTAGTCATGCTAAATTAACGTTTGAATTAACGGTTCAATTAACGTCCTGCAATCCATCCTTCCTCAGACAAGGACAACATCATGTGGACTCACGAAGATAGCATTGAAACAACAGCTGCACCTGAGCAGATCTGGAAGCTGTTTGCAGACGTAGAGGGCTGGAAAAAGTGGAACCAGGGGATTGATAACATCGAGATCCATGGCGCATTTGCGATTGGCACTACGTTCTCGATGCAGCCTCCCGGCGAGGAGGTGTTTACCACGACCTTGATCGACGTCAAGGAGAACCAGGGTTTTACCGACGAGACGATCATAGACGGCACCCGCGTACTGGTGCATCACAAGATCGTGCCACTGGCTGCCGGCGGCAGCAAGGTCATCTACAGCACGGAGATTACCGGGCCGGCCGCGGCCGATTTCGGGCCGATGGTAACCGCGGATTTCCCGGAAGTGCTGGGGGCGCTGAAAAAGCTCGCAGAGCTTAGGGCCTGTTAACATTTGGTTTGAACCCTCCGGGAACGGCTGCAGGCGTAACATGCCGTCGTTACTCCTCCTTGCCGTAGCACCACTACGTCGTGTCGTCGCGCCTAGGCCTGTAACGCCTGCCACGCGTTCGCATTCCCAAATCAAATGTTAACAGGCCCTAAGTAGAGGGTAGCGCGGCGGCCAGCGCCAGCAGCTTGGTTACCGTGTTGATATTGCGCGCGGTAGCGGCGCCGGTTGACGGCGGCAGCTTCAGTTTCGATTTACCCATGCCTTCGGGATAGTGAATATAGATTTCTTTCTTCCCCGGCTGAACTTCCTCGCTGCCGGGGATGCGTAGCAGCTCAAGCCAGTCTTTGGGCAGGTTGCCGCTGCAAAAAACCACCGCTACTTTCGATGGCTCCGCTGCAGGGAATGGATTGGCTTTCAGTATGGCGCCCAACTCCGCGGCGGTGCGCAGCATGATATCGACAGGGTTGCCCATCGTCTTGTTCAAGGCTTGTTCCAACGCCTGGTGCACGGCGTCTTTGCTCAGCGGACTGTCGAAGATCACGTTACCGCTCTGGATATAGGTGCGAACATGGCCGAAGCCCAGTCCGCTGCATAGGGCAGCCAGTTCCGTCATTGGCAATATGCCGGTCCCGCCGACATTGATTGCGCGTAAAAGGGCTACGTAGGCTGTCATTGCTGTCGTGATTGTGGTTGCTGTAATTGGTTAATAGAGAGTCGCTTTTACGCGTTCCGGCAAATCACGGTCGTAGGTGTCGGCGTCAAAACCGCCGTTGCTCAAACGTTTCAGGATGGCTCCAGGGCTCGGAAAGCCGGCGCGTTCAATTTGCCGGGCAGGGTCCCACAGTTTCGAGCGCACCAGGGCTTTTGAACAGTGGAAGTAAGTTGCTTCTATCTTGACGATGATGACCGTACGCGGCAGCTTGCCATCCACTGCGAATTGTTCGAGCAGCGTCGGCTCTGCGGAAATCTCGGCGCGGCCGTTGACGCGCAAGGTTTCGCCGATGCCGGGTATGATGAATAGCAGCCCGATGCGCGGATCGGCAATGATGTTGCGCAGGGTGTCGATGCGATTGTTGCCGGGACGGTCGGGAATTGCCAGCGTGCGTTCATCCAGAATCTTTACGAATCCCGGGGTGTCTCCCTTGGGGGAGCAATCCATGCCGCCAGGCCCGCTGGAAGCGAATACGACAAATGGCGAGGCTTTGACAAAGGCCTGGTAGTCTTCATTCAGGAAATCTATTTCTTTCCATAATGAGCGTTCATGCGGTTTGCCGTAAATTTCTTCCAGTTGCTCGATGTTGGTAAGCATGTCGTCGAGGTCGATATGACGTTTTTAATGAAAATCAGGATTTGAATTTATTCTTGAGGGCGTCAAGTTTTGAGATTGATGCAGCCTGCTCGTTGCTGTTGTCGGCGTCGCCTTCGTAGCTTTCGTCCGCGTAGTCATCCTCGGCAAATTCGTCAGCCAGGTTCTTCCAGCCTTTGCTTGCCGCGTACGCGTTGAATTCTTCCGGCGCTTCCAGCACGATCAGTTTGTCATCTTGCAAACCAAGATCGCCATGGCCGAAGTCCGGGCCGACATAACCGATCTTGCGCAGCTGGCCCAGGACCTGGGCGATCAGCACCTTGTCTTCATACAGACGGTCTTTGCCGATCGCCGAGGCGAAATCGACATAGACGTCGATGATTCCATAGCCTTCGTCGAAAATACGAATTGCATTTATATTATGACTACGGCCAGTTGCGTCGGTCACGCTGAATGGCCCGCTGAGTTGGATGTCGGTTTCGTTGTTCATCCGGGAAGGATACACCAAATGATGATGGATCTGCCCCGGTGTTGTCGTCAGGGAGGTTTCATCGATCGAGATTCATCGGTAGACTGATCTGCCGGGGGGCGCAAAAAAATCGGAGGAGTGTCATGTTAAAGCGAGTCGACGCCGGTGTCCTGAATGTTGCCTACGAAGAGAGCGAGAGCGGCGCTGCCAACGGCCGTACAGTCTTGCTGCTGCACGGTTTTCCTTATGATATCCATGCTTACGATGACGTCACACCAGTGCTGGTAGCAGCCGGTTGCCGTGTCATTACGCCTTACTTGCGCGGCTTCGGGCCGACGCGATTTCTGTCTGCCGACACACCGCGCTCCGGCCAGCAAGCGGCGCTCGCGCATGACTTGCTGGCATTGATGGATGCTTTGGCGATCCCGGACGCGGTGTTGGCGGGTTATGACTGGGGCGGCCGCGCTGCGTGCATCGTGGCTGCCTTGTGGCCAGAACGCACACGAGGCCTGGTGTCCCTGGATGGTTACAATATCCAGGATATTGCAGCATCGGTAAGCCCGCAGACGCCGGAAAACGAATTGCGCTACTGGTATCAATACTATTTCCATGGTGAGCGTGGCCGGGCAGGGCTGAAAAAAAATCGCTATAAATTTTGCAAACTGCTATGGCGCCTATGGTCGCCTAACTGGCATTTCGATGAAGCGACTTACCGGCGCAGCGCGGTTTCCTTCGATAACCCTGATTTCGTTGACGTCGTCATCCATTCATATCGTCATCGTTTTGGGTTGGCGCCGGGTGATCCCGCGTTTGAGGGAACGGAGTTGCTGCTGGCTGCGCAGCCGTCGATTGGCGTGCCCACCGTGGTGCTGGACGGTGCGGGCGATGGCGTCAGTTTGAAAGGCGGCTCCGGGCAGCACGGGAAATTTTTTACCGGGCCGTATCAGCGCCGGGTGATCCCGATTGCAGGGCATAATCTGCCGCAGGAGGCCGCGCAGGATTTTGCCGCCGCTATACTGGCAGTGCTCTGATTATTATCAATGATGATCGAAAGGTAACCACATGTTATTACGTCTGGTATTGCTGCTGCTGGGTGTCGACTGCTTGCGCGATCGCTGGCGCGGGCTAAGGATCATCGGCTGGATATGGGCGGTTGCGGGCGTGGCGATTTTTATCGACGCCTTGGATGGCGCGCTATATTTTCCGATCAGTTTTTTCGCCTATTTTTTGCTCATCGAAGGAATCGCAACTCTGGCGGTAGCATGGACGGGAGTTGCCGGGCAACGCATTTTGCGCATCGTCAAAGCATTGGCGTTCATGATTGCCGCACTCCTTATTCTGGCGGGGCACCATCACGGCAATTTCATTTTGTCGATGATTTTCGGCACGATGTTTCTGGCTGACGGACTTCTGCAGTCTATCTCCGCCACCTTGGTGCGGTATCCGCGCTGGCGGCTGGCATTGGCCGGCGGCATAGTCGAATGCGCCATCGCGATTTTCTTTTATCAGCCGTATCCGACGCATTACGTCGGCACCGTACCTTACTGTATCGGGCTGGGGCTCGCATTCGGCGGCTGGCATATGTTGCTGCTGGCATATCGGGTACGGCGTTTGTCGGCCTCGGCGACTATTGAATCGGTGCTGCAAAATGCAGGTGGTGGATCCACTCAACAATCTGCTCAACAATATGCCGGGAGCGAAGCCGAGAATCCGGTTGAATGGGATGGGCCGCCCGCCGCCGATGAAAGGGCTCTGACAGTCCATGTATGGACGCCGGTCGGCTCGTCAAAGATGCCGGCGCAAAGGGTGCCGATCATCGATCGTTATATTGCCGCGGTTGATTCCGCCGGCGTTATTTCGACCGGCCATGCGGCGCTTGAAACACCTGAAGGCGTCTACATCAGCCTCTATCCCGGGGTCGAAATCGACAGGTCGCCGGACGAGTTCAGTCGTTTGCTGCGGGCCACCCGCGACAACGACGTGCCGGGCGTGTTTCAGCCTGACTATCCAACTGAATCGCGTGCCTGGTGCGAGTCGACGGCCAAGGTCCGGATCAGGAATTACAGCGCTGAACGGCTGCGCGTTTTTTGGGAAAATTACAGGCGAGACACTACCTATAACCTGACTTATAGAAATTGTTCAAGTTCGGTCGCTCGTGCACTGGAAGCGGCGCTTGAAGGGGTTGTAGGCAAGGCGCGCGGCCGCGACAGGGGCTGGGCTGCTTTTGTGCGTTTGTTCCTGACGCCGGAGTTATGGGTCGCCGCGCAGATCCGCAAGCGCGCAAAAACCATGGCGTGGACGCCAGGGCTTACCTTGGATTATGCCCGCGCCATGAGCATGTTGGCCGACCCAAGGCCGTTTGGCTGGTTGAAGATGGCGCGCCTGGCTATGCGGACAATGTCACGCTCGCGTCGGGAATGGCGGCAGGAGCAAAAAACGGCGATGCAGCCGGCGCCGGCGAATGACGAGAAAATTACGTCATAGAGCCTGGTCAACGAGCCGTGTTACCGGTGCGCGGTCTGTATTTTCCCAAGCAGCCACTGCAAGCCCGCCAGGTGTTGCTGGTCGTGGCTGCACAGATAGTGCACCAGGCCGCGTAGCGTTACAGGGCCATAACCTTCAAATTCGGCGCTGCGTTTGAACTGTTCTTGATTCAGGCTTGACAGCAGTTCAACGGTCTTGGCCCGCGCTGCGCGAAATGCGCTAAAGACCGCGCCGGGATTGGCGGCACCGTAATCGCGCTCGCTGGCAAGGGCGTCGCTATCGATAGAAGCCAGCAGCGGATTGGCTTCATCAAGCGTGCGTCGGAAGCGCAGTTGATAGCCGTCGATCTCGATGTCGCGCACGTGGCAAATCTGCTCGATGGCGGTGAACGGTTCACTTGGTACGCCATCCCAGGAGGCCGGCGTCCAGTGCCGGAATTCGGTAGGAATGGCGGCAAAATGCGCTTCTAGCTGCAGCGGGAAAGCAGCGAGGGTGTCGATCGTGATTGGATGCATGATTGAAGGTATTCCTGGCGCGCCGGGGGACGATGATTTTTGGAGAGCCAATTATATGGCAGCGCCAAAAAAGCGTTGTACGACTGCCGGTTTTAATTCTGCTGCGGCGTCTTCCTTTTATCTCCCAGGAATGAGGACAGCAGATCCATCGGCAATGGAAATACGACCGTGGTGTTCTTGTCGGCGCCAATCACTGTCAGCGTTTCCAGGTAGCGCAGCAGGATTGCTTGCGGTTCCTGCGCCAGGACGTGAGCTGCCTGGTAGAGCTTTTCAGATGCTTGCAGCTCACCCTCGGCATGGATCACCTTGGCGCGCCGTTCACGCTCCGCTTCAGCTTGCCGTGCGATGGCGCGTATCATCGATTCGGTCAGGTCAACCTGCTTGATTTCGACATTGGAAACCTTGATGCCCCAGGAGTCGGTTTGCGCATCGAGCGCCTGCTGAATGGCGAGGTTCAGCTTTTCGCGCTCGGCCAGCATGTCGTCCAGCTGATGTTTACCCAGCACCGAACGCAACATGGTTTGCGACAACTGACTGGTGGCGTTGAAAAAATTGGCGACTTCGACGATGGCTTTCTTGGGATCGATGACGCGGAAATAAACCACCGCATTCACCCGCACCGAGACGTTGTCGCGCGAGATCACATCCTGTGTCGGCACTTCCAGCACGACGGTCCGCAAATCCACCCTGACCAGTTGCTGAATGGCTGGAATCAGCAGCACCAGTCCCGGCCCTCTGACGCCGGAAAACCGTCCCAGGGTGAAGACCACGCACCGTTCATATTCCCGAAAAATGTACACTGCCGCATTCAGCAGGATGATCAATACGAAAATGCAGGCGACCAGTCCGAACCAGGCGAAATTCCAGGGCATTTTGTGCCTCCTTCCTTGTCGAGGATGACCTTGCGCTGGTTGTCCGGCAACCGGATACGTTGGCTCACAACTGGCAAGTCATACAAACAGTATAGGTCACCGTACGCGACATGGACATGCCGAACCTATCCCAGGCGCATCGGCCTGCGCTGGATCGGAGGTTTCTTAATTTGCAACTAATTATCTAAGGCGGGCCGTCGTCTGAACCAGCCGGCAAGGGACAGGCGGTCGCGCGTCGCCGGCAGTACTTCGTGCAGCATGTCGGCCGACAGGAACAGCACCAGGCGGCTCCCCATAGGTGAAATGTCCTGCACGGATTCGCCTTGCGGATGCAAACGCAAGGCGCCGCCTTGTTCCGGCAGCCAGTCGTGATTGAGATAGATGATGACCGACACCGTACGGCAGTCATCGTCGCGGAAACGGTCAAGGTGGGTCTGGTAGGAGGCGCCTGGCCCGTAAAGGGCAAAGTGGCTTTCATAATCCACCAGCCCCAGATAAAGCGCGCGGTTGAGCGCTATGCGCAGGTTCTCCATGATGTGCAGATAGCTGTCGCACGCCGGCGATTGTCCGGCTTTAAGCCAAAGAATCCGGTCGCCACGGATATCGGTCCGTATTGCCTGAGCCGTACCGCGGCCTACGCTGGCAGCGTTCAGGGCGCCGCTGGCTGCCAGCAAACGGCATTCGGCGGCCAGCTCCAGCGTCAGTTGCTCCGGCAGGAAAATGTTTTGCTGCGACCAGCCATGCTCGGCCAAATCATCGGCCAAATGCGGCTGCAGAGCCTCGCTGAGGTACTCGGGCGAAATTGGGAACTCCGGAAACATCACAACCACTCTTTGCTGGAAAACGTGCATTAACTGCAAATCGTCAATAATCCAGGAGTGGCGTCGGAAATGGCGCCAGGAGTGTTGTTTCAACGATGCCGCCATCAGCAGTTCGCGCAAGCGAAGCGTGAGGCTAGCGAATCAGTGTAACACCGCGGCAGATTAGTGCTTGCTACAGTGCCAGGCGAATTTCAGGTGATATTCAGGTGATATTCAGGTCTCGCTCCATTGCCGCATCAGGTTGTGATAACAGCCGATCAGGGTGCGCCGCGCTTGTTCGTCGGCGTTGGTCTGATTCAGTTTCTGGATAGCGTTATCCATGTCGAACAGCATGCTGCGTTGCGCGTCGTCACGCACCAGGCTCTGTACCCAGAAGAAACAGGCGGTGCGCACACCGCGTGTGATCGGCGTCACCTGATGCAAGCTGGTGGCCGGATAAATCACCATATCGCCAGCTGCCAGTTTTACCGAGTGCATGCCATAGCTGTCTTCAATCTGCAATTCGCCGCCGTCGTATGAAGCCGGGTCCGACAAGAACAGGGTGGCTGAGATATCGGTACGCAGCTTGCGGCCGTCATGCGGATGGATCCGCACGCTGCCATCGACGTGGGCGCCGAAGGTCATGCCTTCGCCGTAGCGGTTGAACATCGGCGGATAGACTGTATTCGGCAGCGCTGCGCTGATAAAGCGCGGGTGGCGCTCCAATACCTCCAGAATGATCTGCTGGCATTGAAACGCCACTTCGGAGCGTTCGTCGATCTGCTGATTGAACTTGAGTGCCGCGCCCTGGTAGCCAGCCGTGACGCGGCCGTCGACCCACGCCGGTCCGGCCTGGTCTAGCAAGTCGCGCACAGCGTCAAGCTGCTGCGCGTTGAGAACTTTAGGAATGGCAATCAGCATGAACGACTCTTTATGACTAGGCGTCCCCGACTACATACGATAGTTGACCGACAGCATGGCGGTGCGGCCGTTGCCCGGCACCGCACGTCCGCCGTCGGACTGGATCAACGAATCGTAATACATCTTGTTGGTCAGGTTGAACAAATTCAAGCGTATATCGTATTTCGGCTGGGTATAAGCCACCGTTGCGTCCCAACGTGTATAGCCGCCGACCTGCACGGTGTTGGTAGGGTTGGCGTAGCGCTCCGACATGTAAGTGGCGCCGCCGCCGACTTCCCAGTGCGGTGCGACCTTGTAGGTGGACCAGGTGGTCAGCGTGTTCTTGGGCGTGTTGACCGGGATCTTGCCCAACGTGCCGTCGAGTCCGGAAGACTGGATCACCTTGGCGTCGAGGTAGGTATAGCCGAGCGCGACTTGCCAGTCCTTGGTGATGCTGCCGACGGCGCCGGCGCGTGCGCCATTGACCCTGACCGTGCCATCCAGCTCATACACACCGGTGGTGATCTGGCTGCGCGCATTCTCTTTCGTGATCTGGAAGATGGCCGAGTTGAGCGACAGCTTGCCTTTGAGCAGATCCCATTTGCCGCCCAGTTCGTAGGAACGGTTCTTTTCCGGATCGAGGTTTTGCTGGCCGGTGGTGCCGGTCAACTGTTCCAGCGAAGGGTTGAACGACGTGCCGTAGGACAGGTAGTAAGACTGCTCGGTGCTTGGCTGCCAGATGCCGCCCGCGCGAACGCTGGTGAAGTTGACCGTCTGCTGGGCAGAGGCGAGGGCGGTGTTCTTGGCGGCCGCAGGCGCGGTGGTCGAATTCAGCGAATTGGTGATGCTGGCTATGTATCTGTCGAAGCGCAGGCCGCCGACCAGTTTGAATTCAGGCGTCAGCGTCACCGTGTCGTTGACGTAGGTGGCAATCGTGTTGGCGGAGCCGCCGGCACGGTTGCCGGCCTGGCTGGCGACATTGCTGCCGGCGGTGCTATAGCCCGGATTGACCAGCGGTACGCAGTCGTTGTAACCGGCTACTGTCGAGGTAGCATTCAATGCTACGCCGTTGCAGCTGCCGTTGCGGTAGTAGCCTTGGTTGTCGTAACCGTCATGGCCGAGTTCCAGGCCGATCAGAAGCTCATGCTTGATGCTGCCGGTGCTGAGATTGGCCGACAGTTCGGTCTGGTTGAAAATCGAATAGTCGCGGATGTCGCGGTCATGGCTTTGGCCGCGCACGTACAAACTGCTCAACGGCAGTGCGCTGATGGCTGACGGCGTCAGCGCGGTAAAGCCGGCGGCCGAAACGGTGCCAATGGTGTTGGGCGCGGTTTCTACTGCACTGGTGCGGACATAGTTGAATTGCGTCTGGTTGCGCAACACGACGTCCGGCGTGATCTTGTGCCTGACGGTGGCGTTCAGCGCTGCCACATCCTGGTTGGTGTGGTCGCTGTCGAGGCCGTATGCGGTATTGCGGTCGACCGGAGCAGGATGGCCGTTGAGCGGCGGCAGGCCGTAATCCGGCATGTCGTGATTGTGCTGCACCAGGGCCGACAAGGTAATTTCAGTCGGGGTGCCGATGCCGAATACATAAGAGCCGGCCAGACCGAAATCCTGGACGTCGGTCTGGTCGCGTGTAGTGGCCTTGCCATTTTGCGCCATGGCCGAGAGGCGGACTGCGGACGTATCCGACAGCGGATGATTGTAATCCGCGGTGGTGCGAACCAAACCGTTGGTGGTGGCTGAAGCAGAGACTTCAGTCGATTCATGCAGGTTGGCTTTTTTGGTCACCTGGTTGATTACGCCGCCGGTAGAGCCGCGGCCGAACAGCATCGATGACGGCCCCATCAGCACTTCGACCTGATCGATGGCGAACGTGTCGCGATAGTACTGGCCGCGATCGCGGAAGCCGTCCAGGTAGATGTCGGTGCGAGCGGAAAAACCGTTCAAATTAATGTTGTTGCCGATTTGGCCGCCTTCTGCGCCACCCAGCGTAATGCCGGCAACGTTGCGCAGGGCATCCGCCAGCGAGCTCGCGCCTTGCGATTGCATCAGCGCTTTGTTCACCACTACTACCGATTGCGGCACGTCATGCAGGTCGGCCGACAGCTTGGTGAGGGAGGTACCGTTGGCGTTGAAATCGCCGCGGCTGCCTTCTACAGTCACTTCCTGCAGCATTGCTGGTGCGGGGTGGGCTTTCGGGGCAGGGGCTTGTTGCGCGTACAAAGGCAGGGGAGCGGCGAACACTGCGACCAGGGCAGCGGCAATCGGGTTAAGGCGGTTCATTGTTTTAGTTGTCAAAAAGGTTTGGCTTCGATGAGGAAGCAGACTTTTGGCTGGCTATCACGGCGTATGAACCCGTTTTGCTGGCTGGTATGTATAGCATTGTAAATGAGAGTGATTGTGTAATCGATTCTTATTTAGATTTAATTGATGAAGGCGATTATAAATGAGATTCAATGTGAATTAATAGTTGAACCAGTAGGGGAATTATAAAAAACGACTGATAAGCAACAGCTTGTCATATTTCCCATTGTTTCCATTTTTGGCCTGATCAAGCCGATGATTGTTGATGTCGTGGCAAATATCATTTGACGATATATGTATTTTTCGCAACAAAAAATGGGTGCAAAGTACGTCTTTCGCCGTTCATCTCCAATTGATCGGCTCTCATTCAATTTCAAAGGACATCCATGACTATCAGCATCCCTGACATCGGCCTCGGCACCTTCCGCTTGAAGGACCAGGTGGTGATCGACTCGGTTCGCACCGGCATCGAGGTCGGTTATCGTCATATCGATACTGCGCAGATCTACGGCAACGAAGCAGAGGTCGGGCAGGCGATTGCAGAAAGTGGTGCGGCGCGCGATGAACTGTTCATTACCACCAAGATCTGGATCGACAACCTGGCGCACGACAAGCTGATTCCCAGCTTGAAGGAAAGCGTGCACAAGTTGCGGCTGGAACAACTGGATCTGACGCTGATCCACTGGCCGTCGCCAAAGGATGCAATCCCGGTCGCGGATTACATGGCGGCGCTGGCCGAAGCCAAGGCGGCAGGATTGACGAAGCTGATCGGCGTTTCCAATTTCACCAACACCCAGCTGACTCAAGCTATCGCGGCTGTCGGTGCGGCGGAGATTGCGACCCAGCAGGTTGAGATTCATCCGTTCTTGCAGAACCGCAAGGTGGTGGAGTTTGTCCGCAGCCACGGTATCCATATCACGGCTTATATGCCGCTAGCCTATGGCAAAGTGATGCAGGAACCAGTGATTGCGCGTATCGCCGAGCGGCATCAGGTAAATCCGGCGCAGATCGCCCTGGCATGGGCGCTGCAGCAAGGTTTCGCCGTGATCCCATCGTCGACCAAACGCGCCAATCTGGAAAGCAACCTCAAGCTGCAGGGCATTGTGCTGTCGGCCGAGGACATGGCGCAGATCGCCGGCCTTGAGCGCAACGAGCGGCTGGCTAATCCGGATGGCCTGGCGCCGCTCTGGGATTGATGTCACAAACATCACCAACGTCGCTAACGTCGCAAAAGCAGCAACTGTTTAATCTATTCGAGGAAATACCATGCGTATCAATTTACCCGGCAAAGTAGGATTCGGCACCGCCCCCTTGGGCAACATGTTTCGCGATATTCCGCCGCAGGAAGCGCTGGATACGGTAGAGGCAGCTTGGCAGAACGGCATACGCTATTTCGACGCCGCGCCCTTTTACGGCGCTGGCCTGGCCGAATTGCGTCTGGGCGAAGCGTTGGCCACGCACCCGCGCGATGAATATGTGCTGAGCACCAAGGTCGGACGTTTGATCCTCGATGAGGTCGAAGACACCAGTACCCGCGATATGGGCGAGAAGGGTGGTTTGTTCGTGCATGGCTTGCCGAACAAGGTCATCTACGACTATTCCGCCGACGGCACGCTGCGCTCGATTGAAGATAGCCTGAAGCGCTTGCGTACCGACCGCATCGACTACGTCTGGATTCACGACATCGCCCAGGATTTCCATGGTGAAAACTGGCGCGAAGTGTTCGATGTCGCCATCAATGGCGCAGCGAAGGTATTGACGCGTTTGCGTGAGGAAGGCGTGATCAAGGGCTGGGGTTTGGGGGTGAATCGGGTCGAACCTTGCGTGTTGGCCTTGCAGCGAGCCGATCCCGATGGTTTCTTGCTGGCTGGCCGCTACACCTTGCTCGATCACCAGCATGCGCTGGCGCAACTGATGCCCGCCTGCGAACAACGCGGCGCCGGGATTGTTGTCGGTGGGCCTTACAACTCCGGTATCCTGGCTGGCGGCGCGCATTTCGAATATCAGAAGGCTACGCCGGAAATGACAGAGCGGGTCCGGCAACTCCAGGCTATCGCCACGCAATTCAATGTCGATATCAAGGCTGCGGCATTGCAGTTTTCGCTAGCCCATCCGGCGGTCGCGGCGGTGATCCCGGGCGCCAGCCGGCCTGAACGCATAGCAGAGAACCTGGCATTGGCGGAAGCGCATATTCCCGCCGGGTTCTGGCTGGCGCTGCGCAAACAAGGTTTGGTCGCGGCCAATGCACCGCTGCCAACGCCGTAGTCAACACCGCCGCCAAATGAGTGACTTGCCATAAAGCATCTTAATCGATTTCCCCTAATTCGCGTTCAGCAAACGCGTCGGGCTAAAGATTGGTAAATTAGGGGAAAAGAAGCGTATGGCTGCACCTGGTCATCAGCTTAGAATGCGGAGACAGATCTGATTTCAACCGATAGCAATCTTCAGGGATGATTCTCATGCAAAACAAGATAATGACTTTGGCATTGCAGGGCGGCGGTTCTCACGGCGCGTTTACCTGGGGCGCCCTGGATCGCCTGCTGGAAGATCCCAGGATCGAGATCGAGGGCATCAGCGGCGCCAGCGCCGGCGCCATGAACGCGGTGGCGCTGAGTTACGGCCTGGCTATCGGCGGTCGTGATGGCGCGCGGCAGGCGCTGGCGGATTTCTGGGATAGCGTCAGTACCAGGGATCTTTACAGTTTCATGCGGCCGGACGCACTGAGCGAGGCCGGGATCGCCGCGCAGGCGACCTCATCAGCGTTGCTGAAACACATGTTTTCGGTGACCAGGATGTTCTCACCGTATCAACTCAACCCGTTTGATCTGAATCCTTTGCGCGATATCCTTAGCAAGCAGATTGATTTCGAGCGTTTGCGTGCAGAGGGTAAAGTCAAGCTGTTCATCGCCGCAACCCAGGTCAGCACCGGCCGCTTACGCATATTTCGGAATAGCGATCTGACGCAAGATGCTTTGCTGGCATCGGCCTGCCTGCCATCGATGCACCACGCGGTCGAGATCGACGGCGAGGCTTATTGGGATGGCGGCCTGACGGCTAATCCGCCGATCTTTCCTCTGCTGCATTTGTGTAATTCGCCCGATATCCTGGCGGTGTTGCTGCATCCTTTCCGCCGTCCGCTGACGCCCACCGGCACCGACGAAATCGGCCAGCGCTTGAGCGAGATCAGTTTCAGCTCCACTTTTTTTACCGAGCTGGGCGGGCTGGCGTTGGCCAAGCGTGAAACCGAGGCTGATCCGGAGGCGCGTGGCAAAATGCATGAGCGGCTCAAGGAATTACGCATCCATGTGATCGATTCGGACGCCCTGATGAGCCAGCTGAGCGTCGCCAGCAAGCTCAATACCAAAGCATCTTTCATCCACGCCTTGCGCGATGCTGGCCGCACACGCGCGGAACACTGGCTGACGGAGAAGTTTTCCGGCGCCGACCTGCAATCCAATTTCAATCTCGAGCAGTTTTTAGCTTAATTTATTGCTTAGTTCTTTGCTTAAATTTCCAGGTTAGTGTGCACACATGCAAATGAAAGTATCCCGTTCTGAATTCCTTCCGCTGCGCGGTCAGCGTTATCACATACGTCATTGGGGCCGCGCCGGCGCTCCGAAAATTTTCATGATGCATGGCTGGATGGACGTATCTGCCTCATTTCAATTCGTGGTCGATTGCCTGCAGCACGACTGGCATGTGATCGCGCCGGACTGGCGCGGCTTTGGCCTGACCGAGGGACCGCCGGTGGACAGTTACTGGTTTCCCGATTACCTGGCCGACCTCGATATCATCTTGCAGCATTATTCAGCCGATGCGCCGGTCAATTTGCTCGGGCACAGCATGGGTGGCTACGCGGTAGGGCTGTATGCGGGCACCCGGCCGCAACGGATCAAGGCGCTGATCAACCTGGAGGGATTCGGCGGCGAACATCTGCCGGCCGAGCTGGCGCCAAAGCGTTACGCCAAATGGCTGGATCAACTGGCCGAAGCGGCTGCCTTGCAGAGTTATCCGGACCTGGCCGCAGTGGCAGCGCGCTTGCAGAAAACCAATCCGCGTTTAAGCGATCAGCGCGCGGCATTCCTGGCCGCGAACTGGTCGCGCCAGAATGATTTGGGACGATGGGAAATCCTGGCCGATCCCGCTCATAAAATCATCAATCCGGTGCTGCCGAGAGTGGAGGAAATGCTGGCCTGCTGGCGCGCCACCACGGCGCCGGTGCTATGTGTCGAGGCGGAACATACCAATATGTGGCAATGGATGGGAGGCAAGGAAGTAATGCGCGACCAGATCGACAGCCGTATCGCCCAGCTGCCGCACGCCAAGAGCGCGGTCATCGCGGATGCCGGGCACATGCTGCATCATGACCAGCCGCAGGCGCTGGCGGGTTTGATTGAACAGTTCCTGCTAGAGACGTCTGAGCACAATCGGCCTGACTGACTGTATTTTTGCGGTGGCAATCAAGCTACGCAGAAACAGCATGATCAGTTTGCCGGCAGGGGCGGGATGGACTGCCGCGCGTTGCAATCCAAGTTCATGGGCCAGGGCCATGAACCCGGTCGCCAGCCAATTCGGCAGTCTTGCGGGGCTTGCCGATTGAGGATGACAGCTTGAAGCATCGCTGAGCGGAAGATCAGATGGCAAACTGGCGTGTGGATTAGTATCCTGATGGCAAGTAAATGTGCGCTCGCAGCATGCGCATCCCAAGGAGCGTACAATTGCAGCATGACTGCTGCCTTCCCTGTACGGACTATTGATGTTGAACGTTGACCTCCATTGCCATTCCAATGTTTCCGACGGCACTTTGGCGCCGAAGGAAGTGGCTGCGCGCGCCAAGGCGAATGGCGTCGATATCTGGGCGCTGACCGATCATGATGAAGTAGGCGGCATCAGCGAAGCACGGGCGGCAGCGGCGGCACTTGATTTGCAGTATGTGGCCGGGGTCGAGATCTCTATTACCTGGGCTTGCCAGACTATCCACATCGTCGGTTTGCAGATCGATGAAACCAATCCTGAACTGGTGCAAGGGCTGATCGCAACCCGCGGCGGACGTGAACGGCGCGCGCATGAAATGGCGGCGCAACTGGCGACGGTGGGAATTCCCGATGCCTTCGAAGGCGCTTTGAAACATGTCGGCAATCCCGATCTGATATCGCGTACCCATTTTGCCCGTTATCTGGTGGAAATCGGCCGTTGCGCCGATACCAGTGAAGTATTCCGTAATTTCCTGACCGAGGGCAATCCCGGTTATGTACCGCATCGCTGGGCTTCGCTGGAACAGGCAGTGCGCTGGATTCGCGGCGCCGGCGGCGTGGCGGTAGTGGCGCATCCGGGGCGTTATAAATTGAGCGACCTGGCTTTCGACGCCTTCTTCAGCGAGTTCAAGCAACTCGGCGGCGCTGCGATCGAGGTCATGACCGGTAGCCATACGCCAGACCAATACGCTTATTACGCCAAGGTCGCCGCCAACTATGGTTTCCTGGCCTCGCGCGGCTCCGATTTCCATAGTCCGGCGGAGTCGCGGGTTGATCTTGGCGCCTTGCCGCCTTTGCCTGACAGCGTCACACCGGTCTGGCACAACTGGTAATTCCGTAATCGGGAATTCTGTAATTCCGCAAGCATGACAACTTCCTCTGTTTCTCTCGATTGCTCCTGCATCGGCAGTGTCGCCTGCTGCGTCGCAGCATAGTTACTCCCTTTGCATGTCTATGATTCTGTACTACTCTGAAGGAGAGCCTGCAGCTGTGAGTATTGCAGCAAGGTCTTGCCATGTCCGCAACGACGGAGTGGTTGTTGGTTATTGCCTTTCTGGAGGTCATCATGGAACTTCACATGCATTCGCATCACATGGAGAATCGCTTGCCAGACTGGCCAGCTGCAGCTGTCTCCGGTTTTGCCGCCGGTGCGGTTGTGATGGTGCTGGAATTGCTTTGGTCAACTCTGTTCATGGATACCAGCCCCTGGATCACCTCGCGCATGGTTGCCGCCATCGTCCTCGGACCGGATACGATGCAGGCAGGCACTTTCAGTGTCGGCGTGGTAGCGGTGGCCCTTGCCACCCACTATGTGCTGGGCATCGTTTTAGGCCTGATTCTGGCCACCATCATTGCTCCTTTCCACTTTGACTCCAGCGTCGGCATGATCTTGCTGACCGGCGCTGTGTTCGGCCTGGTCGTCTACCTGTTCAATTTTTACGGCATGGCCCGCTTCTTCTCGTGGTTTGCTGAGATGCGCGGCTGGGCGACCGTGGTTGCCCATTTGATTTTCGGTATGACGGCGGCAATCATTTACTGGAAGCTGGAACGGCCGATAGGGCAATAAGGACGCAATAACAACGCAATAAAGGCGAAGGCCGGGTTGTTGTGAACCGACACGGATCAGGGCTATGGCTCTGGTCCGCGGATCGGCATATTTGTCAGAGATAGGATAGCTATGGCCATGGCTGTTGTACTCGTCTTGATGGTGGTCGCCTCGCTGCTGTTTCATTTTCTCAGCCCGTGGTGGTTAACTCCGCTGGCATCGAACTGGCGGCAAATGGACGATACACTGACCATTACGCTGGTCATCACCGCTATTTTCTTCGTCGTTATCAATCTTTTCATTGTCTACACGCTGCTGCGCTTTCGTCATCGCGAAGGGCGTCGCGCGGCCTATCAGCCAGACAACAAGAAACTCGAACGCTGGCTGATTATTGCCACCAGCATCGCCATCATGGGCTTGCTGGCGCCTGGCCTGTTTGTCTACGCGGCTTACGTCACGGTGCCGGCGAATGCGCGGGATGTCGAGGTCATCGGCCAGCAATGGCAATGGCGCTTTCGCTATCCGGGCGCCAGCGGCAAGCTGGGACGTTCCAGCGTCGACCTGATCAGCGCCGCCAATCCGTTCGGACTGGATCCAGCCGATCCCGGCGGCCAGGATAATGTGCTGGTCAATAACAACGAACTCCATCTGCAAATCAACCAGCCGGTCAGGATGCTGTTGCGGTCGCTGGATACGCTGCACGATTTTTACGTGCCGCCGTTCCGTGCTCGCATGAACATGGTGCCGGGCATGGTGACTTCATTCTGGTTCACGCCGGACAAGATCGGCCGCTACGAAGTCTTGTGCGCCCAACTGTGCGGCGTCGGCCATGCGGGCATGCGCGGTTACGTCGTGGTCGAGGATGCAGCAAGTTTTCAGAAATGGATGAAAGCGCAACCGACGTTCGCCCAGACCATGGCGGCGCCTGCTCCGGTGGCGCAGGCGGTAGCTGCAGCGGGCGCCGTCACTGCAGCTCCAGCTGGCGATGCGCTGGTCGCGCAGGGCAAGGCGCTGGCTGAATCTAAAGCCTGTGTTGCCTGCCATACGGTGGATGGCAGCCCGCGCGTCGGTCCGACCTGGAAGGGTTTGTTCGGTAAAACCGAAACCATGGAGAACGGCGCCACCGCATTGGTGGATGAAGCTTACCTGAAGAATTTCATCCGCAATCCGCAGGCGCGCGTGGTCAAGGGCTTTGCACCGATGATGCCGAAAATCGAGATAAGCGATGCCGAGCTGGAGGCGCTGGTAGCTTACATCAAATCTTTCGGTACGCCGCCCGCAGCCCAGTCTACGCAGCAGGCACAAAAATCCGCTCCATAACGTCAATCGAGGAACGCCATGGCCTACACCGACGACAGCGCGCACCATGCACCGCAAGGCTTCTTCCGGAAATACGTCTGGAGCCAGGATCACAAGGTGATTGCGATCCAGTACGCCAGCGTCGCCATCCTGGCCGGCCTGGTGGGCGTGGGGCTGTCGAACCTGATGCGTTTGCAACTGGGTTTCCCCGGAAAATTCGCTTTTATCGATGCCCCGCATTACTACCAGTTCATGACCATGCACGGCATGATCATGGTGATCTACCTGCTCACCGCGCTGTTTCTTGGCGGTTTCGGCAACTACCTGATTCCGTTGATGGTGGGTGCGCGCGACATGGCTTTTCCTTACCTGAATATGTTGAGTTTCTGGGTTTACCTGGTCTCTGTGATTGTGCTGATGAGCAGTTTTTTCGTGCCGGGCGGGCCCACCGGCGCCGGCTGGACCTTGTATCCGCCGCAGGCGATCCTGCCGGGCACGCCCGGTTATGAGTGGGGCATCATCCTGATGCTGGTATCGCTGCTGATCTTTATCGTCGCTGCCACCATGGGTGGCTTGAATTACGTCACCACCGTGCTGCAGTTGCGTACCGAGGGCATGACCTTGCTGCGCATGCCGCTCACCGTATGGGGGATTTTCGTTGCGACCATCCTGGCGCTGCTGGCTTTCCCGGCGTTGTTCGTCAGCGGCATCATGATGCTGCTGGATCGGACGCTGGGCACCAGCTTCTTCATGCCGGCGCTGGTGTCGATGGGGCAGGTCACCGCTTACAAAGGCGGCAGTCCCTTGCTGTTCCAGCACTTGTTCTGGTTTTTCGGTCATCCCGAGGTGTATATCGTAGCCTTGCCGGCGTTCGGCATCGTGTCGGACCTGATCAGCGTGCATGCGCGCAAAAGCATCTTCGGTTACCGCACCATGGTGTGGGCGATTCTGGCGATCGGGGTGCTGAGCGTGGTGGTGTGGGCGCACCATATGTTCGTCAGCGGCATGAATCCGTACTTCGGTTTCTTTTTTGCCACCACCACGCTGATCATTGCAGTGCCCACCGCGATCAAGGTTTACAACTGGGTTCTGACGCTGTGGAATGGCGATATCCACCTGACGGTGCCGATGTTGTTTGCGCTGGCTTTCATCAGTACCTTTCTGATCGGCGGCCTGACCGGACTGTTTCTCGGTAATGTGAGCGTCGATATCCCGCTCTCGAATACCTATTTCGTGGTGGCGCATTTCCACATGGTGATGGGCGTGTCGCCCTTGCTGGTGATTTTTGGCGGGATTTACCACTGGTATCCGAAGGTAAGCGGCCGCATGCTGAACGAGCGGTTGGGCAGGCTGCATTTCTGGGTCACTTTCCTCGGCACCTATGCGATCTTCTTTCCCATGCATTATCTCGGAATTCTTGGCATGCCGCGCCGTTACTACGTCTTCGATGGCTATAAATTCATTCCCGATTCGGCGCAATCGCTGAACACCTTCATCACCGTAGTTGCCTTGGTGGTGGCGACGGCACAACTCTTGTTTATCTTTAATCTGATCTGGAGTGTCTTTCGCGGCAAGCCGGCCTCGCCGAATCCATGGCGTGCGGCGTCGCTGGAATGGCAGACCCCGGACACTCCGCCTACCCATGGCAACTGGGGGCCTCAGCTGCCGGTGGTTTATCGCGGCGCATACGCCTACAGCGTGCCGGGCGCGCCACAAGATTTCATTGCGCAAAATGCGCCACCGGTAGCGGGAGATGCCGAATCGCGCATCGCTAAGGAGGCATTGGCATGATTGACATGACTCACGCCGCTATTTTGAAGCCGCCGGCGGGCGGTTACCTGCAGCCAGGATACGGCCTTGCGGGCAATCAGCGTAGCGACGCTGTCAGTGTCGCCCTGTGGTTGTTCATGGGCGTCGCGACCGCACTGTTCCTGCTATTCCTGGCAGCGTACGTGATGCGGATGGACGCCAATGACTGGTCACCGCTGGCGATGCCGTGGCAGCTTTGGCTCAGTACTTCCATGCTGGTGCTGTCCAGCGTTTTGTTGCATTTTGCCGCGGTCGCTGCGCGCGCATTGCAAGTGAAACGCACGCGTACTTTGCTGATCGCCGCGGGTGTCTGCGGTTTTACGTTCCTGTGCGTGCAATGGTGGGGCTGGCAAGTTCTGATGAGTATGCATGTGACGGCCAGCGGTAATCCAGCCGCCAGTTTTTTCTATCTGCTGACAGCCATGCATGGACTCCATGTGGCTGGCGGACTGGTGGCCTGGGGGCTTACCGCGAATACTGCGTGGCGGCCAGACCGGCGCCGCCTTGCCTGGCGCGTTCGGCTATGCGAGCGTTACTGGCATTTCCTGCTGGCGGTCTGGGTTGTGTTGTTTGCTGCGCTGGGCTGGCTGACGCCGGAGTTGGTACGGCTGGTTTGCGGCACGCGTTGACGGCGCTGCGATAAAGGAGGATGTATGAGCATGACAACCGCGCCATCACCTGCAACAGCGCCTGTCCCTGGCCGCTGGCGGCAACTGGTGGCAGACTGGTCTTCGGACCGGCAGGCGTTCCAGGTATCGTGGGGCAAGGCCATGATGTGGATCTTCCTGCTGTCCGATACGTTCATCTTCAGCTGCTTCCTGATCGGCTACATGACGGTGCGCATCTCCAGCACCATTCCCTGGCCCAATCCGAGTCTGGTGTTCGGCCTGAAGATCGGCTCTACCGAGGTGCCGCTCTTGCTGATCGCCATCATGACCTTCGTGCTTATCAGCAGCAGCGGCACGATGGCGATGGCAGTAAATTTCGCCTATCGCCGCGAACGCGTAAAGGCGGCCATCCTGATGCTTGCCACCGCCGGTTTCGGCGTGTGTTTTGTCAGCATGCAGATGTTCGAATGGAGTAAGTTGATTTTGCAGGAAGGCGTGCGTCCGTGGGGCAATCCGATGGGCGCGCCGCAATTCGGCTCGACCTTTTTCATGATCACCGGTTTCCACGGTTTGCACGTGACCGCGGGTGTGATCTACCTGATTACGGTGGCTGTGCGGTTGCTGAAGGGCCGCTACGAAAAGAGCGGGAATTACCAGATTGTCGAAATCGCCGGTTTGTACTGGCACTTTGTCGATCTGGTCTGGGTTTTCATTTTTGCCTTGTTCTATCTCTGGTAGGTGCGCTCATGACTTCCGCCACAGGACAACAACATCCGATCAGCCTGTATCTCAAGATATGGGGCCTGCTGTTCGTGCTCAGCACGCTTTCCTATCTGGTCGACTACTTCAATTTTCACAGTTACCTGCGCTGGACCCTGATCCTGGTCTTGATGCTGATGAAGGCGGGACTGATCGTCGCCTTCTTCATGCATATGGCCTGGGAGCGCCTGGCGCTGGTTATAGCGATCTTGCTGCCGCCCGGGTGTTTGCTGGTGCTGGTGGGCTTGATGGCGACTGAAGCCGATTACACGTTCCTCACCAGGCTTTTATTCTTCCGTTGACGGCTACGGGAGCAGAGACCGGAATTTAAGCCAGCAACAGCCAGGCAATCAGCGCCGACAACACCAGGAAGGGAAAGGAATACAGGTGGAAGCGCAGCCACAGGTGCCGTTCCGGCGCCATGCGCAGCGCGATGATATTGGCCAGCGAACCGATCGCCAGGCCGAAACCGCCGGCGTTGACGCCGTAAGCAATCACCTTGTACGCATCGGAATAGTTGACCAGCAGGATAGTCGCCGGAACATTGCTGATGACCTGTGATCCGAGCAAAGCCGTCATAAATAGCTCAAGCCGGGAAAATTGCGGAATCGCCGCCACCCAGTCCTGGATGAAATGCAACTGCGTCAGCAAGCGGATGTCGATGAACATCAGGATAAACACCAGGAGCAGGCTCCAGTCGACTTTGGCGATGATTTCCCTACAGAATAATAACGCCGCAGCCGCCACGCCAAGCAAGCCCCAGCCGGGATGCCCCAGTTCCACCGACGCCACGAAGGCCAGGTAGAGCAGCCCGCAAGTCCGCAGCAAGCCGACCCGATAAGAGGCCGGATTGTCTTCCAGTTCAACGTGTATGGTTTGTTTGGGGAAGCAAAACCAGGTCGCTAGCAGTAATAGCAAAAAAATCGCTACGGCCAACGGCGCCATTTGCCAGGTGAAGCTGGCAAAGGACAGATGCGAGCGTTGCCACAGCAGGATGTTTTGCGGATTGCCGATCGGCGTCAGCAATGAGCCGGCATTCACCGCCAATGCTTCAAAGATGACCAGGCGGCCGATCGGCAAGCCGCTGATGCTACCGAGGCCGACGGTCAGGGGCACCATGATGAACAACGCGATGTCGTTGGTCAGCACGGTTGACAGCAGGGCCGACGCCGACACCAGGAAGATGGCCAGCACGCGTTCCTGCTGCAGCCGGTTGATGATGGTCCGCCCCAGGTGTTCCAGGTAGCCGCTGACTTCGATGCCTGTGGTCAGCAGCAGCATGCCGGCCAGTGTCGCGATGGTGTTCCAGTCGACCCAGGTCCGGTATTCCGTGAATGGTTGCGGTGAAAGGATGGACAGAATGATGGCGGCGATCAGCAACAGGTGCATCAGGCGATCGCGTAGAAACGGTCGGCTGATTTGACGGATGAAGGAGGGGCGGGTGGCTGGTTCAGTGATTTCAAGCATGCAAGTTTCTTAGGGGATGAGTGAAGCGATTGTTTGTTGTTTAAATATTATTTAAATGTGCTGTTTTGACAGGCCGCCAGTCTGGCATAATTGCCCCCTCAACCTTCGCAGCTCTTGAAATTTGCGTCGGCGACCTTATTTTAAAGACACTTCTTTCCCATTCCGGAGTTTTCTACATGAAACGTATTTTCTTGTTCCTCGCTACCAATATCGCTGTGATGCTGGTGATGAGCGTCGTTTTGTCGTTGCTTGGCGTGGACCGTTTCCTGACACGCGCCGGTCTTAACCTGCCGATGCTGGCGGTGTTTTCACTGGTGGTCGGTTTCACCGGTTCGATTTTCTCACTGCTGATCAGCAAGCAGATGGCGAAATGGTCGACTGGCGCCCGCATCATTACCACACCGTCCAATTCGACCGAGCTGTGGCTGGTGGATACAGTGACCAAACTGGCGCAACGTGCCGGCATCGGCATGCCAGAGGTAGCAGTGTATCAGGGTGATCCGAACGCGTTTGCCACCGGTGCTTTCAAGAATTCGGCGCTGGTCGCGGTTTCCACCGGTTTGCTGGAAAGTATGACCAAAGAGGAAGTCGAAGCGGTATTGGGCCACGAGATCGCCCACATCGCCAATGGCGACATGGTGACCATGACCTTGATCCAGGGCGTGGTGAATACTTTTGTGGTGTTCCTGTCGCGCGTCATCGGTTATGCTGTCGATCGCGCTTTGTCGCGTGGCAATAATGATGGTCCTGGCATCGGCTACATGGCGACTGTACTGGTATCGCAGATCGTGCTGGGGATAGGCGCATCGATGATCGTCGCGTGGTTTTCGCGTCATCGCGAGTTCCGTGCAGATGCAGGTTCCGCCAAATTGCTGGGGAGCGCTTTGCCGATGCAACGTGCGCTGGCAAGGCTGGGCGGGGTTGCGCCGGCGACACTGCCAGAGTCGATGGCAGCGCTGGGCATCAACGACAAGCCGGGTTTCATGGCGCTGTTTTCCAGCCATCCGCCGATAGAACAACGTATTGCAGCGTTGCGCGATCCACAAGCGACAGCCTTGTAATTTTCTATAGTACGCAAGGCGGCGCTAGTCTCAAGGCTAGCGCCGCTTTTCATTTTTAGATTTAAAATAGCGAGCCATGAGCCAGTTTTTCCAAATTCATCCAGACAATCCGCAGCTGCGGCTGATCAAGCAGGCGGTGCAAATCATCCAGGCCGGCGGTATCGTCGCGTTGCCGACGGATTGCTGCTATGCGCTGGTCTGCCAGCTGGACAACAAGGATGCAGTCGAGCGCGTCCGGCGTATCCGCGGTGTCGACGACAAGCATCATCTGACCATGCTGTGCCGCGACCTGAGCGAGATTTCGCTGTACGCCAAGGTAGATAATCGCCAGTTCCGCCAGCTGAAAAGCGCAACGCCGGGCGCTTATACCTTCATCCTGGAAGCGACCAAAGAGGTGCCGCGGCGCCTGAGCCATCCGGCGCGCAAGACTATCGGCCTGCGTGTGCCGCAGCACAGTATCGTGAGTGCGGTGCTGGAAGAGCTCGGACAGCCGTTGATCGGCACCACGTTGATTTTGCCGGGTGAAGAACATGCCTTGACCGATCCGGAAGAAGTGCGCGATCAACTGCAAAAGCAAATCGAACTGGTGATTGATGGCGGCGCCTGCAGCCTGGAACCGACCACGGTGATCGACCTGACCGGCGACGAACCGGAACTGATACGCCAAGGACGTGGCGATGCCGGTTTGTTTGGTTTGTGATGGTTGGATGATTAGCGTGAGGTAAGGGCACTGTTCCCGATATTCGATACGTTGCCCTTATTGTCTTTTTGAAACTTCCCCGCCCGATACAGCCAGCTTGCGGCTCTTTTGTCGCCAGCTTCATCGTGCCTTAGCGCCCCTCTGATAGAATCCCGCCCATGAATGATCTTATCCAAACCGTCGCAGTGTATGCCTTGCCCGTGCTGTTCGCGATTACGCTGCACGAAGCCGCACATGCCTACGCCGCCAAGTATTTCGGTGACTCCACCGCCTACATGATGGGCCGCATGAGCCTCAATCCGATCAAGCACGTCGATCCGTTCGGCACCATCCTGATCCCGATATTGCTGTATTTCTCTACCGGCGGCGCCTTCCTGTTCGGCTATGCCAAGCCGGTACCTATCAATTTCGGCCAATTGCGCAAGCCCAAGCGCGACATGGCCTGGGTCGCGCTGGCGGGGCCGGCAGCGAACTTCGTGATGGCGCTGATCTGGCTGCTGGTGCTGATCGGGTTGAAGGTGTCTGGTCAGCAGGGCGAGCAAGATTTCTTTGTCTTGATGGCCCGCGCCGGCATCCTGACCAACCTCGTGATGTTCGCCTTCAACCTGTTTCCGATCCCGCCGTTGGACGGCGGCCGCATCCTGACCAGTTTGCTGCCGAATAAATACGCCTACAAATTCGCACAGATCGAGCCGTATGGTTTCTTCATCGTGATGGCGCTGGTGCTGCTGAAAGTATTGTATTTCTGGATGACGCCGGTCATGACGATTGCCAGTAGCGCATTGCAATTGATCGTGTCGCCGCTGCTATTCTTGTTAAACTGAATTTGATCCCATTTTATTCTGACCGCTCACACTAACTATGTACCCTGACCGTGTTGTCTCTGGTATGCGCCCGACCGGCGCTTTGCATCTTGGCCATTATCACGGCGCTTTGAAAAACTGGGTGAGGCTGCAATCCGAGCTGCCTTGCCTGTTTTTTGTCGCCGACTGGCATGCATTGACCACCCATTACGACGATCCCAGCCAGATCGAAACCAGTACCTGGGATATGTTGATCGACTGGCTGGCGGCTGGGGTCGATCCCTCGCAAGCCACGCTGTTCATTCAATCCAGGGTGCCGGAGCACGCTGAACTGCATTTGCTGCTGTCCATGGCGACGCCGCTGGGCTGGCTGGAGCGGGTGCCGACCTACAAGGATCAACAGGAAAAGCTCGCCGACCGCGATCTGGCGACCTACGGTTTCCTCGGCTATCCGCTGCTGCAGGCCGCCGACGTGCTGATTTATCGCGCCAGCCAGGTGCCGGTGGGTGACGACCAGGTGCCGCACATTGAAATGATGCGCGAAATCGCGCGTCGTTTTAACCATCTGTACGGTAAGGAAAAGGGCTTTGAAGAAAAGGCTCAGGAAGCCGTCAAGAAGCTGGGCAGCAAGCGCGCCAAGCTCTACAACGAACTGCGTACTGAATTCCAGCAGGAGGGCAGCGAAGACGCGCTAGGCCAGGCCAAGGCCATGCTGGACGACGCCCAGAACCTGTCGATGATAGATCGTGAGCGCCTGTTCGGTTTCCTGGAGGGTAGCCGCAAGCTGATTCTGACCGAGCCGCAAGCGCTGCTGACTGAATCTTCGCGTTTGCCGGGGCTGGACGGCCAGAAGATGTCGAAGAGTTATGGCAATGCCATCGCCTTGCGCGAAGACAAGGACGTGGTTACCAAAAAAATCCGCACCATGCCGACCGACCCGGCGCGGGTGCGCCGCACCGATCCCGGCGATCCGGATAAATGCCCGGTATGGCAATTCCATGTGGTGTATACCGACGATGCAACCCGGGAATGGGTCACCAAGGGCTGCCGTAGCGCGGGCATTGGTTGCCTCGAATGCAAGCAACCGGTGATCGATGCCATCATCAAGGAACAAGAGCCGATGCACGAACGCGCGCAGCAGTATCTTGACGATCCGTCACTGGTGCGGGCGATTGTGGCAGACGGTTGCGATCATGCGCGCAAGCTGGCGCAGGATACGATGCGCGATGTGCGCGAGGCGATGGGCTTGAGTTATAGCTAAGGCTCTCATGGCTGAAATCGGAATATCCGCTCTTAAGCCAATCCTTTATTGTTAATTCATTAAATATAAACGTGGCGATAAATTCAATCTCGCCCTGGGTCGGCCGCTTCGGCGGCTTGATACCAGATGGCACAGTGCTCGACCTCGCTTGCGGCAATGGCCGCCATGCGCTGTGGCTGGCGCACCGAGGCCTGCAGGTGCTGGCGGTTGACCGCAATCCGGGGTTGCTGGCCGAGATCGACGCTGCCGGCATGACCGATATCGCTACGCAGCAGATCGAGCTGGAAGCCGGCCCCTCGGATGCACTTGCAGCATTGTTCCAGTCCCATCGGTTCAGCGCCGTGGTAGTGACGAACTACCTGCACCGCCCCTTGTTTCCCGCGATATTGGACAGCGTGGCAAAGCAGGGTGTTCTGCTCTATGAAACATTTGCCGTCGGTAATGAGCAATTTGGCAAGCCGTCGAATCCCGATTTTTTACTGCAGCCCGGCGAATTGTCAGCCTTGCTGGCGGCCGATACTGCCGGCAACTGGCGTGTGGTGGCCTTTGAGGATGGCTTTGTAGATGGGTCGAAACCGGCTATGGTGCAGCGGATTTGCGCCATCAAGTGTGCCACTGAGCAAGGCGGTGATGCCGCTTTAAGCTTGCGTATCGCGTAAACGGTTCGTTCCAGGGCGCGAGCGGCTTATGCGGTATTTCCGTAGGACAATTGTATTTGTAAGCTGATTTACAAGTTGAAATAACCCATAGCCACGGCGATCCGCTACAATCAGTCTTTTATTTTTTCGCATTCACGATCATGATCAAGGGCAGCATTGTTGCAATCGTTACTCCTATGCACACCGACGGCAGTCTCGACCTGCCAGGTTTGCGAAAGCTGATTGACTGGCACATCGCCGAAGGAACCGACGCTATCGTCATCGTCGGTACTTCAGGCGAGTCACCGACGGTCACGGTGGAAGAGCACTGTGCCCTGATCAAGCTGGCGGTCGACCATGCGGCCAAACGGATTCCGATCATTGCCGGCAGCGGTGGCAATTCCACTGCAGAAGCGATCCAGTTGACCCGTTTCGCCAAGGAAGCCGGCGCCGATGCATCGCTGCAGGTTGTGCCTTACTACAACCGGCCGACGCAAGAAGGCATGTACCAGCATTTCAAGAAAATCGCCGAGTCGGTCGATTTGCCGGTCATTTTGTACAATGTCCCTGGCCGTACCGTGGCAGACATGAGCAACGAGACCATCCTGCGCCTGGCGCAAGTGCCTGGCATTATCGGCGTCAAGGATGCAACCGGTAATATCGGCCGCGGTTCGGATCTGATCCGCCTGGCGCCGGCTGATTTTGCCGTCTATTCCGGCGACGACGCGACTGCAATGGCGCTGATGTTCTGCGGCGGCAAGGGTAATATTTCGGTCACCGCCAACGTCGCGCCGCGCGATATGCACTTGCTGTGCGTCGCTGCGATGAACGGAAATGTTGCTGAAGCTGTCAAACTGAACAACAAGCTTTTGCCGTTGCATAATAAATTGTTTGTTGAGCCGAATCCTTTGCCCGTGAAATGGGCGCTCACAGAGATGGGCATGATGTCTGACGGTATCCGTTTGCCATTGGTGCCGCTGGCCGCCGAGTTTCATGCAACGGTGCGGGCGGCACTGCGTGAATCGGGTGTACTAAAATAAGCTGCGCTGACAGGCGTTTTCCCTAGAACTTCTCTCGTCTTTTTGATCCTGTATCCACATGACTATTCGCAAGAACATTTCATCGACTCAAATCAGTCTCACACAACGTAGCGCTGTCATCGCCTTGGCGCTAGCCGGTCTGGCAGGATGCTCGTCGATCAGTTCGGTGCTCGAGCCGGATCGCATTGATTATAAAAGCGCAGGCAAGGTGACGGCGCCAAAGCTGGATGTGCCTCCTGACCTGACCCAGTTGCAGCGCGAAAATCGTTATGCGATTCCTGAGGCGAATGCAGGCACTGCGACTGCTTCCGGCTATAACCTGGATCAGAGCGTACGTCCGGCTGCTGCTGTCTCGACGGTTGCGCCTAACGCTACCCCTGACATGCACATCGAGCGCGATGGTTCGCAGCGCTGGCTGGTGGTCAATGCCAGTCCGGAAAGCCTGTGGCCTAAGGTCAAGGATTTTTGGCAGGATTCTGGCTTCCTGATCAATATCGAAAATTCGGAAACCGGCGTGATGGAAACCGACTGGGCTGAAAACCGTGCCAAGATTCCGCAGGATTTCGTTCGCAATACGCTCGGCAAGGTATTCGATTCGCTGTATTCGACCGGTGAGCGCGACAAGTTCCGCACCCGCCTGGAACGCGGCCCTAACGGTACTACCGAGATTTACATCAGCCAGCGCGGCGCGGAAGAAGTATTGTCCGGCGCGCAAAAGGAATCGAGCATCTGGACCGCACGTCCTTCGGATCCGCAACTGGAAGCTGAATTCCTGTCGCGCCTGATGGTGCGTCTGGGCAGCGACGAAGTGAAGGCTAAGGCTGCAGTTGCCAATGCGCCATCGTTGCAAGCACGTTCCAAGCTGGTGAAGAACGCTGCCGGCGATTACGTACAGGTCGATGAAGGTTTCGACCGCGCATGGCGCCGTGTCGGCCTGGCGCTGGACCGTGTCGGCTTCACGGTGGAAGATCGCGACCGTACCCAAGGTACCTATTTCGTGCGCTACGTCGATCAGGATGCCGATGCCAAGGACAAGAAATCGGACAAGGGTTTCTTCGCCAAGATTTTCAGCAGCTCGGATAGCGACAAGGCAAAAAATGCGGCTAGTTACCGTATTCTGGTCAAGGGCTCTGATGCCGGCAGCCAGGTTGCCGTGTTGAACAAGGATGGCAAGCCTGAACTGTCGAAAACTTCCGACAAGATCCTGGTTTTGCTGAACGAGCAGCTGAAGTAAGCTGGCCGTCAGTCGTAAAAATGCAATGCGACGCCATGGTTAACGCTACCAGGAAGCTACCAGGAACCAGGAACTACTCTTGAAATTCGCAAGTCTGGGTAGTGGTAGCGAAGGCAACGCATTGCTGATTTCAGCAACATCAGGCAGCACGACCACAAACGTGATGCTTGATTGCGGCTTTGGCATTCGGGAAACCGAACGCCGCCTGGCCCGCCTGGGTCTGGATGGCGCCGCACTCTCCGCAATTATCGTCACCCACGAGCACCAGGATCATATCGGCGGCGTTTTCAAATTCGCCCGTCGTCATCGCTTGCCGGTGTGGCTCACCTATGGTACCTATCAAGCCGTGCGCCAGGACAGCGCCGCCGACGTCGCGGTCAGTTTTTGCCGCGACGGCGACAGCTTCGCCATCGGCGATCTTCAATTAATTCCCTATACGGTTCCGCACGATGCGCGCGAGCCGGTGCAATACGTGGCAACCGACGGCGATCAACGGCTCGGCGTGCTGACCGACGCCGGCAAGCTCACCGAACATCTGGTGCAAGTCCTCGGCGGTAGCGATGCGCTGGTGCTGGAATGTAATCACGATCGGCAGATGCTCAGCGATTCGGCATATCCGCCATCGCTCAAGCGTCGTATCGGCGGCCAGTACGGTCATTTATCGAATGATGTCGCGCGTGAAATCCTGGCAGCACTGGATCAGTCGCGCTTGCGCAAGGTGGTCGGTGCGCACCTGAGCGCGCGTAACAATTTACCGGAGTTGGCGTACGCGGCGCTGTGTGGTGCACGTCACAGCGAATTGGTGGAAGTGACAATCGCGTGCCAGGAAGAGGGCTTCGACTGGATCGAGATGTAAGGTGGTGCGGGATGTGTCATGCGTGATGTGCGACGCTTGAAGTTTGAAGCGGTCAACTACGGCGAGGCGCGGATTCGATCTTCATCCGAAATTCCGGATAATAAAAAAGCCGACCCGGGGGTCGGCTTTTTTTAAGCAACCAATGATTACTTGGAAGCAGCAGGAGCGGCAGCAGCTTTAGCAGCGTCAGCAGCAGCGTCAACAGCTGTGTGAGCAGCATCAGCAGCAGCGGAGCCAGCAGCAGCAGCGGCGGAGCCGGCAGCAGTTGCAGCGTCAGCAGCAGCGGAACCAGCGGCAGTTGCAGCAGCAGCAGCGTCGGAAGCAGCGGATGCAGCAGCGTCAGCAGCAGCAGGAGCAGCAACAGATGCAGCAGGAGCAGCGTCAGCAGCAGGAGCTTCGTCTTTTTTGCCGCAAGCAGCCAGAGTCAGAGCCAACAGGGATGCGATCAACAGTGTTTTTTTCATGAATGTTCCTTCAGTAGTAATCAAAATTTTTGCGATGAATAATTACCGGTAATTATCGCTCTACAGGACGTTTTCGCAGTGCTTTGCCAAGACTGCGCATCGCGATGCAACAAAAACTTTCCAGCTCAGAATTATAGCTGGAATTTGTTAAATATGACATTAACGGTTTGCTATTTGGTAAGAATTTGTATCAACGCAACAGCGATTTCAGATGTGCTGGTAACCGCTTCTATTTCGTCGGCGGGTGCGATTTGCTGCGCTCGTTCAAATTGCGGCCGAAAGTACATTCGCCGGCGTTGCATGGCTACTCTCGGTAGATATTTTGAGATACATACATTTGGCGGCTAATTTGTTAAATAATGCTACTTGCAGATAATGCTTATGCAAGTCGGATTAAGTAATTCAGCTAATCCAGTATTTGTTTTATTGTTAATGACATTAAAATAACGTCTTATTCAAAATATTATGTATTCTATTTCGGGATTAAGGAGAGTATTTTTAATCCCGTATGCCTATTAAAACATCAGCCATAATAAACATCAGCCATAAAATACTGTCCCTTATTGTTTTATGGCTGATGGGTCGGGCGCAGTTCAGCCTAGTGTAATCCAGCCATCTTCATACCAGGTGTAGAGCGCCTCAAGCACGTCGGTGGAGACTTTTGCGGCGGCTTCGCTGTCGAGCCTGCGCTGGTCTGCCAGCAGCGTCAATGATATTTTATCGGCACGTCCGGCGGCGAATGACTCGCCATTGATAAATACATGCTTGCCGCGATACAGCATCTGGGTTTTGCGCGATAGCGCCACGCCACGTTTGTTTAATGCAGCGGTAAAGCGCGCTAGCGTCAGAGGTCGTGCCGGTGATTCGAAAAATACGCTGGCTTTCGGTTCGGATAAATATTCGCCGACGAAAATGGCAATGTCGTCCTCGGTGAAACGGACTTTATTGAGTTCGTCCGAGATCTGCGACAACATGCCGGCGCCGATTTCTGCCGGATGCTTGCTGGGTTCCAGGTCGGGATCCGTGTAGCGCCCCGGCAGGTCGATGGAATCAGCCATGAACTGCAGGAATGCTTCGCCCAGCTCTTGAAATGGCGGGGCGCGGAAGCCGATCGAATAAGTCATGCATTCGCCGATTGCGGTGCCGTCATGGGCGTACTGTGGCGGCAGGTAGAGCATGTCGCCAGGTTCCAGGATGAATTCTTGCTCGGGCTTGAAATTCTTGAGTATCTTCAGCGCACTGCCTTCTACCAGGGTAAGGTCTTGGGTAGCGCCTATTTTCCAGCGCCGCTGGCCGTGAGCCTGCAACAAAAACACATCGTAAGAATCGAAATGCGGACCGACGCCGCCGGTATCGGTGGCATAGCTGATCATCAGGTCGTCCAGCCGGGCATCGGGAATGAAGCGGAACTGGCGCAACAGGGCATCCGCACCGTCGTCATGCAGGTTGACGCCCTGTACCAGCAGGGTCCAGTCCTTTTGGTCGGTACCGGGCAAATCGGTGGCAGGACCGTTGGTTACTTGCCATTGTTTCTTGAAGTGCGTCACCAGGCGTGATTCGACGTCGTCCCGCTGTGCCAGTTCAAACAGGGCTTCAGGCGACAGCAGGGGCTTGAAGCCGGGCAGGGCTTGACGAATCAGCAGGGGTTTTTTATGCCAGTAATCGCGTAAGAATTGTGCGGGGGACAGGCCGCCCAGGAGTGTGGAATTTTTCATTTCGTCATTATATCGGGTTGTCTGCCGCAAAATTAGGCCCTGCTCACGAATTGGCGTGTAATCAGCAGGTATAATCCCAACGCATGTTAAATGAAAGGAATGATCATGAAGATTGCCAAAAATACGGTAGTGACTGTGCGCTACAAATTGTCAGATGCCCAAGGCAATCTGATCGAAGAAAGCAGCGAACCGATGGTGTATTTGCACGGCGGTTACGAAAACACGTTGCCGAAAATCGAAGAAGCACTGGATGGCAAGGAAGTCGGCTATCAAACCGAGCTGCAGGTCGAGCCGGATGACGCGTTTGGCGAGTACGACTCGAATCTGGTCAAGATAGAGCCGCGCAATCGCTTGCCGACACCGCTGGAAGTCGGCATGCAATTTGAGGGCACGCCAGACAACGAGGATGAAGAAGAGCAGGCATTGATTTTCACGGTGACTGACATTGCCGACGACAAGGTTGTGCTCGACGGTAATCACCCGCTGGCCGGGATTGCCCTGCGTTTCGATCTGAGCGTGACGGAAGTCCGCGCCGCATCGGAAGAAGAAATCGCCCATCAACACGTTCACGGCGCCCACGGTCATCATCACGACGATCAGGACGACGATGGTGCGGACGACCATTTCCGCAGTCATCCTATCCACTAATTCATTAGTGTTGTGCGCCGGAGTAATCAGGACGGTGCAATGAAAAAGCCGCAGATCATCATGCTCTGCGGCTTTTTGTTTTCAGGTGGCCCTGGCCCCGGTCTCACTCCCTATCTCATGGCATTACTGCGGTAGAGCTATCGTCGCGAGAGTGTCTGCGAATCGGCAGGCTTGCCAATTTCGAACAGCTTAGGATTGGCCGGGTTCACGGTTATCTTCAGCCATCCACCCGGGATTTCCAGATCCCCAAGATTGCGCTGCCACTCAATGCTCGCGGGGTGTGGCGTACTGCTGCCATGTGGCCCGTGAATGACCAGCACCTTGCCTTCAAAATGCGCTGCGTGAGAACTGATCTTTTGACGGATCTCGGCAAACCCGTCACGCTTGACATTAAAGTCGAAGACGCGGTGGCGCTGGATAGCCAACGGATCGCCATCGCAAAACAAGACAACCGCATCGGACTTCTTTTGCGATGCATTCAGGAAAATGCGTTGCAGCCATTCCCGGTTGGCGATTTGCCGGTCCTCGAATTCGCTGTTGCGGCCGCCTTCTGGCAGATAGTGATTGTTGGTGGCCGGCAGGTTGATCGTGGCAAATACCACATTGCCGATTTCCCAGCGCGCATTCTCTACGTAGCTGCGAAATTTGGGTGAGGTCGATTGCCTGATCAGCGGAATCTTGCTGTCGCCAAAAGAAAATTCATCAGAAAAGAACAAGTCGCGGATCCGGCTCAGGCGTTCTATCGCGGCGGAACGGTCGGCAGAGGTTTTGCATGCAACCCAGTCGCTGGCCGATAAAGATACGATCAAACCGTTTTTTGCGCTGTTCAATAATGCCTTGCGACGGCCGTACAACTTGTCGGTACAAGGTTCGCTGCCGGCCTTGATACCGTTTGCCACGACGAAGGCAAGATTATCGGCATCGGTTTCGCTGATGGCGTCGTGTAACGGGGTTTCATCCGCGCCGCTGCGAAAGACGTGTGCGATTACGCCAAAACTGAAACTGGTGGTTTCAGCCTGCGCCGCGCCGCAGCCTGCCATCAGCGCCAGCGTCAGCAATAACGCTGGCCGAAGAAGTGGCAATTTGCGGAGGGCGAAGGCGTTCATCAGGCTTTTTGCGTCGCAGTGAGGTGCTTAAGGCGATATAGCTGCTCCAACGCTTCACGCGGGGTCAATGCGTCGGGATCGATGCTATCCAGGGCAATCATCAACTCGCTATCCAATGTCCGGTTATCGCTGTCGGCATCCATATTGGCGACTTGCGCGAACAGATCGAATTGCGGCGTCGGCTGCATAGATTGCGATTCCAGCAAAGCCAGGTGCTTGCGGGCGGCGCGGATAACCGGCGGTGGTACGCCGGCCAGCTGCGCTACCTGCAAGCCGTAACTCTGGGATGCCGGACCGGCTTGCACGGCATGCAGGAAGACGATGCTGTCTTTATGCTCGACGGCGGACAAATGCACATTGGCCGCCGACGGGTGCGCATCAGGCAATTGGGTCAGCTCGAAATAGTGCGTCGCAAACAGGGTGAAGCTGCGAGTGGCGTCGATCAGGTGGCGGGCGATTGCCCATGCCAGCGCCAGGCCGTCGAAGGTGGACGTGCCGCGGCCCACTTCATCCATCAGCACCAGCGAGTTTTCGCTGGCGCCGTTGAGGATGGCAGCCGATTCGGTCATTTCAACCATGAAGGTGGAGCGGCCGCCGGCCAGGTCGTCGGCGGCGCCGATACGGGTGAAGATACGGTCGATCGGACCCAGGACTGCGCTGTCGGCCGGTACGTAACTGCCGACGTAAGCCAGCAGGGTGATCAGCGCCACCTGGCGCATGAATGTCGATTTACCGCCCATGTTGGGGCCGGTGATCAGCAACAGCTTGCGTTCTGTGGATAGCTGGCAGTCGTTGGCGATGAAGCGTTCAATCTGTTTTTCGACTACCGGATGGCGTCCCTGCACGATCTGGATCGACGGTTCTGTCACCAGTTGCGGCACGCACCAGTCGTGGCGTGCGGCGTGATCGGCCAGGGCCACCAGCGTGTCGAGTTGCGCCAGCGCGTGGGCGATGTTTTGCAAGGTGCCGATATGCGGCGCCAGATCTTGCAATATCTGTTCGTACAGCGCTTTCTCGCGTATCAGCGCGCGTTCTTGCGCTGACAAAGCCTTGTCTTCGAACGCTTTCAATTCCGGCGTGATGTAGCGCTCGGCATTCTTCAAGGTCTGGCGCCGGCGGTAATCATCCGGCACCTTGGTGGTCTGGCCATGCGTGACTTCGATGTAGAAACCATGCACCTTGTTATATTCGACGCGGAGGTTGGCAATCCCGGTGCGCGCCCGTTCGCGAGTTTCGAGGTCGACCAGGAACTGGCCGGCGTTTTCCGAAAGCCCGCGCAATTCGTCCAGTTCAGCATCGAAACCGGTGGCGATGACGCCGCCATCGCGCACCATGGTCGATGGCTCGGTGGCGATCGCGCTTTGCAGCAACTGCAGGCAATCGACCGGGGTTTCCAGCGCAAATTGCAGTTCCTGCAGCAGCGGCGCCTGGTTGTCGTTGCCACACATGGCGATGTCGGCGCGGAGGGAATCCAGTTGCAGCAAACCGTCGCGCAAACCAGCCAGGTCGCGTGGCCGCGCCGACAGCAGGGCGATGCGGGTGGTGATGCGTTCGATATCCGGTACCGCGCTCAGCGTGCTCGAAATGGCGTTGCCGGTATCGGCTGCAATCAAGGCGCCGATCGCCGCGTGGCGGCCGCGCGCAACGGTTTGATCGCGCTTGGCATGGTGCAGCCAATGGCGCAGCAAGCGCGATCCCATCGCGGTGCGGCAGTGATCCAGCAGTGAAAACAGGGTAGGCGCGCCCGATGACGCATCCTGACCGCGTATGGTTTCGGTGAGTTCCAGGTTGCGGCGGGTGGCGGCGTCGAGGCCGATGAATTCGTTTTCGGTTTCAACCGTGAGCGTGCGCACATGCTGCAAGCCCTTCCCCTGGGTCGACTGGGCGTAGCGCAGCAGGCCGCCGGCAGCGCCGATAGCAGCGCTCAAGCCTTCGGCGCCGAAACCGCCCAGGTTGCTGACCGCGAGCTGATCCAGCAGGGATTTCAGGCCGTGGGCAATGTCGAAATGCCATTCCGGCACGGTGGTGGTCTTGTCGACCACGTTGCTGGCCAACATGGCCTCCACCATATCGGCGACCAGAATCTCGGCCGGTGCGATTCGTTCCAGTTCCTGCTTCAGCAGGGTATCCAGCGTCTCCGGATCGCAAGCGAATTCCATCATCTTCAACGCGCCGCTGGCCATCGATAGCCATGCCAGGCCAACCTTCATCACCTTGCGTTGCTGGGTAACGTATAACGCCAGCAAAGGCTGGTCCGATTTTTCCGGCAGCAAGTTGGAGTCGGTCAAGGTGCCGGGTGTAATCACGCGCAGCACTTTTCTGTCGACCGGCCCCTTGCTGGTGGCCGGGTCGCCGATTTGTTCACATAACGCCACCGATTCACCCAGCTTGATCAGCTTGGCCAGATATTGATCGGCAGAGTGGAACGGTACGCCGCACATCTTGATTGGCGCATTGTTATAGGTACCGCGTGCGGTCAGCGTGATGCCCAGCAGGCGCGCGGCTTTTTCCGCGTCCTCGAAAAACAGTTCGTAAAAATCTCCCATCCGGTAAAACACGAGCGTGTCCGGATAGTCGGCCTTGATGCCGAGATATTGCTGCATGCCAGGTGAAACTTTTTGTGCCGCTACCGTCATCGGGCGGCCCGTTGTTGTTGAAAATTTGATTGCATTAAATGGGTTCTTTCTCAGGCGTCGAATGGCGCCTGATCTGGAGGGCCTGTTAGTCCTAATTAGCACTCCCAAATTAGGACTAACAGGCCCTCATATTCGGGAATAGGCGATATTGTAAGCGGAACAAAGCTTACCTGCCATTTCTTTGCAGTTTAGATCCCCCTCGCGACAGCAGGCAACCGGCTTGGCTAAACCGGAGTCTTAGCGAGGCGGCGCGCTATCCTGGAAAAACATTTCCCGCATCAGGAACTGTTGCAGTTCGGCGGTATCTTTCAAGCGGGCACTGAGCGTAATGACGCGGCCCAGGCGCTGCGAGCGCCAGGGAATGTCGGTGCTGGTTTTCTTGCGGATCATCTCTATCATTTTATTGACGATAGCCATTTCGATGCTTTCATCGCTGCCGCGTTCAACCGGGATATTCTGCTGCGCACTGCGGCTGGCGTTGGCGTTCCAGCCGCGGAAAATCAAACTGGCTCTGAACGGCGTTTTATCGCGCACTTCGAATATGCCACCGGATTTATCCTTGTCGATACCCATCCAGCCTCGTTGGGCCTGGATGTTGGCGCGGGCGATGTCGTTCGGCGATTGCGCTGCTTCTTCCACGGTCTCGCCGGCTTCGGCGCGTTCCTGGGCCTGGGCCGCTTCGCGCCGTTCGCGTGCGGCCTGGAGATGCGAAGAAAAATCCTCCTGCACCGATTGCTCGTACTTTGGCGCGTCGGGCGGCGGCGGGATGGTCGGTTGCGGTGCCGATGGCGAGACCGGCTTGCGAAGCTGTGCCTGTTTTTGCTCTGTCTTGCGTGGCTTGGGGGCGGATTTCGGCTTGGCGGGAGGCGTCTGGAGTTGCGGCGTCGGCACGCTCCTGGGCGCCGGCGCTTCGCTGATGAGCAGCAATCCCATATTGCCAGGCGATGGCGAAGAAATCGGGATCTCGACCGACAGCTTGGTCAGCAAGAACCAGATGCCGATGACGTGGACCAGGACGGAAACCAGCACGCCAACGGTCTTGGAAATGCGCCATTGACCGGCTTGCTGCTGCTCTGCCTGCGATAGTTCGCCTGGATTCACACTTCCTTCCCTCATCGATTCAGCCGTCGTCATATTATTGCAACCAGCTTAAAACGCCATTGCCGGCAGCCCGTCCTGAGGCCATGCAGGCGCTTAACAGGTAGCCGCCGGTGGGGGCTTCCCAGTCGAGCATTTCGCCGGCGCAAAAGACGCCCGGCAAGGCTTTCAACATAAGCTGCTGGTCCATGCCTTCAAATGTGACGCCGCCGGCGCTGCTGATGGCTTCATCGATAGGGCGGGCAGCCAGCAAGGTTAACGGCAATGCCTTGATGGCGTGCGCCAGAAGCAGTGGGTCCGCAAAATCGGCGGCTGAGACCAGTTCGCGCAGCAAGCCGGTTTTCACGCCTTTCAGTCCCAACCGGCTTTGCAGATGGCTAGACCAGGAACGTGCGCCGCGCGGCCGCGTTACTTCGTCGATCACCCGCTGCAAAGGCCAGTCCGGCAGCAGGTCGAGCTGAATCACCGCAGTACCGCTGGCAGAAATCCGATCACGCAAGCCGGCCGACAGGGCATAAATCAAGCTGCCCTCAATACCTTCGGCGGTAATCACGAACTCGCCTTGTTTACGCGATGGCGGTTGAGCGTCAGGGTCACCCTCATGCTGCACGGCGATGGCGACCGATTTCAAATAATCGCCGGCAAAGCGGCTACGGAAATATTCACTCCAGCCGACCTCGAATCCGCAGTTGGAGGGTTGCAGCGGGGCTATGGCAATGTCGCGCTGGCTTAACAGTGGCACCCACCTGGCATCCGAGCCCAGGCGTGCCCAGCTGCCGCCGCCTAGCGCCATCACTACGGCGTCGGCGCTGACAGCTTGTAGTCCTTGCGGGGTGTCGAAGCACAGCGTTGCGGTTTCGGTCCAGCCCAGCCAGCGATGACGCATATGAAACCGCACGCCGGCCTGGCGCAAGCGATGCAGCCATGCGCGCAGTAACGGCGCTGCTTTCATGTCGGTCGGAAACACGCGGCCGGATGAGCCGACGAAGGTTTCGATGCCCAGTCCATGGACCCATTCGCGTAACGCGTCCGGAGTGAATTGGGCCAGCAACGGCGCAATCTGCGGCGCGCGCGATCCGTAGCGGGACAGGAAGGCGTCGTAGGGTTCGGAATGGGTCAGGTTCATGCCGCCTTTACCGGCCAGCAGGAATTTGCGGCCGACCGACGGCATGGCGTCGTAAACATCCACTTGCACGCCGCCTGCAGCCAGTGCCTCGGCAGCCATCAGGCCGGCGGGGCCGCCGCCAATAATAGCGACTGTTTTTCTTTGCATTCCGGAATTATTCAACGACGTCATCTGTTGCTAGATGCCAATCCGATAGTGTAGTTTAGGGGTTAGCGTTAACGGGAAGACATGCAGGGACTGCCATAAGATTCGCCAGGGAATCGATTGCGGTAATGTCGTGCAGGATCTGCCACAGGAAACAGTTCGCAACTTTACCATATCGTGACGAAGAATATGACTTGGGGAGGAGTCTGGCGAGGTGCGAAAATTGAGCGCCAGCAAGGGAATACAAGCAAAAAGAGGCCGGTTTGCACCGGCCTCTTTTACAGAGAGTTACATTTTTATTGTTAAATAAACTTTACGACACAAGCGTTGATATACAAACCGGCGTGTCCGCTTATCGCGCTTATCGCTTCAACTGGCTGATATCGCGCACCGCGCCACGGTCGGCCGAAGTGGCCATCGCAGCGTAGGCCTGCAATGCCTGCGACACGTAACGCTGGCGGTTGACCGGCTTCCAGGCATCCTTGCCTTTGGCTTCCATCGCAGCGCGTCGTTGCGCCAGTTCGGTATCGCTGATTTTCAGGTGCATGCGGCGCTCTGGGATATCGATTTCAATGGTGTCGCCTTCTTCCACCAGGCCGATGGCGCCGCCTTCTGCCGCTTCCGGCGAGGCGTGGCCGATCACCAGACCGGACGAACCACCCGAAAAACGGCCATCGGTGAACAGCGCGCAGGATTTACCCAATCCTTTGGATTTGATATACGAAGTCGGATACAGCATTTCCTGCATGCCGGGGCCGCCTTTCGGTCCTTCGTAGCGGATGATGACGACGTCGCCGGCGTGAACCGTATCGCCTAAAATCGCTTCCACTGCATCGTCCTGGCTTTCAAAGACGCGGGCCCGGCCGCTGAACGTGAGGATGCTTTCGTCGACGCCTGCGGTTTTAACGATGCAGCCGTTTTCCGCCAGGTTACCGTACAAAACCGCCAGTCCGCCGTCTTGCGAATAGGCGTGCGCCTTGTTGCGGATACAGCCGTTGTCGCGGTCGGTATCCAGGCTGGTGAAACGCTTTTCTTGCGAAAACGCAGTCTGGGTCGGCACGCCGCCGGGAGCTGCGCTGAACAGCTTGTGCACTGCCGGATCCTGGGTTTGCGTAATGTCGTTATTGGCGATGGCGTCGGCCAGGGTCTTGGCGTGAATCGTCGGACGGCTGGTATCGAGCAAGCCGGCGCGCGCCAGTTCACCCAGGATGCTGATGATGCCGCCGGCGCGATGTACGTCTTCGATATGGTATTTGTCGGTCATCGGCGCTACCTTGCACAGGCAAGGCACATGGCGCGAGATGCGGTCGATGTCGGCCATCTTGAAATCGACTTCCGCTTCCTGCGCTGCGGCCAGCAAGTGCAGCACGGTATTGGTCGAGCCGCCCATGGCGACGTCCAGCGTCATGGCGTTTTCAAACGAAGCCTTGCTGGCGATGCTGCGTGGCAGGACCGAGTAATCGTCTTGCTCGTAGTGGCGTTTGGCCAGTTCAACGATCAGGCGTCCGGCGCGCAGGAACAATTCCTTGCGGTCGGCGTGCGTGGCGAGAATGGTGCCGTTGCCGGGCAGGGCCAGGCCGAGCGCTTCGGTCAGGCAGTTCATCGAGTTGGCGGTAAACATACCCGAACAGGAGCCGCAGGTCGGGCAGGCCGAGCGTTCGATTTCAGCGATGTCGGCATCGCTGACCGAGGCGTCGCCAGCCTTGATCATGGCGTCGACCAGGTCGATCTTGAAAATCTTTTGATCGATCACGGCAACACCTGGCAGCTTTTCAACTACCTTGCCGGCTTCCATCGGGCCGCCGGAAACGAACACTACCGGGATGTTCAGGCGCATTGCCGCCATCAACATGCCAGGGGTGATTTTGTCGCAATTGGAGATGCACACCATCGCGTCGGCGCAATGGGCGTTGACCATGTACTCGACCGAATCGGCGATCAGTTCACGCGACGGCAGCGAGTACAGCATACCGCCATGGCCCATGGCGATGCCGTCATCGACCGCAATCGTATTGAATTCCTTGGCGACGCCGCCGGCTGCTTCGATCTCGCGCGCAACCATCTGGCCCAGATCCTTCAGGTGGACGTGGCCCGGGACGAATTGGGTAAACGAGTTGACCACGGCGATGATCGGCTTGTCGAAATCGCCGTCTTTCATGCCTGTGGCGCGCCACAGGGCGCGGGCGCCGGCCATGTTGCGGCCGTGGGTGGTGGTGCGGGAACGATATTGCGGCATGATTTACATCTCCAGAAATAATGGCTTTGGGGCTATTGCTAGAGTGCCTTGCCCATAACGCCATGTCAAATATATGATTTGTGCGGTATTAATATGATTTGCATATATATCGCGTTTGATATTTTACGGATGACTAAGTGGCAAGCTGCGGATTTTCTTGTTGTTGTGTGAATAATTTCTTTTAATTGTGTAAATATTAGAAAATTATTCTAATAAATCCTTATTTGAAGGGGTTTGTTGCAATAATTTTCCACGTCCACAACTCTACAATAGTCCCAGGTAATCTCGCCGTACAGTTCAGCATGGAGTACTTCTTATGTCTTCCGATAATTCTTCAGGTTCGCCGGCCACGCATGTCGATACGCAGTTGGTGCATTGCGGCCGCGAGCCGGCGCGTTTCGCGGGAATGGTTAATACGCCGGTGTTCCGCGGTTCGACCATCATCGCCAACAACCTGGAAGACTGGGAAGCCAGCCGCCAGATCGACAATCCGATGTCCAACTACGGCCGTTTCGGCACGCCGACCACCCGATCTTTCGAACAGGCGATCGTGACGCTGGAAGGCGGCCACAACTGCCTGGTGTTCCCATCGGGGTTATCTGCCTGTACCCATAGCATCATGGCTTTCGTCAAAAGCGGCGACCACGTGCTGATTACCGACAGCGTGTATGGCCCGACCCGGACCTTTGCCGATCGCGTACTGCGCCGCATGGGCATTGAAGTGGAGTATTTCGATCCTTTGATCGGCGGCGAAATCCGTACCTTGCTGCGGCCGAATACCAGCGTGGTGTTTGTCGAGTCGCCTGGATCGTGGACCTTCGAGGTGCAGGATATTCCGGCCATCGCCGAAGAAGCGCATAAAGTCGGCGCCTACGTATTGCTCGACAATACCTGGGCCACGCCGCTGTTTTTCAAACCGTTCGAACACGGCGTCGATGTGTCGATCCACGCCGCTACCAAATACATCGTCGGTCACTCGGATGCGTTGCTGGGTGTCGCCAGCGCCAATGAACGGGCCTGGTGCATCCTCAAGCACGGCGCCCACGATTTCGGCCAGACTGCCGGCCCGGACGATATCTACCTGGCCTTGCGCGGCATGCGCAGCATGGCGGTGCGCCTGCGTCAGCACTGGGAGAGCGGTATCCAGCTGGCGGAATACCTGCGCACGCAGCCGCTGGTCGAGCGGGTACTGCATCCGGCGTTGCCATCCGATCCCGGCCATAAGCTGTGGAAACGCGATTTCCTTGGCGCCAGCGGCTTGTTCACGGTTGAATTGAAAGAGGTCGGCCGTCCTGCACTGTCTAAATTCTTTGAAAGCTTGCAGTTGTTCGGCATCGGCTTGTCGTGGGGCGGTTTTGAAAGCCTGGCGTTACCGCTGGACAAGCCGCCAACCCGGGTAGCCTCGGCGACGACTTACCAGAATCCGCTGGTGCGGGTGCATGTCGGCCTGGAACATATCGATGATCTGATGGCCGACATGGGACAGGCTTTCAAACGCATGGAGCAGGCGCTGTAATGGGAACCTCTCCGTCATCCCCGCGTTCGCGGGGATGACGGAGTTTTTAAAGATCATCTAAAAGGCGCAGGTTGCATCAGTCCAATCCGACATAATCAAGCGGCAACGCAGTGGTGTGCTTGATTTGTTCCATCGCGAAGCTGGCGTTGACGTCGAACAGGGCGTTCGACTGCGTCAGCTTCTGATATACCGCGTCGTAGGCGGCGATGTTCGGCACCACGACCCGCAACAGGTAATCGATGTTGCCGCTCATGCGGTAAAACTCCACCACCTCGGGAATCAGTTTTACCGTGTTGCTGAATTGGGCGTACCAGTTGGCGTTATGCTGATTGGTCTTGATCGACACGAATACCGTCACGCCGACATTCAGTTTTTCGGCATCCAGCAGCGCCACCCGGCGCAATACCACCCCATCTTCTTCCAGTTTCTGTATGCGGCGCCAGCACGGCGTCGATGACAGATTGACCTTCTCGGCGATTTCCGCCACCGGCGTGCTGGCGTCTTCTTGCAATATGGCGAGAATTTGTTTGTCTATTTTATCCATGGTCGGTTTGAATGTAGAGGGCGGCCTGCATCAGTTTTTTTGCGGCGAACGTAACACAGTTTGGCACAAATGGTGCGAAAACCAACCTGTATGACATCGGGGTCGGTGATGCGTACGCAACGCCGTTGTATTCCGAATGTTTTGTCTATGCAGTTTGATTGACAACGATGGCGGGGTGGAAGATATTAACTGCGCAATATCTACAAATACAAGACAAGAAGGAGACACAATTGCAATCATCTTTACCCAAATTCCGCCTGCGCCCCATGGCCCGTGCATTGACGATGGCGACGCGCACCGTGGCAGTATTCGGCGCCGGCTTTATCATTTGTGCGCCGGCAAGCGCCGCGAACTTTTCCCAGATGGTGTTTTTCGGCGACTCGTTGACCGATAGCGGGTATTTTACCGGTGTCGGCCAGCAGCGATCGTTCACCACCAACCCCGATCCGGTCTGGGCGCAAATCGTGGCGCACAAATACGGCACGACCGCCAATCCCGCCGCGGTACTGACGCCGTCCGGCGTGCAGCCTGCGGGCGGTACCGACTATGCTGTCGGCGGCGCCCGCGTGACCAGCCAGAACGGCTGGCCTGATGCTGCCACAGCACCTTTGGTGCCGACGGTGACTAGCCAGGTCCAGGGTTATCTGGCCGCCAATCCAAGATTGGACAGCAAGGGCCTGTATGCGGTCTGGGCCGGCGCCAACGATATCTTCGGCTACACCCAGACGAATATCGCCGGTTTGCTGAATCCGGCAACGCAAACGGCGACCGCGGTACAGACCATTCAACAAGTTGCCGGAGAAGCCGGCAATGTGGCGGGCCTGGTCAAGCAATTGCAGCAAGCCGGCGCCGGCACCGTGATCGTGATCAATTTACCGGACGTCGGCCGCACTCCCGAGGGATCGGCGATTCCGGCACTGTCTGCCTTGTGGACGGCGGCTTCGACCAGTTTCAATGCAAGCCTGAACAGCAGCTTGAGCGGCCTGGGCGGCAATATCGTTGCGCTCAACGCCTTCGGCGCGTTGCATGAAGTGATCGCCAATCCAGGTTTGTACGGCTTTACCAACGTCACGACGCCGGCCTGCACCACCAGTTCTTCAGGGAATTGCACGACTGCGACCCTGGTTGCGCCGAATGCCAATAAGACCTACCTGTTCGCTGACGGCGTTCATCCAACCGGCGCCGGCCATGCCCTCCTGGCGCAGTATGTTGAATCGGTATTGCAGGCTCCGGGCCAGATCGGCATGCTGGCGGAAGCGCCGCTGGCCGGCGCTCAGACTTTCACCCGCGTGATCGATGACCGTCTGCGCCTGACGCCGCGGGCGGGGCAGGTCGAAGCTTATGCGGCGTATGACAATACCCACCAAAGCCTCGATCACAACGGCAATAATCCTGGCCTGGACGGTTCCTCCAACAGCTTGTCGGTTGGCGTCGACTATGCGGTCAATCAAAACGTTACGGTTGGCGGCGCTTTCGGCTTTGCCCATAACCGGGCGAATTTCGGCAGCGATACCGGCGGCTTCAAACTGGATCAAGCCATGCTGTCGGCCTATACCCAATACCGCGACGGCGCCTGGGCGCTTAACGGCATCGGCATGGTCGGTTCGCTGCAGTACAAGGACGTGACGCGTAACATTGCGTTGGGAGCGGCTACCCGCGCCGAAACCGGCAGCACCAATGGTCATCAGTTCGTGTTGCGTGTAGGCGGCCAATACGATTTCGACCTTGGCGCAGCAGTCCTGAGCCCGGTCGGTACGTTGACCTGGCAACAAGTCAATGTTGGCGGTTACATGGAAAATGGCAACGACAGCACCGCGATGAATTTTCAATCGCAGACGCGCAACTCGCTAGTCTCCAGCCTGGGCGCGCAAATCAGCAGCAAGCTGGCGCTGGGTAAATATACGGTGCAACCGTTTGCCAAACTGGCGTGGGAAAAAGAGTTTGATGACAGTGAGCGCGATGTGCGCGCCAATGTCGTCGGCATGGCCGGCAGCTTCGGTTTACCTGCCTATCTGGGGCCGTCCAACAGCGCACGCCTGGAACTTGGCGCCAGCATTGCATTGGCGACCGATTTCAGCGCTTATGCCAGTTATAGCGGCCAGTTTGCCGGCGGTAACAAGACCAACTCTTTCCAGGTGGGCTTGAAGAAAGCGTTTTAAGCAACACGCTGAAGTTTTGAATAGAGGTTGTAGGCCGCCAGTGTTTCATACATTGGCGGCCTTTTTCCTGGGCGGTGTTATTCGGAGGTTTTTGCCGAAGGTTTGACCGGCAGCACCGGCTTATCCTCGAAATCCGCAACCGGCAAACCACTGTCAAGACCCAGGTAGTGTTCAATCAAGCCGAAGAAGCGGTCATAGAATTGGCCGGCTGGAATCGTCTCGCTGGCGACCTTGACTAATGAGTCGGAGGTGCTGCCAATCGGCATCGATACCGAACCCAGCACGCTCAGGCCGACACTGGCGGAGTTGTTGGTTTTTTTGAGCGCGTAACGATCCTGGGTGGCGCTGACAAACAACGTGGTGCTTTTGCCCTGCTTGCCGTTGGCGGCGCAGACCACATGGAATTCGATTTCCACGTGCACGTCGCTTTCCGGCTGGAAGTGCTTGTGGCCGTCGACCAGATCGTCTTTGGCCTGTTTGATGATGTAACCCTGGCTCAGCAAGGTACGGCGCGCCGCTTCGCAGGTAGCCGGAGCAGAGGTGGCGAAATCGTGGGAAAACGTGCTGGTTTCGCTGAATTCCTCGCCTTGATAGACCGTTGGCTTGGTGGTCGAGCAGGCGGCAAGGGCGCCAGCCAGCAAAACCGGCAGCGTGGCGCGCGAAAAGCTGTACATCCTGGACATAAACGAAAACTCCTTGATTCGACTAAAGGCTAAATTAAAGCGGCGCTGGCATTTTAGTCCATCGCGCGTTCAATATTCAGGCGATTCGACAGAAGTTCAGGAGTTTCGTTGCAATTGCTCAAGCCTCTTTCGGCCCGCGCACGATGGAATAATGCTCAGAATTGGCGGTCAGCCATTGTGTGGCCAGTTCCCGGTTGTCATGCTGCCAAGGATGAAATTCGCGTTTCAGGTAGCTGAGCAAAGGGATCGCAGTAAGCCAAACCAGGCCGTGGCGGCCAAAAAAGAAGCGTGCAGCATCGATCCAGATGCCGGGTTTGAACAAAACCCCGTCATGCCAGAGATTGTTGATGGTTTGTCTGGTTGCCATCACATTAAGGCGCATCATGGCAAAAGCATACCAGCGCACCCGTTTCCTGTAGCTGCCGCCTAACGCGCGGTACAAGTCGAAAGCAACCGCCTTGTGCTCGGTTTCTTCCACCGCATGCCAGCGCCACAGGGTTGCCAGCATCGGGTCTGCACCTTCCAGTACTGCGGGGTAGCGCAAGGTCAGATCGGCCAGCACCGCGGTGTAATGTTCAAAGGCGGCGGTAACGGCCAGCTTGCTTATTGCCGGCACATTACGCTTGTTGCCTAAGGCGATCATGTCGGCGGCCCAGTGTTGCCAGTGATTGACCAGCCCTTGTTTTTCCAGCTCTGCGTTGTACAAGGTATGCACCCGGCGGTGGGTAGCTTCCTGGCCGACAAAATCCTGGATGGTGGCGTGCAGGGACGCGTATCTGGCTTCCTTCGGCAGGGACGACGCGGAGGCGCGCACGGAGTCGATGAACTCTTGTTCGCCGACCGGAAAGCTCATCGACAAGGCATTGAAGAATTGCGTGCGGAAAGCTTTGCCAGCCAGCCAGTGGCGTGGGAAGCCTTGCGACAGGTCTACCAATAGTTTTCTTACCATTAATGGATTGGATGTGTTCACGGACTGCCTTTATGGAATAGCGATATCAGGTAACAATATAAGGTAACGATAGATGCATCGATAGAAGTACTATACTGAGCTTTATTCAGTTTTCAAACTCGCAAGTTGCTCAGTTTTCGACAGGTGTCTACATGGCCAAGCCCAATCCTGCTTCTTCCTCTGAAATCATGCGAAAACTGCCCACGCAAGAGCGCGCGCAGCGCACCATCGAGACTATTTTTCAGACCACTGCTCACATTTTGGAAAGCGAAGGCGAAGCCGGCCTGACTACCAATAAAGTGGCGGCAAAGGCCGGGTTTTCGATTGGCACGCTGTATCAGTATTTCCCGAGCAAGGAGGCCATATTGACAGCGCTAATCGCGCGCGAGCGGCGGCGCGTGATGGATGAGCTCGATGCACTGATGGAAAGCGCCGAGAACCAGATAGACCAGCTCGAACCGAAAACCTTCCTGCGCCAGTTCATCCGCATCAATATCGACGGTCTGGGCAGCGGCAGAAGCGCCAAGCGCGCGATGATACGTTTTGCCTGGCAACACGATCATCACGAAGATATTACCCAGGCCTTGCGCGAGACGGCGGAACGGATTGCCATCAGTATGCAAAGAATCCACCATCCAAAGCTGAGGCCGCCGACGCCTGCCATGATGTTCGTGGTTACCCGGGCCGTTATCGGCGCCATCCGCAGCGCTTCGCTGGAAAAATCGCCGCTGCTCGGCAGCATTGAGTTTGAAGATGAGCTGGTGCGGCTGGCCTGGGGCATGTTGTCGCAGCAGGATGATTCCTGATGAATACGTGCAATTTAATGGAGCCGGGTAAATGCTTATAATGCATGACGACGGTCGCTCCGCCAGCCCAAAATTGATTTAGAAAAACGCGAATGAAATACCCTGCATTGCTTTCTTTTCAAGAAATCCTTCCTCAACTCAAGCAATTCGATGCCATTATCGATGTCCGTAGCCAGTCGGAATTTGCCGAGGACCATATTCCCGGCGCCATCAATTGCCCGGTGCTGGACGACGCGCAGAGGGTGCAGGTGGGGACCATGTATAAGCAGGTCAATGCATTTGAAGCGAAAAAGCTGGGCGCGGTACTGGTCGGGCGCAATATTGCATCCCATATTGAAACGCTGTTTTTCGATAAGCCGCGCGAATGGGCGCCTTTGGTTTATTGCTGGCGCGGCGGCAACAGAAGTAGCGCCATGGCGCACGTCATGGCAAAAATCGGCTGGCCGGTGGTGCAACTCGATGGCGGTTACCAGACCTATCGCAGATACGTCAACGCCAGCCTGGCCGAGTTGCCGCAGCGTTTCCGGTTCAAGGTGATTTGCGGTCCTACCGGCAGCGGCAAGAGCCGCTTGCTGCAAGTGCTGGCGCAGCAGGGCTCGCAAGTACTCGACCTGGAACAGATGGCGGCGCATCGCGGTTCGGTGCTGGGCAATTTGCCGACCGAACTGCAGCCTTCGCAAAAGACTTTCGAGAGCCGTATCTGGGATGCACTACAGCGTTTCGATCCGCAGTATCCGGTATTTGTCGAATCCGAGAGCAAGAAGGTTGGCAATCTGCGGGTGCCGGAAGTGTTGATGGACATCGTGCGCAGCTCGCCATGTTTTGCGGTTGCGCTGTCGCGGCCGGATCGCGTGCGGTTGCTGCTGGAAGATTATGCCCACTTCGTGACCGATCCCGCTTTGCTGAATACCCAGCTGGCTTGCCTGACCTACGTCCATGGGCGCGAGAAGGTCGCTTACTGGCAGCAGCTGAGTTCATCCGGCCGGATCGAGGAACTGGTTGATGAGCTATTGCTGAAACATTATGATCCGGCCTACGGGCAATCGATCAAGCGAAATTTCGATCAGTTTTCCGAGGCGCGGATACTGGATCTTCCTGATATTTCAGACGCCACTTTTCAACGCGTGGCAAGACAGCTGCATCAGGACAAGTAAGCAAATAAGCCCGGATGAGGCGTATGCTTCATTTACATTCTTTACAGACTCAATTCCAGGATCTCTATGCCCGATCTCGCTGAACCAAACATCAAGCTGACTTCCTTTTCACACGGCGGCGGTTGCGGCTGCAAGATCGCGCCGGGGGTGTTGGCGGAAATCCTCAAGAACTCAAATGGCTTCCCGGTGCCGAAAGAATTGATGGTGGGGATTGAAACCGCCGACGATGCCGCTGTCTACAAGCTCAACGATGAGCAGGCCTTGATTGCGACCACCGATTTCTTCATGCCGATCGTCGACGATCCCTATGATTTCGGCCGCATCGCCGCCACCAACGCCATTTCGGACGTGTATGCCATGGGCGGCACACCGATCATGGCGCTGGCCCTGGTCGGCATGCCGATCGACAAATTGCCGGTGGAAGTCATCGGCAAGATTCTGCGGGGCGGCGAGTCTATCTGTGCGGAGGCAGGCATCCCGATTGCCGGCGGCCACACCATCGATTCGGTCGAGCCGATCTATGGCCTGGTGGTGCTGGGCCTGGTCCATCCGTCCAAGGTCAAGCGCAATGCCGGCGCCAAGGCTGGCGATAAACTCATATTGGGCAAACCGATCGGTGTCGGCATTTTGTCGGCAGCATTGAAAAAAGACAAGCTGGACGCCGCCGGTTATGCGGCGCTCATCAGCAACACCACCAAACTGAATAAGCCGGGCCGCTTGTTGTCTGAGCTGGCTGGGGTTAACGCGTTGACCGATGTCACCGGTTTCGGATTACTGGGGCATATGCTGGAACTGGCGCGCGCTGCGAAGTTATCGGCCAGGCTCGAAATGGGATCGATCCCTTTGTTGCCGCAAGTGCAGCAACTGGCCGAGCAGGGATATATCACCGGCGCCTCCGGCCGTAACTGGAGCGGCTACGGGCATGACGTGACGCTGGCCGACAGCATTACTCCGGTACAGCGCAGCTTGCTGAGCGACCCGCAGACATCGGGCGGCTTGCTGGTTTCTTGCGATCCCGCGGCGGTGGAACAGGTGCTGGAGCTGTTCCGGCGCGAAGGTTTTGCCGACGCTGCTGTCATTGGTGAAATGGCGGCAGGCGGCAATCGTGTGGAAGTGGTTTCCTGACCGGGTTTGGGTTCTAGCGGTTCAGGACATTCAGGCCCGCTTCCTGAAAAACAGCGTGTCGCCCAGCCATACGGCAAGCATCGTCGCTCCCATCAGTGGAAAGATGATGCCGAGGATCGCCATATAGCTTTTCCAGCGTTTGATCGACGGTGTCGGCTGCAGTACGCGCTTTGGAGCCCCTATGGAGTTTTGCGGGCGCCGCTTCCACCACATCACGAATCCGGTAACCGCCATTCCCAGCAAGGTCAATGAGATAACTGCGCAAATCAGCTGGTTCGCCAAGCCGAAATATTCCCCCATATGCAGGGCGACGCCCAAGGTTACTAACTTGGAGACCGGGCTGTAATCGGAAAAGCGCAGGTCTTTCATGATTTTTCCGCTGTACTGGTCGATATGCAGCGTGCGTTGCCGATCAAGATCCGAACGCACGAATTCCCCGGCGCCCGGTGCATAGGATGCAGTGAAAACATCGGTGCCTTTACCTGGCAACGCGAGTTGATAGGTCTGCATGCCGTTGTGTCCAGCGATCGCCACGACCTGATCGATTGCCAGCGGTTGATGCTGCATGGTCTGATGAATGAGCTGTGACATCGGCACTGTAGTAGCGCCTACAGCCCACGGGATCTCGGCAAGAGGCAGATCTTGCATCTTCTTCGGCACGGCTGGCATGTCGGGCATGCTCGCCATTGCGCCATGGTCGCCTGCGGGCGCATCCGCCCCGTGGACGTGAGCGCTCTTGGCTGCTGCTGGCGGCTGTGCAAAGCTGGCCCAGGTGACTACAGCCTGAAAATTCTTGCCCCAGAAGCTGGACCACGGTAAGCCGCTCATGATGAAGAACACCGCGCCGATCGAGACCCAGATACCGATCACCAGATGTAACTCGCGCCAGATCGCCCGTCCACGCAAGCCGAGGCGTGGCAACAAAGTACCCCACACCGAAAATTGCTTGCGCGGCCACCACAAGGCGATGCCGGTGCCGACCATGATCAGGGTCCAGCAGGCCGCCAGTTCCATCAGCCAGCCGCCCCATCTTCCCAGCAGTAAATCGCGATGGATCTGGCGCACCTGTTTCATCAGCCTGTGTTCGACGCTGAGCGTGCCCAGCACCTGGCCGGTGTACGGATTGACATACACGCTGCTGCTGTCGCCGGAAGGCAGGCGAAACACCGCTTCGGTGCTGCGCCTCGGATCCTGGCTGACGGCAATCGAGCTGGCCGTTGCATCCGGCGGCAGCGCGGTGGCGGCGATGCTGAGCAGTTTGTCGTAGCCAAGCCTGGCCTGCGTGCTGGCGGGCACGAACAATTTGTCGCCGTACAAAACGTTTTCTATTTGCGGTTTGAAAACGTAGATTGCGCCGGTAATCGCCAGCACGATTAAAAAAGGCATCACGAACAAGCCGGCATAAAAATGCCAGCGCCAAAGGATGCGGTAATTGCGGGAGGAGACTGAAGCTGTCTCATCTTGCGCTTGTTGCTCAATGATTGTTTGCATGACTGTTCCTTGCTAAAAATGATGGCTCGACTCGATCACAGGCTGACCTTGGCTTCCAGGTAGAACGTCCGGCCCGGGTAAGGGTAGTAGACGTAGTAGCGGCGGTTGGTCAGGTTGTCTATGCCGAGTCCCAGCTCGGTATTTTTAGTCGGCTTGAATGTCAGTTTGGTGTCGAATACCAGGAACGAGCTGGTGCCGCCGAAGGTGTCCGGGTTGATGTCGGTATTGGTCAGCGTGTTGTATTGCCGCCCCGAATAGCGTCCCGCCAGCATCACGTTGGCCTGGTCGTTGATGCGGTAACTGCCCACCAGGTTGCTGCGCCACAAAGGGATGCGGTAAAAGTTCTTGCCGACGGTAGCCGGATTTTTGCTGTTTTCCAGGATGATCGATCTGGTGTAGCCGACGCTGGCGCTCAGATCCAGTCCGCGCAGTAAAACGTCTTCGGCCGAATAGCTGAACTCGATCCCGCGCGAGCGTACCCGGTCTATATTCTGGATACTGGTAACGTTGGGGAACACTGTCGTGTTGGTCTGGCTGAACAAGGTGTTCTTCACGTCGTCTTCAAACAAAGACATACGCAGCACGCCGTTGAAATGCGACCATTCTGCACTCAGCTCTTTCGCCAGATCGTTTTCCGGTTTGAGATTCGGATCGTTGTTGACCAGCGTGGAGCCGGTCAGGCTGCCCTGGAACAGTTCACTGACGGTGGGGAAGCGATAGGCGCGCCCGGTAGAGAAGCGAATTGTCAGGTCGGATGTAGCCTGATAGGACAATGCCGCCTTGGGCGACCAGTACGACAAGTTGCGATTGTCGTAGCGCTGGGCCGCAGCGCTGGTCGCGCGTGCGCCATCATAAGCGCGCCAGTCTTCATGGCGCAAGCCGTAGGTCAGCTTCCAGAGCTGGCTCAATTGCCAGGCGTCTTGCGCAAACAGGGCCTGGGTTTCAGTCTTGCCGGCAAAAGCATTGTTGAAGCTGCCGCCATCGTTGCTGCGCCAGTTGCTCAGGTTGAGCGTGGTATTTTCCAGGAAATAATTATCGTAGTGGTAGCCGAAAGTCAGCCAATGGCTGCCGGCGTTGATGGTTGCCGGTTTGTAGTCGGCCATCAGGTCCAGAGTTTTCCAGCCCGAACCGTCGCCGTAGGTGGCGACACCGCTGAGATTGCTGGCTAGTCCGCTGCTGGCAGATCTGGAAATGCTCTTCGAGACATCGAAATACGATGCAATCGCCGAGTAGTTCCAGCCGCTGGCGTTACGGGTTTTTAGCGTCAAACCATACAGCTGGTTCTCGCTTTCGCTGGCAGCCGGCGCGAAGAACGATGCCGGCAGGTTGTATTGATAGCCGCCGATATTGACCAGGCCTGAATACACGGGATTGCCGTTGGCGTCGCGCAAGAAGGTCTGGGTACTGTTGCTTACCTGCTGGCGCCAATAGCCGAAAGTGAGGCCGGCCTGCAGTACCGGCGATATATCGTAGACGGCCTTGAACTTGAACAGATCCTGCACCGCGCGCTCGGCGCCCTCGGCATTGACGCCGAAGATGGTGGCCGGAGCGCCGTTAGGGTCGGTATATGAATAAGCGCCAGTGACCGGAATCGCAGCGGCAGTCGCAACTTGCGTAGAGCGCGGCTGGCTGGCATAGACGAATGGCTGACCGGCATTGCTGAGATGGTCTATGCCAAGCAGGAAGGACAGGTCGCCTACCTTGTTGCCGATAGCCGCCGTGCTTTTATTGCCGTCGAAATGACGGTCGACGCCGAACAGGTTGAACTGTTGGCTGAAGACTTGTGCCTTGGCCATCGCTTCCAGTTTTGTCGGCATCTTGGTGGTGATCGCTACCGTAGCCCCCATGGAATTGCCCGGATACAGTGCAGAAAACGGGCCGTAGATCACATCCACCTGCGCAATATCTTCCGGAAAAACCATGGACCAGCGCGGTGGGAAGCTATGTGTGTTACCCATGAAATTGCTGAGCAGCAGGCCATCCGCATACACCAGGCCGCGCGCGGTCTGGGAAGTACCGTTGCCGCGCACCGAGATGGTGGCATTCTCATCGCCGATGAAGCGTTTGCGAATTGCCATGTTCGGCATGTATTTCAACGCGTCTTCGGTATTGACGATATTGAGATTCTCCAATTGCGCCGCGGTGATGCGTTCACTGCTGGCGGGCAGGTTGGGATCAAGCACCCGCTTTTCCCTGGCGGCGGTGACAAACACCTCGTGCACTGCGTGGACATCATCCTCGGCCGCCCATGCGCTTTGCGACAGCATGGGCAGGGCGAGCATGAGGGATAGCGGCAGCGGCCGCATCGACGTGGATAATCTCGACGACTGTCTTGATAGATGCCGCGACGACAAGTAGCGGCGCGTTGAAACACTCTTGGTTTGCGTGAGCAAATCAAACATAAATTCCCCTGGACTTCAAACGATAATCGTCCCCGGATTGCAGGTGCAACCGGAGCTAGGCGGCATCTCGGATGCCGGTAATGGAAATCAGGAAAGAGTCAGGGGAGGGTCGAGCGGGTGAGTCTGCCCGCGGAACGGGCGTGGCGGGATGTAGCTATATAGCGGCAGGCCGGTATGCTCGGCGACCGTGGCGCGTATCGGCAGCAAATCGAAAGAAACCGCCGGCGGCGGGCTATTGGCCAGCAAAGTACAGTAGCCGCAAGCATTCCAGTGATCGGCGCTCGGCGCAGAAGACTTGCCGCTGTCAGCCGGATCGACATGCACCAGTCCGGCCGCGGTGCAAATCTCGTTGTATATCTGTATCGTTCCCGCGGCCTTGAGAGACTGCGAAACCGTCGGCATGAGGATCCCCAGCCAGATGGCAAACAGGCAAGCCCAGACAACGAGTTTTTGACGGCGGATACGTAACATGGGTGATTTACGAGGATTTCAACACCGGAGAGGTGAGATGCGAAGCGGATTATATCGCGATGGCAATAAGTGGACTATATGGAAAGATTGTATTGGCTTTGAAGGGCGGACATTGGCGGTGTTCGAGAAAAACATCGATAAATTGCACGGTACCTGCGTGGCGACGGATAATAGCGGCTACATCAATTTTAGAATTCCCCCATGGAAATTAAGGTCAACTTTCTCGATAAGCTACGTCTTGAAGCCAAGTTCGATGACTTCACGGTAGTGGCCGACCAGCCTATCCGCTATAAGGGCGATGGCTCGGCGCCTGGCCCCTTCGATTATTTTCTGGCCTCGTCAGCCTTGTGTGCAGCTTACTTTGTGAAGTTGTATTGCGTAACTCGCAATATTCCTACCGAAAATATCCGCCTGTCACAGAATAATATTGTCGATCCGGAAAACCGTTACCAGCAGATTTTCAAGATTCAGGTTGAGTTGCCGGCGGATATCTCTGCCAAAGACCGCCAGGGTATTTTGCGTTCGATCGAGCGTTGTACGGTGAAAAAAGTGGTGCAAGCCGGACCCGAGTTTGTCATTGAAGAGGTAGAGAACCTGGATGCCGATGCTCAGTCGTTGCTGACCTTGAAGCCGGCTTCTGACGTCAGCACCTATATTGCGGGCAAGGATCTGCCGTTGGAGCAAACCATCGCCAATATGTCGGGCGTTCTGGCGAACCTGGGCATCAAGATTGAAATCGCTTCGTGGCGCAATCTTGTGCCCAATGTATGGTCGCTGCATATCCGCGATGCGCACTCGCCGATGTGTTTTACCAATGGCAAGGGAGCAACCAAGGAAAGCGCGTTGGCGTCGGCGTTGGGCGAGTATATCGAGCGGCTGAATTGCAACCATTTCTATGCCGGCACGTTTTGGGGCGAAGACATCGCTAACGCGGAGTTTGTACATTACCCGAACGAGCGCTGGTTTAAGCCTGGCCGTAAAGATGCGCTGCCGGCCGAAATCCTGGATGAGTACAGCCTGCAAATTTACAATCCAGACGGCGAGTTACGTGGCTCGCATCTGGTCGACACCAACTCCGGCAATGTGCAGCGCGGTATCTGTTCGCTGCCGTTTGTGCGGCAGTCGGACGGCGAGGTGGTGTATTTTCCGTCTAACCTGGTCGAAAACCTCTACGTCAGCAATGGCATGAGTGCCGGTAATACGCTGGCCGAAGCACAGGTGCAATGCCTGTCGGAGATTTTCGAACGGGCGGTAAAACGCGAAATTCTGGAAGGTGAAATCACTTTGCCTGATGTGCCGCAGGAAGTGCTGGCGAAATACCCTGGCATTCTGGCCGGCATTCAGGGGTTGGAAGAGCAGGGCTTTCCGGTGCTGGTGAAGGATGCGTCGCTGGGAGGAGTGTACCCGGTGATGTGCGTCACCTTGATGAACCCGCGGACAGGCGGTGTGTTTGCCTCGTTCGGCGCGCACCCAAGCCTGGAGGTGGCGCTGGAGCGTAGTCTGACGGAGTTGCTGCAGGGTCGCAGTTTTGAAGGACTGAACGAATTACCCCGGCCCACCTTTACAAGTGAAGCCGTGACTGAGCCAAATAACTTTGTCGAACACTTCATCGATTCCAGCGGGATCGTGTCATGGCGCTTTTTCAGTGCAAAAGCGGATTTCGATTTTGTTGAATGGGATTTTTCAGGCCGGGGTGAAAACTCCAATGCCGAAGAAGCCGCGACCTTGTTCGGTATTCTCAAAGACATGGGCAAAGAGGTGTACACGGCGGCGTATGACAATTTAGGCGCCATAGCCTGCCGGATTCTGGTGCCGGGTTATTCGGAAATTTACCCGATAGAAGATTTGATCTGGGATAACACCAACAAGGCGCTGTTGTTCCGCGCCGATATTTTGAATCTGCATGGCCTGGACGATGCCAGCCTGGAAACGCTGCTTGACCGTTTGGATAGCAATGAGCTCGATGAACATTCTGATATCGCCACATTGATCGGTATCGAATTTGACGAGAATACGGACTGGGGGCAACTGACAGTTCTCGAGTTGAAACTGCTGATTCATCTCGCCTTACAGCAATTTGAGGAGGCGCAAGATCTGGTGGGCGCCTTCCTGCAGTACAACGACAACACGGTCGAACGCGGCTTGTTTTATCAAGCCTTGAATGTGGTGTTAGAAGTGCTGCTGGATGACGACCTGGAACTGGACGATTACGTGGTCAATTTCCGCCGGATGTTTGGCAACGCTCGGATGGACGCGGTAATGGGCTCAGTGGACGGCAGTGTGCGCTTCTTCGGGTTAACCCCAACGAGTATGAAACTGGAGGGTCTCGACAGGCACCAGCGCCTGATCGACAGCTACAAAAAATTGCATAAGGCCCGGGCTAATGTGGTGGCTACAGCCAGTTAGGGCTACGAGTCATTGCGGGATGGGCTGATGCCGTTCATCCCCCAGTGTTCGACACCAGGGCAACCGTCTGTGGCTGTCGAAATGCACCGATTGAATTCAACAGAAAATCTCGAACCTGCAGGCTGAACTGAAGGGTTTTGCCCTTTGGCGCTTCAGCTCTTCTCTGGCATTGCGGAAGAGTGGTGAGTTGTGATCAACCACTGCTTTCCGTCCCATTTGTAGGTGTATGTGTAGCGAGCCTTGACTTGCGCACCCGTAGCGCCAAAGGTGAACGTATAGAGTCCGGCGTCAATCGCAGTATTACAGCCGATCTCGATTGTTCTCCAGTCGATCTTCCCCATCGGCTTGCTTTTAAGGAAGTACTGGAAGTAGTCCTCCTTCTCAGCCGGGGTCAGTCGCGGTTTGTTCGACACGGTGGCGAGAAGGACAGAGTGCTCGGCGTAATTGGCGACAACTTTGTGCGGGTCGCCGGTTTGCAGCGAGCGATTCCATCGGTCAAACAAGGCTGAGATTTCTTGTTCGCTGGTTGCCTTGCAGATTTCCGTGTGTGCGGACTGTGTTGACGCGGATCCTGACTCCGATGGCGCCGGGGCGCAGCCTGCGAGAACAACGGCAAGTGCTGCTGACAGGGTAGAGATGTTCCTCATTTGCGATCCTCTAATGGTGATCGAAAAACGGTAGGGCATAACCGCAATCGTTATGCATACACTTTTGGGCGCTCTTTTCGAAGAGGAGCCGGACATCGCCCATAAATGGCAACCCCCGTGGCAACCCCGCCAATTGCCAAACAAGCATTCTTAATATAGGACGTGATCAACGAATTGCCAAGCAACGGGGGCGATATTGGCTGTTAATGCCAATGTTGCGGGAGGTAATCTTTCGCTCGAATTGGCTTGAAGCCTGTTTATTTTTGAATAAATGCCTGCGATGGTCTGCAGGCATCGCTTGGGGCCATCTCGGTAAATCAACAATAGCCACCATTCATCACATGGAATCGGTGGCAATGGTTTCAATAGCGTCAATAGCTTCTGACGTTAAGAACTTAAAATCTATGGTTGATGCCTGCCATCCACGCATGCGTAGTCACTCCTGCCGTTACCGGTTGCGCATAGACGGGAGACTGATTCATATTGCTGCCGTGGTTATTGACGTTAGCTGCTTCCAGGTACAACTTGGTGCTCTTCGACAGCGCGTAATCGGCACCGACCACATACATGACGGATTTATTGGCACTGTTATTGTTGTCTTTGATGCTGTACACGCCGGAGGTCAGATTGAGCAGTGGAGAAATGCGATACCCTAATCCATAGTTAATCATGTTAAGACTACCTGTCGTCGCAGCACCGCCAAATTTGGCCGGATTCGTTCCGGCGCCTGGAAACGTGGGATTTTCCGCCTTCCAATATCCTATGCTTAACGATAACGCGTCAAAGGTGTACATCGCACCGATCTGCATCAGGCGATTGGTGGTGTGCCCCTGGGGGTTCAGCGAGGCAACGATGCCATTGTCATTTCCGGTGTAATAAATAGCGTCCAGTTTCAAATGAGGATCATCGTAAGCCAGGGTCCCAACGATTTGTCTTCCCGCGGAGGTATTTCCCGCAACTTCACCAAATGCGTACTCAAAACTGGCAGTGATCCCCGATATTTTTGGAGAAACATAGACGATGGCATTGTCATTGTAGATGGTGGCAATGGGGGCATTCGAATTGCTGCCGGCAAAAGCTCCTGTTGCGCTATTTAAGCCGATCAATCCGGTTAAGCTACTGCCAAAATAAGCGCCGCCACGAACATCTGTTGCGGCAAATGCGTAAAACACAGGTGCGATCACACGACCTGCCTTGATCGAACCAAAATCGCCGGAAATGCCTACATTGGCCTCCTGATTGAACAGGGAAAGTCCACCCGAAGAATTGGGGCCGCCGCCAGCACCTGTCTGTGTAGAAAAATTGCCGCGCAAATTGAAGTTAGCCTTCATTCCGTTACCGATATCCTCGGAACCACGGATACCCCAAAAACTCAGCCCCATCCCGCCATCTTTGACACCGACAACTGCACCGCCATTAGTTGAATTGGGCAGATAACCTAAGGCAGGATTGGAATTGTTCGATATCGACAGTATCCCGGAATCGGCCATGCCATAGATGGTGACCGAAGATTGCGCAGATGCTGCGCAGGTAAATAAAGACATTACCGCAATGCTTGTTAACTTCAATTTCATTTTTGTCCCCGATATATTTTTAGAATGATGAAGCAAACTACTTTTTTGAAAACTCAGACAGAATCATCACGATTCTCAGCAAATCAAGTTTTTTGAGGTTTATCGCTTTGTACTTTTTCTCCTGAGGCAGAAATTTTGTTTTTTGATCTTTAAGATGAATCGGCTATTGAGTATGAAACGCAGAAATTCCCGGCTCTCAACACTCATCGATGAGTCGTTGAATCAGCGCATCCGCTTCCGGCCAATCTCCATATCCTGAAGCCGGATTCAAATGTCCGACCTTGCCCAGGTTGACGATTTGACTTCCCCACTCGTTGGCTAATGCGCTGACAGCTGCGATATCACCCAATGGATCATTCTCGCTGACGGTGACGATGGAACGAAACGGAAGCGGTGCGCGCGGCACTGGCAGCCATCCGTTTTCTCCGAACTCATCGATAGTCGGATATCCCGCTGGAAGTGGTTTTTCAAAATCCGGCGGGACAGCCAGCAAAGCACCCAGAATTTTTTCAGTTGAATGTCTTTGCGCCCAGTGAGCGAACATGATGGTTCCGCCGCTATGGGCAACGACGATGATCGGGCCGTCGATTGCATTGATTGTTTTCTCAATCGCCGCGATCCTTGCCGCAAGATCCAATTTATTTGTTTCCAGAGGGGGAACCGATCTGAATGCCGACAATCGTGCTTCAAGTAAAGTCTGCCAATGTTCCGGCACGTGATCCCTCAGTCCCGGAACAATTAAAATTGTGGTGTCTTTTTGATCTAACATATCGATTTTCCAAATATTACGAACGAAGCGGTGCCTGGCATTCACGCAGATTGCGTCAGCCTTAATTCAAGCGTTTAGTGAAAATTCAGCCTCTCGGCTGCATGCTCGGCATGGATAAAACGAAACGGGTTAACCATGTCGTTTCAGTGACCATCAAAAGAACCGGTTTAACGCCAACGATCATCAGTTCTTTCAATTCATGCCGGCTTCTCTGCATTCTTTATTTCCGGGAAATCGAAAACGATTTCTCCATCAACCAATTTGCTTGCATAAGTGCGGACGGCCATGCCCGCGCCATATTTCATGCAACCGCTTCGAATATCGAAACTCAGACCATGTGCAGGGCACTTCAGCATGTAACCATCCAGCGTGCCGCGAAACAACGACGCCCCTGAGTGCGGGCAGCTATCATCAATTGCATAGATATCCCCGTCGACATTGAAAATCGCAATATCTCTTCCATCAATGCGGGCAAACATTCTTTGGCCGGTGGATATATCCGTTCTGCCAGGCATGTGCGGTGTGACTGTCATTGCGTTTCGCTTTCCAATAGATTTTGCATGACAGCGAAGAGTTGCTCGGGAGGTTGTGCCCCGCTCATTTCGATCTTTTGATTGAAGACATAATGCGGAACACCGCTGACCTGTGACAGGTCCCCATCCATCAAGACATTCGATTCCGGGCGTTCCAGCCACTCATCAAACATTTCTCGTCCAATCCCGGCCGCTTGTGCGATTTCGTAAAGCAGTTCATCGCTGCCAATATCTTCACCAAGGAAGAAATATCCGCTAAACAAACGATCCAACATTTGTTCGATTTTTTCTCCACCCGAAAACGTCGACATGTAGGTAAGCAATGCATGTGCTTTTGCCGTATTCGGAAATGTCTTCATACGATCAAACCTGATATGCAAACCTACCTTAGCCGCTGCCTCATTGACTTGTTGTTGACGCAAAGACACAGCTTGCGGACTACCCAATCGTCGTTCATAGAAAGTCTGAAATGGCAGTCCATTCTTTGGCACGTCTGGCAGCAGCTGCATGCCATGCCATTTCACAGTCACGTCGACCGACGGATATTGTTCCGATATTTTACTGATCGCCTGCTCCAGACTGATTTTACCGATCAGGCACCAGGGACAGATCAGATCAAAACTGACGTCAATGTGTAAATTGTTTTTCATTAGCATGTCGCAATATTTTTTTCTGCAGCCAGCGATGCGACTTTGTTCAGATCGTTTTCGTAATACTGCTTGCCAATCATGAACACCAGAGTTGACGCTATGCTGACTAAAGGAATCAACTGCAATGTCGCTTGCAGGCCAAATCTGTCTGCCAGCATTCCGGTCACAATCGGACCAGGCGCAAAGCCAAGTAAATTATTTGCCAAAGTCAATGTCGCGAATGCGGTGCCGTGTATGGCAGGACTAGTCAGATTGGCGACCATGGCGCCAGCCGGGCCAGCCGATCCGGCGGCAAAAAACATTCCAAAAGCAATAAAAATGAGTTGCGTAGAACCTACAGGCAATTGAAATGCAAACATCAACAAGGCGCCGCTGATAATACAAAAACCAATGACCAGTTTCACTTTCCGCACCGGCGAATTGCGTCCCAGGCGATCACACACTATGCCGCACAAAACCATGCCTAAACTGGCGCTTATCAAAAACGCTGCGGCCAGAATGCCCGCCTTATCAGGTTTCATTTGGTAAGACCGGTTCAGGTAGCTCGGCATCCAGCCGACCAGGGCACTGATAATGAACAGTTGCAGCCCACTCCCGACATAAGCGCACATCACGGACTTCGTCGAGAACAAACCCATGAGGGGTGCAGGTTGATCTTTGTGTGTTTTAGAATCGGACAGGAATCTGGCCGTATTCGGGCGATCCAAAGCAGCCATGTTCTTTTTGAGGATCAATGGAAATAGAATAGCCAGTATCAGTCCGAACAAGGCGATGCATCCAAACGCCCAGCGCCATCCAATGTGCGTCGCCAGCACGCCCCCAAAGCCTACGCCAAGAACTGAACCTATCAACCCGCCAGCCATGAATGCGGCCGTCAGCGTGGAACGCAAGTTGGCAGGAAAGACGGATAACACCAGTGCCACCCCGACGCTTCCATAAGCAGCTTCGCCGACGCCGACAAAAAAGCGTGCCAGGAACATCTGGTGATACGATTGCGACAAACCGCAGGCAAGCGTCGCCAGACTCCACAGTACAGCCATGAGTACCAGGCTTTTAACGCGCCCCCAGCGATCAGCGAGCAAAGAAAGCGGGAATGTCAGCAGCCCGACCATCAGTGCGACGATGCCGCCTAAAGTACCCAACTGGGAATCGGATAGACTCCATTCGATTTTGATCAATGGAAATACTGCATTGAGCACCTGACGCGACATGTAGTCAGAGATCAGCAATCCAAAGGTCAGTGCAAAAACCAGCCAGGCGTAACGCCGTGTGACATTGACGACAGGACTTGCGTCCGCGCCGGATGATGTGTAGTTATAAGCCAAGATTGTCTCCAGTGTAGATCGCTTTATTTTTGCGATTCTATGTTTGCAAACTCGGGCAGATATTTCTGCTCCGGTTTGCATTTATCACGATGTATGGCTGTTATTTATTGTGGTTGCGCGTCCCGCAGCGGAAAACCTCGCTGGCCTTTCACGCGGTTAGGCGCCATACCGAGTTTTGCCAGAGTCTCGTCTGCGTTCTTGTACTGAACACCAATGTTGTAAATTTCCCGAGCTTCCTTACCCGTTGCCACTTCACGACCCAGTTCGCGGGCAATGCGCACGCACTGTTCGATCTGCTGTACAGACGTCATGCGCTTTCCATGCTGATCCATGATGCAATCTTCGATACCGCAGCGTGGATGGAAACCCATCGCCATCGCGATCATATTGAAGGGTACTACGTAGCGCATCAGAGATTCAGCGGTCAAACATGCGCCATCGGGAAGGCGATTAACGAATTGCATGAAATTGTTAGGATTTGGGCCATCAAAACCGCCGCCGATGCCAATCCATGTCACATTTAAGGGACCAGTGTAGATGCCTCGGCGAACCAGTCTTTCCAACGTTTCCAGCGCATGCATTCCAGTTAATTGAAAATGCGGCTGGATGCCGGCTGCCTGCAAGCGGCGCAAGTGTTCCTCTACCCAGCCTGGTCCGGAAGGTACGATCATTTCGCGGTAAGCCTCGTAATAGCCAGGTTCCATTAATGAAGTCCCTGCCAGTTCTTCCCGGATCATTAACTCTGTAATATTCATCTGCGTCGTATTGATCGCTACAGTCACCTGGTCTGGTTTCGGCGAAAGCTCAGCGAGCATATGACGGGCATCATCTGACAGCCATTTGGCAGCTTCGCCATCGCTCTCAGGCGCGAATGAAATCGAACCGCCGACCTGAATGATCATGTCTGGCACTGCTGCCTTGACACCTGCGATCAATTCATTGAACTTCGACAGGCGCTTGGAGCCTTTGCCGTCGAGTTCACGTACATGCAAATGCAATACTGTTGCGCCAGCGTTATAGCAATCGACCGCTTTTTGAATTTGTTCTTCCATGGTGACCGGAATATCTTCCGGAAAATCGCGTGGCTCCCATTCCGGACCATACGGTGCGACTGTGATGACTACCTTGTGTTGATTTTCCGGAAATAATGAATCGTCGAGAAACTGCATGGTGTACTCCTTGAAATATTCTGTTTTATTTAAAAAAATTCACTCTGAATTTCAAAATGGCACGTCGCCGACAATGCCTGCGCGCTCCATCTTTCTATGGCACGGCGGATAGTCCATGACCGCGTAATGCTGCGTGCTGCGGTTATCCCAGATAGCAACGCTGTTTTTCTGCCAGCGCCAGCGCACCTGGTATTCGGGAATGTTGGCCTGACTGATCAGATAATTTAACAAGTGGCTGGAACCAGGCGCACAATCCTGCCCGAAGCGAACATTGGCTGGTGTATGAAAATTAGTGAAGTGCGTAGTAAATGCATTCACAAACAGAATTTTTTCGCCGGTATCGGGATGTATCCTGACTACAGGATGTTCTGCATCGGGATATTGTGCTTTCAATGCCAGTCGTTTTTCGATAGGCATGGCGGCGCCAAAACTGGCTTCAAGGCTGTGACGTGCACGCAATGGCGCAATTTTGTTCTTGATGTCTTCAGGCAGATTTTCGTATGCGAGAACCATATTTGCCCAAATCGTGTCACCGCCGACATCCGGTGTCTCCACGCAGCGCAATACGCAGCCGAATGGCGGTGCCTCTCTCCATGTAGCATCGGTATGCCAGGCATTTTCATAGCGTGCATTCGGCTGATCAGGTGTCTTGTAAATTTGCACCAGGCCTGGATGTTCTGGATCGCTACCGACTACCGGGTGCTCCTCCAGGTCGCCGAAGCGACGCGCAAAGGCCACGTGTTCGGCCCGGCTAATGTCCTGATTGCGCAAAAACAGTACTTTATGCTTGACCAGTTGTGCTCTGATTTCGGCAAACAGCGCATCATCGTGTACCGCATCAGCAAGATTGACGCCAATCACCTCTGCACCTATGCTGCAAGTCAATTGCTCAATACGCATGATCGTCTCCTCAGATAATAAAGATGGAGGAACCCGTGGTGCTGCGCGACTCCAGATCGTGATGGGCCGCCGCCGCGTCTTCCAGACTGTAGCGCTGATTAATCTGAATATTGATTTTACCGCCGGCGACATGCGTAAATAGCTCGTTTGCCAGCGCAGCCTTTTCAACCGGATCGGCGATGTAATCGGCTAGCGCCGGGCGAGTCATATAGATAGACCCCTTCATGGCCAGCAGAACCGGGTCAAATGGCGGAATGGAACCAGAAGCCGTCCCGACGCAGACCAGCAAGCCGCGACGTTTGAGCGAGTTCAGCGAAGGCATGAAAGTATCTTTACCCACACCGTCAATCACGACATCGACACCGCGTCCATCTGTCAACTCGCGGGTGCGCTTGGCGACATCTTCATGGCTGTAATTAATGACTTCGTCGCATCCATTCGCTAATGCGAGTGCCGCCTTGGCATCGGAGGATACGGTGCCGATCACCCTCAGTCCGAGAACTTTTGCCCACTGGGAGACGATCAAACCGACGCCGCCGGCTGCTGCATGCAACAAAATGCTGTCCCCTGGCTGATATGCATGGATACGGCGCATCAGATAGGCGGAAGTCAGGCCGCGCATGGTCATTGCGGCGGCGGTCTCGAAAGCGATCGTTTCCGGTATCTTGATGAGTAAGGCTGGATCGATCAGACGCTCGGTGCTGTAAGCACCCAATGCAGTATGGAAACCAGTATAGGTAACACGGTCACCGATCGAAAAATCAGTTACCCCGCTCCCCACGGCTTGCACCACCCCCGAGGCTTCGACTCCCATCCCCGACGGCAAGGGCACAGGGTAGGTGCCATTACGAAAATAGGTATCGGCGAAGTTCAGTCCGACGGCAACATGCCGCAGCCTTATCTGTCCCGGACCAGGGTCCCCGACTTCCACATTTTCATAGCGCAGAACTTCTGGCCCACCGGTTTCGTAAAAACGGACGCATTTAGACATTCTCTATCTCCAGTTTTCTGATTTATTTTTTCGCGAGTTGTTCGCATGAAGAAAAATATACTGGAGGCATAGCTTGTTTGCTTCGCATTGGGCGGCATAAACTTTTCATTTCATGACAAACGTTGCATAATAAAAGCGAAAAATACGCATTTCATGACAAAAATAAATCGCTGAGCAAATCACGCTATAGCCGGTTAAAGGAGGAGATTCCTATGAGTATGCTTGTGAGGGCAGCGGCGCTTACCAATTATTTTGAAGTCGCGCATAGCCTTGGGTTGAATCCTCAAAGTCTGTTGCAAAAGGTCGGTCTGAGTAAGAGTTTGCTGGCGGATCCCGATCAGAAAATTCCTGTCGGCGCTGTAATTCAGTTGCTGGAAGATTCTGCGGATCGGACAAACTGCCCGACTTTTGGTCTCTTGATGGCAGAATCACGGCACCTATCCGATTTCGGTGTGATGAGCTTGCTAATCGCGCATCAAGAAACGCTCAAAGATGTGTTGTCGACGCTCATGCAATACAAACATCTTCTGAATGAATCACTGGCTATTCACGTTGAGGCCGCAGATCAGAAAGTGATCATCAAAGAAGAAATCGTGGCTGATAAAAAATTGTCATCGCGACAAGCCATCGAACTGGCTCTGGGCGTGCTATTCCGCACGATTAATGCATTGATCGGCGAACGCTGGTTGCCGCTCAGTGTGAACTTTACCCACCAGGCGCCACCGCAATTAAATATTTATCGCCGGATATTCGGTGTACATATTGAGTTTGGCAGCGAATTCAACGGTATCGTTTGCCACGCTTCCGACCTGAATTCGCCGAACCTGCGCGCAGATTCAAAAATGGCGAAGTATGCGCAAAATTATGTCGATACCATGCGACGGGAAACAGAGCACTCTCTAGCATCCGATGTCGAAAAAGCGATCTATCTTTCTTTGCCTGCCGGACATGCAACCATAGAGCAAATCTCGCAAAGTATGGGATTGAATGTCAGGTCCATGCAGCGCCAGTTGTCGGAATCGGGGGAGGTTTTCTCGAATCTGGTCAATAATGCGCGGCGTGACCTGGCCGTGCGCTATATGGAAAATCCCAATTTTTCTCTGGGGCGCGTGGCGGCGCTCCTGGGTTACTCTATGCCAAGCTCGTTTACGAGATGGTTTAAAGCCGAGTTCGGAGAAGCGCCGGCGACCTGGCGGAAAACCCACGTAAAACAGCACATTAACAATCCCGCCTGATCCAATTGCACCAAAGCGCCGTGCAAAGGAAAAAAAGCCCACGCTGCTTTGCGCGCTGCATCATTTTGAGGTGAAAACTGAACAAATGACCCTTGCGCGCCACTCTGCGCCGCACTAGAGTTGAAAACAACCAGCCCAGCGTGCGCAATGCTCCGGCACAGTATCATGCGGGCGGCTTCCGCCAATCCATGGGAGAAGATGCGATGCAAAGCCTCATCCAGATCGCGTGCGCAGCCTGCCTGGTCGTGGCAGCCGCCGCGACGGCGCAAGCCCCCGCCTCACAACCCTCGGCGGGCGGGACGCCCGACAAGATGCCATTCGACATTCCCTATGGCGCCACGATTGGTCTGGACACCGCGAAGAGGCTGCTCACGATTGCGGAAAACGAAGCGAAGAAACACGACTGGAAAATGAATATTGCGGTCGTCGACACGCATGGCGAACTCCTCGCATTCGAACGGATGGATGGCGCGCAACTGGCGTCGATTGCGATATCGCAGAACAAGGCACGCACCTCTGCGAGATTTCGTCGCGAGACACGGCTCTTCTACAATCAGTTCGAAACCGGGCATGGATACGTGCAAACGCTGGATGCAGGGTTGGTGGCATCGCCGGGAGGGTTTCCGCTCCTAGAAGGCGGAAAGCTTGTCGGTGCGATCGGCTGTAGTGGCGGCACCGGCGATCAGGACGCTACTGTGTGTAAAGCTGCCGCCGATACGGTCAAGTAATGCGGCGGCACAGTTCGCAGCATGAAACCCTGGTGCTTTATCTACCCGGCTTCAGGCGTGCTCAGTAGCGGACACTTCAATGCCACCCGTCCCAGCAACTCTCGCTTGAGGTCAGCCAGTTCGGCAATCTTCTGATCGATGATCGCCACTTTCTCCATCAGCAATGCGGCAACCGCTTCGTCGGGCGCTGGCGTGTCCAGCAAGTCAGGCAAGCTAGCACCGATCTCATTCAAACTGAACCCCAGTTTTTGGGCGGTCCGGATGTATCCGAGTATCTCGACGGTTTCGGGGTGATAGATCCGATAACCGTTGCTGCCGCGCGCGGAGCGTATCAATCCGCGCTCCTCGTAGAAACGCAATGTATCGCGGCTAAGGCCGCTGGCCGAAGCTAAACTGCCGATGCGCATTTTTTCTCCCGGTTTTGCTTGACCTTGGAGTGTACCCGAGGCTTTACCCTGATTGCTCATTCATTCTTTTGAGGGGAGGGTAGAAAATGATCGATCAAACGCAATATCGCCGCATCGTCCGCGCCAGTGCCTGGTACGACCTGGTGGCCACCATCGGCTTTGCCACACCCTGGACCTTTGCCGCGGTGCACGCGAGTTTATTGTGGCTGGTGCAGAGGTGGCAACTGGCCGGCGGATTTCCAGCATTCGAGCCGGTCCACATGCTGATGGCAAACTTGCTGGGATCTGTTGTCACGGTGTGGGCTGTATTGCGTATCCGCGATCCGCAGCAGCAATTCGGCCGCTACGATGCGGCGGCGCGATTCCTTTTTGCGGCATGGCAAATCTATGCTGTCGCCCATGGAGCCAGCGTGATTATTCTCGGCTTCACGCTGATGGAAGTCGTCTTCGGCGTCTTGCAGTGCTTGCCAGTGCGTAGCGGCCAGGCCCGGCCGCTGCAAGAAGCTAGCTATATTTATACAGCGGCTCCGGCTTCACAGTCAGTTGCTGCAGCGAGGCGATCAGGTCCGCAAAGCGTTGCCCCTGAACCGTCACGTGCTGGCGCAGCAAGTCGGCCGTCAGCTCGCTGTCGCCGGCGATGATGGCTTGCACTACGCCGTCATGCTCCTGGTACGAGACGTTCAAACGATCGCGCACCCGCAGCTGCAGCCGTCGATATGGCCGCAACCTGCGCTGCAGCGATTGCGCCTGGGCCACCAGGAAGGCGTTGTGGCTGCCTTCGTAGATGGCGCCATGGAAGGCTTCGTTCTTATAGAAGTAGGTGTCGGGATCGTGGGCGTCGCGCGCTTCCATGCAGGCCTGGTGCGCCGCCAGCAGGCTGGCGTGTTCTTCGCCGGACATCCTGCGCGCCGCCAGGCGTCCGCACATGGCTTCCAGCTCCGCCATCACCTCAAACATTTCCACCAGCTGGCGTGGACCGATTTCGGCAACTACGGTGCCGCGTCGCGGGCGAGTTACTACGATGCCCATCGAAGCCAGCTGGATCAAGGCCTCCCGCACAGGCGTGCGAGAAACGCCGAACTTGATAGCCAGGTCGGTTTCATCGAGATGCTGGCCCGGGCGAAACTCACCAACTGCAATCATTTCTTCGATGGTTTCGCGTAGCGATTCCGAGCGATTTTTTGTTGTGAGCATAATTTGGCCGTTTCTGGGATTATGTGTACCGAGATTTGATTGTAAAGCGTATTTATTCGTTGACATGAAAATGTTTTATGGAATATCGTGTATACAAGGAAACGAAAGAAGAATACATAGCATCTATCTTCAGCAATAATGGCGTGAAAAGTAGCTAAAACTGTATCGATAATTTTCCAACAGAGGAGTGGGGATATGTCTTTAATCAGCAGAAGAGCGGTGCTGGGCGCGCTGGCGAGCACACCGTTCTGGTCGATGTCGTCAGTCTGGGCGCAGTCGAGCGCCTTGAAAATTTCCCACCAATTTCCCGGGGGCACCATCAGTGAAGGCGACTTCCGTGATCGCCTGACCCGCGTGTTCGCCGCTGAAGTCAGCAAGCGCACCAACGGTAGCCTGAAATTCGAAATCTATCCCGGCTCTTCATTGATGAAGACCAACTCCCAATTCTCTGCAATGCGCAAAGGCGCCCTGGATTTTTCCCTGGTGCCGCTTAACTACGCCGGCGGCGAAGTGCCGGAAGTGAACATCGGCCTGATGCCTGGCCTGGTGACTTCGTACGAGCAAGGCGCGGCCTGGAAGAATGCGGAAGTCGGCAAGGAACTGTCGCGCATCCTGCTCGAAAAAGGCGTCATCATCGTCAGCTGGATCTGGCAGGCCGGCGGTGTGGCGTCGCGCACCAAGCCGATTGTCGATCCTTCCGATGCCAAGGGGCTGAAGGTGCGCGGCGGTTCGCGTGAAATGGACTTGATCCTGAAAGAAGCCGGCGCCGCGGTAGTGACGCTGCCGTCCAACGAAATCTATGCGGCGATGCAGACCGGGGCGATGGATGCCGCCATGACGTCATCTACCTCGCTGATTTCGTTCCGCCTGGAAGAAGTGTCCAAGAGCCTGACCACCGGCCGCGATAAAGCCTATTGGTATATGTTGGAACCTTTGATGATTTCCAAGGCTACCTTCGATCGCCTCACCAAGGAACAGCAGGTAGCGGTGATGGCCGTTGGCGCCGAGATGGAGAAGTTTGCCATTGACGCTGCGCGGCTCGACGATTCCGGCGTAGCTGCGGTCTATCAAAAAGCCGGCGCCAAGGTGGTCGACCTGAACGCGGCGACGGTCAAGAAGTGGCAGGACATCGCACGTACCACAGCGTGGAAGGATTACGCTGCGAGAAACGACAACTGCGCAAAATTGCTGAAGCTGGCTGAGAAACTCCTATGAGCCACGGCTTCGACACGAAGCCGACTGCCGGACCCGTCTTGCCTGCCATGCCGGATAATCCGGTAGTGGCGGTCTTGGCCGGAGTCCTCGAACGCTTCAATAAACTGGCGCTGTATCTCTCCATGGCAGCGCTGATGTTGACAGCGCTGATCATGACTTATTCAGTGGTCGCGCGCTATTTCTTTCATGTTCCTACCGACTGGCAGGACGACGCCACGGTATTCATGCTGGTTGGCGTGATCTTCCTGTGTGCCGGTTACGCCCAGTCGTATCGCGGCCACATCGGCATCGAAGCGTTGTCTTCGATACTGCCGGCCGGAGTGAACGCGGTGCGTTTACTGCTGGTTGATGTGATCTCTTTCCTGTTCTGTGGGTTCTTTTCATGGAAATCATGGACGTTGTTCCATGAAGCATGGTCGGAAGGCCAGACCACCTCATCCACTTTTGCACCGCCATTGTGGATTCCCTATTCGCTGATGGCGCTCGGCATGACAGTACTGACCTTGCAGATACTGGTGCAAGTATTGACACGCCTGACCGACCGCAGCACGTCTGCCAATTCTAAAACTGTCTCGGGAGAGCAATGAGTCCGCTTGCCTTAGGTGCCTTGTATGGCATTGTCACGATTGTCGTGATGTGTTCCGGCATGCCGATTGCGTTTGCGCTCGGTGTCGTCGCAACCGGTTTCATGTATTTCTTCATGCCTGCGTCCTCGCTTGATACGGTTACACAGAACGTGTACGAAGAAATCGCCTCGGTTACCTTGCTGTCGATTCCACTATTCATCTTGAAGGGGGCGGCCATCGGCAAATCGCCGGCCGGGCGCGATCTGTATTCGGCGATCCATGCCTGGCTGAACCGGGTGCCGGGCGGTCTCGGCATCGCCAACGTCTTTGCCTGTGCCTTGTTCGCGGCGATGGCCGGATCTTCGCCTGCAACCTGCTCGGCGATCGGTTCTGCCGGCATTCCGGAAATGCGGCGACGCGGTTACTCACCGGGCTTTGCTGCCGGCATCATCGCTGCCGGCGGTACGCTCGGTATTCTGTTGCCGCCTTCAATCACCATGATCTTGTATGCGGTGGCGTCGGAACAATCGCTGGGCCGGCTGTTCCTGGCCGGCGTCGGTCCTGGCGTGCTGCTGGTGATCCTGTTTGCCGGTTATGCCGTGTACCGGGCGCGCAAGGAGTACCGGATTGCCCATGCCGTCTACAGCCAGGGCGGCGTCAAGTCGGCCTATCTGGACGATGAGCATTTCACCCTTGCGCAAAAAGTTGAAATGCTGCCGCGCGTGCTGCCTTTCCTGATTTTGCTGATCGGCGTGATGATTGCCTTGTACGGCGGTTTTGCCACGCCATCCGAGACCGCCGGTCTCGGCGCATTGCTGGCGATCGTGCTGATAGCAGTGGTGTATCGCATGTGGCGGCCGCGCGACCTGATGCCGTTCCTGAATTCGACCATCAAGGAATCCTGCATGCTGCTGCTGATTATCGGCATGTCCTTGCTGTATTCCTATGTCATGAGTTACCTGCATATCAGCCAGTCGGCGGCGCAATGGGTGGTTGCCCTGCATCTGTCGAAGTGGCTGCTGCTGGCGGTAATCTTGCTGATGGTGATCGTGCTCGGCTTTTTCCTGCCGCCGGTATCGATCATCCTGATGACCGCGCCGATCATCTTGCCGCCGCTGCGCGAAGCAGGGTTCGACCTGATCTGGTTCGGCGTGGTGATGACGGTGGTGATGGAAATGGGCTTGATCCATCCGCCGGTAGGTTTGAACCTGTTTGTCATCAAGAACATTGCGCCCGATATTCCGTTATCGGATGTGATCAAAGGCACGTTGCCGTTCTTGCTGCTGATGTTCCTGGCGATCATCCTGCTTTGCCTGTTCCCGGGCATTGTCACCGGATTGCCTGATATGTTGATGGGAGTAAGGTAATGGACGGGCGGCGCTGGGATTTACGTAATACCAATCGCGAACAGCGCCTGCAGCGCGCCGCCAACGTCCTTGGCAGTGCCTGCAAAGGCAAACTGGTAGACACCGGACGGATTGCGGACTTGCTATACAGCGTGCTGGAATCCGGCGACCGGGTTTGCCTGGAAGGGAATAACCAGAAACAGGCCGATTTCCTGGCCAAAGCCCTGGCCAGGCTCGATTCCAGCCGTATCAGCGGCCTGCACATGCTGCTGTCGGTGCTGGCTTTGCCTGAACACCTGGATGTGTTTGAAAACGGTGTCGCCGATCGCCTGGATTTTTCCTTTTCAGGACCGCAGGCGGTGCGCCTCGCCAGGCTAGTAGCGGCCGGCAAATTGAATATCGGCGCGATTCATACCTATCTGGAATTGTTCGGCCGCTACTTTGTCGACCTGACGCCGCGCGTGGCCCTGGTCGCAGCGCAGGCGGCGGACCGCCACGGCAATCTCTACACCGGGCCGAATACCGAAGACACACCGGCGATTGTCGAAGCCACTGCCTTCAGTGGCGGCATCGTGATCGCCCAGGTTAACGAGATAGTCGATGTGCTGCCGCGCGTGGATATCCCGGCGGACTGGGTCAATTTCGTGGTGGAAGCGCCGACCCCGCACTACATCGAACCATTGTTTACCCGCGATCCGGCGCAGATATCCGAGATCCAGGTATTGATGGCGATGATGGCGATCAAGGGTATCTATGCCGAATACCAGGTGCAGCGCCTGAATCACGGTATCGGTTTTGATACTGCCGCGATCGAGCTGATTTTGCCGACTTATGCCGCATCGCTGGGCTTGAAAGGCAAGATCTGCAAGCACTGGGCGCTTAATCCGCATCCGGCGCTGATTCCGGCCATCGAGGCCGGTTTCGTCGAGTCTATCCATTCCTTCGGTTCAGAACTCGGCATGGAAGAATACATCCGGGCCCGTCCGGATGTTTTTTTTGTCGGTCACGACGGTTCGATGCGCAGCAACCGCGCTTTCAGCCAGATGGCTGGCCACTATGCTTGCGACATGTTCATCGGTTCGACCCTGCAAATCGATTTGCAAGGCAATTCATCGACTGCGACCGCCGGTCGCATCGCCGGTTTCGGCGGTGCGCCGAATATGGGCGCCGATGCGCGCGGCCGGCGTCATGCCAGCCCGGCCTGGCTGAAAGCCGGACGCCAGGCGCGTGAAGGCAAGAACCTGATTCCACGTGGACAAAAACTGGTGGTGCAAATCGTCGAGACCTTCCGCGAGCACATGCAGCCGGCATTCGTCGAACGGCTGGACGCCTGGGAGCTGGCTGAGCAAGCCGATATGGCGATTCCACCGGTGATGATTTATGGCGATGACGTGAGCCACATCCTGACCGAAGAAGGACTGGCCAATTTGCTGTTATGCCGCAGCGACGAAGAACGCGAGCAGGCAGTGCGCGGCGTTGCCGGCTACACCCCGGTCGGGCTGGGGCGCGACAAGCGCATGGTCGAAAACCTGCGTGATCGGGGAATCATCCAGCGGCCTGAGGATCTCGGCATAGATAAACGGCTGGCGACGCGCGACTTGTTGGCGGCAAAAAGCATGAAGGATCTGGTGCGCGCCTCGGGCGGTTTGTACAATCCGCCGAGACGCTTCAGGAACTGGTAAAGATGGCAGCAGTATTGAGCTGACGTAATGAGCTGAGGCAAGACTTGAGTTGGTGTAAAGCATTGCTGTATGGAGGTCTCGTGGAAACTTTGAATTTTCGTTTTGAGCATGGTAAGCACCGGCTTCCGCCCACTGCCCAGCTGTCCGGCGTGGTCAGTTCGGGCAACCTGGAAGTGCTGGTGGAATCGGTTGCGCTGAACGGCGCCTGCACGATTGAAATCAGGACTGCTGCGCGCGGATTCGGTGCTATCTGGGAAGCTGTGCTGGGCGATTTCCAGGACCGCTGGCAACTGGCCGACGCCCGTATCGCGATCAATGACATGGGAGCCACCCCGGCGGTGGTCAGCTTGCGCCTGGATCAGGCGTTGCAGGCAATGACCGGGAAAACACCATGAGCAGCTACCTGGAAGCGAACGCGCGCGAACGCTTGTTTGCGGTGCTGGATGTCGACAGTTTTTATGAGTTCCTGCCACCCGCGCTAAGAACCGTCAGCCCGCATCTGGGGCAGCTGGATGCGCCGGTATCGTTTGACGATGGCGTGGCGGTCGGCCAGGGGCGGCTGCATGGCGAGTGCGTATTCGTGGCGGCGCAAGAGGGCGGGTTCATGGGCGGCGCGGTGGGCGAGGTGCACGGCGCCAAGCTTACCGGTTTGTTGCAGCGCGCTCTGCGTGACCGTCCGTATGCCGTGTTGCTGTTGCTGGAGACCGGCGGCGTGCGTTTGCATGAAGCCAATGCCGGCCTGATTGCCGTGTCCGAAGTCATGCGTGCCTTGCTTGAGGTGCGCGCTGCCGGCATTCCGGTGATTGTGCTGGTCGGCGGTTCCAACGGTTGTTTCGGCGGCATGGGCATCGTCGCCCGCTGCGCCAATGCGATCGTGATGTCGGAAGAAGGGCGGCTGGCGATGTCGGGGCCCGAGGTGATAGAGACTGCCAACGGCGTCGAAGAATTCGATTCACGCGACCGTGCCCTGGTGTGGCGCACCAGCGGCGGCAAGCATCGCTATTTGCTGGGTGATTGCCAGATGCTGGTGGCCGACAGCAGCGCCGCGTTTCGACAAGCAGCTTTCGATATTGCGCAAGAATCCCATGCCAAAGCCGGCAACATTCCGTTGACACTGGAGGCGCTGGAAGCAGAACAGCAATTTTTACAGAATCGCATCGATCGCTTTGGCGCTGCAGCCGATCCGCTTGAAATCTGGAGCTTGATCGGCGTGATCGACGCCGCGCAGCTGCCGATGCTGGAAGCAGACGCTTTCGTTACCGCCACTGCCGAATTGCGGCTGGGAGCTTGAGCATGGACTGGAAAACCCTTGCAGCGACGCTGTTCCCCGATGGCCATACCGTGGTTGAGAAAGATGATTTCCTGAGCGGCACGGCAGAGGTCGATGGCAACACCGTGACGGTGATCGGCACTACCGGCCACGCTGCGATCGGCGTTGAAATCGCTTTGTTGCAGGCGCAGGCGATCCTGGCGACCGTGCGTCAGCATCCGCAGCGATCGATCGTGATCCTGGTCGATACCCAAGGCCAGCGCCTGCGGCATCGGGATGAAATGCTGGGTATTAACAGTTATATGGCGCAGCTGGCAAAGTGCATCGACCTGGCGCGGCGGCAACAGCACAAGATCGTCGGACTGGTCTACGACCAGGCATTGTCAGGTGGCTTCATCACCAGCGGGCTGATGGCCGATGCCTGTTATGCCTTGCCGGACGCCACCATCCGGGTCATGGGTTTGCCCGCCATGGCAAGGATTACCAAGGTGCCGGAAGCCAGGCTGACGGAACTGGCCAAGGGCAATCCTGTGTTTGCACCCGGCGCCGTCAATTATCTGCGTATGGGCGGTATCGAAGCGATCTGGGATGGCGATCTGGCCGGGCAACTGGTAACCGCTCTGCGCGAGGCTAGCCCGCAAGACCAACGCAGCGCAGCGGGCCTGCAACGCGGTGGCCGCAGCCACGCCTGGCAGGTAACCCAGGCTGTGATGGATTATGCTGGCCCGCCATAGCCTGGTCTGGCTGAGCGCCGACGGCTGGCAACGCACAGCGCAAACGATGGCGGCGGTGGCAGCCGAGGTGAATTATCAAGCCGTGCTGCAACGCTGGCAGCGCCATGACTGGCCGGTGGTTTTGCGCCGCCGTGAAGCGGACACGCCGGAAGACCAGTTATGCCTTGGGTTGGCGCTGCCACCTGATAGCAACGGCAACAAGACCAGAATCCCGTTCAAGGCGCAGCTTGCCGACGTGCAGAGGATTACAGATCCGCTGGCATTGCGCGCTGCCCTGAAGCATGCGCCACCCGCCTGGAGCGGCGCGCTGCATGCCTTTGCCGGCGATTGCCGGGATGGCGGCATAGCGATGCGAATATACGGTTCGTGGGCCTGGCAAATCCTGACCCGGCAAAACTATGTAAGACCGGGTTCGGATATCGATCTGCTGTTCGCGCCCGGCAGCGCCGAAGAATTGACCCGCGGCCTCGGCTTGCTGGCACAACATGCGGCCCGGTTGCCGCTGGATGGCGAGATCGTCTTTGCGGAGGGGCAGGCTGTGGCCTGGAAGGAATGCTGGCAGGCGCTGCAGGCGGACAACCAGCAACGCGTACTGGTCAAGACCGGGGACATGGTCAAGTTGACACCGCTGGCAGCACTGATGTCTACCCTGGAAGGTGCGTGATGTTGACTAATCGCCGTGCCGATACGCGAGCGCAGCCGTCGCTGCCGCAGTCGCCGCAGTTGCGCCGCGACGGCTTGGCGCAACAGCAGAATTTGCGCCAGCAGCGGGCATATTGCCTGACGGTTGGCCAGTTGGCCTTGCGTAGCCTGTACCGTGAATTACAACTTTATCCAAAGCCCGGCCTGGTGTCGCCAGTGGACAGCGGCAGTCACGCCGACATGGATGCTGTCACTTTCATGCGCAGCTTGTTTGCGCTACGCCACTATTTCATACGGATTACGCAGGCAGGCATGGCAGGCAAGGAGTTTGCCGTGTTGAAGCAACTGGGTATGGATGCCGAGCAAACCATGTTGCGAGCCACTGCCGGCATCAATACCCATAGAGGGGCGATTTTTTGTCTTGGCATGCTCTGCGCAACGGCGGGTTATTGTCATGCCCGCTGCATGCCGCTGTCGGCTGCCGCGATTCGCGCCAGCTTGCTGATTCAGTGGGGCGACGGTTTGAGCCGCCATATGCAGGATCGGGCGGTAACTTCGCACGGCACGCTGGTGGCGCAAAAATATGCGGTGAGTGGCGCCAGCGAGGAGGCTGCACTTGGCTTCCCGTCCTTGTTTGAGCTGGCCTTGCCGCGTTTTCTGCAAACGCTGGGAACCGGGCGCGGCTACGATGCCGCCGCTATCGATACCTTGTTCACCTTGATGGCAACGATCAACGACACCAATCTCTACCATCGGGGCGGGCTGGCCGGCGCCGATAAGGTGAAAACCAGCGCCCGTCAATTTCTGGATGCAGGCGGCTGCGCAACAGAAGATTGGCGCGAACGCGCAATTAGTTGCCATAATACATTTATTCGGGATAAGCTGTCGCCCGGTGGCGCCGCCGACTTATTGGCCGCCACCTATTTCATGCATGGACTTAGCTACTTGCGGTGATCGGGACCGTTTGCCGATTGCTCGTGTAGCTACCGTCGCGACCGAATACTTGATGCGTCGACCAATTAATTGATTAATCCTAATCCTCTCTGGAGCAGAAATGAAGAAGTTGTCTTTGGCAGTCGGCAGCAGTTTGCTGAGCTTGTTTGGCTTACTTGCAATTGGTAGCGCTAACGCAGAACCGGGTATTACCTCCAACACCATCGTGATCGGCCAGTCGGCCGGTTTTACCGGCACCGCGGCAGAGGAAGTAAAACAGGCAACCGCCGGCGCGCAATTGTATTTCGACATCGTCAACAAGCAAGGCGGCGTGTTCGGCCGCAAGATCGTGCTGGAGTCGCTCGACGATGGTTTTGAGCCTAAGCGCACTGTTGAAAATACCCGTAAGCTGCTGAATGAAAAGAATGCGTTTGCATTGTTCCTGTATCGCGGCACGCCGACCACCGAATCCATCATGGGCGCCATCAATGAGGCCAAAGTGCCTTTGATCGCTCCGGTTAGCGGCGCTACGTCGCTACATGAACCTATGCAGCACTATCTGTTTAATGTGCGCTCCAAATATCGGGACGAAATCGGCAACGCCATCGATCAGTTATCCGGCATGGGATTGCAGCGTTATGCGGTGCTGGTGTCCAACGATTCATTTGGCAACGACGCGCTGGAAGGTTTGAAACAGGCGATCAAGAAGCATAAGTTGCCGGAGCCGGTTATCGCCAATTACGAGCGCAACACGGTGGCGGTGGAAGGTGCAGTGAAGAAGATTTTCGATGCCAAGCCACAAGCAGTACTGTTGATTTGCACCGCCAAGCCATGTGCCGCGTTTATCAAACTGTACCGCGAGGCTGGCGGCTCGCAGCAACTGATTGCGTTGTCGAATGTCAGTTCGCAGGTGTTTTTGCAAGGTTTGGGTAAAGATGCGCGTGGCCTCGGCATGACGCAAGTATTCCCGAATCCAAGAAGTTCGAGCACGCAGATATCCAAGGAATTCATGACTGCGCTCAAGACACGCACCGAATTGTCTGACTCCTATCCCACTTTGGAAGGCTTCATTTCCGCCAAGGTATTGGTAGAAGGTTTGCGCCGCGCCGGCAACAAGCCGACCCGTGAAAGCCTGGTCAGCGGCCTGGAAGGCATGGGCGGTTACGATATCGGCGGCATGACGCTTAAATATGGCCCGAACAGCCGCGACGGCCTGAATTTCATCGAGTTGACAGTGATAGGCAAGGATGGCTACGTACTGCGTTAAATTGACGGTCTATGCGACGAGCAGCACGAACTAACCGGGGTCAGAGTCAAGTTTCGCGATAAAGCCTGCGAAAGTTGACTCTGACCCCACATCACTATGTCGTCGATTTGTGGGAGAGGGGACATGCCGATGCTGATGAATAGATTTCAAACAGGCTCTAAGCCACACCACATGGCGGATCGGACATGACTCCGCGCCTGGCAATCCTGTGCCCTGGGCAGGGTGGGCAGCATGCTGCGATGTTCGATCTGCCGCGCTCCGATCCGGCCACCGCGGAATTGCTGCAACAATGGCTGCCAGACACCGTGCTGGGGCAGCCGCTGCAGCAAATACTGGCTGACGATACCTTGTTATTTTCAAACCGGGTGGCGCAGCCGCTGATTGTGGCGGCTGCAGCTGCGGTCTGGTCTGCTTTGCAGCCGTTGTTGCCACCGCCGGCGCTGGTAGCCGGTTATAGCGTCGGCGAGATCGCTGCCTACCATGTCGCCGGCGCCATTTCTGCGCCGCAAGCGATGCAGCTGGCGATGTCGCGTGCAGTATTGATGGATGCGTGCCTGCAGCCGGCATCGCCTCAAATCCTGTTCGCGGTTAGCGGCATTACTGTCAGCAGGTTAGCGCCTTTGCTGGCGCCATACCGTTTATATGTGGCGATTGAGACCGAAGCCGATAGCTGCATCGCGGGCGGTCTTGCACAGGACCTGCATACGGCAACCGGCGAGATTGAACGCCTGGATGGGAGGATTCGAGTACTGCCGGTAACGGTGGCTTCCCATACTCCGCTGATGGCTGACGCAGTCCAGCCATTTGCGCAGCAGCTACGCCAGCAGCTTTTGATAGATCCGCCGGTGCCTGTGCTCTCGGGCCTGAGCGGGCAAGTGCTGACAAAAAAAGAGCAAGCGATAACGGCGTTGTCACAGCAATTGGCACAAACCATACGCTGGAGCGATTGCATGGATGCCTGTGCCGAGCAAGGCATCACAGTCGCGCTGGAGCTGGGGCCGGGCGCGGCGTTGTCGCGGATGCTGCAGGCGCGTCATCCGCATATCGCCTGCCGTTCGGTGAGCGAGTTCCGGTCACTGCAGGGTGTGCGCAGCTGGCTGCAACGCTTGTGAAACTGGTGAATTGCGTCGCTGTCAGGGTTTTTTCGCATCTGGCTGCACAGGCAGCGTTATGTCCACCACATGCTCGCGCTTGTCATCCTGCAAGACGATCACCGCATCCATTTGCATCACCCCGTCAACGCTAACCTGAGTGCCAGCACCGCCGGCCGCAGTTTGCGTGACTACAATCTTGTACATGGTATCCCGGTAGCGGTAATTCATCCGATAAGTATCCCAGTCGTGCGGCAGGCATGGCGTGACATGCAGTTTGTCCCCTTCCAGTTTCAGGCCAAGCAGCGATTCGACGATCAGGCGATACATCCATCCTGCCGATCCGGTATACCAGGTCCAGCCGCCGCGGCCGACATGCGGCGCCCTGGCGTAGACGTCAGCGGCGACAACATAAGGCTCGACTTTATAAGTGGCGATTTTCCTGGCAGTCTTGCCATGGTTGAGTGGATTGATCAGCCGCATCAATTCCCAGGCGCGCCAATGATTCCCCAGCTTGGCAAAGGCCATCACGGTCCAGATTGCGGCATGGGTATACTGCCCGCCATTCTCGCGTACACCTGGAACGTAGCCGCGGATATAGCCCGGATCCTGGTCGGATTTGTCGAACGGCGGGTCCAGCAACTGGATAATGGCTTCAGTGCGGCGTACCAGTCGCTTGTCGACTGCCTGCATCGCCATCTGCACGCGGTGCAGATCGCCGGCGCCAGACAATACTGCCCAGCTCTGCGAAATCGAATCGATCTGGCATTCGACGTTCTGGGCAGAGCCGAGCGGAGTACCGTCGTCGAAATAGGCGCGACGGTACCAGCCGCCATCCCAGCCGTTTTTTTCGATATTTTGCTGTAGTTGCCTTGCTTCAGAACGACAGCGGTCGGCGAAAGCCTGGTCCGCGTGAATCTCGGCTATTTCAGCGAAGCCGGTCAACACGTCATACAGGAAGAAACTAAGCCATACGCTTTCGCCTTTGCCTTTGTCCCCCACCTTGTCCATACCATCGTTCCAGTCGCAAGATCCCATCAGGGACAGGCCGTGCACACCAAATTTCAAGCCTCTCTCGATGGCCCGCACGCAATGTTCATAGAGTGTCCCCACCTGGTTTGAACGGCCTGGCAGGTCGTAGTATGAATCCTCATCCTGGTTGAGCGCACGACCCTCCAGGAAGTGCGTGCTTTCGTCCAGCACACCGCTATCGCCGGTACTGCTGACGTAACGATGAACCGCCAGCGGCAACCACAAGTAGTCGTCGGAACAATGAGTGCGCACGCCACGGTCGGTAGGTGGATGCCACCAATGCTGGACGTCGCCTTCGATGAACTGGTGGGCAGCACATAGCAGCAGTTGGGCACGTAACAGCTGCGGCTGGTTGTGCACCAGCGCCATGGCGTCCTGCAACTGGTCACGGAAGCCGAACGCGCCGCCGGACTGGTAGTATCCGCTACGCGCCCACAGGCGGCAGGAGATGACCTGGTACATCAGCCAGCCGTTGGCGAGCAGATTGAGTTCCTGGTCAGGTGTTTCGACCTGGACTGCACCCAGCGTCCGCTCCCAGAACGCATGTACCGCTTGCAAGGCCTCCTGCGCTGCAGCCGCACCACGGTAGCGCTGCACCAGGTTGCTGACGTTGGTCTGGCGGGTATCGGCCATGCCGAGGATGAACACGATCTCGCGTTGCTGCCCCTGGTTCAGCTCGAATTGCATCTGCATTGCTGCGCACGGATCCAGGCCGGCGCCGATCTTGCCTGACAGACGGACACGTTCCATCGCCGCAGGCTTTTGCAAGGAGCCGTTGCGGCCGATGAATTCGTTGCGGTCGCCGCTGATGCTGCGGGCGCCGGCGTCGACATCGAAGAACGCGGTACGATCGGTGAATTCGGTGTTGTAGGGATTGCGTGCAAACAACGCGCCGGTAGCCGGATCGGTTTCAGTGACGATATGCATGGCAGATTTTGGGCGCAGATCGCCAAGCACCCATTCGACATAACCGGTCGCAGACAGCTTGCGTACCGTGTCGGATTCGTTACGCACCCGCAGTACCGAATATTTAACCGATGCATCCATTGCGACATACACGGTCAGCTCGGACACAATGCCATCTTCAATGTGTTCGAACACGCTGTAGCCGAAGCCGTGCCGTGTCACATAGTCGCCCGTACCGCGGCGCGGCAGCGGGGTAGGGGACCAGTAGTGTCCACTCTCGTCGTCGCGCAAATAGAATACTTCGCCGCCGATGTCGCTGACGGGGTCGTTAGCCCAAGGCGTCAGGCGGAATTCATGCGCGTTTTCACCCCACGTGTAAGCTTGTCCGCTTTCCGAAATGACGCTGCCGAATTGCGGGTTGGCGATGACATTCACCCATGGCGCCGGCGTGACCTGGGTGCTGGAGGTGGTGATCACATATTCGCGTCCATCCGCCGAGAAGCCGCCAAGGCCATTTTCCATCAGCAGGTCCCGGCTGGGCACTTCAATCTCCTGTGCGACGGAAAATGGCGCCTGTCCTAATGCCGGTGTCAGGCGCGGCACGCGGATTTCCATCAGGTCGCGCCGGTTGATTTGCTCAACCAGCGTGCCGCGGCTGTCGCTCAAGATCACCCTGGCCACCGACTGGAACAGAATCCGGTCTTCATCGGATATCTGATCGATCAATCGCACAAATATGCCGCCGGGGCGGTCGATTTCATGGGCGCCGGTAACCGATGAAATCAGTCCCAGGATTTGTTCTTGCAGCGATTGCCGATAGCCGGCGTGGTCTTCGTTCCAGATGACCAGGTCGATCATCAACCCTTTCGAGCGCCAATACGCGTGCGCTTGCACCAGTTGGCGCACCAGCTCGATGTTTTCCTGGCTCTTGATCTGCACCAGCACGATCGGCAAATCGCCGGAGATGGCGTAACCCCACAGGCCGGATTGCCCGCGGTGATTGCGGATCAGGATACTGGCGTCGGCACGCAGCAGCGGATTGACGTAAATAACCGAATTGGCCAACCGGCTATATAACTGCGCGTCGGCTTCGCTGGCGTTAAGCTGACGCAACACCACTTGGCTATGCGGCCAGGACAATTCGACCACGCGGTCAGCCAGATGCCGGTCCTGGTATTTCTCGATCAAGCCCAGGCACGCATCGCGCGAGTCGCCGATACCGGTCACCATGTCGATGGTGGCAGTCTGTTCTGCTTCAAGCGTGATTTGATAGCGGATGGCGACGATAGGGTCGAGCACCGGGCCGGCATTGCCCGCCAACGGCTCCGGATCGCGCATCGCTTGCGGTGCGGCGACGGTATTGCCGCGGCCTATAAACTGCATGCGGTCGGTTTCATACGATACCGTGCCGATATCGGCGCCGTGCAGCGCCATCAGATGGAACATCCACGGCATTTTTTCATTCATCGAACGCGGACGGCGAGTGCACAGGATGGCGCGTTGCGCGGCGATGATCTCGGTCTGGACAAACAGATTGCTGAATGCCGGATGGGTGGCATCGGCGGCGGCTGGCGCCAGCACTACTTCGGCATAGCTGGTGATATCTATGGTGCGGCGTGTACGCGAGCGGTTGATGATGCGGGTACGGCGCAATTCGATGTCGTCTTCCTGCGACACCACGATTTCGGTATGCATGTCGAAATTGCTGTCGCCCCGCCGGAATTCAGCGCGGCCCTCGGAGAAGATCACTTCGTAATTATCGGGCGGCGCCAGTGTGGGCTGGAATGCCGTCGACCAGAAATGGCCGGGTTCGCCAGCGTTCAATTCACGGACATAGCAGAAGGTGCCCCAGTTATCGCGGGTGCTGTCTTCTTGCCAGCGGGTGACGGCCAGATCGTTCCAGCGGCTGCGGCTGCCGCCGGCGCTGGTGATCATCACGTGATAACGCCCGTTGGACAGGAGCTGCACTTCCGGAGTACGTGGATCGGGACGCTGCAGCACGCGCATTTGCATGCCTTGGTCGACTGCTGCAGTACGGATGTCGGCCAGCTCCGTGGTGTTAGAATAAGTTGCACTGGCTTTCGGCACACGTTCGTGCAGCAGCGACATGGTGGCCTGGAACAAAGGGTCCGATTCGAAACGCTTTTGCATGGGAGCGTCGAGCAGCAAATAGGCTAGCGACAAGAATCCCATGCCCTGATGATGCGCCATGAATGAGCGGATTACCGCGTTTTGCTGGCCGCGTGGAATCCGCGACGGCGTGTAATCGATCGCTTCGAAGAAACCGTACTCGCCTTCGAAGCCTTCAGCCGATAATTGCTGCAGGTTGCGGCATGCTTCTTCCGGCGCTACCATCAACGCCATCATCGACGCATATGGAGCGATCACCAGATCGTCGCCGAGGCCGCGTTTGAAACCGAGGCCAGGCACGCCGAATGCGCGATACTGATAATTCAGGCTGGCGTCGAAAGTGTGATATCCCGATTCCGAAATGCCCCATGGCACGCCACGCTGCATGCCGTATTCGATGTGCCGCTTTACCGCAGACCGGTAAGTCTGGGCCAGCAAGGTATTTTCAAAGTTCGGCATGACCAGCAGAGGCATCAGGTACTCGAACATCGAGCCGCTCCACGACAACAGGATCGGCTCGCCGCCGGCGACGGTGAGTTGGCGTCCTAGCGCAAACCAGCTGTCCTGCGGGATCTGGCCCTGGGCGATGGCGACAAAAGTGGCCAGCCTGGCTTCCGAGGCTAACAGGTCGTAGAAACTGACATCGCGCCGGCGATCACTGACGTTGTAGCCGATGGCCAGCAGATGTGTGGCGGGATCGTACAGAAAGCCGTACTCCATGCGGGAAAAATCTGCAGCTTGTGTCACCAGCTGTTCGATCAGCAGCATGCGCTCGGCGGCTTGACTGCTGCCCTTGGCCACCAGTTGGCTGAGGCCGGGTTGCGCGTGGGTTTGCTGCAAACCATCGTCCGCAGCAAACTTCGCTTCAAGCACTGGCGCTAGATTGGCATGGTTTTGCGCCAGTTGCCGCAAGGTGGGAATCTGGTCCAGCTGCGGGAAATCATTTATCCATTCCGCCGGCGACAGCATGTGGATCCACGGTGTCAGGATATTCAACTCGTGCAAAGCTTCACGACACTGGCTGGCCAGAGCGCGGGCCCAGACATTGAGCTGGGTGTCGGGAACGGTGTCGAGGCCGGCAACGAAACCTGCCGCGCAATGGCTCAGTCTTTGCAGGCAATCGTGCACTACCATCAGTGTAGCTGGTGCAGATTGGCAGGCAGCTTCCAGATCTTTTTCGAACTGGACCAGTTTCGCCAGCGGACCACCGCCCGCCGTATCGCGCAGGATTTCATAAGTGTCGCGAATGCCGGAAAATACTCTGGCGCTGAATATCGGCGTATCCAGCAAGCCGGTCAGGCCGGGGCGCAGAGTCATCAGGTGGCCGGCAAGATTACCGCTATCCACTGTTGAGACATAGATCGGGTGCAGCGGTTTCAGGTATTGGGTGTCGTACCAGTTGTAGAAGTGTCCCTGGTAACGTTCCAGGGAAGCCATGGTCTGGAAGGTGTTCTGGGTTCTTTCCAACAGCTGGCCGGATGGGATGTAGCCGAAATCATAGGCGGTCAGATTGGCCAGCAGGGACAGGCCGATGTTGGTGGGCGAGGTACGGCGCGCGACCACCGCCACCGGGTGTTCCTGTACATTGTCGAGTGGCAGCCAGTTATCTTCCGGGCCGACGTAGGTCTCGAAAAACAGCCACATCTTGCGCGACAGCGATTTCAGGAAACGAGTCTGTTCCAAAGACAGCTGGGTTATGCGGCGAGCAATCGGCTGGCTGATCCAACACGCGATAACGGGAGATAGCCACCACAGCAGCAAAACGACCGTAGCGGCTTGCAGCGCGCTTGGATTCCTGACAACCAGCCACGCCGCCGTGGCGAGGGCAATCACCGGCGCGATCCACATCGATCTGTAGTAGGACAGCAAACCGTTCGCAGTCTTGCGATTGACTTCGCTGGATGGATTCCATTCCAGTAGTTTTTTATGTGAAACCAGTATCCGCCATTGCGTACGGATAATGGCGTCCAGGTTCACTGCGGCCTCATACGGCAAAAAAATCAAGGTCAGGGCCGCATGGGAAAAATGCTGAAGGGCTGCCCGCAGCGATGCGGAAAAATGCTGGCGAAACAGTACGTCTTCCGGTTTTCTGAGCAGGCTCAACAGGCTGGCGCAGATGGAGGGAATCAGCAGGATGCCGAGCGCGACGCAGGTCCAGAACCAGGCTGAAGCCAGACCGATCCAGCCGGTCAGCAATAAGGCTGTCAGCGCGAGCGGGACTATGCTGCGCCGCAGGTTGTCGAACAGCTTCCAGCGCGACAAGGCTGAAAGCGGATTACGGTGATGGCCGATTTTGCCGCTTGCCGCGTCACGTGCACCTGGCACCCTCGGCAGCAGCCAGGAAGCGATCTGCCAGTCGCCGCGTATCCATCGATGGCGACGGTTGATGTCGGCACTGTAGCGGGCGGGATATTGCTCGTACAGCTGGACATCGCTGAGCAAACCGGAGCGCGCGTAGCAACCTTCCAGCAGATCATGGCTGAGCACGCGGTTTTCCGGCATGCGGTCTTTCAATGTCTGTTCAAAGCTGTCGATATCGTAGATGCCTTTGCCGACAAAAGAACCTTCGCCAAAGAGATCCTGATAGACATCCGATACGGTGCGGGTGTAAGGGTCGATGCCGGTTTCGCCGCCGCACAACAGTTCGTAGCGCGAGGCGCTGGCGCTGGGCAGGCTGACCGCCAGGCGCGGTTGCAGGATGCCATAACCTTCGACCACGCGCTGGCGGCTGGCATCGTAGTGCGCGCGGTTCAGCGGATGGGCCATGGTGGCCACGAATTTTCTGGCGGCATCGCGTGGCAATTCGGTATCGGTATCGAGCGTGATCACGTATCTGACATTGCTCAAATTTTCCGTATTGCCGACGATAAGCGAAAAACAGTCTTTTGCACCGCCGCGCAAGAATGCGTTGAGATCTGCCAGTTTGCCGCGCTTACGCTCGTAACCCATCCAGGTGTTTTCTGGTGGATTCCAGCGCCGCGGGCGGTGCAGCAGCAGGAAATTGCTATCCTCATCCTGGAAGTATTTTTTGTTCAGTTCTTGAATGTTGTGCTCGATATGCTGCAACAGGCCTTCGTCTTCCGGCATCGTTTCGGTTTTTGCGTCGGCGAAATCGGTCAACAGGCAAAAGCGCAGATTGGCGTCGCGGTTGGCCAGGTAGCGTACTTCGAGCGCTTCACTCAGGTTGTCGATATTTTGTCTGGTGAACATGATCGTCGGCACCACCACCAGCGTCCGCGATTCGGCTGGAACGCCGCTCGAAAAATCCATCCGCGGCAGCGGGTGCGGCACGGCGACCAAGGTGATCACCCAGTTGACCATGGCATGCGCAAACTGGCTGCCAGCCACCAAAGCGAGTGCGGCTACCAATGCCAGCAGCCAAACGCTTGCGCCGTCGGCATAGGCCTTGGCGACGATACCACCGGTGACTACCAATGTAATCAACAGCATGCTGCCCATATAGGCGGCCAAGGGGGCTGTTTTGCCCGCGCGCCGCAGCACTTCCATCGACGGAAGCCTGGCTGCGACGGCTTGTTCCAGTTGCACCAAGCCTTTGCCGACCAGGTAATAGCCGACATGCCCGGTGCGTTGGTCGACACCTGTCGCCTCGGCGCCGGCAAGGCGTACCGCATGTTCGGCAATGTCGGATTCCGACAGCGGACTGTACCGGGCTATCTTTTCAATGACATGCCGATAGTGATCGCGCGTGGAAAAATCCATGCGGGCATAAACGTCGACCGGGTCCTTGCGCAAGACATGATCGACCACACTCATGGTTTCGACGAATTCCCGCCAATCCATGGCGCTCAGGAAGCGCAGGCTGCCGATGCTGTTGCTGATCGATACCTGGTCGGCGGCTTGCTGCTGTGTTTCAGACTGGACCAGCAGCTCGATGGTCTGGCCGGATTCCGTCAGGCGTTGCGACAGCCAGGTCAAGGGCAGTGTCAGTGCCGGGCTTTGCCCTTGCAGGCGGCGCACCAGTTCGGCGACGAACGCGCTGTCCAGCGGCGGGTTGGAGCGCGCCATGTCGGCCACCAGCAGGATCAGGTTGCTGGGGTCGTTTTCGGCGCTCTCCGCCATGGCGTCGGCCCAGGAGTCGGCCAGATTGCGATTGAGGCGTGTGTTGGCTAGATGGGCCGCGACGCGCCGCAGGTTTTCTATCAGCGCCAGGCGCAGCATGATCGGGATCGCCCACAATTCACCCAGTTTCAGAGGGGTAACTTGCTGGTAGGCGGCGACGAAACGGCTCAGGCTTTCGGGATCGACCCGGCCATCGCCGTGCGAAATGGTTTCCAGCGCAATGTCGTAGACGCGCGGCCGGCCGGCTGAATTGCCGCGCAGCAGGCGCGGCAATTCCTTGCTGTAGTTTTTTGGCAAATGACGTTTGGCGGTACGGATCTGTTCTTCGATCAGATAGAAATTATCGAGCAGCCATTCAGCGGCAGGCGTGATCTGGCGGCTAGCCTGGATTGCTTCGGTCAGCTGGTTACAGGCATCGATGATGACATTTTCATTGTCTGCCAGACGCGATAGCAGTTGGTCGCGCGCGCGTTCGCTGCTGAGTTTGTGCGCATTGGCCAGGATACGGCCGTGTTGCTCCATCTGCAAGGCGCTGAACAGTTCCGCGCGCAGTGGTAGCTCGTCCTCTGCCGGTCCGTTACGCATGCTGCCGGGTAGCAATGCGTTCTTTATGCCGAGTAAACTGTCATAGAGAGATCTTGGGTCTGTTTTCAATTCTGACGTTTCTATTTATGTAATGAAACTGAAGAGAATCGGATCGCAGAGCGTGGACATGGTTGTCAAGGATCTGATTCTGGCCCTGCAAAATAGCGCTTCAGGCAACAGCACAAGTTCGCTGTCAAGAGAGGCGTCCGACAGGGGACGATAGAATTTGAGGCAGCGGGAATGCCGGCTGGTGTGCTGTGGGCCAGCCTGCGCTTTACAGCTTAGCAGTTTCTTCGGGCGCTCTTTGAACATCAATTGGAGCTCGCCCCGTTAATTTTATTGCGCTGACGGTATTGGTCAAGGTTAAGTGAAATGCCGGATAAACTCAGTGCGCTGTCGCACATAGTGAAAATCACAATGTAATGTGGCGCAATGCAACATAACGCGTCGCATCTGCTCCGTCAGACTGCGTCGACGTCTTTCTGCGCGTTGCCAAATGTCAGGTAAGTTAGGTGCGCTGGCGCACAGAGTTTTCAGTTTGGTAAGCCTATCTTGTAAGCAGGCCCTGTCAGGATAGGTATGAGGCCCGCGCCCGAGTGCACGCGACGAATATGATACTTACCAATAAATGGAGCCGAATATGAACTTCAAACCCATTGTTTGCGCCATCATGGCGATAACCATGACCACCGGCGGATCTGCCTTCGCTCAAAATTTCGGCGATCGTAATGATCACCAGCAACGAGACGGTCAAGGCGACAACCGAGACAATCGAGACAACCGAGACAACCGAGACAATCACGACAACCGCAACAATCAAGGCAGGCCACAGGATCATCGGGATAACCGGGATAACCGGGATAACCGGGATAACCGGGATAACCGGGATTTCGGGCAGGCTAATCGCGGTCACCAAGGCGAACGTGGCGCCGGACCGAACCATGAATTTTACCGTGGCCAGCGTCTGCCACCTGAATATCGCAACCGGCAATATGTGGTTAATGACTGGCGTGGCCACCATCTGAATGCACCGCCGCGCGGTTATCAGTGGGTGCAAACCGGTGGCGACTACGTGCTGGTGGCGATTTCCACCGGTATCATCCTGCAGCTTCTCCTGAATAACTGACAAAGCCGTGTTTACCGTCTTGTAGCTGACGGCTTGCAACAGAAAGCTCTCCTGAGTGGTCATAAAGGAGGGCTTTTTTATTTGGGGCGCTTCACGGATTCCGGCCTATTTCCCGAGCGTCCAAAACATCGCCAGCACCGCGACAGCCATGACCCCGGTGCAGAGCCAGCCTAATCTTTTCAATTTGACGGTGATCACGAATCGCCCCATGATTTTCGGATGCGCAGCCATCAGCATCATCACGCACATGATCGGCACCGAAATGACGCCGTTAATCACGGCACTCCAGTACAGCGCCTTGATCGGATCGATGGGGGCGAAGCAGAGCGCTACGCCGATGGCGGTCGAGATGGCGATGATCCCATAGAATTTCCGGGCCAGCACAGGTTTCAGTTCCAGGCTGTTTTTCCAATGGAACGCTCCCGCCATGGCATAGGCGGCCGAGCCGGCAAGTACCGGGACAGCCAGTAATCCGGTGCCGATGATGCCCGCGCTAAACAGCCAAAAGGCGAACTCGCCCGCAATCGGGCGCAATGCCGTAGCCGCCTGTGCCGAGGTTTGTATATTCGTGATGCCGTGCAGGCCAAGGGTGACTGCGGTCGTCAGCATGATGAAGTAGGCGACGATGTTGGAAAAGCCCATGCCAAGGCTGGTGTCGATCTTGATCCGGCGAAAGTTGGCGTGGGCCTGGTCCGGGGCATCTCTCAACGGTTTCGCGTCCGGACTGGCTTGCAGGTCTTCCACTTCCTGCGACGCTTGCCAGAAAAACAGGTAAGGGCTGATGGTGGTGCCGAATACAGCCACTACCGTGGTGATGTATTCAGGCTTCCAGGACAAGTGCGGCCAGACGGTTTTTTCGAACACCTCGGTCCACGGCGTATGCACCACGAAGGCGGTGCCGACATAGGCTAGTAAAGCCAGCGTCAGCCATTTCAGCAGGCGGACGTAACGATCGTAGGGAATGAAAATTTGCAGCACGAGCGACAACAGGCCGAAGCCCAAGGCATAAAAATGCGCAGGGCCGCCCACCAGCAGCCTCAATGCTTCCCCCATGGCGGCAACGTCGGCAGCGATATTGATCGTATTGGCCACCAGCAGCAGGCCGACGATGCCATATAACAGCCAAGGCGGGTAATGACGGCGAATGTTGGTAGCCAGGCCATGGCCGCTGACCCGGCCGATTTTCGCGCTGACCATCTGGATGCCAACCATCAGCGGATAGGTCAGAAACAGCGTCCACAACAGGTTGAAACCAAACTGCGCTCCTGCCTGGGAATAGGTGGCAATGCCGCTAGGATCGTCATCTGCGGCGCCGGTAATCAGGCCCGGACCGAGTTTTCTTAACCAGCTTTCTTTTGATTTTGGATTTTTCATTCGTGAGCGGCTTGCCGGAAAGTCAGTCTTGTTATTCGTTTGAGGTTAGCAGCGTTGTTTTTTTTCTTCGTGCATTGCAGCAGGAATTTCGCGTTTCCATGCTATTGCTCAAAAAAAGCTTATTGTTGAACGCTATCCTGGTCTGTACGCTATCGAACCATGAATACGGGAACTTGCCGATATGTCAGGCACTAAAACTGGCAGTATGTGCGTCAGCGTACCGATCTCTCGCAATATACGACATACATTGGATACATTGCTTAAGCACAGAATTGCCGTTGATATCGTGCGTCGGAATTCATGATGATGTCAGTGACGTCAAGGCCATGATCAAAGCCAATCTGATTGCCGAACGCATCGGCGACAGCGATCCGACTACGCGCCATATGCTGGTCGGCATCATGGTCAAGGAAGGTGAACACGCTGATGATATGCGGGATTTGCTGGCTTGAGTGCTGCGCATGATTTTGTTGAATAATACCGGCGCAAAGATCGCGTCTCACACCATCCGAGGAGAATCCTATGTTGGAAAACAATTTGAAGGTCGTCAATGATGACGTAAAAAAGCTGATCAAGGATGCGCAGGCTTTATTGCTGGCAGCCGCTGATTTGACTGGCGACAAGGCAGAGGAAATGCGAAATCGTGGCATGCGCCTGCTCGACAAGGCCGTGGTCACTGCCCAGGATGCACAAGCTAATGCGATTGTCGCCGGCAGGGAAATGGCGGATTCGGCCGAAGTCTATGTAAGAGAGAATCCGTGGCGCGCGCTGGCTACGGCTGCAGGTGTAGGATTTCTGGCCGGAGTGATCCTGGCTAAAAAATAAAGCTACGGCTGCGCGCAGCGATAGTGCGGTGTTAAGACGATTCTCCGAGCTCTCGGGAAACGGTGTGGCGCAGATCCCAGATCTAGATTGCGCCACCTTTTTTTCGAAGCCGGTTTATAGTCGCCCGGTCAGCAACATGACGATCAGGATGACAACGATCAGTCCCGTAATGCCGCTTGGGCCGTAACCCCAGTTGCGGCTATGCGGCCAGCTCGGCAGAGCGCCGATGACGACGAGAATCAGTAGAATGAGTAAGATGGTGCCCATGCTTGGCTCCTAAAGAAGTGAAAAGACTGGTTCGCAAGCACGAGCGCAGCTTGCAACAGGAACTTAACGCTGTTATTTTTTCAGCTAAGTATGGAACCAAGATAGTGGGGAAAGATCGCACGGTCTGTACGCTGCCGCACAAAAAATCGCCTGCCTGGAAATCGGATTTTCTGCAGATATTTACAGTAGTAGCATTGATCAAAACATGGTCTGATCGGAAGTGCCGCGTTTATTGTGACAGAATGCAAAATGCGACAAAAATAGGGATAGATACCGGTAGACTGATTTTTCACACCGCCTGGAGACTGCAATGCTTACCGAAACAATTGGTGACTACGAAATCGAATGTTCCGGAATCCAGTTGCCTGACAGCGAAGACTGGGTAGCCAATCTGGCCATTTATGCGCCATCCACCAATCCCATGCATAGAAATGACATTTTTCCGTCGCAACGGGTCGCGGTTGATGTCGTATTTTCCAGCGAACGGGAAGCTGAGGCGGAGGCCCGCGTTGTTGCCATTTCGATGATAGAAGACCGAAGAAAAGAATAGCGTTAAAAAGCGATGTAAAAATACAGTCAAATCCGGAAGATTCCAAAGTGAAGATTATTCAGCGAGGAGATGCACGATGCAGCTAGGGATGATTGGGTTAGGGCGCATGGGCGCCAACATGGTAAGGCGCCTGACCAAAGGCGATCATCAATGCGTGGTATATGACTTGCATCCGGATGCGGTCCAAGCGTTGGTGCATCCCGGTGCGACAGGCGCATCGTCGTTGCAAGACCTGGTGAGCAAATTGAGCAAGCCGCGCGTGCTGTGGCTGATGTTGCCGGCGGCTGTGGTCGACGAAAACCTGGCGCTGCTGACACCACTGCTGGACGCCGGCGACATCGTGATCGACGGCGGAAACTCCTATTACCACGATGACATTCGCCGTGGCATCGAATTGAAAGAAAAAAACATCCACTACATTGACGTCGGCACCAGCGGTGGCGTCGCCGGTTTCGATCGCGGCTATTGCCTGATGATTGGCGGCGATAAGGACGCTGTGCAGCATATTGCGCCGATTTTTGCCACGCTGGCGCCAGGAGTTGATGCGGCAAGTGCTACGCCTGGCCGCAAGAAGTCCGACAGTAGTGCCGAGCAGGGTTACCTGCATTGCGGTCCGCAAGGCGCCGGGCATTTCGTCAAGATGGTGCATAACGGTATCGAGTACGGCATCATGGGCGCCTATGCCGAAGGCTTGAACATCCTGCGCAACGCCAATATCGGCAAGCGCAGCCACGATACGGATGCGGAAACAACGCCGCTGCGCAATCCGGAACATTATCAATATGATTTGGACCTGCCCGAGATCACCGAACTCTGGCGGCGCGGCAGCGTGATCGGCTCGTGGTTGCTGGATCTTACTGCCGGTGCGCTGCAGAACGATCCGCAATTGGACCGGTACGCCGGCCGCGTGTCGGATTCAGGCGAAGGGCGCTGGACAATTAACGCCGCCGTCGACGAAGCGGTGCCGGTACCGATTTTGAGCGCAGCTCTTTTTACACGTTTCAGCTCACGCGGCGAAGGCGATTTTGCCGATAAGGTCTTGTCGGCCATGCGGCAAGGATTCGGCGGCCATATAGAAAAGCCGGTTAAACCACAGGAAGATTGACGACGGTAGTGCACGAAGATATTAAAAGCATCAAAAATATTAGTTGCCGCTGTCCAGGAACAAGATGATGAAAATAAACCCCCTGGCCGGAAAACCGGCGCCATTGGCATTATTGGTCGATGTGCCGAGGCTGGTCTCAGCGTATTACACGAATGTCCCGGATCCGGAAATTCCCGAACAGCGCGTCGCCTTCGGTACTTCCGGGCATCGCGGGTCGTCCTTCGCGCATAGCTTTAACGAGGCGCATGTTCTCGCTATCACGCAAGCCATTTGCGCTTATCGTAGTAAACAGGGTATTAACGGCCCGCTGTTCCTAGGCATCGATACCCATGCGCTGTCAGTTCCTGCTTGCGCCAGCGCGCTTGAGGTATTGGCCGCCAACGGTGTAGATGTGATGCTGGCGGAGGGCGACGAATACACGCCCACGCCGGCGATTTCGCACGCTATCCTCAGATACAACAAGGGCCGTAGCACCGGTTTTGCCGACGGTATCGTGATAACTCCCTCGCACAATCCACCGGAAGACGGCGGCTTCAAGTACAACCCGCCGAACGGCGGCGCGGCAGATACCGATGTCACAGGCTGGATCGAGGCTGCAGCTAATGTCTATCTGAAAAATGCTCTCAAGGATGTCAAAAGAATGCCGGTGGAGAAGGCGCTGCGCCTTGCCACCACACATCGCTACGACTATCTCAACACCTATGTGAACGAGCTTGACCAGGTGATCGATATGGCGGCAATCCGCGGCGCCGGGATTCATCTCGGCGTTGATCCGCTGGGCGGCGCCGGCGCGCATTACTGGGAACGGATTGGTGAGCGTTACGGGTTGAACCTGACCGTGGTCAGCGACGAAGTCGATCCGACTTTCCGTTTCATGACAGTCGATTGGGATGGCCGGATTCGGATGGATCCGTCGTCGTCCTACGCCATGCAGCGCCTGCTTGGAATGAAGGATCGTTACGATATTGCGTTTGCCTGCGATACCGATCATGACCGCCACGGCATCGTCACAAAAAGTGCGGGGCTGCTGCCGGCTAACCATTACCTGGCGGTTGCCGTCGACTATCTGTTCCAGCACCGGACCTTATGGTCGAAGGATGCCAACGTCGGCAAGACGGTTGTCAGCAGCCAGATCATCGACCGCATCAGCACCAGGCTGAATCGCAAGCTATATGAGGTGCCGGCCGGTTTCAAGTGGTTCGCCGGCGGCTTGAGCGATGGCTCACTCGGTTTTGGTGGCGAAGAGAGTGCCGGCGCCACTTTTCTGCGGCTTGACGGTTCGGTCTGGACTACCGACAAGGATGGCCTGGCGCCAGCCTTGCTGGCGGCGGAGATCACTGCACGCAGCGGCCGGGATCCCGGTGAGGTTTACCGCAAACTGGCGGCTGAACTGGGTGATCCTGTAAGCACCAGGGTTGAGGCCAGCGCTACGCCGGCGCAGAAAAAAATGCTGTCGGCATTATCGCCGCAACAAGTGCAGCGCGATGAGCTGGCGGGCGAAAAAATCCAGCATATCCTTACCACGGCTCCGGGTAACCAGGCTCCGATAGGGGGCTTGAAGGTGGTCACGGAAAGTGGCTGGTTTGCTGCGCGGCCGTCAGGTACGGAGGATATCTACAAGATCTACGCGGAGAGCTTTCAAGGCGAGGATCATTTGCAGCGTATCGTGAAGGAAGCGCAATCGATTGTCGACGCCGCTCTGGCAGGCGGCTCGCAATCTTCGGATGTAACAAAAACATGAACCGCAAAGCGCTGACGGCAGCAGTCGAACTGGACATGCTGCAGCGCGAATCATTCAGTTATTTCATGCACGAGACCAATCGCTCTAATGGTCTGGTGATCGACAAAACGGCGCTTGGCTGGCCTGCCAGCATTGCTGCCGTGGGGCTGGCGCTTGCGGCGTACCCGGTTGGGATAGAACGTGGTTTCATCACGCGCGAGGCCGCGCACAAGAGGGTGCTGAGGACCCTGCAATTTTTCTGGAACAGCCAGCAAGGACCGGAACCCGACGCCACCGGCTATCGGGGTTTTTACTATCATTTTCTGAATATGAAAACCGGCCGCCGAGCCTGGCAATGCGAGCTGTCGACGATCGATACTACTTTTTTCGTGGCCGGAGCTCTGACGGCCGGCAGCTATTTCGACGACCCGGTTAATGCCGACGAAGGAGAAATCCGCAGACTGGCCGAAGCGCTTTATCTGCGCGTCGACTGGCCATGGGCGCAGAATGGCGGTCAGGCGGTGTCCATGGGATGGAAGCCAGAGTCCGGGTTTTTGCCTAACCGCTGGGATGGTTACGACGAGGCGCTGTTGTTGTACGTCCTCGGGCTGGGTTCGCCAACCCATCCCTTGCCTGCAGATAGCTATGGCGACTGGACTTCGGCCTATCAGTGGCAGGATAACTACGGTTACGATTACTTCTATTCCGGCTCCATGTTCACGCATCAGCTGTCGCACATCTGGGTGGATTTCCGCGGCATACAAGACAGCCCCATGCGCAGCAAAGGCATTGATTATTTCGAAAACAGCCGTCGCGCCACGCTGGTCCAGCAGCAATATGCGATCGCCAATCCCGGTGGCTTTGCCGGTTACGGCGAGTATTGTTGGGGCATTACCGCTAGCGACGGCCCCGGTCCGGCGACGCTCGATGTCAACGGTGTCCAACGTGAATTTTTTGACTACGTGGCACGCGGCGTACCGCACGGCCCCGATGACGGCACCATTGCGCCGTGGGTAGTGGTGGCTTCGCTGCCGTTTGCGCCGGAAATCGTATTGCCGACCATCGATTATTTTGTGCATCAGGTCGGCCTGAAAACCGGCAATCCTTACGGTTTCAAGGCGACGTTCAATCCGAGCTTCCCCTGTAACTGTTCCAACCCTTACGGTTGGGTATCGCCCTGGCATTTCGGCATCGACCAGGGGCCGATGATTCTCATGATCGAGAACTATCGCAGCGAGATGCTGTGGCGGCTGATGCGGAATTGCCCTTATATCAAAAACGGTTTGCAGCGCGCCGGTTTCACCGGCGGCTGGTTAGGAGCGCAATAACGCCAGAGCATGCTGGCACACGTTGTCGACGGTAAAACCATACTCGCGCATCACAACTTCACCCGCAGCCGAGGCGCCAAAATGATCTATCGCCAGCACGTCGCCGTGATCGCCGACATAGCGATGCCAGCCTTGCGCGACGCCAGCTTCCACCGCCAGTCTTGCGCCGATTGCCGGCGGTAGCACCGTGTCGCGATATGCCTGTGGCTGTTCATCGAACAGTTCCCAGCTCGGCATCGAGACAATCCGCACCTGGATGTTTTGCGCCAGCAGTTGCAGCCGCGCAGCCACGATCAGCCCGACTTCCGAACCGCTTGCAATCAGAATCAGATCCGGTTTGCCGTCAGGCGCATCGGTCAGGATATAAGCGCCACGTTGCAATTCTTCGGCCGCTGCAAATTGACTGCGGTCCAGGGTCGGAACATTCTGCCGTGTCAGCACCAGCGCCACCGGCCGTTCATGCGATTGCACCGCTACCCGCCAGGCAACCGCGGTTTCGTTGGCGTCTGCCGGACGCAGCACGAGCAGATTGGGCAGCGCCCGCAAGCTGGCAAGTTGTTCTACCGGTTGATGGGTGCCGCCGTCTTCGCCCAGCGCGATGCTGTCATGGGTAAACACATAGATCACCTGCAAGCCCATGAGCGCGGCAAGGCGGATGGCCGGCCGCATGTAATCCGAAAAAACCAGGAAGGTAGCGCCGAACGGCAGCGCGCCGCCATGGGCCGCCATGCCGTTGATAATCGCGCCCATGGCAAGTTCGCGTACGCCAAAGTGCAGGTTGCGGCCGGCATAACTCCAGCCGCCGCCGTCAGAACCTTGCCTGTCACCTGCAATGATGTCGGCGGGTTCGAAATCCCCCGTGCCTTTCAATGCGGTATAAGTAGAAGGATCAAGGTCTGCCGAGCCGCCGATTAGTGCCGGCAGAAGCGCGGCGATAGCGTTCATGACCTTGCCCGATGCGACCCGTGTCGCCATGCCTTTGGCATCTGCCGGGAATTGCGGGATATCTGCATCCCAGCCGGCTGGCAAAGCTGCCGCTCCGCCTTGCATGAGCTGTTGCAGTTCCAGCGCAAGCTGGGGAAATTGTTGTTGGTAGACGGAGAATTTCGCATGCCAGGCCGATTCCGACTTTTCCCCCAGTTGACCGGCTTCGAGGAAATGAGCAGCAGCGGCCTCGGGAATATAAAACCAGGGCTGCTCCGGCCAGCCAAGCCTCTGTTTTGTCAAGCGCAACTCTTCGACGCCAAGCGGCGAACCATGTGCTTCGAAATTATCTTGCTTGTTGGGCGAGCCATACCCAAGATGAGTGCGTACCAGTATCAGCGAGGGCCGTCCGGTCTCGCCGCGCGCGGCGTCCAGCGCACGTGCTATCGATGCCAGGTTGTTACCGTCTTCTACTATTTGCGTGTGCCAGCCATAAGCATCGAAACGACGTGCCCGATCTTCGGTAAACGTAATGTCGGTGCCGGCGGAGAGAGTGACCCGGTTGTCGTCGTACAGGTAAATCAACTTACCTAGCTGCAGATGGCCAGCCAGCGATGCGGCTTCCGAGGCGATACCTTCCATCAGGTCGCCGTCGCTCACTATGCCGTACGTAAAATGATTGACGACATCCAGGTCGCCGCGATTGTAGCGAGCGGCCAGATTCGCTTCCGCCATCGCCATGCCGACGCCGTTGGCAAAGCCCTGGCCGAGCGGACCGGTGGTGACTTCGACGCCAGGTGTCAAGCCCCGTTCGGGATGGCCCGGCGTGCGGCTGCCCCACTGGCGGAATTGCTGGAGCTGCGTGAGCGGCAGGTCGTAACCGGTGAGATGCAACAGACTGTACAGCAAAGCGGAACCATGGCCCGCCGACAGTACAAAACGATCGCGGTCGAACCAATGGGGATTGGCCGGATGATACTTGAGAAACTGCGTCCACAGAACATACGCCATCGGCGCCGCGCCGAGCGGCAACCCCGGATGGCCGCTGTTGGCTTGCTGGACAGCGTCGACCGACAGGAAGCGTAGGGTATTGACGCACAATTCGTCGAGTGCAGAGGTGGAAAGCGTTGAGCTCATTCGGCAACTCCTTGAATTCGATGGGGGGATCTGGAGATCGTCTGGGGTAGTCCGACACAACGCAAACGCAACACACGATCAAAGAACGATAGCATTCTTTGCGGCGCTTTTCGCCGGTTTAATGTAACTGGCAGTAATACAGGAATTGAAGAATTGAGGAATTTGGTGCTGGTATGTTTCCCGACCGCCAGCCCCGGTAGTCCGATATTTACACTTACGTCTCCCGATGAAATTGGTTGTAATGCAATCTCGTCGTCAAAGCAGGCGCAGCGTACTTATCGCTAGGCTTGAACCGCCAGGCTTCGGAGGCCTGGCAGGGAAGATGGGATAACTTTAGCCAACTACGGTGCATTTATCTGTTCGCTAAGCCACATAGAAAAAGTTTATTTTTTACGGGGCGTTGCCGCTGCCGACTACAATAAAAACCACTTGCAATTTCATCCGTATTATCCCAATGTTGCACTCTGCTGCCGGAAGGCAATATCAGTAAGAGCGTGAGCGTAAATATCAATTGGCGTGCGGGATCGGGAACTACGGAGACAATTCATGGGGCAGGCTGAGCACAGTGCAAGCATCATCAATGACGACTGGCGCCGCTGGATCGGTGAAAATATAGCGCTCGAAGCGAATCCGCAAGACTTGTTCAACGTCCTGGTTTCCAAGGGAGTGACGCCGGACGAAGCAACGCGTGAAATGCAGGCTGCGCTGGCCAATCCTTACTTGCTAGGCGCACGCCAGGCAGGTCAGCGCATCAAGAACCGTTTGAAGAAGCATGACTGGGTTCTCGATATCTACCGTACCCTGAATCGGCAGACGCCTGACAGCGCCGTGATTGAACGCAGCCATCAATTATCGGGTGACGAGTTCTATCGCCAATATTATCTATTGAATAAGCCGGTGATCATCACCGGCATGCTGGACGCGTGGCCGGCGATGACGAAGTGGAATTTCAATTTCTTCCGCGAGCATTTCGGCGAGCGTGAAGTTGAAGTGCAGATGGGGCGTTCGCAAGATGCCAACTATGAAATCAACTCCACCCTGCATAAGCGCAAGATGCCATTGGCCAGCTACCTGGAAATGATCGATGGCGCGCAGGAGAGCAACGATTTCTACATGACGGCCAACAATTCCTCAGCTAATCGCCAGGCTCTGGCAGGATTGTGGCAAGACATCGGGCGTCTGCCTGAATACCTGAATCCGGATTCGCAGGACGACGGTTTTCTCTGGCTGGGTCCGAAAGGCACGCGCACCCCGTTTCACCATGACCTGACCAATAACTTCATGGCGCAGGTCATCGGCCGCAAGCGTATCAAGCTGATCCCCGCATGCGAGGTAGCGTATGTCTACAACCACCATCATTGCTATACGCCGATCGACGGTTATGCCATCGACTATGATCGTTTCCCGCTGATGCGCAATGTGCAGGTGCTTGAATGCGAACTGGCGCCGGGCGAGCTGCTGTTTCTGCCGGTCGGCTGCTGGCACTATGTGGAAGGGTTGGAGGCCAGCGTAACCGTGTCGTTGATTAACTTCCGGCCGGACAACAATTTCAGCACGATCTATTCGACCTATAACGAGCTGTAACCCTTCGGCACAGCCTGCGCCGGCAGGCATTTCGGCAAAGATGATTTTTGCATATCTAAGACCACATGACGACCTTTGCCAAAGTGGTATGGCATCGCTGGCGTCGGCATTTTTCCTTGAACTGTCGCGAGCGTTGATTTCCCCTTGCCGGAGAGAGAGGAAACGACAGTTTCAGATAGGTTTTTATTGCCTTGCAGAATTTAATTTCAGTTGAAATTTTCTTTTCGATTTTAAAAACCATAGAATTTTCCAAGTTTAAATTTCAACTGTTTTTCAAGTGGTATTGGCTTCCCGGTAAATTTTTTAAACCACTTGACGTTCATTTTTGCGGACTCCATTCTCAGCCCAGCTGTGAGTTTAAAAACATATAACAGACTCAGCTTAGGGAGTGCGCAGGTGCATGTCGGATTTGCGGATAACTGACTCCGCATATCCCGGCTCGCTTCTCGCACATCATCATTTGATATGAGGAGAAGTGACGCATGAGAACAAATTTACGTATCACCTTGCTCGCGGGGCTGATCAGCAGCATGCTGGCAGGCTGCAGCGACGGTGGTTCGCAAGACACTACCGCAGGCGCCAGCCAGAAGCAGATTTCCGCCAGCGCAAAATCCAGCGTGCCGGTTTGCGCCGCCGCGTGGGATACCACCGTGGCCTACAATACCGGCAATATTGCCAGCTACAGTAGTGTGAATTACACGGCAAACTGGTGGACGCAAGGGGCGAATCCATCCACCAACAATGGCGTCACCGGCAGCGGACAACCGTGGACTTCCGGCGGTGCCTGTACGCCAACTCCCACGCCGACACCGACTCCTACACCGACGCCCACTCCAACGCCCACCCCAACACCGACTCCAACGCCTACTCCGACTCCGACTCCCGGTTGCGTGGTCTGGGCCGATGGCGGTTCTTACACGGTCGGTGAAGTAGTCAGCTATAACGGTTCGCCATATACGGCATTGGTCACTCAAACCGATTATGCAGGCGCGGGCTGGAATCCAGCCGCATCGCCGACCTTATGGACAGCCGGAGGCTCTTGCGGTACGCCGACACCAACTCCGACACCAACTCCGACACCTACGCCGACACCTACGCCGACACCTACGCCAACGCCAACGCCGACTCCGACTCCGACTCCGACTCCAACACCAACACCAACGCCAGGTTTTGTGTTCAGTCCATACAAGGACGTCACGGCCGATGCCAACTGGAACACAGGCGGCATGCAAAGCACGGCAACCGGCACGTCGCTGCCGGTCACCAGCGCCATGCCGTCGCATAACACCGTACTCACCTGGGCGTTTGCAACAGCCGGTTGCGGTTCCGAAAATTGGGGAGGTATCTCACCAGCGATGATTGCCACCAACGTGCAGTCCTTCGTTGCTGCCGGCAAGAAGTACATCGTTTCCACCGGCGGTTCTGCCGGCGCATTCACCTGTACATCCGACGCCGGCTTCAACACCTTTATCAATACCTACAACTCCGCCAACCTGATCGGCGTCGATTTTGATATCGAAGACGGCCAAAGCCAATCCGACATCAACAATCTGGTAGCACGTGTCCAGGCCGCCCAGATCAAGTATCCTAACCTGCGCTTCAGCTTCACCATTGCTACCAATGCGACTAGCCAGAGCGGCTCATCGGTTGCGGTAGATATGGGAGCGGCTTCGCCCAACCCGTTGGGTGCGATGGGGATCGCAGTCATGCAAGCGATTCAATCGGCCGGCCTTAAAAACTATTACGTCAACCTGATGACGATGGACTATGGCTCGACCACTGTCGGCAACTGCGTGGTAAGCGGCGGCGCTTGCCAAATGGGGCAGTCGGCAATCCAGGCGGCGATGGACTTCCACGGCTATTACAAGGTTCCGTATAGCCAAATCGAGCTGACGCCTATGATTGGTGCAAACGACACTCCCGGCGAGACTTTCACCATCGCCGACACCGACACCTTGTCGGCGTGGGTCAAAGCGAACGGGATCGCCGGTTTGCATCATTGGTCGTTCGACCGTGACACCGGCATGACCTACACCAACCGGTTCATCAGCGATCTCGGACTTTGATTTATCGGTAGGTAACCTGGTAAAAAGCCGGCTCTTGCGAGCCGGCTTTTTTCGATGCATTCGGCATCGTGTTTGCCAGGAGGCGAAGCTATTTCGCCATTGTAGAGAGAGGGATTGTCATTTGTTTTTTAAAAAAACGGGAGGTGTGCAATGGAACCAGTATTGGGTCAGTTGTTAGTGCCGAAATATTCCTTGGCGTTGGTTTTGCTGTCTTACTTCATTTCCTTTCTTGGCTCACTGCTCGCTTTGCAATGTGCCAAATGGATGTTCCGGATAAACGGTAGCCTGGATTGGGAGTTGGCGTTATGCGCTGCGATCGCACTTGGAGGCATCGGTATCTGGTCCATGCATTTTATTGGCATGCAGGCATATCGCCTGGCAGTACCGATTACTTATGATTTGCTGCTGACCGTCATATCGCTCATTGCCGCGATAGCGATTTCCGGGATTGCGCTTTATCTGGCCGGGAAGGGCGGAAAATTCACGCTGTCGGGTTGGCTTGCGGGCAGTTTGCTGGCGGGGGTGGGCGTATGCGTGATGCATTACATGGGCATGTACGCAATGCATCAAAGTGCAATCATGTCGCTGGACCCAGCCACTGTCGGTATCTCCGTGGGCATCGCGATCGTTGCAGCGGCGGCAGCGTTATGGCTGGCGTTCAACCTGACTAAATTGTCACATCGGATCGTCGCCGCCGTTGTCATGGGGGTGGCGGTGTGCAGCATGCACTATGTCGGCATGAGTGCCGCCAGCATGATCTGCAGCGCCGACCTGCCGGCAAGCATGTGGCAGATCAGCGGCGACGATCTTGGCATCTGGGTCTTTGGCGTGGCTTCGGCCGTGCTGCTGTATATATTCTGGGTGGTATCCGGGCACAGCATCGATCAGGCCAAGCTGCAAGCCGGTTAATAATATGTGCGGGCGATGCACTCGCATCGCCCGTTTTCCTTCCTGGCGTCACGAAAATAGTGCGTTCGCCATCCTGAGCTAAGTCATCCATCAAGTCATCTGCCATGGTCCGCGCCTCGGCACGTTTTTGGCACGCTCATTGGCGCAGCATTGGCACAATTAATGCTTGTCTACTTTCTTGTATACATCAATGTAGACTTGCGACATCATATGATCGTCGCGCCGCATCGTCTCCCATAACAAAGGATGAAGAATGAACAAGCGTTTGCCGTTACAGATCGTATCCGCATTGATGATGACCGCAGCCGGCTGTTCCGCCATGGCGATGACCATCAATATTTCACTCGACAACGATCCCGGCAAACTCGATCCGAGCCAGTCGTCAATGATCGCCGAGCGCATGGTGTACCAGAGTATTTTCGACAAATTGCTGGATCTGGATGAGAGCGGCAAGATCGTGCCGATGCTGGCCGAACGCTGGACTGTCTCGGACGACCAGAAGACCTATACGCTGTTCCTGCGCAAGGGCGTCAAATTCCAGGACGGCACGCCATTCGACGCCAAGGCGGTTGAATTCAATCTGCTGCGCGCCCAGGAAAAGAATTCGCTGCGTAGAAACGATCTCAAGTACATCAAGCAAATCACGGTGGTTGACGCGGCCACCTTGAAGATCGAGTTGTCGACCCCGTTTGCGCCTTTCCTGTCGATCCTGACCGATCGCGCCGGCATGATTTCTTCACCTGCGGCGATCAGGAAATTCGGTGACGACTATGTCAACAACCCGGTCGGCACCGGCCCTTTCATTTACAAGGGGCGCCTGAAAGGTGCGAGCCTGACGCTCGACAAGAATCCCGATTATTGGCAAGCCGGCCTGCCCAAGGCGGATCAGGTGGTGTACAAAATCATGAACGACGTCAATGTGGCGTTCAACAACCTGCGCAGCGGCCAGGTCGACATCACCAATCGCTTTCCCTACAAGGAGTTGAGCAATCTTTCCGGAGCCGCCAGGTACAGCGTGATCAACCAGCCATCGCTGGGTTTTCGCGGTTTTTATTTCAATACCGCGAAACCTCCCTTCGACAAGCCGGAAGTGCGGCAAGCGGTGGATATCCTGATCGACCGCGCCGCGATTGCCAAGGTAGTTTACAACGGCGCCGTCTCGCCTGGCCATTCGCCGTTCAGCAAGGTGCAATTTGCACACGGCGCCGACGATGCACCACCCAAGGTAGATCTGGCGCGCGCCAAGGCTTTGCTGAAAGCGGCCGGCAAGGAAAGCGGTTTTGCTTTCCACCTGATCTTGCCGACTACGCCGGAAGATCTGCAGGTCGGCCAGATGGTGCAAGGCATGCTGCGTCCGGCCGGTATTAACGTAACGCTTGAAAAAGCCGAACTGGCAGCCCAGATCGAGGTCGGCAAGGCCGGCAACTATGAAGCGTTGATGGTGGGGTGGAGCGGCCGTCCCGATCCGGATCAGAATATCTACGATTTCGTAGTCACTAACGGTTCGCTGAATTATTCCAGGTACGGCAGCCCCGAGCTCGATACGCTGTTGCAGCAAGCACGTATTGAAAACGACATCGCCAAGCGCAAAAGTTCCTACGACCAGGCAATGCAAATCCTGCTCAAGCAAGTGCCCTATGTTTACCTGAATCACGACAATGTGCTATTCGGTATTTCGCAGGCGGTGAAAGGTTTCAGGTTCATTCCCGACGGCGTGATCCGCACAGCAACGCTGGCAAAGTAGATACAGATACGCCTGCCGGCTCACCAGACCATGCCTAAACTGCTGAAACGCATCTTGCTCGTGCTGCCAACCTTGCTGCTGGTCAGCATCGTCATATTTTCCTTGCTGGCGATACTGCCGGGCGATCCCGTCACGGCTATCCTCGGCCAGGAAGCTACGCCCGAAGCCGCCCTGGCCTTGCGCGCGCAACTCGGCCTCGACGACCCGCTCTACGTGCAGTATTTCCATTGGCTGTGGGCGGCGCTGCATGGTGATCTTGGGCGTTCTTTTGTCGATCACACGCCAGTCGCCGATGCGTTGCTGCAACGGCTGCCGGTAACGATCGAGCTAGCGCTGGGCAGCTTTGCCATCGCGGTGCTGATAGCGATACCGGCCGGCATACTGGCGGCAGCCCGGCCGCGCAGCATCGCCAATTACTTCAGTACCCTAGGGGCTCTGTTCGGCATGTCGGTGCCGCATTTCTGGCTGGGCATGATGTTCATCGTGCTGTTTGCCGTCAAGCTGGGCTGGTTGCCGGCTTCGGGTTATGTGCCGTTCAGCGAAGACTGGCGCGGTAACCTGCTGGCGATGCTGATGCCGATGCTGGCAACCGGTCTGCGCGAATCGGCAATCCTGATGCGCATGGTGCGCAGCAGCTTGCTGGAAGTGCTGAACGAAGACTATATCCGCACCGCCTTTTCCAAAGGCTTGAAAGACTGGCAAGTAGTGATCGGCCATGCCTTGCGCAATGCCATGATACCGGTGGTGACCGCCAGCGGCTTGATGGTGTCCGGCATGCTGGGCGGGCTGGTAATCACTGAAAGCATTTTCGGTATTCCCGGCATGGGCAAGATGATTGTCGATGCGATCTTCCAGCGTGACTACGTCACCGTCCAGGCCGGCGTGCTGGCTGCCGCGCTGATGGTGGTGATCGTCAATCTGGCGGTGGATCTGCTGTACGGCATGATCGATCCGCGCATCGCCAGGGAGTACGCATGAGCCGCCCGTTACCGGTAACAGCGGCAGTTGTCGCCGAAACACTGCCGCAACGCCAACGCTGGCTCGGCCTGCGTCGTTTCGCGGGCAATCGCATGGCGGTGATTGGCGCACTGATCATCGCGCTGCTGATACTGGTGGCTTTGCTGGCGCCGCTGCTGGCGCCGCACGATCCGGTTTTCGATCAGGATTACAGCAACATCCTGGCCGGGCCGAGCGCCGCGCACTGGATGGGTACCGACGATCTGGGCCGCGACATTTTTTCCCGCATGGTGTTCGGTGCACGCATTTCGCTGCAGGCGGCGCTGATTGCGGTCGGCCTGGCATTTTGCGTAGGCGTGCCGATCGGCATCGCCAGCGGGTATTTCCGCGGTTTCTGGGATGAATGGGTAGTGATGCGGATTGTCGACGCACTGCAAGCTTTTCCGTCGCTGATCCTGGCGCTGGCATTATCCGCGGCGCTGGGTGGCGGTTTCTACAACGCGATGGTAGCGGTCGGCATCGGCTTTGCGCCGGCGTTTATCCGGCTAGCGCGCGGCCAGGCCATGACCATCCGCAATCTCGACTACGTGATGGCGGCACGCTCGGTGGGCGCAGGCCACTTGCGCATCATGTGGCGTTACGTACTGCCGAACGCGATGGCGCCGCTGGTGATCCAGGCTACCCTGGCGATGGGGTCGGCGATCATTGCCGAAGCCGGCTTGTCATACCTGGGGCTGGGAGCGCGGCCGGAAGACCCGAGCTGGGGTTCGATGCTGCATATCGCCCAAGGCTACCTGAATAGCAATCCGACGTTGGCCTTGTGGCCGGGGATCGCGATTTTTGCCGTGGTGCTGGGTTTTAATTTCCTAGGCGACGGCATTCGCGAAGTATTTGATCCAAAACTGAAGCGCTGAAATGCCGAACGCTGAACTGTAACCGACAAACGCCAGAAAGATGAACCATGCTGGAAGTGAGTAATCTTAAGGTCGAATTTATCAGCCACGGCAAAAGCATTGCGCCGGTGGATGGTGTTTCATTCGAAGTCGGCGCCAACCAGACCGTCGGCTTGCTGGGCGAATCCGGCTGCGGCAAGAGCGTAACGGCGTTGTCGATATTGCGTCTGTTCCCGTTGGCCAGCAAGGCCAGGCTGAGTGGCGCCGTGCGCTATGACGGACGTGATTTGCTGACGGTAGACGAGGCCGGCATGCGGGCGATACGCGGCAAGCAGATCGCCATGATTTTCCAGGAGCCGATGACTTCGCTCAATCCGTTGCACAAGATCGGAGCACAGCTGGGTGAAATGCTGCGTGTCCATAGCACTTTTTCTTCACGCCAGATTGACCACAAGGTGCTGGCGATGTTGCAACGGGTCGGTTTGTCGCGGGTCGAGCAACTGGTCGATGAATATCCGCACAGCCTGTCGGGGGGCATGCGGCAGCGAGTGATGATCGCCATGGCTTTGCTGTGCAATCCGGGTCTGTTGATCTGTGACGAGCCGACCACGGCGCTGGATGTCACGATACAGGCGCAGATCCTGGATTTGATGCGCGAACTCAAGCGTGAGCAGGGCACGGCGATTCTGATGATCACCCACGATCTAGGTGTGGTGGCGGAAATGTGCGAACGGGTGGTCGTGATGTATGCGGGGCAGGTGGTGGAGCAGAGCAGCGTGCGCGAGCTGTTCGATGCGCCGGCTCATCCCTACACGCAGGCGTTGATGCGCGCCCGGCCGGCGTTGGCGGCCAAACCGGGGCAGCCGCTGACAGCAATTCCAGGCTCGGTGCCGCCGCCAGGCACTGCCGGCGCCGGTTGCCGCTTTGCCGCGCGCTGTCCGAAAGCAGCAGAATTGTGTCGCAGTACGATGCCGGAATTGACGGCGGTTAGTCTGGATCATCTGGCGCGTTGCTGGTATCCGAACTTAAATTCGAACTGAACTCAAGGTAAAGACGATATGACCAATTCCCATACTTTGTTGAACGTTACCGGACTAAAGAAGCAATTTTCGTCCGGGCGCCGTGGCGCGCCACCGGTCAAGGCTGTCGACGATGTCTCCTTCGATATCGCAGAGGGCGCGACGCTGGGCCTGGTCGGCGAATCCGGTTGCGGCAAGTCGACCACCGGCCGCAGCGTATTGCGGCTGATAGAACCGACCGCAGGCAACATCAATTTCATGGGGCAGGAGCTGACCGGGTTGTCGCCGTCTGCGCTGCGTGCGATGCGGCGCAATATGCAAATGGTGTTCCAGGATCCGTTCGCGTCGCTGAATCCGCGCATGACAATCGGGGAGGTGCTGGAAGAGCCGCTGATCGTGCACGGCCTGTTCGACCGCGCCACCCGCAAGCGCAAAGTGGCCGACATCCTGGATCTGGTTGGCCTGAGCCAACGTTATGCCGACCGGCATCCGCACGAATTTTCGGGCGGCCAGCGGCAACGGGTTGGCATCGCGCGTGCCATCATCACGCGGCCGAAACTGGTGGTCGCCGATGAAGCCGTGTCGGCGCTGGACGTTTCGATCCAGGCGCAGATCCTGAATTTGCTGCAGGATCTGCAAAAAGAGCTGGGGCTGACCTATCTGTTCGTATCGCACGATCTGGCCGTGATCCGTCATGTCAGCGATCGCATCGGCGTCATGTATCTGGGGCGCATGGTCGAATCGGGCAGCTGCGAAAGCGTCTATAACTTTCCGAAGCACCCGTATACCCAAGCCTTGTTGTCGGCGATACCGCGCGAGCATCCGGACCAGGTGCGCGAGCGCATCGTACTGCAGGGAAGTATTCCGAATCCGGCGGCGCCGCCGTCCGGTTGTCATTTTCATCCACGCTGCCCATCTTGCATGGAAATCTGTAAAACCCAGGCGCCGCAGACGACCGCGCTCGCTGCCGGTGAATACGTAAGTTGCCACCTTTATCGATGAGAGAAAACATGTTCACCTTCGACCCCAATCATTATCCCTATGCCTCCCGCCGTAGCGCGGTGTATGCCAAACGTGGCATGGTGGCTACCTCGCAGCCGCTGGCTGCACATGCCGGGCTGACGGTCCTGCAAGCCGGCGGCAACGCCATCGATGCGGCGATCGCTACCGCTGCCGCGCTGACCGTCGTCGAGCCGACCGCCAATGGTATCGGTGGCGATGCCTTTGCACTAATCTGGCACAAGGGCGAACTGCACGGTTTGAACTCCAGCGGAGCTGCACCGCGCGCAATTTCGATCGATAAACTGCATGCGGCCGGGCATCAAAGCATGCCGAAATACGGTGCATTGCCGATCACTGTACCCGGCACGCCAGGTGCATGGGCCGGCATGGCAGAGCGTTTCGGCAAGCTGCCGCTGGAGCGTTCCATGGCCGGTGCCATCGCGCTGGCGCAAGACGGCTATCCGGTATCGCCGATGGTGGCGTTTGCCTGGCAGCAGGCATACAAGTTATTTCAACAGGAGTTCAAGGACGCGCATTTTCAATCCTGGTTCGATACGTTCAATGTGGGCGGCCGGGCGCCGCGCGCCGGTGAGGTCTGGCGGTCGCAGGGACATGCCGATACCTTGCGCGCGATCGCTGCCGACAATGGCGCCAGTTTCTATCGTGGCGCGCTCGCCGGAGAGATTGCTGCCTTTGTACGCTCTGCCGGTGGTTATCTGGATAGTGCCGACCTGGCGGCATACCAGCCGCAGTGGGTAGCGCCGATCAGCAGTAACTACCGCGGTTATGATGTATGGGAAATTCCGCCTAACGGCCATGGCCTTGTCGCTTTGCTGGCCTTGAATATACTGAAAGGCTTCGATTTCAGCGAACGCGATACTTTGCTGACCTGTCACCGTCAGATCGAAGCCATCAAGCTGGCTTATGCGGACGGCCTGGCGCATATCGCCGACAGCGGCCATATGCGGGTCGCGGTCGAGGATCTGCTGTCCGATGCTTATGCCGACGAGCGCCGCCAATTGATAGGCGCCCGCGCGGCGTTGCCTGTGGCTGGACAGCCGTCGCGCGGCGGCACCGTGTATCTGAGCACCGCCGATGATGAAGGCAACATGGTGTCCTTCATCCAAAGCAATTACATGGGCTTCGGGTCCGGGCTGGTGGTGCCGGGAACCGGCATCGCCTTGCATAACCGCGGTAACAATTTCACGCTCGATGCAGCCCATCCGAACTGCCTGGCACCTGGAAAAAGGCCATATCACACGATCATCCCGGGTTTTTTGACCAAGGATGGCAAGGCGGTAGGTCCATTCGGCGTGATGGGCGGCTTCATGCAGCCGCAGGGGCATGTGCAGATGATCATGAACACGGTAGACTTCGGCCTTAATCCGCAATCCTCGCTGGACGCTCCGCGCTGGGAATGGGAGGGCGGTAATAATGTCAGCATCGAGCACACCAGCGCCGAGCACCTGTTTCGCGGTTTGCGCGGCCTCGGACACGAGGCGTCATGGTCAGCCAATCAACTCGGTTTCGGCCGCGGCCAGATTATCTGGCGCGATCAGCACGGCGTGTTATGCGGCGGTACCGAGCCGCGTACGGATGGTTGTGTGGCGGCCTGGTAAATAACGACGCAACAACGCAATGACGGAAATCATGAAAACAATCTCAGGTACCGACCCGCAGGTAATCGCTCCGGTTAGCGACGCCGGTAGCGACTTTGCGCCAAAAGGCGTGTCTTTACCTGACTATGTATACGGTCGTCTGCGCGAAGATATTTTCGACATGCGCCTGTTGCCGGGCGATCAGATTACCGAAACTGAAATCGCCGCCTACTTCAATGTCTCGCGCACCCCGGTGCGCGAAGCGTTGCAGCGCCTGCAGGGCGATGGCTTGATGCAGGGTTATGTACGGGGCGGCTGGGAAGTGGTGCCCATCGATTTCAAGCGCTTTGAAGATTTATACGAATTGCGCAAACTGATCGAAATCCATGCCATCAGCAAGCTGTGCGCGGGACCAGCCAGCGCTATCGATACCGCGTTGATCGAACAGCAAAAGGCGATATGGTGCGTGCCGCCATCTGAACGCTTAAGCGATGGACGCAAGGTAGCGATGCTTGACGAGAAATTCCACCTGGCGCTGGTGCGCGCCGCCGGCAACCTGGAAATGGCCAGTACTTTCGAGCGTTTGACCGACCGCATCCGCATCGTGCGCCGTCTGGATTTCATCTATGGCGATTGTGTACAGTCGACCTATGACGAACATGTCGCGATCCTGGCGCAAATAGGCGCCCATGGCGCCGCCGATGCAGTCAAGCTGATGACTGCACATATCGAAGACGGTCATGTCGACGTCACCCAAATTACCTTGCATCGCCTGCACAGCGCGCGGGCGTCCGCTGGCGCTGAACGCTTGGCGTATGTGCAGGTCAAGGTGATGCGTTAGATCACGGTTACGGAGAGAAGCGATTCACTTATCGTCGGTTTGTTTTTTTTGTTTTGCGACTCCTGCTCCGTGGTCCACTAAGCGGGGTCAGAGTGACTTTCGCAGGCTTTATCGCGAAACTCGACTCTGACCCCACATCACGGTTACGGAGAGAGGCGATTCACTTATCGTCGCTTAGTTCGTGCTGCTCGTCGCATCGTATATTGGTAAAATGAGCGGGGCTCACCTCTCAAAGTGTGTCTTAAGTTAACAACAATAAATCGACAAGAGAAACGAAGATGCCAGAACCGGTTGATCTCACACGTATTTGCCCCCTGATCATGACACCTAGCCATGACGGAAAGTATTTCCAGAACTATGTGACATCGCTATTGAATTTTACTATTCAAGCCGAGCGCTCCGGCATGCCGATGCAGGTTTTCATGCATCAGGGAGAAAGCCTGGTGACGCGCGCGCGTAACAACTGCGTCGCCGAATTTCTCGCCAACCCGCAATGGACGCATTTGTTCTGGATCGACGCCGACATCGGATTTTCCTCCGAAGCCGCATTCCGGTTACTGCGGTCAGGCTACGATATTGCGGCGGGGGTATATCCGCTCAAACGCGAAAACTGGCCTCAGCAAGGCCTGCCGGCAGGAACCACCCAACAGCAATTCGAGGCGGGATATACGCGCTATACGGTCAATGCAAGAATTGTCGATGGCGACAACCAGATCAACCTGGAAGTGCAACCCGACGGCTTCATGCGCATGGAGGAGGCGCCGACCGGCTTCATGGTGATCAAGCGTAGCGTGTTCGAGCGGTTGATCGCCAGCTATCCTGAGCTTAACTATGTACCCGATACCATTGATGTCCCCGACCGCGGGCTGCATTACCGCTTCTTCGATGTCATGCTCGATCCTGTTACACGCCGCTATCTGTCGGAGGACTACGGTTTTTGCCGGCTATGGTCAGGACTTGGCGAGTCGATCTACATCGACGCCAATTCAAATTTGAGCCACCAGGGTTCCAAGTTATATAAGGGGGACTTTGCGAACTCGCTACTTACTTCCTTGCCCTATGCTGTCGGCGGCCCGCTGGGCGCCCGGATGCACCTCACGGGACAGGAATACCTGCAGCCCAATCCGCCTCCACTTTGAGTGAAAGTGAAATTGCTCGCTTAAGATCGTATAGCCGGGGAAGGGACGCTATCGATATGTGAGAAGATTCTAGCCGTCCAGTGGTATCTGCAAAGTGACAAGGCTATTGATGAATCTACTCACATATCGATAGCCATATATGAGGTTGGGATAGATCTTAGCGGGATAATATGACAGGCGTTTGACATTGACGCATAAAAATGTTGCCCCCGTGGCCGTCATCATCGATACGGATACACCAGAGCGGCGAGCGTCGCTAACTAACATCATCGGGGAGGTGTCTGAAATCTCCCGCAATTCGCCGGCGTCAATACCTTGCCGGCTTTGAAATAAAACCCCCGTTCCGCCTCTGGCATCAGGAGCGGAAATCAGCCTTGGCAGGCTGAGGGCAGAAAATGGCTGGCTCTGCACATTCGGCTGCGACAGACGCTGCGTTCTGCCGCGCATCGTCACTCGCTACTAATTCTCAGTCGTAACCAGATCTGGCGGGGCGGGCAGGATGAATCTGTGTGGAAATTATTTTTGAACTTTACAGCAACTTATGCCGGGATGATCCGCCAGCGCGTTTCCCAGTTGCCAGCCAGCATTGATACGCTTTTTCTGCATCATTTAGGTGAGCGGTCACACGGCGTAAGAAATACGTTTCGGATGGATTTCTCCTGACCGTCCTAGTGGATTACTCCTGCCCTCCCTGATCAAAAAAAAGGCGCTCGGTCCTATTCAAATTAGGACTCATCGTTCATGCCCCCGCTTTTCCTCCTGCCTATACTCCATTCAACAATACAAACATTGCCGCTTAGTTGAGGCAAGTCGAGCCAATCATGAAAAATCATTCAGGAGAAACCTATGCGATTTTCCAAGGATCTGTCGCATGTCGCCCGGTATTTCCTGATGGAAGATACTGGCGCGTCGCTAATAGAGTTTGCGCTGGTAGGCGCACTTATCGTCGTGGTTTGTTTGCTGATGCTGCTGGCGCTGGTCAAGGAAGTATAAGAAATCACGTCGATTTCAAGTTGCAGAGATTTTCCGGGTACATGTCTTATCACTGAGCACAGAGACTGATCATGCAAGAATTTTACGCGCTACTTCAACTCCTCGGCATGCTGGTGAAAGATCCACGCATATGCGTGCTCTTCATCCTGCTCATTATTGCCGCGGTGAGTGATTGCCGCACCTACAAGATACCTAACTGGCTGACCGCGAGCGGCACGCTGTTCGGCCTGATCTACAGCACGGCGGCGGCGGCCTCGCTGCCGGCGGGATTGCTATGGGGGTTCGAGGGCATGCTGTTGGGCTTTTGTATGATGTTGCCGCTCTATGCAATCAAGGCGATGGGGGCGGGAGATGTAAAGCTTATGGCGATGGTCGGGGCGTTCCTTGGCGTGCCGTACATCGTGTTTGCAGTCATCGCCACTTTTATTGCAGGCGGCCTGGTTGCATTGGGATTCGCGTTGTTTAACAAAGCGTTGGGGCGCATCTTCACCAACGTAAAAAATATCGTGCAAACCATGGTGTTCTCTGCGGCCGGAGGCATCAAGCCAGACGTGAGTTTGGAAGCAAGCAAATCGGTAGGAAAAATGCCATACGGCGTCAGCATTGGAATTGGCACGTTTGGTTATGTGGTGGCGAATCAACTGGGTTATTTGTAGACGACAAGTCAGACCTGACAGGGACCGGATATGAAAAACATCAAAGCACTTGGATTGCTGTTACTGGCAGCGGCGATCGGTCTCGGAGCCGCGGTCTATGCGGCGGGATGGGTATCGCAGCAAGGGAACATCGCATCCAACAAGGTCGTGGTAGCCGTGACCGATATCGAACTGGGCAGCAAGATCAATCCACAAATGCTGTCGACCATCGACTGGCCCAGCGGTTCGGTGCCAGCGGGCGCATTCAAGGAAATCAAGGACGTGCAGGATCGGGTGGTGAAAGTCGGCGTGCTACGCGGCGAAGCCATTCTCGAAGGCAAGCTGGCGCCGGTCGGTACGCAAGGCGGTCTTTCGGCTGTGATTGCGGAGGGCAAGCGCGCAATGACTGTGCGCGTCAATGACGTGGTCGGCGTAGCCGGATTCGCACTCCCCGGCAATTATGTCGACGTCGTGGTGAATGCGCAGCAGGACAAGGGCAACGGCGAAGAGAGCAAGCAGATCAGCAAGACCGTCCTGGAACATGTGCTGGTGTTGGCGGTAGCACAGGAGTCGGGCCGGGACGATACCAAGCCCAAGGTGGTCAGTGCCGTGACACTGGAGTTGTCGCTGGAAGACGCGGAGAAACTTGATCTTGCTCGCAGTGTCGGTACATTGTCGCTGGTGCTGCGCAACCAGGTGGATCAGAAGACGGTAGACACCGCAGGCATTACCAAGAGCCAGTTGTTTGGAGAGCACGTAGAAAAAGAAGTGTTACCGACCAAGGTTGCGGCGGCCAAGCCCAGGATAGCGCGCAGCAGGCCAGCGGTAGCTTCAGCCTCGGAATGCGTCGAGGTCATTCAGAACGGCAGCCGGGCACTTAACTGTTTTTAACTAAAACAATCTAGGGAGCAGTTCAAGTGAATAACAACTACAAAAATGCGATTTTCTTCGCTGCGTTGACTGTGACAGGTGGCGCTTTCGCGGCAACCGCGCCTTTTGCAACTCACGCCCCAGGCTCCTCAGGTTTGAAACCTTGCGGATCCGTAACGGTCGATCCTGTAACTTATGTCACTCTCGGCAAATCGAGTGTCATCAGGTTGGATGAACCCGCGGCGCGCATGCTGATTGGCGGTCAATCGTCGAGCCGGGCAGGCAAGCCTCCTGCAACGACCGACAAGAACGCACCGGCAGCACCGGGGAATGCGCCGCCAGCGCCGGCACAGGCAGGTTCCGATGGCGTGGCAGACGTAGAAATTACGCTGCTCAGTCCTACAGAACTGTTCTTTCTAGGGAGGAAGACCGGATCCATGAATGTGGTCTTGCAGGGTGCGAATGGGCGCTGCGTCATCAAGGACATCATCGTCACCGTCGATCCGGGCAGCCTGCAAGCCAAGATAACCGAATTGATGCCTGAAGAAACCGGGATTAAAGTGCGGGGAGCAGAAAACGCACTGGTGCTGACCGGCAAAGTCACTGACGCCGTCAAGCTCGACGAAGCGATGAGCCTGGCCACTGCTTATGGTGATGGCAAGAAGGTGGTCAACATGCTCCGCATCATGACCCCGCAACAGGTGATGCTGGAAGTGAAAATTGCCGAGGTCAGCAAGACGCTGCTCGACAAACTTGGGGCGAGTGTCAATCTGACCCGCGCCAGCAACGGCGGCAGCAATAGCTTCTCCTTGCTGTCCAGTTTCTTGAGCAACGGCGGTGGCTTGCTGCAGGCGTTGAAGATCGGCAGGACCGCGGTAAACCTGGATGGGCAGAAGAATGATGGACTGGTGCGGGTGTTGGCTGAACCGAACATCATGGCTATCAGCGGTCAGCAAGCCAGCTTCCTGTCGGGGGGAAAGATTTTCATTCCGGTCTCGCAAACCAACAACAATGGCGTACCGACGATCACGCTGGAAGAAAAGGAGTTCGGCATCGGCGTGAAGTTCATGCCGACCGTGCTGGACGGCACCCGGATCAACTTGAAGATGGTGTCGGAAGTGTCGGACCTGTCGCAGGTCGGCTCGCCGTTCACCACTGTCGGTGGCGTCACTGCAGTGCTGCCATCGCTGACTGTACGCCGGGCAGACACCACAGTGCAACTCAACGATGGCCAAAGTTTCGCCATTGCCGGCCTGATCAAGAACAACGTCACTGAGTCCATGAAGCGATTTCCTGGTTTAGGCGAAGTGCCGGTCCTGGGTGCGCTGTTCAGGAGTTCAGAGTTCCAGACCGATCAGACGGAACTGCTATTCGTGATTACGCCGCACCTGGTGAAGCCGCTGGCGGAAGTACCTGTGCTGCCGACGGATAACCATGTCGTACCTAGTCGTGGTGAAGTGTATTTCAACGGCAGCCTGGAAGGCTCCGCTCCGGCACAGGCTCCTGCCCCTGCCGCAGCACCGGTCCCAGCCGCACAAGCAACACCAGTTCCTGCCCCTGCGGCAGCTCCAGTTCCAGCCGCTGTCGCAGCACCAGTTCCAGTCGCTGTTGCAACACCAGTTCCAGCCGCAGAAATCGAAGTCGGTTCTGTTGCCGCCGCCGCTCCTGAAATCAAATAAAAGGAAAGTCCATGAACAAGCTCGCAATCGCACTGTTGCTCGTCCTGACGGCGGGCTGCTCGACGGTGACTCCCAACTACGACACCAGGTTCGGCGACGCCGTGCGCGAAGCCAAACTCAAGATGACCATTAATCCTGACGCCGGAAAGAATCCGGATCAGGTGGCAGGCATGGATGGCAAAGCAGGCAGGGAAGCCATCATTCTTTATCAAGGCACTTTCAGGTCGCCGCCGCCAGCGGTCAATGTTATCAATATTGGAGGCAGTCTAGGCGGCGCCCAATAACGTCAAATTGATGCATCAGCGATTTTAATGATCAAGGCAACAGGATAAGTTGTCAGTGGAAAAGGTGGCATTTGTTCTTTTTAGTTCAGTAGCAGAAGTAAGTAATACCGATGCAGCATCAAAGCCATAAATTTTGATTCACAACTACTCTCGAGAGGTAAAAAATGAACACCATTCTCAATGCTACCAAGCATTCTATCCGCTCCTTTGCGAAAGACGAAGAAGGCGCTCAAGTTGTCGAGTACGCGCTGATCATCGCTGTCGTGTCGATTGCGCTGGTTTTGGCACTCAAGGGATTAACGACTGGCACCACATTCAGCACTTTTATCAGCCGTGTTAACAATTGCCTTTCCACATCAAATTGCTCTTAAGGGACGGCAGCAGAAATCGATGGTGGCGCCGCGGCCGCTAACGGTCGCGCGACCACCGCTCTGAATATGGCGGTTCAAGGTCAAGTTAAATCACCAGAATTCAGTCGTGCCGCTACTAAATGAATATTGACGCAGCAAAGGAAAATATCATGTTCGCTCAGTTGCTCAAGGAGGAAGAAGGCGCTCAAGTTGTCGAATATGCGCTGATCATCGCTGTCGTGTCGATTGCACTGGTTCTTGCATTGCAGGGGCTTGGCACCGGTGGCTACTTCACAAATTTTATTGCTCGCGTAGCCAACTGCCTGACGACAGCGGCATGCAGTTGATTTTGTTATTTAACCAGGTATTCGAAAAAATTACTTTATAACCATTCTAAAAAAGGCATCATCGTGAGCCATGTTGTTAGCCATCGCCAGGACGGGGCAGTGATAGTTACCGTATCGCTCGTCCTGCTGCTCCTGCTGGGATTCATGGCAATTGCACTGGACTTTGGTCATCTGTTCGTCGTGAAAACAGAATTGCAAACGGCGATGGACAGTTGTGCTTTGGCTGCAGCGCAAGAGCTTGACGGCGAGGGCACCGCGTTGACACGTGCTTGGAGTGCCGGAAAGACCGCGGGAAACTTGAACGGCGTCAATTTCCAATCTGCCACATGGAGTGGCCAAGGGGCACTCGTCAACGCAGATATTACCTTCAAAGACTCCGCCTATGTTGCCACTGTCGATCCGACGAAGGCCAAGTATGCGCAATGTCAGCATACGCAGTCAGGCGTGAAAATGTGGTTGCTGCAATCCATGGGCGCTTTTTCCGGTGATACAGCGACATACTCGAATACAAAAAATGTACTGGCGCTCGCGGTGGCGACCCGTGCAAGTGCCCAAACCACGTGCCCGATCCCGGTTGGATTGAAACCCAAGGCAACCGGAACCGCTCCGAATTACGGATTCCAGATCGGCGAGTGGGTCAACATGATCGGCAATGGCACGCAGTCGAATGGTGAAATGGGATGGTACAACTTGAACGGCAGCACGAACGCGAGTGAGACAAAAACGGAACTTGGCGAACCAGGATATTGCGGCACCAAGCTGGGCGATACATTAGGAACCCCGGGCATCCAATCTTCAGTGGATGCCACGTGGAATTACCGTTTCGGTATCTATAAGAATAATGATCCCGGTCCCAGCGTCAATCATCCCGATTATTCGGGCTATGCGTATACCTCGACCAATTGGACCAACGCAGTTCCACAAAACGCCTGGTCGGGGACGCCGGCAGCGGGCTCAGATCCGAGTGCAGCCAACTTCACCACGAAACGTGCGGCCTTTGCCTCTTATGACAATACCGGAACCAGCGTGAACGGCGGAGATACTATTACGGGTTTGTCTATGAAAGGTGGTTTCAAAACATTGGCTACACCTGGCGCCGGGGGCGAACACAATTTATACGGCTTTAGCAGAAGGTTGGTGACCTCACCTGTCGTCAATACCTCGAACAAGGTGATTGATTACGTATGCATGTTCATGTTGCAGCCGTTAAGCGGGCCTACAGCAACAGTGCAATTGGAGTTTCTAGGCAATGCCGGCACTACGAGCAGTCCATGTACAACGAATGGGCTAGCAGGCGGTGCGGCCGGCCCGCTTGTCCCGGTTTTAGTTCGCTAAGAGGGTTTGCCATGAAAACCAGACAGAAAGGCACGGCGATCGTTGAATTTGCCCTGATCCTGCCATTGTTGCTGCTGTTAACTTTCATTACAACGGAATTTGGCCGAGCCATGTACCAGTACAACATCATTACCAAGTCAGTGCGGGATGCGGTTCGTTATCTATCCGTGCAAACGCCGGGAACCCATACCGCGGAAGCCAAAAATTTGGTGGTTTACGGCAATACTGCCGGAACTGGAACACCTTTGGCGCTTGGTCTTGACTCGACAACCGTGACAATAACGCCGACCTGGGTAACGGCAGGCTCTAATCCTCTGATCAATACCGTGACGGTTACGGTGAGCGGCTATCAATTCCAGCCTTTGTTCAGGAGTGTGTTTAGTCTTTCGTTCGCTGGCACGAACGGCACCATTACTTACAACAATATCAGCGCGGTGATGCGGAGCTCAATATGAAAAATCAATCTGGAGCTACTGCTGTGGAGTTCGCTTTGGTGATGATCCTTTTCCTGACTTTTTTGTTGGGAATAACAGATTTCAGCCGCATGCTTTTTACCTGGAATGCAGCAAACGAGGCCACTCGAGCTGGAGCGCGGTACGCCGTTGTCTGCGATGACACGACTAAGCAGGCGGTGGTTCTGGCGAAGATGCAAACTCTTTTGCCACAGATTACAGGCATCAGTCTGGCGTGGGCTCCGTCGGGCTGTACCGCTTCTACCTGTGTAGGGGTAACGGTGACGATCACCGGTCTTAACTATCAATGGATATCGCCCATTGCCGGCAGCGCGAAACTTGCCGCGATACCGATGCCTGTTTTCTCTACTTATTTACCACGGGAAGTCATGCGGCAAGACCCGAACAGTGCAGCAATTTGTTCCTAACGCTCAGGGAAATGAAAATGAAGATCGCAGTGATTTCTCCCAATATCAACAGCCTGCAAGAGATGGGCAGGATGCTCGGTGCACACTCGCACTCGGCCACGCTGGTTGAAGGCGGTAAAAGCCGGATGCGTGTCGTCGCCGAACAGGAGCAGCCGGATTTGATGCTGGTTGAAGGCATGTGCTGTGATCCGGCCGAACTTGCCCAGGTCGAATATGTCACAACCCATCACCCGAGCATTGCAGTCATTTTGCTCTGCGCCACGCACACGCCGGAATTCCTGATCAACTCGATGCGTGCAGGCGTGCGAGAAGTGTTGCCTTCGCCGGTGACTGCCAGTGCGCTGGAAGCCGCTGTCAGCCGCATCGCAGCCAAGCGTATCGGCAGCCATGCCAGGAATCTTGGCCGGATACTGGCATTCATGCCATGCAAAGGCGGTAGTGGCGCCACTTTCCTGGCGACCAATCTCGGCTACCAGCTGGCGGAAGCCAAGTCTGTACTGCTGATAGACCTGAATCTGCAATTTGGTGAGGCATTATCGTTTGTGCATGATGGCACACCCGCCTCGACTCTGGCTGACGTCGCTCGGGATATCAGCCGGCTGGATGCCACGTTTCTGGCGGCCAGCACGGTCAGGGTGGCGCCCAACTACAGCATACTTGCAGCGCCGGAAGATCCTGCGCAAGCCATGGAGATGAAGCCTGAGCATGTTGACGTCATCCTCAACCTGGCAGTAACCCAATACGATTTCATATTGCTCGATGTAGGCAGAACCCTGGACACGTTGACGATCAAGGCACTGGATCGTGCCGACCGGATTTTCCCGGTATTACAAGCAGGGCTGCCATACATTCGGAATGCCAAGAAACTGCTGACAATATTCAAATCGCTGGGCTATCCGATGGACAAGGTCGAGCTTATCGTCAATCGCTTCGAGAGGAGCGGGGACGTTGGCATCGATCATATACGGGACGCTTTAGGGGCGATCACTTTGCACACCGTTCCCAATTCGTATAAAGAGGTCAACGCATCGATCAATCACGGGGACCCGATGATTGAAGCGGCGCGCTCCAATGCGGTGACCAAGAATCTGGCCGCGTTCGCGCTATCGCTCAGTCCCAGGGAAGAAGAAAGTCGCAGTCTGTTAGGCCGGCTATTCAGACGGGCATGAAAGAGCCCGGAGCCGCAAATTTTCAACCGAATCTCAGTGTCAACCAGCATGCGTAACCGGAGCATATAACATGTCTTTCCGAGAAAAATTAAACGCCGTCAGGGTAGAGTCGGTCGAGCGGCAACAGGGACCGGTCGCAAGCGATGCGTACAAGATATTGAAAGGCAGGATACATCTCAAGCTGCTGGACAAGTTCGATTTGACGGCCCTGGAAACCTTGGCCCCCGAAATGCTGCGGCAAGAAATCGCTACGATGGTTGAACGCTTGCTTCAGGACGAACAAGCGGCGATCAACGATGTCGAACGACGCTCGCTTATCCGCGACATCCAGCATGAAATGCTTGGGTTCGGGCCGCTTGAATTGCTGATGGCCGATCCGACCGTGTCCGATATCCTGGTCAACTCTTATGAGCAGATCTATGTGGAGCGCAAGGGCAAGTTGGAGCTTACCAACGTCACCTTTACTGACGAAAAACATCTACTGCGCATTATTGACAAAATCGTGTCGTTGGTGGGACGGCGGATTGATGAGTCCAGCCCTATGGTAGACGCCAGGCTGCCCGACGGTTCCCGGGTCAATGCGGTCATTCCGCCGGTGGCGCTGGACGGCCCCATGATGTCGATTCGCCGATTCGCGCATATTCCTCTCAAAATGGATAACCTGATTAGCGAGCTCAAGAGCTTGACGCCGGATATGGCGATCATGCTTGAGGGTTTGAGCAAAGCTAAAGTCAACATGATCATCTCCGGCGGCACCGGCGCTGGCAAGACGACATTGCTGAATATCCTGTCCGGCTACATTCCGGTATCGGAGCGGATCGTCACCATCGAAGATGCCGCCGAGCTGCAGATGCAGCAGCCGCATGTGGTACGCATGGAAACGCGGCCAATGAATATCGAAGGGAAGGGCGAGATTACCCAGCGTGCTTTGGTGCGCAACGCGCTGCGGATGCGGCCTGACCGGATCATCATTGGCGAAGTGCGCGGCGGCGAAGCAGCCGATATGCTGCAGGCGATGAACACTGGCCATGAAGGATCGCTCACTACCATCCATGCCAATACACCGCGAGATGCGCTATCCAGGCTCGAAAATATGGTTGGCATGGCAAATGTCAACCTGCCTCACAAGGTCACGCGACAACAAATTGCTTCAGCCATTACAGTAATTATTCAAGCCATCAGACTGACCGATGGCAAGCGGAAAATCACCAGCATTCAAGAGCTGACCGGCATGGAAGGTGATGTGATCACCATGCAAGAAATATTCGCTTTCAAGCAAACCGGTATTGGCCTCGACGGCGAGGTCCAAGGCTATTTCCATGCGACGGGCGTGAGGCCGAAGTTTACGGAACGTCTCCGCTCGTTTGGCGTTGCATTGCCAGACGCCATGTTCGATCCCGCTAGACACTATCAATGAAAGGAGGGCAATCATGCTGCAATCACTCGGCGGTAACGTCTTCCTGATCATAGCGGTGCTTGTTTTCGTCGCGGTGGTCGTGTTTCTGGAAGGCTTCTATATGATGTGGAAGTCATACAGGGGGCCGCAAGCAAAAAAAATTGCGAAGCGCCTGCAAGCACTCTCAGCCTCGCTTGATCAAACCAAGCAATCGCAACTGTTGAAACAGCGGATGCTGAGTGAAATACCTGTATTCGAACGCATATTGCTGAACCTTCCCAGAGCGCGTAGTTTGGATAAATTCATCCTGCAGGCTGGCCTGGACTGGACCGTATCCAAGCTCCTGCTGTCATGCCTGGCATTGGGAGTAGCGGGTTGCCTGACGATGACTTCGCTGATTCATCAAACCATCCTGTTGGGGGCGCCGGTTGGTATTGCATTGGCCGCTTTGCCTCTACTCTATGTACGCTATAAGCGGAGCCGTCGTTTGACCAGGATTGAACAGCAATTGCCTGAAGCGCTGGATTTGGTGACTAGGGCATTGCGTTCCGGGCATGCATTTTCGTCCGGCTTGCAAATGATCGGGGACGAAATGGCGGAGCCAATTGCCGGCGAATTCCGCATCGTCCACGATGAAGTCAATTTCGGCGTATCGATGCAACAAGCGTTGACTAATCTGAGCCAGCGCGTACCGATTACCGATCTGCGCTACTTCGTGGTCGCGGTGCTGATTCAACGCGATTCAGGCGGCAACCTGACCGAGGTGCTTGGCAATCTGAGCCGCTTGATTCGTGAGCGCCTTAAGCTATTTTCCAAGATACGGGTATTGTCATCCGAGGGACGCTTATCTGCCTGGATTTTGGGAGTAATGCCATTCGCGTTGGGCGGAGTCATGAGTCTCCTGAATCCGGATTTCATGGCGCCCTTGTGGCACGATCCTCTCGGCATAGCGATAATCAAATACATGCTCATATTGATGGTTGTCGGCATTCTTGTTCTAAGAAAAATCGTCAGAATCCGGGTATAGGGGAGAATAAAATGCTAATACTATCCATACTCGTTTTCTTCACTGTGACGTTGGCACTGGCAGGATTGTTTTTATGGCTGGCGCCAACCAAAACAGAACAGCGGCTGCAAGCAATGTCCAATCCGGCAGAGAAGCCGCAATGGACTGAAACCATCGTCAATCTGGTTGGCCCCTTTGCCAAGCTGTCTTCGCCAACCGGTAATTGGGAAGCATCACCGCTGCGCATAAAATTTCTCAATGCCGGAATCAGGTATGACGATGCGCGGCTGGTTTATTTTGGCATCAAGACATTACTGCCCCTTGTCTTTGCGGCCCTGGCATTCCTGGCGCTGAGACCAATTATGGATTATGACGGCCTGACGTTTTTGCTGTACCTGATGCTGGCAGCCATGATCGGCTGTTACCTGCCTAATTTTCTGCTCAATTGGAAGATCCGCATGCGTAAGCGGGAAATTTTTGAAAGCTTCCCTGATGCAGCTGATCTGATGCTGGTTTGCGTCGAAGCCGGTTTAGGACTGGACGCAGGTCTCACCAAAGTGGCTGACGAAATCAGGATGAAAAGTGTCGCCCTGGCAGAGGAGCTGCATTTGACTAATCTGGAAATGAGAGCCGGGGGGACACGAGAGAAATCCTTGCGTAATCTCGCGCTGCGTACGGGGGTTGAGGAAATAGGTACGTTCGCCACCATGTTGACTCAGGCAGACAAGTTCGGAACAAGCATGGGCGAGTCCTTGCGGGTATTTTCCGATGACCTGAGGCACAAGAGGCAAGTGCGTGCCGAGGAAATGGCTGCCAAGGTTCCGACAAAAATGCTGTTCCCCTTGGTGGTTTTCATATTTCCGTCAATCATCATGGTCATCTTGGGGCCGGCTGTTATTCAAATTATCAGAACCATACTGCCGATGCTGAGCGGGGGACACTAAGAGATTGAAACGGTGCCAAAAGGGCTGGGCACAATAGAACGCACCCAGCCAATGGGGAGGCCTTGCCAGTTGCAATGCTTGAGGGATGCGAATTTTTCAGCTTCTGGTTATTAGCCTTCACAAGATCGTTTGTGCTGATTCATTTCAGAACGGTTCTTTCATGTCGAAGTACATAAAAGCCTGCCATCATGTTAATGACCATAACCGCACTACTCAATAAAACAAGGCTGTCGTTCATTGCCGCATTCCTGTTTCTGCTTTTTATTCAGCCTCTGATTGATCCCGACTATTTTTGGCATCTCAAAACGGGAGAGTACATCTTCTCCCATCATGCGCTGCCGGCCGGCGACATCTTCTCATTCACACGTTTCGGACAACCCTGGGTACTACATGAGTGGCTCTTCGAGGTCGTACTGTACGGTATGTTCGCATGGTTGGGGCCGCTAGGCGTCAAGCTGTTAACAATCACTTTCGCTATGTCCGCCCTCGGCCTTGTCTTCGTCCTTACGCGGCGAATCGGGCAGTCACCGACGGTCGCGTTTGTCCTGATGCTTGTCGCCATTGTCCCTTTTGCGGGCAGCATTTCACCGCGCCCACAACTGATTACCTATGCTTTCTTCGCCATTTTCTTGTTTGTGCTGCTGAGCCATAAATACTACAACGCAGGACGATCCCTGCTTTTGCTGCCGCTCCTGATGGTCATTTGGGTAAACGCCCACGGCGGCTACGTGATCGGCATCGCCCTCATCGGCCTGTTCACGGTGTGCGAATGGATCGGTTATTGGACGGGTGTGAGAGAGTCCCAAAAAAAACAGCGCCTGGTCTGGCTAACGCAGATTACATGCGCTACAGCGTTGGCAAGCCTGGTCAACCCGGAATTCTTGGCGCGTTGGTTATATCCTTTCCAGGTGTTGGGCATGGCGGCGAACGAGCGGATACAGGAATGGCAAAGTCCGAACTTCCGTGATTTTGGCCCGAAAGCATACTTGACGTTAGTCCTGATCTTTATTCTTTCTTACATTTTTGCATCACGCAAGCCTGATACCACGGAAGTGGTGATTCCAATATTTTTCCTTGTGACCGGCTTCTTGGCGATACGGCATATTCCTGTGGCTGTTTTAACCGTTATCCCTTTCATTGCTCTCGCGCTTTCAAGAGGTACTGTAGCCGCTATTTCGGCGAGTTGGCATCGATCGGGTTTGGCGCGCTGGTATTTCAAATGGCTGGGCAACAGCAGCGAGATAGGTCAACGCGAATTTGCATTGAACTGGATCGTGTTGGTCATTTTTATTATCAGCCTGATGGCCTACGCGCCGACCTTTCATGCCGGTGACAAAGAGAAAACCGATGACTTGCTGCCGGTCAACGCCGCCAGCTTCGTTGCGGCCAGTGGCATTACGGGCAACATGTTCAATAGCTACGGTAACGGAGGCTACCTGATTTATCGTTTGTCGCCGGCTTTGAAAGTGTTTATTGACGGACGCGCGGATGTATACGGCGATAAGTTTTTTTTGGATTTCCTCGACATCTATGAAGGTAAAGCCAATTGGAAAGAGAAATTCGACAGACTTTCGATCGACTTCGTCATCGTTGGCAAAGACGCACCGATCCGGCAGCTCTTGTTGGTGGATAGCAGCTTCAAAGAAGTTTATGTCGACCGGCATTATTCAGTTTTATTGCGCAATACCTCGAAATTTCAGGCGCTGCTGAGCAAGGCGACTAACCAAGGACCAGGTTAGTAGTCCTGTCGAACAAATTACAACCCGGCATCCAAGCCGGGACCAAGGAACCAGAAGGAGATGGCATGGCTTCCGAACTTGAATTGGTGGCGCTGCAGGAAACGTTGTACCGTTCCAGCAATCCGACCCGACGCTGGCTGCATTGCACCAGGCGCGACTGGATTTTTGATGCGTTGCGCCGCTGTGCGCCGCCTGCCCATGCGCGCGCGTTGGAGGTTGGCCCCGGCTCTGGTGTCTACCTGCCTGTGCTGGCGAGCCTGTTTGACGAACTGTACGCGACCGACATCGAAGCAGCCTACTTGAATCATGCCGCGCCCCTGCGGCAAAACCTACCCAACTTGCAACTGACGCGGGACGATATATGCGCCTCGTCCTTGCCTGAGCACAGCTTCGATCTCATTCTGTGCACCGAAGTTGTTGAACATATTGCCAATTCGGCGGCAGCGTTGAGCGGGATGCAGCGTTTGCTGAAGCCGGGCGGGGTGCTGGTATTGTCGACGCCGCAGCGCTACAGTCCGCTCGAACTGGCGGCTAAGGTCGCTTTTCTTCCCGGTGTGATTCAGTTGGTGCGGCGTATTTACGGCGAACCGATACTGGAAACTGGCCACATCAATCTGATGACGGCGCGCACGGTGGAGAGTCAGATGGTCGCCGCCGGTTTTGAGGTTACGGAACGATACCAGTCAGGGCTATACCTGCCCTTGGTTGCCGAATTTGGAGGGGCATTCGGGTTGAGATTGGAGCAGTGGCTGGAGCGGAAGTTGCGAGGCACGGCTGGCTCCGGGCTGTTATGGACCCAGTATTACATCGGGCGCACGGCGCGCCAGAGATAGTTGTGCTGAACGCTGGCGGAACTTATGCATGTACCGGACTTGCAATAGACCTGCATCGTGTTTCTGTTAATTTTTCAGATGCATTGATCGGGCGTCACATGTTTTCTGATTTGGAGGGGAAAGCGATGTTACTCGATAAAATGGAGATAGAACAAGCTCCCAGGAGATCGCTGTCGATTGTGGTCCCGGTATATAACGAACAGGAAGTCTTGCCCGAATTCCACATGCGAATGTGCGCCGTGCTCGATACGCTGGACATGAGCAGCAAGATCATTTACGTCAACGATGGCAGTACCGACGGCACGGTCGATGTTGTCAACGAACTGCAGACGCGAGATGCGCGCGTGATGCTGGTAGACCTGAGCCGCAATTTCGGCAAGGAAATTGCGCTTACCGCCGGCCTGGATCACGCCGACAGCGATGCCGTGATCGTCATCGATGCCGATCTGCAGGATCCGCCGGAACTGATTCCCGAACTTATCGCGCAATGGCTTGCCGGCTACGACGTTGTATACGCCAAGCGCACTTGCCGTGACGGCGAGGGCATGTTTAAAAAGGTCACCGCGTTTTTGTTTTACCGACTGATCCAGAAAATGTGCCAGATCCGGATCCCCGAAGACACCGGCGACTATCGCTTGTTGAGTCGACGCGCGGTCGGAGCAATTGCGCAGTTGCGTGAGCAGCACCGCTTCATGAAGGGCCTGTTTACCTGGATCGGCTACCCGCAAAAGGCCGTCCCTTACAGGCGCGCACCCCGTTTCGCGGGGGCCACAAAGTGGAACTACTGGAAGCTGTGGAACTTCGCGCTCGAAGGGATCACCTCTTTTACGGGCATCCCGCTCAAGGTGGCTACCTATGCCGGAATGGTTAGCGCTATAGGGGCGTTTGGGTATGGCTTCTACATGATCTTGCGCACACTGATTTATGGCAATCCGGTACCGGGCTATCCATCCTTGCTGGTTGCGATCATGTTTCTCGGTGGTATGCAACTGCTGAGTATCGGCATCATCGGGGAGTATCTCGCCCGTATGTTCGACGAAAGCAAGCACCGACCGCTTTATTTTTTGAAGACCTGCCGGCCCGTAACCAGTTTCCAGCGTATGCCGCCAACAGTTCGGGCCAGCGTCGAGCCGATCGAAGAGGGCGCTGACAAATTAGTCGGGTCAGAGACGCATTGCGACAAAACTTCCGTGCGTCATTTTCCTCCGGCTCATTCAATGCGGGCTTTGGCCCGTTGAGGTGAGATTAAGCAAACGACACACATGTTTTACAGGAAAAATAAATATGCAGGGAGACTAAGTTGAGCATAACGATTTCTAGCCAATACTCCCCTCTATCACGATGGCTAGGGCGGAACATACGCTGGGTCTACGGGATTGGTTTCATTGGCCTGCAAGCCATTGTCCAGTTTCCAATCTTCAATAGTTCGTTGCCTATGCTGTCGGACTACCCCAATCACCTCGCCCGCATGCATATCCTTCTCAACGCCGGGCGATTAGCTGATCTGAACAATTTTTATGAAATTCACTGGGCAGCGATACCGAACTTGGCAATGGATGCCGTGGTACCGGGGCTTGCTTCAATTGTCGGGCTCGAGTTGGCGGGTAAGCTCTTTTTAGGCCTGTTATTACTATTAATATCAAGCGGCACCATTGCCCTTCATTACGTACTTCACCGCCGCTTTTCGCCGTGGCCGTTTATGGTATTTCTTTTTCTCTACAATCAGATATTTCTCTTTGGGGTGGTGAATTTCCTGTTCGGAATCGGTGTTGCACTTTGGGCGATCACTGCCTGGATCCTGGTTAGCAGTGCACCTAGATGGTGGCATATGTTTGCCTTTTCTTTAATTGCAATACTGCTTTTGTTGTGCCATTTGTCTGCTTTTGCCTTTTTTGCACTCGTAGTCGCAGCTTACGAATGCCGTCATGTCGGGCTCGGGAAGGAGGGCGCGCGCCGTTGGCGTGCCTTAGGTATTTTAGCCGTGACATTGATAGTGCCGATTGTGTTTTTCTTGATGTTCAGCCCGACAGGGGAGTTGCAAAAAATCGACCTGCATGGACTTACGCTGCCCCAATTTATCATGGGCACGCTTCTGGCAAAGCCATTTTATTTGGTGTCGGTCTTTTTTATGAATTACGAGAAGTTGCTAGATGGCTTTACGTTGATTGTCGTGAGCACTATTTTAATACGAGGGCATTTCTCCGGTTGGCTTGTAGTTCATCGTTCGATGGTGTTACCGCTTAGTTTCGTGGGCATTGCATATCTTCTTGTGCCACACGAATTCTATGGGTCGTGGATGGCAGACTCGCGGTTACTTACCGCTCTCGCATTTATTTTCTTAGGAAGTACGGACTTCAAATCGAATATGACGCCGAGTTTGCGGATCTTGCTCGCGAGCTTTCTCGTATGCCTACTCTTTGTCCGGACCATCGTCATCGTTGATTATTGGAAGCAAGCGGACACGTTGACCGCCTCCGCAACCAAGGCCTTGGACAAATTGCCGACGGGAACGCGCGTGTTTGTCGCATTTTCGAAAGAGAAAAGTAATGATACTTTTGTCGATATGTTCGGCATCTTCTTGCCATGTCTTGCCATAATTTCTCGCTCCGCCTTTGTGCCGTCGCTTTACTCGCAGCCCGGAGCCCAGCCAGTCAGTCTCACACCACAGTTCCGGTTGACGAAGGCGCCCATGCCCGGGCCAGAAATACCACGCGGTCAAAATCCGGATTGGGACCGAGTGTTACAGGATTACGATTACGTTTGGGTGGCGGACCATGCAACGTTCGCATCATTTCCTTCTGCGAGATTGTCGATTATGGCTACCGATGCGCGTTTTGATCTTTATCGAGTCTTGAAAAAATGACCGTAGATCGGTATTGGGGGTGATCTCGCGTTTAGTTGCAGCGTAGTCCGCCTGGAGCTCGCTGTCTTGCCCATTTAATTGCAATCAAGGATTAGGATTCCCCAATTGGTGCTTGATCGCATAAACGTACAACTCAAGGCGATTGCTCACATCCAGCTTGTGATATATCGAGGTCAAATGGTTGCACAGGGTGTGTTCGGAGATGAACAGCCGCTGCGCAAGTGTTTTATTCGAAGCGCCGCTTCCCTCGACAATCGTGTGAATGATTTTTTGTTCCTTGGCGGTCAGGGTTGCTTTCTTTTCCGCTTCAAAGTCAGGTTTGCGCACAGCGACAGGAGTCATGAGTTCACCGAATACCCTGCCAAGCGCTTCACGGTCAAGCCAAAGTTCACCTTGATGGGTTTTTTCTATTGCCTTCAGCACCTGTTCCGCCGATGCGTCCTTGTGCACTATCCCGCGAGCCCCCCTGAGAACCGCCGTATCCAACGTCGCTTGCCTGCGCTCGCCGGTCAGGATCAATACGCGTGACACACCATTCGCTAGCAGGGCCGGCAGGATATCAAGACCGTCTTTTCCGTCCAGGTCGAGGTCCAGCAAAATCACGTCCGGGGCCAGTTGTTCAAACTTGGCCAGGGCTTCTTCACAGCCTCGCGCGGTCCCGACCACCTCCATCCGTGGTTTCTCACCGTCGATCAATTTACCCAGTCCCCACAGCATGGTCTGATGATCGTCGATCAACATTACGCGAATGCTTTCTTCTGCCGGCTTCATGATTTAACCTCTTCAAACGGGTATCTCGACATGTACGGATGTTCCGCCGTCCGTCCCTGACTTCACGTGCGCCCTTCCGCCGAGCGCGGCAGCGCGCTCGGTAATAGACCGTGGCACGAAATCGACTGGCGGAGCGCCGGCGCCTTCATTCTCGATCTGAATCTTCAACCATCCGTTTACACACTGGAGTTTTACGCATCCCCGTTGCGCGACGGTGTGCTTGCATATATTGCTCAACCCTTCGCGCACGACTTGCATTACCTCGGCAATCAGGCGATCGCTGACGTTGAGTTCGCCCTCCATGCTGATCTCGATATCGATCCCATAGAATTCTCTGACTTGCGCAGCTTGCTGACGTAGAACTACAAGAAATACCGGTTCAGTCTGTCCGTGTGCGTTTTTAAATGTTCCGGCATAACGACGTAAATCGCCGATGACCTGTGCTGCCATTGCCATCAATTTGTCGATATCCTCGATCAGCGGATTGTCGGCAGAAGCTTTATTGCGCACGGCGCTGAGTCCCATTTTCAAGCCGATATACGGCTGGATCGCAGTATCGTGAATATCCAACGCGATCTTTTTCCGCTCTTGGGTGACGGCCTCCGACGCCATCCGGTCGAGAATTTCAATGTTTTCGATAACGGGAAATGCCTGTTCGGCGATATGACTCAAAAACAGGGCATCCGTTTTGTTGAATCTGTTCTTCTGTGAGACTACATAAATGCGGCCGTCACCTTTTCGTAATGACAATGGAACGCTGATAAAGGAATCTGTCGCCAGCAACTCGGCCATGTTCTGGCTTTTTTCCTCATCGCGTTTGATCCATTTTCCGCTCGCACTGTCGTACGTCAGGGACCCTCCGAATATTGACATGGCCGGTCCGAGCGGGCGGATGTACGCAACGACATGATCCTGGGAAAAAGCCATGAGCCGTGATGCCGCTTCTGCACGAACTTCTATGGCATTGATCGATTGCTCCGCATCGCCTTCTTTTATAGTCCGCAATGAATAGATCGCGGAATCCTTGTCCCGCATCACCAGAATGCAGCTGCTGCCTTTAAAGAATGTTAATGTTTTTTTCAGGACAGAGGTAATGGTGTGATCGACCCCGAAACGAGGATTCGATAGCCGACTGACATCGCGAAGCAAGGCGATGCGACGTTTTAGTTCTATTTTCGACTCCCCCCAGCGCGCGCTCATGTAGCCGAACGTCAGCAAGAAGGTGGTGCGCAACAATAGCCGCGGAAGATCTTGCCCGGTCTCGGTGATCAAGCCGCTTAAGATGAGCATCAGCGCTGACGCGATGGTAATTCGCGCGCCTTCTTCGAAACCCCAGCGAAAAGACGCAGTGAGAATGGCGAAAAAGAAGAACAGGGAAAAAAAACTGTTGATGCCGCCAGTAAACAAAACGATCAAGGCATACCAGCAGATATCCAGCCAGTGGATCAGCTTGCTTTGCGAGAACGGTATGTTAAGCAGCGAAAAAATGTAGATGGCAATGCTGTGAACGATATAACCGGAAAAGGCGAGCCAGGTGAAATGGTCGACACCGCTCAAGCCGGAAGGATCGACAAAAATCGCCAGTAAACCCGAAACAGCCAAGACCAGCCGCATCCGGGCAACCATCAGCGCATCGGCGGCATCTGTGGTCAGACTTGCCGCGATTTCATTTTGTTCGTCCAACTTGGATGCCGGCATAGTGTTTTCGCGCCAAGACATTGACGTGATCCTCTCCCTTTGTTTCCTTGCGCGCTCCTTGTTTATCGGATACGCCAATTAGGCGCGCTTGTATCTGGAAACCACCAAATAAAATAATGTCTTTTGACAATGTTTCTGTGTTTGTAATTTTTTGTTAAACATTGTTGGTGTTGATTTATATACTGCACATTCCTTATGGGATTGTCAATGTCGCGATGGCTTATTCGAGCAGCGGTGTTGCGCGGAACGGAAAATAAGTCAGGAGAGAGTTTTGGGGGCTTGGTCGCGGCGTGTTGTCGAGCAACGGTCATCTATGTAAAAACCGTATATGCATGGAAGCAATGATTACTTTCACGAAACTAACCGTGTTCGTATACTCGAAATCACCAATAGCCAGGGAAGACAACATGAGCATCGTGCATAGCAAGAACAAGAACAAACCAAACGTTAGCGCCTCCGGCAAACGCCGGCAACTATTACAGGCCGGCCTGGGCCTGGGCTTTGCTGCCATGGCTTTATCGCCATTGCTGGCGCATGCGGCACAGCGGGAATTCCGGATCGGTTATCAGAAAGGCTTGTTAAGCCTGCTCAAGAAGCGCGGGACGTTGGAAAAGCGGTTGGCGCCGCTGGGGGTAACGATCAAGTGGATCGAGTTCTCTGCCGGGCCGGTGCAACTGGAAGCGCTCAACGTCGGCTCCATCGATTTCGGCGATGTCGGTGAGGCGCCGCCGATCTTTGCGCAAGCCAATGGCACGCCCATCGCTTATGTCGCCGCAACTGTGCCGCGGCCGGCAGTGGAGGGAATCCTGGTCCGGGGCGATTCTGCCATCAAGACCGTGGCCGATCTGAAGGGTAAAAAAATTGCCCTGAACAAGGGTTCGAATGTGCATTACTTCCTGGTCAGGTTGCTGGAAAAGTCCGGCCTGAACTATGGCGACGTCACCCCGGTCTGGCTGTCGCCGGCAGATGCGCGGGCAGCATTTGAAAAAGGCGCGATAGATGCCTGGGCAATCTGGGATCCGTATCTGGCTGCCGCGGAACAGAGCCTGTCGGCGCGCATCCTGGCCGACGCTACCGGCGTGGTCAAGAATCGCGCCTATTACTTTTCCTCAAAAGACTACGCACTCAAGAATGCCGATGTGCTCAGCATAGCGATTGACGAGTTGAACAAGATCGATGTCTGGGGCAGTGCCAATCGCAATGAGCTGTCGGCCGAACTGGCAGCGGTATGGGGCATACCGAAACCCATCGTCGATGTGTTGGTCAAGCGCTCCTCGTTCGGCACCGAACCGATCAGCAAATCGATCCTGGCTGAGCAGCAGGTTATTGCTGATACGTTCTTCGATCTGAAACTGATCCCGAAGAAAATCGACGTGCGCGAGGCGGGGCCGGCGTCGTTGACTTGATAGTTGCTGATAGTTGCTGATAGTTGGATTAGCCGTTAATGTCAGGTTGATGATCTTCATGTCGCCCGGACAAGCGGTTTCACTTCAAAGTTCTGTTCTCGCTTAGTCCGGTCGGTTCCGGCGCCTTACTTGCCCTTATGGGGAGCGGAACTCACAACTCCCTTAATGCTGCGTGCAACTCTTCAATTTTTACCAATCGCTGCCGGCCGGCATTGCCAACCTTTTCAATTACCTGTGCCGACAAAACGTGGCAAAGCGCCATTACCGCAGTGTGGTTGTCGAGCGGTATCGGACTTTTCGTATCGCATTTGAGTACCCAGTCCGCTCCCAGGTCGCCACGGTTGGAAGAGTCTGTGATTAGCAGCGTTTTTACGCCGAAACTGCTGACCGCCGCAATCAAGTCGGCAAGCAACGGATTACGTCGTCGCAATCCAAAGACGATGAACAGATCTTCAGGCTCCAGGCCGACCAGATATTCCGCGATCGTTTCTCCTGACACCGGCAACACATAAACGTTGCTGCGGAACTGAATGAATTGCCAGCGCAGGTAGGAGGCAAAAAAATAATTGTTACGCTGCCCGAAAATCCTCACTTGGCGAGCCGTGGCGATTTTCTTGCCGATTTCATTGATTAGCGTGGGCGATATTCCGGCAAACGTGCCGCGAATGTTCTGCGTGCTGGAGGCGATATGTTGCTCATACAAGTCGGCGCCATCTTCAGCGGTGTTTTGTTCCGGCCGGTCCAGCAGGTAAAGCGGTGAGCCCCAATCCTGCCCCTGTCGGGCCAGGCGCCGCATCTGATCGTAATTTTGATAACCGAGACGCTGTACCAGCCGTGTCATCGTGGCATTGGACACGCCGGCCATTTTTGAGATTTCAGATGCCGAGTAGCTAGCCATGTGGCCAGGCGATTCCAGGATCATGTCGGCCAGGCGCTTTTCAGCTTGGGGCAGTTGACTGAGATGTTGCTGGATACGCGTCGACAGCGCCGCCGCGGAAGATGTTGTTTTAGTCATGAGTTGCATCTATGAAATGCGAGTGAAAAATTATTTTACACGATGTGAAAAAAAGATTTGACACGAAGTGAAAAAAGATTTTCAATGAGTCGTGCGTGAAAATAAATTACCAATAAAGAGAATTGCCAAAGCAAGGTGGCGGAAGTTGTTCTTTATCCCTCACTTCCGGTTTAAGCAGCAGGCAACGAATAAGTACTAAGAAACGCATGCGTCTTGCCACATTCAGCGAAAGATTGAAAAGCGTAGACGCATAAAACGCATCACCTTGCTTACAGAACAATAAAGCTTGGCAGTGTTCAAACCTTAGGAGACAAAGATGGAAAAGCACGGCCCAAAAATGAGTACGTTATCGTCTAACCCGGCACTAGAGTATCCGAACGAAATCGGCCAATGCATCATGTCCGACGCCCAGGCGCTGGCCGTCCATACAGAAACGGCGGGCATGATGACCCGCACCTATCTGACGCCGGCCCACCACGGTGCTGCGGCGCAGCTGGCCGACTGGATGTGCGCAGCCGGCATGAACGTACGGCGCGATGCGGCCGGCAATGTCATCGGCCGTTATGAGGGGCTGACGCCAGGCGCTCCCGCTCTTTTGACAGGGTCGCACTTCGATTCGGTACGCAATGGCGGCATTTTCGATGGCAATCTGGGCGTCTTGCTACCGATAGCCTGCGTTCAGCGATGGAATGCCGAAGGCAAGCGCTTCCCGTTTGCACTTGAAGTCATCGGTTTCGCCGAAGAGGAGGGCGTGCGCTTCAAGGCGACCCTGCTCGGCAGCCGTGCGGCGGCTGGCACTTTCGATATGGCGGTGTTGGATAACCGTGATGAGGATGGCCACACGATGCGGGAGGTGATGGCGGCGTCAGGCTTCCATACTGTCGGCTTGGCGAAAGCGGCTTATGCACCTGAATCGGTGCTGGCTTTTGTTGAAGTCCACATCGAACAGGGGCCAATGCTGCTTAGCGAAGACCTGCCAGTGGGAATCGTGACCGCGATCTCCGGCGCCTCGCGCTTCATGGTTGAGATTGAAGGCCTGGCCGGCCATGCCGGCACCGTGCCGATGGATATGCGGCGCGACGCCGCCATGGCAGCAGCGGAAATCGGCTTGTACATTGAACGGCGTTGTAGCGGAACACCGGGACTGGTTGGCACTGTCGGCCAGTTCAATGTGCCGAACGGTGCTGCCAATGTAGTCCCGGGCAAGGCGATTTTTTCGATAGATATCCGTGCTGGCGAGGATACGGTGCGTCGGCATGCGACGGCCGACGTTCTGGCTGAAATCGAGAAGATCGGACAACGCCGCAACGTGATCATCCAGACCCGAAAGACGCACGAGGCGGCCAGCGTCCCTTGCGCCCCTTGGCTGCAAACGCAACTGGCAGCGGCAGTCGAGCGGTGCGGATCGCCGGTGCGGTATCTGCCATCCGGCGCCGGACATGACGCCATGGCGATGGCTGCAATCGCAGATGTCGCCATGCTGTTTGTGCGTTGTGGCAACGGCGGCATCTCTCATCATCCGCTAGAGACCATGACAGTAGAAGACGCAGAAACGGCTGCCAATGTTTTCACCAATTTTGTAGAAAATTTTAAATCTGAATCGAATAGAAAATGACGAAAACAAATATCACCATAGATGGCTTCAACCTGACTGCGCAGCAAGTAGTCGACGTCGCCCGTGCGCCGCACTTGCCTGTGACCCTGGCCGACTCTTCACGCGCCGCCCTGAAAGAAAGCCGCGACTACATCGAATCGACCTGGATGCACGATGAAGCGCCGATGATGTACAGCTTCAACACCGGCGTCGGCTTGCTGAAAGACACCCGTATCAAGGTCGAACACATCGAGCTGTTCCAGACCCAGCTGATCAAGGCCCATTGCGCCGGTATCGGCGAACCGTTCTCGGAAGAAGTCAGTCGCGCCACCATGCTGTTGCGCGCCAATGCGTTTGCCAGCAATTATTCGGCGCCGCGGGTCGAAGTAGTCGATCGTCTGCTGGCCTTCCTGAATGCCGGTATCCATCCAATCATGCCGCAAAAAGGGTCGGTCGGCGCGTCCGGCGACCT
>NZ_FOQI01000031.1 GCF_900113705.1 Collimonas sp. OK307 | reverse complement strand
TCCGGCGTTGGAGAAGGCCTCGAAGATGGTGCCGGCGCGCAGGTACTTGGCGTCATTCATCATGACTTCCTGATTCGCTTCGCGATCCAGGAAATAATTGCCGCAGATGCCGTGCACTGAAGGCGGCGCCCCGGTCACAATCGACAGATTATTCGGATTGGTAAAGCTGGGCACGACGCAATCGCCGGTAAGCACGGTCCCTTGCGCCACCATTTTTTTAAGAAATGGCGTGACGCCAGCCTGTATCGCCTGGTTGATGTATTCCTGTTCACAGCCGTCGACACAGACAACGACGACAGGCTGCTTCATCCATGGGTAGCTGCGGCCATTGACCTGCAGGGTTTTGGTGGTGGACATTAGTTAGCCTTTCGGGTTATTTCAATAGGGAGGCTGCAGCCGCATGCACACAAAGCGCGCGATGACGGCCGGCCATCGTCTGCTCGTGTGCGATGAGCTTGGATGAGATGGCCGGCAGTCTTCTAGCGTTTGATGAACATCGCAACAAACGCACTGATTACGCAGCTGACGGCGACAATTGGAAATATCAGCGCTGTATTGCCAGAGTGATCCAGCATTCTTCCGATCAGCGGCTCGCCAAGACCTGCAAACAGGTACGATGAAAAATTCATGATGCCTGTAGCGGTGCCGGCACGACGCGAACCGACGAGATCCGGGCACAATGCCCAAAACGATGAAGCTGGTCCATACACAAAGAAACCGCAGAGGAATAACGCCATGACGCTAATCATCGAATGGCCGGGGATCGTATACATCCAGACACTCGTCATTGCACCCAGCACCATGTAGAGCATGATCGCTTTATATCTCTTCGAGCCGAACAATTTATCCGAGATCCAGCCGTTACTGAGCGCGCCGATCGCCATTCCCACCGGAAGGGCGACACTGATCCATTTAGGATCGATAAACGCGTCCGACGACTTCGCCCAATTCGATCCGAAAAAGTGCACAGGAACCCAGACAATGAGACCGTATCGGGCGGCGTTTTGAAAGCCTAGGGAAAGGGCTGCAACTATCAAACGCCAGTTTTTCAACACGGCCTTGTACCGTGTCCAGGAAGACTCATGCTGATCTTCCAAGACAGCGTGCGCTTTATCGCTGTGGTTGGCGACACCGGTCTCCAGTGGTTCGAAACCCAGGTCTTCAGGCCGCTCGCGAGCCACCAGGTAGAAAAATATACCGCCGCCAAGCATCAGAAGAACAGGAATCCGGAATATCCAGCGCCAGTCAAGATGCAACACGTCGAGCACGGCAATCGAGGTTATGTAAGAAAGCACGGAGGCGCAGCCGGCGGCAAACACATAGAAGCCATAGACTTTGCCCCGCTCGCCAACGCCCCACCAATTTGACAGCAGGCGGCTGCCTGGCGCCCATCCCAATGCCTGGAAGTAACCGTTAACTGCCCATGGAAACATGAGGCTCCCGAATCCGGTCGAGAAACTTACGACCCAATTGGCGCCACAGGAAAGAATCGCACCCAAACTCATGATCCGGCGGCCACCGAACTTGTCCGCGAGATTGCCGTTGATTGCCTGTCCGATGGCGTATGACCATAACATCGCACTAGATACCCAGCCTAAGGTCTCTTTAGTAAGGCCGAACTCTTTTTGAATGCCTGGAATCGCGAAGCCGAATGTCTGTCTGCCAGTGTAGAAAAACAGATAACAAAGCATCGCCGCCAACAGCATTCGCCATTGCGCCCTGCGAAAGCTTGTGTCGGTTGCTACGAGCGGATCTGGCGTCGTATATACGTAACTCATTGCGTGTCTCCTTTATCGAGGATAACCGAGTTGTTATTCCCCGGTAAGCCCCATTCCTATTTGGTTGGAAAAGGTAATTTTTTTATAATTTAATTAACTGGAATCCTGGAAATTGCTGGTTTCTTTTCCCCTCCGCGGAAATGTAAAAATTATCTGGTTCGTGAAATTTTTCATGTAGTCCTGCGTAGCTTCCCTGGATCTCGGACGTGACTGCCTTTTCGATCCGAGGGGGCGATTCAGGACAAGGCGACAGCGGCTTTCGTACCGATAAAGTTTTTCCCTCGCGCGCCTTGCGAAGCGTGCCGTATCATTTCTTGCGCTTCTTGCGCAGAAACGCCGTAGTCTGAAAATTCAGTTCGAACTTCCAGCTGGTGCAGGAACGCGCGCAAACGCTCTATTGCGGTTTTACGGTCGGTGTTGAAGGCCCGCTGCAGAGCGATATCTCGCTCGGGGTGTTCGCCCCATGCCATGCCGAGAACCAGAGGGAGCGTGAACGAGCAGGCTATTCCATGCGGTAACCCGTAGCGCAGCGTCATTTCGTAAGAAATGGAGTGCGCCAGTGCTGTTTTGGTGTTGGAGAACGCCAATCCTGCCTTCATCGCAGCGAGCGCCATGGATGATCGCAGTGCCTTGTTGTCGAGTTCACAGGCGAGTAGCGGCAAGCAGGTCATGATGTCGTGGATCGCCCCGATGGCGAATACATCGGAAACCGGGTTCGCGTTGACGTTCCAGATCGATTCCAGCGCGTGCGATAACGCATCCAGGCCGGTGGAAATGGTAATTGACTTGGGCAGGGTAAGCATCAACTCCGGGTCGACGATTGCCGCTTTGGGCCAGGTGCAATCCAGGTGCAATGAGTATTTCTTTTGTTTCGCCGAATCCCAGATCGTTGCCCAAGGTGTTACTTCGCTGCCGGTGCCTGCGGTCGTCGGGATGGCGATGAGTGTCTTTGCCTTGTTTGGCGTGAAGGGCTTGCCGTCGGCAAGCAGGGCCAGCAGCTCATCGAAACTTCCGCCTTCGGTCCCAACTATTAATGCCTTGGCAGTGTCGATAGCACTCCCGCCACCCAACGCCACAACGACGTCGCATGCGTGTTCGTCGCGCCAGAAGCGGTTATATATTTCCGCCAGGTGGGAAACGTCCGGATTAGGCTGGACATTTTCAATGACGTAAGCCAGCTGGTCGCCTAACAAACTCTCCAGTTTTGTTACAAGGCCCAACGACCTTGCTTCGGGAAATGTCACTACCACTACCTTTGCCCCGTTGACGATCCGGGGCAACTCTTCCAGGCTACCCGGACCAAAATGGGTTGCGACGGGGTTAAAGAATTGCTGTGCCATCAATGTCTCCTGTTTTATTGGTTATATGTTCTCGATAGATTGATTGTCGGCGGGCCAGTGTCGTAGTACAAATCGATTATTATGCTGTTTCTATCGTTTCAACCGATAATAGAAGGCAGCCGTTTTATAATGGCGTACACAATGGGAAGTGAAGCGTTAATCGCGTAGCTTCGAAGGGTAGGGCGGCCACGTGGCCACTGAAGAAGATGCGCTCTGGAAGGATCGTTATGTACCAGTACCATAAATGGATTCGTTCATTTCATGCAGTAGCCAAAACGCATAGCTTTACCGCCGCGGCGATCTACCTGAAGGTAGGCCAGCCAACGATAAGCGAGCAAGTCAAAGCGTTAGAGGACAGGTTTGCCGTGGAGCTGTTTTACCGCCGCGGCCGGCACGTCGAATTAACAGACGCGGGTCGGCGCTTGTATGAAATTACCGAGGGGATTTTCGGTCAGGAAGACGAGGCCATTCAGCTGTTGCAAAGCTTGCATTCCCAGAAAACAGGATTACTCCGTATTGGCGCGGTTTCACCGCCCGTCGTGATGAACCTGACCTATGATTTAATGCGCAGGCATCCAGGCATTGAATTCGCGATATCGATCAACTCGGAAAAGGAAACGCTGGCCCGGCTCTATGATTTCACTATCGACATAGCGATTTTGGCTATCGTAGATCCTGACAAACGTTTGCACGTCGTGCCTTACCGCACCTATCCTATTGTCGCCGTCGTCAGAGACGACCATCCGTGGGCGGACAAATCGTCGGTACCATTGGCGAGCATCAAAAATGAAGCAGCCATCATGCGTGAACGCGGTTCCAAGACACGGGATTTGCTTGAGAACGCTTGTAGCAATCAAGGCATACAGATAAATTGCGTGATGGAGCTTAACAGCCGGGAAGCTATCATGCATGCTATTGCGGAAGGCATGGGCATTGGTTTCGTATCTGAGATTGAATACGTGGCGATACCGGGAACGAAAGCGGTCAAGCTAAGAGACGCGACGGTGACTATCGACTACTACATGTGTTCACTTGCCGTGCGGAAAAATCGGCCGCTTATCAAGAGCGTGCTTGAGTCGGGAACGCCGCCGAAGACAACTCGCAAAAAGTAGCATCAGCGAGATTCTCTTTTTGGCCAGATGGAATTTGGCCTGTGAAAGAAAGAAAAATGACGATCATCGAACTGCCTTTTCGGGCAACCGCCGCGCAGGCCTGCCACTGGCTTGCGCAGCAAACCGGCACACCATGGACATTGGCGCGCATGATAGAGAGCGGCTTGATTCCCTACGTTTGGCTGGACTATGACGCCGACTATCCTGAGCTGTTCGGTGACGCGAACGGCGGCTACGCGGCGCCGATTTTTTTCGAAGGCGATACCCGGCGGCTTGCAGCCGGAAGCGAGGATGTGCTCATCACGATCACGAAAGACGTCTATAAGATAGTGGCGCAGCTCAAACCACCGGGCTTTCGACGGTCTTTGGATGAATTACGATTTCTGAAAAAGGATCTGGAGCGGCTGGTCAGTAAACTCAAGCGCGATGCTGAGCGCGAGGCCGAAGGCGAGCCGGTTACCATTGAAGTGGCAAAGGAATCACAGAATGGCATCAGCAAAGATCAGGTGCTAATAGCATTTGCCAGCTTGGTAAAAATTGATCTGGACCAGGCCCTTAGCGGTGGCGGCGGTATATTTGGCGATGATGGCGCAAGGGTTAAGGGCAACGCTAAAAAGGCAAAAAACAAAGCTGTGTGGAACCCGGTCACGCTGGCGCTGGGATTAAACGATGTGTATCGAGTACCGATATCGCATCTGAAAAGAGCTTTTAATACGCATGATTTTTTGTACGCATGGACTACGGAATGGAACCATTCTCTGGATCTGCTGGGGAAATAAAGCGCCAATGTTGTACGACAAGCGCGCATCTTCCGACCTGACATGCTTCAGGTCGGAAGATCCCGGTAGCGTCTAACGATTACGGCACAACCAAGCTGCTAATCGGATTGACCAGGCTGGCCGGATCCATTGCACTGAAAGTCGGCTTTGCGCCGAATTCCGTCACATATAAATCCAGGCGCTTCAACTTTTTAGCCGCGCTGAAGTTGACAGCGAACCGGATAAAACTTGCGCCGTTAAGCGGGTTGCCTGAATTCGGATTCACTGTATTGCTGTTGTTTTGATGATAGCCCTTCGGCAGCAGCACATTTTGCGTGCTTCCATCGGTAAACGTGGCTTGCAACGTGTAGTCGCATCCCGTACTTTGACAGTAATTTGCATACTGCAATTTCATCTGATCCCAGTCCGGCTGGCTGGTCGGATCAAAGGTGCGGGGTATGTTTCCCTGACCTGCCGCGCTTACCACCAGGCGATTCAGGGTGCCGTCGGTTTTGGAGATGTTACCCAACACGGTGACAACCTGTTGGTTACCTTGCATATCGCGCTGTAACTGACTCACCGTGGCGCTTGCATCGACATAGGCGCCCTGGACGGCGGACCAGATGGTAAAGCGGGAGGCATTGGTGGCCGCGGCCGGGTTGTAGACGATGCGACCGTTCATCCATCCCTGTATCAGCGCACTGCTGTAATCGGCAAACATCTCCCAGCGATAACCAGCCGATTGGTCGCCGGAGCCACCTTGCATCGGGTCTTGCCGGTAGCAGCGTCCTGAAGCATCCAGCTGGCGACCGCTGGATTTGCATGGCAACGCGGGCAATACCGGAGACAGCAATTGATTGCGAATGGCGTCATAACCCCAACTTGATCCGGATAAACTCCCGCCAGGGTAGGGGTACGTGCCGCTGTTGTACATGTCGCCCGCATGCGACATACCGTAGCCATGACCCATTTCATGGTCGAAGATCCCGCCATAGTTATCGGAATCGCCGCTTGCATTTCCGGCGCCCACGCTAGTCAGCCCACCACCCATGCCGATGAGTTTTCCGGTAAGCGGGTCTTCCAATACCATTGGAGCCCAGTAGGCGACATTCAGATTGCGGTCATTATTGGCAGTGACGCTGCGTAATTCAGGCAGGATACTGAGCATCTGTCCCATTAGTACATAACCGTCCGCGCCGGGGGAGTTCCTGGCGGTGGCGAAGGTGGAATAGGCCTGTGCTGCGACAGTGCCAGTGGGAGGAAGCACGAAATCGTTGAATGACAGATCTCCCGAATTTACGCCATCCACCGATGCCACAGGAATTTCCTGGGCATAGTCAAGCGCCAGGCTGGTCCCATCCATCTCCAGTTTGTCTTTGGCTGTGGTTGCCATTGCGCGAGTGGCGCCAAAGAAAAAGGCCGGTACCGTTCTTACTTTCAGATTGATACCGCCAGTTACGGTCAATGGCACTGTGGTGACGTCGTTGCCGCGCGTGATCTTCAGCGTAACCCCCGGCTGTACCCACTCTTTAGGTAACAGCACACTGTATTTGCTGGAAGAGTATTGAGGCGTGCCGTTGTCCGTCGCCGGCAATTTGTCAGGTGTATTCAGCACGAGGCTGCCGAGATTGCTGCCTACCACCTCGACCTGAATGCTGGCGCCTGCTGTAGCCGGTTCCACCATCAGCAACGCGGCGCGGTTTGCGAGCAGGGTCAAGGTCCGGCTTTTCCCATCGGCGGTATTCATCGTGCGCCCGGTTGGCGGGATCACATGCGTTTGAGCCAGTTCAACGCTATTCAATGACAACGTCCCGTTTGCGGCGGACGGAGGTGGTGTCGGTGTGCCCGTGGGAGTAACGGGGGAGGTCGGCGTGGTCGATGTGCCCGGGGAGGCAGCGGGCGGCATCGGCGTGGTGGGCGATCCGGCGTTGGAAGTCGGAGCTGTGTCAGCACTATTGGCCCCATCGCCGCCGCCGCATGCAGATAACAGGAGTGAGATTGTGGTGGCGGCAGCCAATGAATAACGGATGGGTAATAGAGGGGTAAAACGCATTACTTAGCTCCAATCATGACAAAAATTTCCGTGTAGCAATATTCGTGCCGTGTGTAGGGGGCACCGTTAAGTTCGCTATAGGCATAGAGGTGGAAAAAAAGCCCCGTCGATAGTCAAAAATTGGGCACTAAAAAAACCGAAAAGTGTCAATTTTTGGACCTGTCGCCAACTACGCGTAGTGATAAGGCGAACGCGTAGAAGGTACGGGGCATGGGGAAAGTCAGCGCAGACGCGCCATTTCCAGAGTGACGCCGAGCTTGCCGAAACGGGCGGTAATATCTTCGAACGCCTTTTGCTTTTGCGCAGTACTCAGGCTGGCGTCGTACATATTGCTGCGCAGCAGGCCGAACATGGTTAGATCGGCAGTCGGTTTCAACTGGGCATCAGTGGAATGCTGAAAGCCGGATAAGTCGAGTATGTTTTGCAGCACGTCGGGTTGGCTGGCTGGATTTTTCGGTTTGCCATAAGTGACGAAAAATTCTTCGATCTTGTTTTTGGTGGCAACCGGCAGATCCTTGCGGTACAGCAGCGGATCGTTGGAAATCAGGGGCGAAGTCCAGATTACCCGCACCTTGTTGAATTGGTCAGGCGCTTCCTTTTTCAGGCGATCCAGTTCTTCGGTATTGTTGGTCGCAACATCGACTTGACCGTCGATCACCGCTTGCAGGTTTTTTTTGTGGTTGCCAGCCGTAATTTTCTTGAACAGTTTTTCAGGCTCTACCTTGTTTTTGGCGAATGCATAGTAAGCCGGCACCAGATAACCGGAGGTCGAGCCCTTGTCGCCGTCGTAGAAGCTATAGGCGCCTTTGTTCGTCAAAATATCTGATAACGATTTGATCGGACTGCTGGCCGGCGTGATCAGTACCGAGTTGTAGCCGCGCGAGCCGTCTTTTTTCACTACCTGGGCGAAAATCGTTGCGTGCTGGTTTTCCACCGCGTCCAGGGCGGCCTTGTTACCCAGCCACGCCACTTGGATGGTGTTGGAGTTCAGCCCGCTCACAATCTTGTTGTAGTCGGTGGAGGCCACGACACGGACTTCCATTTTTGTGTATCTTGCGAAATCGTCGATGACCGGCTGCCAGCGTTTTTGCGTATCTTCGGCCGTGGTGGTTGCTATCAGGCCGATGGTGATTTGCCGCGGGATATCGTCGTCTTTGGCGAATGCGCATGACACTGCAATAGTGCAAAAAACAACGATGATTTTCCGTAATATCTTCATACATTACCTTTCTAATTGTTATTTGTTTTTGAATTGCGATGAAAAATACGTTGCGCCGGCGCGCCCGTCTCGCCGGCTTGATTACTGTGTCTCTTTCAGTTGTTCCAGAATCGCTGGATTTTCCAGTGTCGAAATGTCCTGGGTAATATCTTCCCCCTTGGCCAGCACGCGCAACAATCGGCGCATTATCTTGCCGGAGCGCGTCTTCGGCAGGTTGTCGCCGAAACGGATTTCCTTAGGTTTGGCGATCGGGCCGATTTCCTTGGCGACCCAGTCACGCAATTCCTTGGCGATCTGTCTGGCTTCATCGCCGGTAGGGCGGCTGCGCTTGAGGACTACGAAGGCGCAAATTGCTTCACCAGTGGTGTCGTCCGGGCGGCCGACCACGGCGGCCTCCGCTACGATGGCGTGGGCCACCAATGCCGATTCAATTTCCATCGTGCCCATGCGATGGCCGGAGACGTTCAGGACATCATCGATACGGCCTGTGATGGTGAAATAACCGGTGTCTTTATTACGGATCGCGCCGTCGCCTGCCAGGTACAATTTACCGCCGAACTCTGCGGGAAAATAGGCGCTCTTGAAACGTTCCGGGTTATTCCAGATGGTGCGCACCATCGCAGGCCACGGACGCTTGACTACCAGGATGCCGCCCTGGCCATCTGGCAAATCGTGGCCGGCCTCATCGACGATCGCTGCTTGAATGCCTGGCAGCGGTAAAGTGCATGACCCCGGCACCAGCGGCGTTGCGCCCGGCAGCGGCGAGATCATGTGACCGCCGGTTTCGGTTTGCCAGAATGTGTCGACGATCGGACAACGTTCGCCGCCGATATTTTTGTGATACCACATCCATGCTTCCGGATTGATCGGTTCGCCGACCGTACCCAGCAAGCGCAGGGACGACAGATCGTACTGCGAGGGATGGACGTTCCTGTCGGCGTCGGCAGCTTTGATCAATGAACGAATCGCTGTAGGCGCAGTGTAGAAAATGGTGGCTTTGTGGCGTTGGATCGTGTCCCAGAAACGACCTGCATTCGGGAAAGTCGGGATACCCTCGAAAATGATTTGCGTGGCGCCAACCGCGGTCGGGCCGTAGGCGATATAGGTGTGGCCGGTGATCCAGCCGATGTCGGCGGTACACCAATAGACATCATCAGGCTTGATGTCGAACGTCCACTTCATGGTCAGGGCTGCCCACAAAAGATAGCCGCCGGAAGAGTGCTGCACACCTTTCGGAGTTCCGGTGGAACCCGACGTATACAAGATAAATAGCGGATGTTCGGCTTCAACCCACTCGGGTTCGCAGTGCGCAGCCTGCGATGCTACCAGCTCATGCAGCCAGAGATCGATATCCGGATTGAATTTTACGTTACCGCCAGTGCGTTTATACACAATGACGTTCCGAATGCTGTCGCAACCGCCGAGTGACAGCGCTTCATCTACGATAGCTTTTAACGGCAGGCGCTTACCGCCCCGGACTTGCTCATCCGAGGTCAATACTGCAACCGCACCGGCATCGATAATGCGTTCTTGCAGCGACTTGGCGGAGAAGCCGCCAAACACCACCGAATGCGTGGCGCCGATACGGGCGCAAGCTTGCATCGCAACTACGCCTTCTACCGACATCGGCATGTAGATGACGACCCGGTCGCCCTTCTTGATACCGAGCGACTTCAGGCCGTTGGCGAACTTGCAGACTTTTTCGTACAGCTCCTGATAGGTGACTTTGGTTACGTCACCGTCATCGGATTCAAAAATAACCGCGACCTTATCTGCATTGCCGTTTTGCAGGTGGATATCGAGGCAATTGTAAGAAACGTTCAGCTGGCCATCCCCGAACCATTTGTAGAAGGGCGGATTCGATGCGTCCAGAACTTCGGTGAAAGGCTTGTGCCAGGTCAGATGTTCGCGTGCAAGCCTGCTCCAAAATCCTTCGTAGTCATTCGCCGCCTCTGCGCACAAGGCGTTATATGCGCCCATGCCGGAAATCGCAGCGGTCTTGGCAAATTCTGCAGATGGCGGAAAAACGCGGGCTTCGCTGGAGAAAATTTCGATGTTGGCCATTTCGATGTCTTTTGCTATTGGAAAATGTTGATGCAGAGAAAAATTTTGTTGCAAAAAGATTGTGCCGGCCGTCTCAGTTAACCGGGCGGGAGTATTTTTGCAACTTTGTAGATTGCCTTATGTTTATTGTTGACAATTTACGCTATGTTAAATTAAAGTGCAATCACCGCCGGATAAAAATCTCCCCGGAACCGACTGGCCGACAGCATCGGATCAGCTGCAGTGATTGATTTCTCACACTTTAGGAATGCTTCCCATGCGCCCATTCTGGCTAGAACATGCACTGTCGATGGATGGTGAATTGACACCAGCATTGCAAGGCGCGCAGCGCGCTGACGTTGGCATTGTCGGTGGTGGCTTTACCGGTCTGTGGACCGCCTTGCAGCTCAAGCAGCAGAATCCGGCACTGGATATTGCGATCATCGAAAGCGATCTGTGCGGTGCCGGCGCCAGCGGCAGAAATGGCGGCTGCATGCTGACCTGGACTACCAAATTTTTTACGCTACGCCGTCTGTTTGGAGAGGTCGAAGCGGTGCGTCTGGCGAAAGCTTCCGAAGCGGCGGTAACCCATATTGCCGAGTTCTGTCGCAAGCACGGTATCGACGCCGAATTTCGTCAGGATGGCACCTTGTACACCGCGACCACGCAGGCTCAGATGGGGATGATGGATCCGGTGCTAAAGGAGCTGGACAAACACGGCATCAATTCATATCACGCGCTATCTACTGAAGAAGTGCAGTGGCGCTCCGGCTCGATGCGCAATCTGGCTGGCGTGTTCTCGCCAATGGCGGCCACCGTACATCCTGGCAAGCTGGTGCGCGGACTGCGGCGGGTTGCCCTGGAAATGGGTATCCGGATTTATGAGAGAACGCCGATGCTGGCATTTGAGCCAGGTCCGCAAGTAACGATACAAACGCCGTCGGGCACACTGCAAATCGGCAAGATGGTGCTGGCCATCAATGCCTGGATGGGAACGCTCTTTCCGCAGTTTGAAAGCACGGTGGCGGTGGTTTCCAGCGATATGATCATTACCGAAAAGTGCCCTGAATTGTTGCGGATGATCGGCCTCAAGGACGGCGTCTCGGTACTTGATTCGCGCACTTTTGTGTTCTATTACCGGACCACCGAAGACGGCCGCCTGATGCTGGGCAAAGGCGGCAATACTTTTGCCTGGCGCGGCCGCATTCTGCCGGTTTTTGACCAGCGCTCGCCGTACGAAGATCAACTGAAGCAAAGTCTGCACGAATTTTTCCCGGCGCTGTCGGAGGTGCCGATTACGGCCAGCTGGAACGGGCCGTCGGACCGGTCGGTTACAGGTTTGCCTTTTTTCGGGAAGCTTGATGGCCATCCGAATATTTTCTATGGTTTCGGCTACTCGGGCAACGGCGTCGGCCCGACATACATGGGCGGGCAGCTACTGTCGTCGCTGGTGCTTGGGCTTGACAATGAATGGAGCCGCAGTCCGCTGGCCGATGGCCCACGCGGTACATTTCCGCCGGAACCGATCCGCTATCTAGGATCGCTCGTGGTGCGCAATGCGATCCGTCGCAAGGAAAGCGCCGAAGATGAAAATCGCGAGCCTTGGTTGATCGACAAACTGCTCAGCAAGTTTGCCAATGCGGCCGGCAAGGCCGATAAAGCTTAGCTTAGTTTTCTATTCTAATTTGATGAAACAGGAAGTGGCATGAGCATCCAGCGTATCGACACCGTCCAGCGCCGTTCCGAGGTGGTAATTCACGACAACATGATTTATATCGGCGGCCAGGTCGCCGATAACACCAGCGGCGACATCGGCGACCAGACCCGCGCCATCCTGGAAAATATCGATCGTTTGCTGGCCCAGGCCGGCAGCGATCGTACGTATTTACTGTCGGTGCGCATTCTGTTGGCCGATATCACCGACTATGCCGGAATGAACGCGGTCTGGGATGAATGGGTCCCGCCCGGCTACGCACCGACCCGCGCCTGCACGCTGGAACAATTGATCGATCCCGGCTGGCGGCTGGAAATCATCGCGGTGGCCGCCAAACCACGCGCGGATGAAGTAAATACCCGCTACGAAGGCTTTGTTGAAAAAATCTCCGCTCGCCACGACTAATAAATAGTCGAAAAAAAGCCCACTCAAATACGAGTGGGCAAAATCTGGGAGCTCCCCAGGGACGTCTCGCTGCTGCCACTAATCGGTAAAATTACAAGATACAGCCAACTATCGCGCCGGGCTCAAGCGGCGCGATAATCGGCAGCACCCGGATACTGCTTAGAACTTGTGACGCATTGCTACGCGGAAGAGCACCTGCTTGTCATTGCCCGAACTGTCGGAAGCACCCGGAATGTAGGCATTGTCAAGTGATGTTCCTGTCAGATCGCCGCCGACCTTTTGGTAAATGCCTTGCAGGTAAATGTCAGTCCGCTTGGACAAGTTGTAGTCAGCCATCAAGCCCAAAGTCGACCATTTTGGCTTGACATTGCCCGCCGTTGCATCGTATTTACCTTGCGTGTAGGTGTACATCGCGCCGAGATTAAGCGCTGCGGTGACTTGATACCTTGCATTGATTTCGTAGTTGTTGAACTTGAGTGAATTCAATGTGCCAACGGCTGGTGCAAACGAGCTGATGTAACCATTGTCGCCAGTTGGATTGGTCAGGTTGGTGTTGGTATACACAAACCCGAGTATCGCCGCACCAATTGTGTAGTTAATGCCCGCGCCAAAGATCTTTTGCTTGTCGGCCAGGAAGGTGGCGTCAGATGGCGTAATAGAACCACTCGTGGTAGTGCCGGTATGGTTCAGATTCATGTACGCCAGACCCGCCGTCAATGGGCCGTTGACATAGCTCGCACCCAGGCTGTAGGTACGGTTGTTGCCAGCATTGCCGGCTGTTTCGCCGAAGCCGTACAAGCCACCGAACGTAACGCCGGAGAAATTCGGGCTGGTGTATTTGACGGAATTATTGACACGGAATGAGTTATCGGTATTGTCGTTATCCAGTGGATGCGAGAACAGATAGCCAGCCCAGCCGCCATTCGCAGTCACCGGGCCGACGAAGTCGACCACGGAGTCATACTGACGCCCCATTGTGACCGTGCCGGCAGTCGTACTCGACAAACCGACGAATGCCTGACGACCGAAAAACAAACCGCCTTGACCCAGCTTGCCGGTATCTGCCTTAAAACCGTTTTCAAGCTTGAACACGGCACTCAGACCACCGCCCAGGTCTTCGCTGCCTTTAAATCCCAGGCGGCTACCTTGTACATCGCCGCTTTCCAGTTGAACCTGGCTTTTCCCGCCGACGTTGTTGGTGTAGTTCACACCCAAATCGATAAGGCCATAAATCGTGACATTGGTTTGTGCTTGCGTCATACCGGAAATGCCACTCAACATACCTGCAACCAGAATCATTTTCATCATGTGCTACCCCCAATTATTAGAATAATTAAAAATTTAGAACCAAGGAACTACAAAAAAACATCTGGAAAACATTGATAAAAAATCGCCTTGATCAGGAAATAATCCAGCTTCCAGCTCTCCATTTCCTGACTAATCTGTCGGCCCCATATGCCCGCGGTTTTTTTTATTCAACCACATGCGTTTTATCGGCGAACGTTGCAATCTGCGTTAATCGAATATAACGGCACCCTATTTTTTTGCGTTATCGAATTTCGGCAAAAAAAACAAAGGCGGCTGGCTTTGTTGCTCGAATCCGTCACTGTGATTGATCTGGGAGCGACGGTTGCAGCGGCTTTCAAGAAGATTGGCATTTACCAGACAGTCTTTTGCAACTGGAAGGCGAATGCGATTGGCAGCGTGAAACCCTGGCAATCAACGTCGGGCACGGCGTAAAAGAGAGGAGGGGATTGTGAATGCGCTGAATCGCATTGCAGCACTGAGAGAACTGCTGTTTTATGATCAACGCTGGAAACGGAAGATCATTTATTTCGAAAGACATGGCACCATCATCGTTGAACTGCTACATGACTGCGCCATATTCAGTCATGCGCTTGCGCAATGATTCGGACGGGCTTTCTCCAAATAATTTTCGATAGTCGCAAGAAAATTGACTGAGATGCCAGAATCCCCAATCTGCGGCGATATCTTGCACGGTATGCCTATCCGATATATTTTCCCGCAGATGCCTGCGGGCGCCGTTGAAGCGAATGATGCGCAGATATTGTATCGGGCTGATTCCGAGAATATCTTCGAAACAATATTGTAGCGAGCGAGGACTGATGTGCAGGTGCTCGCAAAGTTGCGGCACTATAATCGCCTGCTCTCGATGGGCCAGCATATATTCGCGCGCTTGCGCAACAATGCGTTGCCGTCTTATGAAGCTGTTGCTGATGGTGCTGTCTACTTCGCCGCTATCAAGTATGGATAGGAGCGCCATTGCCACGGCTTGCTGCGAAAGCGCCAGGCTGAATACGGGGTTATGTTCATCGCGTGCGTCACGCATTGACAGCATATATGCCAGCGTCTGCTGAAAAATCGTCTTTGACAATTCCGTTACATGCAAGACTTCAGCCTTGATCAGTTGTGTGTAGTCGACCGTGCAACCTATCTGGTCGGCGACACGCAGCAAGGCATTCCGCTGGATAACAAGTCCATAGATGGCGTAATCGGCAGGGGTCACCAACTCGAATTCTAAATTTCCCGGCCGCACCATGATCGTGCCAGTGTTGCACAAGCGCCCATTGATACGCGCCTTATTTGCATTCGCCGGAAGACCGAACCAGAAAGCATCGGGCCGAACGCAGCAGGATCGGCGCACAGCCTTGTTGGTTTCCTCAAGCAGTACTTGCATGTGCGGTATCAGCAATTCGGATAGAACTCCGTGGAATTGACCCGATGTGATCTGGTCATAACTTTGCTTCCAGTCGGTCAAATTGCGGGCATGCTGATCGACATCAAATGCGTGGATTGTGCGAATTTGATAGGGTATGCCTGAAAACAGTGCGGCTTTCCCCACAAAACTGGATCGCGGATGGTTCGATGTGGTTTGCATTTCTAACCTTCTTTGAACGGGTTATTTGCCACAAATCGCGCAGTCTGCCCGGGTCTGCTCAGGCCACGGTTTTCGCATACATTCCAGCGATTTTTAACCTATTTGATTTACCTGTTTTTCTAAGCCGGATCGTGATAAAAAATCTGTTGCGTCGATCGCACCGTGCCGGTGTCAAATCCCGGCACGGCCGAATCCGACTTCTCTTTTATGCAGCGCTGACGGCAAGTTCCGGCGCAAGGCGGTATTCAGGCTTGGCCTTGGTTGCAATCCCCATCTGCCGCAACGTGTCGGCGATGGCGTGTACTGCCTGCCGCATTTCTTCTGCGCCAATCGCACCGATACAGCCTACGCGGAAGGTTTCCGCCTGTGTCAATTTGCCCGGATACAGTACGAATCCCTTGTCGCGCACCTGATTGTAGAAACGCTTGAACTCATATTTGGCGCTGTCAGGCGCATGGATCGTGACGATGATCGGCGCCTGGATCTTCGGATCGAGAAACGACTTTAGTCCGAGTTCCTGCATGCCCGTCATCAGCGCTTCGTAATTTTCCTGATAGCGGGCCAGCCGGGCAGACTGCCCACCTTCGGCGACAAACTGGAGCAGCGCCTGGTGAAATGCCGCCACAATATGGGTTGGCGGCGTGAAGCGCCATTGTGTGGTTTTTTCCATGTAAGTCCACTGATCGTACAGATCCAGCGATAACGAGGTCGAGTTGCCGGCAGCTTTTTCCAACACGCTTTTGCGCGCAATCACAAAACCCATTCCAGGCGGACCTTCAATGCATTTTCCGCTGGCGGCAATCAATGCATCGAACGGAACCGTGGCGGCATCGACAGCTAACGCGCCAAACGAGCTCATTGCGTCGATGATCAGGCTGCGTTTATGACGGGCGACCACTTCGGCAATCTCGCGTAGCGGATTCAGAATGCCGGTACTTGTTTCGCAATGGATCAGGCCGACGTGGCTGATGCTGGCGTCGCCGCTCAACAGGCGGTCGACATCGGCCGCTGTGGTGGGTACATCTTCAGCAGTCTCGAATACCGATACCTTGCGCCCCATCATTTCGACGATTTTGGCCATCCGCTTGCCATAGGCGCCGTTGATCAGCACCAGCATATGGCCGTCGCGTGGCAGCAATGTATTTATCGCAGCTTCGATCGAGAACGTCCCGCTGCCTTGCATCGGTACGCAGACGTGGTGTTCATGCGCATTGGTTATGTCTAGCAAGTGCTTGCGGACTTCCGCGGTAATGGCGTTGAACGAGACATCCCAGGAGCCCCAGTCGCGCAGCATGGCGGTCTTGGTGGCGAGGGAGGTGGTCAGTGGTCCTGGGGTGAGAAGGACCGGATCCCGACTAACGAGGCTCATGGCATTTCCTTTAATTTTAAACAGCCGAATTTAAACAATTGAGGTAATACATTTAAAGTTCACTGCAATAACAAACTCGAACTCAAACTCAAACAGTCTTGCGCCAGCGCTGCGCTTTCTTCAATAACACACGGGTGGTCAGCGCATACAGGAGAACGACGATGGAAGAGGTCAGCACGATCAGCGTTCCCATCGCCGCCGCCGGGCCGATCTTGCCCTCCGCTTCCAGATTCAAGATGGCTACCGAAGCCAGCGTGGTGTCTGGCGAGTACAAGAACACGACCGCGGAAATGGTGGTCATCGCGTTGATGAACAGGTAGCGGCCGATATCCAGCACCGCCGGCAGGCAGACTGGCACGGTGACCCGGAAGAAGGTTTTGTAGAAAGGCACCTTGAGCGATGCCGATACTGCTTCGAACTCGTTGTCGATGGCTTTCAAGGCCGTAACCGCGGTCAGGTAGCTGGATGTGAAGTAGTGCACCACGGTCGACAACACCAGGATCGTCATGCTGCGATACAGGACGTTGAGCGGATTGTCCGGGTGATTGAAGAACATGATGTAACCCAGTCCCAGTACCAGTCCCGGCACGCCCATCGGCAACATCGCCAACAGACGGATGATCGCGCGCGCTCCATTCATGCCGCGGGTTTTCTCGACCAGGTAGGCGCTGCCGAAAATCAGCACGATGCCGCTGGCGACTACATAGGCGGCCAGTCGCAAGCTATTGAAATACGACTCCAGGATGCCATCCTGGAACAGGCCGAAATAATAGTGATCCCATACCAAAGTCCGGTTGTAAGGCCACAGCTTGATGAACGAGGTATACACCGCCATGCTCAATACCGCTAGCAGCAACGCGCAGATGAGGCTGCAATAGCAGAACATCAGGGAGTCGAAAATACGATGTCGTTTCGGAGTGAACGGCACCGCGCGTGCCGATAGCTGGGACTGCAATTTGCGCCGTATGGTGTAGTCGATCGCGAACGCCATCAATGCCGGCAGCAGCAGCAGCAAGCTGACTACGGCGCCTTTGTTGAAGTCCTGCTGGCCGATCACTAACTGATAGACGTCCATTGCCAGGACGCTGTAATCGCCGCCGATGACTTTCGGTACGCCGAAATCGTTGACCGTGAAGGTGAATACCACCAGCATTGCGCTAATCAAGCCGTACTTGGCGCCCGGCAGGGTGATGGTCCGGAACTTGCGGAAGCGGCTGGTGCCCAGCGATTCCGCCACTTCATACAAGCGGCCGTCCGCCAGCGTCAATGCGGTGATCAGGATCATCAACGCATGCGGAAACACGGCATAGCATTCGCTGATGATGATGCCGATCGGACCGTAAATGGAATGACCGCCAAGCAAGCCCTTGAGTACGCCCTGGGTACCGAACCATTGCACGAATGAAATTGCCGCCAGCAGCGACGGCGCCAGGATCGGGATCAGCGACAGGGTGCGAAACGTGCGCTTGAGCGGCATCATGCTGCGCGTCAGCGCATAGGCGAAAGTGAAGGCTGCCGGGATCACCAGCGCCGTCACCGAGACTGAAATGGTCAGCGTATTCAACACCGATTGCCGCAATGCCGGGGTCGACATGTAATCGGTGAACTGACGTAATCCGACAAATGCGCCGGTCTTGTCCTGGACGCTTTGGATCAGGATCATCATCACCGGCATCAGCAAAAACACTGCCAGCCCTATACAGACGAAAAGCAATAGCAAGTGACCGATACGGTCATGCCAGTGACTTTGCTGACGGCCCTTTGTGACCGGTTTGATGTTTGACGTTGCCGTTACGACCGATAGCGGCAACACATTGGCAGATCTGTTCATGCGGCCTCCGCAAGCGCAGGCTTTATCATGACGAGCGGTTCGGCCTCGTTATCGCGATAGAGGCGGATCCGCTCGGGCAGCAATCCATACAATACTTTGCTGCCGACCTTCAGGCGTAACTCTTTTAACAGGTTTAGCGACATGGATGTCACCACCGGCTGTTGCTGCATACCTTCGAATGCCACCGTGAGATAACTGAAGGCGCCCAGGAATTCGATTTTAAGAATCTCTGCCATGGCGTTGTTGTGTGTCCGGTTCTCGGCATCGCGGGCGACAAAATCTTCCGGACGCAAATACACTTTGACCGGCGCACCGGCGGGAATATGATCGACGCTCGACTCCCAGTGAAAATTCAGATCGCCTATGCGGAAGCGGCCGTCCCCGAGCGAGATGCCGCGCAGGATATTGACCTTGCCGACGAAGGATGCGACGAACGGCGAACCAGGCTGCAGGTAGACTTGCTGCGGTGTCCCGATTTGCTCGATTTCGCCTTGATTCATGACGACGATGCGGTCGGCCATCGTCAGCGCTTCTTCCTGGTCATGCGTGACCATGATGGTGGTGACGCCAAGCCGCTGCTGCAATTGCCGGATTTCACCGCGCAGGCGAACCCGTTCCAGTGCGTCCAGCGCCGATAGCGGCTCGTCCAGCAACAGCAGGCCGGGCGAAGTGGCCAGCGCACGTGCAAGTGCAATTCTCTGCTGCTGGCCGCCGGATAGTTGTCCTGGAAATTTGTTGCCGCTGGTCGGCAGGCCGGCCAGCGTCAGTAGTTCTTCGACCCGTGTCTTGGTGCTGGCTCGCGACTGGCCGCGGTTAACCAGCCCATAGGCGACATTGTCCGCAATGGTCAGATTCGGAAACAGTGCGTATGACTGAAACACGATGCCATAGTCGCGCTTGATCGGCGGCAGCCACGAAATATCTTTTCCGGCTTGACTGATGCGCCCCTGGTTTTGGCTTTCCAGGCCGGCGATGATGCGTAGCAGCGTGGTCTTGCCACAGCCGGACGGGCCCAGGAAACAGACAAACTCACCTTCCGCGATGGACAGGTTGATGTCGCGCAACGCGTGGAAGTTACCGAAAGACTTCGAAATGTTGTTAAGTACCAGATACTGATTTTGCTTGGGCATGATAGATCCTCACTTATTGATATCCTTACACCGACGCTGGAGGCGCCAGGCACCTCTCAGCGTCAGCCTGTACTCTTGATTTACTTCTTCTTCTCTTCTTTGGAGTTATAACGGCTGCTCCAATCGGCCAGAATGCGGGAGCGATTCCTGGCAGACCAGTTGAAGTCGTTGTTGGTTACCAGCAGTTTTTCGTAGTTTTCCGGGATGCCTTCCACTTTCTTGGCGATGCCAGGATAGGCAACGATGGCCCACCAGGTGGCGCTGATCTGGTTAGCCTCTTTCGTGGTCATCCAGTCGACCAGCTTTTTCGCAGCGTCCATCTTTTTCGTGCCCTTCATGATGCCGCTGGCTTCGATATCCCAGCCCAGGCCTTCTTTCGGGAAAATCAGCTCGACCGGGGCGCCGGTAGCCTGGACCTGATGGGCACGGAATTCAAATGAAATACCGATAGGGAATTCGCCGGTGCCGGCCATGGTGCAAGGCTTGGACCCGGAGTGGGTGTATTGCGCGATGTTTTCATGCAACGCATCCATGTATTTCCAGCCGCCGGCTTCGCCGAACATCTGTAGCCAGGCCGTGACATCGAGATAGCCGGTGCCGCTGGAGGCCGGATGCGGCATGACGATCTGACCCTTGTAGATCGGCTTGGTCAGGTCTTGCCAACTGGTTGGCTTGGGCAGGCCAAATTTCTTGGCCTCTACCGTGTTGAAACAAACGGTCGCTCCCCATACATCCATGCCGACCCAGCTCGGCGGCCGGGCCTTATCGGAGAAGGCCGGATTCAGGTCTTTCAGGCCTGCCGGTGCATATGGCACCAGCATGCCTTCCTGACTCAGCAATGCCAGGCTACTGGCGGCAACGCCCAGAACCACATCGGCTTGCGGATTATTTTTTTCGGCCAGCAATTTGGCGGTAATCACGCCGGTCGAGTCGCGTACCCAGCGAATGTCCGCGTCAGGATGGGCTTTTTCAAAGCCATCCTTGTAGGCCTTCATGGCATCGCTTTCGATGGCCGTATAAACCAGCAGCTCGGTTTTTGCCTGGGCCAGGGCACTCCCGGCTACCAGCGCCAGGGTGGTGATGATTGCGGTTTTCTGCAAAAGTCGTAAAAAATGCGGTTTCATTGTTATGTTCATTGCTGTCTCCTCAGTTGTTGTGTCATCAATCAGTGTCAAATTGCTGTAATGCACCTTCCTGATACTTCTCAACCCCTTCGTTCTTGCTACATCGGCCGAGTACAAAAGATTGTGGCTATCGTCCCGGCCTAGACATCTGGAACATTTTGTAATTTTGTAAATTGCATTATGTTTGCTGTCTATTGTTGACAATCTACACGCTGTCGGTTTAAAGTGCAATCACTGTTCAATAAAAAGGTTCACATGACTACGGGTCGCACTATGAACACTATTGCCGTGCTAAAAAATAATTCCTTGCCGTCGCTGGTGCAGAAAGAGCTTGAGCGCATGATTCTGGCCGGCGATCTGGCGGCGGGCGAAAAGCTCAACGAGATCACGCTGGCAGAAATGCTGGGTGTCTCGCGTGGCCCGGTACGGGAGGCGTTCCGGGCTCTGGAAGAGGTCGGCCTGGTGCGGCAGGAGAAAAATCTCGGTGTTTTTGTCCGTCAGATTTCTCTTCAGGAAGCCGACGATATATATGACGTCCGCTGCGCCCTGGATGACCTGATCGGCCGCCAGCTGGCAAGCAGGATCAGCGCCGCCCAGATCCAGGATTTGCGCGCGATCCTGGATTTCATGGATGGCCTGGCCGCCAACGGTGATGTCGACGGTTATTCCCGGATGAATCTGGAATTCCACGATCTGCTGTTGAACATGACCGATAACAACAAACTGATACAGACCTATCGTCGTCTCGTAAATGAGTTGAACCTGTATCGGCGCTCGGCGCTGGCGCAGAGCGGCTGCCTGCCGACCTCGACCGCCGAACACCACAAGATCGTTGATGCGATTGCCTCCGGCAATCCTCAAGAGGCCGGCCATATCATGCGCGAGCATGCGATGGCCGGTCGCCACCGTATGCACAGTGCGCATGCGCGGCAGCTACTGGCAGCTACTACCTCCGATTCCCTACCAAACCGAAAGGCTAACTAATGTCCACCACCAAAACCCTGCAGGTCAATGGCCGCAGCTACCCATGGATGAAGCAGCCTGTCGTCGTTGTCTGTGTCGACGGCTGTGAACAGGAATACATCAACCAGGCGATACAGGCTGGCGTCACGCCATTTCTTAAAAAAATGGTGGCGCAAGGGACCGTGCTTACCGGCGATTGCGTCGTGCCCAGCTTTACCAATCCGAATAATCTGTCGATTGTGACCGGGGCGCCGCCTTCAGTGCACGGCATCTGCGGCAATTATTTCCTGGATCGCGAAGCGAATCAGGAAGTCATGATGAATGACGCCAAGTACCTGCGCGCCGGCACCATCTTCGAGGCCTTCTCCAACGCCGGA
>NZ_FOQI01000044.1 GCF_900113705.1 Collimonas sp. OK307 | reverse complement strand
CATTTCCGAACAAAAGGTGCCGCTGATGTTCAACCGCAAATTGAGCGCGATCCCAGCTGACCATCGGTTGCGTAACTTCGATGTGTTTTTCCTGGCGATGAATGCTGCGCAACAGTAATGCAAATACATAATTAATTAATCTGGAGATGAACATGTCAATGTTAAGCGAATTGCACAAAGTCAAAGACGGCGAACCGTTGCGCGAGAAGATGCGGATTGGCGGCAAGCTGGTCGGGAACGACCGCCTGATCGAGGTGCTCAATCCCTACAACGGCAAGCTGGTCGGGACGATCCCGAAGGCGACGGTCGGCGATATCCGCGACGCCTTCCGTATCGCACGTCAGTACAAGTCGAAGCTGACACGTTTCGAACGTTCCAAGATCATGCTGCGGGCGGCGGAAATATTGCGCGCCAATACCGATGCCGTTTCCGATTTGATCACGGCAGAAGCCGGGTTGTGCAAGAAAGACAGCCTGTACGAAGTCGGCCGTGCCTGTGACGTCTTCGTGTTTGCCGCCAATCAGGCGCTGGTAGATGACGGCCAGGTATTCTCCTGCGACCTGACGCCGCATGGCAAGCAGCGCAAAGTCTACACGATGAAAGAACCGCTGCTGGGCGCCATCTCGGCCATTACGCCGTTCAATCATCCGTTGAACCAGGTCGCCCACAAAGTGGCGCCATCGATTGCGACGAATAACCGGATGGTGTTGAAACCGACCGAGAAGACGCCGTTCTCCGCCTTGCTGCTGGCCGATATCCTGTACGAAGCCGGCTTGCCGCCGGAGATGTTCTCGGTGGTCACTGGCGATCCGAAAGAAATCGCCGATGAAATGCTGACCAATGCCGATGTCGACCTGGTCACCTTCACCGGTGGCGTGCCGATCGGTAAATACATCGCCGGCAAAGCAGTGTACAAACGTCAGGTGCTGGAACTGGGCGGCAACGATCCGATCATCGTGATGGAAGATGCCGATCTGGAAGAAGCGGCGACGCTGGCGGT
>NZ_FOQI01000018.1 GCF_900113705.1 Collimonas sp. OK307 | reverse complement strand
TGACCCGATGCCCCATCTCCATTAATCGGCGTGCCCAATGTTGAGCCCCACCGCAGGCTTCCATGCCAATCAGGCAAGGTGCCAGATTGGCAAAATGGGACAGAAAACCAGCCCGTTTGAGCTGCTTGCTCCTGATCTCGCCGGTCTCTGCTTCCACCCAATGCAACTGAAAAACAGTCTTTGCAATGTCAACACCAATTACGGTATTCTTCATTTCGGGTTCTCCTGTCTTAAGTGGTTTTTGCGAACCTCTACTTTGGCACAATGATGCCGTTGACAGCGAGAACCCCTTGCGTATTCCATCCCGTCTTGTCAGCTTCGCCCCTTAGGGGGAGGCGTCCATTCCATTTCTTTGGCGAAGCAAAGAAAGTGAGCGGCTGCCGGGCCGCCCCCGGCATGCATCCACGGAGTAGCAAACGTTTTAAGTAACGAGAATTTTCGCGTCGACCGCCAACGAACGTACTCCGTGGGCCGTTAAAAGGGGGCAGAGTAATTTACGACGATACGACTGTCGTAAAAAAACTCTGACCCCATTTAACTACGCTGGCTCTATTTCGAAATGTCCGAGATAGTCTATCTTGCCGATGGCCACACCTTTGTGCCGCAAGATGTCATGCGCCGTGGTTATATGAAAGAAAAAATTCGGCAAGGTAAACGTCAGCAAGTAAGCATCCCCCTGCAAAGTAGTTTTGAATTTGCCAAAACTCAACGTCACCGATCGCGTCTCGCTTCCCTGCAAATCCTCCAACCGTGCACTGTCCAAAAACGCAATAGTCTTGGCAACCCGCTCCTGCAACTCCGCAAAGGTAACTTCATTATCCTCGAAGCGCGGCGCCTCAATCGCCGACAACCGCCCAATCGCATTCTTCGAAGTATCGCTAGCCCGCTGCACCTGCCCCGCCAGCGACAACATATCCGGCGCCAGTTTCGCGTTAATCATCTCCGCAGGATCGATATTGTTAGCCTTGGCATACGCCTCCGCCTTCTCCAGATACCCAGCCAACACCCCCAACCCACGCACGAACACAGGAACGGAAATTTGATACATCGACAAGGATTGCATGTTGAACTCCAAAAAAGAAGGGCATCAGGCTGGAGCGAGCGTCAATCCGTCGTCCAACCCTATCAACCGTTACAGTAATCGTCCCGCAGGAAAGATCATTTATCTTTAGCGCTGACTGGCTGCTGCACCGCGAATTTGACGTTCGATTTGAGCAGATCCGATTCATCGCCAAGGATCTGCGCCGCTTCGTTCAGCAATACGTCTTTCGCATTCTTCAGCGCCTTTTCCGCCGCAATATCCGCACTCAGACTGCGTTCGTTGGCTTGCAAACCGTCGTCCGGCCGGTTCAGATCTGCGTCGGCATCGCCATCCTTGTCGTTCGCGCCGCCGCCGTCAGCTTTGCCGCGCGCCTTGAGACGCGCTTCCTGCTGGGCCATCTCGGCACGCCTGTCAGCTTCGTTGAGAGAGATGAGGCGCTTCTTGCGTTGCACATTCAACTCATTCACATCTTCCACGAAGCGCTGGAAATCCTTGTTTTTCTCGACACGCGCATCATGCCGGCTCTGGATCTGCGGCACCAGGCTTTTCAAATCACCGTAAGGCACATAATCCGCTGCCTTCACTTGCGACCACGGCAGCGCGTTATCGTAACTCGATTCGCCAAAAGCCTCGGTATCGGAGAAGCCGGGCAAGCTGATGTCAGGCGTTACGCCGCGCAGCTGGGTGGTGCCGCCGTTGATCCGGAAAAATTGCGCGATGGTCATCTTCAGTTCACCGTACTTCGGTTTGTCGTTATGCGTCAGCTCGTCAAGATTGACCATGGTCTGCACGGTGCCTTTGCCAAAACTGCCTTCGCCGACGATGATGCCACGGCCATAGTCCTGGATTGCCGCAGCAAAAATTTCCGAAGCCGAGGCCGAACCGCGATTGATCAGTACTGCCAGCGGGCCGGTCCAGGCTGGAGTAGGACGGTCATCGGCTTCGACGTTGACGTCGCCGCGCGCATTGCGCTGCTGCACGATCGGGCCCTTGCCGACAAACAGCCCGGTCAGGTCGACCGCTTCAGTCAGCGAACCACCACCGTTGTTACGCAAATCGATCAGGACGCTGTCGACCTTTTCCTTTTTCAGGTCGGCCAGGAGTGCCGCCACATCGCGGCTGGCGCTCCTGAAATTCTTGTCGCCCTTGCGCCGCGCGTCAAAATCTTCATAGAAAGCGGGCAGGGTAATCACGCCCACTTTGCGGGTGACGTCGCCGTTCTTGGTGGTGATGATGGTTTTCTTTGCCGCCTGTTGCTCCAGGCTGATCTTGTTACGCACCAGGCTGATCAGCTTGTGCTTGCCATCCGGACCGGCATCGGCCGGCAAAATGTCCAGGCGCACTACCGTGTCCTTGGCGCCGCGAATCTGTTTGACGACGTCGTCAATCCGCGTGCCGACCACATCTGTCATGGCGCCCTTTTCACCTTGCGCCACGCCGACAATCCGGTCGCCGACCGCAAGCTTGCCGGACAATTGCGCCGGACCGCCTGCCACCAGTTCGCGTATGGTCGTGTATTCATCCCGTTCCTGGAGTACGGCGCCAATGCCGACCAGGGACAGCTTCATGGAAATATCGAAATCTGCCGCTGCGGTGGTGCCCAGATAATCGGTATGCGGTTCGATCGATGTCGCATACGCGTTCATGAAAATCTGGAACACGTCGTCACTCTTATACCGATAGGCGCGCGTCAGGGAATTTTCGTAACGCTTGCTGAGCGTATCGCGAATCGCCTGGTCCTTCTTGCCGGCAAGCTTCAGGCGCAGCCAGTCGTTCTTGACACGCTTGCGCCACAGCTCACGACTGTCTGCGGTGGTTGTCGGCCATGGTTCCTTATCGCGCACGAAGGAATAATCTTCTTTCTGGGTAAAGTCGAAACCTTGCTTGAGCAATTCGCGCGCATAGGTCAGGCGTTCGACGATGCGTTGCTGATACACGTTGAAAATGGAGAAAGGAATTTGCAGGTCTTCGCGATAGATCGCATCGTCGAGTTTACTTTGCTGGGCTGTAAACTGATCGATATCCGCTTGTGTGAAAAAGAATTTTTCCGGGTCGAGCAATTTGATATAGCGAGTGATGATCTTCGCAGCCAAGGCGTCGTCCAGCGGCACCGGTTTGTAGTGGAAACGGCTCAGGAATTGCGCGCTCAGGTGAGCCGCTTGCGCTTGCTGCTGCTGTGGCGCCAGGACTGGAGGTGGCCCGGCTTCCAACGCATGGGCGGCGGTGGAAATTGCCAACAGTACACATAACAGAGTATTTCTTAGGCGCATATAACCTTCAATTCGATGTTCGGTGATGATTTGAGCAACAAGTGCATTGATTTTTTCCGCTTATCAAGAAGATCCGCAGCATGGTGCAATTCGACCTGCACGCCAGGCAAGCGTTCAATTTGACTAATTCTACTTGGCTTTACTTAAGGTTTGCTTAAACGGGTTTTCCTGAGTGGACTTGCCACCAGAACCGGCAGATGCTTTCAGTATAGTATTTATTTGGCAAGTCGGAGATGCTGCGGGAAGCGAACCGCAGCTGCGTGCCCTCTGGAACGAGGACGGCCGCGGCTGCACGAGGGGATTGGTGCCGTAATGAATTGAAGTAGTCGAACTCAGGCCTTGACGCCGACGATCACATGCGAAGCTTTGAAAATCGCCACTGCCGGCTTACCTGCGGCCAGGCCCAGCGCCACTGCGCTTTCCTGGGTAATGATGGCAGTCAGCGTAGCGCCGCCGTTCAGGCTTACCGTTACCTCGGTATTCACCGCGCCGGTCTTCACTGCCTTGACGGTGCCTTCCAAACGGTTGCGCGTAGAAAATTTGATGCCGGCGTCAGGGTTGGACAAAATCACCCATGGCGCTTTCACCAGCGCCAGTGCTTCCGTACCTGGTTTCAGTTCGAGGTATTTGGTGCTTTCCCGGGTGATGACCGCAACGATGCGGTCGCCGCCGGCGAGCGTGATCTCCACTTCGTCGTTGACGGCGCCTTCGTTAATCGCGGTCACCTTGCCTGCGAATTCGTTGCGTGCACTAGTCAGCATTTTGTACTCCTTGAGCTATATCGAAATTATGTCGGGTGCCAAGCCAGGGACTTGGAAAAGAAAAGGGCGAGGGGTTTTATCATACCTTGCTGCGAAATCATGGCAATCACATCCTGATGTTAATACCTATAGCCATGCGGTAATACGTTGTCTGCCGACGAGGTCTTGCAGGTGTTTCGGATAGGAAATCTGGAAATAGCGTTATATTCGCATATACATAATGAATCCCGGATAGCAATCAATGTCATTCGCCAACTGACGTACCTGGTTACCCTTGAACGAGAAAAGCATTTCGGCCGCGCCGCGCAAGCATGCAACGTCTCGCAACCGGCATTATCGGGCGCGATTCAAGAATTAATGATGGACTGATTTTGCCAGGAATGGGAGAAGGCCGATCGGTCTTTCTCCCGGCCACGCTGCGATATTCGCTATAGAATATTTCCAGGTGGAAATGAACTGTCTCTCCCAACCTTGGTCATACAGAAACCAGATGTTGACCAGACACGGAGTATTGAGGCCATGGCAAAAATCCCGAAGTCCCCCAAGATACCTCTTCCCGGCAGCGAACGCACCGTCCTTTCCGGAGCTCGCTGCATCGGCGCGGCAGCGCCCTCCGAGCAGATTGAAGTGACGATTGTCATGCGCTGCAATGCGGATCAAGAGTTGTGCGATATCGTCGATAAACAGAGTGCAAGCGCGCCTGCAGGATCACATGCAGCACATCTTTCACGTGAAGAATTTGCCCGTAGATTTTCCGCCACGGCACAGGACATTGCCAGGGTCGCCACGTTTGCGCACGATCACGGGTTGGAGGTGGTGCGCGAGAATCCAGCCTGCAGCAGCGTCACCCTGTCCGGCTCGGTAGCACAGTTCAATCAAGCATTCGATGTCGATCTGCAGCGTTATGAATCGCATCTTGGCAACTATCGCGGCCGTACCGGTGTAGTCAACATTCCTGCCGAGTTGCAAGATATCGTGACGGCCGTCATCGGCCTTGACGATCGGCCGCAGGCGCATGCACATTTTCGCTTGCAGCCGCCATTCCGCTACGCCGCGCACAAGGTTTCCACCTCCCTCTTGCCGACGCAGCTGGCGTCCTTGTATGACTTCCCTGATAACCTTGGTAAAGGCCAATGCATCGGCATCATCGAACTGGGCGGTGGCTACCAGGCGGCCGATCTGCAGACGTATTTTTCAAAACTCGGCATTGCACCTCCCAACGTTACTGCGGTCGCGGTAAACGGGCCGGGCAACCAGCCAAGCGGCGATCCTAACGGTGCAGATGGCGAAGTGGTGCTGGACATCGAGATCATCGGGGCGCTGGCGCCGGAAGCGCATATCGTCGTGTATTTTTCGACGAATACTGATGCGGGTTTTTTCAACGCACTCAACAACGCGGTACACGATAACGTCAACAAACCATCTGTCATCTCTATCAGCTGGGGCAGTGCCGAACCGCGCTGGACGCAGCAAGCCATGCAAGCCTTCAACACAGCGTTGCAAGCCGCCGCCGCGATGGGAGTGACGGTGTGCGTAGCCTCTGGCGACAGCGGTTCGGGAGACGGCGTGGCAAGCGGCAACCATGTCGATTTTCCGGCATCCAGTCCGTATGCGCTGGCCTGCGGCGGCACGCGTCTGCTCGTTGCCGGCAATGCGATCGGGAGTGAAGTGGTTTGGAATGACGGCACGCAAGGTGGTGCCGGCGGCGGCGGTGTCAGCGCGGTTTTCGCGTTGCCGGCGTGGCAGCAGAATCTGGTCCTGGCTGATAGCAACGGCAAGAGTCAGCCGTTACTAAAACGCGGCGTGCCGGACGTCGCCGGCAATGCCGATCCGGTCACCGGTTACCAGGTCTATATCGACGGCAGCGATGCGGTGGTAGGCGGAACCAGCGCGGTGGCGCCGCTGTGGGCAGCACTGTTCTCACGCATCAATACCGCGAAGGGCAGTGCGGTCGGTTTCGTCAATCCGAAGCTGTATCAGCAACAGGCCGCCTTCCATGATGTCACGCAGGGTAACAACGGCTACTATGCCGCCGCGCCTGGATGGGACGCTTGCACCGGAATGGGCAGCCCCGACGGCAAGAAACTGGCCAGCGTACTTTGATGTGCGCTGGCAGCCGGCCGGCTGCCAGCTGCCAGCATCTCGCAAGCATCTAACGATTGTCTCGGAAAGGAAGTGATCATGAGCTTCAATTTCGCATCGATCCGTGCCAAAGGCTCGCCGCTAGACCAGCCGTATTTCGATCCCACTGCCTACGGTAACGGGCCGGCCGATTCAGTGACCGATTCGAGCGAGAACGCGGCCATCACCCATCACAGCGTAAAGATCGGCAAGCGGACCTATCCGTACACGGCGACTGCGGGCCATCTGGTGGCGGTCGATGCTGATAATTCACAGCCCGCCGCAAAAATATTCTACGTGGCGTTAACCGTTGACGGTAGCGATCGCAATACTCGCCCGGTCACTTTTTTCTATAACGGCGGACCGGGTTCATCCTCGGTGTTCGTCATGCTAGGTTCGTTTGCGCCCAAGCGCATCAAGACCTCCATGCCGGGGTTCACGCCACCGGCGCCCTATACCCTGGAAGATAATCCGGACAGCCTGCTCGACAAGACCGACCTGGTATTCATCAATCCGGTCGGCACCGGTTATTCCGCCGCCATTGCCCCATACAAAAACAAGGATTTCTGGGGCGTGGACGAGGATGCAAAATCGATCCGGCAATTCATCAAGCGCTACCTCACCGCGAATGACCGCTGGAATTCGCCGAAATTCCTGTTTGGCGAATCGTATGGCACGCCGCGTAGCGCCGTGCTGGCATATCTGCTGCATGAAGATGGCGTCGACCTGAACGGCATCACCCTGCAATCGTCGATTCTCGATTACGCGCAAGCGGGCAATCCGGTGGGCGCGTTGCCGACAGCGGTAGCCGACGCCTGGTACCATAAGAAAACCCACCTGAAACCGCCGCCGGCCAGCCTGCCGCCACTAATGGCGAGCGCGGCGCTGTTTGCGCGCAGCGACTATGCTACGGCTTTGGAAAAATTTCCAAAATCCGATCCGGCGACGCTAAAAAAATTGAGTGATTTTATCGGCATAGACCCAACCACGCTAACCGCCTGGGGGCTCGATATAGCGGCCGGCGACAGCAACGGCAGGACGCTGTTCCTGATCAGTTTGTTGCAAAGCCAGGGTTTGGCGCTGGGTTCTTATGACGGCCGCGTCACCGGCGTCGATACCGGGATTGCTGCCGATATTTCGCCGAACTCGGGAGGCAACGATCCAACCATGACGGCGGTGTCCGGCGTTTATACGGCGATGTGGAACTACTACCTGAACGACGGTTTGAAGTTCACATCGAATTCGGCCTTCACAGATCTGAATGATCATGCATTCCAGAATTGGGATTTCAGCCATATCGATCCGACCGGCGCGCAAAAGGGCATCGATGCCAAGGGCAATATCATCTTGTACACCGCCGGCGACCTGGCCGCGACGATGAGCTTGAACGTTGATTTGAAGGTGCTGTCGGCCAATGGCTATTACGATTTCGTCACGCCGTTCTACCAGACCGTCATGGATCTGCAGCAAATGCCGCTGGTCGATCCCGCCGTGCGAAAGAACCTGAGCGCGAAGTTCTATCCGTCGGGCCACATGGTCTACCTGGACGGCGGATCGCGCACCGCCTTGAAGGCCGATGTGGCGGCGATGATAGATGCGGCGACTTCCGACCATCAGGCGATGGCCAGGATCCGTGCATTGCAAACGCTTAAAACCACCTGATCATCGACTGTCATCGACGCGTCACCCAAGCGTCACCGTTGCGTAATATTTCACCTATAGAGTCGGGCTTTTCTTACTCTATGGAAACAATATGACGCACGCAAGCCGTAGAAAATTTCTCAAAGGTTCTGTCGCAGCAATGGGGGCATCCATGCTGCCTCCTGCCGTGCAACAGGCGTTGGCCGCGCCCGCTGCCAGCGGTACCTTGGGTTCGATTGCCCATGTCGTGATCCTGTGCCAGGAAAACCGCTCGTTCGATCATTATTTCGGCACCATCAAAGGCGCGCGCGGCTTCAACGACGATCACGCCGCCACCGTCCAGGCCACCACCCGCAACGTATTCACGCAAGCAGACAGCATCGGCAACCTGTATACACCGTGGCGCCTGAATTCCAGCACCAACTCCGCGCAATGGCTGGCGGATGTGCCGCATGACCTGAATACGGGCACCGCAGCCTGGAACAAGGGCCGTAGCGACAAATGGATTCCGAACAAAGGTATGAATTCGCATACCTACATGACACGCAACGACATTCCGTATCACTATGCGCTGGCTGACGCCTTCACCCTGTGCGACAACTATTTTTGCTCGGCGCGGACCTCGACCAATCCGAACCGGCTATACCTGATGAGCGGCACCATCGACCCGCAAGGGCTGAACGGTGGCCCGGCAACCACCAACGGCTTTACTTATGGTTCGCTGACCTGGCAAACCTATCCTGAAGCGCTGCAGGCAGCCGGCATCTCCTGGCGCACCTACCAGGAAGTCGACAACTTCGACGACAACGCTTTGGCATGGTTTAAGCAGTTCCAGAATCTGCCGACCAATTCGCCCTTGTACATCAACGGTGTGCAGACGCGCGTGCTGGCCGATTTCCAGAACGACGTCACCAACAATACCTTGCCGGCGGTGTCGTGGATTGTCGCCCCGGCGGCAAAATCCGAGCATCCAAGCGGCTCGCCGAATGTCGGCGTCGATTACGTGAACCAGTATCTGCAGGCGCTGGCGTCCAACCCCGCCGTATGGGCCAAGACGGTATTCATCTATACCTTTGACGAGAACGGCGGCTTTTACGATCATGTGACGACACCAACGCCGCCAGCCGGCACCGCCAATGAATTCGTCAGCGGCGTGCCCATCGGCCTGGGTTCGCGGGTGCCGACGATTGTCTGTTCGCCATGGAGCCGCGGCGGCTGGGTTGCCAGTGAAGTGTTCGATCACACCTCCACGATCCAGTTCCTGGAAAAATGGACGGGCGTGACTTGCCCCAACATCGGCCAATGGCGGCGCGACATTTGCGGCGACATGACTTCCTGCTTCGATTTCTCGGTCAGCAACGCAGCATTCCCGGTATTGCCTGATACTGTGCCGCTGGCGGCGCAAGCCAACGCGCAGAAGACCTTGCCCACACCGGTCGCGCCGACTGTAACCGCCACTGTCATGCCGCCATACGAAGCAGGCCAAAAGCCGTTGCGCGTGCAACCGTATCAACTCGACGGCTGGCTCACGCAAGATTTCGCCGGCAAGCAAGTATGGACCAACTGGCGCAACGGCGGCAGCAAACCGGCATCGCTGCAAATCAATGTCGACAACTACCGTACCGATAACCCGTGGATGTACACCATGGCCGCTAACGCTACATCGAGCGACTACTGGCACGTCATCAGTTATGGCGGCGGCTACTACGATCTGGAGATGATCGGCCCCAATCAATTCTACCGGCGCTTCAAGGGTTATCTCAGCACAACGGCATGGCAGGGCCAGCCGGAACCACAGGTGAAGTTGACCAACAACGGCGTAGGACAGGCGGTCAGTATCCTGTTCGACAATAGCGGCACCACGAATACTGCGGTGTTCACGCTGCTGGACCGTATCACCTCCGGCAGCGTCACCACCCAGACCATCACGGTGGCGCCCAGGCAGACTGCCACGGTGCAATTCGCTACCACCGGCGGTTGGTACGATGTGAAGATAAGCTTAAGCGGCGACAGCAATTTCATGCAATCCATGGTGGGTTACACCGAAGGACAGCAAGGCTTGACGCGGCCGCCGGTGTTGCGCTGGTAGGTTCATAGGCGGAGCCGGGGCTGTCGCATCGCCGATAGCACCGGCTCGAGAGCAAGGTGCAGTAATGAATGAGAAAAAATTTGCGTTGGGGATAGGCTTGGCAGGAATCATATTCATTGCCTTGCTGGTATACCTGACCGCCCCGGATATGTTGCCCCGCTCTGCCATAGTGCTGTTGCCAGCCAGCGGCGCTGCTGCAATCACGCCCGGTCACGCCATGCCGATACAGCCAGTCGCCGCAGGCAGTGTCGCTACGGATTGTTCCGCAGAACGCTTGAATTCATGGCGGCTTATCAGCCTCGGAGCGGGCGGCTATCGGCAAGCCGGTTTCGCCGTGCTCAACAATGAGACGCGCGGTTCACTTATTGTCGCTGAGGCGCAAATGTTTGACGGCAATCTGTTGCTGGAAAAAATCGCAGGCAATGCCGTCGTATTGCGTTGTGGTCAAATCGCGCAGACCCGGGTGTTGACGGATAGTCATGGCGCCAGTGACGGCGCCACAGCGCCGGAAATGAGGACGGCGTTGCCGGATCCGTCTTCCAATACAAACTGACGGTTCACTGGCCGCACCATGGCTGAACCAGTTTGTCGAGCGTGGAAATCCGGCTCGTGGCATTCTTATGGGAGAAGACGATTACATCCATTTGGATTTCCATCAGGACGATGCCATGAAGCACCATTTCATTTTTTTTGCTGCGGCCATGTTTTTTGTTCCGCTAGCTTCAATCGCAGCGACAGGAAGTCACGACTTTTCGAACGGATTCAAAACCTGTCTCGCCGCCGCCAACACAAGCGAGAAATCGAAATCAGCTTGCCTGAGCGACGAATTGAACCTGCAAAGCAAAGCTGTCGTAGCTCTGCATCAATCGATATCGCAGTCGTTGGCAGGTGCAAAAAAACAGCAGCTTGCCGATGATTTTGTGGAGTGGAAGAAGACGATCCTGCTGGATTGTTCAATCCAGGCTGATAACAAGACCGTGCCGATAGAAAGAGAAAATACCAGGAAGTATTGTCTCATCGAACGCACGATTGGACGTATGGATGCCTATGAATTGCTCCGGCAAGATCAGTCCCCGGGACGGTAAGCCATTCCAGCCAGCCGCGCCAGGGAAGCGTCACGCAGCAGGGGCGCCTAGGTAACTTTGGCGTCGCGCATCTCCGCCAGCGATGTCCGCTGCTGCCCTTGCGCATCGAAATTCTCCGGCGCCAGCCATTTCTCAAAGGCCGCGCGCAACGCAGGCCACTCGCCGTCCAATATGGCGAACCAGGCGGTATTGCGGTTGCGCCCCTTGGCGACGACAGCTTGACGAAATATTCCTTCAAACTGGAAACCAAGGCGCAGGGCCGCCTGGCGTGAAGGTGCGTTCAGGCTGTCGCACTTCCATTCGTAGCGCCGGTAACCCAGCTGCTCGAAGGCATGCTTCATCAGCAAATACTGGGCCTCGGTGGATATCGGGGTGCGCTTCAGAAGTGGCGAGAACGTCACGAACCCGACTTCGATCACACCGTTAGCCGGATCGATCCGCATCAGGGCCAGGGTGCCGATTGCGCGACCGGTCTTGAGATCGATGACAGCGTAGTGCAGGGGATCAGGGCTGGCTGCAGCGCGCTCGGCATAATCGCGGTAGCTCGCGGCATCGGCAAACGGGCCGACCGACAAATAGGTCCAGTCGCGCGCGTCCGGCGCTGTGCTGTAGGCCGCAAAGAGGTCTGCCGCGTGGCGCTGCGGATCCAGCGGTTCCAGGCGGCAGTAGCGGCCTTCGATTACGGTACGCGGTGGCCGCGCACGTGGGGCCCAGTCGGGCACAAGTTCGCCGATTGGCTGTTGGTATTGATTCAGAATATTTGGCATGGATGGTTCCTCGGTTCCTCGCTACATGAAGTTGGACGTGTGTCGGACATGTGCTACAGTAAGCGCTTCGTGGATCCTTTAAAAGTGCCACATCGTACGTATTTAATAGTGCCACGAAATGATGTTCAAACCATACCGATGGCACATTCGCACTTTCTCGATCTTCCCATGACGACGACTCCCCCAGCTCTGGTGCCACAGGTTTTACTCGAGGCTCCGCTGGACAAGCACCGCGATGCGGCGCCCATGCAACGCCAGCTGCACCATCGCATCAAGGAAGCTATCCTGGATGCTCGCCTTGCACCTGGCAGCCGTTTGCCGGGCTCGCGCGCCTTGGCCGAGGCGCTGTCGATATCGCGCAATACCGTCACTGCAGCATACGACCTTCTTGCTGCGGAAGGGTATGTGCAACCTGATCGCCAAGGCACCAGGGTGGCGGCGCTATCGCGTCCGGCGCGGCCACGCTCTGCCCGGACGACAGGCAATGCGCCATCCGCACCCGTCATCGCGCAACGCCTGGCGCATATCAAGCCGACCACGCAGCCGACTGTGCCACGCGCCGATGGCGGCGTGACGTTGCGCCCTGGCGTCCCGGCCTTGTCTCATTTTCCGCTGGCCGCCTGGCGGCGCGGGGTAGACCGCGCTATCCGCCGAGCCGGACCAGCGGCCCTGGGCTACGGCGATCCGCTGGGTGAGCCGGCGTTGCGCGCCTCTATCGCACGTCATCTGGGTGTCGCTCGCGGGGTACGCTGCGAGCCGTCTCAAGTCATCATTACTGAAGGCGCGCAGGAGGCTCTGGCACTATGCGTACGTTTGTTAAGCAACCCCGGCGATACGGCATGGGTTGAGGATCCAGGTTATCGCGGGGCAAAGGCCGCGATGCATGCGGGCGACCTGCGCATAGTGCCAATGCGCGTCGACGCCGACGGCTTGATCGCAACCGAAAACGATTGGCAGTCTCAGCCGCCACGCCTGATCTACACCACGCCGTCGCATCAGTATCCGACCGGCGCCGTGTTGACCGCGGCGCGCCGTCTGGAACTGATCGCGCAAGCGCAACGCCACGGCGCATGGATCATCGAAGACGATTACGACAGCGAATTCCGCCACGCCGGCGAATCCATCGGCGCCATGCAAGGGCTGGTGACGCAGGCGCCCGTGCTGTACGTCGGCACGTTCAGCAAGACCATGTTTCCGTCGTTGCGGATGGGTTTTCTGGTCCTGCCGGAAGCGCTGGCCGCGGAGATGCAGGCATCGCTGGAAGAAATGCTGCGTGGCGGCCATCGCTACGAACAGCTGGCGCTGGCCGAGTTCATCGAAAGCGGCCAGTTCAGCCGCCACCTGGGCCGCATGCGCCGCCTGTATCGCGACCGCCAGCAAGCGCTGCGCGAGGCGCTGACTCGGCACTTGCTGCTGCCGTATGTCATCGAAGGCGGGCATTGCGGATTGCATCTGACTGTGCGATTGCCCGCGCGTTATCCCGACCGCAAGATCGCCGAGGCCGCCCGGCGTTACGGCATCGCGCCGTCTCCGTTATCGGGTTTTGCGTTGTGCCCTATGGCCGGGGATAACGGCTTGGTGCTGGGATACGGCAATACGTCGGCGGAACTGTTCGCGCCTTTGGTCCACCGGCTTTCGCAATTGATTCAGGCCGCAGAGATGTCTTAGGTTGCTGTACTTGTTCCGGCAATCCAAGTCTCGAACAAAGCCGGCCATGCGTGCACCGGGCTCCCGGTTTTCCCCAATCCCCAGCCATGGCCACCCTCTTGGAAAATGTGCATTTCCGCTGGAATCTGCGCGGCCTTGAGCGCATTGAACATGAGCAGGCTATTTTGAATCGGAGAGATCGGATCATCGGCGGCTTGCGCTAAAAAGGTCGGCGGCATCCTGTTTCCCACATGCCGTTCCACCGAAAAAGCTTCGCTTTGAGCAGCGGTGGGATGCTTGCCCACAATCTCACGGCGCGACCGCGTATTGTCATAGGGTGGCATGAAGGTGAGCACCGGGTAGATCAAGCCGGCGAAATCGGGGCGAGCGGATTGCTGGTCTGCCGCATCGATTGCCGGGTAGCGCTGGCTATCCGGTTCTGCCGCAGTGGTGCCTGCCAGATGGCCACCGGCGGAAAATCCGATGATCCCGATGCGGTTGGCGTTCAGGCCGTACTTCGACGCTGACGACCGGATCAGGCGCATGGCGCGCTGGCCATCTTGAAACGGCGCACTATTCGACCAGCCTTCGCCCGGCAAACGATAGATCAATTCAAACACGGTAAATCCAATCGACTGAAGCCATCGGGCGGCCGGGAAGCTTTCCGGACCGCGCTCGATATGCGCGTATCCGCCGCCGGCAATCACCAGCACCGCGTTGCCGTTGGGACGTTCCGGACGATAGACGACCATGCGCGGACGAGAGATATTCGTGACGGATCCTTTGGCGCTGGTTCGCTCAGTTCCTTGAGGACCGTTTCCGCCAGGCGGCTTGTCGTCGGGCCAGAGCGGGATCTCTTGTTCGGTAGCGGATAGCGGCGCTGCGTAGAGATGACGCGGGCTGAGCATCGCCGCCGATGCACCAGCAATGCCAATTCCCAACAGGGTTCGTCGACTTATGTTATTCATTTCTATTCACTTGAAGGTTCATGCCAAATGGATGCAAGAATTGCAAGCCGGTCGACCGGACTATCTATGCAACTTTCCTTTCTTCGCGTAACTCGCGGCGCAGAATCTTGCCGACATTCGACTTTGGCAGTTCGCTGCGAAATTCGATGTACTTCGGTCTTTTGTATCCGGTAAGTTGTTCCTTGCAGTAATCCATCAATTGCTCAGCCGTCAACGTCGCGACTCTGGGCACCACGAATAGCTTGACCGCTTCGCCGGCATGGCTGTCCGGGACGCCAATGCATGCGCATTCCAGCACATCGGGATGTGCGGCAACCACACCTTCGATTTCAGTCGGATAAACGTTAAAGCCGGATACCAGGATCATGTCCTTCTTGCGATCGACGATCCGGGTGTAGCCGCGCTCATCCATGATGCCGATATCGCCAGTCTTGAAAAAACCGTCTGCGCTTATGGCCTGCGCGGTTTCATCGGGACGCTTCCAGTATCCGACCATTACCTGCGGACCGCGAATCGCGATTTCGCCAGCCTGGCCGAACGGCACGGCATGGCCGTCGTCATCGAGGATCACGACTTCCGTAGAGGGAATCGGTATGCCGATCGAACCTGAAAACTCTGTCGTATCGGACAGGTTGGAGATTGCCGTGGGCGATGTTTCCGACAGGCCGTAGCCTTCAATGATCAAGCAGCCGGTGAGCTTCAGCCATTTTTCGTTGACGGTCTGTTGCACCGCCATGCCGCCCCCGGGGCACATCTTCAGTGATGAAAAATCAAGCTTTGCAAAGTCCGGATTATTCAGCAAAGCGTTATATAAAGTGTTAACTCCTGGCAGGACATTGAATTCATGCTTCGCCAGTTCCTTGACGAACCCTGGAATGTCTCGTGGATTAGGGATCAGGATGTTCATTGCACCCCAACGCGTACCCATCACCATACACACGGTGAGCGCGAAGATATGGTACAGCGGCAGTGCGCAGACGATGCTCATCGCTTCGATCTTCGGTTCCTTCTGTAATGCCGGCTGAGCCCAGGCGTCGTTTTGCAGCGCGTTGGCAATCATGTTCCGATGCGACAGCACCGCGCCTTTCGAGACCCCGGTGGTGCCGCCCGTGTACTGCAGGAAAGCGATGTCGTCATGCCCCAGGGCGACCGCAGCAAGCGGCATACGTGCTCCCTCTGCCAGCGCGGCCTTGAACGGGGTGGCGTTCGGCAGCGAGAACGCCGGCACCATCTTTTTTACCTTGCGCACGACAAAATTGACCAGCATGCCTTTTGTGCCGCCCAGCAGATCGCCCATGCTGGCGACAACAACGTGTTTTACCTGGGTTTTGGCAATAACCTGCTGCACCGTCACGGCAAAATTTTCCAGGACGATCAGCGCTTCCGAGCCTGAATCAATCAGCTGATGTTCGAGTTCACGCGGTGTGTACAGCGGGTTGACATTGACCACCGTGTAACCGGCACGCAAGATGGCGACCACGGTGATCGGGTACTGCAACACGTTCGGCATCATGACGGCAACGCGCGCCCCTTTTTTCAGGCCTCTGCCCTGCAGCCAGGCCGCCAGCTTTTTTGAATAGTCATCCACCTCGGCGTAGGTCAGGAACTTTCCCATGCAGGCGTAAGCGTTGCGTGCACCGAATTTACGGAAAGACTCTTCCATTAAATGCACCAGTGAGTGGTACTGCGAAATGTCAATTTCCGCAGGAACGCCCTTGGGGTACGATTTCAGCCAGATCTTATCCATTACCTGCCTTTTGTCTCGAGATGTTGTTATGTCCGACGCTTAACTTCGCACTAATAATATGCTGAATTGATGCGGATTTTTATTTTGCGTACCCGCTCTGGGAAATTCTCTTTTATTCCTTGGCATTGATTGAAATCGTACGCGGCATCGACAGGCTGGCGGAATCAGGGTGCTATCGAACTTGCCTAGCATGCATCTGGTAGCATGTCGTTCGGGCATCGACTTGTTCTGACGCAGAGGTTCGCCTTCGATACAGATAAAACCGGATAATTTCAGCTGCCGCAAGCCGGCCTCCCCAACACACCAACTTTTATTTCTCGCACAGAGAGGACCCATCATGAGCGTTACCACCAAATGGATCGACATCGAGGCTGCCGACGGTACCTTCGGTGCTTACCTGGCCATTCCGCACACCGGTAAAGGCCCCGGCATCGTCCTGATCCAGGAAATTTTCGGCGTCAATGAACACATCCGCGCGGTTGCCGAGCAATACGCTGCCGACGGCTACGTGGTGCTGGCGCCGGATTTATTCTGGCGCAGCGGCCATCGCATCGAATTGGGCTATGACGAAGCCGGATGGAAACGCGCCATGGAGTTGAGGCAAGCTGTCGACGTCGCCAAGGCGGAATCCGATATCGCGCTGACCGTTGCGGCCTTGAAGGAGCAACCTGGCCTGGACGGCAAGCTGGCCGTCATCGGTTATTGTTTCGGCGGCTTGCTCGCGTATCTCGCCGCAGCCAACGGCCAGGTCGATGCGGCGATCGCGTATTACGGTGGCGGCATCCAGAATCAATTGCAACGCGCCGACGACATCAAAGTACCGCTGCTGATGCATTTCGGTGGCGCTGACAGCCATATTTCAATGGAGACTGTGCAGAGCATTGCCGAGCGTTTTGAAAACAATGAAGACGTCGAGGTTCACATCTATCCGGGCGCTGAACATGGCTTTAATTGCTCGCACCGGTCGAGCTATCACCAGCGCGCCGCGGCAGAAGCGCATGGTAATTCGTTGACTTTTCTTAGCGATAATTTGTAAGGGATGTTTGGGAGAGCTGGTTTGGGCGGTCCCGGCCACGTGCTCCGGACCAGGCGTCCCCGGCTATGCGTCCCAGTCGTTCCCGCGAACGCGCGAATAGACAGATTTTTTCCTGCCCAATAATGGGAAAATTCCGATATCTATTCCATATTAAATATTGCACCATACCAACCGGCTCGCAACGCAAGTTCACTCTGAACCCCAGTTAGTTCGGACTGTTCGTCGCATGGATAGTAAAAAGCTTCGGTATTGCAATTGTGGGAGTGCTGGCTAGATCGCTACCGGGGGCTATATTTTGCTATGCTAGCGTCTTTCCACCGGTTGACACTATTATTCAGACCGGCGAACCCTATTTTCGGAGCAGCACGTATGGCCTCGTTACAAGAACAATTTTTAAAAGCCGGCCTGGTCGACAAAACTAAAGTCAAACTGGTTAACCAGGACAAGAACAAACAGAAGAAGGCTGAGCGCCGGAGCGGTACGACCAGCGTCGATGAAACGCGCCTGGCTGCACTCGAAACACAACGCAAGAATGCAGAACGGGCGCGTGAACTCAATGCCCAGCGCGATGCGGCGGCTACCCAAAAGGCGATCGTGGCGCAAATTGCCCAGATGGTGCAACAGAATCGCCAAAGCAAGGGTAGCGGCGACATCGCCTACAATTTCACCTACGACAAGAAGGTCGAACGGCTCTATGTGTCGGCCGCAGTGCAGGCGCATTTAGTGGCTGGGCGCCTGGTGATTATCTGTCAGGGCGACGCCAGAGAATTGGTGCCGAGGATAATCGCCGACAAGATCGCGGAACGCGATGCGTCGATCGTCGTGCGGGTAAACAAGACCAGCACCGAGATCGATGCGGACGACCCGTACGCGGCCTTCCAGATCCCGGACGACTTGATGTGGTAGCTTCGGCGCCTGTCTGCTCGTTCCGATTTCGTATTTGGAAAACCGTCCAGTCCTAAAATAGGTTGACAGTATTTACTGCCATAGAAACGCTCGATGCACTGCATCGGGCGTTTTGTATTTCAAGGCGGTGTGCGGCCGTTCTTGGTTATAAATTTGAACTGATTGGGCCACCATTTTGCGAGCTTGCTTCAGATCGGCCGACTGGCTTAGCAAGAATTCTCCCTTGAGGATGCCCCCGATTCTGAGCGGCGGCTCTACTTCATATAGCAGCGATACCAAGCGTTTCTTCGAAGGTTAGGTTGACAGCAGATTTTTTATGGAGAATTGAACGAATGCGTCGGCATTATCTGCGGCCCGATGAGGACTGCACTTGGCGCGTTTACCACCAAGGTATAGCCATCCGGCGGAGCCCTGACGACGCACTCCGAACCGATTACGACCGTGGCAACTGACTTGTTTTCAACGATGATCGGCACGCCCGGAATTTCCGAAAGCGGCCGCGTGAGGACCCGGACACCGAAGTCGACGGATCCACAGGGCGGGGTGCCGATGATGAGGCTGATCGGGCGTTTTGGGTAGGTGTCGGCAAATACCGCGAAGGGAGCGAGGCCGAGGGGCGCTCCCCCAGGCAAGGAGTTCACGACGGGAAATTCTCGCACATTACTTTTTCGCTTACGTTCAGTTCATGGTGAGGCCACCGTCGACGATCAGGTTCTGGCCGGCGAACATGCCTGCATCGGGCCCAGCCAGGAACAGCACTGCGCCAGCGATGTCGTCAGGCGCAATGTCGCGCTGCACGACGCGCTGCCGCTTTATATCTTCGCTCTGCTGGCCACGCGCCGCGCCGCCGGCCAGGATGCCGTCGCTCTGCGTAAAGCCCGGCGACACCGTGTTTACGCGTACGCCGTACGGTCCGAGTTCGCGCGCCAGTGTGCGCGTCATCGCTACCACCGCGGCTTTGCTGGCTACGTAGTGCAGAAGACCCGCGGTGCCCTTGGACGCAGCCGCGGACGCGATATTGATGATGTTGCCGTCGCCGGCCGGCTTCATGTAGCGCGCCGCTGCGCGGCAGCAATACCATACGCCTTCGACGTTGACGTTGAACACGCGCTTCCATTCATCGGGGTCGATTTCGTCGAACGATGTTTTGGCGAGCGAGGTGTAGATGCCCGCGTTGTTGACCAGCACCGATACTCCGCCGGTGCGTTCGGCCGCGAACGCCATCAATGCATCGACTTGCGCGGCGTTGCTCACGTCCGCGTCGAAGCCTAGCGCATCGTGGCCGAGCTTCTTCGCCGCAGCCTCGGAACCACGCAAGTCGGCAATCACCACGCGCCGGCCCAGAGCCGCAAAACGCTCGGCAATTGCGTAGCCTATTCCTTGCGCCGCGCCAGTCACCACCACCGCGCCGCTCTTAATTGTCTGCTCCATGTTCTACCTTTCGTGTACTCCTCCTGGCACCACCTGCTCAGGCTGGAGCGGCCAGTCTAGCATGGGGAAATGTGCCGACGGCGTCTCGAAGTGCAACAAAAGATACAGTGTGCCGCCGATTTTTTTAACCACGATTCTTGCGCCGGATATTATTAATTTGCCGGCGGAAATCGTGTGACGCTATGTGTCCTTGCCAGATAATTCGGTGGCAATTAGTAACGCAATATTAAAAAATAAATCAAAATAATTACAACTTACACAGGAGACAAAATGAAGGCGCTTAAGGCAACAATACTGTTGGGCTCAGTGATGGCATCCACCGCCCTGCACGCGCAAACAAACGTTCAAATTTACGGGATTGTCGACGTCGGGGTCGAATATGTAAATAAGGCGCGAATAAGCAGTACGGGCACCGCGACCGGAAGCCTGGCTAAAGTGGACTCGGGAAACGCAGCTGCTTCGCGCATCGGATTTCGCGGTCGAGAAGACTTAGGGGATGGATTGGCAGCGGTCTTCGGACTTGAAAATGGCTTTTCGGCCGACACCGGTGCTCTTGCCAATGGCGGACGCCTTTTTGGACGCCAGGCTTACGTTGGTCTGGCAGGAAAATTTGGCGAGGTGCAACTGGGGCGAGAGACGACGCCGATATTTGATTTTGGCGCGATCTACGACCCCATGATTCCCGCACGCTATTCGGCGCTCGCGCTGGATGCCGCCTTCGCTAGTCGCGCCGATAATGCGATCAGATACGGCGGGAAATTTGGAGGTTTGACTCTCAGTACCCAATATAGCTTTGGCTTTGACAGCACTATCGTAAACGGAGGCGAAGTCCCGGGCGCATTCCAGGTCGGAAAGGAAATGTCTACAAACGTAAACTATCAATTTGGGAATGTGTTGGCTGGCGTGCTGTACGATCGCCAAAATGGCACTTCAGTAGCCACCCAGCAGAATACGGTTGAGCGAATGGCACTCGGGATAGTCGCTGACTTTAATCCAGTAATGATATACGCTGCCTTTCAGAGACGAAACATGCGTACGTCACCAACCTCCACGAGGACGAATCTCTACTGGGTTGCAATGTCATACAACCCCACTGCCGCAGTGACGTTGCTCGCTGCCGCATATTCCTACAATCCTGCCGGCGCTTCAAACAGAACTGGAATGTACACGCTCCTTGGCAGCTATGCACTCTCTAAACGAACCGATATCTATTCAGAGCTGGGGTTGATGCGAAATCAGGCAAAGGCTGCTATGGCGTTAGATGGGACCGTCAATCCTGGTGACAATCAGGCAGGTCTGACGCTCGGGATACGCCATCGGTTCTAATCACGTTGGCGCTGCAAGACAATTGCAGCGCCATTCTGTCACGCAGATTGCGGTTATCGAGGGCGCCAAAATGAAGTCGCCGCTATGCTACACTGCGGTTACAAACCTTCATCGAGCACTCCTTAAGTGCATCTGCTATAGCAGTTCTGTCATGGTTCGAAATGTCAGCCTGCCGGTTGCTACGTGATGCTCGCACCGTTTGGTGGGGTATCCGACTCACCGGGGAAATCGTAACTACGAACCCTAACTGGTTCTGCTGATATGGAAAACACACTGGTCCGGCTGACGATTTCGCAATCCGAGCTCTTTGCCAATTGGCCGGATGCAGCTATCTCGCGGCTCGTCAAGGCGGCCGACGCAATTACGGTTGAAGAAAACACCGTTATTCATCGGACGGGTGAAGTACCTACCTACCTATATTTGCTTGCGACAGGCTCGATGCATTTGATAAGGAAAATGCCATCCGGGCGCGACTTTACAGCTGGAATCCATCTCGCGGGAGAGTTCCACGGCATTGGACCAGTGATTACCCGGTCACTCCATTTCTATACTGCGGAATGCAGGGAGAAAACCGTACTCGTCCGAATCTCTGGCGAGCTGCTGCGTGAAATGATTAGTCATGACGGAAGTCTCGCGTACTCTTTAATGGGCGCAATGGTTAATCGACATCGTGGTGCGCTGGATCGGTATGAAGGGGCAGCGGTCCTATCGACCCGCGCAAGAGTGGCAACCCTTCTGAACTCTATCTATACGAGAAGCGCTCGTGGCGGCCGCGTGTCTTCGATCAACCTGTCCCAAGAGGAAATTGCAACGATGCTTGGCACGCGCCGTCAGGTTGTCAATAGAGTTTTACGGGAGATGGAATCAGAGGGCGCAGTTCAAGTTCTATACGGAAGAATTGTAATCAGTGACATCGGTAAGCTTGAAAAGATGGCAGAGCATTCCGAATAATGTTTGTACGCCACAAACGCTAAATGTTGTTCGTGCCGCATCCTCGATATCACGCCAGCCAGAGTTAAACCAATAGTACCAACGCACCGCGCAGCCGAAGATTCCTTCCGGAAAGCAGTAGACATGATAGGGAGATTTCGTCTCCCTCGTTTCGTTTCGTTTCATTTCGTGCTCTTACCCGACTACCCCTCCCCAACGTGACAGCCCTCTCCAGGCGCTTGCGCTTGCGATTCGAACGTCTCACTTCCATCTACGAAGCGTTCGTGAAAACCGACTGCCGCATCATTATCTGACGGCAACTTCAACCTTCGTTGTGTCTTGATTCTACTTGCCATTGAGGAGCAGGGAAGGCTGGTAGCCGCAAACCGCTACTTGCGTTCTCCGTTCCCTTTGTCGAATGCAACAAACCGTACAAAGTATCGGATCACGTGCTCGCCTTGTGGATTTGGAGCATTCACAATGAAAGCATCAAAACCAAAGTAAAAAGGCTCGAAATGCAAGAAGAGAGTTTTAGGCTTGGTCGATACCAAGTAGGCGATCAAATTCTGATCGGCCAAATTGAAGGCGATTTTATCAAAGTGGTTTGCGAGCGAGACGAGCTGAATCAGGCCTTGGAAGCGGCCGTACCTGCGAATCCCGATGCAAGAAAAATCGCGCTGTCAGATGTAGTCATGTTGCCACCCGTGGATCAGCATGCCAGAATTTTTGCGGTCGCTGTCAACTACCACGCCCATGGCGCTGAAGCGAGCGCAAAGCCGCCGGAAAGGCCCCTGGCATTTTACAAGGCGCCGACAAATTTTGTTGGTCACGAGGGTGTGTTGAATCCGGATCGGAGGCTGACATCTCGCTTCGATTACGAGGGCGAAATTGGAGTGGTGATCGGTAAGCGTTGCAAATCGGTATCGGTGGCGGATGCACTGGATTATGTCGTTGGTGTTTGCGCACTCAACGACGGTTCCGCTCGAGATCTCACGCGGGTTCCTGCCGGGCAGGGCTGGTGGCCAGACTGGACTGCCGCAAAGGGCTTGGACGAAGCCTCGGCGCTGGGGCCGGCAATCACGTGCGGGGCGCAAGTCGTAGACGCGGTGCGTAAGCGAAGCCTGAACATCACGACGCGGCTGAACGGCGAGGTGGTGCAGGACTGCAGCATGAAGGAAATGATTTTCTCGACAGAGGAAATCATCGCGACTCTGTCCTCATACATGGTATTGCTGCCGGGCGACATTATTGCCACTGGTACACCAGCCGGTGTCGGCATAGCCCGTAATCGCTTTTTGATTAGTGGTGACGACTTGTCGGTCGAAGTAAGTGGACTCGATATTTTACGTGTAAAGGTGGCTTAATCATGAGTACAGTACCAATCAGAATGCACGGCCAATTGGCTGAAAAAATGATGCAGCTGTCGGAAACGTCGGCAGGTACGCCGATGGGAGAACTCTTGCGGCGGTTCTGGCATCCTATCGCGATTTCCGCAGACGTGGCGCCAGGGAAAGCGAAGAAAGTGCGCCTGCTGAGCGAAGATCTGACGCTCTACCGCAGCGAGAGCGGGAATGCCCATCTGGTTGCCGGGCGTTGCGCTCACCGGTTGACCATGCTGCATACGGGTTGGATTGAAGGTGAAGCAATCCGCTGCATGTATCATGGTTGGAAATTCGACGGTGAAGGAAAATGTGTTGAGCGTCCGGCGGAAAAGAATTGCCGCGAAACGAACATCCGGATTGCCGCTTATCCTGTTCAGGAGTACAGCGGACTCATATTTGCATACTTGGGCAAAGGCGAGCCGCCAGAATTTGATCTCCCGCGGAATACAGCGTTCGAGCGCGAGGATGTCATGCTGTTCCAACGCAAGCAGATATGGCCTTGCAGCTGGCTGCAAAATGTCGAGAATTCACTCGATGCTGCTCATGTGAGTTTCGCGCACGTGATGGGGCGGGTCGGTGAATTCGGCAATGCCATTACCACCGAAGTCCCGGACCTGGCTTATCAGGAAACCGAGGCTGGCATATGCCAGACGGCAACCCGCCGTGCAAGCTCGCAAGTACGGATAAGCGACTGGACTTTCCCTTCCGAGAACCATGTGACGATGCCGGGGATTAGCCCTGAAGATCCTTGGATCGAAGTCTCCAACTGGATGGTGCCGATCGACGATACCCATGTGATGCGAACATCGCTCTACGCGGTGCCTCTATCGACTCCTGAGTCGAACGAGCGCATCTCCGCCTACTTCAAGGATGTCGGTAACTACAATGCCGCCGACTACCATGACGAATTGTTCGCTGGCGAGTATCCGGTTGATCCGCTGATTCGCTTGACCGCGGCACAGGACTATGTGGTTTTGGTCGGTCAGGGTGCTATTGCGGATCGCGTGAACGAGAAGCTCGGTTCCTCGGATTTGGGCATCGCAACGTTGCGCAGGATCCTCTGGCGCGAGCTTGACGCGATGCGTGCTGGCACGCCGACGAAAGCATGGCGACGGCTGGAGCGTTCGTCCCAGCTGTTCGTCAAAGGCGACATGGTTAAGTAAACTGCTTCCCCAAGTAAGAGGATGAGGCCCCGGCTTGTTGCCGAGGCCTGGCCCATACGTTCGCCATGAGCGTGTGGCTATAACGGGACTGGGGCGCACGATTGCTGCGCCTCTGTTCATTTTGGCCTGTGATTTCTCCCACGCCGCTGATGGGCGTTGCTCAATGCGTCATGCACAATCTTGCCCGTCTCGCCCCCTCCGTCTCCCAATACGATTTGTGCCAGTGAGACGTTCCGCGGAAATTCTGCTGGTGTGAATTGACATCATCGCGACAAAGGATGCATGCCGGCGCTCGCCCTGCACCGGCCGTAGCGGGACAATTATACGTACGAGGTGAGGAGCGATTGGTATAGCTCTGCGTTATCAAACTAAACCTCCTGAATCAGATTAATCCACGTGGCCAGTATCGATTCCTGATGATTCGAGTGAAGTACGAAAGCCATGTCAGGCCGATACCCGACGTGACTGGATAAAAAATAAAATTTGGAGATGATCATGCGAACAATTAAAGCAAGGATACATGCGATTGAGTTTCTGGCAGAGGATATTCTCGGCATTGACCTGAGACCGATCGATGGTGCAGAGTGGCCCGTGGCGATTGCCGGATCCCACATCGATCTGCATCTTCCGGGCGGCATGATACGCAGCTACTCGTTAGTCAATGCACAAGGCGAGAAGCATCGCTACGTCATTTCAGTGAGCCGTGATGCCAATAGCCGGGGCGGATCTAAATATCTGCATGAGGTACTGCGGGTCGGTGATGTCCTCACCATTTCAGAGCCGCGCAACAGCTTCGCCCTGAAGGAATCTGCAACGCATTCCATCTTTATTGCCGGCGGCATTGGGATCACGCCGTTATGGAGCATGGCGCAGCGGCTGTCGCAGATCGGCGAACCCTGGACGATTTACTATTCTGCGCAAGCTCCAGAGCGGGCGGCATACGTTGAGCAGCTTTCGTCGCTCGCCTCTGACGCCGGTGGCACGATCCATCTCAATTTCGACGGTGGACAGAGAGACAGAATGCTCAACCTCCAGCAAATTGTGGATTCCAGTCCGCCTGACGCTGACCTGTATTGCTGCGGACCGATTCCTATGTTGCGTGCGTTCGAAGCCGCTTGCGAAGGACGTAATCCCGATACGGTGCACCGGGAATATTTTGCCGCGCCAGTGTCAGCATCAGCGCCGGCGGAAAAGGGCAACGAAGAGGAATTCATTGTCGTTTTATCCAAATCGAACAAGACGGTGAAGGTTGGACCGACAACCACGATTCTGGATGCGGTGCTTAATGCCGGCGTAGAGGTGTCTTACTCATGCATGGCAGGTATCTGCCGGGCATGTGAAACAAACGTGCTTGGCGGACTCCCTGATCACCATGATCTGGTACTTAGCGATAGTGAGCGCGAATGCGGAGCGACGATGATGATTTGTTGTTCGCGGGCAAAAACTGCGGAATTGATTCTCGATTTGTGATAACGCGATGCCAGTCGAGTCACTAAACCGTAACAATCCGGACAATCAACCGCACTAGTTCCTCGCAATGCTTGCGGGTGGTAGCGATACTAATACCTACAGACATAGGATAACGCCGAGTAGCGCGGTCGTTGGACAGACCTACAGACGCAAGAGCTAGCGCTGGCGCACATGGCGACCATACCCGAAGTCGGCGATTCGAACATAACTACGAAAGAAACCACGATGGACTCAACCTATCCGCGCATCGGGCTGCATATCGACGGCGAATGGCTCTACGACCGCCCCGCCTATACCGAGGTCTTCAATCCGAGCAACGAGGCTACCCTCGGCAGCGTACCGGGCGCGACGCCAGAGGATCTCTCGCGCGCACTCGCCGCCGCGGAGCGTGGCTTCCGTGTATGGCGCGACACGCCGCCGCTGCAACGGGCGCAGCTGCTGCTGCGCACTTGCGCGCTGGTGCGCGAGCGTGCAGAGTCGATCGCAGAGATTCTCACGCTAGAACAAGGCAAGCCGATCGCCGACGCCCGCAACGAAGTGGCGCGCGCCACCGCCTTTCTCGAATGGGATGCGGCGGAGGCGCAGCGCCTCTACGGCAGTATCGTTCCGGCCGGGCCACAGATGCAGCAGATGATCCTTCGATTGCCGGTCGGCCCGGTGGCCGCCTTCACTCCGTGGAACGTTCCGATCGGTTCCCCTGCACGCAAGATCAGCGGCGCGATCGCCGCGGGCTGTTCGGTGATCATCAAAGCCGCCGAGGAAACCCCGGGTACCGCGTGCGCCTTCGTACAATGCTTCATCGATGCCGGCCTGCCGCCTGGCGTGCTCAATCTCGTTTTCGGCAATCCGTCCCTGATCTCCTCGACGCTGATCGCCTCGCCGGCCATCCGCATGGTGACCTTCACAGGTTCAGTAGCGGTCGGCAAGCACCTGACCCAGCTCGCTGCTGCGGCCATGAAGCCGGTGCTGATGGAACTGGGCGGCCATGCGCCGGTGCTGATCGGCGCCGACGTCGATGCGGCGGCGCTGGGCAAACTCGCGGGTAGCGCCAAGATGCGCCTGGCCGGTCAGTTCTGCGCCTCGCCAACGCGTTTCATCATTCATCAGAAGTCTTATGCCGCCTTCGTCGATGCATTCGCCAAGGCCGCCAGCGAAGTACGCGTGGGCGACGGCTTCGAGCCGGGTGTGCAGATGGGGCCGCTCCTCAACGCCAAGCGCATGGTCGCGATCGACGAATTGGTGCAGGACGCCAAAGCGTGCGGTGCACGCGTCGCGGCCGGCGGCCAGCGCATCGGCGAACGCGGGTTCTTCTATGCACTCACCGTACTCGCCGACGTGCCGGCGCACGCCAAGGCGATGTCCACCGAACCATTCGGCCCGATGGCGCTGTGCGTGCAGGTCGCCGACCTGGACGAAGGCATAGCGCTTGCCAACAGCCTGTCCGTGGGACTTGCCGGCTACGCTTTCACCAATTCGCTTGAAGAAGCGGAGCGCTTCACGCGCGAACTGGAATGCGGTGTGCTGTCGATCAACCATTTCGGCATGTGCGGCGCCGACACCCCCTTCGGCGGCGTCAAGGAAAGCGGCATCGGGCGCGAGGGCGGCGCGCAGAGTCTGGAGCCCTACACCATTACCAAGACAGTGCTGCAACGGACCGCGCGGGTTTGACCGCAAGGGGCGGATGGCAGGAAAAAAGCTTGCGCCGCCCATGCTGATCCGGTAAGCAATTTTGTGTGTGATGAATAACACGACGCTTAGAGAAAACATGTCTGCCACTGAAGAAGAAAGCAGCATCGAAGGCGTTAAAAGGAGATAAAAATGCTATTACAAGAGACCGCACTTCAAACGACTTTAAGCCTCCCCGAGATCAATCTCGCGGATCCAGATTTCTGGATGAGAGATGACTTCCATGGTGCGCTGGCGGTTTTACGTCAGGAACAGCCGATTTCGTGGCACGAGCATCCCGAGTGCGGCAAGGGCTTTTGGGCACTCCTTGACTACGAAGACATCGCCGAAGTCGACAAGGACTGGGAAACATTTTGTAGCAAATATGGTGTGCGTGTCTATCATGATGCCGGCACCAAGATCCGGCCCGGCACGGGCGCGTTGATCGAACTCGATCCGCCAAACCATACCGTCAACCGGAAACGCGTGAGCAAGGCGTTCATGCCGCGCCAGGTGGGCCGGCTAGAGGATTACGTGCGGGAGCAGGCGCGCCGGTTGGTATCTCAATTCTCCGATGGCCAGGAGATCGATTTTGTAGACGATCTGGCGGCCATTCTTCCTTTCGAGATCATCAGTGACCTGGTTGGCATCGACCCCGCAGACCGGCCGCGTCTGCTGGAGTTGTCGAAGATCGGCCGCTCCGAGCAGGAACCTGAATATGCCGGAAAACCTGAGATCCCGCAGCAAGCGGTCATGGAACTGCGCGAATACGGCATCAACCTCGCCGCAAAGCGTTTGCTCGACCCTAAGGAAGATCTGATTTCAGAACTGGCGCAGGTTCGGGTCGACGGTCAGCTGCTCGACAAGGAAGAGTTGGGCGGATATTTTGGTCTGATGATCGCTGCCGGCAGTGGCACGACGCGGGCAGCGCTGTCGCACGGGATGCTGGCGTTCACGCAGTTCCCGGAGCAGCGCCGCCTGTTCATCAGCGACCCTGTGCTGCACGAGAGGACGATGGCAGATGAGGTCATTCGCTGGGCGACGCCGATCAAGCATCAGGGGCGCGTTCTGACCCGAGACATCGAATTCAAGGGCGTCCAGATGAAGAAGGGGCAGAAGATCGGCATGTGGTTTATCTCGGCGAACCGTGATCCACGCCTGTTCTCGGATCCGTTCAATTTCGACATCACACGAGATCCCAATCTGCACCAGAGCTTCGGTGCAGGTGGGCCACATTTTTGCATGGGTGCGAACGTTGCACGCCGTGAAATCTGGATGCTGTTCCAAGAGTTGTTTGCTCGCTTTCCCAACGCGCAGGCCATTGCAGACCCTGTTCGCGAACGGTCCCTGCAATCGAATGGCTTCAAGCACTTGCAAGTGCGTCTGTCGCGTTGAATCAGGTTGGGAGGAATATCTGCAATGACCGATCAAAAATGGACAGTTGCCGTCGAACCCGAGATTTGCGAGGGGTATGCAGTGTGTCAGCGTATCGAAAAATCGATCTTTCAGTTCGCTGAGGACGATGACGTCGTGCGCATTATCTCTCAGCCTGAAACGCCGGAAATGCTCGAGCGTGTAAAGCTGGCCGTTCGCCGATGCCCAAAGCAAGCGCTGAAACTACTGCCGCGCGATGGCGCGGAGTAATTACCTTCATGGAAGAGGAATATTATGCCTAACGTGATTTTTATAGATGCCAACGGCAAGTCGAAAACCATCGATTGCACGGTTGGGACCAGCCTGATGAAGTCCGCGCAGCTCCACGGGATCTCGGGTATCTACGCCGAGTGTGGTGGCCAGAAGATGTGCGCGACATGCCATGTCTACGTTGCCGAAGAGTTTCTCGATACACTGCCGGAAATCTCCGTCGATGAAGACGAAATGCTTGAAGCGACGGCATCCGACCGTTTGCCCAACAGCCGGTTGTCGTGCGCGATCATCGTCAGGCCGGAGCATGAGAACCTGGTCGTTCATCTTCCCAGGTTGCAGCGATGAGCAGCGTCATTGTCGTCGGGGGTGGGCATGGGGGCGTCGATGTTGCATTCGGCCTGCGCGAGCGTGGTTACACAGGGCGCATCACTGTGCTGGATAAAAGCGGCTTTGTCCCATACGAGCGCCCCCCCATGTCCAAATCGTGGATCAACGGGACCGGCGGTCCGGAGGAGCTTACGTTGCGTGGCCACGACGCTTTCTCAGGCGCCAATATCGACCTGATGCTTAACTGCGAGGTGCTGAGCATCAACAGGGATCGAAAGGTCGTGGAGACCAGCAATGGGAGCCTCGAATACTCGACGCTCGTGCTGGCTCTTGGATCCAGTCCGCGACAACTCCGGCTTTCGGGCGCTGCACTGGCTGGCATGCATCACCTGCACACCCTCGAGCAGGCCGTCGCGCTCAGAGACGACCTTGCATGCGCCACCAGCGTGGGCGTCATCGGTGCCGGTTTCATCGGGCTGGAATTCGCGTCATCGGCCGCAAAACGTGGGTTGCCCGTGACGGTCATGGAGACTGCGGGACGCGCGATGCCCAGAACCGCGAGCGAGTTCACGTCAGGTTACATGCGCGCCCGGCACGAAGAGAGTGGTACGGTTTTCCGCTTCAACGCCACGGTTCAGGAAATAATCGGCCATTCAGATCGTGTTGGGCGGGTCAACCTGTCGGATGGGTCACACGTGGAGGCAGACCTTGTGGTGCAGGGTGTTGGCGCCATCGCAAATGGCGGATGGGTGACAGATTTCGGCCTCGATTTTGATAACGGAATCATCGTAGACAGTACCCTGCGCACCAAGGATCCGGACATCTTCGCGATCGGCGACTGCGCGCGCTTCCTGGATGATGAAGGGGGCGCCACGCGGCTGGAATCCATCGGCAATGCCGCCGACCACGCGCGGCGCGCCGCAGCAACAATTGCGGGCACGCCTGTGTCCTTACCGGATGTTCCATGGTTCTGGACTCAGCAAGCCGGCGTTCGGCTTCAGATGGCCGGCCGCATCGACCGTGTGGAGGAATGGTTGCTTACGGGTGCTGTTGAGTCGAACTCGTTCAGTGTGCTTGGTTGGCGCAACAGAAGGCTGGTGTATGGCGAATCTATCAACAGTCCAAGCGATCACGTAGCCATCCGGAAACTCCTGGCTGAGAATACGGCCCCAACGCTGCCGGTACTGCGGCCGATCGCTGAAATGGGCTTGAAGGCGGCTATCAAGTCCTTGGCATAACTTCGATCAGTTCCAGAAAAGGCATTGTGTTAGCGCCTCTTAGCGGGGCACGGTATTGACGGCGACTCGAAGTGCAACAAAAGAGACAGTGCCCCGCCGATTTCTCATAACCACGGTTCTTGCGGCGGATATCATCAAATTGACAGCCGAAGTAACCTTGACGCCATAAGTCTTTGCAAGATAATTCGGTTGCAAAAAACGCTCGTAAACGAGCCGCACTGATTGAGATGTTCTCATCGACACTATGGACACCATAGTGTCACAGTTGGTCGTGATTCAAACTATAAGAAACTATAAAAAACTATAAGATACGGAGATAGACGTTAATGCAAAAAGAACTTTTCAAGGTGAGTTGGGCCGGTCTGCTGACCGCCTGCGCCAAGTGGCATGTACTCGCGCAGGCTGAGCAATATCCTGATACCGGACAACGTACGAATAGACAAGCACGCGCGTGTTGGCGTATTCAAGGCCAATCCACGTTTGTCATCCGGAGTGCAGTGCTCGCCGCTTAAAGCGTTGGAGCATGACAGAACCCAAGCGACGTCCGTGGTACGTGAATTGCGCTCGTTTGCCATCCTGGAAACGCCACGCTTTCCGTAAACATCGGAAGTCGTCTGTATCGGCCATCGCTCCTTTGAATCGAATCTTTACTTAACAGTCAATAAGGATCATATGCACACTTCTCAAGCATACGCTTCAGTCGCGGCCGGCCATCTGCCTGACGAAATCGATCGGACTTACCGCAAGGTGGCCATACGGCTCATGCCGTTTCTCGTGCTCTGCTATTTCGTCTCCTACATCGACCGCGCGAATATCAGTTTCGCCAAGCTCCAGTTCATGAACGACCTGGGTTTTTCCGAGGCCGCCTACGGATTTGGAGCGGGGCTTTTCTTCATCGGCTATTCGCTGTTTGAAGTTCCAAGCAATATCATGATGCAGCGTGTCGGCGCACGCCGCACGCTGCTGCGCATCATGGTTCTCTGGGGATTGGTCTCAAGCGCCATGATGTTCGTGAGCTCGCCGCTTCAATTCTACGTATTGCGCTTTTTCCTCGGCTGCGCAGAGGCTGGATTTTTCCCGGGCGTTATGTTTTATTTAACCTATTGGTTTCCGGCTGCGCGTCGAGGACGAGCGACGGGTTTCTTCATGATGGGTGCCGCCGCGGCCGGCGTCATTGGCGGACCTGTCTCCACCTGGATCATGGTCCACCTGGCTGGGTTGCATGGCTTGCATGGCTGGCAATGGTTGTTCCTGCTTGAAGGGATACCTGCAGTCATCCTGGGCGTCGTCGCATTCTTTTTCCTCAGCGATCAACCCAAGGATGCGGCATGGCTAACTGCGCGCGAGAAAGCCATTGTCCTCGGTGACCTCGCGGCGGAGGAAAAAGGAACATCCAACGGCAGTGGACACGGACTGCTTGATGCATTAAGGAACGCCAAAGTCTACGTCGGAATCCTGGTGTATTTTTGCATAGTTGTTTCGTTCAACTCTATAGTACTTTGGGCGCCAACCATCATCCGCGAGGTTGGCGTGAAGGATTTATTCAATGTCGGATTGTTGTCCAGCGTAGTTTTTTTGGCTGGAGGGGCCGGTACCTATCTCATCGGTTATAGCTCTGATCGCAGAATGGAGCGACGCTGGCACTTCGCCGCGAGTTGCGCTGTCACCGCCCTGTGCTTTGCACTTTTGCCACTAGCATCCCACAGCACACCGATTGCCATTACGCTGCTTTCAATCGCGGCGGCTGCATCCTACGGTACCTATACGGTGTTTTGGACAATCCCGGCAACATTCCTTCCTGGAAACTCTAAAGCTAGCGGGATTGCCCTGATTACCAGTGTGGGAGGATTAGCGGCATTTGTAAGTCCAACTTTGGTTGGCTGGATGAAAGCCAGCACGGGAAGCATTTATCTCGGACTAACTTTAATGGGTGGAATCACTTTGTTTGGCGCTCTTATTTTGTTGATCGCAATTCCGGCAAACAAATCATCCAACGGGGCCACGAGATAATTTTGTCGCGCGAGTTTTACCTCATATTCACCTAACGAGAAGGCTACAGGTTTTTTTAATCGCGTTGTCCGAATAGACGACGGTCCGGATGGTAAATCGCTTTGCAGCAACCTTGCGTCCGAAATAGTCCAGCCATAACTTCATTTGTTCCGGGAAAAAAGCGCCAACCTGTATGGGGTGGCGTTTCGTGCGGTAGCATCTTTGTTCTGAAGGACCCTCTGTCACGTTTGCGTCACGATCAGCAATAGAAAAGGGGCTGCATTTGCATGCAACCCCTTATATATTTGTGCTTCCCGACTTGGGTTCGAATTAGGGGCCTGCGATTATCGGTGAGCGATGCCGACCCTGTGTTTTCGACTTTAATGTTTTGTTTTTGACTTTAATGACCTGTTTTCGACTTTTATTCCTTGCAATTAAAGTCGAAAACATGGCGATAGCATCCATGCGGGTTCCAGACCGTGCAAATCCGGTCACATATTGTCCAAAGTCGAAAACACACCCTCCGCCACTTCTGGATTCCTGCCAGCAGGTTTCTTTGTCTAACTTAGCAAATATCTCGGCACGATTTTCTAACTGTTGACGCGCATCAGCAGCCTGCGCCAGGCGCTGCGAGGTTTCGGAAATCTGAAGTGACTCTTTGCCAGTTTGATTAGCTTGGCGAGCGGCTTGAAGCGAAAAATATGACGCAATATCGCCGTAGCGACACCAATCTGTCCAGTTTGTCCGCGAGCGGCGTGAATTCTGGCGTCAAAGGGAGTGATCGAACCTTTTATTGCCTCAAGGGACAGGGCTCCAGCTACTATGCCTGCCGCAAAGACACTCTCAGCACCAAACAATCCCGCAAGTGCAAGCGACGTCGAAACTTGAGTTCCGTTTAGCAAGGCCAGACCTTCCTTCGGACCTAAAATAAATGGTTCCAGTCCGATCATGTGCATTGCATCAGCACCGGAAATTTCTTCGATATTTTTCCTGGCAGTAACGCTACCTTCACCAATTAACACGCATGCAAGATGTGCAAGTGGCGCAAGATCGCCTGATGCGCCCACTGAACCCTTCGAAGGAATGCGCGGCAGCAGATTATTATTGAACAGAGCTAGGAGAGCCTCCACTAGTTCGATTCGAACACCTGAGTGTCCGCGTGAAAGGCTGATAGCCGCTTTCTGACATAATGTTGAACGCGTGCAATCGGCCACAACCGGCCGGCCACCACAGTCCGCTATGCGGCGGCACGACAGTCGCGGAGCGAGGCCGCGGGGCTGATGTCGTAGCCCGACTGAACATCGCCGATCGGTCCTTGGCTTCCTTGCCCTCTCGGACGATGACCGCGCGGCGTGCGAAACTTATGGACCAACAATGGCGGCAGGAGGTCGCGATGACAATACCAAAGTACGACTACGACGTAGCCATCTCGTTCGGCTACAAGGACGAACCGTTCGCGAACAAGCTTCACTCGCTGCTCGAAGGGCGTCTGAAGTTGTTCCTGTACTCGAAGGAGCAGGAGAAGCTTGCCGGCACGGACGGCGAGGCAAAGTTCAACGAGGTGTTCGGCAAGACGGCCAAGTTGGTAGTGATCCTGTATCGCGAAGCATGGGGCCACACCCCATTCACACGGTTTGAGGAAACAGCCATTCGGAACCGTGCGTACAGCGAGGGCTACGACTTTGCTGTGTTCATCCCGATGGATGACAGCGAGAAGCAAAAGGTCCCTGCGTGGGTGCCGAAGAATCGGCTGTACATCGGGCTTGAGCGATGGGGCATCGAGGCTGCTTGTGCCGTGATCGAGGCTCGGTTCAGCGAACTGGGCGGTGAGATTCACGAAGAGTCCGTTGCGGAGATGGCAGTGAAGGTTGCTGAGGCGATTGGGTATGAAGAGCGCCGACAGAAGCACTTGAACAGTCACGAGGGCGTGCAAGCGCAACGCCTGTCGTTCGATGAAGTCCGCGAGAAGTTGATTGAGGGTGTGGCGACCATTCAGAAAACGTTGCCAGCGATCAACCTTCATGAGAAGCACATTGGCGAGTCCGGTGGTGCGATCATTTTCCTGTCGGACCCAACTGGCATGTCCGTGAACTGGCGCCCTGAGTATGCAAACGTCATGCGTGACTCGAAGTTGAAGGCCACGTTTTGGAAGGGTCACCCACCGTATCCAGGGGTCACGCACTGGGAAAAGCCGGTGGAGGGCGCGAGCATCACATTTGCGCCAGACCTCACCGAAGACGGACGGCCAGCATGGAAACAAACGCACAAGGCTGGCGACGTCTTGCTCAGCCCAAACGGAGTGGCAGATGTGATCCTGAAGTGGTTCCTGGCGAAGTGCCAGAAGGGTTGATCACTTCGCGACGCCCTTGAGCCTCTCGAAGGTGCGAAGGCCAGCCATGCTGAACATCGCGCCGAGCAGTGCGGGGCTCCTTCGAGTGGCTTTGCATGGGTCCGAGCGGCGGCTTTGTGGCGACTCGATCCGGCTCGATCCGGGCAGCGAATGTCGCCGAAGGGGCGTGAGCCGCTTGCTAGGTTTATGAAAACCAGCCGTTCGTTGAGAAATTTCTGACCCCGACCGGTCTACTCGTCTAAGTCGCTATTCGCTCCAACATAGAGGAAGAACGCCTTTAGAGAACTGTTTGAAGTTCCATCGAAGCCCCGTGATCGCAAGTAGTCTGGAGCAGACCTTTGTCGGTATTTCTCGACCGGCTACTGCTGACAGATAGCAAGCTTTGCTATGAATGGCGCGTATCTATCCACGACATAACGTCGTATTGGAACCAGTCACCACCTCACAGATGCAGCGAGATATCCGTCGCCAAAATGCGCGTATCGACGTTTTCGACTTTATTGTCTTGTTTTCGACTTTAATGACCTGTTTTCGACTTTAATTGTAAGGAAAAAAGATGAAAGCGAACAATAAAGTCAGTCAGGAGCTCATTTCGTAAGTATCTGATTTTTATGGAAAAGAAAAATCAAGAGATTGACGGCAAAGTCTGTCGGAACAACCTCGATTTTTAATTTTTCAGTCAGAGCGGACAACATAGTCTGTCGAGCCCTTTGTGGACGCGGCTTTACCAGGGTAAGCCGGCAGGGTGACAGGACAAGTATCAGACTATCAAATGCCCATTTTTCTTAGCAATGCCGAGTTCTGCAACGATTCCAGAATTGAACTCGATGTAATCAGTTTCAATCCCATCGCTGAAAATCACGCGGTTCTCCGGCATCAGCGATGTCATACACGGCTGAGAATGCTGGGTGATCTTGCCGGACATCAGCGACGCTGCGGATGTCTTGCAGGGAAAAGGCTCGCGCACCATGAAGTATAGAAAATCCGCATCCCATGGAGACTGTGTATTTTTAGCGTGTTCTGGCTGCTGTCTATTCGCAATCGCGCTGGCGCCGGCCAGCAAGCTTTTCAGCAAGCCGGTTGAGCCTAAAAGGGGCAGCACCAGCTAGAACGTAGCTCCAACTTCAAATTTCGCGGTCGCCGCCCGCGCTCAGTTCGGCCCAGTCAAGCTCCCTGATCAAGATGCGGTAAGCGTCGTCGCCTATAATATCGGTGCGGCGCAGCTCGGTCGTCTCCTGGCGCGCAAGCATAATAGCGCCGCGCCTCAGCGGGCCGCCCGGAACGTCATCAACCGGTGCATCTAACGTGTTCCCAGTGTTAAGATCGAGCAATGCGGCGTATTCCTTGCTCAGCAGTTTTGCAGGAAGAGAATCGTTGTCCTTCAGGGAATCAAGCACGGCTTGGTAAGCACGCGCCCGGCCAAAACGGACTTCGCGCGTTACGGGATTGTCATCGGTGAGGCCAAGTCGTCGAATCAGTAGCTTGATGGTAAGACCCTGCAGCACCAAGGTGCCAAGCACAACTGCAAATGCGCACATCAGGATCAGATCGCGGTACGGGAAAGGCATGCCGTTCGGCAATGTCTCCGGAATCGCAAAGGCTGCGGCGAGTGTGACGATGCCGCGCATGCCAGCCCACGATACGACGACGCCGCTTCCAAAAGTTGGCTTGACACTTTCGTTGGTACTGGCGCGGTCGTATAACCGTCTTTTGAGAGCGGTGTAAGTTATGACCCAAGCAAACCGCGCCGAAATCGTGACGATCAGAACAACCCCGGCTGTCAACAGCACATCTATACGCGCGCCGCCTCCCTCCAGCCGCTCCCAGATGGGCCGTAGCTGCAAGCCGATCAGCACAAAGGCAAAAGCGTTCAAGACGAAGACGACCGTCTCCCATATCGCAAAGACTGGGATTCGCATGCGTGCCGGGAGATTCGGCCCGATGTGTCGTGCCATCGTCATCGCAAAGGCAACCAGGGTCAGGATGCCGGAGAGGCCAATAGCTTCCGCCGCGATCCAGACGCCGAAGGTGCATGCAAACTGCAAAATCACAGAGATCGGCACGTCCCGCACGAAACTGATTAAAGGGCGGATGGCAAAAGCGCAGGCGATGCCTGTGGCAAGACTGCCAAAGACGGTCAACAGGAACACGGGCGCAAAACTGCTTACCCCGAAAGTTCCTGTTATCGCACTCATGATCGCAAGGCGATACACGAGAAGAGCGCTCGCATCATTGAGCAGGCTTTCGCCTTCGAGGATCTTCAGAAGCCGGTGCGGCAGCTTGACCTGACGCATCACCGCCGTTGCCGCTGCCGCGTCTGGCGGCGCAACGATGGCGCCGAGGGCAATAGCGATCGGCCACGGCATCCCGGGTATGAGCCATTTGGCCGCAATTGCAACCGCAATCACTGTGGTTCCGACTGCCGCAATGACCAGGCCGGCGACGGGCCGCCAGTTCGCACGAAGGTCACGCAGTGAAGTGTCATAGGCAGCATCAAGAAGCACCGGCGCGACGAACAGCGTCAGGGCAAGATGCGGGTCCAGCGTCCAGTTCGGACTACCAGGAATGAATGCCAGCAAAACGCCTCCGAGCGCCAAAAAAGTCGGATAGGGAGCGCCTAATTTTTGTGCCAGGACCGCGAGCAGTGCCGCACCCAGCAACAAAGCGATGATCCATTCAAAAATTTCCATGGCTGCAGTCCTCCTTGACCGGTTTGCTTTACTGGTGAGGCCCTCTCCATCCTGCCCACGACACTCTAACAGCGGGCGAGGCAAGTGAAAAAAATGCCGCGATAGGGGACAACTACACCCCCGGAAAGCTCGGCCGTCCGCGATCCGCATCGATGCCCTCCGGGCTGTGGGGCGCACAGCGATGCCACGGCGTCAGCGTCTCGGCGGCGCCTCAATATCTGAGAAAGCCAGTACGCTATCAGGAAGCCGGGCACCTTCAATGTGAATCGCCATCGCAGCGGAGTTCAGTTCGGCCAGTTCTAACGGTGAAAACCGGACTGCAATGGCGCCGATGTTGTCGAGCAAATGTTGCACTTGCGTCGTACCCGGGATTGGTACGATCCACGGCTTCTGAGCCATCAGCCAAGCCAACGCGACCTGGGCCAGGGTCGAACTCTTTCGGTCGGCCCAACTCTTCAAGAGTTTCACGAGTGCCAAATTTTTCGGCAGGTTCTCAGGCGAAAACCTTGTTTCAATCTTGCGAATGTCGCCCTCGGCAAACCGCGTCTTGACGTCGATAGCACCCGCGAGGAAACCTACCCCCAAGGGACTCCAGGGCACGAAACCTATACCGAGCTCATCGCAAAGAGATAGCACCCATTTCTCCGGACCTCGCCACAGCAGAGAGTATTCATTCTGAATGGCGGTGAGGCGCTGCTCGGCATGCGCGCGGCGCAGCGTCTTGGGGCCCATCTCACAGAGGCCCCAGTGCAGGACCTTGCCCTGAGCCATGAGATCTTTGACCGCGCCGGCAACATCCTCGATCGGGACGTCTGGGTCGACGCGGTGCTGGTAAAGCAGGTCGATTCGATCGGTGCGCAAGCGCTTCAACATTCCATCCACCGCCAACTTGATATGTTCCGGACGGCTGTTCAACCCCGGGCGGCGCTCACCGGTCTTAAGATCGATGTCCCACCCGAATTTTGAGGTAATCACGACCTTGTCGCGGATTGGCCCCACGCCTTCGCCGAGGATGCGCTCCACCTCATGCGGCCCATAGGCTTCGGCTGCATCGAAGAACGTAACGCCGTTGTCGAACGCTGTTCGAATGATCCTGATCATCTCGGTCCGGCTCGGTACCGTAGTCTGGTAGGTGCGGCTCATGTTCTGTACGCCGAGCCCAAGACTGGATACTTCGAGCGATCCGAGCTTGCGCCGCTCCGCCCCAAGTACCGAAACTGGGGTTGCCAGACCCTGCGTCTGCGCTGACTCCGGCGTAGCGGACATACCGAGCAACGGTGTGGCAGCCAAGCCTCCAACCAAGCCGAGGAAGCTTCGGCGTCCCAACTCTGCATTCATTACTGGGGCCATGACTGGCTCCTCCTGTTTGTGTTCTGTTCTGTATGCTTTAAACATCGAGCCTTCGCTCGCTCATCCACTTGACGATTGCCGGATCGCGATGCGAGAAGAAGCTACTTTCCGCTTTGTCCAGCATCGCAATCCGCGCCATGTCGGCGTCATCCAGCGCGAAATCAAAAACATCGAGGTTCTCTTCCATTCGCTCTTTCCGGACGGATTTGGCAAGGGATACGACGCCGCGCTGAACGAGCCAACGAAGGACGATCTGACCAACTGATTTGCCATACTTTTCGCCCACGGCGACCAGCTCCTCGTTCTGAAACAAGTTGTTGCGCCCCTCGGCGAACGGTGCCCAGGCTTCTGCCTGCACGCCGTTATTGCGCATGAAGCTCACGCTCTCTTTCTGCTGATGGAAGGGGTTGATCTCGATCTGATTGACGGCAGGGACCACGTCATTAAAGGCGATGATGTCCATCAGGCGATCAGGCTGGAAATTGCTGACCCCAATGGCGCGCAGCTTGCCGGCCTTGTAGGCTTCTTCCATCGCGCGCCATGAGCCATGAACGTCGCCATACGGCTGATGGATGAGGTAAAGGTCCAGAAAGTCAAGCTGCAGCCGGCGAAGCGACTTGTCAATGGCCATTAAGGTGCGCTCGTATCCAGTGTCCTGCACCCAAAGCTTGGATGTAACAAACAGCTTATCGCGCGGTACGCCGGAATTTTTCAGCCCCTTACCTACGGCCTCTTCGTTCATATAAGAGGTTGCAGTATCGATCAACCGATAGCCGGCCCCGATGGCATCGACGACACAGCGCTCGCATTCTGCGTGATCGGGGATCTGGAAGACGCCGTAGCCGACGATCGGCATCTGAAGACCATTGTTCAAGGTGACGTTTTGCATGTTAGCTCCTTTCAAAGTTATCTCGGTGAAGGTGGTTCTGCCATCGGCCAGACAGTGACGCGAGCCACGGTTTTCCGGTCATGGTCGGCAGACTTGTTCCATGCTGCTCTAATGCAGCGGGATGGCGAGAATCACTCGATGTCCTTTTCCGGCGTGGTCGCGCCTGCAAGGTATTCCGCATCGGTGACCTTTTCCATCCAGTTGACGTTTTTTCCATCAAGCGCCTCCTGGACTGCGATATGAGTCATCGCAGTCGTGGGCGTGGCACCGTGCCAGTGCTTATGACCGGGAGGGCACCAGATTACGTCGCCGGCTCTGATTTCAACGATCGGTTCATCTTCACACTGAGTCCATCCGCACCCTGCCGTGACGATCAGCGTCTGTCCAAGAGGATGCGTGTGCCACGCAGAGCGGGCACCAGGTTCGAACGTGACGCTCGCGCATGATACGCGTGAGGGCGCGGGGGCGACGTTGAGCATGTCGACGCGGACGTTCCCGGTGAAGTATTCCTCGGGGCCTTTGGCCGACGGCTGTGAGCCTGGACGTTTGAGCTGCATAAGAAGTCTCCTTTGAGATTGATTGCGGGTTCCAGTTTTTCGGGTGTGACGCGTAACGCCGACATATTTGCCGGTCACTTCGGAGCAAGTTCTCCATACCAATAAGATGCCGTCACACCGCCGTCCATAAGGAAGTCGCTGCCCGTGATGAACCCGCCATCCGCCCCCATTAGCAGTGCGCCGACAACCCCGACCTCGTCCGGGGTGCCGCCGCGTTTGGCGGGCGACAGATCGATCATGCGACGGTAGCCTTCACCGCGCGGACCGCTCAGCTCGTCCCTTGCAAGGGGCGTGAAGATGATCCCCGGGCTGATCGCGTTGATGCGCGCGCCGCGTTTACCCCATCGAACAGCTTCGGCCATGACCCGCAGAGAATTTCCGCGTTTCGAGAGCTGGTAGGCATGCAGCGAGTCCTTGACCTGGTCAGGCTGCAGCATCGGCAGAGCCAGCAAGTCTTCCACCGGGCTAGTTGCGAGAGCGGCGTTCTCCTCATTGCTCAGGCCGGGCAAACGGTGCCCGGATTGCGAGGCGATCACGACGCCAGCGCCACCGTCCGCTATAACATTGCCGAATTCTTCCAGCACAAGGGCGGTGCCGTACAGGTCGACCTTAAGGATCGTAGCCGGTGAGGCCTGCGACGGCGAGACGCCAGCGGCATGGATCAAGCCGGTCACGCTTCCGAGTGCTGTAGCGGTCTGAGCAAGGCCATGGACCGATGCGCGTGACGACACATCCACGACGGCCGTCGTCACCTCGAAGCCGGCGTCGGTAAGAGTCTTTGCGGCAGCGTCCGCGTTCTCCTTACTTAGGTCTGCGAGCAGCACATGCTTGCCGGCACTGACGCGGCGTGCGATAGCCTGTCCGATCGATCCGGCTCCGATAACAACAATGACATTCGCCATGATAAGTTTCCTTCTTGCTGTTGGGTAAAGTCTTTCCGTGCGACGTATTTAATTTCCGACGAGCTTTTGCCGGTCCGCCGAATAGCGCTCGCCCTGAAGCTTGATGCTGGAAACTGCCGCCTCAATTTCGATCAGGTCGTCGGGTGACAGCACGACCGCCGCTGCGCCAGCGTTTTCTTCAAGACGATGCAGCTTAGTCGTGCCGGGAATCGGAACGATCCACGGTTTCTGCGCAAGCAGCCACGCGAGCGCGAGCTGGGCAGGCGTGACCTGCTTGCGGGCAGCGATGCCTGCCAGCACGTCCACGAGCGCCCGGTTCGCCTGACGCGCCTCCGGTGCAAAGCGCGGTACGGTGTTGCGGAAGTCTTTTTCGCCGAACGATGTCTCGGCATCAATAGCGCCGGTCAGGAATCCCTTGCCCAGAGGGCTGAACGGCACGAAGCCGATACCGAGTTCTTCAAGGACAGGAAGGATCTCCTTTTCGGGCTCACGCCACCACAACGAATATTCGCTCTGCAGAGCGGTGACGGGCTGGACCGCGTGAGCACGACGAATGCTCTCAACGCCAGCTTCCGACATGCCGAAATGCTTCACCTTGCCTTCGCGGATCAGCTCTTTGACTGTGCCGGCCACATCTTCGATCGGGACGGCCGGATCGACGCGGTGCTGGTAGAACAGATCGATGCGGTCTGTACGCAAGCGCTTCAGCGCCTCTTCGGCAACCTGCCGAATGCGTTTCGGCCGGCTGTCGAGCCCTTTGGTCGTGTCTCCGTCCCGAAAGCCGAACTTGGTTGCGATCACGACCTGATCACGCATCGGTTCAAGTGCTTCGCCAACCACGCTCTCGTTGATGAACGGGCCATAGGCTTCTGCTGTGTCGAAGAAGGTGATGCCGCGCTCGACGCCAGCACGAATCAGCTTGATGGCATCAGCTGTGTCGGTTGCAGGTCCATAACCATAGCTCAGGCCCATACAGCCGAGCCCGAGGGCGGAGACTGTTAAACCACTTCTGCCAAGTTGTCGTTGTTGCATTTTTCACTCCTTTGATGACGCGATGAAGTTGTTTGTCACTGACTTACACCGATGCTGCTGCGGACGTGCAGCGTTGGATCGAGAGCTAGTTTGACGATCAGATCCGACAGACTGTTCAACGATATGTCATGTCCGTGAAATGGTTCGCCCTTCTGCGTGATTTGGTAGCTCACCTTCGGGTTATTTGTAAACCACCCAGGACGCAGGATCGTATAGTCGAGGCTTGAAGCCTCGATGATGGCGGCCGAGTCACGGTATGGGTCCAGTACGCTGCGGTATTTTTCGCCTGGCACTTCGCCGTAGATGCCCATTGAACTAATGAAGATCAGCCGTTTCAGGCTCGCTTCCTTCATCGCAGCCACGATCTTCTGAGCCTGCTCAGCCATTTCACCGGCCAGGCTGGCGAAGACCACATCCTGACCTTTCATCGCGTCGATCAAGGCTGCGCGGTCGAGGACATTACCCTCGACGATGGTTGCTCGCTTTGGATCTGGATTCTTTAACCGGCTCGTATGGCGCAGATACAACGTCAGATCTACATCTGTGTTTTCAAGAAAGCACGCGGTCGCGTGGCGAGCGACCTGACCGTTTGCACCGAGGATAAGAACGCGGGTCATTTCTGCCTCCTATCGGTCAGCAATTGAGGTGAGTCCTTCCGATAACGGAGCGCCTTTTACATCGATGGCTGCGAATGCCTCGTCGATGTGCCGCAAGTCTTCGGGGGTGAGAGTCAGATCGGATGCGGGTAGGTTGTCATCGAGATGCGCAAGCTTTGTTGCGCCTGGGATCGGCACGACCCATGGCTTTTGAGCAAGCAGCCAAGCGAGCGCGATCTGTGCGGGCGACGCGTCCTTGCTGGCAGCCATCGTCCGGAGAAAATCAACCACAGCAAAATTTGCCTTAAGCGCCTCCGGCGTGAAACGCGGGAAGGTAGCACGCAAATCCGTCGCGTCGTCGAATTTGGTATCCGGGGTGATCTGGCCGGTCAGAAAGCCCTGGCCGAGCGGCCCCCAAGAGACGAAGCCGATGCCGAGCTCTTCGCAGAGCGTTAGCAGTTCAATTTCGGGTTCGCGCATCCAAAGTGAGTAGTGGTTCTGAATCGCCGCAACGGCCTGAACCGCGTGCGCACGCCGTACGGTCTTAGCGCTTGCTTCAGAAAGGCCAAAATGTTTGACCTTGCCCTCGGCGATCAGTTGCTTGACCGCACCGGCCACGTCCTCAATTGGCACGGCCGGATCAACTCGATGCTGGTACAGCAGGTCAATACGGTCGGTGCGCAGTCGCTTCAGTGAAGCTTCAACGACTTCACGAATGTGTTCAGGGCGACTGTCGAGACCGACCATCGCGCCATTCTCGTCAAGCTTGAACCCGAACTTGGTCGCTATGACGATCTGATCACGGATTGGCTGGATTGCCTCCCCGACGAGGAGTTCGTTGGTAAATGGGCCATATCCTTCGGCCGTGTCAAAAAATGTCACACCGCGCTCAAAAGCTCCGCGGATCATGGTGATGCCTTCCGCCTTATCGGAGGCGGGGCCGAGGCCGAAGCTCAGGCCCATGCAGCCAAGGCCAAGTTCAGAAACGGTCAGGCCGTTGTGGCCCAGTTGACGTGTTTTCATGATGTTTTTCCTGTCTTGCGTTGATTTCATCTAGGTTAGGCCAGTTGACATTCAATGACTAGACTGCTAAAACGACATTCAATTATTAGGAGATCTAATCAATGGCGGTTTTCGACGACCTTGCAGCCTTTGCGGCCGTGGTGCGAGCGAGGAGCTTTACCCGCGCAGCCGCTCAGATCGGTGTCACACAGTCCGCTCTCAGCCAAACAGTCCGATCACTGGAGCACAGGCTTGATCTAAAGCTGCTCAACCGCACGACGCGAAGCGTTGCACCTACGGAGGCGGGCGAGCAGTTGTTCCGAATTGTCGAACCCCGGCTGGCCGAGATCGAAGCGGAACTAGCAGTCCTCGGCAACATGCGAGGCAAGCCAGTTGGCACTGTTCGCATCACTGCGACCGAACACGCGGTACGGTCAATCGTTTGGCCGAGACTTTTGCCGTGGTTGCCAAACTATCCCGAAATCAAGATTGAGATCAGCAGTGACAACCGATTTGTCGATATCGTGGCGGAGCGCTTCGACATTGGCATCCGCCTTGGCGGCGACGTTGCCAAAAACATGATTGCGTTGCGCATTGCGCCGGACATGCGCATGGTTGTCGTGGGAAGCCCTGCTTATTTCAAACGCAATTCGCCGCCGCAGACGCCGCAGGAACTGAGCGAGCACGACTGTATCGGTTTGCGTCTACCGACATACGGTGGTTTGCTGGCCTGGGAATTCAAGCATGGCGAGCGAATCACTACCGCCAATGTCGAGGGTCGCCTCATGTTTAATCGGAGCGACTTAATGGCCGATGCCGCAGTGGCCGGGAATGGGCTGGCCTGGCTGCCGGAAGATATGGTCCGTGAGCATATCGCAGCAGGGCGGCTCGTGACGACTCTCGATGAGTGGGAGATCACCTTTCCCGGATATCACCTCTACTATGCAAGTCGTCGCTCCTCATCAGCGCTGTCACTTGTTGTCGATGCCTTGCGACTTCCAAAGTCGCGCTGATCCAAACTTAAGATGACAGGTCACGCAGGGCATTTGATTTTTGGTATTTGTGTGGAATAAAGCAGCTGCTGTTTTTCCCCGGCAGTTAAAACGTGCACTGCCTTGACATCCATGATGGCGGTAAATTTATCCGATCGATCCAAAAGTAGACCGTCGACGATGCTTCCATCGATAAGCTTTGCTGTCGTGATCAGAGATTTTCCTGCTCTCAATTCGCATATTTGTGTCTTCATGCGGCTGGTATGTTAATTTGCATCGAAAATTGACACCAGATTGGAGTGAACCCCTCGGGCTGGACCAAGGCTATGGGAGGAAGTGATACGCTTGTCGAGCCCTCTCAGGAGGAGCGACACCATGTCAGCAAGAGGACATTATCGGCGGCATAGCCCGCAATTTAAAATCCAGCTTTGCACGGATATTCGCACTGGAAAACTTGGGCGCCGTGAGGCGCTCAAGACCTCTAACCTGTCAGCCAACCTCGTGCAGATGTGGCTGACGCAGTTTGATCGCGGTGAACTGGATAAAGAGGATGCCGCCGCTTCGACAGTTGCAGAGTACGAAGCACAGATTGCGGCCTTGGAGCGCAAAGTCGGCCTGCTCATCATGGAGCTTGATCTCCTTAAAAAAACACCTTGGCTACGACTCGTCAGCGACAGCGAGAACTCATCGATCATCAGCGGCCCGAAGCCTGCTCCATTCGACGGGGATGCCAAATGATCAATTTGCCGCGTAGCACTTACTACTATCGATCAGGCGAGACAAAGAAACAGATCGACGACCTTGCTCTGATTGCGTTGATTGACGACATTCATGACGTATTTCCTGATTATACGCAGCATGTTGCCAAAGTGATGCGGCCCCGCTTTTGTGAATCAATCGATAGTGAAATAGGGGAATTCAATCTCAGTTAATGGTGTTCAGGTGATTGAAGATCCGCGCTACTGTCCTAGCTCCCAGGACGCGCCATCACCTCGCACTGTCGCAGTCATCACCGGCCAACCCGCTGCCCAACTATCGGCTTCCACGGCAGGGACAACTCCGAAGTCACTCCGTTATTCAATATGCGCATAACAGCTAGTGAGATATTGGTATTGTATGTTTCCGGGGCTATGCCAGAATGAAATCCGGTGACTTGCATTTTAATCAGCCACCATCGGAGCCAGCAGCGATCCGCACCCGCGCATGCAGCCCGTCACGCTTCATCCGTAGAGCGCCCCTGTAGCAGCCTGTCTGCCGCAGCCCGAAGAAATCAGGAGACAATAGCAATGGCAATAACCACGTCAAGCACCGATGCTCCGGTGCTGCCCGCCCCACGCCGCTGGTACAAACAGCTCTGGATACAGGTGCTGATCGCCATGGCGCTCGGTATCTCAATCGGTCACTTCTACCCGAACGCGGGTACCAGCCTGCAACCGCTGGGCGACGGTTTCATCAAGCTGATCCGCATGCTGATCGCTCCCATCATTTTCTGCACCGTGATTCTCGGCATCGCCAAGATGGACGATATGTCGCGTGTCGGCCGGGTCGCCATCAAGGGCCTGATCTATTTCGAAGTGATGACCACGCTGGCCCTGATTGTGGCGCTGGTAGTAGTCAACCTGTGGCAGCCGGGTGCCGGTATGAACATCAACGCCTCCCAGCTGGACGCCAGCAGCATCAAGGGCTATGTCGGGCAGCCGCATGACCATGGCATGATTCCCTTTCTGATGAATATCATCCCCTCTACCTTGGTTGGCTCGCTGGCGGAGGGCCAGATTTTGCAGGTGTTACTGGTTTCTGTGATCCTGGGCAGCGCGCTGATCAAGCTGGGCGACTACGGTAAGCCAATGATCGAGGTGCTGGAAGTGGCCTCGAAGATGTTGTTCGGCGCGGTGGGCATCGTGATGTGGGCGGCGCCGTTGGGAGCATTCGGCGCGATCGCCTTCACCGTCGGCAAATACGGCGCCGGCGCGCTGCTGTCGCTGGGTAATTTGCTAGCCTGTTTCTATGTCACCTGCCTGATTTTCATCTTTGGAGTGCTGGGGCCGGTGTCGCGCTTGTGCGGTTTCAGCCTTTTCAAGCTGATGCGTTATCTGCGCGAGGAAATCCTGGTCTGCCTGGCGACCACTTCATCCGAAGTCGTGCTGCCGCGTACACTGATCAAGCTGGAAAACCTGGGATGTAAACCCAGCGTCGTGGGCCTGATCATCCCGACTGGCTACTCGTTCAACCTTGACGGTACCTGCCTGTATCTCGCTACCGTCACCGTGTTCCTGGCGCAGGCCACCAATACGCCGCTGGACCTGTACCAGCAATTGGTACTGCTGGCCGTGTTGTTGCTGACTTCGAAGGGAGCAGCCGGTGTCGCCGGCGCCGCTTTCGTGGTGCTGGCTGCGACGCTGTCGACGGTGGGTGGCATCCCGGTTGCCAGCGTGGCGCTGATCCTCGGCGTGCACCGCCTTCTGTCCGAAGGACTGACGCCGACCAACCTGATCGGCAACGCAGTGGCGACCATCGCCATTTCGAAATGGGAAGGCGCGCTCGATACGGAAAAAATGCATCGCGTGCTGAATCGAGAATCCGCCTAACCCTTAGTCAGACATTCCCCAGTATGACCAATCAGGCTGGACCGGCCAGGATAGCGCTCGGCCAGAAAATTTAATAAAAATCAAAGGAGACTGAATATGTACTATGTTGAACAACGCACTGTCGGCCGGCTGGTCGTGGGTATGCTGCTGGCCGGATGCGGCAGCGGTATCGCGGCCGATGCTGCTGCAGAAGATCAGGTGCAGGTCTACGGTCTGATCGGCACCTATGTCGGCAGCATGAAACGCAGCGACAACGTGGCTCGCACTGTGCAGCTCGGCTCTGGCGGGCTGAACACATCCTACTGGGGCTTCCGCGGCGGCGAAGATCTGGGCAACGGGCTGAGCGCCATCTTCCAGTTGGAGTCTTTTTTCCAGCCCGATACCGGCGGCGCCGGCCGCAACGCCAGCGATCCGACTGGATTCTCGCGCAGCGGCTGGGTCGGCCTGAAGGGCGCTTTTGGTCAACTGACGCTCGGACGAATGATGTCGCCGTTTTACGCTTCGATGCAGATCGTCAATCCATTTCAAGCGTCGGTGGTGTTTTCGCCGCTTGTGGTGCAGTCCTATGTGGCGTCGTTCAACAACACCATCATCGGCGACACGGTATGGAACAACGCAATCCAGTACGTCACGCCGCAGATGGGTGATCTGAGCGTAACGGCCATCTATGCACCGGGCGAGGTGGCGGGCGACAGTGCTGTCAGCAACTACGGATTGCACCTGCGCTACCAGCACGGGCCGTTGGCTGCGGTGCTGTCTGCGCAACGCTTCCGTAGCGGCGCGGTGGCGCCGTCGACCGGACAGTACGCTTATCTGACCGGCTTCAGCTACGACTTCGGTCCCGTGAAGCTGTACGGCTCGGCCCAGGCCACCGACAGCGCGGTGACTGCGATCAGGTCGCACACCTACCAAACTGGCGTCTCGGTCCCGGTCACGACAACCGGCTCCTTGCAGTTTTCCTGGGCTCGCACTAACGTCGATAATCCCAAGGCTGTTACCGGGACTCGCAATACGGCCGGACTTGGCTACGATTACTTTCTGTCGCGCCGTACCGACATCTACGTCAATTATCTGTACGATCACGTCGCCGGCCACGAGGTCGGCAATAGCTACGCACTTGGCATCCGGCATCTGTTCTGAGGCTGCGGCCGTTCAGGACAGATAGTCGTCGATGTTCTTCTGGCGAGCCTGATACAGCGGCAGGATTTCACTTTCCAGCATCTGCACTGCCAGCGTAGCCAGCTTCGACATCGGATGCTGGTTGCTGGTGGCGATCGCCAGCCTGCTGTGAATCACCGGATCCTCGATGCGCGTGATGCGGAACTGGCGCTGCATCGGGTCGGCGATGATGGCATTTAGCGGCAGCACCGCGTGGCCATAAGCCTCATGCACCAAGTCCAGCACGGACGGCACGGCATCGACTTCCAGCGTAATGTTGAGCTTGATGTTGCGCTCGGCCGCCTGGCTTTCCACTAGTGTGCGGATGGCGTGCGGCCGGCCCGGAATGATGAGCGGGTATCGCACCAGATCCTTGACCCGTATCGACGATGGCGTCGGCGCGTCCAATTTGCTGATCAAAAATAGTTCTTCAGTGAACAGTGGGCGCTTGTCCACTAGCGGCGTATCAGCGGTGTCATACAGGATCGCTGCATCGATGCGACCCATCATCAGCCATTCGGCCAGATTGGTCGACAAGCCTTCCGAAACCGTGATACGGGCCTGGGGAAACTGCTCCTGGAAGCTACGCACCAGAGCCAGCGTGGCAAAGCGCGAGACGCTGGGCGCCAGCCCGATCTTGAATTGCCCATCCAGCGTCCCCTGCAAATTATTCAGCGCGTGCTTGGCGCTGTCCACTTGATGCAAGATGCCCTTGCTGTATTCCAGCAGCACCTTGCCGGCTTCGGTGAGCGCCACGCCGCGGCCGTTGCGCCACAACAAATTCTGCCGTAGATCCACTTCCAGTTGCCGCACCAGGCGGCTCAGGGCCGGCTGATTGCGCCCAAGGATAGCCGACGCCCGGGTAAAGCTATTTAGTTCGGCAACGTGTACAAATGCTTCCAGCTGATCGAGATTCATAGCGAGCCCGTTATGTGAAAACCGCATATTAGGTAGTCTGGTATTGCCATTGTATAGCTCCGTAGCAGTGGGCACAATTGATCTAACGATGGCCCGCAGCACCCGCAGCGGGCGCCGATGGACTTACACATCAAAGGAAGCCGTTCCATGAAATCCTGTTTGCCTCCGGACCCTGATCCCGTAAAACCCAAGCACATTCTGCCACTCGGCGCCTGCGACGCACACTGCCACGTGTTCGGCCCGGCTGCGGTATTTCCGTACGCCGCCGACCGCACCTATACGCCGTCCGATGCACCGGTGGCCATGCTGCGCGAACTGCATGCGCACTTAGGCGTATCGCGCGCCGTCATCGTGCACGCCAGCTGCCACGGCACCGACAACACAGTCACGCTGGATGCCATCGCCTCCAGCAACGGCGCCTATCGCGGCGTGGCCAACGTCGAAGCGAGTATCAGCGACAGCGCATTGGCTGATCTGCATGCCGGCGGCATTCGCGGCATCCGCTACAATTTCGTCAAGCATCTGGGCGGCGTGCCGGACCTCGCCGTCATCGACACCATGGTACGTCGCATCGCGCCGTTAGGCTGGCACGTCGTGCTGCACCTTGATGCGGAAAATTTGCTTGACCACCAAGATCTGCTTCGCAAGATCGACGTACCCTTCATTATCGACCACATGGGGCGCGTGAAAGCGGAGCAGGGCCTGGAACAAAAGTCGTTTCAGCTGCTACTGCAACTGATGCGCGACAATCCGCTGGCCTGGGTTAAGATCTGCGGCGCCGAGCGTGTGTCGGCCGGCAGGAGGCCGTTCGCAGATGCGATTCCGTTTGCGCAAGCACTGATCGCCACCGCGCCGGAGCGCCTGTTGTGGGGTACCGACTGGCCACATCCGAACATTTCCAAGGACATGCCGAACGACGGTGAATTGGTCGACCTGTTTTACGCCTACACGGAAGATGCCGCGATCCAGCAGCAGATCCTGGTCGATAATCCGGCACGCTTGTACGGCTTCGAGTAGTTGGAGGCAAGGCATCGCCGCACGGCGATGCCTTGAGATACCATTTTCAATCAGGGCTGAACTGCGCCAGCAGCCGGTCTGCATAGTCCTGCCACGGCGCCTTGGGAGAGATGTCCGCAAACAAGCCTTGCGCGGCCAGGGTAGCCATCCAATCTTGTTTGTCGGCGATGGCAGACGCCATCAGCGGTGCCACGCCGGCCTCGCGCACGGTGCGTGCCGCTTCGCGCATTTCCTCGGCGCGCCGCTTGCCATGCTGGACTACGCGGCTGAAAAAATAGGCACCCTGTGCAGACCAGTCGATCTGCGGAAAAGTTTCGGCCAGCGTCGGTAGCACCAACTGCTCGACGCCATAGTGGCGTGCCGTGGCATAGCTTTCGACCACCAAAGCTTCCAGACCCTTGATCATGATGCTGCGACACATCTTGACCGCCGATGCCACGCCGATCCGCTGCGCCACCGGCTGTACGTTCATGCCCCAGCCGCGCAAGGTCTGCGCCAGTGCTTCGGCCTGCGCGCCGCCCAGCAGCATCGGTACCGCGATGCCATATGGGGGCACGGACGTCATGACGCCGGCCTCCACATAGTGTGCACCCGCCGCCTCGATGACGGCGGCGGCCTGCTGCTTGGTGCCGGGCGAGGCCGAGTTCAAATCCAGAAACACGCTGCCAGGTCTTATGTACAGCGCTGCCTGCTGCGCCACCTCTAGCGTACTGGAGGCGGTGACGGCGGAAATGATCAGCGTGGCCTGGTCGCACAGGGCAACGATACCGTCGCCCAGCGTCACACCGGCGTGGCCGGCTGCCGCCCGCAATACGTCGGCGTCGGCACTGGCCGGATCTGTCAGCTTGCGATCCCAGGCCGTTAGCGCCCCGACACCAGACACCGACTGCAAACCTGCGGCAAAGATACGGCCGACTTCACCATAGCCCAGTATGCCGATATGGATAGTTTCCATGGTTGTCTCCTGATCTCAGTCGATGTAGCGCAGGCCAGCCTTGGCCAACGTCTCGCGCATGTTGTAGATGTCCAGTCCAAGCAGGCCGGCGGCCAGTTTGGTGCGCTTGGCGTGCTCGTTCGCTTCGCGCTCAGTGGCGGCAGCGGCCACTTGCGGGGCGAGCGCGGCCGGCACTACCACCACGCCGTCGTCGTCAGCCAGGACCACGTCGCCCGGATTGACCAGGGCTCCGGCGCATACCACAGGCACATTGACCGAGCCGACGGTGGCCTTGATGGTGCCCTTGGCGCTGATGGTCTTGGAAAACACAGGGAACTGCATCGCCGTCAGGTCCCGTACGTCGCGCACACCGGCGTCGATCACCAGGCCATGAGCGCCGCGTGCCTGGAACGAGGTCGCGAGCAGGTCGCCGAAATAGCCGTCGCTGCATTCGGCCGTAATGGCGGCCACCACCACGTCGCCGGGCTGGATTTGCTCCGCGACAACGTGCATCATCCAGTTGTCACCGGGATGCAGTAGCACGGTGACTGCGGTGCCGCACAGCCGGGCGCCGGCATACACCGGCCGCATAGTTGGTTGCATCAGGCCGAGGCGTCCCAGCGCCTCGTGCACGGTGGCCACGCCGAACTGGCTCAGGGCATCTACTGCGGCGCGGTCGGCGCGCACGATATGGCGTTTTACTACGCCCAGATTGTTGTCGATCATGTTATCTCCTTATTTGCCTTTGGCGGTTAGTGCGGCATCGAGGCGCGGGAACACGTGCCGCGCATTGCCTTCGTAGATCTGGTAGCGTTGTTCGGCGCTAAGCTGGGTGGATGCTTCGATGTAGCGTTTGGTGTCGTCATAAAAATTACCGGTCTCTGGATCTATGCCGCGTACTGCGCCTATCATTTCGGAGGCGAACAGGATATTTTCGACTGGGATCACCTTGGTCAACAGGTCGATACCCGGTTGATGGTAGACGCAGGTATCGAAGAAGATGTTTTTCAGCAGGTGCTCCTGCAACAGCGGCTTTTTCATCTCCTGCGCCAAGCCACGGAAACGGCCCCAGTGATACGGCACGGCGCCGCCGCCATGCGGGATCAAGAATTTTAGCGTCGGGAAATCGGTGAACAGCTCGCTGGTCAGGCACTGCATGAAGGCGGTGGTGTCGGCGTTCAGGTAATGCGCGCCAGTGGTGTGGAAACACGCGTTGCAGCTGGTGCTGACGTGTATCATCGCCGGGATGTCCAGCTCTACCATTTTTTCGTAGATCGGATACCAGTGGCGGTCCGACAGCGGCGGCGAATTCCACATTCCGCCCGACGGATCGGGATTCAGGTTGATGCCGACGAAGCCGTATTCGCGGACGCATGTTTCCAGCTCCGGAATGCAGCTGGCCGGATCGACGCCTGGCGATTGCGGCAGCATGGCGGCGCCGATGAAATGGTCGGGAAACAGCTGCGCCACGCGGTGGCATAGTTCGTTGCAGATGGCGGCCCAGGTGGCGCTGGCATTGAAGTCGCCGATGTGGTGCGCCATGAAGCTGGCGCGCGGCGAGAAGATTGTCAGGTCGGAGCCGCGCTCCTTCATCAGGCGCAACTGGTTGGTTTCGATTGACTCGCGTAGTTCGTCGTCGCTGATCTTCAGCGAGGCTACCTTGGGGCCGAGTTCGGGGGTGTTGAGATTAGCGATCTGTTGTTTGCGCCACTCTTCCAGCGCCTTGGGCGCGGTGGTGTAGTGGCCGTGGCAATCGATGATCATGGGGTCTCGCATTTTATTGTCCTTTCCAGGCGGTTTCGGGGATCATGACTTCGCCGCGCATGATGAGGCGGGCGGTGCGCAGCAGTGCGGCGCGAGTGACTTGCTGCGGGTTTTCGGGATCGAGTCCCAACTCGACGCTGAATTCCCCGCTCGGATGTTCTACCGACACGGCCTTTTGAAGTCCGGCCGACAGTGCGGCCATCCCTTGGGTAACCGCGCCTTCCAGCACGCAGGCGGTGGCGACTGTCACCGCAGCCAGTACGCCGATCGAGTCGTGGCACACGTGCGGAATAAAGCAACGGGTAGCAATGCTGCCGCCGTCGCGCGGCGCCGCCACCAGGCACATCTTCGGATAATTTTTTTTTGTCACGTCGCCCAACCCCATCATCGGGCCGACCGCCAGACGGAGCACCTCGAGGCGGGTTTTCAGGTCGGCGTCGACGTTCAGTTCGGCCACCGTTTCGTAACCGGTGCGTCCAAGATCGGCGGCGCGCACCAGCACCATCGGCATACCGTTGTCGATTAGCGTGGTGTCGATGGTGAAGGGCGCGATGCCGGCGCCTTCTACCTGTACCCGGTCCAGCACGCGCCCGGTGGGCAGCAGGGCGGGGCAGACCGAGCCTGCCGTGTCGAGGAAGTTGATGGTGATCGGTGCCGCCGTGCCCGGCACCCCGTCTATCCTGGCGCCCCCGCCGTATTGCAAGCGGCCGCCAGGCGTCGGCACGGTGATGTCGCACTGCATGCCGGTGTTCAACGTCAGCACGCGTGCAGTGGTGGTGTCGCCCTGTGGAGCGATCAGGCCTCGTTCCAGCGCAAACGGCACCACCGCAGCCAGCATATTGCCGCAGTTGGGCGTGGTGTCGACAGTGTCGCTGTCTGGCTGCAACTGGGCGAACAAGAAGTCCAGCGCTACGCCAGGCGTACTGCTGGTACGCACGATGCCGGCCTTGCTGGTGAGCGGATGGGCGCCGCCCAGGCCGTCAATCTGGCGGCGGTCCGGCGAACCCATCGCCGCCAGCAATACCCGGTCGCGCGCGGTCTGGTCGGCTGGCAGGTCCGATTCGAGGAAAATTGGGCCGCGCGAGGTGCCGCCGCGCATCAGCAAGCACGGCACAGGGCGCAGGTCGGAATTGATTTCAGTGAACATGGCAAGCTCATTCAGGTTGTGAACGTGCCATAAGTATCGCCACCGGCGCCGCTGCGTGGGTTGCTTTCTGTCGCTAAGACTGTTCTAATTTACTTATTAATGATATTAAACGGCAGCGCCGGAAAGGTGCGTTCTCATATGTCCGGCATCAGTCTTCACCACCTGCACGCCTTTATCTCCGTGGCCGCCACCGGCGGCGTCCGGCGCTCCGCCGAGGTCCTGTATCGGGCCTCCTCCGCAGTGGCGCGCTCGGTGACGTCACTGGAACAGCAACTGGACGTGGCATTGTTCGAGCGTAAGGGCCGCGGCATGCTGCCGACCGCGGCCGGCGCCACCGTGTTGGTGCGCGCCCGGCGCATCGAGGTGGAATTGCAGCAGTTGCGCGACGAGGCCTTGCGCTCCGGGAGTCGTGTAGGGCAGGTCGGTGCGCTGGATCTGTTGTTTAGCGAGCGCCGGCTGCAGGCGGCGGCACTGCTGGCCGACCTGCATCACATGCCCAGCGTGGCGCGTGCTACCGGCGTATCGCAGCCAGCGCTGAGCCAGGCCATCGCACGACTGGAGGATACGCTCGGCCAGCCGCTGTTCCAACGCAGCGCGCGTGGCATGATGCCGACCGAGACTTGCCTGCGCTGGGCAGTGCGCTTCGAACGTGTGTTGGCGGAACTGCGGCATATCGAAGCCGATGTTGCCGCCCTCAACGGCGTGCTGCAGGGCAGCGTAACGGTGGGCGCGCTACCGTTGGCGCGGACGCTGCTGTTGCCGAAGGCCATCGGCACGGTGCTGGCAAGCCATCCGAAACTGCAGGTGCATTCGTTGGAAAGTCCTTACGAAGAACTGTGTGCCGGGCTGCTTAGCGGTCGTATCGATTTCATCCTTGGCGCCTTGCGGCCGGCTGCCGGCAGCAACTTGACTGTGCAACCCCTGTTCGAGGACCAGACGGTGCTGATCGCCGGCGCCACACATCCGCTGGCCGGCAGAACTACGCTGACGCTGGCCGACCTGGCGCCGTATCCATGGGTGCTGTCGCGCGCCGGAACGCCCCTGCGCGACGCGCTGGAACGGTTTTTCCATGGCAGGGGACACACTCCGCCGGCGCCTGCCGTGGAGACTGGCGACTTGGCGCTGTTGCGCGGTCTGCTGATTGATGGCCGAATGCTGACGGTACTATCGGCCCATCAGCTGCATTACGAGATTGCGGCAGGCTTGCTGGTGGTGCTGCCGCTGGCGATGCCGGGCATGGAGCGGCAGATCGGCATCACTGTGCGAGAAGGAGCGCATCTTGCACCAGGCGCCCGGCTGTTGCTGGACGAAATACGCCGCCTGTGCCGAGCGCAGGAAGTGGCATAGCCATTTGTTCAGCAACCCGATTGTCAGCCTAGCGGATAGACGCGATCGCCTTCGCCTGGCCGACAGCCGTCGGCGATCGGTGCCCAGCCACGGTGTACGACGATCTGCCGATCGTCATGACACACCTCGATGCGCTCACTGCCGGGCAGGCGCTCCCGAACGAAGGTCTCTACCGTTGATGGCAGGCTGATCTTCAGTTTCATTGCGAAGAGATCGTCGTCCGGATGATCGTCGAGATGCAGCAATGGTACAAATGTCGACGCGAACATCAGCGCGTGCGAGCCGACGTCCACCGGTTCGGGCGCGTAGTTTTCTTCTTGAAGCCAATGTTGCGCGCGCCCGCGCAAATCGTCGCCGTCGCCCAGATCACCCCAGGCTACCGCGAGCATTTCCACCACCCACTGATTGCAATTCTGGTAGCGAGTGCTGAACGGATAGGCGTTGGCACTGTAGCTCGTAGCCAACAGGTGCTGGACGCGCGATGTGTCGAGCGATGCATACCGCAACGACTGGGCAGCACCTGCCGGCAGCCGCACGATCGAGATGTAGCCGAGCGCAGGATCGTCGGTACCCATGACGAAACCGGCGAGGCCTTGATCGTAGATCCGGGGTCGCGCTTCATCGCAGGCGTAGTAGAGCTGACGCGCTGACCATGTACCGGTTTCGTCACGCCGGGCCACGGCGGCGTGCGAGTAACGGATGTGGAAGCGCGAGAGATCGAGTCCTGAGCGACTGATCAACGCAGTGTCGCCGTCCATTGCATCAAGCTCATTGCGAACCACGGCGGCAAAGCGCAGCAATCGATCTTGCTGGCTAGCTGTAAGCTGCTGCGGGCTGTCGCAGAAGGCTGAAGAAGTCGAGTAACCGGACGAACCGGGCTGCGCCTGGGCGGTACCCGTTGCGATTGTCGCTGCTACAGCCAACGCGAAGAAGGCCTTCAAAGAGTCACCGGCCGCGCTGCAAGTTCGTTGTACCACTCGTCGGCGAGCACGAGATAGAACGCTTCTCGCGTGTCGGCGCGAGCGAACTCAAAACCGTACTCACGGTGTTGTGCGAGCACGGTATCGCCTAAGCCAAGTTTCTGCTTCTCGACAATGGCCTGTGGCAGGTCGAGCACGATGCGCTGCCGCGATTCCTCGATTTGCATCGTGACGCGCGTGACGCGCGTGACGCCAGCGCGATCGGGTGCCGCGGCTACCTCGATGACGCGATAGTTACCATCGGCAGTCTTTTCGTCACCGGTCGAACTGTTGCTCGAACCATGCAGGGATGCAGACATGCTGCCGCTAGACGCCGAACCGGTGCTGACGGCCGAGGACGTGAAACTTTCTGCGTGCGCGTGCAACGTGACACTGGCGACTGCGGCGAGACAGATGAGACGAAAGGTGGTGGGGAAGATCATTGAATGCTCCTTGGTAGTGTGAGATGGGTTGATGTGCGGTGCAGCCAGCGTTCTGTCTGTATGCAAACTGCATGTGTTGAATAACCGTCCTACTAGCTGGGGCCGGCCGAAGCTGTATTAATGTCAAGGAATTCCCTGCTTCTCGGGAGAGGCGTGATATTGGTTGTAGCGTGCCAATGGGGTCTCCGTTTCCGAGGGAGCAGGTGATACTTGTTGCAGCGCGCGTATGGCCGTTGCGATATCGTCGGCGGCGCTGATGACAATGTGCTGATATGCGGCCACAACGCTACCCACCCCGCCCGGCGTCGGTAACTTTACCTGCGTGCGGCCCGACGTCGCTTTGCGGTCTGGCAATCGCTGCACTATCCAGTTGATGATGGCGTCAGCGTTTCCGCCGAGTTCGGCATTTATGCGCACCACTTCGACGGTAACGCGATACAACGGTGCTGCGCCAGACGTGCCCTGGCGGTAGGTGTCGACGGCGCCCAGACTGGTTTGCAGCCGCTGCGACAGCGCGTCGCGCAATTCATCGGGAAGCGGCGCTGACCAGCGATCAAGTTCCATCAGTCTCAGCCGGCCGCCCCCCATGTCCAGAAGTAAATTGGTGCGGTTGAGACCTTCTGGTACATGAACGGAAGATATTTCGATCAATGCCGGGTCTTTTATCCGGATCACGGTTGGCGCGGTGGCAGTATCGATGACTGCCGCCTGTGCCAGTGTGTAATAACGTGGCTCGGGCGACGCGCATCCAGCCAATATGGCAGCAACGAGTATCAGTTCGGCAGACAGAACAGACAGATTGGGAGAGGTGTTCATGGTTTCTCCGAATTCACTTTCCCGCGCACCAATGCTTCGGGATGGCGCCCCAGGTAATCGGTCAAGGCGCGCAGGGAGGCGGCGCTGCGCGTCAATTCTTGCATCATGCGACGCGCGTCCTGTTGCATTGGCGCATTTGGGGCAAGCGTATCGTTAGCCGCCTGCAGTGTCTTGTGTGCATCCTGCAACGCGGTGGTGAATTGCGGCACCACGTCGCCGTTGATTTTGGCCACCAGCTTGTCGGCGTTATTCAGCATCGTGTCCAGCGCCGCCATCGAGGTACGCATTTCCTGGCCAATTTGCTCGAACGGCACCTTGTCGATTTTGTTAACGATGCTGCCTAGCTTGGCCTGCAGCTCGTCAAGCGTGCCGGGCGTGGTGGCCAGTTCGGGCATGGGGCCGTCGACGTTGATCTTTACCGGCGGCGCCTTGGGGAAGAAATCAAATGCGACGTAGAGCTGGCCGGTCAACAGGTTGCCGTTGCGCAGCTGCGCACGCATGCCACGCTTGTTCATCGTTTCAGCGATATCGTATGCTTGCTGTTTATCCTCCAGGTCGCGTGGACTGAAGCCCATGCGGGATGGATAGAGTTCCACTATCACGGGAAACCGGAAGGTTTTTTTGTCGCGCTGATACTCGATCCCGATCGAGCGCACCTGCCCTACCACTATGCCGCGAAAATCTAGCGGTGCACCCGGCGCCAGGCCGCGCACGGACTGGTCGAAATTGAGTACGGCAAGGGCTGGCTTCAATTCTTCAGGAGCCTTCATGGCTTCGGTCTGGTCGCTGGCAAGCATGAATTGTGTGTTCTCGCTGGCCGTGGCAACGGGTTTGGAATCATCAGGATCCTGGAAGGCCACGCCGCCAAGCAGCATGGTGGCAAGCGCCTGCGTATTGACCTTGAGGCCGCCGGCGTCCAGCTTGATGTCTATACCGCTTGCGTGCCAGAAACGCGTGTTGGCAGTAACCAGCTTGTCGTAAGGTTTATCGACAAACACGCGCAAGGAGAGATCCCGGCCGTTTGGCGCGAGCTGGTAAGCCACTACTTGCCCTACCCGCACGCGCCGGTAGTAAACCGGGGAACCAATGTCGAGTGAGCCGAGATCCGCTGCCCGCAGTACGAATTGCTTGCCGGAGGCATCAGTGGCTACCGCCGGCGGTACTTCCAGTCCGGTAAAGGTGTGGATGCGAGTTTCCGACATACCGGCGTCTACGCCGATATAGGTGCCGGACAGTAGTGTCTCCAGGCCTGAAATGCCGGAGAAGGCAAAACGCGGACGCACTACCCAAAAGCGCGTGTCCTTAGCCAGGAAACTTCCCGCATCGTTGGTCAGCGCTATGGTGGCGATCACGTGCGAACGATCCGGCGCAAGGCGCAAGGACTTGACCATACCGATATCCACGGCCTTATAGCGTACCGGAGTCCTCCCGGGTGCGAGCCCATCCGCGGTACGGAAGGTCACGGTGATTTCCGGGCCACGTTCGGACAGCGTGTGTACCAGCAGCGATAAGCCGACGACTGCGGCGACGATAGGGATCAACCATACGAGCGAAGGCAACCAGCGCGCCTGGTGACGGAGTTCCGGACGCGGTGGCGAAGGCGGTGCAGAAGGATGTGGCGAGTTCAGGTCAGTCATTGTTTGCGTCCAGCGAATCCCACAGCAAGCGGGGATCGAAACTCAGGGAAGCGAGCATGGTGAGTACGACCACAGAGGAAAAAGCCAGGGCCCCCGATCCGAGGCTGATAGTGGCCAGCTTGCCGGCGCGTACCAGCGCGGCCAGTATGGCTACGACGAAGATATCGAGCATGGACCAGCGTCCGATCACTTCCAGCAGACGGTACAGCCGGGTCTGCTGCCGGATACGCCAGGTGGAGCGGAAATGTACCGAGAGCAGCAGGACCGTCAAGGCCATCATCTTTAATAGCGGCACCACCACGCTGGCAATCAGCACCAGGATGGACAGCGCCTTGGAACCCGAAATCCACAAATAGACGATGCCGGTGAGAATGGTGTCGTGTGAGATCTCGAAAACAGACTGCGTGGTCATCATCGCAGACTGCGTGATCATCATTGGCAGCAGGTTAGCGGGGATGTAGAAGATCGCGGCAGCGATCAGAAAGGCCCAGGTACGCGCCAGACTATTTGGCTTTCGACGGTGCAAAACGGCGCCGCAGCGTGGGCAGGGAAAGCCATCAAGCAAGCGCGGGTTAAGCAGGCTGCAGGCGTGGCAAGGCGTCAGCCGCATTGACGCAGTTGTCGGCCCGGCAGGCAGCGACACGTTCATCGCGGCTGCCCCTTCTTTACGTATTGCCACAGGTCGCGCGAATCGAACGACAGCATGGTCGCCAGCACGATCACTAGTACGCTAAACGACCATAGGGCGACGCCCGGCAGTATATCGGCTACGCTGGACAGCTTGACCAGCGTCACTACCACGCCGAGCAAATAGACCTCGATCATGCCCCAAGGCCGGGTCATCTGGATACTGCGCACGATGTGCGCAAAGCCAGTCGGAAAACGATGTCGTCTCACCTGCACAAGCAAGTAGAGCATCATCAGCATCTCTGCCAGAGGGAACAGGATGGTGGTTGCAAACACCAGCAAGGCAACCAGCGACATTTGATCTGCGTACAATGCCGCCACTGCTCCCCATAATGTGGTCTGGGTACGGATGCCCTTGAGATCCATCTCGACGATTGGAAAGACGTTGGAGATTAAAAACAGGATGAGCGCGGTCACGACTAGAGGCAGCAGTCGACGATAGGCGCGACTGCTCTCGCGGTATAGCGTGCCACCGCAGCGCAGGCACAGTGCTTGCTCACCTTCGGCAAGACCGGCGCGCTGGTAAACGGTGTCGCAATATTCGCAAGCGATCAGGTGCTGACCGTCAGCACCTGACGTCGACGTATCCCGCGCAACGTCCTGGTTTGGCATCATTTCAGCTGTTCAACCAGCGCATCTGCTCCTTTTTCGATGCCGGCTTTCGATGCCGCCAGCGATCCCATGCTGGCCCCCAGGTTCCAGGGGCGAGGATACTGCTTCGTAATAAAGGCGCTGAGAAGGCGATCGCTCGCCGCGTCGTAGACCTCGACAGCATAGATGACAGAACCTGTCAGCGTTCCTTCTCGATTACGTGCATTCTGCACCCCGTTGTAGATACCTCCAGCAATGTCAAATCGTGAAAGAGTGGCAAGGACCGGAGTGTTCGTTTCCGCACCGGTCAGTGTCAATTTCAGGCGCAGCGTGTTTGGAGCCTGATCGCGGGAGAGCGTGAAACGGGTCGTCAATTTTTCTGCGAACTGAGTTTGCATGTAGCTGGCAAGAGCAGTCTTGTCTTTTTCTGACATGTCCCCGAACTGTTGATCCGGTCCCCGGTAAACCACGACCGGATCAATGATGATCGCGTTATATTTTTTCCAGTTGGCAGAAGTCGAATAACTGTACGGAACACGTCCGGTATCATTGTTCTGATTTGGCATTAGCTTAGATGACGACGAGATTCCCGAATACGAATTCGGTTGCGTGGTCCCACATGCGGCAAGCGCCATGCAGAACGCCGCAATGGCCGCCAGCCGGCCTGTCTTGATGGATATGTACATTTCAATTCCTCTTCAGATTTTCCAAGGGATGACTGTCATCGCCTGGCACAACTTGGTAGACGAGCGGGGCATGACCGTGACGGAGATCAATACCTGGCGGTTTGGACGGACCTGGATACGACATTCAACTGATAACGAGATCAACTCCCGGCCGCCCCTTTCGCACTAGCTCAGGGAGCGAATATAGCATTGAATATTGAATTGGCAAACCGGTTGGTCGGTTTTCTTTTGATTTATAAAATCTGCTGAAATTTTGCAACAGAGGAAAAAGGGCAGGTCATTTATAGCAAAGGAGCGAGCCTAACCCCGTTCAGCGGGCTATGCTCTGTGGCGCTGCGTCAGCTATCGAACAACCTTTGAGGAGTGTCCGATATGTGGAGATCAAAGCAGAAGATGGTCGGGCTATCACCACCGAGCACACGGCCTCCTGCGAGAGGGCGTGTACGAGGAGCGTTCTTCTAGGTCTTGCTATGAGCCAGCCATTGCTGGCTGTCGAGCAGGCGCTCAAAAAGGCGCTGGCGCTCATCCTCCGAAAGGGAGCATTGCCCGAGCAGGGCACTCAGAAGCATTCCCCTGGCGGCATACCAGCGCAGGGTCGCTAATTCAGGATCAACGGCCTCTGTCTTGATGGATGCAATTTTCTTGGCATCAATCTCTTTAAACATGGACAAGAGCCCGGGTTCTTCACTGATGGCGCCGAGCATTGCAAACGCAACCGATTTTTGTGTGGTGACGGCTTCGCGGGCCACCGCGATCTGTGTCGACAAGTTGGCTTCGGGCGATGTAGCACCTGCTTTGGTCATGTAGTGCTGAGAAAATGCATCGAAGTATTCGGCTTGATATTCCAACATCGCCCTTAGCACAGCCTCTTTCGACCGGAATTGATGCATTAGCCCGCCTTTACTGACGCCGGCTTCGCGTGCAATGGCATCAAGCGTCAATCGACGAGGGCCATCGCGTCCGATGATGGTCAGGGCCGCCTGAATGATGGCGTTGCGTGATAGCTTCGATCGAGTAGTGTTATCCATTATCTATTTCCATTGCGGGATGGAGAGCTCCCAAACCAGTGAAGATAGCTCGGAATGACGGAAAAAACAATCTTTCTGGTCTGTTTTTGAATTGCCATGGTATCCATCTGCCGTTTACGTTATGGCGAGACTTTGAATAGCGCGATGAGGATCTAGGCTTCCATCGTTGCATCCAAATGCCACAGCAATCCTTGATCCAATTGAGTTGGTTTTTCGACTAAATCCAATGCAGAAATGATAAGGGGTATCTTCGCACCGAAAGTAATGTACTCTATCGATTCTGATAACTCACTAGAGCTTGCCGTCATGTGTGTAGCACCGACGGCCCATAGCCAGCTTCTACGTCACACAAAAGTATTTACAATGGACAATCCGACCCGTTCCGAGACAACCCGTAGAAAAGCAATCGACGCCGCATTTGCAATCCTTACCAGAGAGGGCGTGAAAGGGTTAACTTTCGATTCATTGGCGCAGGAAAGCGGTATAAGCAAGGGCGGGCTTATGCACCAGTTCCGTACGAAGAACGGGGTGCTGAAGGCCTTGCTCGACTTTCAGAGACAGGACTTCGATCGCATTGCACGAAACCATCTGGCTAGTGAGGGAGCATCAAAAACTGAGCAGGTCCTCTCTATGCAGATCGCTATGTATAGGGCCGCCTCCAACCAGTCACACTCGGTGGCGCGCGCTATATTGGCAGCTCTGGTCGAAAATCCAGAATTACTGACTGAATCCCGGGAATCGGAGATCGCCAAGATGAAGAAGCTGCAAGACGACGCAGTCGATCCGGAGCTTGCTCTGGTTCGTTATTTTGCCGCTAGCGGTATTGCGTTCAACGTTTTACTCGGACTATCACCGATTTCAAAAGCGGCGCGCGAACGTTTGTTCGCGAGGCTGATGGACGACAATAGCTGGAAAAGAGAATCGCAACAGGAGCAGCCGAGGAAGCGGTCAGCCCGCTGATGGCCGAAACTGAGGCATGGTGACACCCGTGTCTTGAGTGTGGGTCAAAGGCAGCGACACGGTAATAAGCCCCTCATGCCCGACTGTTTTGGATCCAAGAACCGCTACTCCGCACGACGTTGCTTTACTGCAACTTGTTGAATGAAGGGGGCAGCGCTGCTGCTTCTCCGCCTCACGCCATGCTGTAGATCCCCGAAATTTTCCTCTAATTCGACCGTATGAATGGTCGCTGACCACGCCCGGCGACGTCTTGCGACGCTCCCATGTTTCTAACGAAATCGCCGAGATGCACTGGCTGTTTCGTATACACGGGTTTCTTCGATAAGGCGTGGTCAAGCTTGATCCTTTCAGTGAGTAGATGAGGTCAAACGGGTTGTATTCGCAAGGCGGCGTGAAATTTGATTAGCGATCCAGACGACGATCGAAAAATACAATGCGCCGAGTGCCATGGAGATCATTAGCTGCGGGTATTGGCTACTTGCCTGGATCGAGGGGATCGTCGCAACCGTCAAGAAGAGCATGGTGGTCATATTGATCGCCACCACGAACCAACCCATGATCTGGAAAAATACCAAAACAATCACGCCGGCAATGCACGGCGCCAGTGCAGCTGCTCCAAAAGCCAAGGGCAGTGCATGCAAGAAATAGGCTGCCGTCAAGCCAACGGCGGCGCCTACGATGCAATTAGGTAGCTTCTTGAAATTGGAACGCTCAAGTCCGCCCCAATAGAGCGCAAAGAGAAACCCGACCCACATATCAGCGATTGCCAACGCATAGTTCAAAGCTATAAACGATCCCACTACGACGACCGCGGTGATGAGGGTAAACAGCCCCTTGCCAACCGAAGCTCTGCCGACATGGTCGTTCGTCCGGGCATCCTTGTGTGCCGTATCTTGCTGCTGTGACATTTTGTCTCCTTTATTTGTTTGCACATCAAAAATTTTTTTGTGGACTGCTGATGTGTGAGGTGCAGCGTAGCATTGAATTTTAATAAGGTAAACCGCCTATACGGATTGTTTTGTGTTAGCTTTGCATGAATCACAGCTGTGCAAAACATGTTGACTGAAATTTTCTCGAGAAACTTGTATCAGTGCTTGACGCCGCCGGGTTTCAGCATTTATATTAAATGAACGCTGGTTCATGAATCATAGTTCATTAACGGCCTTGCCCTATTTTGTCATTTGATTTCCTCGAAAAAAAGAAGCGTCGTCAACGGCGCACAAGACGGAGACACTGAATGATTCGACTGCCTGGAACAGCCGCCATTTATCCAGTTTCTGGCAATGGGGCGACAGAAGCAGTTCTGAATCTATCGAGAGTGAAAGCCACGTATTCATTCTCATCGAAACATCACCACGCCAGCGTGGAGCAGAACATCGCGGTCTCCGGGTACGTCGAATCCGAAGGCAAACCGCGGTTGCAGATCTTAGAAACCTAAGCCTGCGGAAGTCTAGAGATTCGACGGAAATAATAGAAAACAAAATAATTTAGGAGACGAGCAAATGAGTTTCAATACTATTGGTATCGCCCATAAGATCCGCTTATCCGGGCGGAGTTCTGTCGATGTGATTTCTGGGCGAAAGAAAGTCGAACGCTTTCGATGTCGATCTCTCGCGTATTCCGGAGTCGCGCTGAGTGCACTTGCCATCAGCGCGTGGCCGGCCAAGGCTGCTGAACAATCTGTCACAACGCAGGTTTCCGAGCTTCAGTCACCTGTCGTCGTGGTACCGGAGTCGCCTGTTGCAATGAGCATGTCGACGCCGCCGACCTCTGCTGAGCGAGGACGTGCTTTGGACGCGAAGTATGGATACAAAGGATGGAATGTGATGTTTCCATCCTACGGCGACAGCTTGGTGGCCGATGATGGAAATTGGCGGACTAACCTGGCTTCGCATGGCTTTGGTTTTTCGGTGCAAGGTTCAGCAATATTTCAGAACAATCTTCTCGATACGCCTGGCCGGATTCCTTCATCGGGCTATGCGCCTTGCGGGCCGAATAGTCTCAACTACAACTGCGCGGGCGGCCGTTCGTATTTTGGTCAACGCCCCAGCATCATGGTGGCGAACTCCGCATTTTTGACGTACGACATGAGTCAGTACGGGGTGCCTGATGGGCAGATCGCGGTTGGAGCGAATTTCGGTGCAAGTACAGACCAACAGTACAACCCAAATACATTTCGTTTCAACGGTATATCGTGGTACCAGACGTTTCTCGACAAAAAGCTGGAAATCAAGGCAGGCTATTTTGCAAACCTACCGGAATTCGCTGGGACCTTCGTCGGTGGGATGGTCGTCAATCCATTCGGCCCGTCGGCGTCTATCCCAATTGTTTTGGGCATGTCGCCAAACAGCATAAGCACGCCAAACTTGCGTATTAAATGGAACATCACAGACAAGCTGTATGCGCAGGCAGCAGTTCAACGCAGTCTGCCGGTCCTTGGACCTACGGGGAACTCAATTTATGACGAGGTGCATGCGAATCCCTCCGGCCTTGCCTTCAATTCGTCAGTTCCAGGAACGCGCGATTTGTATCTCAGCGAGATTGGCTATAAGCGGCCATCTGCGACGAATACACCATTTACCTGGCTTCGCGCCGGGTATATGTACAACACATCGACGTTCGCGGATTACAGCCGCATGCTGCAGGATCCCCACGCAACGAAGAACGGAGCGTATGGACTTTATGCTCTCGCTGATTATCAGTTGACCCAGTCAGCTCCTGCGTCACCATACACAGCGTACAGAGGCCTGTATGTAGGTGGAAGTTTTATGTATGGCGATCAAAAATCAACCCCTTTTACTCAGTACGTTGAGGCGCGCACCTACTTGGTCGGGCCATCTGCGAGTCGGCCAAGCGATATGCTTTCGTTCGTCTATAGCCACAACAAGGCAAACAAATATCTTCAGAAAGCCTTGAACGTCTATTCCACCTTTACAAACTTCTATCCCATTGGCGAATCCAACAGCATCACTGCCGCCTATACGTATCACGTCATGCCGGGCCTTTATGCCACTGCGGGACTGGGCTATACGGACAAGCCAAGCTTGTCGCAATTTAAAGGAGAGGGAAGTTCGTTCAGTGCCCTGCTCAGTTTGTATTGGATCTTTTGAGAAAGGAAGCTCCGTTGCTTCGAGACCGAAGCAACGGAGCACTGCACTATCGCTTCATATGACTACCCGCTTAGCTCAGAAATTGGAAAAACAACATGAGCTAAGCAACGAAATTCGCGGTCAAGCATGAATGGTTGAGTATCAAAAAGGAGAAGATTTATGACTAACACGTTCGACAAAAACATATCGCTCGCCGGGAGAACTGCCCTGATCACCGGGGGGGCTTCCGGGATGGGCCTTGCGTCAGCGCTGCTCTTCGCTGTTCAAGGCGCACATGTCGTCATCGTCGATAGAAATGGTTTGGCTGCAGATGAGGCGGTCGCCGAGATTCGACGTGCGGGAGGTTCGGCTGAGTCGCATCATGTGGATCTGATCAACCAGGCCGCCCTCAATGATTTCGTTGACGCATTCCTGCGTGAGCACGATGTTTTGGACATCTTGTTCAACCATGCCGGATTGCCGGCGCCGGCCGGCTTCGACTACGACGCACAGAGCTTTAATACCTGCATGACGATCAATGTCTGGGTTCCGATGATCTTGACCAAGCGGTTTTTGCCGCTGCTACGCAAGTCACGTTCAGCGTCGGTCATTTGTACTTCGTCGATTGCGGGTCTGAAGGCGGTGTCGTTCTTCCCGACGTATTCAGCGAGCAAGGCCGCCCTGATTCAGTACGTTAAGTCGATCGCTCAACTGCTAGCTCCCGAGGGTATACGGGTGAATGCGATCTGTCCGGGCGCGACAGACACACCTGCGTTAAGACGTGACATTTCAGACGGAATTGTGAGGGCGACGATGGAGGAGATCTCGGCCTCCGTTCCGCTACGGCGAATGGGGACTCCAGAAGACATGGCGCATATGGCGCTGTTCCTGGCATCTGACGCGTCGAGTTTCATGACAGGAGTCGCGGTGCCTGTGGACGGCGGTGCGACTGCTTGATACCACCTTGAATTCGTGCGGAGGACGGGCTTACCCACTTCCGCAGAGTAATGAGAAACCAATATTAGAGGATAACAACATGGCCGATATTCAATTACAGCGCCCGGGAAAGCTGGGCAACCCGGATCTCGTAATCAAGGACGACCCGCGCGCAGACAGGCGTCTCGTCGCCGCGCTGGACGCAATGCAAATGGGTGGAGATCCGCCGGTCTATATCAACGCAAGTACGCCGCTTGACGGTATTCGCCAGTATCTCAAAGCGGCCGAGGAGGGTTCTGTCGAGTTTTTCGCGTTCTCGGTCGCTGGCATGCCGCCGGTACAAGGCGTCACTACCACGGTCGAGAAGATCATCGGCGTTGACGGAAACGAAATTACCCTGTTCATCCATCATCCGGCCGGTGTCGACGGTCCGGTGCCCGGCGTGCTGCATTTGCACGGCGGCGGTATGTGCATCCTCGATGCCGAAGGCCCGCTTTACACCCGTTGGCGCAATGACCTCGCTGCCAAAAAGATGGTTGTCATTGGCGTCGAATTCCGTAATGCCACGGGGCGATTGGGCGTACACCCATTTCCGGCTGGTCTCAACGACGTCTCCTCCGCGCTCCGGTGGGTGAGCAAACACAAGGCGAGGCTTGGCATCACAAAACTGGTCATGTCGGGCGACTCCGGCGGGGCCAATCTCGGCCTGGCAGCCACCCTCAAGGCCAAGCGTGACGACAGGCTGCATGAGATCGACGGCGTCTATGCCCTTTGCCCGTACATTTCGAACTCCTACGTCAACAAGCGTCCCGAACTGCAGTCGCTCTTCGAGAATGATGGTCTTTATACGCCGTTGGCCGTGGTCGCCGCGACTGCCATCGCGTATGACCCGGACGGTGAAAATGCCACCAATCCGCTGGCATGGCCCTATCACGCAAGCCAAGCCGACCTGGAAGGGCTTCCGCCCCATGCTATATCGGTAAACGAACTGGATCCGTTTCGCGACGAAGGCCTCGCTTATTACCGCAAGCTCCAAGCCGCCGGCGTTCCATCCAGAGCGAGGATGGTCATTGGTACTTGCCACGCTGCCGAAATCAATTTCATGAAGGCGATCCCGGACGTGTACCACGCTACGCTCAGCGACATCGCCGTTTTCGCCCACTCACTCTGACAGTCAAAAAGGAAAAATCATGACATCACTAGTTACTCATGACTCTTTTGCCCCGCCTCGCGTAGAAATGCTGATCGTCGGAGCAGGCATTACCGGACTCTACCAGTTGTATCGGGCGCTTGAAGCCGGCCTCAGCGCCGTGCTGCTGGAAGCCGGCGAGGGTGTTGGCGGCACGTGGTTTTGGAATCGTTATCCGGAGGCCCGGTTCGATTCGGAGAGCTATACCTACGCCTACCTCTTCTCGAAGGAACTCTACGACGAGTGGCGCTGGTCGGAGCATTTTGCAGGGCAACCCGAGATTGAACGTTATCTTAATCATGTCGCTGACCGATTCGACCTGCGGCGTCACATCCGGTTGGGTACGCGCGTCACTTCCGCGGTGTTTGACGAAAAAAGTGGAAGCTATACCGTCCAGGTCAGCGATGGAACGAACTATCAAGCCCGCTACCTGGTGGCCGCGACCGGAGTGCTGTCGGTGCCGTATTACCCTGCCGTCCCGGGTCGCGAGGACTTCACCGGAGAGTCTTACCACACCGGGCTATGGCCTACAACGCCTGTGGACTTCAAGGGCAAACGCGTTGCCGTGATCGGTACTGGATCCAGCGGAGGCCAGATCATTCCCGCGATCGCGGACGAGGTAGCTTCGCTGACCGTCTACCAACGCTCGCCGAACTGGTGCACACCGCTCAACAATCGACCCATCACTGAAGAAGAACAGCAGGAATTGCGCGCCAATTTCGATGCGATCAAGCAGACACTGGACACCAGCCTCAGTGGTTTTTTGCATCAGCCGTACGACCGAGCCTCCACCGACGACAGTGTTGAAGATCGTCAGGCTTTCTATGAAAAATTATGGAACAGTCCCGGTTTTTCGAAGATGACTGCCAATTACAGTGACTTCTTCACCAATCCGGACCTCAGAAAGGAGTTCTCAGACTTCATCGCCGGCAAGATTCGCAGCATCGTCACGGATCCGGTAACGGCAGACAGACTGATCCCCAAAAGTCATATTTACGCCCAGAAACGCCCGCCCTATGCCACCGGGTTCTACGAGGCGTTTAACAAGCCCAACGTCAAGCTGATCTCACTCAAGGAAACGCCGATTCAGAAGGTGACGGCAAAGGGCATTGAGACCGAGGATGGTTTCCAGGAATTCGACATCATCGTATGGGCAACCGGCTTCGATTTCGCGCGTGCGCTTCAGCGCATGGGTATTCGCGGCAATAACGGCGTCGCGTTGGAGAATGCATGGAAGGACGGGCCGCACACGTTCATGGGGATTCAGGCCGCTGGCTTTCCCAATCTTTTCTTCCCCGGCGGGCCGCATGGCGCCGCAGCCAACAACCCTCGCTATAACGGCGACCAGGTCGACTTCACCATGGAATTGCTCGCCTACATGCGCGAGCATGGCCACAACGTCGTCGAACCGAGTCGGGCCGCAGAGGATGAGTGGAGCAACATGGTCAGTGCCATGGCCGCCTATTCGCCCTTTAGCCCGGAGCACAGCTATTACTTTGGCAGCAACATCCCGGGAAAACCGCGCACGTTCTTGATTAATCCGGCAGGGCGGGGCGTACTGTTCGACGTCATGACGAAGAGTCGGAGCAGTCAATTCAGTAATTTCACCATGTCGCAAGCTGGTCATGATGGTGCCGACGATAAAGTGGCGCTGCGCACCGGAGAGTATTCGTTATGAACAATTCTGCCGGCAAAGAGCCAACCGATTTTCGCGTCGCGCGGCTGTTCCATCCGACGGCGCAAACGCCTGACCTGGCACAAACCGAACAATGGTTTGCACGTGCCTTCGGGCGCAAGAGTACGCCGCTAACGGCGATCCTGCCCTCAAAGCCCGAGTATCCCACTGAGTACTCGAACTTTACGGTGATCCGCGACGTTTTTTTTGACAGCATCGACCCGAAGCTGCACTTCATTAACGGCCGACAGCGCTATCCGACTGTACAGACGCCTGGCCTCAGGGGACTGGGCTGGTACATCGACGGCATGGAAAATTTCTATCACACGCTGCGGCGCAATGGCATCCGCTGCATGGATCTGTCGGATAAGGTCGCAGAAGGCGACGAACCGCCGCTCTCACCGGGCGGAGGCGTCGTGACCTTCTTCACGGTTCCAGAGGACGCCGGGATGCAATACCAGTTCTTCCGCGAAGGTCCGTTCCCGCTTGATCCGCGGGCGACTCCAGGCTGGACGTTGGGTCCGGTTGAAGCGGAAGATCCGCTGGCTATAGAGCACTGTTCGCACCATACTATTTTGACTAGTCAGCCCGAGCGCGCGCTACGCTTTGCAGTGGACGCACTTGGCGGCACAGTCGTGCATCGAGGCCGCAACGAACTTCTTGGCACCGCAAGCATTTTTATCACTGTCGCTGACGTGTTACTCGAATACGCCGTACCTGATCCAGGAACCCCCGCCCATGCGGATCTGGCAAAGCACGCGCCGAACGATTCTTACTATGCCATTACCTGGAAGGTGTCAGACCTAGGTCGGGTAGAGCGTCATCTCGCCACATTGGGTGTCGGCATCCGCGAGCGATCTGAGCGGACCATTGTCACCCGTCCGGACAGCAGCCACGGCATCCCATGGGGATTCACCACAGCGCTGCAACCGGGCGATCCCCGGGGAACCCCTTCCGGAGCGAGCGCGTTCAGCCCGGTAGGCGATGCATCCGAAGGCGGTGAGGTGAGCCAATGAGTGCACCTGATAGCGTACTGATCGTCGGCGCGTCGGCCGGCGGCCTCTGCACTGCAGAGGCGTTACGACGTGGAGGCTACAAAGGGAAGATCACCCTGATAGGCGATGAGCCACATGCGCCCTACGACCGTCCGCCTTTGTCAAAACAAGTCCTTCATGGCGCCTGGGAGCCGGAACGGGCAGCACTACGGCCCTCGCAGGCTTTGTCCGCGCTCGATGCGGACTTCGTCTTGGGTGACGCGGCGGTGGCGCTTGACGTAGATACCCGAACCGTACGTACGGTGTCGGGACGTCTTTTTGAGGCGGATGCGATTGTGATTGCGACTGGTGCCCGCGCGCGACATTTACCGGGACAGGAGCCTCTTGTCGGCGTGCATGTTCTTCGCTCGCTCGACGATACGCTAGCGCTTCGTGCCGAACTGCTTTCGGCCTTGCGGGTTGTTGTGGTGGGAGAAGGTGTGCTCGGTTCGGAAATCGCCGCCACGGCGCGCACGTTGGGGTTGGATGTGACTCTCGTAGGGCCGCTCGCCGCGCCGATGGCACACCAGATTGGGCCACTTGCTTCAGGGTTGCTTGCACAGGTGCACCAGGAACACGGCGTGCGGCTGCGCATGGGCTCAAGCATCACGGGCCTGACCAGTCATCGCGGGCGTGTCACCGGCGTATGTTTGGCAAACGGTGAGGAATTGCCTGCCGATGTGGTGGTCGTCGCGATCGGAGCGTCGCCCGCGACCGGTTGGCTCGAGGGTAGCGGGTTGCGCATCGATAACGGCATCGTATGCGATTCCCGCTGCCGGGCGGCTGACGGAATTTATGCGGTTGGGGACGTCGCGCGTTGGCATCACGAGAAGCTGGGCCGTCTGACTCGCTTCGAGAATCGGACTAATGCCACTGAGCAGGCTGAAGCCGTCGCGGCAGGGATCCTTGGCAACGACGCGCCATATGCTCCGGTGTCCTATTTTTGGACGGATCAGTTCGACGTCAAGATTCAGGTGTTCGGTGTTATCACGGCTGGGGTTGAGGTGGAAGCAGAAATTATCGGGGGCGACCTGTCAGCGCGCCGGTTCGTCGCGCGATACACGAGCGCCGGAGTCGTGACAGGCGTCTTGGGTTGGAACATGCCAAAGCAAGTTCGTCAGCACCGGCAGGATGTGATTAACGCGATGGACGCAAATCGAATCAGTCATTGAGCATGTTCGCAGGAGGGCAGGGCTGGTTCAGCATGCGAAATTTTTTTCGAGCAGTTTAAAGCAACTATAAAAGGAGTTTGAAATGAAGATTTTCATCGACCAGGAAAAATGTGTCGCAGCAGGGCAATGCGTGCTCTACGCGCCTAATGTTTTCGACCAACGCGAGGAAGACGGCATTGTCTTTTTTGTGAACGAGAACCCTCCGCCGGAAGAAGCTGCGAACGTTCGTCAGGCTGCCGCAGCATGCCCGGCGCTCGCAATTCGCATCGAGGAATGACCGTCGCTGGCTGAATTTATCAAGTAAATAGGGAGACAACATGAGTGCCACCGTAAGCAATTCATCCGAGAAAATTCTCGACTATCCGACTCCGAGGGATCCGGCTGCCCCTTTTATGCCGTCGCCTGAACTGCGCGCGCTGCAAAATGCCGGGGTCGAGATTACCCGGGTCCGCATTTGGGACGGCAGCACGCCGTGGATTATTCTGTCGCATGCGGCACAGCGTACGATCATGTCTGATCCACGGGTCAGTGCCAACGATCATCTGCCCAACTTTCCCTTCATGAACCGGGCGATCGCAGAAACCATCCACGACCGGCCGAAGACGATATTCGATACCGATGGCGAGGAACATTCGCGCCTGCGCCGGATGATGACAAACTCGTTCACGCGCCACCGGATGGAAAAGATCCGCCCAAAGATCCAGCAGACTACCGACGATCTGATCGACAAAATGCTCGCGGGGCCGAATCCGACCGACCTGGTCCAGGCGTTATCGCTCCCGTTACCGTCGCTGATGATATGCGATCTGCTCGGTGTTCCTTACGAGGACCATGATTTCTTCGAGAAACATTCGAGAGTTGCCAATGCCCGTGACCAATCTCCGGATGACAACCGCGCCGCGACGCAGGCCCTTGGGACATATATTGGCAAGCTGATTCAAGAGAAGATGAATAGTCCCGAAGAAGACGTGGTTTCCGATCTTGGGCAACGTGTGAAAGACGGCGATCTTGAGATGGCGGATGCGGTGCAGCTAGGTGTCATTCTTCTCATCGCAGGACATGAAACCAGCGCCAACATGATCTCGCTGGGGACGGCGCTGCTGCTCGATAATCCCGACCAGATGAAGCTGCTGCGCGAAACCGACGATCCGAAGATCGTAGCCAGCACTGTCGAGGAGCTGTTGCGCTATCTGACCATTCCTCATCTGCTGCAACGACGTATCGCACTTGAAGATATTGAATTCAATGGCGAGGTCATCCGCGCCGGCGAGGGTATCGTATCGTCGCTGCCCGCAGCCAATTTCGACCCCGAGGCGTTTCCCAACCCGACCAAGGTCGATATTACGCGTGACGCGCGTCATCACCATGCCTTCGGCTGGGGACCGCACCAATGCATCGGGCAGCAGCTTGCGCGCATCGAGCTTCAGGTCGTTTATCCAACCCTTTTACGTCGTATTCCTACACTGAAGTTCGCTGTTCCGTTTTCCGAGCTGCGGTTTAAGCACGATTCGCTGGCATACGGCATCGAAGAACTACCAGTGACCTGGTGAGACGGAAGCGTCTCTAGCATAGGAGAAGAAAGATGACCATTAAAAAGGACGCGATTTCAGGCGTCAAAGCAACCTCCGATCTGCGCGCGGAGGGAATTGCGGCGCTACGTGCGGCATTGCCGGGTGTTTTCCCGGACGGCGACATTGATCTGCGCGACGGCAAGTTCGGAGAAGACCTCGTCGAGATCGGCCTCGTGAGTGTCTGGGGGGCGTTATGGGCACGGGATGGACTGAGCGCCCGTGACCGTAGCCTGGTCACGCTGGGGATCCTTATTGCCCTGCATGCTGACGTAGAACTGCGCACGCACGTCAAGATTGCCCTTACGAATGGCCTGACCGAGGATGAAATCGCCGAAGTGATTTACCACTCATCTGGCTATGTCGGCTTTCCCGCCGCGGTCGCCGCCCGCACTGCAGCTCGCGAAGCACTGGGCTCCTGACCAGAGCGCATGCCCGAGCATCATCATTAAATGGAAAAATAAAAATGCTACTTAACGGAAAAAATGTTGTTGTTACTGGCGGCGGTCGTGGAATTGGTCGCGGAATCGCGACAGTGCTCGCCGCTCGAGGCGCAGCTGTTGCCGTCTGGGATCTCAATGCAGAGGGTGCCGAACAAACGGTCGACATCATTCGTAAAGCGGGCGGCAAGGCTATCGCCGTAGTGGGAGACGCTGCGGACGCTGGCGCCATCGCCACCTCCGCGGCGCGCACTCGCACAGAACTCGGTGCGGTCTCGATTCTTGTCAACAATGCGGGAATCAGCAGCTACGTGCCCTTTACCAGCCTTACCGAGGATGTGTGGGATCGGATCATGGGCGTCAATCTGAAGGGACCATTCCTGGTGACGAAGGAATTTATTCCCGACATGCTGGAGGCTGGTTGGGGCCGAATTGTCAACATTTCATCGTCTTCCGCGCAGACCGGCGCACCCGCGATGGCGCATTACGCAGCGTCCAAGGGCGGGGTGATCGGGCTCACCAAGGCTCTTGCGATCGAATTCGCCGACAAGGGAATCACTGTCAATCACGTTCCGCCTGGCTTCGTCGACACGCCGCTGGTACGCGAGGGTCCCATCGACGTGGACGCAGTGGCCAAGGGGATGCCAATGAAGCGTGCCGGGCAGCCGAACGATATTGCCTACGCGGTAGCTTATCTCGTGTCCGAAGAGGCTGGCTATGTGACCGGACAGACACTCAGTGTCAACGGTGGGCGTTACCTTTTTTAACCGGAAACACAATGACAAAACGTATCAAACAAGACGGACTGTTGCAGCGCTATCGCACCATGCGCCTGATTCGCACGGTCGAGACTCAGCTGTCACGACTGTTCGCAGACAGTGAAGTGCCGGGCTTCATTCACCTGAGTATCGGCCAGGAAGCGATTGCAGCCGGAGTCATGGCGGCGCTCGACGAGAGGGATTCGATGGCCACTAATCATCGCGGCCATGGCCACGTGCTGGCACGCGGAATCGATCTCGATATGTTCTTCATGGAAATCATGGGCAAGGCCGGCGGCATCTGCGGCGGACGCGGAGGTTCCATGCATGTGGCCGACATGGCGCTGGGCATCATCGGCGCCAACGGCATCGTCGGCGCCGGCATCCCGATTGCACTGGGCAGCGCGATCGCGCATTCGGTGCGCAAGACCGGTGGCGTGGCGGTCGTGTTCTTCGGCGACGGCGCGATGGCGGAAGGGGTATTGCACGAAAGCCTGAACATGGCTTCGCTGTGGGCGCTGCCGATCCTGTTCGTGTGCGAAAACAATGGCTGGTCGGAATTCTCGCCGACCAAGGACCAGTTCGCTGCCGAGCTCGGCAAGCTGGCACAGGCATTCAAGCTGGAGCACGTTTTAGTCGACGGTAACGATGTCGAAGCGGTCGCAGCGGCCGCACGGAAGGCGGCGAACCTGGCCCGGACCGGGCAGCCGCAGGTACTCGAATGCAAAACACATCGTGTGCGCGGTCACTACGAAGGCGACCCGCAAAAGTACCGTCCGCAAGATGAAGTGGCGGCGACCGGTGATGTCGATCCGCTCAAACGCGCTGAACAGCTTCTTCTCAAAGGCGGACTTGGCGAGACCGAGCTGCAGCAAGTCATCGATGAAATCGAACAACGTGTGGCGGCATCAATTGAAATCGCCAGGGCCGCGCCGCAACCTGATTTCGAGCTGGCGCTGCAAGATGTTTATACCGTAGCAGAAAAGGAGTTGCAGCATGTCTGAGTTACGTTTTGCCCAAGCCGTCAATCTGGCGTTGACCGATGCGATGCGCAGCGATGAGAGCGTGATCGTGCTGGGCGAGGATGTTGCTGCTGCCGGCGGCTCCTTTAAAGCTACCCGCGGCCTGGTCGAGCAATTCGGCGTTGCACGCGTTCGCGACACCCCGATTTCCGAATCGAGCATCGTATCGGCCGCCGTCGGCGCCGCCATGGGCGGTCTCAAGCCGGTGGTCGAAATCATGTTCATGGATTTCATTACATTGGCCATGGATGCATTGGTCAATCAGGCAGCCAAGGCGCGTTTCATGTTCGGCGGCCGCAGCCATGTGCCGATGGTATTGCGCACCCCGCATGGCGGCGGCTTGAGCGCTGGCCCGCAACATTCGCAATGTCTGGAAGCGTGGCTGGCGCATGTGCCGGGCTTGAAAGTGGTTTGCCCGTCGACACCGCAGGACGCCTATTCACTGCTGCGCGCCGCTATCGACGATCCCGATCCGGTGATCTTCGTCGAGCACAAAGGTATGTACGGCAAGAAAGGCGAAGTCGACCCGAGCCAGAGCGCAACCATTGGCAGCGCCCGCATCGCGCGTGCCGGCACCGATGTCAGCATTGTTACTTACGGCTCGACGGTTGATCACGCATTGGCGGCGGCAGCGCAGTTGGATAGTGATGGCATCAGTGTCGAAGTGCTTGATCTGCGCTCGATTCAACCCTGGGATCAGGCTGCCGTGCTGGCCTCGGTAGCACGTACGCATCGGGTGGTGGTGGCGCATGAGGCGGTACAAGCGTTCGGCGTCGGCGCCGAGATTGCAGCCTGGATTGCGGAGCATGGCTTTGATGAACTGGACGCGCCAGTCGTACGGGTGGCAGCGCCATTCATGCCGGTACCGTTTTCCGGCGCATTGGAACAGCACTACATGGTTACCCCGGCGCGACTGGTAGCGGCGGTACAGAAGACGCTGGCCTGAGCGCATCGGCTCAGCGCTGCAGTTTAGCTATTCAACTTAGTCTGGAACGGATACTCACATGACCCTGCATACCGACAACATATTGACTGAAATAAAACAACGTATCGGCATCATCACCATCAATCGGCCGGGCCAGCTCAACGCCCTCGACGTCGCCACGCTGGAACAAATGGAACAGGCATTGACCACGCTGGAACGCGATCCGGGCGTGCACGTGATCATGATCACCGGCGCCGGCGACAAGGCCTTTGTAGCCGGCGGCGATATCGTCGATCTCAACAGCCGTCAGGGGCTGGCGCACTACAACGAATTCGCTGAAGTGATACATCGCGTGTTCCGTCGTTTTGAAAACAGCGATAAGCCGACCATCGGTGTGATCAATGGATGGGCGCTTGGCGGCGGCACTGAATTGCTGCTGACACTGGACATTCGCCTGATTGCCGAAGAGGCGCGTATTGGCTTGCCGGAAATCACACTGGGCCTGTTTCCCGGCGCGGGCGGCACACAACGCGTGATTCGGCAGATGCCACTGTGCCGGGCCAAGGAACTGATGTTTACCGGCGATCAGATCACGGCCCAGGAAGCAGTGGCGCTGGGTTTATGCAATCGCAGTGTGCCGCGTGCCGCTCTGATGGATGAGGCCTTGGCAATGGCAGCCCGGATTGCCGACAAATCGCCGCTGGTTCTGAAACTGCTCAAGCGCAATTTGCGGCACGGCGCTGAAATGCCGCTAGGCGCGGCGCTGGCGCATGAGCAGGCGATGATCGGATTAGTGCTCGATACCCGTGATGCGCATGAAGGTTGCAGCGCATTTCTGGAAAAGCGCAAAGCCGATTTCAAAGGAGCCTGAGCGATGACCAATGCATTGCTCATGCCCAAACTCGGCCTGACCATGACCGAAGGGTTTTTGGCGGAATGGAGCGTCAAGCCGGGCCAGGCGTTCAAGGCCGGCGACAGCCTGTTCGTGGTGGAAACCGACAAAGTCGCCACCGAAATGCCAGCCGAAGCCGATGGCGTGCTGGACAGCATAGCAGTAGAAACCGGAGCTACTGTGGCCGTCGGCGTGATCGTTGGTTATTGGCGCGGCACCGGCGTTGCTGCTGATGCGTCCGCAGCAACGCCGCCACCGACGAAATCTGTTGCGACCGTTGAGGCGAAGCCGGCAACGAGTGCAGGTATTGCCGGCGCGCGGGCGCAGCTATCGCAGCATGTCGTGGTGGTACCGGCAGCCGCAGGCCGGATCATATCGACTCCGTTGGCGCGTCGCATCGCGGCTGAACGCGGCATCGCTATCGCTAGCGTAACGGGATCGGGACCACGCGGCCGCATCAAGGCCGCTGATATACCGGCACAGGCCAGCGCACCGAAGCTAGTGGCGGTCCCCGCAGTTGCAAGCGCGGCGGCTGGTCGCGATATGGGAATCAGCAGCAGCCCGGATTCGATCCAGCAAACCACCGCACGGCGCCTGACCGAAGTTAAACAACAAGTGCCACATTTCTATCTGGCGGTCGATGTCGAGGTTGACGCCTTGCTGCAGTTACGCAAGGAGCTCAATGTCGTGCAACAGGCCGCATCGCGCCTGCCATTCACGCTCAATCACTTTGTGCTGGCGGCAGTCGGGCGCGCGTTGGCAGATTTGCCGCAAGCGAACCGGATTTGGGCCGATGGCAAGATCGTCAGTTTCCGCAGCACAGACGTTGGTGTTGCCGTCAATACCGACCGCGGTCTGCTGGTGCCGGTGCTGCGCGATGCCGGTCGCCAGAGTCTGGATCAGCTCGGAGACCAGGCGCGGCGGTTGGTTGATGGCGCCCGTAACGGCAAGCTGACGCTGGCCGACACTGGCGGCGGCGCTGTCACGGTATCGAATGCCGGCATGCATCAGGTGCGTTACATGACACCCATCATCAATCCTGGCCAGGCCATGATCCTCGGCGTCGGCGCTATTGGCGGCGTGTTTCGTCCCGACGCCGAAGGGCGGCCGTCGCTACGGCAGGAAATGGGGCTGGTGCTGGCGGCCGACCATCGCATTCTAGATGGCGTATCCGGTCTTACTTTTCTTAGTCGCGTCACTGCTTACCTGGCGCAACCGATGACGCTGCTGGTCGGTGTTTCACATCCAAACGGAGAATAAAAAATGGATTTTTCTTTATCAGACGAACAGCAGATGATGGTCGAAACCGCACGTCGTATCGGCACCGAATTCGGCGTCGAATATTGGCGTGAACAAGATGCTGCGAAGGCCTTTCCGCATGCCATCTGGAAGGCCATCTGCGATGCTGGCCTGTGCGGCGTAGCATTGCCGGAACAATATGGCGGCAGTGGTCTCGGCATGTTCGACATGGCGCTCATTGTCGAGGCGCTGTCGGAAGCCGGGGGCGGGGCCACTTTGGGCCAGTTGTTCATGGTCAACCCGATTTTCGGCGGCGTTTCGGTCTCGCGTTTCGGTTCCGAGGCACAAAAGAGCGAATGGCTGCCGCAAATTATTGCCGGCAAGATGCATTGCTGCATGGCGCTGACGGAACCGGACGCAGGCAGCAATACGCTGGAGATCCGTACTTTCGCGAGCCCCGACGGCGATGGCTGGCGCCTCAACGGTCAGAAGATCTGGATCACGGCGGTACCGACTTCTCACAAGATGCTGGTGGTAGCGCGTACGCTCAAACAAGATCAGATCAAGCGCCGCACCGAGGGCATCAGCATGTTCATGATCGACACCGACCGCGCCGGCATTAGCCATACGGCCATCGACAAGCTGGGTACCCATACCTTGCCGTCGAGTTCTGTGTTTTTTGATAACGTCAGAATCAAGCCGGATGAATTGCTCGGTACCCTGGACCACGGCTGGAATGAATTATTGGATGTCCTCAATACCGAACGCATCGTGACCACCGCCGGTCTGGTGGGGGCGGGCAGGCTGGCAATTAATCTCGCGGTGGAATATGCCAATCAGCGCAAAGTATTCGGCGGCAAACCGATCAGTTCCTATCAGGGACTGCAGTTTCCGTTGGCGCAGGCGTATGCCGAACTGGAATGTGCACGTCTCATGAACCGTCGCGCAGCCACCTTTTGCGATGAGGGAAAACCGTATGGCAGCGACGCCAATATTGCCAAGCTGATCGCAGCGCAAGCCGCCGCCGACGCCACCGAACGTTCCATGCAAACCATGGGCGGCATGGGATATTCCAAGGAATTCCACGTTGAACGACTGTGGCGCGACGCGCGCTTGTTCCGGTTTGCACCGGTGGCGGAAGAGATGGTGCTCAATTTCATCGCCATCCATGATCTGGGCATGCCAAAGTCATATTAATAAAAAAATAATAATTCGGAGACAAAGACACTGTCATGGTTAATCTCAGCGCCCATATTCTGTATCACGCCAGCCGCACGCCGGATCGGCTGGCGATCATTTACGAGCGGCAACGCGTCAGTTATGCCGATCTGGCCGATCGGGTATTGCGCATGGCGGGCTGGCTACAAGCACGCGGCGTAGCGCCTGATCAGGTCGTGGCCGTGGCGATGAAAAACAGTACGGCTTTCATCGAGATCGCTTTGGCCGTCAGCCATATCGGAGCCATTTTCCTGCCGATCAATTTCCGGCTGTCCGCCGGGGAAATCGAATACATCGCCGACAACGCCGAAACAGTGTTGCTGTTTGCCGACGAAGAATATGCCGCGGTCGTTGCGGGCATCACAGCGGCCGTGCTGGTCGATGCGGCGGCACAGAGCGACAGCCGGGTCCTGTCGCAGGACGCTGCCACGGCGCCGATGGTGATACGCGGTTCGCAAGATCTGTTTCGCCTGATGTATACCTCGGGGACGACCGATCGTCCCAAGGGCGTGATGCATACCTATGACAACTACTACTGGAAATCGCTGGATCACATCGCGGCGCTGTCTCTGACCGCCGAGGAGCGCTTGCTGGTGGTGGGGCCGCTTTACCATGTGGGCGCTTTCGATCTGCCCGGCACGGCGGTGCTCCACCTCGGCGGCATGATACTGATCCAGCGCAATTTCGATGAGGCGGATGTTTTTTCCGCCATCGAGACGGAGCGGCTTACCGGCGCATGGTTTGCACCGGTAATGGTCGGGCGTTTGCTGGCGCACGAAAAATCTGGCGACTACGATCTGAGTAGTTTTCGCTGGGCGATCGGCGGTGGCGAGAAAACTCCCGAAAAACGCATTCTGGCGTTCAGCGAACTGTTCCGTAGCGGCCGTTACGTCGACGCCTATGGACTGACAGAAACCTGCAGCGGCGACACCATGATGGAAGCCGGCCGCGAAATAGAAAAAATCGGATCGACAGGTCGGGCCATGCCACATACGGCTATCCGTATCTGCGACGAGAGCGGCAATCCGGTAGTCAGCGGCGAGGATGGTGAAATCTGCTTGCGGGGCCCTAAAGTCACCCCGGGGTACTGGAAGGAAGAGGCCAAAACGCGTCAAAGTTTCTTCGGTGACTGGTTCCGCACCGGCGACCTTGGCCATCTGGACGAAGAAGGATTTCTCTACCTGACGGATCGCAAGAAGGACATGATCATCAGCGGCGGTGAAAATGTCGCCTCGTCAGAAGTCGAACGCGTGATTTTCATGTTACCGGAAGTTGCCGACGTCGCAGTTATCGGTTTACCCGACCCTCGATGGGGAGAATGCGTGGCGGCAGTCGTGGTGCTGCAAAGCGGGCGCAGCCTGGATCTGCCGACGTTGGCAGCGTTCTGCCGTACGCACATGGCAAGCTTCAAAGTGCCTAAACATCTGATCCTGCGCGAGCTGCTGCCGCGCAATCCGAGCGGCAAGATTCTCAAGCGCGTCTTGCGCGATGAGCTGGCCACCACCGCGACATGAAAAGTAAGGAATACAACATGAGTTTGACTACGCAACTGGCTGGGCAGTTTGATCTGATTGTGCTGGGCGGTGGACCGGGTGGCTATGTCGCCGCGATTCGGGCTGCGCAACTGGGATTGAAGACGGCGCTTGTCGAACGTGAGCATCTAGGCGGCATATGTCTCAACTGGGGATGCATCCCGACCAAGGCATTGTTGCACACCGCGAGCGTGTACCGTCAAATGCAGCATGCAGAGGACTTGGGCCTGCGCGCCAGCGGCGTGTCGTTCGATTTCAAGCGCGTGATCGGGCGTTCTCGCGAGGTTGCTGCGCGCCTCAATACAGGCGTTGGTCATCTGCTGAAGAAAAACAAGGTTCAGGTTTTCATGGGACAGGGGCGTCTTCTTTCGGCCGGCGTACTGGAGGTCAGCCAAGTCGACTCGTCGGGTGTCGCCGGTGGTAAACCGCTGATGCTGCATGCATCTCATATCATTCTGGCGACGGGAGCGCGAGCACGTGATCTGCCGGGCATGGCCGCCGACGGCGATCGCCTCTGGAATTACCGGCATGCATTAGCTGCCGATACGCTCCCCGAATCTTTGCTGGTCGTGGGCGGCGGCGCCATAGGTATGGAATTTGCCAGTTTCTATAGCCATATGGGCAGCAAGGTAACGGTAATTGAGGCAAAAGATAGAATTCTGCCGATTGAGGACGAAGATATTTCCGTCTTTGTGCAGAAGGCGTTTGAAGGGCAGGGCATGCGTATCTTGAATAACGCCACAATGACCAGGCTGACGTCGCATGCGAATGGGGTTCAGGTATTATTGCAACACGACAAAGAGCATATCGAGATTGACGTTGAGCGGGTGTTGCTGTCGGTCGGCATTGTCGGCAACACTGAGGGATTGAATCTCGCAGATGTTGGCGTGAAGGTGGAAGCCGGGCATATCGTTACCGACGCCTGGGGTTTTACCGGTGTTCCGGGGCTGTATGCTATCGGTGATGTTGCCGGGGGGCCGTGGCTTGCGCACAAAGCCAGTCACGAAGCTGTGGTCTGTATCGAACGTATTGCAGGGTATGGAAATGCCCATCCATTGCAGGCGACGCAGATTCCGTCTTGTACATATTGCCATCCGCAAGTCGCCAGTATTGGTCTGACCGAAGCGCAAGCCAGACTTCGTGGCGGCAAGCTGCGGATAGGACGGTTTCCGTTCGTGGCGAACGGCAAGGCGATTGCGCTGGGAGAAGCAAACGGCTTTGTCAAAACCGTGTTCGACGACGCAACCGGTGAACTGTTAGGGGCGCATATGTGCGGTCCGGACGTCACCGAACTGATTCACGGTTTTAGCATCGCTCAGACGCTGGAAGCGACAGAAGCGGAATTGATGGAAACAGTGTTTCCGCATCCAACCTTATCGGAAGCAATGCATGAAGCGGTATTGGCCTCTTATGACCGTCCTTTGCATTTTTAAATAAACTGATCGTGAATAATAATGGAAACAAAAAAGAAGCCAGGCCGTAAATCAACCGCCAGTTCCGCCGTCCCGGATCAGACACCGGAACATTGGAGCAAGGGGCGCAACCGCATTGAAAAATCAGAGTTGATTCGCAATGCCTTGTTGCAGGCGGCCGCTGAAGTAGTGGGCGAGCTGGGCTATGCTGAAGCATCAATTACGCGCATTACGCAAAAGGCTGGTGTGGCGCAAGGCACCTTCTACAATTATTTTGAAACTCGCCAGGATATTCTGGACGAGCTGCTGCCCGCCCTGGGCGCCAAGATGCAGCGGCACGTCAAAGATTGCGCATTAGGTGGACATAATTTTGCGGAGCTGGAAGAGCGCGGGTTTCTCGGATTCTTTTCTTTCCTCGAGCAAGAACCGCATTTTTTTCGCATCCTCAACGAAGCCGAAAGTTTCGCTCCAGTCGGCCATAAATCTCACTTCGATTCCGTGGTCAAGCAATACACGCATTTTTTGCAACATTCGCAAGAAGCGGGCGAATTTGCCAATTACGAATCCAAGGAATTTGAGGTCATCGTATTCATGTTGATGGCTGCACGCAGCTATCTCGCGATGCGCTATTTCTATGACGACACAAAGAAGCCGGGCTTGCCTGCGTGGGTCACGGAGACGTACATGAAGTTTGTCCGTTATGGACTGGAAGGCGTTCCGCAAAGCAGTGAAACCAAGCCAGCCGTGAGCAAAAAGAAAACGCGCAGCTGAGGTCTGGTTTCCAATTTCCCTTTTTTTTCTGAATGAGACTGACATGAAAGTATTGGTCCCCGTCAAGCGGGTAGTAGATTACAACGTCAAAGTACGCGTCAAATCCGACGGTAGCGGTGTGGACATCGCTAACGTCAAGATGTCGATGAATCCGTTTGATGAAATCGCGGTTGAAGAAGCTACGCGCCTGAAAGAGGGCGGTAAAGTCAGTGAAGTGATCGCTGTTTCCTGTGGCGTGACCCAATGCCAGGAAACGCTGCGCACCGCGATGGCGATTGGCGCCGACCGCGGCGTGTTGGTCGATACCGGGGACACCGATCTGCAACCGCTGGCGGTGGCCAAGTTGTTGGCGGCCGTAGCTGATAAAGAGCAACCGCAATTGATCATCCTCGGCAAGCAGGCGATCGACGACGATTGCAACCAGACCGGCCAGATGCTGGCTGCGCTTCTGGGCTGGCCGCAAGCGACCTTTGCTTCCAAGGTGGTGTTGGAAGAAGGCAAGGTTACAGTCACGCGTGAAGTGGACGGAGGCCTAGAAACCATCGCCCTGACGCTGCCAGCGATCATCACCACCGATTTGCGCCTGAACGAGCCGCGCTACGTGACGCTGCCGAACATCATGAAGGCCAAGAAGAAAAGCCTGAACGTGTTCAAACCGGCCGATCTGGGTGTGGATGTCGCGCCGCGCCTGAAGACGTTGAAAGTGGTGGAGCCAGCCAAGCGCAGCGCCGGCATCAAAGTACCGGACGTGGCGACGCTGGTAGCGAAGCTGAAGAACGAAGCCAAAGTAATCTAAGAGAGACTGGGGAACACACATGACCGCACTCGTCATCGCAGAACACGACAATGCCAGCCTCAAGGGCAGCACACTGAATACCGTCACCGCAGCCGCACAAGCAGGCGGTGACGTCCACATCCTGATTGCAGGCCACAATGCCAAGGCGGCTGCAGATGCAGCTGCCCAAATCGCGGGCGTGTCGAAAGTCTTGCTGGCCGACGCGCCGCAATTCGCCGACGGCCTCGCCGAGAACGTTGCAGAACAAGCGCTGGCTATCGCTAAGGACTACAGCCACATCCTGGCCCCGGCAACCGCCTACGGCAAGAACATCCTGCCGCGCGTGGCCGCCAAGCTGGATGTGGCGCAGATTTCGGAAATTACCAAGGTCGACAGCGCCGATACGTTCGAGCGTCCGATCTATGCCGGCAATGCTATCGCTACGGTGCAATCGACCGACAGCATCAAGGTCATCACCGTGCGTTCTACCGGTTTTGACGCTGCAGCGACCGGCGGCAGCGCAGCAGTTGAATCGCTGACCGCCGTGGCTAATTCCGGCAAGTCCAGCTTCGTCTCGCGTGAAGTGGCCAAGTCGGATCGTCCTGAACTGACTGCTGCGAAGATCATCGTCTCCGGCGGCCGCGGCATGGGTTCGTCGGAAAGCTTCAAGATTCTGGAGCCGCTGGCAGACAAGCTCAACGCCGCCATGGGCGCATCGCGCGCTGCAGTCGACGCAGGCTATGTGCCGAACGACTGGCAGGTCGGCCAGACCGGCAAGATCGTTGCGCCACAGCTGTACTTCGCCGTCGGTATCTCCGGCGCGATCCAGCATTTGGCCGGCATGAAGGATTCCAAGGTGATCGTGGCGATTAACAAGGATGAAGAAGCGCCGATCTTCTCGGTAGCTGACTACGGCATCGTCGGCGACTTGTTCGAAGTTGTCCCAGAGCTGGTCAAGCAATTGGGATAAGTTAAAAATACTGAACTCTTTGATTGACGGCGCCATTGAGCGCTGTCCGGTCATAGTGCAGCCTTGTAATAGTTTTCCCTTTAGATGGATTGATCCGAGGAGATCTCGTCATGTTCGCAGTCAACGCAATTGGATGGTTTATGTCAGGAGTATTTCTTGTTAACGTGCTGCCCCATTTAATTCGAGGCATATCTGGAGACAGATTTCCGTCCCCCTTCTCTAAGCCGCACGGAAAGAAACTTTCCCACCCAACACTAAACGTCATATGGGCGTTCATCAATTTGTCAATTTTTTTGACGATTTTCTATTTTAATCATTTTTCATTTACGGCGATTTACGGTTTAGTTATGTTGATCGGTGGATTTGCTATGGCAATCTATCTTTCTAGATACTTTGCAGGGAAAGACAAAGAATAGAGTGTGTTGATTTGCGGAGATGGGCCCGACACCTCCAGTGGGATCAAACGGTGTTTCATCCAATTTATGTGTGAAGGTTTGTCTGGACTGCCCCCTCGGGGGGGGGGCAGTCCACGATTTGGTTCGCGCTTTCAACGAACTTATCCGTAACCGCATTATCCTATGTGACCTAATGGCGCAAAAATGGCGCAAGAGCCGTAAACGGAAAAGGGCCAGCACGTAGCTGGCCCTTTTGTATTCTGGCTCTTCGCCCTGGACTCTAGCCAGAGATCTGCGGATTAACAGTTTTCCAACAGACATTATTGTTTCGGTTGGTAATGCCGATCGTTTGTTTTCGACTTTAATGACCTGTTTTCGACTTTAATTGTAAGGAATAACTGCCGCCGTAGTTAGCATCTTTGTTCTACGAGTCGGCGCGCAGTTAGCAACTTTGTTGGCCAGTTAGTATCTTTGTTCTGAAGGACCAAAGATGAAAGCGAACAATAAAGTCTGTCGGAAACGCGTTTCATAAGTATCTGATTTTTCTAGAAAAGAAAAATCAAGAAATCGACCGCAAAGTCTGTCGGGGCAACCTCGATTTTCAAGTTTTTAGTCGAAACGGACAACATAGTCTGTCGAGCCCTTTGTGGGCGCGGCTGACAGGGGTATTGCGCACAACTGCATTTTGAGCAGATTGCGTATGCCCGACTGGACTTCAAGGAGTTTTGTTAGCTGCTCTTGAATGAAGCTGCCTTCACGACAGCCAAGAGATTCAGAGAATCCTGCGGGACAGAGATTTCTGCAGCCGACCGCACATTGTATTATGAGCATAACTAATGATTCTATGAGATCAAATCATTTTTATTCATCGATGGCGCAGCATAAAATTCGTCTCCGCTCTCGACAATGTCAAGACTGCTGAATCAAAAAACCAGAAAAGAACACTGGAAAGTACTGAAAAAAACAAGAAATAACCGCAGGTTTTATCTCAGAAATTAGGGCGCCAGATCACAATGAGTAAAGAGTTTACATTTGCCATCAAGAGCATTTGTTTCGATGAAGATTATCGTCCTTCAGACAATACGCGTATCACAACCAACTTTGCTAATTTGGCTAGGGGAGAGAGTCGCCAAGAGAACTTGTGCAACACCTTCAGGATGATTGACAATCGTTTCAATGCCTTGGCGCATTGGGATAATCCCAATGGCGATCGCTATACCGTCAAACTTGAAATCATTTCCGTTGAGATGAATATTGATGGTGAAAGCAGTGGCAATGCCCTTCCTTTGATTGAAATATTGAAGACGAATATTGTTGATCGAAAAACCAACGAACGCATTGATGGCATCGTAGGGAATAATTTTTCCTCTTACGTACGAGATTATGACTTTAGCGTGCTGTTACTGGAGCACGCCAAGAATCAGCCCGAATTCAGCACGCCAGATAATTTTGGAGGCCTGCATGGAAAGCTGTTCAAGTGCTTCGTGAATTCAGACACTTACAAAGATCATTTCAATAAGCCGCCCGTGATATGTCTGAGTGTTTCGAGTAGCAAGACTTATCATCGGACTGAAAATCGGCATCCTGTATTGGGCGTTGAATACCAGCAAGATGAATATTCTTTAACTGACGAATATTTCAAAAAAATGGGGCTGAAGGTTCGCTACTTCATGCCTCCGAATAGTGCCGCGCCCTTGGCTTTTTATTTTGCTGGTGATTTGCTGGGTGATTACACCAATCTTGAGCTTATCAGCACCATCAGCACAATGGATACCTTCCAAAAGATTTACCGGCCTGAGATTTACAACGCGAATTCTCCAGCAGGAAAATCCTATCGACCAAGTTTGAAGCACCAGGATTATTCATTAACTCGCATTGTCTATGATCGGGAAGAGCGTAGCCGGCTGGCGATTGAGCAGGGAAGGTTTGTTGAGGAGAACTTTATCAAACCATACCAAGCTAGTCTTGAGCAGTGGTCCGTTAATTACGCTCTTTGAAGAATCAAAAACATAAGGTCATCTACTGTGAAAAAATTGTTACCCACATCAACTGCTGGCAGCTTGCCTAAACCCTCTTGGCTTGCACAACCCGAGACACTTTGGTCACCTTGGAAATTGCAAGATGAGGGATTGATCGAGGGCAAACAAGATGCTTTGCGTTTGTCACTGCAGGAACAGCAACACGCAGGTATTGATATCGTCAGTGATGGCGAACAATCGCGCCAGCATTTTGTTACTACGTTTATTGAACACCTCAGCGGCGTTGATTTTGAGAAGCGTGAAACCGTTAGAATTCGTGATCGCTATGATGCGAGCGTACCGACGGTCGTTGGTGCTGTTGCTCGCCAAAAGCCGGTCTTTGTTGAAGATGCCAAGTTCTTACGCCAGCAAACCAGGCAGCCCATCAAATGGGCTTTGCCGGGTCCCATGACGATGATCGATACGCTTTATGACAGCCATTATAAAAGTCGCGAAAAACTGGCTTGGGAATTCGCCAAAATCCTCAATCAAGAAGCCAGGGAGTTGGAGGCTGCTGGTGTCGATATCATCCAATTTGATGAGCCCGCATTCAATGTGTTCTTTGACGAGGTGAATGATTGGGGTGTGGCCACCTTAGAAAGGGCCATTGAAGGACTGAAGTGTGAAACTGCTGTCCATATTTGCTATGGCTATGGCATCAAAGCCAATACGGATTGGAAAAAGACGCTGGGGTCAGAGTGGCGACAGTATGAAGAAGCTTTCCCCAAGCTGCAAAAATCCAGTATCAATATAGTCTCACTGGAATGTCACAACTCTCATGTTCCAATGGATCTGATTGAACTCATTCGAGGTAAAAAAGTGATGGTAGGGGCCATTGATGTGGCAAACGACACCGTTGAAACACCCGAGGAAGTGGCCAATACCCTAAGAAAAGCACTTCAATTTGTAGATGCCGACAAGCTCTATCCTTGCACCAACTGTGGCATGGCTCCCTTATCTCGCGAAGTGGCAAGAGGCAAGCTAAATGCTTTAAGTGCAGGCGCAGAAATCGTCCGCAGAGAACTCTCGAACTAATTCTGAGGCGGGAAATGGCCGTCGTGAGCTGCTCGCGACGGCCAAACGCGGAGAATGGCGTGGGCGATTTGGCCGGCTTTGATCGATGGCTCGCTTTCAACATTGGCCAAGGCTGAAGTCAGGAAAAACTACCGGACTACTTTAGGCCTTCCTTAACACTTTCGAGCTGCACTCAGTATTTAGTACCTACTATGCCACTTTCTAGTTCTGCTATCGAGCCATTGCGCTTTCGCGAAGCGCTGGGGCACTACGCATCCGGTATCACGGTGATTACATCACACATGGATGGCGAGCCGATTGGCTTCACCTGCCAGTCGTTCCATAGCGTGTCGATGAGTCCGCCGCTGGTGTCATTTAGCGTAATGACCAGTTCGGTCAGCTATCCCAAAATTCGCCAGGCAGGTCGATTCGCAGTGAATATCCTGTCAGATGAGCAAGTCAGGATTTCCAACCAATTCGCTCGGCGAGGCACGGACAAGTGGCTCGGAATCGAATGGCAGGAATCGCCGCTGGGGAATCCGATCATTGTCGGTAGCCTGCACTGGCTTGATTGCGAAATTCATGCCGAACACGCCGCAGGCGATCACCTGATCGTGATTGGTGAAGTGAAAGCGTTAAACCTGCAAGAAGCTGCTGCTACGCAGCCATTGCTGTATTACAAAGGACAATATTGCAACCTCGCCGCGCATAGCTCGGTTTGAGCACTTATGTCCGCGCCCTCTTTTGGGCTTCAATCCATCGAGAGCCTTACCATCTCCGTGATTACTCCTGGCGCCGAAGCCGAAGTGCCACTACCTAGATGGGACGAGGTGGCGATCACCTTTAGTATTCCGGCGGCCTTATTTATCAGTCCGGGCTACTCGGTGGAGGTCATTGGTACCTGGCCAGCTATCATTCTCTGGAGCTCGATTCAGCGCCCTGCCGTCGAATCTTCCGGCTCGAACCATTCAGGCCAGGAACTGCGGTGCCTGTTGCCCGCTTCGATGCAAGGAATCAAGGTCTGCGCCAGCACAGGTAACTGATTGGCAGATTTGGCAATCCGGTATTTGACACTGTGCACGCACTCGCGGTCGGCAAATTCGCAACGGTTGAGCCGGGTACCGCCACAGGGGCCGTTCGCCAGGCCTTTAGGGCATGTCTCGGGGCACACGTAGAGGGTCTCCTGCAAGCGGCAGCTGCCGCAGGTATCACAGCCGACCAGCGGCCGTTTGACCGTCCGTTCGACAGCATGTAGCGCATCCGCAGCCACGCCGACCTTCCAGATCGGTCGCGTCATACCCCAGCCCAAAGCTCTGCTGAGCCATCCCGTGCGGCTGAAGAACTGGCCATGTACCATAGAGAGTAGCGCGTATCGCAGGCGCTCCCGGGGCGTGGCGGCGACATTGGATTGCCCCATTTCCCAGGCGCCGATTGCGGGGACGAAGCATACCTCGGGCGCCCCAGGCATCTGCCAACTTGCATGCCATCGTTCGATCCAATCGGTCAGTGAGGTCATGCTCTCCCGCTGCTCGGCGATCGCCTGCTCCAACGACAGCAGTTCGTCCAGCGTATGCACACCGCACACATGAACACCGGCATAGCCCATCAATTGCAGGCCCACTATCTGCAGAGCCAGGCGCTCGAGGCTTCGTGCGCTGGCATAGGCCTGGGATACCTGCTGCTCCCTGCCCAGCAGCTTGCGCATGGATTCGGTGATGACGATGCCGGGCACGGCCTGCAGAACGGCCGCGCGCTTGTCGCTCAGGCGCATCACGCAGGCCAGCATGGGTTTCATACGTACCTGAGCACGCATCCAGGTCTGGGCTTCAATATGCTTGGCGGCGTCGAAATCCAGTTGCAGGGTAAAGAAATCAGCGCCAGCCAGAAGTTTTTTCTGCCCCTTCAGATACTGTGCGCCGCCTTCTTCTTCGCGGTATTTGAACGGGTTCAATGCGGCGCCCAACAGCCAGTCCGGGCAGTGCTCGCGGGCGATCTGCAGCGCGGGTACCGACTCCAGATAGCGCACTGGCGCCTGATCAGGATGATGGCCTGGCAAGCGATCGCCACTGAGCAGCAACAATTGCTCCAGGCCACGAGCCTTCATCGACTCCATCTGGAGCAGCAAGTCTGCACGCTCGCGATCCTTGCCTGAAAAGTGCAGCAAGGATGAGGCTGGATCCCCCAATGCCCCAGCGCCTTCGAAGGGGCTCAAGTCCGAATGCAGGCCGACACGATCGGCGAAGGCTGGCAGTAACGGCCAGCCTGCCAGGTGCCCGCGTTGCACGATTTGCTCAAGCGCGACCAAGCGCACAGGGGACTGTTGAGGAACGACCTCTAGCACGCAGACGAAGCGTCTTTCGTTCAGCGCCTGTTTTAATTTACTCAAGACAGCTCGATACCTTGTAAATCAGAGGGGCGTCGTTGCCGCGACCTCTTGGCGACAGTACCGAGCAACGACGGCGATGATAGCCAGCAGCAGGCTGGCGGCATAGAAGAGGAGCAGCTGCGAGGCTGCCTCCATCTCAGCGCGGGAGCTCGCAGTACGGACACGCCCATAGCGACGTGCAATGCGGTAGCGGATAATTTTGACCCGTTGAATGATTTCCGGAGGCTGCGCGGGTAGCAAATCCATCTCGACTACGCAGACGTTTCCTGAAGACATGGCCGAAACTCAGTCTTCGGCCGCAGCATCTTCATCGCCGTAAAACTTGACGCCCAGCTGGATGCGTTCACGGCCGCTTTCCAGACGGTGCCGATTTGTGTCGCGCAAGGAGTAGACGCAACCGCAATATTCCTGTTGATAGAAGTTCTCGCGTTTGCTGATCTCGATCATGCGCGCCGACCCGCCGCCTTTGCGCCAGTTGTATTCCCAATAAAGCATGTCCGGATAGTGCGAAGCTGCACGCACGCCGCAATCATTGATCTGCTGCATGTCCTTCCAGCGCGAGATACCCAGCGAGCTGGTGATGATCGGGAAACCATGTTCATGGGCATATAGCGCCGTGCGCTCGAAACGCATGTCGAAACACATGGTGCAGCGGATACCGCGCTCCGGTTCATTTTCCATGCCTTTGGCGCGTTCAAACCAATTGTCGCGATCATAATCGGCGTCGATGAAGGGAATACCAAATTCTTCGGCAAAGCGGATGTTTTCCTGCTTGCGCAGTTCGTATTCCTTCAGCGGATGGATGTTGGGGTTGTAAAAGAAGACCGCGAAGTCGATGCCGGACGCCTGAATGGCTTCCATTACTTCGCCCGAACAGGGAGCGCAGCAGGAATGCAGCAGCACCTTCTTGTGCCCGCCGGGCAAGGTCAGCGGCTTGCGTTCGGTTGTGGATGCCATGAGAACTCTCCATGAAATTCGCCCGCCATCGCCGGACTGCGTAACCCAGCATTATCGCCCGTGGTTTGTCCTCATGAAAATGGATATGTTTTCATGGTTTTATGAGTAATATTCATAGAGCTTGCCACCAGGACGGATCAAGCGACGACGGGCCTCTTCGCCTGCTCGATGAAAGCCCGCAGATAATCGATGCTCACATCAGCCTCGCGCGCACCCAGGTAGATGTTCTTGGCAATGCCGTTCTTGCCGAGCCGAACCGGAACCACATCCATCGTGTCCGCGTATTCCTGCACCAGCCAGCGCGGCAGCGCTGCCACGCCGCGTCCGCTGGCGACCATCTGCAACATGATGTCGGTGGTCTCGATGGCTTTATGGCGCTTGGGCGTGATGCCTGCTGGCGTGAGGAACATGGTGTAGATGTCAAGACGATCCAGCGGCACTGGGTAAGTCACGAGTACCTCGTTGGTTAACTGTTTGGGCTTGACGTACTCTTCCTTGGCGAGCTTGTGGCTGCCAGCCACGACCAACACTTGCTCGTAGTCGAACACCGGCTCGAACACCAGGCCGGGCTTGTCCAGCGGATCGGGCGTGACCAGCAAGTCGATTTCATACCCGAACAAGGCGCCGATGCCGCCAAACTGGAATTTCTGCTTCACGTCCACGTCCACATCCGGCCACGCCGCCAGGTAAGGCGACACCACCTTCAGCAACCACTGGTAACAAGGGTGGCACTCCATGCCAATGCGCAGCGCGCCACGCTCGCCCTGAGCGAACTGGCGTAGGCGTTCTTCCGCCAATGCCAACTGCGGCAGCACCCGGTTGGCCACGGCCAGCAGGTATTGCCCGGCCTGGGTCAGGCGCAGGCTGCGGCCTTCGCGCAGCCAGATGTCGGTGCCCAGCTGCTGCTCCAGCTTCTTCATGCTGTGGCTTAAAGCCGACTGCGTCACGTGCAGTACGCCTGCAGCTGCGGTCAGCGAACCTTGCTTTTCCACCTCTTGCACGATGGATAAATGAATACGATCAAGCATAATAAATGAGTAAAATTCATGTTTTTCTAAGATGAAGCCATTTTACTTCATCATTTATTCTGCAGTAAAAAGAGCCCCCAATGCAGTAAAGACTGAGCGATTGGCTCTCAAGCTAACGGGAAGAAGAAATCTGCTATCGGTCGAGACTGTGTGCAAACACAGCGAGCTAGTCAGCTATTTTTCGATACAAGCGCCAAATCAATATTGCATATTTGACCGAGGTTTCGATGAAACGCTTTGTTCAGGGAATGGATCGCACGCAGAGCATCCTGCTACCAGAGCAGCTCGAAGAGTACGTCAGTGAAGATATCTGGTAGGAGTAACAAGCTTCAGCTATGGATAATAGACTGGCCCTCATGGCGGCGAGTCCTAAAAAAAGCCAACCGATGATGGTTGGCGTTTGGGAGACCACTCTAGATGGACGGAGGAAGTCGAGCTATTGTCACAAGGCTTTTTATTCTCTCTGTTCGCTGATCGGATATTCTTATAAGATCAGTCTTAAAGAAAATAAATGTCTCAGACTTTATTTGAATGTCTCAGACATTAATTGAATGTCTCAGACTTTATTTGCACGAAACAAAGATGAAAGCGAACAATAAAGTCTGTCGGAATCGGATTTCGTAAGTATCTGATTATTATGGGAAAGAAAAATCAGAAGATTGACGGCAAAGTCTGTCGGGGCAACCTCGATTATTAAACTTTTAGTCAAAACGGATAACATAGTCTGTCGAGCCCTTTGTGGGCACGGCTTTGCTAGGGTAAGCCGGTGGGGTGACAAGACAAATATCAGACTACCAAATGCCCCTTTTTCTCAGCAATACCGAGCTCCGCTACGATCCCAGAATTGAACTCAAGGTAATCAGCTTCGATCCCATCGCTGAAAATCACGCCGTTCTCTGGCATTAGTGATGTCATGCACAGCTGAGAATGCTGGGTAATCTTGCCGAATACCAGTGATGCAGCAGATGTATTGCTGGGAAACGGCTCACGTACTGTGAAATATAGAAAATCCGCATCCCACGGAGACTGTGTATTTTTAGCGTTCTCTGCCTTTTGTTTATTCGCAATCGCATTAGCACCGGCCAGCAAACTTTTCAGCCAGCCGGTTGAGCCCAAACCGGTTGAAACAATCACGCCGCTCGACGAGTGCTGCTCCTGTTTGTCATGCAGCTTGATTGTGTATCTGGCGGATGTATGTGATTTCGGTCCGATGAAAATATCATTCACGCCATACAGCGACTGGCCATTATTGAGTTGCGCCTTCGCCATGGTGACTTCCTTTATCTGGCGTTTTCCGCTAAACACTTCCGGTATGATCGTGCCGATATCGTTCACGTTGAACGGCAGCAGCACGCCGTCCCATCGCTTCGGATCCGGGTTGACGCCAATCAATGGATGGCCGTCCAGATACTTGAGCGTGTTGGCTACCAGTCCGTCTTGCCCAAGCGCCACGACAACGTCGCGCGGGCCGAACAGGAAATTGGAGAGAAAACCGCGATCGACAATCTGAACCCGGCCCAAGCTCTGCAATGTTGACTCTGTCTGACGCACGCAGCGCTGATAGTTCTCATGTTCGTTGAGATAATCCGAGAAGTCAGCACCTAGATGTTCGACGTAGAATTTAGCCTGGCTGATGGTATTGTATTTCGCAATGAGTTCTTCCAGCCTGGTCTTTCTTACGACCAGGATGAGTTTGTTTTCGGTTAGCCGTTCCATGATTTTTATCTCACAGGGCTGTCGATCACTTCGCGGAGCAGATCTGGCGTGATATTGAGTTGGCCGATCTTACCGGCTTTGTCGGCGAGCTCCTGGAACGCCATCGCAATCATTTGTCCAGGTTGCATGCCAGCCATCGCGAGCGCCTGTAGCAATTTGGGATCGACACCCTGGTACGCTTGCATTAATCCTTTTACTGAATAGGATTTTACATCTGCCTCGCGCTTGGCATTTTCCATTGCCAGCGATACCAGTTCGGTATTCTTGGCTTCCAGCGCAATTTTCGCTTCCATCTCGGATTGCTGCAGCTCGTGCTGCTTTTGTTGGATACTTTGTTCAGCATCCATTTGCGTTTCGCGAATTTGGCGCTTCTTAGCTTCCACTGCGATTTCCGTGTTCAGTTCATTTTCCTTGATGCGACGCTCCTGCTCAACGGCAGAATTGCGACGGGCATAAACTGCCTCGTCCGCCACCTTCAGAATTTGCTCACGCGCTTCAGCTTCCAGAGCCCTAGCGGTTTCTGGCGTCGGTTTGATTGCCAGGAAAGACAACCCAAGAATCTCGACGCCGAGTGCCTGCAGCTCACTATTGTCTTTTATTGCGGAGGCAACTTGCGTTGTCATGGTATCCGTCGCCCTCAGCGCATCACGCAGCGGCAATCTCTGTAAGCCCTTGCGGGTCAATACTTTTACCGCATTGATAATGCGTTGCGACAGTTTCGTTGGATCCTCAGAGATGTATTTCTGCGTGACCGGATTGATTGAGAAATCTAACAAAGCCCCAATTTTTTTAGGATCGCTAATACGATAGGTGACCTGTCCCTGGACAGTAATCTGCTGGAAATCAGCGGAGTTCTCGTCAAAGATAAAGGGAACGTCTTCACTCCCCATTGGGACCGCAACCATGGAGGTCGTCGGCGCATAGTAGAAAAAAGCCAGACCAGCGCCTTCGCGTTTAACGAGCCCGTTCTTGTATTGCAGTACATATGTTGTTGGCTGAACCTTGATGAACTTGACGCTGAACATGTTGAATCTCCCCTTATCAAATAAATCGACTTTGCTAATTGATGGCGATGTTGATCACAAGCCACGCTCTAGCAGTTGCAACTGCTGTTTAAATTTCGACTTCAAGCGGTAAAGCTGGGCGGGACGATGTGCACCGGCAGCTTCGAATTTCCCCTCGATCGCTTCCAGCATGTCCATCTCAGTGATCTTTCTGCGGAAACTGACCTTATTGATCGGTTCACCCATCAAGGCTTCATAAACACGCTGCAACTGGGGTAGGGTAAACGTCTCGCCGGCGAGGTAGCAAGGCAGCGACGAATACTGGCTCTTGCTGCGAAGGCGCGAGACGGCGGTTTCCACAATGAGGCGATGATCGAACGGCAATTTCACTTGCCGATCGACGCTGGTGAGCTTGACGTCGGGATGATTTGCGCGCTCGATGACATCGGAGGATACCAGTGCGTAGTACGTCACCGAAATCGACCATCCTCGTGGATCGCGTGCCGGACCAGAAAATGTCGCCAATTGCTCCAGATATGGCGCTTCAATCCCGGTTTTTTCTTTCAATACCCGCAATGCCGCGTCGCGCGCATCCCGATCCCCGTCGGCATGGATATACCCGCCTGGCAGCGCAATGACGTCTTTGAAAGGCTCACGATCTCGCTTCAAAAGCGCCACTTTGAGACCGTCATCCTGTAATGTCAGCAGAACCACGTCTACTGTGCAAATAACCTGATTCACTTGTTTCTCCTATCGAGTACCTGCTCCGTACGCTGATCGTGAAACCTTGGCTGGCATTATTGAGAATCCAATTAAGCTGGATGAAACAGCCAAATGAGTGTTGATGCTATTACTCGCAGCGAGCATTTGAAATCACTATAGCATAGTTAGTTGCAAAATTAAATTAAGTAATTTAGAATTGAATTAACTTATCGAGTTGAATAAGTCGAGGAGGATGAAAGAGCCGTTCCTAGGGTATGGCGCATCCAAGACTTGGGTCGTTTGGACATGGAGGGTACTTGAATCTCTCGCTAAAAAGTCGATACATGGGCGCGCTGGTCGGACTCGCGTGCGGCGATGCAGTGGGTACGACCGTCGAGTTTTCGCCAAGGGGCAGCTTTCAGCCGGTAACCGACATGATCGGAGGCGGCCCGTTCGGCTTGAAACCAGGACAATGGACCGATGACACATCCATGGCGCTGTGCCTGGCTGAAAGCCTGCTTTCTAAAGGCGCGTTCGATCCTGCGGATCAAATGGCCCGTTACCTCAACTGGTGGCATTGGGGTTACCTGAGCTCTACGGGTGATTGCTTCGATATAGGTATGACGGTGCAACGTGCCTTGGCACATTTCCAGATATCAGGTGATCCGTTCAGCGGCTCTTCAGATCCTGCCAGCGCGGGAAACGGTTCTCTAATGCGTCTGGCTCCAGTGGTCTTGTTTGCTTACCCGAATTTGCATTCTGTGCTTACGTATGCCGCCGACAGTTCTCGTACCACTCACGCGGCCCCGGAAGCCGTCGAAAGCTGCATATTGTTTGCGGAGATACTTCATGGAGCTTTGTCTGGTCGTGGAAAAGAAGAATTGATCAGCGAAATCAGTTTTATCCCATCAGAACCAAAATTGACCGCGTTGGCGACAGCGTCTTTCATTACCAAAGCTGAGGCAGATATCAGAGGCAGCGGATACTGCATTGATTCTTTGGAAGCTGCGCTGTGGTGTTTTTTCAATACAGACAGTTTTGACGATGCAGTACTACGAGCTGTCAACTTAGGCGATGACGCCGATACTACCGGTGCCATTACTGGGCAGATCGCGGGCGCATATTACGGTATTGAGGCGGTACCGCTCGCATGGGTTGAAAGACTCACTATGCGTGACGACATTGAAGGAATGGCGAATAATCTGTACGAACGCTTTTCCGGCAAGTGATGCATAACACTGCAGGTAAAACACAACTGAGTGTTACGTTGTTATACCCATGAGCACGAGTCTGTCTACGCCATTAATGTTCATCAATTGACCAAGGACGAAAGACAATGACGCAGACGGTCATGGCTGGCTGTATTTCTCGTCACGATGCCGTGTTGACCAAATTAATTAACGGAGTTGACTTCTTCAAGTTTAAGAGTTGTCGGTTTTGCTGGCGTTGCGGGAACTGCTGCATCAGCCGCAGCTTTCGTTGCAGTATTGGCTATTACCGCTGCCTTTGTAGCCGTATCGGCCGCAACAGCAGCCTTTGTAGCCTCAGTAGCTTTTGTAGTGGCCGTAGCAGCATTAGCCTTCGCTGCCGCATCAGCCGCTACTTTTGCAGCATTGGCAGCCGCAGTAGCAGCCTTCGCCGCAGCATCCGATTTCGCTGCCGCATCAGCAGCCGCCGTCGCAATTATTTGTGGGGCAGCGTTAGCATTTCGATCAATTTCATCTTTAGCATTTTGAAAACCATGATAGACGTTGACAATGTACGTCGGCTGGCCGATCTGTGTGCCTGAGATATCGCTAAGCATTAGCCCTGGTGTCGTCAAGCCGTAACCAAGGTATTGAACAGCGACTTTGTTTTTTGATCCGTTCAGACTGAAAAGGGCACTTGCAATTGATGTAAGGTCTGCGGTATTGCTAAGCCCGCTCAGATACATTTTGGCTCCAAACAAAGCAATGCTGCCGTATTCAGCTCCGTCTGCGTTACCCGCATCGTATCTGTACCTTCTGTACTCTTGAAACACGGTATTGGCGTTCTTGTTTGCGTCAATGTTTCCGATGCCCATTCCGTCTACCTTACTGGTGACCGATGTCACATCGTCGGTAAATCGCATTGTGGCATTTGGAAATCTGTTTGGACATATTGTATTCAAGTCGTTTTGCAATTTCAGGGCGCGTGCTCTTAGCGCATTATTGCTAGCTTCACTGGCTATTTTCGGGCGTATATCAACTATTTGCGGGCAAATATGCAGCGTTGAATTGTCTTGGTCGGATAACGCAACTTTGACTTTCTCCGAAATCGAATTGCCTAATTTTTTTATGGAATCTGAATCGAGTTCGATAGCAATCGGTATTGCCTATAAATGCCGCGTGAATAATGTACCGGAAAGCGCACTTGGAACGGCCATGAATGGCGCGTTAAAAGTGTACCAATCCTAGCCTGTAGTCTTATGTGCCTGAAGGTGCATAAGAAAGGCGGAAAGGATGTTTCCCGTGGACTTATACGTCAAAGTACGTCGCGCCGTGATGGTCGAGAACAAGAGTGAGCGTGCTGTTGCGCGCTACTTCGGCATCCATCGCAATACTGTCCGGAAGATGTGCCAGTTCGCAGCGCCACCCGGTTATCGGCGAACGCCGGCCCCGGTTTCTCCGACGCTAGCACCGTTTGTGGCGATCATCGACGCCATTCTG
>NZ_FOQI01000010.1 GCF_900113705.1 Collimonas sp. OK307 | reverse complement strand
AAGACTACAGGCTAGGATTGGTACACTTTTAACGCGCCATTCATGGCCGTTCCAAGTGCGCTTTCCGGTACATTATTCACGCGGCATTTATAGGCTGGATTTGAACTTCCTATCCCTTGCACCCCATTAGGTTGACGTCAGGTATTAACTAGGAAATGGTTTAACTGGCTACTAGCCATAGCAGTACCGGAGGAGGGGAAAATGGGCTAGCAGATCGCTCCAATAAAATTTCCCCACGCAGTCATCATCGGACGGCGTTGTTTGAGTAAATCGGTACGATGGTAAGCTGCCTCGACTTTGTTCTGCACCATATGCGCAAGTGAGCGTTCAGCCAAATCACGGGGATAACCTTGCTCACTGCACCAATCACGGAAACTTGACCGAAAGCCGTGTGCGGTGGCAACGCGTCCAGGTGTGTCGCTAGGTGCCTTGATCCGGCGTAAAAAACTGGTGAGTACCATGTCAGATAGCTCAACTTGATCACGCGGCGAAGGAAACACCAGATCATCATGGTGCCCCTGCTGATTCGTTAGAATTTCAACAGCTCGTTTAGATAAGGGAACCCGATGCTGGAGTTTTGCTTTCATGCGCTCAGGTGGGATTGTCCAGATCGCATTATCTAAATCTATCTCTGACCACGTAATGCCACGTACCTCACCTGACCGAGCCGCTGTCAAGATCAAAAATTCTAGCATAGCACGTGTGACATCCTGGCCATCTATTACTCGCAGGTGTTTGGCAATGAAGGCTGGAATATCCTGCCACGGCATTGCCGGTTGATGTTGAGTGCGTACTGACTTTGATGGTTGTTGTGGTAGCAGGTGATTCACCACGTCAACCGGGTTCGATTTGCAATGGTCATGCGCCCACCCCCAAGCCATGACGGCATGTATGCGCTGTTTTAATCGGCTGGCGGTCTCTGCTTTCTCCAGCCAGATTGGTCGTAAGGCATCGGCAATATGCCGAGGCTGAATCTGATCAAGTGGTAATGTGCCAATGATCGGAAAAGCGTACTGCGTCAATGTGTTAAGCCACTGCTGGCCGTGCTTGGCATTTTTCCAACCAGGGAGTAATTCGGCGTGGAGTATTTCGGCAGCAGTTTGGAAGGCCGGGGTTTGAGGAAGATTGGCTGATCGATTTTTTTCGTCTAGCGGATCAATTTTATTGCCAATTTGCTCACGCATTTGTAGGGCATGTTTAGCAGCTTCGGCGATACTGACTTCTGGATAACTGCCTAGTCCAGCATTGCGGCGTTTGCCAGTTAAAGGGCTTACGAAGCGTAGTACCCATTTGCCGCACCCTTTGGTATTGGACGGATGCAGCGCCAGGCCTGTCACTCCACCGTGGGGAAGAATTCCTGAGTCGGGTTTGATGTTGCGCGCTTTGACATCGGTCAGGGTTGCCATAATTTGTATTCTGGATGTAGGCTAGTTGGTATGCCATCCAGTATGCCATTATTGTTTGGTTCTAGATAGATTGCTTTGGACTCGCATGGAGTGGTGAGCGCCTATTTTCCTTGTATTGCGTAGGTAATTTGGACTTTTTTGGATTATTTTGGACTTTATATTGGCAGACACCGCTTCCGCCAAAAACATCGAAAAACCTTTGATTTCATTAAGAATTCAAGGGTTTTTTGCTTTTAACTATTCAAACAACATCAAATTGAATTTCCCCTGTCAGGTCGCTTAGCACAGCGGCTCCGCCTATATCGGCGCGAAAAGGTGGGCCAGTTCCGCTTGACTCGACAGCCACTGTGGCGCTTCGCTACGTCCCACCACCTGCCAGGCATAACCCGGTCGGCCGTAGAGATCCTTGCCTGAGGCCAGCATTGCGGGAATGTCGATGGCAGCGAGGAATTCCGGCACGTTGTATTCCTGGTGTGCAAAGCCTTGGATTTTGGCGCGCACTGCGGCCTCGTCCATTCCAAGGTAGGAGAGATGCCATCCGCCGTCCGCGAGGATCAGTGCGGGTTGGGCGCCGCTGCGCACGCGCATGCGCAGTTGATCCGGCGTAAGACTGTCGAGCTGCCTGCGCGTTGCCGCCACCGTCCAGACCGAAGCGGCCTCCGGTCCTTCCACGTTGCGATAATTCGCATAAAAATAATAGAAAGCCAGGCACAGGCCGAAGATGTCGTGCCGGCGATCATCGCGTATGGTGCGGACTATTGAAGCCCGTGGAATCTCGTCGACGTCAGAAATCAGAATGAGATCATCGGGTGCGGCGTCGTGCAGGCCACGCACAATCTGGTTACGTTGAAATTTTTCGCGGATCCAGAAGCCGGACTTCGGCGTGTCGGAATGCCAGTCGCCGATCACGGGTGTGGCGTCGGCGGCCTCGTCGACCACCGGCATATCGTACACAGGCACATAGCGGATGCGTGGCAGGAACGCTGCAATCCGCGGATCGGCGGCGTCGAAGCGTAGCGCTTTCGGTTCGCCGCTGAACGTGCAGTCAGCCTCGACGATCACGAAACAATCCACCACCTCCGATAGTTCGTGCAGCCGTGTTGCGAGGATGTCCACCTCGCCATTATAAGTAATGCAGTCGAACACCTTGCGCATTGCCGCGCCTGCCATGCTCGCCTGCGGTTCGGGTGCGAATTCGATGCCATAACCGTTGCGCTCGAACATTTGCAAGATATCGCGCTCGCCGTACCAGGCGTCGAGCTGCGACAACGGGATCAGGGAACGTAGCGTCAACGGCGCAAGGCTTACGAGTTGCCGCACCCGCGCATGATGTCCGAACAGCGTCATGGCGTTATAGCCATGGTGCAGTTGTGGACCGGCATGCTCGATGGCGAAGCTGCGCGCCAGCTCCAACGGCGCGAACCGTATGCCGACGGCTTCAAGGGCAGGGCGCAGCACCCCGCTGAGTTGTACATCCTCATGCAGCGCATTGTGCTGCCAGTACATTCTGAGTGGATCGCCCTCGACCGTATCGGGCGGCGGAACTTCGACCCGGATGTGGGGATGGTCGACCAGCGCTCGCATCAAGCGCCGGCTGCGCAGGCTGAAGCCGCCGTTCTGGATTGGCGTAACGACGTGGTCGGGTTTCTGTAGCTCTTCCGCCCAAGCGAAACGGTTGCGCCAATACGTGCCCTGTGGGGCATCGATCTTTGCGAGATGAATCGGGGCGCCGATGTAGTCGCAACCCAGGAACTCGTCGCGCCAGTTGGCAGAGTTGACGACCCAGCCGTCCTCCTGCACCACCAGCGCGAATTCCGTGTGTACCACGCGCCAGAGCGCGAACATCATGAACCAGCTGTACTCGTGGTAGTTCAGCGGCGTGATCGCCACATGCTCGATACCCGGCGCGAGTTGGTCGGGTTTCTGCGGGCTGCACAGCAAAGCACGCGTGCCAGGCATCTGCGCCTGGCTCAGTTGCAGGGCCATCATTGCACCATGTGCATCGGGCAGGCCGGTGACCGACACCAAGGTGATCTGCTGGAAACTTTCCCTGCTCATGTTTGCTTGAATGTTGTAGAAAAATTCATGGGGAATACTGGCGATGGAAAAATTCCAATAAAGCTGCATGCACACTACCTGTTTTGCGTAACCGTTGCAATGAGCGCAAGATCAAAATTATCCGCACTAAGGCTTCAATTACGGGCAACTGTACATCTTGCGCCCATTGACCCATCGATAGCGGCCGCCACGCGGCCCGGCGTGGCATATTGCATCCGGCGAGCCGGCGTATCGGAAGCGCCAGGGCGCAACTGGATGTGGGGCCGACCATAATCCAATTTTGTTGCTGCGTGCCGCTGTCTCAAGCGCCTTCAGATCGCGGTCTTTTTGCCGAAAAGCCCAGGCCATGCCACGTTCAAGCTGGGCCCGGCTTGCATCAACGCCGTTGCAGCGCACCGTTGCAACGGTGCGACCGAAACGGTCGATGGCTTCTGCATCGTATTGCGCGTCCTTGCCAAAACATAGCTGATGCAGAGATCGTCTGGCTTGGAGTCCGAACGCTTGTTTTATCTCCGGCGCATCGATGCCGGCCAGGCGCAATTTGAGCTGCCTTGTTCCGATTTGCAGCGTCATGCTGTCGCCGTCGGCTACACGGATAACTTCATGCGCGTGCGCGGCAAGTGGCGCGATCAGCAGTAAGGTGGCAAACAATATTCTCATTTACACTGTAGTGGCGTCCAGCTGTCATATAGAACAGCATAGGACAGGCAGGGCCTGGTTTGGCGGTGGTGATTCGATAGCTTACAGCGGAGGGGCAATGAAGAATATAAGAGGTATCGTATTTGATCTCTACGGCACGTTGTTCGATGTACATTCGGTCGCAGCAGCCTGCGATGCCTGTCATCCGGGTCGCGGACGGGAAATCAGCGTGATGTGGCGACAGAAGCAGCTTGAGTACACCTGGCTGCGTAGCCTGATGGCCGACTATGTCGATTTCGAACAGGTCACCCATGACGCGCTGGTGTTTACTTCCAGGCAGCTTCAGCTGCCTCTTGACGAAGCGGCGCGTGCCGCGCTCTGCGAAGAATATCTCAAGATAAAACCGTATCCCGAGGTGCCGGAGGCGCTGGCCAGGCTGCAGGCGATGGGATTACCACTCGCCATCTTGTCCAACGGCTCAGTCAATTCGATTCGCAGCGTGGTAGCGGCATCCGGCCTGGTTCTCCGTTTCAAGCATCTGATCAGCGCCGACGATGCGCAAATTTTCAAGCCGCACAGCAGTGTCTACATGCTGGCCGAGCAGCAGTTGAGTTGCGATCGTTCGGAGCTTCTGTTCGTTTCGTCAAATGCATGGGATGCCTCCGGCGCGCGGCACTTCGGTTATCCCGTATGTTGGATCAATCGCGCCGGCAATGCGTTTGACGAACTCGGACAGTCTCCCGATCATGTCGTGCAGGGATTGGACCAGCTGGCGGACTGGATGGCTGCGCGGCAGATCGCTTCTCGATCGTAACCAATCCCTCAATCTTATCTGGGAAAATACTTGACGATTCCTTCAAGAAGCAGGCGAACGTCGTAGAACAGCGTACCTATTTCAACGGTAACGATGAACAGTCCTGCCTGAAAGGCTGCGGGATAACGTTCCAGCAGCATGTTGCAGTACCGGCCATATAATTTGATCACTCCAGCGCGAGTGCTGAGCGCTACACATGCGATTCCCAGTAGCGTACCAGCGATAATATCGGTAGGGTAATGCAAGCCGAGGTATACCCGTGGCAAGGCAATGAAGATCAGCACATAGAGATAGAGCAGGGAGCCGGCCATTCTTGAGATCAGGAAAATCCCGGTGGCGAGACTGAAAAACAAAGCGGCGTGATCGCTAGGGAAAGAGTTCCATATATATAAAGCCTGGCTCTCCGGTACCGGCAACCCGATGTATACGTGATGTGCCAGGGCAGCGTTTGCAAATGGACGCGGCTGATATGGCCCCATGGTGTTCGCAGCCCTGGCAATGACGACGGCGACGACGCAGCCGATCAGGGTCGCGATAACGATGTCTCTGGTGTTTGATTTGGGGTCTGTATCTCTGAACCAAAAGTACCAAAGCATGCCCATGATGGGCAGGCCTTTAAACAGATCGGAACCGGAAATGAAATGAACGATTTGATTGAAAGGCGCTGACATCATTGTGAATTGTCCCAGCCAATTCATCACAGAAATGTTCATATAATTGTTCCACATGATGCTGCCTCTCATTGATCATACTGTTTGAATATCTGGCTCGAATGCATTGAAATGCACGCCGTCTTCTTCGGATTTTTTTTCATCAACATCTGGTGTCGGCAGTTCGGCAGCAACCGTAATCCCTACGAGTGCGGCTATACAATTTCTTCCAGTAAACATCACAATAAAAGCAGACCGTTTCTGGCAAAAACAAGAGCAGAAAACTTCCCCGTCGGCTTTGATATCGCCCCAAAAGTTCAGCAACGCCGCGCATTTTTTTTTGTGCGAATTTGTTGCCTTACATAATCATTTTATTTAAATGAAAATTTTGTAAATTTGTGCCTTGCACAATAAAATATTTGAACGATACTAATGGCTGATGGCTGCCTTCCAAATCTACCGAAAATCGCAACAACGTATTGCCGAGTGGAAATTATTGTGGCGCAGATATATGGATATTGGGTAAATAATATCTCACACATTTGAAAATTTTTTCGAATTCATATTTTTTATCTTAATAATGTTGTGCGCCGGTAGTGCCCGCGCTATATGGGTTTAGCAAGGAATCGCGTTCCGCCGTTTATGTCAGGCGACACCTAATTTCCATATTTTCCGCATGTGTAGTTCTTTTGTTTGTACATTTTTTTTGAGCAACACCATGGTTGTGAATGTGAAAATCGAAGTGCTACAAAGTGTAACAAATTTAGCATTGAATGAATTCGCAGCTTAAATTGAAGTCTATTGTGGTGTGATTATGTTGTGTTGCAACATGTATCACACAGCTCCTTTTTATGTCGAAAAATCGGGTCGATTTCTCTTTGCCTGTTTTAACAAATGCGGCGATGGAACCCAACTCCGGCTTTACTCAGATTCTTGATGTCAGAAGGAAGGATCATGCAAAAAAAACGCCGCCTCGATGCGCCATGCATCAAATTCAGATTGCAACTCTGCTAGAGAAAAACCCATGCGCCTGTTGTCCGTAAGACGAACGCCAAGTGTTCGCCGGAAGCAGCTACCCGTGTGACAAACATCGCGCAAGGGATCTTGTAAAGACTCCCTGCATCCTATTCATTATTTTTCTTTCCGCTTTTTAGTTTCTTCGGCGCATTTTTTCGTAAAGCCCATCCAGGCTTTTACGCAATTTTAGTCTTGCCAAGACGAATAATGGTGCTGATATCTCATGCTATGTACGTTCGCGTACTGAACTCATCGATTTATTAGCTTACTTTGCGTACTGCAATCACCGTCTGCTTGAATCTGTCTAAGGATGCACGGCATTGCCTGCTATCAATCTTCCAAAAAATCAATTTATTTTTTAAATAACGATTTCTGTCGCGGTTTTGGTAAGAGGAAAAAATTAATCAAGCATTCGCTGAAATTGAATCTACAAATTTTTGTGCAAATTGTTGCGCTGGAAAAGGTGTGTAATGAACAGAAGATTGAAACGTCGCGGAGAATTTTTCCGACTGCCATGGAAAACCATCTTCCTGATTCCAATATGCTCTTGCGTGCCCGGATTGGTCGCCGCTAACGATCTGGTGCCAACGGACGTCATGCCGCCGCCTGATGTCGTCGTTCCGCAGCCCGATTCTTTTACGCCGTATGCCGGGTATGGAGTCAACTACGACAGCAATTTACTTGGATTGCGAAATGCGGCCGCTGCGGAAGCCATGGGAATCGGCAGCAATCTTTCGGATTACACGCGCAGACTGCAGGTTGGTCTGGCCGTCGACAAGAGCATCAGCCAACAGCATCTGACGGCGAATGTGAATCTTGCCAATGTCGAATACGAACGATTCCAGCAACTCGACCACATGGATAAAAATTTGGCCGCCAACTGGAACTGGCATGCGGGCCCTCACGTTGAAGGCAATGTGGGCGTCACTTATTCGCAAGGACTCACCCCGTTCATCGATTTCCATTTGTTGGAACGTAACATACGCTCGCAGGAAACTGCCTATGTCGATGGCTCATGGTTGTTTCATCCGAGTTGGCGCGTACATGCCGGATTAGTGCACAGCAAGTTGTGGTATGACCTCGCATCGCAGCAGCCAGGCAATAACTCGCAAAACCAGACGGAAGTAGGGCTGGACTATCTCGCGGCCACCGGTAGCACAATCGGTGTCCAGCTACGCCACACGCGCGCCGATTTTCCGAACCCGGAACTGGACACTGGTGCGCCGGTGTTCAACGGCTATAACCAGGACGAAGTAAAAGCCAAGATCGACTGGTTGCTGACAGGAAAGACGAAGCTGCACTTTTTAGGTGGATGGGTCAGCAGAAAGCAAGACGCATTTTCTGTGCGCGACTTTAGCGGCGTGAATTCACGTCTCTCGGCAGACTGGTCGCCTACCGGAAAAATCGATGTCACCGCCGCCATATGGCGGGAGATCGGCGCCGTGGACGATCTGTCCACCGTCTATTCATTGAATCATGGCGCCAGCATTGCTTCGGCCTGGAAGTACTCTGAAAAAATACGGCTGGTAGCGCAATACAAATATCAGAAGCGGGATTTCAGCGAATCGCTGGCGTCCACCGCTCTCGGTTCTCCTAATCAAAACGATGTCTTGCGCAATCAGGCTTTGTCGGTGATTTACAACCCGACCTTGCATTGGCAAATCCAGTTATCCGGTACCCGTAGTACGCAAACCTTGAACGGTTCGCCAGGCGGCTTTGTGAATAACGGTGTGATGCTCAACACACGCTATGCATATTGAGGTAGGAAAAAATGACCGAGAATGACATCCCGCTAGTTTCCTTCTTCAAACGCCTGCTTGATCCGGCCATTATTCTCGGGTCCTTGTATCTGGTCATCATGGCGAAGGACGAAGTGTTCACCGGTGATTATCTGGTTTTGATGATTATCGCCTTCTTCATTTCCTCGTATATCTACGAGCAGATCGACCTTTACCGCACCCTGCATATCGGGAAGCAGCTTGGGTATGCTGGCGATATCTTCTTTGGATGGATGATCATCGTGGTGATCCTGACATTGATGGGGCAGGTCACGGGACTGCGCTATGAATTCTCCGATGGTGTCATATGGACCTGGTTTGCACTTGCACCTTTTGCGCTATTGCTTAGCCGGTTGACGGCACATATGCTGGCATTCAATTTCGGGCGGAAACCTGAAGCCCGATCGGCCGTCATTGTCGGTTCCAACGAGCCTGGAGTTGATATTCTCAAACGCCTCACATCCGACAACACTGCCGGTATAGACATGCGTGGATTTTTCGACGATCGCAATCAAGCCAACCGGCCCGCTGATCTTGAAGGTACTCATCTCGGCGCCATCGCAGACGTCGGACCCTATGTGCGCGAACACAAGATCAAGACGATCTTTATCTGTCTGCCGATGTCGGCACAACCGAGAGTGCTGGCCTTAATGGAAGAACTGCGGGATACCACCGCTTCAGTCTACTTTGTGCCAGACATCTACACCTTCGGACTGATCCAGGCGCGCCTGGATCATGTTGGCGGCATCCCGGTAATCGGCATTTGCGAAACGCCGTTCACCGGCCTGCGCGGCGTGGTGAAGCGCGGCAGCGACATTGTTCTGGCGGTTCTGATCCAGATCCTTTTGCTACCGATCATGTTGGTGATTGCGATAGGGGTGAAGCTTTCTTCGCCCGGCCGGATTATTTTCGCCCAGCGTCGATACGGATTGAACGGAGAGGAAATCGTCGTCTACAAGTTTCGATCGATGGCGGTCACCGAGGATGGTGCGGTTGTCAACCAGGCAAAAAAAAATGATGCGCGCGTGACGCGGTTCGGCGCCTTTCTTCGCCGCACATCGCTTGACGAGTTGCCCCAGTTTTTCAATGTGCTGCAAGGCCGCATGAGCATCGTCGGTCCGCGGCCGCACGCTGTCGCTCACAACGAACAGTATCGCAAGCTTATCCAGGGTTACATGCTGCGGCATAAGGTGAAGCCCGGAATTACAGGATGGGCGCAGGTCAATGGATATCGCGGCGAGACCGATACCTTGGACAAAATGCGTTCACGGATTGAATTCGATCTGGAATATTTACGCAACTGGTCATTGGCGCTGGACCTGTGGATCATCGTCCGCACGGTCAAGGAAGTTTTGAAAAAAGACAGCGCGTATTAATGCTTTCTGATTCGTGAACGTTGCCTGGTCATGTGCGGTGAGGTGTAACAAATGTTTCAGTAACGAACCCTCACGTTCCGTGGTGTCCTACCGTACAAGTCAATGCCACGTCCGATTAATTTTTTAGGGGAAGATCATGCGAAGAGCCAAGTTGTTGATAACTCTTTCATTAGTGGTTTCTTGCAGCGCTGCCGTAGCGGCTGCACCTGTTTTTCAACTCAATACGTCCGAGGCCGAGGCCCGGAGTCTGTTGGCAATCGATGCTTATCCGTCAAACGTCGAGGCCGCCGATTCAAGCCATGCAACGCAAACGACAATCGTATCTCGTTCGGCAAGGTCAGCTTCGAAAGCTCCCGTCGTTTTCAGTCAAGCGGGAGAGTTGATTGAACCCCGACATGACGCCAATGTTGTTCCGGTGAGTTTTTCCTCAAATGTCGATGATGGCCGCCTGTCAGCGAAGGCGTCTTCCAGCGTGAATAATTCGGACGACATGCTGTTCTATTTCCTCAAGGATTTCGAGGCGAAGCCGCAGCAGAAGCCTGGACGCTGGGCTCTGCTCCTGGTGGGACTCTGCTTCGTTTTGTATCAGGTACGCCGTCGCCCGATGCGCACATCCATTGGTTTCTTTTCTGCGTCCAGACCTATTGGTCAATTTAGTACCTGATGTCTCGTCGGTCAGCCGTTATTTCCAGCCAGAAGAATAGAAAGTGCGTCCGTGAAATTTGCTTTATTTATGGGAGTCGGATTTTGAGTTGCTTTGATCGGTTCGATTACATGCATGCCATTGGCGGCATATCGCGCATAAAGGGGATTGGCATTTTGTTGCTGCTTGCCGCAATTAGCTTATCTGCTTGCGGCGACCAGAAAAAAAAGACCAATAAGGTACTTGCAAGAGTGGATGGCAATGAAATCACGGCACTGCAACTCGAGGCCGAATTGCAGCATGCAGTTGGCGCGAAGGAAGAAAATGACGTGCAGCGGAAAGCCCTGCGTAAGCAGGCCCTGGACGCGCTGATTAATCGACAGGTTTTGCTGAAGGAAGCGATGCGCAACAAACTCGATCGCGATCCGAAACTGCTTCAGATCGTCGAGCGATTCAAGACGCAAGCGATTGTGCAAGCTTATCTGGAGTCGAAAGAAGGAAATTTGAGTAAGCCGTCCAAAGCCGAAGTCGATGCCTATTTTGAAAGTCATCCGGAATTATTCGCGCATCGCAAGGTGTTGGATATCGAGCAATTGGTCATAGCAGCGCGAGATTTTAACGGTGACATCAAGTCGCAGATGGACACGGCAACATCGCTGAACCAGATGGCGACATGGCTCAAGAAACGTGGAATCCCGTATGTGAAAACCCAGCTTACGTACACCAGCGGCGACCTGCCAGCGGGAATTGTCGGAGAAATAAAAAAGCTTGGAAAGAATCATTTATTTGTCATGGAAGACGGCAAACAAGATCTGCTTTGCGCCCTGACTGAATTACGAGATAGCCCGATAACGAGAGAAGCCGCCACCGCGCAGATCGAACGTTATCTGTTGAACAAGAAGATGCAGGAAGTTGCCGCGGCCGAAATAGCGCGCTTGCGTTCTCTGGCGAAACTCGAATATGTCGACAAGAGCGATAACTTGATTGTAGAGGATGCGCCGATGTCCTCCACTTCGCCAGATAAGCAGGTGCCGGCCGTGCCAGATCGATCCGGCAGGCACGACGTGGCTGAAGCGAAATGAGCAAGTTGAGCAAGATGCAGATGTGGCGCAAAACAATAACAGCAACAGAAACAATAATTTAACTGGATGGCGAAAATGATGAAACGAATCTACATGTGCTTGCTGGCGATGACGCTGGCAATTTGCGCCATTTCCGCAATGGCCGCCGATACGCCGCTTGGAGCGGGCGATGCGTTGAAAATATCCGTATTCGGGAATCCTGACCTAAGCCTGGAAACAAAGGTAAGCGAGGCAGGGAGCATTACCTTCCCGCTCATCGGCGATGTCAGCATCGGCGGTCTGTCTACCGCGGATGCCGAAAAGAAGATCTCCGGCATGCTGACGGGCGGCGGGTTCCTGCGCAAGGCTGAAGTCAACATCATGGTTACCGAGTTGCAGAGCCAGCAGGTGTCGGTGCTCGGCCAGGTATTGCATCCCGGCCGCTATCCGGTGGCCGGCAAACGCAGCGTGACCGATATGCTGGCAATGGCAGGCGGTGTCGGCCCCGAAGGCGGCGATACCGCTACTGTCGTCCGTACACGCAATGGAAAAACCACCAAGCAGGTCGTCAATCTGGCCCAGATGATTCAGTCGGCCGATATGAAATCGAATGTCGACCTGGTCAACGGCGACGTGATTTTCGTGGATCGCGCTCCCAAATTTTATATCTACGGTGAAGTGCAACATCCTGGCGGCTACAAGCTGGAGCACAACATGACGGTGGTCCAGGCATTGTCGATCGGTGGCGGCCTGACTCCACGCGGAACCGAACGTGGCATCCGCATCAAGCGGCGCGACGCCAAGGGCAACCAGGTAGAGATAAGTGCGGACCACGACGAGACGTTGCAGGCGGACGACGTCGTGTACGTGAAAGAGAGCTTCTTTTGATTAGTCTCGTCCGCGCTGACGTCTTGTCGCCCATTGTCTTGTCGTTCATTTATTCCGGACTTCGAAAGGAGCTCAAATGACTTTTTCCCAGCTTGTCACCATTCTGAGGGCGCGCTACAAGGTCATTGTATTGACGTTGCTTGTGATAGTCGTTGCCACCACGGCGGTCAGTCTTGCATTGCCAAAAACGTACCGGGCGGCGACCACGGTTCTGCTGAATTACAAAGGTGCCGATCCTGTATCCGGCAACGTATTGCCGGCCCAGTTGGCGTCCGGTTACATGGCCACGCAAATCGATATTGTCACCAGCCGGCGGGTGGCCTTGAAAGTGGTCGACAATCTTGGCCTGGCAAACCAGCCAGGTTTCAAGCAGCGCTTTCAACAACTGACGAACGGCAACGGATCGATCCAGGAATGGCTGGCCGATACCTTGCTGAAAATGGTTGAGGTATCGCCATCGCGAGAAAGCAGCATGATTGAAATCTCGGCCAAGGGCAGCGATCCTGCCTTCGTCGCCAAAGTTGCAAACGGTTTTGCCACCGCTTACCAACAGCTCAATCTGGAAATCAAGGTAGAACCGTTGCAACAGGCGGCCAAGTACTTCACAGGGCAAGTCGCGACATTGCGCGCCAATCTGGAAGAGGCGCAAGGCAAGCTGTCCGACTACCAGCAACAGCACGGATTGGTTAGTACCGATAACCGTCTGGACGTTGAAACGGCGCGTTTGAACGAGCTGTCCACTCAGCTGGTGCAAGCGCAGGGGCAGGCGTCGGAAGCATCGTCGCGCGGCAGGCAGGCGGCGGGCAGCGGCGACCGGGATTCACCGGATGTGGTTTCGAATACGCTGGTTCAAAACCTGAAGTCATCGTTGGCGCTGGCGGAAGGGAAATTTGCGCAGCTTTCTCAGAATCTGGACGTCAATCATCCACAGTACCAGGCCGCCAAGGCCGAAGTCGACCGGTTGCGGGCTGAAGTGAACAGTAGCATCGGCGCCACCAACAACGCGGTTGCGAATAACGGCCGGATCCAGCGTCAGCACGAAGCAGAGATACGCGCCGCGTTGGCAGCGCAGACTGCCAAAGTGTTCCAACTCAATCACGCCCGCGATGGATTATCGGTGCTGGTCAAGGATGTTGAAAGTGCGCAGAAAGCATACGATACCGCCGCTCAGCGCCTGACACAGACCGAGCTTGAAGGGCAATCGCATCAATCCGATGTGTCGGTACTCAATCCCGCAGTGGCACCGCTGTTTCCGATCAGCCCGAATGTACGGCTGAACGTGGTGTTGTCGGTACTGCTCGGCGTCATGCTCGGGTTGGCTCTGGCGGTGTTGGCGGAAATGGCGAATCGCCGCGTACGGTCCAGCATCGACCTGATCAATGTACTGAAGGCGCCGGTGCTTGGCACCATCACCTGGGGAAAACCTCCGCGGAGATTTACATTCTCCAGATTATTTTTAACGCGATGATCGCGCCTACGCTGGAAAGGTTAAGAAAATGAACAGTCCGGTCAGTTCTATCGTCAGTGCCGGTGCGGCGTCCCGGAAAGACATCCACATGGGTCGCATGCTGGTTGAGCAAGGCAAGATGACGCTGGAGGAAGTGGAACGCGTGCGCCGTCTGCAAAAGGAAGAGGGGCTCCGTTTCGGCGAAGCGGCGCAACGCCTCGGCCTGGTCACAGAGGCAGATATCCAGCAGGTGCTGGCAAGTCAATTTGATTACCCTTACCTGCAGGCAGGCGGAGGCAACTATCCGGCGACGTTAATGGCCGCCTACCAGCCGTTCAGTGCGGAAGTCGAAATGCTGCGCTCGGTGCGCAGCGAGTTGATGCTGCGCTGGTTCCGTCCGGGGCGCAAGACCTTGGCGATTGCCAGTGTCAATCCGGGCGACGGAACCAGCTTGCTGGCGGCAAATCTGGCCGTCGTGTTTTCGCAACTGGGCGAGCAGACGTTGCTGGTCGATGCGAATCTGCGCAACCCGAGCCAGCACAAGATATTCAATCTGGCTGCAGGACGCGGGCTGGCCGATGTCCTGGCCGGACGCGCCGGCCTGGATATGCTGGCGATGGCCGAATCGTTCATCGACTTGTCGTTACTGCCCGCGGGATCGTTAGTGCCTAACCCTCAGGAATTGATCAATCGTTCCAGCTTCGTTGTCATGAATGAAACGCTGTGCGACCGCTTCGACATCATTTTGTATGACACGCCGGCGTTTTCAACCGCGGCGGACACCCTGACCATAGCCGCACGCGCCGGCGGCGTGCTGCTGGTGGTGCGGAAGGATCACACCCGCGTCGCCGATCTCACCGCATTCAGCGAGCAACTCCGACGCAGCGGCACTGAAGTAGTCGGCTCGGTAATGGTGAGTTTCTGATGGGCGGGATAGCCAAGTCTTGCAGTCTGGCCCAGTGTGGTTTCCCACATTCGACTGCAAGCCGTGCCGCCCTGAGACATAAGTCGAGGATATAAGTCGTATGCCTTTTTTTACAAACATCAGGAATTCTATTTTTCCAAGACAAGCCGGTTCTCCTGTACCCGCCGAAGGAGCGGTGTTTTGGATTCTGATGGTTGCGCTGGTGTATCAGGCGGTCTTATGTGCGATTCATACGAACGTCCATCCAATTTCGGTTGCCGGGGTGGGTCTCACTGAAGGCGCCATCTACATCGCATGCCTTGCCGTGTTGATCAAGCGTATCCGGCTTGAGTTTGTCGCTGTCGCGTTCCTGGTGGCAGCCTACCTGTTCCTGATGGCGATTTTGCGCAATCAACTAGATCCGAAAGGCTTCAGGGACGTGATGATTCCTATCTTGTTCTACGGGCTCGGACGGGAAATCGGTAACGGTAAATATGCCGATCGCTTGCTTAAGATGATGGTTCTTCTGGTGCTGGCTTTCGGATTTTTTGAATTGTTTTTCCTCGACTGGTTTTCACGGGTTTTCAATATTTTTTCCTATTACGTCAGCCAGGGCAACCTGGCCGCCGGATCCAACTGGGCAAAAGATAGCGTCTTGGGACTGAATGGAATACGGCCGGAAGGGATCGGTCGCACGATTTTGCCATCGTTGATCGGCAACCACCGGGTATCGTCGATTTTTCTGGAACCCGTTTCACTGGGTAATTTCGCGGTCATCATCGCGGCCTGGGGATTGTCGAAACGGCGCGACGAGTTCAAGGAGATGATTTTTTTCCTGCTGGCCGCCGCCACCATGATTACATTAAGCGATTCGCGCTACGGCATGATCACGGTTGCGGCACTGGTCGTGATGCGTTGCTTGCCGCTGACGAAAGCCAATACCTGGTTGATCGTTATGCCATTCCTGAGCGTGACACTGCTACTTCTGCTCGCGACGGTTTTTGGCGGTCACTACAGCGACAGCGTTCTCGGCCGGCTTTTTGTGAGCGGGAAAACATTGTCGAACCTGGATCTGGGAATGATATTCGGCCTGGACGGATTCAATACCAGCTTTGGCGACATGGGCTACCCCTCGTTGCTCACGCGGCTGGGCCTGCTGTTATGCATCTTTTTGTGGGGTGCATTCTGGATGCTGAAAATGGAGGACGAGAGGGGCAATCGATTCCGGGCGTACATCACGCTGTATATGTCCCTGATCTTGTGTGTAAGCGGAACCTCTCTGTTCGCGTTGAAAACCGCCGGCGTTCTGTGGTTCCTGGTCGGCTGCGCCGCAGGCCGCGCGAAAGATACATTGCCGGCGCGCCCGCTAACGGCGTCACAGCCATCTAACGCCTGAAAAGCAATCAAAGGAAATCAAACATGCCTATTAAAGTCGTGCACATCGTGCGTCAGTATTCGCCATCCATAGGTGGCATGGAAGACGTGGTCCAGAATATCGCCCGGCAGCAGCGTGAGCATCACGATCAGATTCCCAAGATCGTCACACTAAACCGGCTGTTCAGGAATTCCGCGGAATTCCTCGCCCCTGAAGCACAGATCAACGGCATTGGCGTGGTGCGCCTGCCGTTTCACGGCACCAGCAGATACCCGCTTTGTCCGCAGGTGCTGCAGCATGTCGCCGATGCCGATGTGATCCATGTGCATGGCGTCGATTTCTTCTTCGACTATCTGGCTGTTACCAAACCATTGCATCGACGACCCCTGGTGGCTTCGACTCACGGTGGATTTTTTCATACGAAGTTTGCATCGAAACTGAAAAAAATCTACTTCAACACAGTCACTCGCGCGTCTTCGATGGCTTATGACAAGATAATTGCCACCAGCGATAACGACGGCGACATTTTTTCCAAAATCGTCAGTCCGCCAAAATTAGCCATCATTGAAAACGGTGTCAACGTCGAAAAATACAGCGGCCAGGCAGCGTCGGCGCCGACGAGGACAATGATCTATTTCGGTCGTTGGTCTGTCAATAAAGGTTTGCTGGAAACGCTGGCCTTGTTCAAGCAATTGGCCGCGCGCGAGCCTGGCTGGAAACTGATTATCGCCGGCCGTGAATACGACCACACCGCGGACGAACTCCGCTCCGCGGTGAATCAACAGCAACTGACAGGCTTGGTGCAGATAGTGCCGAACCCGTCAGATCACGAGCTGGCGAGCCTGATCGGGCAATCCAGTTATTTTATCTGCTTGTCGCGGCACGAAGGTTTTGGCATTGCGCCAATTGAAGCGATGAGCGCCGGGTTGACACCGGTGTTAAGCGATATCCCACCGTTTCGCCATCTGATCGAGCAATCAAAGATAGGGTATCTGCTCTCGGCAGGAAACGGGGAAGACAACATTGCCAACTTGTTGGAATTGCATGAAGAGACGCGTGCGGACTACGCACTCAGGAGGGTGCAGATGCAACAGTTCGCCGATCGTTACAACTGGCGACATATTGCCGACAAATATATCGACGTATACAAAGACCTGGCGCTAGCGGGTTAGACCTGACCGAAAAGAATGGATTCTCATATTGAAAACCACTGTTAAAGATAGCTGATGCCGACCATGGATAAAACAAGAATCGATGCAATCACAGGCCTGCGCGGACTAGCAGCGTTGCTGGTCGTGTACGGCCATGCGGTGAGTTGGTTCTCCCTTCCGTGGAAAATCAATTTTTCCGGTGAAATCGGCGTGATGGTTTTTTTTTCATTGAGCGGCTTTCTCATGGCTTATCTTTACCTTGGAAAGAAATTCTCAATCCTGAGCGTCGTCGAATACGCGACATCCAGGTTTTCCAGAATTGCGCCGGCTTATCTGGTTATTTTGTTGTTTTCATTTTTTATCTACACATACGTTGACCCGAATTTCGTATATGACATTTCGAGTAAAAACATCCTCCGGCACATTTTTTTCTCAGGCAACGTGTCGGTGTTCTGGAGTATTACGCCCGAGGTTGAATTCTATTTCCTGTTCGTTCTTGCATGGGCTGCGACTAATCGTTATGTGACACGTTTCGATATGACAGGCCTGGTATTCCTGACCTTCGGCGCCCTGATTCTTCTGTCGTATCGGGATGTGTTTCCAGGTACTTTTGTCGGCGCAAAACTTCACTATTTCCTGTTTGGCGTCATCGCCGGAATCGTTCGTTCGAGAATAGGGGCTGTGAGTCAGGACGGTAAGTCGATTCTCGGCCTGCATGCATTGTTGCTTGCATCGATGGTATTGATGGAGAGCGGCTGGATTGCCTTTCCTTTTTCTAGCAACAAAGAATTCTATAGCAGCATTTTGACAGCCATTTTCGGCTCCTTCCTGGTGTTCGGCTTTTCATTTCCATCCGCGCTAGGCAAGTTTTTCTTCGAAAACAAGGCAATCGTTTTATGCGGTGAATGCAGCTTTTCGATTTATCTGCTGCATATGCCGATTATTTATCTTTTCCATAAATTTCTCCCATCGCCGTTACAGATGGCTTTGCTCATCCCCTTTGTGGCGCTTGTTCTTGGACTTTCGTGGCTCAACTATCAGCTGATTGAAAAACCGGGAGCACGATTAATCAGATCCATTGGGAATGCATTCAAGCGAAAGTTCATTCCGCTATTCCCACTGGCGCCCCGTCCACAACCCCTCTCCGTTGAAAGTGAGACCAGATGATGAAATTTTTTCCAAACAGGGCGCGTGGCAGCGTTCACCAGATTCCTGGAATCTGGCGCCGGACGGTGGCCATTGCGGCGGCTATCGGATGTGCCTTGCTTTGCAATCTGGCAGCTGCAAATTGCCTGGATGGCAAACGCATGGCTGGCGTGAATCTGAGCGGCGCCGAATTTGCTGCGGATAAATTGCCAGGGACGGTCTTTAAGGATTACGTCTATCCCGATCTGGCTGACATGCGCCATTTCCAATCGCTTGGAATGAATACATTTCGCCTGCCGTTCCTGTGGGAACGGATACAGCCGCAATTATTCGGCGCACTTGATGCCGGAGAACTGCAAAGGATAAAGGACAGCGTCGCATCCGCGCAATCGCTGGGAGTTTGCATTGTTCTCGATGTTCACAATTTTGGCCAGTATCGTGGCAATCCTATCGGTTCGTCCGAAGTACCGCGTGCTGCCTTTATCGACTTGTGGACGCGCTTGCTGGCAGCGTTCAAGGATCCGGCCAACACTGCTTTCGACTTGATGAATGAGCCCGCAAAAATGTCAGTGGCAGCTTGGGCGTCAACGGCGCAGGAGACGCTTGGCACTTTGCGCAGGCGTGGCTCGAAGCATTTGATCATGATTCCTGGCGGTGGCTGGAGCGGTGCGCATTCCTGGGATGCAAAAGATAACGGTGTGTCGAATGCCGATGCATTCCGGTCGTTTCGCGACCCTGCAAACAATTACATGATCGAAGTGCATCAGTATGCGGACGCCGATTCCTCCGGGACCTCCAACAGCTGCGTCGATCCTGGCCGCCTGAGCGCGATTATGGCGAACATGACGGTATGGGCCAACTCGACGCGGCAACGCTTGTTTCTCGGTGAGTTTGGTGTGGCTGTCAATGACCCGTGTTTGAAGGCGTTGACGGCAATCATGGAGGGAATGAAGGGAAGCCCTGCCTGGGGCGGCTGGACTTACTGGTCCACCGGTAAGTGGCTGGGGACTTACCCGTTCAGTATCCAACCCGATGATAACGGCGACAAGCCGCAAACGGCAATTTTGAAAAATTACATTTTGCAGTGATTACATTCTGCAGTGAGATTCAAAGCAAGGCGCAGCGGAGTGCAGGTTGATATTTTGTCGATGCATCCGAGGTGTAAGAAGAGCAAAGGAATTTAAATGAAATTTTCACTGATATTGGCTACGGTAGGGCGCTCTGACGAAGTGTCCCGGCTTTTGGCATCGCTGGATGCGCAGGATTATCGAAACTTCGAATTGATCGTGGTCGATCAAAACAAAGACGACAGATTAGTGGCGATGTTGATGTCGTATCGCGAGAAATTTGCGATTCAGCATGTGCGCTCGGCTGCGCATGGCGTATCCCGTGCACGTAATGTCGGCCTTGGATTGGCAGATGGAGATGTGATCTCTTTTCCTGATGACGATTGCTGGTATCCGGCGGGACTGCTGCAAAAAGTCGCCACAGAATTGAACAGCCATCCTGAACTGGACGGGCTCACCGGACGTTTTACCGATGGCGACGGTCGCACCGAGGGGCGCTGGCTGCAAAGCAACGCGCTGTTGAATCGCTACAACGTTTGGCGCGGTGCAATTGAATTCAGTATTTTTTTGCGTCGCCGCGTGGTCGATGCGGTGGGGAATTTCAATGAATTGCTTGGGGTTGGCGCCGGCACGGTCTGGGGAGCAGCGGAAGGGACAGATTATCTGTTACGCAGTCTGCAGCATGGTTTTAAATTGAAATTTCTGGTCGACTTGACCTTGCATCACCCGGTCAAGACCATCGATTACGATGACGGCGCCTGCAACCGGCAGAAGAAATATGAAACCGGGATCGGCCATGTGATGCGGATCAACGACTATCCACTCTGGTACTTCCCGGCCACTTGCCTGCGCACTTGCGTAGGTATTGTATTGGCTGTGGCGAAAGGTGATTTTCCGAAGGCGCGATTCAAATACGTCAGCGTACTGGCGCGCATGCAGGGTTGGCGCGGTTAGAGCAGCGGGAGCGAGTCTCGGTGCCTGAATTTTTTACAAGAATAGGAGCAAGATGAATCAGAAAAGCGCTAGCGGCGGCTTGGCGTCGGGATCGATCTGGTCGATCGTGGATAACCTTGCGCAGCAAATACTTTCGTTCGCCGTCTTTGCGGTGCTGGCGCGATTTCTGACGCCGGATGCATTTGGCTTGCTGACTATCGCGCACCTGTTCATTTTGTTTACCCGCCTGGTGGTATTCGACGCGATTGCCATGCCGATCGTGCGCACCGCCATACCAAACGACAGACTTTATTCATGGGTGTTTACGTGTTGCACGGCGGTCGGTTTGCTACTTGCCGGGTTGATGTTTCTTTCGGCTGGTTTTGTGTCTTCACTGTTTCGAGCGCCGGAGCTGAAAACAGTGTTGCAAGGGATGAGCGTTTCGATTCTGTTTTTTGGCCTGGTGCGCGCTTACGAGGCACGACTTGTGCGCAACATGATGTTTCGCCAACTTGCAATCCGTTCTATTTTTTCAGTAACGATCGGCGGCGCTACCGGTATCGCACTTGCCGCGAGCGGCTGGGGGGCGATGTCTTTGGTGGTGCAGCAGGTGACAGCATCCGGCCTGGCATTGGTGCTGGTCGTGATGCAGAGTCGTTGGCTGCCGAGTTTGGTGTTTGATGGCGCGCTGACGCGTAAATATTGGAATGATATTCGACAAGTCGGGCTGACCGGCGTACTCGGATTTGCCAACGCCAATGGTGATTCCCTGCTGGTGGGGATTTTCCTGGGGCCATATGCCACCGGCCTGTACAACCTGGCAAAACGGGTGACATCGTCTGTATACCTGGTCATCTCCAGTTCGATGCATAAGGTCGCACTCCCGGTATTCTCCGATGCCGGGATGGATCTGGCGGCACTGCGTCGCGGTTACTTGAAAATTCTCGGTATCACGCTGTTTTGCGTTGCCCCCTTGCTGTGTTTCCAGGCTGTGCTGGCGACACCGCTGGTGGTCACGGTTTTCGGCGAAAAATGGTTGCCGGCAGCGCCTACGGTAGGTGCCTTGGCGCTGTTATATCTGATCTCGTCGATTGTGCAATTGAATGACTATTTGTTTTTTGCCCTGGGGAAAAATCGTGTTCCGGTGCTGCTAGGCATCACGCAATTGACGCTCGCCACCGGCCTGGCCGCAGTTTTCTATCGCTTCGGCCTGCTCGGCATGAGCTTGTCATTCTGCGCCGCTTACCTGTTGGTGTTTCCGGTGTCGCAATTGCTGCTGAGCCGAGAGCTAGGTTTGAGTTTGCGCATGACCTGGTACGCGCTGGCGCCACCTCTGGTGGGAACCGTAATTTTGATGCTTGGTTTAGGTGCTTACCTGTTGTTGATGCAGCAGCACTTCACCAACGTGGTCTTGGTTGGCGGAGCGGCTTTTATTGCGTGCTTGCTGTATCCGCTGATGGTGGGTATCACGGGCTGGCATATCAGGGCGGTCAACGGTACCTGGCACGAGGTGTCGCTTTCGGTGATCCGGCTACGTCGATTTTTCGTGCGCTAAATGGCTGTATCGGCTGCTCGTTTGCCAGATGCCGAAGATATGCCGGCCAAATCTTTACATATTTTATTTTAGGTATTGCTGTCAAGAAGGGATTGTCCATGAAAGCAGGAAAGATCATTCCGATCGCTGGTTTTCCAGTTGTTACAACGACTTCACCGGCGTTGAGCAGATATTTGTTGCGCACTGTGCGGGCGGGCAAAAAAGCGACGCTGCTTTTTGCCAATACCAATTTCATTGTCCAATGCCGCTATCTGCTTGACAAACTCGACAAGGAATTCGTGACGATTGTCAATGACGGCGTTGGCATGGATATCGCTGCGTATCTCTTCCGCCGCGAAGCATTCAAGGAAAATTTGAATGGCACAGATTTCGTACCGCAATTATTTTCCGCTGCGAGGACGCCGATGCGCGTGTTCATGCTGGGTGGCAAGCCGGAGATACTCAAAAAATCAGCGGATCATGTCAGTCAGAAATTGAACCAGATAGTGGTTGGCAGCTGCGACGGCTATGCCGGTATGGCAAACAGTCGGGCAACGCTGGTGGAGTCGATCAATAACTCGCAGGCAGAAGTTGTTCTGGTGGCGCTTGGTAATCCGATTCAAGAGGAATGGATTCTCGCCAACCGCCAGGCCCTGAATGCGAATGTGGTTATCGGCGTTGGCGCCCTGTTCGATTTTTGGGGTGGCTACAAGCCGCGCGCGCCGCGCCTGGTGCAACGCACCCGGCTCGAATGGCTGTATCGGCTGTGCCTTGAGCCACGCCGGCTATTGCGCCGCTATACCGTCGACATCATGACATTCCTGATTTTGTGTCGCAAATATCGCGAAGGAAATGGACAGGTTTGAAGTAAGTGGTTCAGGCGCTTGTTGGCAGAGCGATAGCAGTTGATGGCAGCCAGAAGCAGTCAGAAGCGCCGGATTTTATTTTTTAATGCAATTTAGTGAGGTAAGAAACATGAAAGCAATGATTTTAGCTGCCGGTAAGGGCACTCGTGTTCAACCATTAACTTACGATCTTCCCAAACCGATGATTCCGATTCTGGGCAAACCGGTAATGGCTTACCTGGTTGAATATCTCGCCAGCTACGGTGTCCGCGACATCATGGTGAATGTCAGTTACCTGCATCAGAAAATAGAAGAATATTTCGGTGATGGAAACCAGTTCGGCGTGCAGATCGGCTATTCCTTCGAAGGTTATGTCGACGACAGCGGCGAAGTAGTGCCGGAGCCCCTTGGCTCGGCCGGCGGCATCAAGAAAATCCAGGAGTTTGCCAACTTCTTCGACGAAACCACCATCGTGATATGCGGCGACGCCTTGATCGACCTCGATCTTACCTCCGCGCTGTTCGAGCACAAGCAGAAGGGCGCGTTGGCCAGCGTCATTACCAAGGAAGTGCCGTGGGATAAGGTGCACAACTACGGTGTAGTGGTGGCGGATCAGGATGGACGTGTGCAGTCGTTCCAGGAAAAGCCGAACCAGAAAGATGCATTATCCAATTTTGCGAGCACCGGAATTTATATATTCGAACCTGAAGTCATCGATCTGATTCCTGCTAACACCATGTTCGATATCGGTTCTGAGCTGTTCCCGCTGATGGCGCAAAAGGGCATGCCGTTTTATGCGCAGCAGCGTTTTTTCAACTGGATCGATATCGGCACTGTGACCGATTTCTGGAGTGTGCTGCAAAGCGTATTGCAAGGCGAAGTCGCGCAGCTGGAAGTGCCTGGCACGCAAATCGCCGACGGTCTGTGGGTTGGCCTCAACACCAGCATAGATTGGGAAGGAACGACGATTGAAGGCCCGGTCTATATCGGTTCCGGATGCAAGATCGAGGCCGGTTGCAAGATCGTCGGTCCGACCTGGATCGGACATGGCAGCCATATATGTTCCGGCGCCGAAGTGGTGCGCAGTGTGTTGTTTGAATACACCCGCATACTCGATAACGCGCATCTGGATGAAGTCATCGTAGTCAAGGAATATAGCGTCGACCGTGCGGGAAACATGCGCAAATTGCCGGAAGCAGGTGGTGATAACGACTGGGGCGACGCGCGTGACCGGTTGCCGGAAAGAGACGCCGAAAACGCAACAGCATTGTCAGTGAGTAATCTATGAATATATATCCCGTCATCCTCGCCGGAGGTTCCGGCACGCGGTTATGGCCGCTTTCACGCGAGGCGTTGCCGAAGCAACTGCTGCCGCTATGTTCGGATCGCTCGATGCTGCAAGAAGCGCTGCTGCGCCTGTCGGAGTGGCCGGAGTTGATGCCGCCGCTGCTAACTTGCGGCAATGAGCACCGTTTTCTGGTAGCTGAGCAAATGCGTGCAATCGACGTTCTTCCACTCGATATTCTGCTAGAGCCGGAAAGTAAGAACACCGCGCCAACGGTAGCGGTGGCGGCGCATTATCTGCTGCAACAGGATCAAGACGCAGTGATGCTGGTGCTGCCGGCCGACCACGTGATTGGCGATGTGGAGGCGTTCCACGCGGCGGTTCAGCGGGCGATCTCAGCGGCCGAAAACGGCGCGCTCGTGACATTCGGTATCGTGCCGTCCGGCCCTGAAACCGGCTACGGTTATATTCGCAGAGGTAAATCCGCCGTGCAAGGCAGCGAGGGCTGTTATCCCGTCGAAAAATTTGTCGAAAAGCCTGATCGCGCTACCGCCGAAGTTTTCGTTGCCGATAAGGCCTATAGCTGGAATAGCGGCATGTTTCTTTTCAAGGCAGCACGCTACCTTGACGAATTACAGGAATATCGGCCTGCGATCGCAGATAGCTGTCAAAAGGCGTTCGACGGCGCTTACCACGATCTCGATTTTTGCCGTTTGAACGAAGCGTCCTATGCCGTTTGTCCAGCGGAGTCGATCGACTACGCAGTGATGGAACACACACGCCACGCGGTAGTGGTGCCGGCGGAAATGGGCTGGAGCGATGTAGGCTCCTGGTCCGCGCTTTGGGATGTACTGAAGGAGACGGAGGGAGACTCCCAGCAGAATGTGTTACGTGGAGACGTGTACACGGACGACGTTCAGAATTCGATGATTCGCGCTGAAAATCGCTTCGTCGCGGTGATCGGCGTCCAAGACCTGGTGGTGGTGGAAACCAAGGACGCGGTTTTGGTGGTGCACAAAGACCAGGTGCAGGGCGTCAAAAAAATTGTCGAAGACCTTAAGAAAAATAGCCGTACCGAGCACATGAATCATATGCAGGTGTATCGCCCCTGGGGTAATTATGAAGGCATCGATGCCGGTGATCGTTTCCAGGTCAAGCGCATTACCGTTAAGCCCGGAGGGAAACTGTCCCTTCAGATGCATCATCACCGTGCCGAGCATTGGGTCGTAGTTACCGGGACCGCGCTGATTACTCGCGGCGATGAAGAAAAGCTGCTTACCGAGAATGAGTCCACCTACATACCGATCGGTGTCAAACATCGCCTGGAAAACCCCGGAAAAATGCCATTGCATCTGATCGAAGTGCAATCCGGCGGTTATCTGGGAGAGGACGACATCGTTCGCTTCGACGATATATACAAACGCAGCTGAAGCGTCCCGATACCTTTATTTCTGACTTACATAAAAACTATGCTACCACTCCAAAAAACGATATTCAAAGCCTATGACATCCGCGGCATTGTCGGTAAAACCCTGGATGCCGGTATCGCGAAAAAAATCGGTCTGGCCTTCGGCATTGCGGCCCGCGCAAAGGGTGAAAATACGGTCGTCATCGGCCGCGACGGGCGCCTGTCCGGCCCCGAATTGAGCGCGGCGCTGGCAGCCGGGTTACAAAAAGCCGGCGTGGACGTGATTGATTTGGGAATGGTCATCACGCCGATGGTCTATTTTGCTACGCATGTCCTTGGCGCCCAATCCGGTGTGATGGTAACTGGCAGCCATAATCCGCCTGATTACAACGGTTTCAAAATGGTGCTGGCCGGTGAAGCGATTCATGGCGAGACGATACAGGAGTTGTATCAGCAGATCGTCAATGCCGCGACTGCCAGGCAAGCGCTGGCGGAACCGGGCAACTACCGCACTTACGACATCAAGAGCGCTTATCTCCAACGCATCCTGAGCGATGTCAAATTGGCGCGTCCCATGAAAATCGTTGTGGATTGCGGCAATGGTGTCGCGGGCGCCTTCGCCGGCGATTTGTATCGCGCACTCGGGTGCAAAGTGCAAGAGTTGTTTTGTGAGGTGGACGGGACGTTCCCCAATCATCATCCGGACCCGGCCCATCCGGAGAATCTGCAGGATGTGATTCATGCCCTGCAAACCGGCGACGCGGAGCTTGGCCTGGCTTTCGACGGTGATGGCGACCGTCTCGGCGTAGTCACCAAAGACGGCCAGATCATTTATCCGGACCGCCAGTTGATGTTGTTTGCCGCAGACGTGCTGACCCGTCATCCGGGCCAGGATATTTTATACGACGTCAAATGCACGCGCCATCTCGCGCAGTGGATCGCCACGCACGGCGGCCGGCCATTGATGTGGAAGACCGGGCACTCGCTGGTAAAGGCCAAGATGCGCGAGACGGGAGCGCCGCTTGGCGGCGAGATGAGCGGCCACGTTTTCTTCAAGGATCGCTGGTATGGCTTTGACGATGGCCTGTATGCAGGTGCCCGATTGTTAGAGCTGCTGAGCTGCGAAATTGATCCTTCCGCGGTGCTGAACGCATTGCCGCAGTCGATCAGTACGCCAGAATTGCAACTGCAGTTGCTCGAAGGTGAGAATTTCGCATTGATAGAGAAGCTGCAGGAGGAGGCAAAATTTCCAGGCGCTGAGGACATCATCAAGATCGATGGCCTGCGCGTTGAATATGCAGATGGATTCGGACTGGCGCGCTCATCAAATACAACCCCGGTTGTGGTGATGCGCTTCGAGGCTGAGACGGACGCTGCTTTGGCGCGCATACAGGCAGAATTCAAACGTGTGATTCTGGCTGCAAAGTCGGACGCGGTTCTGCCTTTTTAAATGTCTGGCTAGATAAATAAAAATTCAAAACGGAGACCTTCATGACCTCTATATCAAAAGTGCCATTAAAATTTTTTTGGGCCAATACATCAAGAATCACCCGGAATATAGTGATGAGAGGATCGATGCTGAAACTGAAGACATGGCATCGAGGATTGCTGCTCATGTTAAACCTCCGGCAACATCTCAAATTCATCCGTATCCTTAGTCATCCGCAAACGAAGCAATTGATCGTTAGCAAACCGGAGTTGACTTACAAGTACTTGAGAAACTATATCTCTTTCAATATTTCTGCAAGAACCGGTCTATTAATCCTGATTTCACATTATTCCTACCTGCAAAATAATTTCAGAACTGATTTTTTAGAGAATATTTCACGTTCACCTGTTCTGCTTTGGAGCCAATATATAGAAGGGATTTCATTTGAAATAGTGATGGATTTTCCGCACACGGTCGACCATGAAGGAGATTTATGCCTGATCTTCAAAAGCGATCTGGTGAGTATTTATCGCCTGATATTTGTAATAGCCGATGGCTGCTTATTTCAGCTTCCGGACGATCACGTGTTGTGTATATCCAGTGTCCAGGGAATCAACGGTTTCGAGGGAATTAAACAGGCCACAAAAAATTGCCATGACATCCAGCCGGCCCAGCTGTTGATGGCTGCGATGAATGGATTGGGGCTGGCTCTCGGTATCAAGACGATAGTGGGCATCGCCACCAAAAACCAGATTTCGCAGAGTGAAAAATTTTATTTTTCCTATGATGAATTTTTTGGGAAATATGGTGATCTTGTTCCGCAAAAGAGCTTTTATGAAATTCTGCTGCCATACATGGAAAGCCCGCTCGATTTAATTCCTACCCGTCATCGTAAAAGGACGCAAAAAAAGCGTGCTTTTAAAAATGAAATCAGAGATGAGGCGGCAGGCTCGATTGGACAATATCTTGTCAAGGAACCTCTCCCTTGTGCAGCCTCAAGTGCATGAGAAGAAGCGCTGTTTCTTCGCACTACGTTGTTTCTTCTCACTAAATAAAGGTCCCATTTTTGTCGATCTATCCTTACCCTTCACCGCGCAACCAGGTTTCATTTGATCGCTACGACTTTGTCGACAACGCCAAGGCCATCGGCATGGTCCTGGTTGTTCTCGGTCACAGCAGGGGATTGCCTGATTATCTTGTGAGGCTGATATTCAGTTTTCACGTGCCATTGTTTTTCTTCATTTCCGGATTCCTGATCAAGTCAGGCAAACTGGATGCGCCGATTTCCCGCAATGCCAAAAAGGTATTGCAAACCTTGGTCATCCCTTATTTTCTGTTTTTCCTGCTGGCTTTTCTGTACTGGCTCGCTACGCGTAACATCGGCGCGAAGGCTTTGCTGACTGCCGGCCAGACATGGTATTCACCCGTTGTCGGCTTGTTCACGGGATTGGAGTCGGATCTTTTTGTTGATCCCCCCCTCTGGTTTTTCCCGTGCCTGATCATGACGGCGATAACCTATCATGCCTCACGCAAGTTCCTGACATTGACCGCGTCGACTTGTATCTTCGGAGCCCTTGCTTTTGTCATTACACTATTCTGGAAAGATTCGCCCTTCAGGCTTCCCTTGAGCCTGGACAGCATGTGGGTAGCGCTATCGTTCTATGCCATTGGACAGTATGTCCGCGAGAAGAATTTCTTTAGCAATATAAAGCAAGGCTATCTGTTTCTTATTTTCATTATTGCGGCGGCGCTGCTTGTTTGCGCGGTGGGACTCAACGGCAAGGTCGATTTCGCCAATATGCATTTCGGCAGATGGCCGGCGCTGTATATGCTGACCGCCATGTTGGGGATTGTCGCCACATTTGCGTTTTCCGCGTTATTTCCCGTGTCGGGAATAAGCGCCTGGATATCGAAAAACACCCTGACAATTTTCCCGGTGCATTTTATCTTCCTGAGCCTGATACGTGGCGTCATGGTTTCTTTGCATGCGATTCCGGGCGACTACGCCTATGGCATCGAATGGAGCGTCGTCAGCAGCGTTTTAGCGATATTGTTCTGTGTCCCGTTCGTATTTTTTTTACGCCGCTTGCCAGTTTCAAACACCAGGCATTCGCCATAAGGATGTCGCAGCTCCACGTGCCGCGACATTCCGTTGTTTTTGGCTTTTTAGCTCAACAACCGCTCGCGTTTTTGTTCTTCATCAAAAAACAGCCGTGACGGTTTAATCAGGTCGCTGCGGCTGATGATGCCGACCAGGCGCCGGCTTTGCAAGTCGCTTACCACCGGCAGCCGCTCCAGATGATGCGTCGCCATACGGGCTGCGGCAATACGGCAGGTTTCGGACGGCAGGGCAACCAGGGCGGCGGACTGCTCCATATAGGTTGGACTGAACAAGGTCGTCAAGGTATTGCTGCCGTCGGCTTGCGGACCGAAACTGCTGCGTTCGACCATGCCTATCAAACCTTGTTCGATGTCGACTACCGGATAGCTGCGATGTACTTGCCCTGCGCCGAAATAGCGCTCCAGGGTTTCTGCAATAGTGAGGCTGGCCGGGAGCGCGGCCACCGCATGCGTCATCACTTCGTCCACATGCTGCCGTTCCAGCGGATCGACACCGTATTCGCGATAGATGTGATAACCGCGGCGGGCGATTTTTTCGGTCATGATCGAGCGCCGCATGGTCAATACGGTAAAGCCGTAAGCAACGCCGGTGGTGAGTAGCAGCGGCAGCAAGGCGTTGGTGTCGTGGGTCAGTCCGAAGGCGAAGACGGCAGCGGTAAGTGGTGCGCCTAGTACGCCGGCCAGCACTGCCGCCATGCATACCAAGGGCCACAAATGTGCATCGCCGCCCGGCAGCCACGGCGCCAGCACGGTACCGAGACCCGCGCCGATAATCAGCAACGGCGCGAGGACACCGCCGGAAGTGCCGGAGCCGAGTGCAATGACCCAGATCACGGCTTTGACCAGCAGCAGGCTCAACGCCAGTTGCAGGGCCAGGTTGCCGTTGAGCAGATCGCCGATGACGTCGTAACCGACACCGAGCGCCCGCGGTTCAAAATACCCGCCTATGCCGACTGCGATGCCTCCCAGCGCCGGCCACCACATCCAATGGACCGGCAGTTTGCCGAACAGGTCCTCAACCTTGTATAAGGCAGTCGACATCAATGCCGATAAGGCACCGCCCAGGATGCCGGCGATGACGCAGGAGAACAAGGCGCTAATGCCGATTTCCGATGTCTGTAACGGGAACAGCGGGCCGGTATCCAGTAGCAATGGGCGGGTGAACCCGGCTACTGCGCAGGCAACGATGACTGGCAGCAGGCTGCGCGGCCGCAATTCGAACAGCAGCAGTTCTACCGCCAGCAACACAGCTGCGACCGGTGTGCCGAACACGGCGGTCATGCCGGCTGCGGCGCCGGCCACCAGCAAGGTCTTGCGTTCGGCTCCGGTCAGGTGGAAATGCTGGGCGATCAGCGAGCCGATGGCGCCGCCGGTCATGATGATCGGGCCTTCCGCGCCAAACGGGCCACCGCTGCCGATCACGATACCGGATGACAGCGGTTTGAGGATGGCGACCTTGGCCGACATTTTACTTTTGCCGAACAGGATCGCTTCGATCGCTTCGGGAATTCCATGGCCGCGGATTTTCTCTGAGCCGAAACGTGCAATCAGGCCGACAATCAAGCCGCCCGCGACCGGCAGCAGGATGACCCAGGCGCCCAGATGATTATCGGCGGGTGAACGCGTAACGAAAGACAGCGTTTGATAGAAAAACAGGTTGGTGAACAGCCGGATCAGGTTCAGCAGCACAAATGCCGCCAGCGTGCCGAAGCCGCCGATGACCACTGCAATCAGTGAAATCTTGAGCAGGCGCGTATCGGCCGCGAAGTCGCGTTTGTACGAATGATGGTTGGAAGACATGACGGCACTCTCAAGTATTGAAGGTATTTATATTCGGCACGCGGAAGATATCGGTAAGAGTATTCAGTTCGGCATGGTGCAATTCCGCCAGCTTAGCCAAACAGCGTTCGCCCGCGGGCAGCAGATGGATGTTGACCTGGCGGCGGTCGATCTCGCTGTTGCGGCGTTCGACCAATTCGAGTTTTTCGCAACGCGAGATCAACGCAACCACACTGTGATGCTGTGATTGCAGGCGCTCGGCCAGTTCGCCGACACTGGCCCAGTCACGGCCGGGAGTACCTTTTACGTGCAGCAATAGCAGATATTGTTGAGGTGTAACACCTTCGCTTTGGGCCGCGTCTTCGCTGAAGCGCAGGAATTTTCGGAGTTGGTAGCGAAATGTCGATAGCGCTTCAAAGTCTTGCTTGGACAGGGATGAGGATGGCATCTGATGCTCGGGTTTTCGGGGAAATGGAATTCTTGAGAGCGATTAATATATCACAATACGATATAAATTCATTAAAGCATGATTTGATCCAAACGGCCTGAGCCGGTTTCTAGCGGCGGTGCGATCTGGAAGATCTGCAAAATAGTAATAAAATGCAACTTCCATAAGCATGGGGAAAAGCAGATGAAAACAGATCGAAGCGAGGTTGCAGAGCTGCCGATACAGCTTTTCAATCAGCAAAAGGACTGGGCCGCATGGCTGAAAAAGAACCATGACAAGTCCCCCGGGGTCTGGCTGCGGCTGGCAAAGAAGAGTTCGGATCTGACTTCGGTTTCGTATCCCGAAGCGGTAGAGTCGGCGTTGTGCTACGGGTGGATAGATGGCCAGAAAAAGAGCGACGATGACGATTTCTGGCTGCAGAAATTTACCCCGCGTTCAGCCAGGAGCATCTGGTCCAGGATCAATCGCGACAAAGCCTTGGCGCTGATCGAAAGCGGTCGGATGATGCCAGCTGGGCTCAGGGAGGTGGATCGCGCCCGGAACGACGGCCGTTGGGAGGCCGCCTATGACTCGGCCAGCACGTCGGCCGTGCCCGCAGATTTTCAGGCGGCGCTGGACGCCAGCCCGCGTGCGCAGGCGTTTTTTACCACTCTCGACAGCAGCAATCGTTACGCTGTTTTGTTCCGGATTCAAACTGCCAAAAAAGCGGAAACGCGTGCCAGGCGCATCCAGGACTACACCGCCATGCTGGAACGGCACGAGAAATTTCATCCGTGATTTGTTTTTCCGCCATACCTGACGTCAGGCAACGATAACTGTGCCTATACCGGTGTACCCTATAATTTATTTCCGGACGAAATTTCAGCTTAAGATTTCAACTTAATTGGTTTTCCCGGGAATTAATTTTGCATATCGGTAGTCTTGTGTTTCATGAACCCTGGAAATGCCTGGATGATCGACTCGACAAAAAAACAGCGGTTCCAAGCCAGCGTGCTGCCGCACTTGAACTCCGCGTTCAACCTGGCGTGCTGGCTCACGCGCAGCCGTCAGGATGCGGAGGACGTGGTGCAGGAAGCTTATTTGCGCGCTTTTAAATTCTTCGACGGTTTTCATGGCGACGACAGCCGCGCCTGGCTGCTGACCATCGTGCGCAATACTTTCTACACCTGGTACCAGGTGCAGCAGAAACAGCCGCAGCAAACCGTATTCGACGACGACGTGGAGATTTTTCAAGCCGGCGATGGACTCGACATGGCGGCCGCGGACAACAATCCCGAGACGCTGCTGATGCAGAAAGACAGCGAGCGCCAGTTGCGGCAGGCGCTGCAAGCGTTGCCGCTGGAATTTCGCGAGGTGATGGTGATGCGTGAGCTGGAAGAACTATCTTATAAGCAGATCGCCGCCATCGTCGGCATTCCGATCGGTACGGTAATGTCGCGCCTGGGGCGCGGCCGTAAATTGCTGGCGACAATTCTTGCGCCGGCCAGGCAGGAGGCATGATGGATCATCAGGAAGTACTGGAGCTGTTGCCGGCTTTTGGCGATCAGGAGCTCGGCATCAGCGAGGCGCTGGAGGTGCAGCGTCACCTTGATAGCTGTGCCGATTGTCAGCGCGAATATGCCGCCCAGCGCATCGTCAGTGCACGCTTCAAGAAGGAGGCGGGCTATTTCGATGCTCCGGCACATCTGGCGCAGCGCATCAGCGCCGCCTTGCCGCAAGACCCGCCGCGCGCCAGGCCATGGCGTATCAACTGGCTCAGTCTCGGCACTGCCATGGCGGCCGGACTGGCACTGGCTTGGAGTATCGGCTTGTATCTCAACCTGCCGTCGGACCAGGATAAGTTGACTGAGGAAGTGGTTGCCAGCCATGTTCGTTCGCTACAGGTCGATCATCTCTCGGATGTGGCCTCAACCGACCAGCACACGGTGAAACCCTGGTTCAACGGCAAGCTGAATTTTTCTCCGCCTGTGGTCGATCTTGCGTCCCGAGGCTTTCCGCTGATTGGCGGACGCCTTGATTATCTCGGCGGCCGGCCGGTGGCCGCTTTGATTTACCGGCGCGCCCAGCATCCTATCAATTTGTATATTTGGCCGAGTAACGACAGGGATGCGGCGCCGCAGTTGCAAAATAGGCAAGGTTACCATGTCGTGCGCTGGACCTGGGATGGCATGAATTACTGGACGGTATCTGATCTGGCCGCGAACGACCTGGAAAATTTCGCGGGAATGGTGCGCGCCACGGTACGTCAATAAGTTACCTTAATCGCAGCATTTAAAGGGTACGTTACATTTTTTTGATGGGCGCCAACAAACTAATAACATTTTCTTGTTTGACAGATGCCTGTTCGTAGACGAAAGTGAATAGGTTCGGAATGGCAGTAATTCATGGGACCTTGCTTACCTGTCCAGATGGATAGGTCTTGTTTTAGCGTGCATATGCAGGAATAGGCAAGTAACTGCCATTTTTGACAGTTCAATAAGAATCACCAAAAGCGTACTATCAAGGAAAAGAGGCGAGCCGCCAGGACGGTGTGCCGCTCTAGCGGCGGAGCCGAGGATATTCTGTTTTCCAACGCATCGCTTTGCTACTGTTTTCCCTTGTAAGAAACGGCATGCCGTCACTGTCAGCAGTGTCTGGGCGGCCTTTTCTTTCAACATCAAGCTATAAGGAGATAGTAATGGTCAGGCTGAATGAGGCTACCGTCATTTTTAAAGGACTGGCTTACGAATTCGACAGCACTGCCGAGGCAGCAGAATTCAAGAAACGACTGGAAGCAGGCGGCGATCCGAAACACTACGCAGATGCATTCAAATGCATTGATATCTACTCAACGCCTGCTAAGCGTGAGGTGCAGGAAGCCTGATTTGGCGAACTTTCTCTGCGATGGCTGTTGATGCACGGATGGGTGGCGTCAACACCGGCAGAATGTCGTTCTGTGCTAGGATTTTGCTTCGATTAATTCAACCGGAGAACCTATGCAGCTCATCGGCATGCTTGACTCACCTTATGTCCGCCGCGTTTCGATTTCCTTGCAATTGCTTGGGATTCCGTTCGAACACCGTTCCATCTCCGTGTTCAGCACATTTGAACAATTTCGGGAAATCAATCCGGTAGTCAAAGCACCGTCGCTGGTGTGCGATGACGGCGAGGTGTTGATGGATTCAACGCTTATCCTGGATTATGCGGAAGCGCTGGCGGCGCCAGGCAAGAGTCTGATGCCGGCCGCAATCGGCGAGCGCCAGCATGCATTGCGGGTTATCGGGCTGGCGCTGGCAGCTTGCGAAAAAACTGTGCAGATTGTCTATGAGCGCAACTTGCGGCCTGCAGAAAAGCAGCACGAGCCGTGGGTCACGCGCGTCCAGGGCCAGCTCTATGCAGCCTACCAGGCGCTGGAACGCGAGTTGCGTAACAAGCCATTGGAAGTCGCCGGCAAGAGCATTAACCAGGCCGGTGTAACCACCGCGGTCGCCTGGCAATTCACGCGGATGATGTTGCCGGAAATCGTCCTCGCGGCCGATTATCCAACGCTGCAGTCGTTCTCTGAACGGGCTGAGCAGCTGGCGGAGTTCATCGCCGCACCGCCGTTATAAGAAATAGGAATCTGCGGGGCCGCACGTAGGGCCCGGCGGCATCTATTGTGTTTGTTGTTTGTTGTTTGTTGCTTGTTGTTTATTTCGATTGTGTTGCGCCACCCTTGCTGTGTGCGGCGCCGGTGTCATCGCACCAGGACGGGCGGACATCGGGATCGTCGCATTTGAACCCCGGGTATGCACAGCCGCTCAGCAACGAAATCAAGGCAAGTATACCTAGTGCTGTTTTCATGAAAGCCGCCCTTGGATTGGGTTTTGATTCGGGTTTTTATGCGAATTTCAATTCATCAGCCGGCATTGCCTCAGCTCGCATTTGTACAGCTGTTGCTGACCGTCCTGGCAACTGACCTGATAGGTTTCGGCGGCGGTGGTTTTGGCGATTAGTGTTGCGCTTCCGGCGGGAGTGCAAGCGTTCCTTTTCGCCATCCGTTCCACGGTGTCGGATAATTCTCCACTCTTCCTGCTGGAGGGCTGTTGCGGCATCTCGACAACCTGCTCGGAAGGGCTCAATGATTCTGAAAGCGATACCGGCGCCGGCGCTGAGCTGCGTGGCGGGGGCGTATAGCTGCGCACAGTCGGTTGTGCAACGCAGCCGGAGAGGAGAATGGCTGCGACGGTGGCGGTGAGAAGTAGCGATGGACCTTTCATGCGTCTCCCAATAAAAAATGCGTCAATCTGGACTATGATGTCAATGTGTCAAGTATATCATCTTTTAGAGAGCATTTGCCCGGCTTCAAGTTTAGCTCGGGTTGGCAAAAATAGAAACCAAAAGCGAAACGAAAGCTTGTGATCTCGGGCGTCAGAACTTCAACGCCTTCAGATAACCGGTCAGCTCCAGATAACCGCGTCCGGCGCGCCGGCCATCGCGATTGACTGTCACCGCACCTTCCCAATATACCGATCCGGTCGATAACCGCGAATCGAGTTCCTGATCGTCTTGCAAGGGTGCCAGCGACCAGACGATGGCGCCGGTATGCAGCGCTTGCTGCACTGGATAGCTAGCGTCGGTACGTGGCGAACGCCATTGGCGCTCAGGCTGGAAGCTGACTTGTTCGGACGGGAATTGGGTGACCTTGCCGCCGGCATCGCGCAAGGCAGCGTGCGCCCATATCTTGCCGCCGCTACGATTGCGAATCTGAAACGCCATCAAGGCGGAGCCGTCATCCAGGTTGGCGCCGAGCCAATCCCAACCCGTCGCATCGGCATCGAGTACGCTGGTCGACCATTCGTGATCGAGCCAGGCACTGCCGCTGACGTCTTGCTCGCTGCCGGCGCGGGTCAGTTTGCCGCTGACCTGCAATTGCGGTTCGCTATAGTAGTAGCTGGCTTGCGCCGCTTGCGGCCCCTTGCGTGAATAGCCTTGATCGCCTTGCAGCAACGGTGGCTGGCCAGGCGTCAAACTGAGCTGCAAGGTAAATTCACCGGTAGCGATGCTGGCCTGATAACGACCGTCGGCGCCGCGTAGCAGGCGCCAGTCATCCAGCGCGACATCGGTATTGCCTTCCTTGGCGTAAGCCAGGCCGAAGCCGGCGCGCGCACTCTTTTGCGCATGCAGAAGCTTACCCACGCCGGGATCGGACAGCGCCGCATGGGCGATGATCAGTTGCGTCGGCGCGAAGGCGCTTGGATTGGCGCGATCATGTTCCGTGGCGGAGCGGAAAAAAGTGATCTGGAAACCGATCGGCTTGCCGTCTGGCGTGCTCAGCCAGCCGGTGACGTACCACCATTCAGTACGAAAGTCGGGATGCGCGCCGCTATCTTGCGGCAGCGTCAGTGGATGCCCGGGAGTGACTTGTACAAAGCGCGGCGGCGCGGCAAATTGCGGTGGCGCCCACAACAGCAGCAGGGCGCACAGCAGCCAGCGGCGAAATCCTGACAACATTACCAGTCCTCCCGTACAGAATGCAGCACATCGACGGAGACCGCCCGTGAACCTGCCAGCAAGGCCGTCGCACCGGCCGAGAACAGCAGCAGCAACGCCACCAGCGCCAGTCCCAGCCAAGGCATGTGCAGTTCCATGGTCCAGTGAAACGATTGCGGGTTGACGATGAATACCAGGATCAGGCTGATGGTCCAACCTAGCAGAAAGCCAACCAGCATGCCTAGCGCGGTAAGCAAACCGCCTTCCAGCGCCAGCATGGACAGGATCTGGCGGCGCGTTACGCCGACATGGCGCAGCATGCCGAACTCCCGTGCGCGCGCCAGCGTCTGGGCCGAGAAGGTGGCGGCCACGCCAAACAGGCCAATCACGATGGCGACGATTTCCAGCAGATAAGTGACGGCGAAGCTTCTGTCGAAAATGGTCAAGGTGAGTGCGCGGATTTCTCCCGGCTGGGAAAATTCCAGCGTCGCACCGAATGGCAATGCGCGCAACGCAGCAATGACCGTACCCGGATCGGCATCGCGTTGCAGACTCAGTGCGGCATCGGTGACCTCGGTGTCGCCGCTCAAACGCTGATAATCCGCCAGCCGCAACTGGATCGCTCCCGATTGGCGCGCATAATCGCGCCAGATGCCGGCCACCGTGAATTGATAAGAATGTGCGGCCAGGGGCAGCGTGACTTGCTGGCCGAGACGGTAGCCGTACAGGTCGACCATCGCTTCCGAGACCCAGATCGGCAAGCTATCCGTGGCAATCGCGCTGGCCGGTAAATGCGGGCCGATTATCGGCAAGGTACGCGCCGGATCGACAGCGTCGATAGCGCGTGCGATCAATACCACCGGCGGCCGCGCCGGGTCTAGCGTGAGTGTCGAAGTGCGCAGGAAATCGGCGCGCGCCACGCCTGGTGCTTTCGCCAGCAAGTGCTGCTCGGCAGGGCGCATGGCGCCGGTCTCGCCATTGCTGGCAGAGCGCACATACAGATCTGCCGATAATATTTGCTGCATCCAGTCGTCAACCGATATACGGAAACTGGTCACCATGATCGCCATCGCCACGATCAGGCTAAAGCTGGACAGCACGCCGCCGAGCGCAATCGAGGCTTGTCCCGGAGCGTTGGCGAGGCGCGCCAGCACCAATGTTGTAATGACGCCGTTACGGCGTCCCATGCTGAATCTTTGGAGTGCCGAAAACACCAGCGAAGCCACCCGTGGCATCAGTGTGATACCGCCGATTAGCAATAGTGCGACTGCCATGTAGCCGAAGACAGGCAAATCGAATAGCGGTGGCATTTGCGTCAACAGCGCACCAAGCAGCAGGCAGGTCAACGCCGGCCAGGGTGTCGCCAGCCGCGCCAAAGCAGTTTCTTCGCTGCCGGATTTGAGCGCCGCGGCCGGTTGCGCCCGGGCCGCTTCCAATGCCGGCGCCAGACTGCCGAGCAGGGCGATACCGCTGCCGAGCCCAAAGAAAATCATTGCCGCCGGCAGATCGAATTGCACGCTGGCCTGCACACCGCGGAAATAACCGCCACCCAGATCGCCGCCAAGAAAATGCAAGGCCAGACCCGCCAACAGATATCCCAATGCCAACCCGAGCAATGCTCCCACGCAACCGAGCAGGCCGCCTTCCAGCAACACCTGGCGTAACAACTGGCTGCGGCGTAATCCCAGCACGCGCAGCAGCGCAAACTGCGAGCGGCGCCGGATCACTGACAGCGCCTGGGTCGAGAACACCAGGAAGGCGCCAGTAAATAGCGCTACCAGCGCCAGCACATTCAGATTGATGCGATAGGCGCGCGACATATTGTCGTTGCGGCTTTCCTGGTCCTGGCTTTCCGAGACTTGCAAGCGCATTGGAAACTCAGCCTGGAGGGTACGCCTGAATTGCTCTCGATTGACGCCAGGCTGCAGTTTCAGATCGATGCGCGACAGCTGGCCGATGCGTCCAAAGCGCCATTGCGCCGCGCCGATATCCATGACGGCAAGCCGTTGCCCGGCCCGCGCCCGCACCAGGCCGCCGGCGACTCGTAGTTTGACGATGGCGGTGCCATTGCGCAGGGCCAGCATTTGGCCAGGTTGTACTTGTAGCCATTGCTGGGCAGCCGGCGACAGGAAGATGGCGTCGTCGGCCAGCGTGTCGAACGGCTTCTCCTGATCGGGTACGCCGATCAGGTCAGGTGTGATGTGGGCTGCGCGGAAGGTGTCTATGCCAAGCACTTTCAGCGCGCTGGCCTGGCCCGGCACGGTAACGTTGAGTTCAAGTACCGGGCTGGCAACTGCCACGCCCTTTCTTTTCGCGAGTTGCGGATACGAGGCATCGTCGAACAGTCCTTGTACCCCGCGCAGCTGGAGGTCTGACTGGCCGGACAAGCTTCTGGTGGCGGCGGAAAATTCGTTGAAAGCGGCGCCATTGATCAGGTCGACCGCATAGCCGAGCGCAACGCCGAGGGCAATCGCGACAATCGCCACCAGCGCGCGTACCGGATGCGCACGCCATTCGCCCAGCAATAACCAGCGTGACAGAGTCCGGACCGGATTGCCGATTTTGGCAGCGCGAGTGCCGGTATCGGAGCTGGCAGATGTCATCGCATGATCGGAAGTCAGGATTTTTGGACCAGCGGCTGCAAGCCGTCGGCGCTCATGATCAGGATCCTGTCGGCACTTGCGGCCGCCGCGGCAGAGTGCGTGACCATGATTGCCGAGGCGCCGTTGGCCTTGATTTCCTGGCGCAGCAGCGCCAGCACTTCATGTGCGGTATCCGGATCCAGGTTACCGGTCGGCTCATCGGCAAGGATCAGTTTGGGCCGATGCACCAGGGCGCGTGCAATCGCCACCCGTTGCATTTCACCGCCCGACAGCTGACGCGGAAAGTCGTTGCCGCGGCCGGCCAGCCCGACTGCGGCCAGTAATTCTGATGCACGCTCCGACGGCGCGCCGTTGAGCAGCAAGGGTAGGGCGACATTCTGCTGCAAGGTAAGGTGCGGCAATACGTGGAACGCCTGGAAAATGAAGCCGAGTTTTTGACGGCGCAAGAGAGTGGCGGCATCGTCGTCAAGGCTGGACATGTTGACGCCGTCAATCAGTATCGAACCGCTGTTAGCACTGTCGAGCCCGGCAATCAGGTTGAGCAGGGTTGATTTGCCGACGCCGGAGTCGCCCATGATGGCGACGTATTCGCCGGCAGCCAGCGTGAAGTCGAGATGCGCCAGCACCACCCTGCCATGACCGTAAGACTTGCGCAGCCCATGGCATTGAAGCGCCGGGATAGGATTGTCGATGCCGTTGTCGATAGCGGCATCGACAGTGTGACTGGTTTCAAGGTTGGCGTGCATGCAGGCTTGCTTTTTCGAATAGGTTAAGTGCCAACAGTGTAGTGGATTTTGGAGGATGATCAGGATTGCCCGGGTAAACCGTTCACGGAGATCCTGTGGCTGGACTGGCTGTTGCCTCAGCTTAATAGTCAGCAGAATGAAAATAATGTATCAAATAGTTGCAGGACGTTGGAATAAACGCGTTGCGCCGGACGTTTAACTGCTATCCCAGCCGTCATTCCCCGGGGCTGGTGCCAGGCACCACTTTTATACCGATCATTCTAAGGAGGAATCATGAAAAAAAACCTATTTCTGCTACTTGGCTGCGCCACTCTCGCCTTGCCCGCCTTGGCCGAAGCACCAAAGACCGTCAACGGGATGCTGGTGGATGAAGCTGGCCGGACACTGTACACCTTTGACAAGGATACCGTTCCCGGCAAGAGTGCTTGCGAAGGCGGCTGTGCCGCAAACTGGCCGGCGGCACAGGCGGATTCCTATGACAAGGCTGCCGGCGACTGGAGTTTTGTGACGGGCGCTGACGGCAAACGGCAATGGGCCTACAAGGGGCATCCGCTTTACCGCTTCGCCATGGACAAGAAACCCGGCGATACCACCGGCGACGGCAAGGGTGGCATGTGGCATACGGCGAAACCTTGATACCGACCAAATTGCACGCGGCGTGATGAATGGCAACAGTTATTGACGATTAGCCTGGGCCCTAGAGAACGCCCCTATGAGTTTCGAAGCCGACATGGTGGTCTGGCTGCCGGTGCTGCGGCGTTATGCCCGCGCACTGACAGGCGATGCCGCGTGGGCCGACGACCTGGTGCAGGACACGGCGGAGCGTGCCCTGAATCGATGGCATACCTTGCAGCCGGAAAGCAACGTGCGAGCGTGGCTGCTGACGATTCTCAGGCATTTATATATCGACCAGTTGCGCAAGCGCCGCGAAATTGCCGTTGATGATGAAAGCGCACCTTGGCGCACGATGGCGGCACCGGCCGATGAAGTCGACGGACTGTTCCTGGCCGACGTGCAACGCGCGCTGTATAGCCTGCCGGTCGATCAGCGCGAGGTGCTGTTGCTGGTCGGCCTGGAAGAGCTCGGCTATCAGCAGGTGTCAGACATATTGGGCATTCCGATCGGCACGGTGATGTCGCGTTTGTCAAGGGCCCGGGAACGCATGCGTTCTTTGTTAAAGGAAGATCCCGGCAGCAAACGGCCGCCGCTCAAGGTAGTGAAAAACAATTAGTAACGGCGAGCAGTAATAACAAGTAATGATGAACCGGTAACGACTCACGTAGCGAGACGATTAACGAGATACACGCCATGAACGACGATACCAGCGCCAAGTTGCCGGATCCGGACCAGGCGCATTTGCAGGCCTTGTCGGCGTTGGTCGACAACGAGCTTGCCGCCGCCGAGCGGGTGGCAATCATCGAACGGCTGGCGAGCGACCCGCAGGATAGCGCGCGGGTTGCCGACTACCGGGCGCAAAATACCGCATTAAAAGCCTTGTTTGCAACGCCGCAAGATGACGTCCGATGCATTTTCCTGCCACGGCGGACGCCGTGGTGGCGCACTACCGGAATCGCCGCCGGCTGGCTGGCTGCGGGTTTGTTGTGCGGGTTGTCGGCCGGCTGGCTGCGGCCGTATTTCTCCAACGAGCAGCCGGCGTTCGCCAAGCGGGCGGACATTGCCTACGCGGTCTATGCACCTGAGCAACGCCATCCGGTCGAAGTTGCCGCCGCCGAAGAAGAGCATCTGATCAGCTGGTTATCCAAACGCCTCGATCGTCCTCTGAAAACGCCATCGCTCCAGGAATACGGCTATACGCTGGTTGGCGGACGTTTGCTGCCCGGCGAAACGGGGCCGGCGGCGCAGTTCATGTATCAGAACGACAAGGGCGAACGGCTGACCCTGTACGTTACTGCAACAGCCAAAAACACCACAGCGTTCCGGTTGCTCCATGACGGCAAGCGAAGTACCTTCTACTGGGTAAATCAGGGCATGGGGTATGCACTGTCCGGCCAGACATCGGTGGCGCAATTGCGCACCATGGCGATTGATGTCTGTAGCGCGTTGGGTGGACATCCGGAGGCGTGGCGCTAACCGTTTCCATGCGCTTCCATGCATACCCTGCGCACGACGAAATTTCCCTCTGTCCGAAAATAAACATGATGCTGGAATAGTGGCGCCTGCTTATTCGTTTACATATTACAAGTGAACCTGTCGTCAAATAGTACACAGCGGCGGCAGCCACCTGTGAGGCCAACCGATGTTGCCTTGCGCCCAATTTGCGCGCGTCCTTACGTCGGACCTACATTGAGGACGACATCATGTACGAAAAAATTCCTTTGATAGCACTGGTACTGGCACTTTCTGCCTGTACTACCGGGAGCCAGGATACATCCGGCTACGCCGCCAGAACGGCTTGCCAGAAGGTGACAACCCAGGCTGAAATTAACGGGCAGGTACAGCCTGTGAGTGGCATTGCCTGTAAGCAAAGCGACGACACGTGGCAATTGATGCAGAATGCCGAGCGTGAGTACTATGGTTATTCATACGCCTATTACGATCCCTGGTACTGGGGGCCGTTCGGCTTCGGTTCGCAGATAATTTTTGTCGACCGCGACCATCATCATCACTTTGACCATGCTTCGATGCAGCATCAAGGCTTTGCCAGAAGCAGCATGTCGCGTAGCGGCGGGATGACACATCGCTAAATGCATCGCCAAGCTTGGCGAATTGACCTTCCCAGGGAGGCGGATTGCCACTATATTGAAAACAACACCCAATAGTTTCGATCCACCTCATTCCGGCGGAGGATTGTCATGTCAGTTTCCACCACCCTGGAGAACTGCCTGCGCAGCAAAGGCAGCCACTACAATATCTTGCAACATCCGCACAGTCACGCCAGCAGCGAAACCGCAGAGGTAGCCCATATTCCGGGTGATCGCCTGGCCAAGACGATCGTCCTGGAAGACGCCCAAGGCTATGTGGCGGCGGTGCTTCCTTCAACCTATCACTTGCAATTGTCAGAACTGTGGGACCAGACCGGGCGCCGCCTGGTGTTGGCCGACGAAGATGAATTGCGAGAACTGTTCAAGGATTGCGATATCGGGGCGCTGCATCCGGTATGCACTGCCTATGGCCTGCGAACCTATCTCGATGAGAGCCTGTTGCACCAGCCGGAAATCTACTTCGAGGCAGGCGATCACGAAGCGCTGATCCAGATGCGTCGGGAACAATTCCTCGATCTCATGGACCAGGCTGAAAGAGGCAGATTCTCGTATCGAATATAGGGCAACGTGCAAGGTGCAAGATGCAACTGATCACGGTAACCATCGATAAGCCGGAAACAACGAACTTCATCTTTGGCCAGGCCCACTTCATCAAAACCGTGGAGGATCTCCACGAAGCCTTGGCGGCCGCGGTGCCAGGCATCCGTTTCGGCGTGGCTTTTTGCGAAGCCTCCGGTAAATGCCTGGTGCGCTGGTCGGGCACCGATCCCGCCATGGTTGAACTAGCCACGAAGAACGCGCAAGCGATTGCTGCAGGCCATTGTTTCTTCATTTTCCTTGGCGACGGCTTCTATCCCATTAACGTGTTGAACACAGTCAAAATGGTGCCGGAGGTATGCCGCATTTTTTGCGCAACAGCCAATCCAAGTGAAGTGATTCTTGCTGAAACCGGGCAGGGACGCGCTGTGCTGGGTGTGGTGGATGGCCTCATCACTAAAGGCATCGAAGGCGACGACGACATCAAATGGCGTAAGGATCTGTTGCGGCAAATCGGTTATAAGCTGTGAGCGCGCAAGCAGTCGCGTGCGCAATTCAAGACACTGTATCGGCTATGTGTCGGCTATGAGCGGATTGCAAAAGTAAAAAGCCGCCAGCGCAAAAATTTGCTAAACTCAGCTGGACATTACCAAGCGCGAGGGAGCGGGTATGAGCCAGTGCAAGCCTCTGACGTTGCATGTTCCGGAACCGAGCGGCCGGCCCGGCCACGAAACCGACTTCTCCTACTTGCATCTGGCGGCGGCCGGCGCGGTACGCCGGCCGCCGCTGGAGGTGCTGCCATCCGACACCAGTGACCTGGCCTATGCGTTGGTACGTGTGCTGGATGAGGACGGTAACGCCGTCGGCCCCTGGGCAGCGGATATAGATCGCGAATTGCTGCGCCGCGGAATGCGCGCCATGATGAAAACGCGGATTTTCGATGCCCGCATGGTGATCGCGCAGCGCCAGAAAAAAATGTCCTTCTACATGCAGAGCCTGGGCGAGGAAGCCATAGGCACGGCCCATGCGCTGGCGCTGCAGGAAGGCGATATGTGCTTTCCCACCTACCGCCAGCAAAGCCTGCTGATGGCGCGCGACGTACCGCTGGTGGATTTGATTTGCCAGCTGTTGTCGAACCAGCGCGATCCGATGAAAGGGCGGCAGTTGCCGGTGCTGTACTCGGTGCGCGCGGCCGGTTTCTTTTCCATTTCCGGCAATCTTGCAACTCAATTCATCCAGGCGGTCGGCTGGGGCATGGCTTCGGCGATCAAGGGCGATACCAAAATCGCCTCAGCCTGGATTGGCGACGGCTCAACCGCCGAATCCGATTTCCACACCGCGCTCACTTTCGCGCATGTCTATCAAGCGCCGGTGATTCTCAATGTCGTCAATAACCAGTGGGCCATCTCGACCTTTCAGACACTCGCCGGCGGCGAGAGCACCACGTTCGCCGCGCGCGGTATCGGTTGCGGCATCGCCTCGCTGCGGGTCGATGGCAACGACTTCCTGGCCGTGTATGCCGCCTCGCGTTGGGCCGCCGAACGGGCGCGCAGCAATCTAGGACCAACCCTGATCGAATGGATCACCTATCGCGCCGGCCCGCATTCAACCTCGGACGATCCGTCCAAATATCGGCCTGCAGATGACTGGTCGCACTTTCCGCTGGGTGATCCGATTGCGCGTCTCAAACAGCATCTGATCCGGATTGGCGCGTGGTCCGAACAGGAACATCAGGACACTGAAAAGGAACTGGAGGCGCAAGTGATCGCGGCGCAGAAAGAGGCGGAACGTTACGGCACTTTGGCCAGTGGCCAGATTCCCCGCCCGGCGACGATGTTCGAGGATGTCTATAAAGACATGCCGGAGCATCTGCGGCAGCAGCGCCGGCAACTGGGAATGTGATCATGGCGGCCCAGAAAGATGTGAAGTCTGAAACGATCCCCATGACCATGATCCAGGCACTGCGTTCGGCGATGGACATCATGCTGGAGCGGGACAGCAATGTGGTCATATTCGGCGAAGATGTGGGCTTTTTTGGCGGCGTGTTTCGTTGTACTGAAGGTTTGCAAGCGAAGTACGGCCCTTCGCGCGTATTCGATGCCCCGATCTCTGAAGGCGGCATTGTCGGTGCAGCAGTCGGCATGGCTGCCTACGGTTTGCGGCCGGTGGTCGAGATCCAGTTCGCTGACTATTTCTATCCGGCCTCGGACCAGATCGTTTCCGAGGCGGCGCGTCTGCGCTACCGTTCGGCCGGCGAATTCACCGCATCGATGACGATCCGCATGCCCTGCGGCGGCGGCATTTACGGCGGCCAGACCCACAGTCAGAGCCCGGAAGCCCTGTTCACCCACGTCTGCGGCCTGCGCACGGTAATGCCATCCAACCCGTACGATGCCAAGGGTTTGCTGATCGCATCGATCGAGAACGACGATCCGGTGATTTTCCTGGAACCGAAACGCCTGTATAACGGCCCGTTCGACGGTCACCACGACCGGCCGGTGGTACCGTGGTCCAAACATCCGCTGGGCGAGGTGCCGGAGGGTTATTACACGGTGCCGCTCGAATCTGCGGCGATATATCGTCCAGGCGCCGAGTTGACGGTGCTGACCTACGGCACCATGGTATTCGTGTCCGCAGCGGCGGCACGCGAGACCGGCATCGACGCCGAAATTATCGATTTGCGCAGCCTGTGGCCGCTCGACCTTGAAACCATCGTCGCCTCGGTCAAGAAGACCGGTCGCTGTGTCGTGGTGCACGAAGCTACCCGCACCAGCGGCTTCGGCGCGGAACTGGCGGCATTGGTGCAGGAACACTGTTTCTACCATCTGGAAGCTCCGATCGAACGCGTAACCGGTTGGGATACGCCTTATCCGCACGCGCAGGAATGGGCGTATTTCCCCGGTCCGGACCGGGTCGGGGCGGCCTTCAAACGCGCGCTGGAGGCACGATGAGTATCCATGTAATCAAAATGCCGGATATCGGCGAGGGGATTGCCGAGGTTGAATTGGTGGCCTGGCGCGTGCAGGTCGGCGAGCGCGTGGTCGAGGACCAGATACTGGCCGACGTGATGACTGACAAGGCTACCGTCGAAATTCCGTCACCGGTGGTCGGCAAGGTGGTGGCGCTAGGTTGTGAACCTGGCCAGGTGGTGGCAGTAGGAGGCGAGCTGATACGTCTTGAGGTCGAGCAAGCGGAGCATGCCGGTGCAGCATTGACTACACCGGCGGCAGTATCGCAGGCAACGGTGACGCAAATGCCAACGCCGGTCGCCACATCGCCGAAGGAAGCGCCGGCTGCCAAGGTGCCGGTTCAAGGCATCGGTTCCGTACAGGCCATGCGACAAGCAACCGATGCGCCGACGGCGTCGCCAGCCGTGCGTCGCCGCGCCCACCAGCTTGGGATTACGTTGCAAGATGTGCCCGCCAGCGGTATCGACGGCCGTATCACGCACGAAGATCTCGATGTGTATGTCACGCATGCCACCGGTGGCAGCAGCGCGCCGGCGGCAAGCATTGGCGGCGGTAGCCATGCAGAACGCTATGCCGAGCGCCATGGCGAAGAGGCGATACCGGTAATCGGCTTGCGTCGCAAGATCGCACAGAAAATGCAGGAATCCAAGCGCCGCATCCCGCATTTCACCTATGTTGAAGAATGCGACGTCACCGAAATCGAGGCGTTACGCGCGCATCTGAACGCGCGATGGGGCGGCGAGCGCGGCCGCCTGACCTTGCTGCCGCTGCTGATGCGCGCCATGGTGCTGGCGTTGCGCGCGTACCCGCAATGCAACGCCCGTTTCGATGATGAAGCCGGTGTGGTCACGCGCTATGGCGCGGTGCATATCGGCATAGCCACCCAGACTGCGGCCGGTTTGATGGTGCCGGTTGTGCATCATGCGGAGGCGCGCGACCTGTGGTCGAATGCGGCGGAAATCACCCGTCTGGCCGAGGCTGCGCGGGCGGGCAGGGCGGTGCGGGCGGAACTCTCCGGCTCTACCATCACGATTACCAGCCTGGGCGCCTTGGGCGGCCTGGTATCGACACCGGTGATCAATCACCCGGAAGTGGCGATTGTCGGTGTTAACCGGATTATCGAGCGGCCGGTGATACGTGACAATGTCGTGGTGGCACGCAAGATGATGAATCTGTCGTCGTCGTTTGACCATCGGGTGGTCGACGGACTGGATGCAGCCGAATTCGTGCAGTCGCTACGCGGCTATCTTGAATCGCCCGCCACTTTGTTTGTTGAGTAGCACCGATGCGACTCTGGCATCTTCCGATTTGCGCGCCAGCCTGAAATAAGGGGTTCAATCGCAGCTAGACAACGGCTGAAAAGGCGTTTATCTTGATATGCAGGCACTCCCGCCAAGTTGCATTCTGCATTCCTACTCATAAAAAAAGTGATGCTACGTAATTGGGGCAAGTTGCTGTTGCTGATCAGTTTGCTCGGACTGCTGTGGTTCGCGGCCCGACTGGTCAACAGTGAATTGCGCTCATCTCAATGGCAAGCGCGTCATCTGTCAGAACTTGATCGCGAGCTGACATTCAAACTTGAGTCTGGGGCAAGCACGGCGATCCGTTTTCCTAAAACCGGCCCTTACGACGAACGCCTCGGTTACAGCAAGATCCCGACCTTTACCCAATATTTGGCCACGCACGATTACCGGATTACGCAACAAGCCCGTATCTCGCCAAAGCTTGTGCAACTCGCGGATAGAGGATTGTCTCTCGCCTACAGCGAGAAGACTCAGGCGGGCCTCGATTTATTCGATTGCAATGATCAATCTCTGTACTCGGAACGTTTCCCTCAGCGCAGTTATAGGGATTTCGAATCGGTGCCGCGCTTGTTGGCAGATACACTGCTCTTTATCGAAGACCGTGACTTGCTCACGACCAGTTATCCGCAGCACAATCCGGCGGTCAACTGGGACCGCTTCGGCAGGGCGGTCTTTGATCAGGTGTTGCATGTATTCGATAAATCGCACTTGACGCCGGGAGCCAGCACGCTGGCGACGCAGATCGAAAAATATCGTCATTCACCTGAGGGGCGTACCGCATCGCCGCAGGAAAAACTGCGACAGATGGCGTCGGCTTCGGTCAAGGCGTACCTGGGCGGCGAAAACACTATTGCGGCGCGCAAGCAGATCATGGTGGATTACCTGAATACCGTGCCGCTTGCGGCCAAGCCCGGCTACGGTGAGATCGATGGCCTGGGCGACGGCCTGTGGGCCTGGTACGGTCGCGATTTCGCGGAGGTAAACCAACTCCTGGGCAACGACGCCGATCCGGCCCAAGGCGATCCCGATCAACATCAATCAGGGCGCAAGGCAGAGGCGTTCAAGCAAGCGCTTTCACTGATGATCGCCCAACGCCGGCCGTCCTATTACCTGCGGGAAGGCGCTGCCGACCTTGAACAGTTGACCGACAGCCATTTGCGGGTGCTGGCTGCAGCGGGAATTATCCCGGCGGCGCTGCGTGACGCGGCGTTGCCGGTCAAGTTGAATCTGCAGCAAAAAACGGTCAGCGCGCCGCCGATTTCATTTGTTACGCGGAAAGCGGTGACTGCGTTGCGCGCCAATCTTTCCGGATTGTTGCATGTCAACCACCTTTACGATCTGGACCGCCTCGATCTTACCGCAGCGACCACCATGAATGGCGAGATGCAACGCGCGGTGACAACCGTGCTACGCCAGCTCAAGAAACCCGCCGACGCAAAAGCAGCGGAGCTGTATGGGCATAACATGCTCAGTCCAGGCGATGATCCGGGCAAGCTGATTTTCAGTTTTACGCTGTTCGAGCAGCGCGGCGGCGCCAATCTATTGCGGGTGCAGACCGATAATTTCGATCAGCCGTTCGATATCAACGAGGGCGCCAGACTCAATCTGGGATCAACCGCCAAGTTACGCACGTTGATTACCTACCTCGAAATAATCGCCGATTTGCATCAACGTTACGCGGGCATGACGCAGGAGCAACGAGCCGGGTTGCAAGTGGAAAAGGAGGATGTGCTGAGTCTGTGGGCGCTGGCCTACTTGAAGCAAGCAAAGGACCTGGCTTTGCCGGCGATGCTGGAAGCGGCCATGGAACGCCGCTACTCGGGCAGTCCGGGAGAGGCATTTGTCACTGGTGGCGGCGTGCAGACGTTCACGAATTTCGAGTCCGAAGAAAACTATAAAGTGATAACGATACGTGAAGGTTTCCAGCAATCGGTGAATCTGGTTTTTGTACGGCTCATGCGCGACATCGTGCGGCATTACAAATTCAAGATGGCTGGCGCCGATCCCGGTACAGCGTCTCTGGATGGCCTGAGTGCAGCGAAGCGACAAGAAATACTGTCCCGCTTTGCCGACAAGGAAGGGCGCCAGTTCATGGTTCGTTTCTACAAGAAATATCATGGCAAGACGCCGCAGGAGGCACAGGAACTGTTGTTGGAGAACATGCATCCGGTACCGGCACGGCTTGCCACGGTGTTCCGCAGCATAGAGCCGGACGCGGATCTGCAGCATTTCTCTGCTTTCATGCGCAAGCAGCTTCCCAAAGACGGTTTGTCGGACGTTAAGCTGCAAACGTTATACGTGCAATACGGGCCGGACAAATTTTCATTGGCCGATCGCGGTTACATCACGCGCATCCATCCACTGGAATTGTGGTTGCTCGGATTCATGCATCAGCACCCGGATGCGACACTGACGCAGACGCTGGATGCCAGCCGCGACGTGCGTCAGGAGGTCTATGCCTGGCTGTTCAAAACCCGTAATAAAAACAAACAAGATAAACGCATCCGGCAAATGCTGGAGCTCCAGGCATTTCTGGAGATTGCCCGCGACTGGCGTCGGCTCGGATATCCTTTTGAATCCCTTACTCCCTCATATGCAACAGCGGTTGGTGCCTCAGGCGACCGTCCTGCCGCACTGGCGGAGTTGATGGGGATTATCGTCAATAAGGGCATGCGCCTGCCACTCAGGAAACTGCAAACCCTGGAGCTGGCGCAAGGAACGCCATATGAAACGCACTTTGAGAATGGCGGACCGGCGGCGGAACGGCTTTTGCCCCAAGAGATCACAGACGTGGTGCAACGCTCGCTGATTGATGTGGTCGAGGGGGGCACTGCCAAACGCCTCAAGGGCGGCTTGCCGTCGCGCCGTGCGAACGGCAAGCCGATTGGCGTCGGCGGAAAGACCGGCACCGGCGATCAACGTTTCGAGGTCTACGCGGCGGGCGGCAGACTGATTTCCTCGCGCGCCGTGAACCGTTCCGCCACTTTCGTGTTTTTTATCGGGGATCGCTTCTTCGGCACCATGACCACTTACGTCCACGAGCCCTATGCTGCCAGCTACAAGTTCACGAGTGCGCTTTCGGTACAATTGCTCAAGTCGCTGACACCGGCCTTGCTTCCCATGATGGAAGCGGATGCAAGCGACACATTGTTAGCCTGCCGTCATTGACTGTTCTTGAACTTGCTTGGCAAGTGATACTCTACATCCCGTATCATGTTGCGAAATCCGGGAAAATGCGAGAGCTGCCAGGACTGACTACGGGTAAGCCGGTTAACTTGCCGGACGCAGCCGAACGTAATTGAGCGCAACTGTAATCCCATGCCTTTCAACGATAGAAACAATCTCATGGCTACCCCATTCCATCCGTCCGACCTGAAAAAATCTGCAAAAAATATCACGATGCGATTCGTCTCGATTTCGTGGCGCGACCTGGCGATCAGTTTCGGTCCGATTGTCTTGCTGGCGATTGTCGCCATCTGGCTGGCGATCTGGTTCATCCATCCGGCGCCGCCGAAGACCATCACGATGGCCACCGGTCCCGAGCAGAGCAACTTCTGGAATACGGCAGAGAAATACAAGAAGATTTTGGCGCGCAACGGCATCAAGCTCAACATCGTGACTTCGGAAGGATCGCTGGACAATCTGAAAAAAATAAGCGATCCCAAGTCCGGTATTGATGTCGCTTTTGTCCAGGGAGGCGTGGCAGGCGACCTGCCCATCGATCAGCTGGTGTCGCTGGGTAGTGTGTCCTACGTGCCCGTCTCGGTGTTTTATCGCGGCAAGGAAAAAATGGATCGGCTGTCTGAGCTGAGCGGAAAGAAGGTGGCGATCGGCGCGCCAGGCAGCGGTTCGCGTGTGTTGGCGTTAAGCTTGTTGAAAGCCAACGGCATCGAAGCCGGCGGCAAGGCCGAGTTACTGGATATCGGTGGCGACGAAGCTGCGAAGGCGCTGACCGACGGCAAGATCGACGCTGCCTTTCTGATGGGCGATTCGGCCTCGCCGCCGACCATGGGCAAGCTGCTGCGTACACCCGGCATTCGTCTTCTCGATTTTGCGCAGGCGAGTGCCTATGCGCGCCGCTTCAGCTATTTGACCGAATTGAAAATTCCAAAAGGTGTGTTCGATCTGGGTAAAAACATCCCCAGCCGCGACATCCGCCTGATTGCCCCCACCGCCGAACTGATCGCCCGCGATGATCTGCATCCGGCACTCTCCGATTTGTTGATCGAGGCCGCCAAGGAAGTGCACAGCGGCGCTAATGTGCTGCAGCGTGCCGATGAATTCCCGGCGCCGCTGGCGCACGAGTTCCACATCAGCGACGATGCCGCCCGTTACTATAAGTCGGGCAAGAGCTTCTTCTACCGTACCTTGCCGTTCTGGCTTGCCAGCCTGGTCGATCGTACTTTAGTGGTGCTGTTGCCGATTATCTTGTTGCTGATCCCGGGTTTCAAGCTGGTGCCGCTGCTCTACGGCTGGCGGATCAAATCGCGCATCTATCGCTGGTACGGTATCTTGATCGCGCTGGAACGTGCAGCCGTCACTGACACCGACACCCCCGAACAACAGGCCGAGCTGTTGAAACGCCTGGACAGTATCGAAGAAGCGGTTAACCGGATGAAAATGCCGCTGGCTTTTGCCGATCAATTTTATGTATTGCGCGAACACATCGGCTTTGTGCGCATGCGCTTGCTGAATCGGAGCTAAGTTCAGCCCAGCTCTGCTGACCGGCACGGACCGAATCGGGCCTGCAGCTGAATCAATGCCTTGCAAGCGGCGAAAATATATAGCACATTACGAGTGGCAATGGCAGGCCTGTGCGCTAAAACATCTTTGCAAATTGCCTTGCAGCATCAGTTATCATTTGGCGGATATTTGTTACTCGAGCAGAGGTGAGCCATGAGATTCCCTGTTTCTGTCATATGTGCGTTGCTGTTTGCACAATCCGCGCCGGCGTTTGCGGCGCTTGGCGCTGCCGTCGGTCCGGCCACCGGCACAGTGCAAGCCCAGGCCCAGTCAGACGCGGCGCGTGTCAAGGCCAGCGCGCGGGTCACCAGCTACAACGGTTATTCAGTTAGTGAAGTGGTAGAGCCGTCTGGTACCACGGTGCGGGAGTATATAGGTGCAGACAACATCGTGTTTGCCGTCAGCTGGCAAGGTCCCAGCATGCCGAACCTGCAGCAATTGCTTGGCAGCTATGCCGACCAATATGCGAGCGCAGCCAGCGCGCCGCATCCGGGACGACGCGCGGTAGCGATTCAGTCGGATCAGCTGGTATTGCATTCGGGCGGGCACATGCGCTCCTTCGCCGGCAGTGCTTATGTACCTGCCTTGCTGCCGCAAGGCGTAACTCCTGACAATATTCGCTGACCGGGGATGACTATGCGCTTCTTGACGTATCTGCTTTGCCTGTTCTGCAGTCTCCTCTTGCTTGCCTGTGGCGGCGGTGGCGGTTCTGGCGGTGGCTCAGGTTCAACGCCGGCGCCGACGCCGCAACCGCAACCCGCTCAAAATGTCCAGACGCTGGTGCTCGATAGCGGACCCCTGACGGCTTCCGGCCAGTCGGTCGGCGCCGTCAATTCACCCTATGTCACCTTGACCATCTGCCAGCCTGGCAGTACGACGCAATGCCAGACCATCGATCACATTCTGGTGGATACCGGGTCGAGCGGATTGCGTATCATGTCTTCCGTCCTGGCCGGCAATATGGCGCTGCCGCAGGTGACCAGCGCCAACGGTAACCCCGTAGCCGAATGTGCACGGTTTGCTGACGGCTATAGCTGGGGCTCGGTGAAGCAGGCGGATTTGCGTATCGCCGGCGAGGTTGCCAGCGGCATCTCGGTGCACATCATAGGCGACAGCGCTTTTCCGACTGTGCCCAGCGGCTGTTCGGGTAGCCTGGTGGCGGAAAATACAGTGGCGGCATTCCATGCCAACGGCTTGCTCGGCATCAGTACCTTTGTCCAGGATTGCGGCAGTGCCTGTGCGAGTCAGGCGCTGGCGGGCTGGTATTACTCCTGCTCAAGCTTGAATTGCAGCGCTATCGCGCTGGCGCTGGGCCAGCAAGTGGGCAATCCGGTAGCGGTTTTCCCGCAGGACAATAATGGCACGTTGATACAACTGCCGGCAGTGGGCGCAAATGGCGCGTCCGGCGTCACCGGTTCGCTGATTTTCGGCATCGGCACGCAAGCCAACAATGCATTGGGCAGCGCTACCGTCTATACCTTGAACAGTTCCGGCAACTTGAACACCTTGTATCAGGGACAGACCACGCCAGCCTTTTTTGACAGTGGGTCGAATGGATTGTTCTTTGCCGATTCGTCTATTCCCAACTGCACCCTGAGCACAGGTTTTTATTGCCCTACGTCGACGTTGAGCAGGAGTGCTGTGAATACCGGCGTGAACGGTCGCAGTAATAGCGTCAGCTTCAATGTGGCCAATGCAGATTCTCTGTTCCACTCCAACCCGAATAACACGGCATTCAGTAATCTGGCCGGCGCCGAGGCTTTTGCCTCGTTTTTCGACTGGGGGCTGCCATTCTACTTTGGGCGCTCGGTCTATACTGCGCTTGAAGGTGTATCGGCGGGCGGTACGGTGGGGCCGTACGTTGCTTATTGAAGCGCAGCTGGGCCAGTTTGCCGTGAATTATCGAAAGGGCGCAACCATGCGCCCTTTTTTTGTTGGCCAGCAAATCTGCTTCTTAGCGACTCGGTAAATAACGGGATGGGTCGACCGGTTTTCCCTGGCGGCGGATTTCGAAATACAGTTTGACTGAGTTGCTGTCGGATTTGCCCATCTCGGCAATTTGCTGGCCCTTGCCGACCATCTGCCCCTCTTTGACGACGATGGTCTTGTTGTGGGCGTAGATCGATAGCAGATTGCTGTTATGTTTGACGATGACAAGGTTGCCGTAGCCACGTATGCCACTGCCGGAATACATGACCTTGCCAGCCGCAGCGGCCAGCACCGGCTGCCCGAGCTCGCCGAAAATATCTATTCCTTTCTTTCCCTGGCCGAGGCCGCCGGTGGATTTGCCGCTTGCAGGCCAGGTCCAGTCGATTTTATCTTTTTCGTCGCTGGCCGCGTTGGCGGCCGCGCTATTGTCGACGCTACGCGGCGTGGTCGTGCCACTGTCACGAGCGCCTTGGGATGCGACCCGCAATACTTGACCCACCTTGATGTCATTGGGATCCGACAGCTTGTTCCAGTTGATGATGGTGCTATTGCTAAGTTGGAATTTGCGCGCGATGCTGGATAGGGTGTCGCCCTTTTGCGCCGTGTAATAGCCGGGGCCGCTGGGCTGCGCTGTGCCACTGGTATCGGAGCCGGACGGCGTGCTGCAGGCGGTGAGGGCGGCCAGCAGAATCAGTGCAAGGCCGAATTTTCTCATTCTGTTTGGATTTTGCGAGCTGGATGCTGCTGTTTTCTGGACCAACAATGACATTCCTCTAATCAATAAATCTCAGCGTAGAGCGGAAAAAAGATCTTGCCCACCCTCCACCTCGTTTCGCTCTGGTCAAATAATGACCGGCAACATTGCGCTAGTGCGCATCCTCTGACCTTGTTTGGCTCAACTAGTTGCGTATTCCGCATCCACTGCGTCAAGGCAACGTATGTGTTGCCATTTTTTCTAGAAATTTAAGGATATCTCAATTGTGTCGATGAAGTAAATCTCGTTGTCGATCCGTCGAAGCCGGATTGACTGCCAATCCCGGGTGGGCGGCACTCCTCCTTTTTGATGTTGATAAGACAATTAATTGTACCCGTCCGTAGCTTGCTGTTACGTTACATGTAACGTATCAAGTGTTGTCGGGTAACACGGCTTTCAGGTCGTCCGGATTTGATTGGAAATTTTCTTAGTCATTGATTCATAAGGATTTATTTTTTTCCTTCATGAAAAAATAACGACCTTCTATCTCTCTCTATTTGAGGTTTTTGAGTTGGCATGCTCCTTGCGGAATAGACAAGCAGGAACAGCTGGTTCGAACTTTCAACAAGGGGAAATACATCATGAATACATCGCACAAAGGCGGCCTGATTGTCGCATCGTTATTGTTGACCAGTTTGTTGGTCGGTTGCGCCAGCGGCGGCGACCTGGGTAAATCACTTGGTTCTGCAGCAGGAACCGGACAGGGAGCTGGCGCTGGTACAGGCGGCGGCGCAGGCGCAGGCGGGGGTGGCGACGGCGGTAGCGGTAGCGGCAACGGTGGCGGGGGTGACGGCGGCGGCAACAACGGCGGTGGCGGCAACAACGGTGGTGGTGGCAACAACGGTGGTGGTGGCAACAACGGTGGTGGTAACAACGGTGGTGGTGGTAACAACGGCGGTGGTGGCACAGGTGCAGCAAGTAACTTGCTCACCAACCTTGGTGGCACCGTATCTGGTACAGGCGCCGCGCTTGACGGGGTAGGCAACACGGTGATCAATAACGTGCCGATCCTGTCGCCGCAGGCAAAAAGCGGCTTGGCCGGAGTGGTTGATAACGGCACTGGCATTGTTTCTACATTAGGTGCCGGTATCACCAACGGACTAGGTCAGCTCGGCACCAATCCGAACGCGGTCGGCACTACGCTCGGCAGCACCGGCGGGGTAGTCACGGGTCTGGGAAAGACTGTAGAGAGCGCAGGACAACTGGTCTCCGGACTAGGCAGCGGCCCATTGGCGCCATTGGCCGTAGTGACCACGCCTCTGGGCGATGTGGTGACAAAGGTCGGCGCTACTGTCGCCGGACTGGGAGCCCCGTTGACCGGCGCCTTGACTTCCGGTCCGGTGCAACAAATCACCCAGACAGCCGGCCAGGCAATTGTGCCGCTGACCAGCATGGTGACTACCTTGACGCAAACAATCGGCAATACAACCGGCCTGAACCTGCCGGCGAATACCTTGCTGGTGACGGCCGGCGGTGCCGTAAATACTCTGGGAAGCGCACTGACCGGCACCAAGGCGCCTGTGGTCAGCAACCTGGGGCCGGTGGTGAGCGATGTAGGCATTATCGTAGCGGGTCTCGGCACGAATGCCCTGGTCGGTACCGGTCAACCTCTGCTCGGCAACAAGACCGGCGGCTTATTGCAGCCTTTGAATAGCGCTCTTACGGGCGTACTTGGTGGGGTGGGCGGAGCTGCCGGTGGCGGTCCGTTGGGCCCGGTCACCGGTTTGCTGGGTGGTTTGACTGGCGGTCTCGGCGGCGCCTCAGGTTCGGGTAGCGGCCCACTGGCTCCGGTAACCGGCTTGCTGAGCGGTTTGACCGGCGGTCTCGGCGGTGCTACAGGTTCAACTGGTGGGCCATTGGCTCCGGTAACCGGTTTGTTGAGTGGCTTGACCGGTGCGGTCGGCGGTACAACAGGCTCAACCGGCGGACCATTGGCTCCGGTAACCGGCTTGTTGAGCGGCTTGACTGGCGCGGTTGGCGGTACAACAGGTGCTGGCGCCGGCCCGTTGGCCCCGGTCACCAAGCTGGTCGGTAGCTTGACTGGTGCGGTCGGCGGTGCGGCGGGTGCAGGCGCAGGGGCCAGTCCACTGGCTCCGGTCACCAATCTGGTTGCCGGCTTGACTGGTGCAGTCAGTGGTGGAACTGGATCAACCGCCAGCCCGTTGGCGCCGGTAACAGGTTTGCTTGGCGGACTGTTGGGCGGTGTTAAGAAATAACGGTTGAGTGCTTTTCAAGGAAGCGCTGGCAGGGTGCCAGGCTTCCTTGTTTCAATACCGAATGCATGGCAAGCATGAGATGCCGGCCACTGTCGCTCCAGTAATGTTGAAGCCAGATCCCGGAGCCCGTATTGCGCAGACGCTACAAGTTGAAACCTGGCGTCAGCTACCCACAGTCCAATTAGCAACGGCCATGTCCCGGCAGGGAGTCAGTCGATAAAAAACGCAGTAGGAAGACAAGCAAAAAAAAGGCTGAAATCGTGTATTTAATTTTTCGGGGGTGGGGTCATGAGAGCCGAACAGATAGTAGATTTGATAGCTTGCGCCAGCCCACAAGCGCAGATACCGGGAAATGATTTACTGATCGGTATGCTGGCGCGGGAGATTGCGGCACTGTCATACAAGCTGACCGAACAGGAGTTATATCGTTTGATAGCCGTTGGTTCCCTTGTGTATGAACGGGGACGTCGTGGCAGGACATGAGCAAACCACGAGATAACCGCGAGATAACCATAGGTTAACGCAGGTCGGCGCTGGAGCAAACGCGATTGCGACCGGCAAATTTTGCCGCATACAGCGCCCTGTCGGCAGCCTGAATCAGTTCAAAAGGAACATTTCCATCCCTGACCGGGACGAAGGCATCGACGCCGGCACTGATAGTGACTACACCCTCAGGATCGCCAGGATGCTCGATCTGCAGATTGTAGATGGCAAGCCGGATCTTTTCCGCAACCGCAACAGCACCTGCCAGATTGGTATCGGGTAGCAACACTGCTATCTCTTCGCCGCCGTAACGGGTCGCCAGGTCGCCAGGACGATTTTTGCTGGCTTTGACGGTGTCGCTGATCTGCCGCAGGCATTCATCGCCGGCCAGATGTCCGTAAATATCATTATATTGTTTGAAGTAATCGACATCGATCATCACTAGCGCCAGTGAATTCCCGGTGCGCACGGCGCGACTGAATTCGTCACGTAGCGCGCTGTCGAACTGGCGCCGGTTGGCGAGGCCGGTCAGGCTGTCTTGCAAGGCGAGTCGTTCCAGATGCTGATTGAGGCTTTTCAGCGATTCCTGGACCCGCAGCAGATCGGCTTCTGCCAGCAAGCGCAATTTGATCTGATGGATCAGCCGCCAGCCCAGCAGGGCCAGGGCCAGCGTCAGCAGCATGGCGCCTAACAGATGCAGATAGGTGTCTGCGCGCCAGTCGGATAGCACTTCCTCTTTTGAGCGGGCGACAGTGACGAATAGCGGATATTGCTCCAGATGCCGATAGGCGATCAACCGCTCCACGCCATCTTGGCCGGAGCGCATGATGGCCGTGCCGACCGCGCTCCTGGATGCGTAGTCGCGATAGATCGGATAGTTAGACAGGTTTTTGCCGATGGCGTCTTCCACCATCGGTCGCCTTACCAGCATGGTGCCGTCATTCAAGCTAAGAAAAATCGAACCGGCGCGGCCGATATCGAAGCTTTCGTAATAGTTCTTGAAGTAGTCGATGTTGATGGTGCCCAACACCAGGCCGGCGAAACTGCCGTCGGGATGGTTGAAACGCCTCGATACGGTGACGATCCATACGCCGGTGGAGCGGCTGCGTATCGGCGGCCCGATGTATGCTCCGCGGCTGGAGTGGGAACGGTGATAGCCGAAGTATTCCCGGTCAGAGTTGTTGACGAGCGGGATCGGTCCGCTGCGTGCGTTGACTAGCCATAGTCCGTTTTCATCATAGATGGACAGGTCATTCAACTGCGGCAATTCAGCAATATGCTGGATCAGTAATTTATGCAGGCGCTCGAGCGAGGCGTTGGCGGTGCCATCTGTTTCCAGGCGTTCAATCACGCCTACCAGCACGGTGTCGGCTTCCTTGATGGTGTCGTCGGCATGCTGCGACAGGGCGCGCGCCAGGTTGGAGGTTGCAATTTCGGTTTCGCGCAATGCGATATCGTGCGCATTCCAGCTGCGCCACACTTCGATCGTCATCAGCGAAGCGCAAACCAGCACTACGAAGATGGTTGCAAGAAAGGTGATGGGTAGCGGCTTGAGGCTAACATGCGTTGGCCGAGGCGCTATCGCGATGGGAGCGTTCATCGTATCTCCTGACAACAGCGCGTTGATCCATGTTTCAGGTCGGCCGTATTCCCTTGCGATATTCGGTCGGAGAAGTCCACATGTGCTTGCGGAACAGTTTGGCGACATGCTCGCCGCTGAACAGACCGCAGCGCCGTGCAATCTTGTCTACCGGCAGGTCGGTCTCTGTCAGTTGCTGGCGCACAGCTTCCAGGCGCAGATTCAACAGGAAGTCATGCGGCGTTTGCCCGGTTTCACGCTTGAACTGCCGCACGAAATTTCGCTCGCTCATGGAAACATAATTGGCGGCGTCGACCACGCTGATCGAGTCGGCCAGATGCTCGACAAACCAGAGCGAAGCTTTGTGGATCTTGCTGGTCTTGACGGGAGCATTGGTTGGCGACGCCTGGTTGACGGTCGGCATATCGCGCCGACGCTGGCACACCACCAGGCTTTGCGCCACGCGCCGTGCAACAGTCGGGCCGAGATCGTTTTCCAGCAGGCGCAGCGCCAGGTCGGTCGCCATGCCAACGTCGCAGGACGTGAAAATTCCATCGTCTTCGCTGATTTGCGCTTCGCGGTCGATTTTTATCAAAGGGAATTCGCGCGCCAGTTTATCCAGCAATGCCCAATGCGTAGTGGCGCGACGATTATTCAGGAAGCCTGCAGCGCCGATCACGAATACGCCGGTGCAGATGGCGGCGATGCGGCGTACCCTGCTGCGCATTTGCTGAAGCCAGGCAATCAAATCGGGATCGCGGTAAGCGTCGAAATTTCCGGTGCCGCTGGCGATGAGTAGTGTATCGAACTGATGTGTGCCGACAGATGCCAGCGATGAAGTCATGATTTGCACTGAGGCAGACGACATGATCATGCCGCCCGAGATAGAAAGAACTGAAACTGCGTAACGCGTGGTGCCAGGAAATACCGTCGAAATCAGCTTGTCGCCGATGCCGAAGACATCTGCAGCGCCTACCACGTCTGCCAGTACGACCCCCTCGAAAACGATAATCCCTATATGTCTGGTCGAGCTGGTGTCTGAGCTGCTGTCGCCTATCACCTCAAGTGTCTTTGCGCACTCGATATCCATGTGACTCTCCCCACACGCAATCTACCTTTCCGCATTGCCGGGACGCAATTTTTTATTGGTAAATTACTATGTTCCATTCTGCTACAAAATTAGATTTTGTCCAGCGAATGATTGTTAAATATAGTTGGTTCCGTGGTGTATTCACACAAAATTTCTTACGGCAACAAAAAATCCATTCTTAAATTTCCTCTGTGCATCAATGTTGATTTTCATCAAGCATTTAACTGCGTGCCAGACTGTTTTATTGCATCCGAACTTAAGCAATATCGCTCATCGGACTGTCATCTCTCAACCTGTTTTTGCGTTCATTCAATTGGACGAACTGTAGTGTTCGTGTATTCCCCTTTTGTCGTCGAGCGCGTCTTGCAGGCGAGAATTTTCCAGCGTCAGTTCAGCCACAATTTGCTTCAGCTTGGCATTCTCTTCTTGCAGGCACTTCATGTCGTGCGGATAACCTTGCAGGCCACCGTATTGCTTCTTCCAGTTAAGGAAGGTGCGTTCGGTAATTCCAGCTTGCCTGATCACGTCGGCCAACGGCATGCCTAGCTCCTCCTGTTTGAGAGCGGCAGCAATTTGGTCGCTTGAGAATGGCGAACGCTTCATGGCATTCCCTCGCCTTCTGGTGGTTAGCGATCTTTTAATTGCGATAGATCTGGCAATTTATCCAGGCCAAGTCGAGCACGAATTACGGGATCTTTGTACTGATCGCCGATATTATTTATATTATTTTGACCGATCACGCCGGTTGAAGCTGCCGAAGGGGGAACCGGTGCGGCTGGTGCTCCAGGTGCTGCTGCCCGTTCCATGCCAGGGCAGGAACGTCCGGTCGATTCAACTGCTTTGCGATTTGCTTCGCTTTGGCACAACAAGGCAAGCGCGACATCGTTCAAACCCATTGCACGGAACTCACGCGAATCGAGTCGGCGTACGCAAGCCTGGTCGACCATGGTGGTGCCGCCGGTTGCGCCGAAACCTGTGAAGGACAAGCCGAACGATGCGGAACCCATGCAAGTGTCGGACAAGGTTGTGGTCAATGATGGAGCGACAATGTTCGGTACGGTCTTGACGGTATACGTGCCGCCGTAATCAACTGTGGCTTTGGTGTTGTTGGCGCTGCTGCCTGGTTCGCCTGCGGCGCTGCTGGAGCCGGTTCCGGCGCCGGAGGTTGTTCCGCTTCCGCTACCGCTGCCGCTGCCGGAGGTACCTGAACCTGGCAGTGAAACCGATACGCTCACATTCGAATTGCCGCCGGTCCCCGAGCCGCCGGTTGCGCTACCGCCATTGGTGGCCGATGCGCCATATGTTCCCGATATCGTATTGGAAGCAGTGCCGCCGGCTGCAGTACCGCCGGATGCCGTGCCGCCAGTGCCGCCGGCGCCGCCATTTGCGTTTGATGTGGCCGTCGCTGTTGTTGTGTTTGTCGGGGTTCCCCCGGATCCTGATCCGTATTCCCCGGCGTTTGCTACCACTGGTGCAACGAAGGCTGAGGCTACCAGGATACCTATAAGTATGCGTTTCATGGCTTCTCCATCGTAATGATTGGTTTTGCAAACGAGAGGGAAAAAATTTCTTTTCCCTCTCGCAACTCATCGGTAACCGAGCCGTTGCTTGTTGTTGTTAGTAAGAGTAAGGAAGGCCAACTACTGCTGTCGAGGATGAATTGCCACCAAAGCCGCCGTTGCCGGCAGTTGCGTTGCCAGATTTTGCGCCACCGCCAAACACAAAATTGCCAGCCGAGCCGCCGGTACTGCTGACGCCACTAATCGATGAATCTGCGTTACCGGTCCCGCTAGTGCTTGTTCCGCCGCCGGAAAATGCATTGCCGTTATAGGCTTGTGTGCCACCGGTGGCGCTGCTTGAACCGCCGGCCCCGCCAGAGGTGTCGCCGTGCTTGCCGCTATTACCGCTATTACCGCCATTGGCGGCTCCGCTGGTGTTTGCGCCGGCCGTAGTTGCACCGCCGGTTGCTGTGCTGCCGCCAGCGCCGGTCCAGTTGCCACCGGTATTGGCCCAGCCGCCGTTAATGGTTTGAGTTGAGTTGCCGCCGGTTGCCGTACCGCCGGTTGCCGATCCGCCAGTTGCACCGCCCGAAGTTGCCGATCCGCCTGCGCCGCCATTGCCACCGATAGATGCCGCAACTGCGGTGCTAGTGACGGTAGTTGTAGTGGTGGTGGTGGTGCTGCCTGACGATTGATGAGCGAATGCAGAGACGGCGAACAGTGAAACTACGGATGCAGCAATAATTTGCTTTTTCATTTCTGTTTCTCCTTGGAGTGGGGCATCATTCACCAGAGTGTCTTGCCTGCGCGCCCCTAGCCACAAGCAAGCTTTACCACCGATGAGTGCATGCCAGCTACGCGCTGAGCCGCCAGCTCCTGTTTGTTTGATCGGAGTTGCGCTCCCATGCGGCAACAGGCGTTGCGGATGCCTCATCAAGTCAACACGAAAATGTCTTGTTTCGACAAGGTCAAGGGTGATCGGATAGCGATGCGGAGAAAGCGATCGACACTAGACTCACCGAGTGAGAACATTTGCGTTGATCTGATAATAGGATTGCAAAACGGAGTGTTAATGACAAAACCTTGTCTGGTTCGGACACCTGAAATGGCCGATATGGATATTTTTTTCTCAGAATGCCGGATGTGAGCGCTAACAAAAAATGATAAAAATGACAGTGCATTCGCAGGCTGCCCTCGAAGCTCGTTGTGAATAGTGGTGTACGGAAATCTTATTGGTATTAGAGGTTGTCCGTTTTAGACAAGAGATAAAAAGAACTCGTGTCTTTTTCGACTGTCGGTGTAGGTAACCGTAGCGCGAGCCGTAACAGGAGCGGGAATTTACTTCATCCTTGTCGGTGTGGGCGCTGTGTGAAAAGTGGAGATGCAGAGATCTTTACAAAAACTTCTTCCGTCTTTTACGCATCTCGCGGTTATCGGATATATTGCCGCATGAAAACGAATTTCTGCTTCGTGCTTATCCCACCTCAAAAAGACCAACAATGAATATCGTCGAATTGTTTTTGCTCGCCGCCATCTGGGGCGCGTCGTTTCTTTTCATGCGCGTCGGCACGCCGGAATTCGGCCCGGTGCCGCTGATTGCCTTGCGGGTGGGGATAGCGGCACTGGTGTTGCTGCCGGTGCTGCGGTCAGCCGCCGCCCGCGCTCATGTGCGCAGGAGGGCATGGCCGCTGTTGGTTGTGGGGGTGACTAATTCGGCGCTGCCGTTTTCACTGTTTGCCTACTCGACCTTGTATGTCAACGCAGGTTTCGATGCGGTTCTCAATGCAACCGTCCCGCTTTGGACTGGACTGATTGCATTCGTATGGTTGAAAGCGCCAATGAGCCGGCCGCAAGTCATCGGCATGCTGGTGGGCATGGCCGGCGTGATTGTCTTGGTGTGGGACAAGATTGGTGAGGGCCAGCCCGGTGTCTGGCTGGCGACAGGCGCGGTATTGTTGGCCACGCTGTCTTACGGTTTCGCGATCAATTATTCGAAAACCCGGCTGGCCGGCGTGCCACCGTTGGTGGTCGCATCCGGCAGTCAATTGGCGGCGACGCTGGTGTTATTGCCTTTGGCATTCCTGTATTGGCCGGCCGCGCCGGTTTCGGCCACGGCTTGGTACGCAGTGTTGGCCCTCGGCGTGGTTTGCACTGGCTTCGCATACGCGATTTTCTATCGTTTACTGGATCGTGTGGGTTCGGCCTATGCGGCCTCGGTGACTTTCCTGATCCCCATATTTGGCGTGATCTGGGGGGCTGTTTTCTTGAAGGAAGCAGTGACGGTATCCATGATTCTGGGTTGCCTGATCATATTGTTTGGTACGGCCCTGGCAACCGGCAAACTCGATCCAGCCGGTTTTTTAAGCGGTAAAACAGCCAAATAAGGTCCGGGTTTCCTGTATCGAGGAAATCCGGCAATCGTGAATATATGTAACATTCTGATAGCCAGTATGTCGTTTTCGCGGGTTCCAGCAGCGTAAATTGCCTGCTTCTATGGCATAATCAAGAGCTAAATTCACTGTTTTGCGCGCCTCGCAGCCGCCCTGGATCATGCTTAAAACGCTCTACGATAAACTTTGGGAATCTCACGTCGTCCATTCTGAACAGGACGGCACGGCGATTTTGTACATTGACCGGCACCTTTTACATGAAGTCACCAGCCCTCAGGCTTTCGAAGGGCTGAAGCTGGCTGGCCGCAAACCGTGGCGGCTGCCGGCCAACCTGATGGTGGCCGACCATAACGTACCTACTACCAGCCGCGCTAACGGTATTGCCGATCCAATCTCGCGCCTGCAAGTGGAAACCCTGGATGCGAATGCCAAGAGCTACGGCTTGACCTATTTCGGCATGAACGACCATCGCCAAGGCATCGTCCACGTGATCGGGCCGGAGCAGGGCGCCACTTTGCCTGGCATGACCGTAGTCTGCGGCGATTCCCACACTTCGACCCACGGCGCGTTCGGTTGCCTGGCGCACGGCATCGGCACTTCCGAAGTCGAACATGTGCTGGCGACCCAGACCTTGCTGACTAAAAAATCCAAATCGATGCTGGTGCAGGTCGACGGCGTGATTCCTAACGGCGTCACCGCCAAGGACATCGTGCTGGCCGTGATCGGGCGCATCGGCACCGCCGGCGGCACTGGCTATGCAATCGAATTCGCCGGTTCGGCGATTCGCGCATTGTCGATGGAAGGGCGCATGACGGTCTGCAACATGGCGATTGAAGCCGGTGCACGTGCCGGCATGATCGCGGTTGACGACACTACCGTCAACTACGTCAAAGGCCGGCCGTTTTCGCCGGTCGGACCGCATTGGGAGCGCGCCGTGGCTTACTGGCGCACCTTGCATTCCGATCCGGGCGCCAAGTTCGACATGGTGGTTACCCTTAATGCCGCCGAGATCAAGCCGCAAGTGACCTGGGGCACCTCGCCTGAAATGGTGGTGGCGATTGACGGCCGCGTGCCTGATCCGGACAAGGAAAAAGACGCCACCAAGCGCGACGGCATGGAGAAGGCTTTGGCCTACATGGCGCTGAAACCGAATACCGCGATTGAAGACATCCGTATCGACAAGGTATTCATCGGCTCCTGCACCAACTCGCGGATTGAAGATTTACGTGCCGCAGCGGCAGTAGTGCGCGGCAAGTTCCGTGCTTCCAACGTCAAGCTGGCGATGGTGGTGCCGGGTTCCGGCCTGGTCAAGGAACAAGCCGAGCGCGAAGGCCTGGACCGGATTTTCAAGGACGCCGGTTTCGAATGGCGCGAACCGGGTTGTTCGATGTGCCTGGCAATGAATGCCGATCGTCTTGAACCGGGCGAGCGCTGCGCATCCACGTCGAACCGCAACTTCGAAGGCCGGCAAGGCGCCGGCGGCCGCACCCACCTGGTCAGCCCTGCCATGGCGGCGGCGGCGGGTATTGCCGGTCATTTCGTTGACATCCGTTCCCTATGATTCGTTTGCTCTAAATAAAATATTTACCGAAGGACAAAGATGAAGAAAATAATCACCTTATGTGTTTTGCTGGCCAGCGCCTATGCATTGAGCGCTTGTAATACCTTCCACGGCTTTGGTAAAGATGTGGAACACGTCGGCGAGAAAATTCAAGGCAAATGATCACCTCGCGCGGGCGGGGATGGCAGATTGGGCAGATTGGAATCAAGAAATGAATAAATTTACTGTACTGGATGGCTTGGTAGCGCCGTTGGATCGCGCTAATGTGGATACCGATGCGATTATCCCGAAGCAGTTCCTGAAGTCTATCCAGCGGACCGGTTTCGGCCCGAATTTGTTTGACGAATGGCGTTACCTGGACCATGGCGAGCCGGGCGTGGATAATTCGCGGCGTCCGTTGAATCCTGATTTCGTCCTGAATCAACAACGTTACCAGGGCGCTTCGATTCTGCTGACCCGCAAGAACTTCGGCTGCGGCTCGTCGCGTGAGCATGCTCCATGGGCGCTGGACCAGTACGGTTTTCGTGCGGTCATCGCGCCAAGTTTCGCCGATATCTTCTTCAACAACTGTTTCAAGAACGGCTTGTTGCCGCTGGTGCTGCCAGAGGCGCAAATCGACCGCCTGTTCGATGAGGTCAAGGCATTCCCGGGCTATCGCCTGATAATCGACCTGGAAAAACAACTGGTTTGCACAGCCAATGGCAGCCTGGCGTTCCCGTTTGAAGTCGGCGAGTTCCGCAAGTATTGCCTGCTGAACGGTCTTGACGATATCGGCCTGACCTTGCGCCAGTCCGACAAGATTCGCGACTTTGAAGAGCGCCATTTGTCTGCTCAGCCTTGGTTGAGCAACACAATTTAAGCGGCTTGACCAGTAACTGGTCACTGATACTGATATTTTTTGAATTATTCAATCCAGGAAAAAATGAAAATAGCAATTTTGCCAGGTGATGGCATCGGTCCGGAAATCGTTGAACAAGCGGTTAATGTGTTGAGCGTGCTTGGCGAAAAATTTGAACTGGAATCGGCTCCGGTCGGCGGCGCCGGCTATGCGGCGCATGGTCATCCGTTGCCGGAAGGTACCCTGAAACTGGCAAAAGAAGCAGATGCTATCTTGTTCGGCGCCGTTGGCGACTGGCAATACGATAGCCTGGAACGCTCACTGCGCCCGGAACAAGCAATTCTCGGCCTGCGCAAGCACCTCGGCCTGTTCGCCAACCTGCGTCCGGCGATCATGTATCCGGAACTGGCCGGTGCTTCGACATTGAAGCCGGAAGTCGTGTCCGGACTGGATATCCTGATCATCCGTGAACTGACTGGCGACATTTATTTCGGTCAGCCGCGCGGTGTCCGCACGGCGCCGGACGGCGCTTTCAAAGGCGAGCGCGAAGGTTTCGATACCATGCGCTATGCCGAACCGGAAATCCGTCGCATTGCGCACGTCGCATTCCAGGCAGCGCAAAAGCGCGGCAAGCGCCTGACCAGTGTCGACAAGGCCAATGTGCTGGAGACTTTCCAGTTCTGGAGAGACATTGTCACTGAAGTCCATCAGGAATATCCGGATGTTGCGCTGGATCACATGTATGTCGATAACGCAGCAATGCAGCTGGTGCGTGCGCCGAAGAATTTCGATGTCGTAGTCACTGGCAACATGTTCGGCGATATCCTGTCGGATCAGGCTTCGATGCTGACCGGTTCGATTGGCATGCTGCCATCCGCCTCGCTGGACGCTAACAACAAGGGTTTGTACGAGCCGTCGCATGGTTCGGCACCGGACATCGCCGGCAAGGGTATTGCCAATCCGCTGGCGACCATTCTTTCGGCGGCCATGATGTTGCGCTACTCGCTGAACAAGGCGGAGCAGGCCGACCGTATCGAAAACGCGGTCAAGAAAGTATTGGCGCAAGGTTTGCGTACTGCCGATATTTACGAAGCAGGCACGACCAAGGTCAGCACCGGTGAAATGGGTGCCGCGGTGGTCAAGGCGCTCGGGTAAAAGAATTAGGCAGATGGGTCTGCCGTAATGTGAAGTGCGGGGCTTTTCCCGTTTATTGTTAGGGAATCATGATGAAACTGGTTGGTTTGGTCGGTTGGCGTGGCATGGTGGGTTCGGTCTTGTTGCAGCGTATGCAAGAAGAGGGCGATTTCGCCCATATCGAGCCGGTATTCTTTTCAACTTCAAATGCTGGCGGTAAAGCCCCGGCATTGGCGAAAAACGAAACAACGTTAAAAGACGCCACCGATATTGAAGCCTTGAAAAAATGCGACATCATTATTACCTGCCAGGGCGGCGACTACACCAGCGAGATTTTCCCGCAATTGCGCGCCGCCGGCTGGAATGGCTACTGGATTGACGCAGCTTCGACGCTGCGCATGAAGGACGACGCCATCATCGTGCTGGATCCGGTTAACCTGGACGTGATCAAGGATGGTTTGAAGCGCGGCGTCAAGAACTACATCGGCGGCAATTGCACCGTGTCGTGCATGATGATGGGCCTGGGCGGTTTGTTCGAGCATGACATGATCGAGTGGATGACTTCCATGACTTATCAGGCGGCATCGGGCGGCGGCGCGCAGCACATGCGTGAACTGCTGACCCAGTTCGGCTCCATCAATGCCGAAGTCAAGGCGCTGCTGGACGATCCGAAATCGGCCATCCTGGAAATCGATCGCAAGGTGCTGGGCAAGCAGCACTCCATGTCGGCTGACGAAATCAAGCAATTCGGCGTACCTCTGGGCGGCAACCTGATTCCCTGGATCGATAAGGATCTGGGCGAAGGCTTGTCAAAAGAAGAGTGGAAAGCCGGCGCGGAAACCAACAAGATCCTTGGCCGCGGTGCCGGTTTCAGCAATGGCGGCAAGGTTATCCCGGTAGACGGCCTGTGCATCCGCATCGGCGCCATGCGCTGCCATTCCCAGGCCTTGACCATCAAACTGAAAAAAGATGTGCCGCTGGATGAAATCAATGACATCATCGCTAGCAATAACCAGTGGGTGAAGGTGGTGCCTAACGACAAAGAATCGTCGATGCGCGACCTGACGCCTGCGGCGGTGACCGGCAGCCTGACAATTCCTGTCGGTCGTTTGCGTAAATTGCAGATGGGTGGCGATTATTTGTCAGCATTTACCGTAGGTGACCAATTGTTGTGGGGTGCGGCAGAACCATTGCGCCGCATGCTGCGGATTGTTCTGGATACCTGACTTGTTACGGTAGTTGTGATATTGTTGCCGACTTGCAATATGGCCCGCTAAATATTTTCTTAAGGAAAGTCTTAGCGGGCTTGGCGCATCTGTCGGTATAGTATTTGTCAGTGCTTGTTGACTGGTTATCGACCGTTACGCCAATTGGTGCAGTGCTACGTAAAACAAGCTCATTGTTTGTGAAGCGCCACACTAGTGTCAATCTAGATATTGATTTTTAAAAAAACTGGGTACAGTATTTGCTTTCAGCAAGATTTGTTTCCTAATACGTCAACGGACAGCCCTTCATGCCACACAACATGCACCCGAATTCTTCGAATAAATTTATTTCCACCGGTTTAAAGACCCTCACTGCAGCCGTGGTTTCCGCCATGCTGATGATTTCCAGTGCAGAGGCTGCCGGTCTGGGTAAATTAACCGTGCTGTCCTCGTTGGGACAACCGTTACGTGCAGAAATTGAGCTTACCTCGGTAAGCCAGGACGAAGCGGGTTCGCTGGTGGCGAAACTGGCTAGTCCGGAAACTTATCAGCAAGCCAATATCGATTTCAATCCAGCCTTGCTGTCTTTGCAATTTGCTATCGATCAGCGCAATGGTCGCCGTTTTGTGCGGGTAACCTCGACCCAGCCTATCAATGAGCCGTTTGTCGACATGCTGATGGAACTCGGCGGCACCAAGGCACGTCTGGTGCGCGAATACACCTTATTGCTTGATCCTGCCGGCCAGCGCCAGGCACAACCGGCACAAATTGCCGCGCCAGCAGCGCCGCGCGCCACTGCCGCAACCGCTACCGCCGCTGTCGCCCCGCGTTCGGCGCCAGTCCAGCAGGCTGCCCAGGCATCGTCATCAACCGGTTCGACCATCACCGATGCTACTCGCGCTGCCGCTGTCAGGGCAGTCGCCAGCGGTGCTAACGGCGCCACCGGTACAGCCAGCAAACCGGTCGCTGCCGCCACTAGTGCTGCCAGCCCCGCCAAAGCCGCGGCCGCCGCGCCTGCAGGCGGTGATTATCACGTCAAGAAGGGTGATACGCTGGCACGCATTGCTAGCGAAAACCTGCCGGCCGGCATTTCGCTGGACCAAATGCTGGTCGCGTTATACCGCAGCAACGAAGGTGCGTTTGTCGGCAAGAACATGAATCGTCTGCGCTCAGGCCAGATCCTGTCGATTCCTAATGCCGACAGCGCGGGTGCCGTCAGTAAAACGGAAGCCAGGAACGTCGTTGTGGCGCAGTCGAAGGACTTCAAGAGCTATCGCAATACCTTGGCTGGGCTGGTGGAATCGGCCGCGCCGAATGCTGCAGCTGAATCCAAGCAAAGCAGCGGCGGCAAAATTACTGCCAAGGTGGAAGAGCAAGCCACTCCAGCCAGCGAATCCAAGGACAAGCTGAAGTTGTCGCGCGGTTCTGCTGCGGCTGCGGCCGGTGCCGCCGACGCCAAGGCTGCCGCCAATGCGGCGACTGAAGAGAAAATTGCACGGGAAAAAGCTGCCGCCGAGGCTGCTTCGCGCGTCAAGGAGCTGGAAAAAAATGTCAGCGACCTGCAGAAAACTCTCGAGTTAAAGAACAAGAACCTGGCCGACCTGCAAAATCAGGCTGTCAATGTGAAGGCTGCTGCACCTGCACCTGCGCCTGTTGCAGCGGCGCCGGCACCTGCAGCGGTAACGCCACCGCCGGCCGCCCCGGTTGTAGTAGCTCCTGCAGCTCCTGCTGCAGCCGTTGCGGCAAGTTCAGCCTCGGCCCCGGAAGCAGTTGCTGCTGCTTCGGCACCCGACGCAAGTGCTAAGCCAGCGGCCCCGGTGGTTGCTGCGGCGCCAGCTGCCGTAACGCCTGCTGCGGCTAAACCAAAGGTGACGGCACTGCCTCCGCCAGAGCCAGGTTTCATTGAAAGCCTTACCGAAAATCCATTATTGCTGCCGGTTGGTGGTGTTCTGGTGGCGTTGCTGGCCGGTCTCGGCTTGTTCCGTTACCGTCGCAACCGTGCGCGTGAGCAGGCTTTCCTGGATAGCAGCGGCGCGCCGATGACCAATTCGGGCTTGAAGGGTAACTCCTTGTTCGGCTCGACAGGTGGCCAGAGCGTCGACACCAAGAACAGTATCTTCAATTCGAATTTCGTACCGTCGGTCAGCCATCTGGATACCAATGTCGATCCGGTCGCCGAGGCAGATGTATACATCGCCTACGGACGCGATGCGCAAGCCGAGGAAATCCTGAAAGAAGCGCTGCGCAACCAGCCAAACCGCAACGCGATTCGCGTCAAGCTGCTGGAAATCTACGCGAATCGTAAAGATCCACGCTCGTTTGAAATCCTGGCCAGCGAGTTGTACAGCCTGACCCGTGGTGAAGGTGAAGACTGGCAGCAGGCGGCCGCTCTTGGTCTGAATGTCGATCCGGCCAACCCTTTGTACGGTGGCGGTAAATTGCAGGAACAGGTAATTGCCAAGGCCAATTCGATTACTGCGCCGACGCAGCCGATGGAAGGTCTCGATTTCAATTCGTTGACTGCCCCGACCGAGCCGCAAGCTGCGCCGATTCCTGAACTGGTGCACACCGCGGCCCCGGTAGAATTGCTGGCGCCGTTGACAGCAACGGAGCTGGGCAAGCATGGCAGTTCACCTGCAGCTTCCGTGAACGATATGGATTTCGATTTGGAGGAGCTCGGCAGCGAAGCATCCACCAACCAGAACACTGTATTGCTGTCGCCTTCCCACGAAGCCGGCAAATCCATGCTCGATGCACTCGATTTCGAGCTGGACCATAAGCCTGCCGTAGCGCCGAAAGTCGTGGAAAAGAGCGTGCCGGCACCGGCACCGATGGCGGTTGGCACGCTGGAAATCCCTGCTGGCGGCCAGCCTTCGAATTACGAACCGGCCCATGCCCATATCGATATTCCAGAGGAAACCAAGCCAGTCAAAACACCGGCGGCGCCTTCTTATGCGCAACATACAGAACCTATGGTTGCACCGCTGGAGTTTAATCTGGCCGGCATGAATCTGGATCTGGACAGCGCAGTTCATGCGCATGCTCCAGCGACAAGCGCCGCATTTGCAGCCGTAACGAGTGACGCTGCCGTATCTGCTGCAGCCAATCCCGAAATGGCGACCAAGCTGGACCTGGCCGTTGCGTACAAGGAGATCGGCGACAAGGAAGGTGCGCGCGAACTGCTGGAAGAAGTATTGAAGGGCGGCAGTGAAGAGCAGGTCGATGCAGCGAAGACATTGCTGGCCAAGCTGTAATCGGCACGGAACTGGCATGTAAGCTAGTACAATAACCGTAGCATTTTGCTTTCGACGGGCGCAGCGTTATGCTGGCGCCCGTTTTCTTTTTTAATTAAATGGAGTTCGATTGAAACGTATCGTTCTCGGCGTGCAGTACGACGGCACACCTTGGCAAGGATGGCAGACCCAGCCTAACGGCAAGACCGTGCAGGACCGGCTGGAAGCGGCTTTGCAAAAATTCACGCAAGGCCCGGTAGATACTATTTGTGCCGGCCGTACCGACTCCGGTGTGCATGCGCTCGAGCAGGTGGTGCATTTCGATACGCATCTGTCGCGTGAAATATCTTCCTGGGTGCGCGGCTTGAATGCCTTCCTGCCGTCATCGATCGCCGTGCGCTGGGCGCATGAGCTACCTGAGCTGCCTGCGCCTGTTGAAGGAGATGTGGCGGATCGCGGAGCCAGGGATCAATTCCACGCGCGCTTTAGCGCCACTGCCAGAACTTACCACTACGTGCTGTACAACAATCCGGTCCGCTCACCGCTGCTGGAAGGCAAGGCAGGTTGGGTGTTCCGGCCGTTGGAACTGGAGCTGATGCGACAGGCTGCGCAGCATTTGGTCGGTACCCACGATTTTTCGGCGTTCCGCGCAGTGGAGTGCCAGGCCAAGTCGCCGGTACGCACGATGGACGAAGTTCGCATCGAGCGGCGCGGCGACCTGATCGTATTCAGCTTGCGCGCCAACGCTTTCTTGCATCATATGGTGCGCAATATCATCGGCTCCCTGATCTATGTCGGCAACGGGAACAAACCGCCGGAATGGATTACAGAGTTGCTGTTGCAGCGCGATCGCGGACTGGCCGCGCCGACTTTCATGCCCGACGGCTTGTATCTGGCGCAAGTGGCTTATGATCCGAAATGGCAGCTACCCCAGCAGGCGACCGGGTTGACGCCCTGGTTATAGGTGTTCACGATTGAGTTGTTAAATTATTATGTTCTCAAGATGATATATTGGGCATAGCATCAATGATGTTTTTTTGATTAGACAAAACCCTATGAACCACCGTACCAGAGTCAAAATCTGCGGCCTGACCCGGGAGCAGGATGTACAAGCCGCCATCGCTGCAGGCGCGGACGCCCTTGGTTTCGTGTTCTACCCGAAGAGCCCGCGCTACGTCACCCCGCAGCAGGCCGCCAGGCTGATTGCGACGGTGCCGCCGTTCATCACCACGGTAGGTCTGTTTGTCAACGCCGAGCCGGCGCAGTTGCAAGAGATAGTGGCGCAGGCGCCGGTATCGCTGTTGCAGTTCCATGGCGACGAAACCGTGGAGCGCAGCGATTCCCTGGCGCAATCGGTAAACCGGCCATTTATACGTGCCATGCGGATTGGTAGTGCTACTGTGGCTGCCGATTTGCTAGAATACGCTCAGGCGTATCGTTCCGGCAGCCGTTTGTTTGCCGGACTGCTGCTGGATACCCTGGTTGAAGCTTATGGTGGCAGTGGAAAGGTATTTGATTGGTCTCTCATCCCAAAAGAACTCGCGCCTCAGGTCGTTTTAAGTGGTGGCTTGAGCGTGCACAATGCGACTGACGCGGTAAAGCGCGTACGTCCCTTTGCGGTCGACATCAGCAGTGGCGTCGAGCAAGACAAGGGCATCAAGGACGCCGCCAGGATTCGCGCATTTATTGACGCGATACGACAGGCGGACGCCGATCACGATCAGTTAGGTTAGAGAGATACACCATGAAAGAATTCACCCCCCTCGAGCAATATGCCGAGCGCCAGCCGCTCGCCAGTACCTCCTTGCATCAAAGCGCCCAGTACAACTTGCCTGACGCCAAAGGCCATTTCGGCATGTACGGCGGCAGCTTCGTATCGGAAACCCTGACCCTGGCGCTGAGCGAGTTGCAACAGGCTTACGCCAAATATCAAAACGAGCCGCAATTCCTGGCTGAATTTCACAGCGAGCTGAAACACTATGTCGGCCGCCCCAGTCCGGTTTACCACGCCAAACGCTGGTCCGAGCAGATGGGCGGCGCGCAGATCTATTTCAAGCGCGAGGATTTGAATCATACCGGCGCCCACAAGATCAACAATGTGATCGGCCAGGCGTTGCTGGCCAAACGCATGGGCAAGCCGCGCGTGATCGCCGAAACCGGCGCCGGCCAGCACGGCGTTGCAACCGCCACCATCTGTGCGCGCTTTGGCCTAGAATGCGTGGTCTACATGGGCAGCGAAGACGTCAAGCGGCAAATGCAGAACGTGTATCGGATGAACCTGCTGGGCGCCAAGGTGGTGCCGGTCGAATCCGGTTCGAAGACCTTGAAAGACGCGTTGAATGAAGCCATGCGCGACTGGGTCACCAATGTTGAAGATACTTTTTACATCATCGGCACGGTCGCCGGCCCGCATCCGTACCCGATGATGGTGCGCGATTTCCAGTCGGTGATCGGCAATGAATGCCTGACGCAAATGCCGGAAATGACCGGGCGCCAGCCTGACCATGTGATCGCCTGTGTCGGTGGCGGTTCGAATGCGATGGGGATTTTCTATCCCTACATCGATCATCACGACGTTGCCCTGGTAGGTGTGGAAGCTGCCGGCGAGGGACTTGCCAGCGGCAAGCACTCAGCCTCGCTGACGCTGGGTTCGCCGGGTGTGCTGCATGGCAATCGTACTTATCTGCTGCAGGATGCGAATGGCCAGATCATCGAAACCCATTCGATTTCAGCCGGTCTCGATTATCCGGGAGTCGGGCCGGAACACGCATGGTTGAAAGATACTGGCCGCGCTACTTATGAAACCGTGACCGACGATGAAGCGCTGGCGGCATTTCATACCTGTTGCCGCATTGAAGGCATCATCCCGGCGCTGGAGTCCAGCCATGCCTTGGCCTATGCGGCCAGGCTGGCTGCGACCCTGCCAAAGGATAAGATCATCCTGGCCAATTTGTCGGGCCGCGGCGACAAAGACATGCATACCGTTGCCGAACGGTTGAAGCTGGCTTAACAAGGTTAGCCGAGATTCCGTCCGCAGCAGTCAGGTCTGCTGTGGACGGGCAAACAACCACAACGCATTCCCTCGCATTTCCTATCTATAGATCCTATGTCACGAATCCAGACCACCTTCGCAGCACTCGCCGCAAGCAATAAAAAAGGGCTGATCCCTTTCATCACCGCCGGCGATCCGGCGCCGGAACTGACCGTGCCGCTGATGCATGCGCTGGTCAGGGGCGGCGCCGATATCCTGGAACTGGGAGTGCCGTTTTCTGATCCAATGGCGGAAGGCCCTGTGATCCAGCGTGCTTGCGAACGGGCGTTGAAATTCGGCGTGAGCTTGCATGACGTACTGGGTTATGTGCGCGAGTTCAGGCAAACCAATACCGGCACGCCGGTGGTATTGATGGGTTACGCCAATCCTTTGGAGCGGATGGGCGTCGATGCCTTTATCGCCGCCGCCAAGGAGGCAGGGGTTGACGGCAGTATCGTGGTTGATTATCCACCGGAAGAGTGCGAAGAATTTGCCGAAAAAATGCAGGCTAACGGCATGGATCCGATTTTCCTGCTGGCGCCGACCTCGACTGAAGAGCGCATAGCGCAGGTAGCAAAGGTCGGCAGCGGATTCACGTATTATGTTTCATTGAAGGGCGTCACCGGCGCCGCCAATATCGATACCGGCGAAGTCGCAGCCAAAGTGGCGGCGATCCGCAAACATGTCAAATTGCCAATCGGCGTCGGTTTTGGCATTCGTGATGCGGTAACTGCCAAGGCCGTGGCACAAGTATCGGATGCGGTAGTGATCGGTAGCCGGATCATCCAGGAATTGGAAAATACGCCGCGTGAGCAGGCTGTGGCGGCGGTAGAGAGCTTCTTGTCAGGGATACGGAAAGCGCTGGACGAGTAATTTAGATGTCGAAATGAAAATATTCCCCGAATCAACTGGTTTGATTAGCTATTTCGCTGATTTGGGGATGAAGGTACAATTCGGCAAGAAAAAAATCTGAAGGAGGTCACTCTATGAGTTGGCTAGAAAAATTACTACCCCCACGTATTCAGCGCAGCGACTCGGCAACCCGTAAATCGATCCCTGAGGGATTGTGGGTCAAATGCCCGTCGTGCGAAGCGGTTTTGTATCGCACCGACCTGGAGTCGAACATTCATGTTTGCCCGAAGTGCGACCATCACATGCGGATCCGTGCGCGTGAGCGCCTGGACGCCTTGCTGGATGCAGGCGGACGCTATGAAATCGGCCAGGAAACCCTGCCGATCGATACCCTCAAATTCAAAGACAGCAAAAAATACCCGGACCGTCTGAAAGCAGCCATGGACGCCACCGGCGAAACCGATGCGCTGATCGTGCTGGGTGGTTCCATCATGACGTTGCCAGTGGTTGTGGCGGCGTTTGAGTTTGAATTCATGGGCGGCTCCATGGGTTCGGTGGTAGGTGAGCGCTTTGTGCGCGGCGCGCAGGTTGCGCTGGAGCAAAAGGTGCCATTTATCTGCATCACCGCTACCGGCGGCGCCCGTATGCAAGAAGGCTTGTTGTCCCTGATGCAGATGGCCAAGACCACTTCGATGCTGACTAAGCTGTCGGAAAAGAAATTGCCATTCATCAGCGTCCTGACCGATCCGACCATGGGCGGCGTTTCCGCCTCTTTCGCCTTCATGGGTGATGTCGTGATCGCTGAACCAAAGGCGCTGATCGGTTTTGCCGGCCCGCGTGTGATTGAGAATACCGTACGTGAAAAGCTGCCTGAAGGCTTCCAGCGCGCTGAGTTCCTGGTCACCAAGGGCGCAGTCGACATGATTGTCGACCGTCGCAAGATGCGCGAAGAAATTGCCCGTTTGTTGGCGTTGTTGCAAGATCAGCCGGCTGAATCCATCGCTTGATGTGAATTTGGTTATGGGCCTGAACTGTTGCCGGTTCAGGCCTTTTGCTTTTAGTTGGATGTCAAAATGTCAAATATTTCCGCCAAGCCTGTGACACTGGCCAACTGGCTCGCTCTGCTTGAGTCACGCCATTTCAAAACCATCGACATGGGCCTGGACCGGGTGGTGCAGGTGAAGGAACGGCTTCAGCTGCAATTCGCCTGTCCGGTTATCATGGTTGCCGGCACCAATGGCAAAGGCTCGACCTGCGCCATGCTGGAATCGATCCTGCTGCGTGCCGGTTACAAGGTCGGCCTGTATATCAAACCGCATTTCCTCGATTTCAACGAGCGCGCGCGCATCAATGGCGAATCGGCATCGGATGCTGCCCTGATCGCCAGTTTCGAGGCGGTAGAGGCGCAACGCGGCGACATCTCCCTGACTTATTTTGAATTTACTACGCTGGCCATCATGCATCTGCTGGCAGCGGCCAAGCTCGATGTAGTGATCCTGGAAGTCGGCCTGGGCGGACGCCTGGATGCGGTTAATATTGTCGATGCAGATGTGTCGATCGTCACCAGCGTCGATATCGACCATACCGAATACCTAGGCGATACGCGCGAGAAAATCGGTTTTGAGAAGGCCGGTATTTTCCGCGCCGGTAAAGCCGCGATCTGCAGCGATCCGGTGCCGCCGCAATCATTGATCGATCATGCCAACGCGATCGGCGCCGATCTTTGGTTGCTGGGGCGCGATTTCAATTATACCGGTGACAAGCAGCAATGGAATTACGGTGGCCGCGGCCAGCGCCGCAATTCACTGGGCTATCCCAGCCTGCGCGGCGCTAACCAGCTGTTGAATGCCTCGGCGGCATTGGCTGCGCTGGAGGCGCTGCGGCAGGAGTTGCCGGTGAGTGCGCAAGAGGTGCGCAGCGGTTTTGTCATGATGGATTTGCCGGGTCGCTTCCAGGTCTTGCCGGGACAGCCACTGGTGATTCTGGATGTCGCTCACAATCCGCATGCGGCAGCGACCCTGGCCCAGAATCTCGACAATATGGGCTTTCATCCGTACACCTTTGCCGTATTCGGCGCCATGCTGGACAAGGATATCGAAGGCATTGTTGCGCAATTGAAGACGCGCATCGATCATTGGTGTCTGACGGCATTACCGTTGCCGCGTGCCGCCACTGGCGAGCAGTTGAAAGAGCGTTTGCTGGAGGCCGGTGTCCATCCGGAAGACGGGTTGAATGCGCAATCCAGCATCGTATCTTTCGATTCTCCCGCAGAAGCCTATGCAAATGCATTAAGTAGAGCAGGTGAGAATGATAGAATTGTGGTTTTCGGATCGTTCCTGACAGTGGCCGGTGTAATGGCGGCCCGAAAGTCTGGATTTCACTGACGATTTATGAGCGGGTATGATTTGTATCCGCCGCTCACTAGCTAGCAAAAAATATCGCATGGGTTTGTTCTCTTTTCTTCGCAAAAACAAGCAGCAAACAGACCCTGACCAGGGCGTTTATCGTTCAAAGGCGGATACCGGATTCGGTCCTGGCGCGGAACAGGGCGAACTGCCCTTGCGCTCGCGCAAAGCCAAGGCAAACAAGGCCGGCAACCAGCCGAATGAAGCGGTCGATCCGGTCTTGCCGGAAAAGAAGCGGGCCCGGCGCCGGCTGGTGGGAGCTGTAGCCCTCGTGCTGGCGGTAGTGATCGTGTTGCCGATGATCCTCGATTCCGAGCCGAAGTCGCTGCCTAACGATATTGCAATTCAGATTCCGTCGCGCGATAAGGTGGATGCAAGCGCAGGTGCAGGCACGGGCGCAAATGCCTCGGCCAGCGCGGCATCGGTCAGCAATAGCAGCGGTCTTGATCAACAGGAAGAAATAGTCGATCCGGCCAGCACTACTCCGGTTGCGCCAACACCGGCACCACCGCCAGCGGCTGTAGCCAAACCTGCCGTGTCCGACAATGCTGGCAATGCGACTGCAACCCCGCCTAAGGTGGTTGCAGCGGTGCCACCGGAGGTCGCGCCTAAACCAGAACCTAAACCAAAGTCAGAAACTAAGCCAGAACCGAAGCCGGAAGCCAAGCCAAAGCCTAAAGCCGAGCCAAGCCAGGTCGCCGATAAACAGGATGACGCAGCGCGGGCGCAAGCGATTCTGGAAGGGCGGGGCGCAGCCGCGCCGGCAGCCGACAAGAAGCCTGGAAAATTCGTGCTGCAGGTAGCCGCACTGGCAACGCAAGACAAAGTCGATGAGCTGCAAGGCAAGCTGAAAGATGCGGGTATTCATTCATATACACAGAAAGTCCCAACCCAGGCGGGTGATCGCATCCGTGTCCGCGTTGGCCCGTTCAGTAGCAAGGAAGAAGCTGAAAAAACGCGCGCCAAGCTGGCCAAGCTGGGTTTGAGCGGCAGTTTGATTCCTGGTTGATAACGAGCTGGCGGACAAGTGGCTTGATTTTGGCCGTATCCGGCGCCATATAGGTCACTGATCAAAGATATGCAGACAACGATGCGGACAGCGTGACAATTTTCGATTATCTGGTGTTATTCGTACTGATCTGCTCGGTCGTGATCAGCACTTTGCGCGGCTTGGTAAAGGAAATCCTGTCATTGGCAAGTTGGGTCGTAGCCTTGGTGGTCGCCAACGCGTATGGTGAAAATCTGGCAAAATTGCTCCCCGAAGTGATTCCTGGAAATGTAACGCGTTTAATTGTGGCTTTCCTGGCATTGTTTATTGGCGTAAGGTTATTAATGATGTTGTTGAGCATGGCGCTGGAAGCCGTGATCAAAGCCAGCGGTTTGGGACTGGTGGATCATGGACTGGGTGTCTTGTTCGGCGTGGCGCGTGGCCTGGTGATTGTGTTGGCGGTGGTTTTGGTATGCGGTGCTACAGCAATTCCGCAACAGCCTTTATGGCGCGATGCGCTGCTGAGCCCGATGGCGGAGACTGCTGCACGGACTGTCATACCCTATTTGCCGGGTGAGTTCGCCAGCCATCTGAAGTTTTGAATTTGCTTTACGGGATTTGTGCAGGATTTCGCCGGCACGGTATGGCGAAGTTGCATAAGTCCCATTGAGTAGTCCCGGATTGTTTATTGTTTAGGAGTCCACCATGTGTGGCATAGTCGGCATCGCTTCCCACAACCCCGCTAATCAGCTCATTTATGACGCCTTGTTGCTTTTGCAACATCGTGGTCAGGATGCGGCGGGGATCGCTACCAATCACGGCAACGGATTTTTCATGCATAAGGCCAACGGCCTGGTGCGCGACGTCTTCCGTACCCGCAACATGCGCTCGCTGCCAGGTAATTTTGGCATCGGCCAGGTGCGTTATCCGACCGCAGGCACCGCCAGCGCGGAAGAGGCGCAACCGTTTTACGTCAATGCGCCGTTCGGCATCATCCTGGCGCACAATGGCAACCTGACCAACGCCGAGCAGCTGAAAATCGAGATGTTCAAAAACGATAGACGGCATATCAACACCGATTCCGACACAGAAGTGTTGCTGAACGTTCTGGCGCATGAAATCCAGCAAGCAACCATCGGCTACTCGCTCGATCCTGGCGTCTTGTTCAAGGCCGTGGCAAGCGTCCACAAACGTGTGCGCGGTTCCTACGCCGTGGTGGCGCAGATTGCCGGCCATGGTTTGCTGGCATTCCGCGATCCGTACGGGATCCGGCCGCTGTGCATCGGCCTCAACGAAACCGACAAGGGCACCGAATACGTCATCGCCAGCGAGTCCGTCGCACTGGAAGGCCTGGGTTTCCGCTTCCTGCGCGATGTGATGCCGGGCGAAGCGATTTTCATCGACATCGACGGCCAGATGTATAACCAGCAATGCGCTGACAATCCGACCCTGAATCCTTGCGCCTTCGAATTCGTGTACCTGGCCCGTCCTGATTCGATCATCGACGGCGCATCGGTGTACGCAACCCGCCTGAAAATGGGCGAGTACCTGGCCGACAAGATCAAGCGTGAATTTCCAGGCGGCGACATCGATGTGGTCATGCCGATTCCCGATTCGTCCCGTCCTGCGGCAATCCAGCTGGCGCTCAAGCTGAATATCGAATACCGCGAAGGTTTCATCAAGAACCGTTACATCGGCCGCACCTTCCTGATGCCTGGGCAGGCAATCCGCAAGAAATCGGTACGCCAGAAGCTCAATGCGATCGGCTCCGAGTTCAAGGGCAAGACCGTGCTGCTGGTCGACGATTCGATCGTGCGCGGCACTACCAGCCGTGAAATCGTGCAAATGGCGCGTGATTCCGGCGCCAAGCGCGTGATCTTTGCCTCGGCAGCGCCACCGGTCAAGTTCCCCAACGTCTACGGCATCGACATGCCGACCCGCGGCGAACTGATCGCCTACGGTCGCACCGATGAGGAAGTTTGCCGCGAAATTACCGCCGATGCATTGGTGTATCAGGATATCGACGCCCTCAAGCGTTCGATTTCCGACGTCAATCCTATGCTGCGCAATTTCGAAGCATCCTGCTTTGACGGCAACTACATCACCGGCGACATTTCGCGCGACTACCTCGACCGTATCGAGTTCGCACGCAATAATCCAAAGCCGGAAAGTGAAGATGCGGTGCGTTCACAGTTGAATCTGAGCCTGGCGCAAGTCGACTGATTGTCCGGTAGTGAAGTAGGGTGGGCACAGCATGCCCATCCTGCGCGCCAAAGCTCTTAAATAAGCATTGATCAAATATGACTTCAAGATACGGCTTCACCACCACCATCCTGCACAGCGACCGGCAAAAAACCATCGAGCACGGCGCACCGCACAAGCCCATCCACACCTCGGTAACCTGGGGGTACAGCGATGCGCGCCAGCTGGCCGAAGTATTCCAGGGCAAGCAGTCCGGCTACCGCTATGGTCGCCAAGGCAACCCGACCGTCGCCGCGCTTGAAGACAAGGTAACCAAAATGGAAGGGGCTCTCGCCACCATCTGTTTCGCTTCCGGCATGGCGGCAATCGGCGTGCTGGTGCAAGCCTTGCTGCGCGAAGGCGATCACGTGGTGTCGTCGGTATTCTTGTTCGGGAACACTGCCAGCCTGTGGCAAACGTACGTTGGCCAGGGCGGTAAAGTGAGCATGGTCGACGCTACCGATGTGGCGCAGATGGAAGCCGCATTGACGCCGGCGACACGCATGGTGTTTGTTGAAACCATCGCCAATCCACGCACTCAGGTTGCCGACCTCAAGCGCATCGGCGATTTGTGTCGCGAGCGTGGAATTTTATTCGTGGTGGATAACACCATGACCTCACCCTATCTGTTCCAGCCGAAATCGGTGGGCGCCGGACTGGTGGTCAATTCCCTGACCAAATCGATCGGCGGCCATGGCAATGCATTGGGCGGTGCGCTTACCGATACCGGCTTGTATGACTGGAGCTGCTATCCCAACATTCTGGATGCCTACAAACGCAATCCGCAGCCGCAATGGGGCATGGCGCAGATCCGCGCCAAAGGCTTGCGCGACTTTGGCGCATCTCTCGGGCCAGAAGCTGCCCACCATATCGCCGTCGGCGCAGAAACCGTGGCGTTGCGGATGGAGCGTAGCAGCGCCAGTGCACTCGCTGTGGCGCAGATGCTGGAAGCCGATCCGCGGGTAGCGGCAGTACACTACCCGGGCTTGAAATCACATCCGCAGCACGCGTTGGCAGCCGATCTGTTCCGCGCATCGGGTTATCTGTTCAGTTTTGAATTGAAGCCGGAGATCGATTGTTTCGATTACCTGAACCGGTTGAGGCTGGCGATTTCCGGTACCCATCTGGGTGACAACCGCACCCTGGTCATCGCCGTTGCCCATACCATTTTCTATGAGATGGGGGCAGAGCGCCGCGCTGCCATGGGCATCAGCGAATCGCTGATCCGGGTATCGATCGGGATTGAAGATACGGCAGACCTGGTGGAAGATTTCCGGCAAGCGCTGCAGGCTTGATCTGGCAGGACTATAAAGCGGGGTGGGCATATTTTGTCCACCCCGTTTGCATTTCAGATGGTGTTGCGGTCCAGCCATTTCGGCACGTGTTGCGGCACAAACGACCTGAATCGTTGCAGCAGGTCCACAGGCTGCGCTTCCGCTATCAGGATTTCCGCCTGTTCGCCTTTCAGGAAGCGTTGCGACACCATGTGCTGGATGAACTGCAGCAAACCGTCGTAAAAACCGTCGACGTTCAGCAAGCCGATCGGTTTCTGGTGGAAGCCCAATTGGGCCCAGGTAAATACCTCAAACAATTCTTCCAGCGTGCCGACGCCGCCCGGCATCGCGATAAAGCCATCGGACAGGTCGGCCATCGTCGCTTTGCGCTCATGCATGTCCTTGACGATATGCAGCTGAGTCAGACCTTTATGGCCGAGTTCTTTTTTCAGTAGTGCCTCCGGGATCACGCCGGTGGCCTGGCCGCCCAGGCGCATGACTTCATCGGCAATGATTCCCATCAGGCCGACATTGCCGCCGCCGTATACCAGCGCGATATCCTGTTCGACCATGGCTTGCGCCAGCCCGCGCGCTGCTTGTGCATAGACCGGCGTAGCGCCGGGAGAAGAGCCGCAATAAATACAGAGAGATTTCATCAGACGTTGTTTTGCAAATATTTGGTTTTCAATTGTTCAAAATGGACCAGCGTTTCGCCGCGCAGATAGGGCTGCATCAGCGCCAGCACCTGGTAACAGCCGCTGGCCAGAGCATGTTCGACTACAGCTTGTTCCGTATATTGGCGAGGATTCAGGACGTACTGGTATGACAGCCAGTAACTGGCAACCACCACCATGTTGGACGCCAGGGCGTCGATCTCGGCCGGAGTGGCATGTAGCGCCTTATCTTCATGCAAGCCATGGCACAGCTCTTTGACCACCGCAATCTTGTGACCGAAGATTTCCTTGAAATGGAGCTCCAGGGTGCGATTGCGGGACAACAGGTCGTTGAGGTCGCGATAGAAGAAGCGATAGCGCCAGATCAGCTGGAACATGTGGTGCAGATAATGCCAGACGTCGATCATGGTAGGGCGCTGACCTTGCGTCATTGCCAGCATGCGGCTGATTTCTTCCTCGAACGTGACGAAAATCGAATTGACGATATCGTCCTTGTTGCGGAAATGGTAGTACAGGTTTCCCGGCGAGATCTTCATCTCGTCGGCGATGATGGTGGTCGTGATATTGGGTTCGCCGAACTCGTTGAAGAGTCGCAGCGACAGATCCATGATTTTTTCGCGGGTGCGACGCGGCGCCTTTTGCTCCATGACTTATTTTCTTTCTGATATCCAGTCCGCAATGCTGTTTTACCAATTGGTAAATAGCTTCAGTGAAGATTGTATATTGCTTCCTGCCTATCGACGTAATTTGCGTTGCTGAAATGATAGTAATCATATTTACTTGACTAGGCGTGGATCTTTGTTTCTTCCATTTCTTGACGTGCCTAATCATCGCACCCATCCTTCTGCTGTTATAAAATGGAGCGCCTGGTGCCAATATCCGGGCAACGCTTTACATATTAAAAGGTCAGCATGTCAGAGTCTCCTCCGCAACGTCCCGATACCCCATGCGTGGCGGTTTGTTCCACCACTTTCGACGACGTCTGTCGCGGTTGCGGCCGTACCGTCAACGAAGTTGCCCACTGGGTCTTCATGACCGAGGAAGAGAAAACCAAGGTCTGGCAACGAATTACCGCCGAAGGCTATCCACGCCGGCAAGGATAGCTGCAGATCTTGACTGCTTGCGGCGGATTGGCGCCGTTATCGACGAGTCGCATCGATGCCATTCGCCGCAGGCGATCGACAGCAATGCCATCCCTTAGTCGATCTGATCAAAATCGATCTTGTCTTCTCTGTAATATTTTGCGCCAGTCACCAGGATTATGTTGTTTTCGATCACCAATATGACTGTAACTGAATGAAAATGATCCGGTTTACGCCGTTCTTTATGTTAAAACTTGCTGTATATTTCGGCGTAAAACAAGCTCTGTCATAAGGGATTGCAAGAAAAGGTTACCGATAGTGATAGGGCATGGTTAATAATGTTTCTCTGCGGCATATAGCCGTGTATGGCTTATAATGCCGCGCGAAATGCAGGGCTTATGATTGAAATTACGACTGGAATTGCCATCGGCTCAACTCCCAAGATTGCTGGCAGGACAGGAATCGATTTGATGGGTGTTGGAGAATGGTGAGATGAAACTCAGGGGTGTCAGGTTTTCAATTGTATCTGACGCGGCATGGGCGCCTGGACTGGATACGGCTGCAGCATGGCTGACGTGGGCCAACGATCCATACGTCATTGCCGGCAGTGGCGAAGCCGCCGTTTCCGCCATGCCTGCCATGTTGCGCCGGCGTGCGGGCGCCATGGGCAAAATGGCATTGGAAGCGGCTTACCGTTGCCTCGATGGCAAGGCCGATGTGCCAACCGTATTTTGTTCTCGCCACGGAGAATGCGTGCGTTCGGTAGAGTTGCTGGCCGATCTGGCGCAAGGTCAACCTCTGTCTCCCACCTCTTTCAGTTTGTCAGTCCACAATGCTGCTGCCGGCTTGTTTTCCATTGCCCGTCAGGATCAGGCCAGTCACGCGGCCCTGGCGGCCGGCCACAGTGGCGTGGAGCATGCCGTAATTGAAGCCTGCGGCTTGCTTGCGGACGGTGCGGCCGAGGTGTTGCTGGTGGTTTATGACGGTTTTTTGCCGGAGATATTTGAAGAATTTCAGGATTGCCAGGAGCAGCCATTTGCCTGGGCCTGGTTAATACAATCAGCAGAGCTGGCAGGCACGGAATCGCGGAATACCCGTGGTACCCGTAGTACCATTTCTCTGTCCTGGAGCGGGCAGGCTGGAGTTGAAACGGATGCAATGGAACAGAAACCAGCAATCGGCCGGCAACCCGCCGGTTTGGAAGTGTTGGCTTTTTATCTGCGTCAGGACCCCGAGCTGATCCGCACGGTCGATGGCCGCCGATGGTGCTGGAGGCGTCTTGGTTAAGCGTGCAAATCGCTATTGGCGCGTGCTGGCAACCGGTTTCAGCTTTGTGCTGTTTGCAGTTGGCGGCCTGCTTTTGCGTGTCACGGTTTTCCCGGTAATGAATCTGTTGATTTGGGAGCGGCAACTGCGCATAGTGGCAGCGCGCCGTGTGATTCGGCTGGCATTTCGCGGCTTTGTTGGATGCATGCGATGGCTGGGTGTATTGAACTACGAAATCAGCGGACTGGAACGATTGGAGCGGCAAGGTTTATTGATCCTGGCAAACCACCCGACCTTGATTGATACCGTGTTCCTGATGGCTTTTGTCAAACGTGCGGATTGCATAGTCAAAGGCCGGCTCTGGGATAATCCGTTTACGCGCGGACCGGTCAGAGCCGCCGGCTACATCAGCAACGACCGCGGCAGCGAACTGATCGAAGATTGCATCAGCTCCTTGCGGCGCGGCAGCAACCTGATTGTTTTCCCGGAGGGCACCCGCACTGCCGGTGACGGCCAGATCAGCTTGAAACGCGGCGCGGCGAATATCGCCGTGCGCAGCTTGTCAAATGTGACGCCGGTAATAATCCGTTGCCTGCCGCCGACTTTGGGCAAGGGCAGCAAGTGGTGGCAGGTGCCGCCGGTAGCGGCGCATTTCAGCATTGAAGTGAAAGAGGATATAGAAGTACACGAATTTTTGGTAAAAGCCGGTAGCGAAGTATTGGCAGCAAGGCATTTAACTGCCCATCTGCAAGATTATTTTAGGAAAGAAAGCCAGGGCTATGCAGCAGCTTGAAGAAGAAGTGAAGCAGATCATCATCGATGTTCTGCAGTTGGAAGATATCACTACGGCCGATATCGTCACCGACGCGCCGTTGTTTGTCGACGGTCTCGGGCTGGATTCGATCGACGCGCTGGAATTGGGCGTGGCGATCCAAAAGCGCTACGGCATTTCATTGTCGGCAGACTCGGCGGAGACGCGTAACCATTTTGCATCGGTACGCGCGCTGGCTGCGATGATTGCCAGCAATAGAAAGAAGTGACGGTGTGAAATGATATTGACCAACTCCATGAGCAAGGAAGAAATTTACCTGTGGCTGGTGAATGTGTTGCATGAAATGTTCGAAGTCGACAAGGACCAGGTGACGCCGCAAGCCAATCTGTATACAGATCTGGATATCGATAGCATCGATGCGGTAGATCTGGTGGTCAAGCTCAAGCAGCTTACCGGCAAGCGTTTGCAGCCGGACGTGTTCAAGGCCGTCCGTACCGTGCAAGACGTGGTCGACGCGCTGGCCGACCTGCTGGCAGAGGATGGCAAGTAAGATTGCCAGGGATCTTCAGACAGGATGCAGAATATACCCGATACCAGGCTCAAGTTCAGACTTAGGCGCTTCGTCCCCACACTGGTGAGCTTGCTGGTCACCTTGCTCTATCCGCTCGCGATCTGGTTCGGACACGGGCGGGTCGAGCCGCGCTTGCTGGCGCTGTTGCTGGTGGTGGCAGCTGCCACCCGCCTGCCGACCCTGAAACTGAATCGCGCCAGCCGCTGGTGGCTGGCCGGCGCCTTGCTGTTGGCGGCGCTGGCGATATGGAACAATGCGCTGCTGCCGTTGAAGCTATATCCGGTGCTGGTCAATCTCGGTATGCTGGCGGTGTTCGGCTACAGTTTGTATGCGCCGCCATCGGTGATCGAACGCATGGCCCGCCTGAGCGATCCGGCTTTACCGGCCTACGTGATTGCGTATACACGCCGGGTTACCCAGGTATGGTGCGTCTTTTTCGTCCTCAATGGCACGTTGGCCCTGCTGACAGCCATTTGGGCCTCTGCCGCCGTCTGGTCGTTCTATAACGGCGTCCTGGCTTATGTGCTGATGGGCTGCTTGTTTGCCGGTGAATATCTGGTGCGGAGCATTATCCGGCGCCGTCATCGTCGACTCGATGCACAACAGGCCCGGCAAGCGGATGGGCAACATGTTTAATCCTCCTGATTTGCTGACGTTACTGAGTGCGCCATCCGATCGCAATCCGGGGCAGGGCCAGGATCAGGAGCGCCCGTTCGCATGGCGCGACGGCAAACCGCTCAGCCATGCCTGGCTGGTTGCGCAGGTTGCCGCGTGGCGGCGCTTGCTGTCACGCCAGGCAGGATCGCGCTTCGCCCTGTATTCAAGCGATAGCGCCACCTTTTCCTGCATCTTGCTGGGCGCATGGCAAGCCGACAAGACGATTTATTTGCCGGGCGATGTGCTGCCTGCCACCTGCGCCAATCTGAGCACGCTGGTAGATGGCTACCTGGGTGAGTTCCCGCCCCAATATGCGCCGTTGACCCTCGATATCGACGACGCTAATGCTAACGATAGCCACAACCATAGCCACGCAGAACCCGAATTCAAAGCGTTGCTGCCGGATTTTCCCGGATTGGTGATCTATACCTCGGGTAGCACCGGCGAGCCGCAAGCCGTACCAAAATTTTTGTCTCAGCTAGCCACCGAAGTGGCGTCTCTGGAACAGTTGTTTGGCGCCAGAATCGGCAACGCCGATGTCGTCTCCACGGTCTCGCACCAGCATATTTACGGATTACTGTTCAAGATACTGTGGCCCTTGACCAACGGCCGTGCAATACACGCGCAGCAAATCGCTTATCTGGAAGAGCTTCAGCCGCAGCCCGATGACAAACCGGTCATCCTGATATCAAGTCCTGCCCACCTGAGGCGGCTACCCGCTACGTTTACACGGGATCAGGTTGCTTCGATAGGCGTTATATTTTCATCTGGCGGTCCGCTGGAGGCAGAGGTTGCCGTGGCTGCCGGAGCGCTGTTGGGATCGATCCCGGTTGAGGTGTTCGGTAGTTCTGAAACCGGTGGCGTGGCCTGGCGCCAACGTGTCGCCGGCGCAGACGACAGCTGGCAAGTGATGCCTGCGATTACCTGGCGCGTCGGCGTTAACGACGACGTGCTTGAAATCTGCTCGCCGCATTTGCCCAACTCCGATTGGTACGCATTGGCCGATCAGGTGCAGCTTATCGACCCGCAGCGTTTTCGATTGAAAGGGCGCGTCGATCGTATCGTCAAAGTTGAAGAAAAACGCATTTCTCTGGATGGGTTGGAACGGCAGCTGAAGACAATGACGCAAGTGGCAGATGCGCGCGTTTTGTTGATCGGGCAGCCAGAGTCGCAACATAAGTCGCAACAACGGCAGCGGATTGCCGCCTTCGTTGTGCTGTCCGCTGCTGGCCTGCAAGTTCTGGCAACGCAGGGCAAGCTGGCCTTGAACCGTATGCTGCGCAACGGCATGGCGCATGCGGTGGAAGCGGTTGCGTTGCCGCGTAGCTGGCGTTATCTGGACGCGATGCCGGTCAACACACAAGGCAAGATCACCCGCGCCGATTTGCTGGCGCTGCTGGAATCGTCGGCGCCGGCCAGCCCAAGCGCGGCCGGGCTTCCGCGCAAGCCGCACGTGCGTCTGCTGGAACAGGAAACCGATCGCGTATTGCTGGAGTTGACCGTGCCAGCCGATCTCCTGTATTTCAATGGCCACTTTGATGGCGCACCGATTTTGCCTGGCGTAGTGCAACTCGATTGGGCGATCAGTTATGGACGCCAGTATTTTCCATTGGCGCCGCATTTCCTCGGCATGCTCGGCTTGAAATTTCAACGTGTGATTTTGCCGGGTGCGGTGGTGCAACTGGAGTTGCTGCACGATACTCAAAAAAGCAGTCTGGCGTTTCGTATGATGTCGGCAACCGGGCCGCATGCCAGCGGCCGCATCACGTTTGGAGCAGGCCATGCAGCAAGCTGAATTCAGGCCATGCGCGGTAATCCCGGTCTACGACCATGAACATGCCATCGGTACGGTGCTGACGGCGGTACTGGCGCATGGCTTGCCTTGCGTGCTGGTGGACGATGCCAGTTCGGCCTCGTGTGCGGCGGTGCTTGACGCATTGGTAGCCGCTCATCCGGGACAGGTCACCTTGTTGCGCCATGCCGTCAATCGCGGCAAGGGCGGCGCTGTGTTGACGGGGGTTCGGCATGTTGCCGCCGCAGGTTATACCCACATGCTGCAGATCGATGCCGACGGTCAGCACAACACCGACGATATCCCGCGGTTTTTGCAGCAGGCCGCTGCCCAGCCGCAAAGCGTGATCGCCGGTTGTCCGCAATATGACGATAGCGTGCCGTCGGTGCGTTTTTATGGACGCTATCTGACGCACGTCTGGGTCTGGATCAATACCTTGTCGTTGGATATCAAGGATTCGATGTGCGGATTCCGCGTCTATCCCTTGCCGTCCTTGATGCACCTGGTGCGGCATAAGCGCATCGGCGAGCGGATGGATTTCGATACCGATGTACTGGTGCGTCTGCACTGGGATGGCGTGCCTGTCGTCAATCTGCCGACGCGTGTGACTTATCCCATGGACGGGGTGTCGCATTTTCGCCTTGGCCGCGACAATTTGCTGATAACACGTATGCACGCAACCTTGTTCATTGGCATGCTGATACGTGCGCCGCGCTTGCTAGGGCGTCGTCTGTGGTTGGCGCGAGGCCGATCTTGAGCGCCAGCCAGCAGCATTGGGCGGAGATCAACGAAGCCAGCTTCGTGGGTGGCATGCGGCTGTTGTTCGCGATCTACCGGATCGCCGGCCGCTGGCCGTTTCGCCTGGTGCTGTACCCGGTGCTAGTCTGGTATTTGCTGAGCAAGCCGGCCGCCCGTCGCGCTTCCATGCTTTATTTGCAGCGGCTTTGCGATTTTAATCCGGTCGTAGCCAGGCTCAACCGGATTCGACCGGACTGGCGCGGGGTGTTCCGGCATTTTGCTGCTTTTGCCGAAAATATCCTCGACAAGATGTTGTTGTGGGGTGGCTTGTTCAAGACTGCCGACGTGGTTTCGTTCGGCCGTGAGCAGATGCAGGAAAGCATAGAGGCGCAGCGTGGCGGTCTGCTGATTTGCGCGCATCTGGGCAATCTTGAGTTGTGCCGGGTGCTGTCGCGCCAGCGTCACGCGTTGCGAATTACGGTGCTGGTGCATACCAAGCACGCCCAGGCGTTTAACCGGCTGCTGGCAAAACTTGATCCGGACAGCCAGTTGAACCTGATGCAGGTTACCGAGATGACACCCGCTACCGCCATGCTGCTGGCGGAGAAAGTAGGGCGCGGCGAGTTTGTCGCGATTGCCGGCGACCGCATCCCGGTGGCGGCCGTGCCACGCGTCGCATATGCCTCGTTCCTGGGTGAAACGGCGGCCTTCCCGGTTGGCCCTTATGTATTGGCCAGCCTGTTGCAATGCCCCGTCTACCTGCTGTTCTCGATGACAAAAAACGGCCGCTCCGAATGTCATTTCGAATTGTTTCGGGAAACGATTCAACTACCGCGCAAGAGCCGCGACGAAGTCCTCCATGAACTGGCCGCCGCCTATGCGGCAAGGCTGGAGTATTTTTGCTTGAAAGCTCCGCTGCAATGGTTCAATTTTTACGATTTTTGGCATTTATCCGGGTATAAAGATGCATCTCGCTGAACTGAAAGACACGTCTGCCATAGCATCGCAGGCGGCGACACCACGCACCGTCCGTTTCGACCAGGGCCGGTTAACGGTCGAAGACATTGTCGACATCGCTTCGGGATCGGCCAAGGTCGTGTTGTCCGACGAACCGGCATTCCGCGCCGCGATTAGCCGCGGCGCCGACTTCCTCGATCGCCTGCTACGTGAAGACGGCACCATCTACGGCGTAACCACCGGCTACGGCGACTCCTGTACCGTCACCGTCCCGCCCGAACTAATCGCAGAATTGCCGCATCATTTGTACACCTATCATGGCTGCGGTTTGGGCGAATTGTTTACCCCGGCGCAAACCAGGGCCATCATGGCGGCGCGGCTGGCGTCGCTTAGCAAGGGATACTCCGGCGTCAGTGTCGGCCTGCTGGAACAGATAGCCCGCTTGCTTAAAGAGGATTTGCTGCCCTTGATCCCGTCAGAAGGATCGGTCGGCGCCAGTGGCGACCTGACGCCGCTGTCATACTTGGCTGCCGTACTGTGCGGCGAGCGGGAGGTTTGGCGCAATGGCGCTAAGGTAGGCGCCGCCGAGGCCCTGGAGGTAGCCGGTATTACGCCACTGCGCTTGCGGCCGAAAGAAGGCCTTGCGATCATGAACGGCACCGCGGTAATGACCGCCCTGGCTTGCCTGGCTTATGACCGCGCGCAATACCTGGTGCGTATCGCTACCCGGATTACCGCGATGGCTAGTTTCGCTTTGGATGGCAACGCCCATCATTTCGACGCCACTTTGTTTTCCGTCAAACCGCACGCCGGCCAGCAGCAGGTGGCTGCCTGGCTACGCCAGGATTTGCCGGTAGACGACGCACCGCGCAATCAACAACGGTTGCAGGATCGCTACTCCATCCGTTGCGCACCGCATGTAATCGGCGTGTTGGCGGATGCTTTGCCGTGGATGCGCGAGTCGATTGAAAACGAGTTGAATAGCGCCAACGACAATCCGATCATCGACGCTGAAAATGAGCGCGTTCTGCACGGCGGCCATTTCTACGGCGGCCATATCGCGTTCGCCATGGATAGCATGAAAAACGCTGTCGCGAATGTCGCCGATTTGCTTGACCGGCAGATGGCTTTGCTGGTCGATAGCCGTTACAACCATGGTTTGCCGGCCAATCTGTCTGGCGCCGAAGGACCGCGCGCCAGCATTAACCACGGTTTGAAGGCGCTGCAAATCAGCGCCTCTGCCTGGACCGCCGAAGCGCTCAAGCAGACCATGCCGGCCTCGGTGTTTTCGCGTTCTACCGAATGCCACAATCAAGACAAGGTCAGCATGGGCACGATTGCCGCCCGCGATTGCCTGCGCGTGTTGCAATTGACCGAACAGGTAGTGGCCGCGCTATTGATCAGCGTACGCCAGGGTGTCTGGCTGCGCTCCCGGCTGGATGGCGCCGTGCAACCGCAACAGAACGTGCAGCAGATGATGGAAGCGCTGGCGGCCGACATTGCCGTAATACAGGAAGACCGCATGCTTGAACCGGATCTGCGTCGCTTGCTGGAACGCATCCGCCTCAAGCAGTGGCAGCTGTATGTGTAACGCCGTGAGTGAAGTCATGACTAGCCTGCACACCAAATTACCTGTCAAGGAGCACTGGTCCGCAGAGGTAGCGTTGCAAGTGCAATTCTTTGATCTCGATCCGATGCAGATCGTCTGGCATGGCAACTATGTCAAATACCTGGAAGTAGCGCGCTGCGCGCTGCTGGATAAGCTGGATTACAACTATCCGGCAATGCAGGCTTCCGGCTACTCCTGGCCGATCATCGATTTGCACTTGCGCTACGCCCATCCGGCTGCGTTCGGGCAGCGCATCAAGGTGCGCGCCAGTGTTGTCGAATGGGAAAATCGCCTCAAGATCGCCTACGTGATTACCGACAGCGTCAGCGGCCAGCGCCTTAGCCGTGGCACTACTACGCAGGTCGCGGTAAATATGGCGACGCACGAAATGTGTTTTGCGTCGCCGCCAGTGTTGTTTAAAAAATTAGGAATTGAGCAAGTATGAAACGAAGTCTCACAGCCATCCTTTCAGCCGTGCTTTTTACCGGCACCACCGTGTCCGCGCTAGCTGCCGCACCCGTTGAAAAAATCCAGTCGATGCTGGCGCGGCCGCCGATCTTGTGCGGGCGCTTCGATCAAACCAAGCAACTGGTCGGCATCAAGAAACCGTTGCTGTCGAATGGACGGTTTTGCGTGGTGAACGGCAAGGGTGTCCTGTGGCGCACCTTGCAACCGTTTCCCAATACGCTACGCCTGAAGCGCGACGAAATCGTGCAAATGCAAGGTGACCGGGTTGCCATGCGCATGGATGCCAAGCAAGAACCGGTCGTGAGGATGATTAACAGTGTGCTGTTTTCATTGCTGGCGGGTGATCTCGGTCAGTTGGAAACCCTGTTTCAACTCGACGGCAGCGTGCAGGGCAATAGCTGGAAAGTAGCGTTGACAGCGCGCGAACCGGCGCTGGCCAAGGCAATCGGTACGTTGGCGTTGACTGGTGGTGCTTACGTCAAGACCGTAACGATTAATGAGGCGAGCGGCGATCACACGGAAATCAATTTCTCCACCCTGCAAAGCGGCAGCAGCGCGATGACTGCTGAAGAAGGGGCGGCATTTGAGTGATCCCGGTAATGACAGCAGCTTAAAAACCAGCTGGCCGAAGCGCATGGCGCTGATATGGGCCTTTGCGGTTGCTTTGCTGTTGGCACACAACGGCTATCTGTGGCTGGTCAAAGGCGTAGTGCCGGATACCGACATCATGGCGCTGTTACCGGTCGAGCAGCGCGATCCGGTGCTGCAACAGGCATTCACGCATATGGTCGACGCCGCCCAGCAACGTGTGATCGTGCTGGTCGGCGCCGACGACTGGGAGCATGCCCGCGCCGCCGCCGATGCCTACAACGCGGTGCTGTCCAAACATCAGGAACTGCTACAGACCGGGGTTCAATTGTCGGAGCAGAACCAGCAAGACTGGCTGGCGCCGTCGCAGCAGATGCGCCTCAGCTTGCTGACGCCAGCCCAACAAACAATGCTGCGTGAGCAACCGCCCAGGTACTGGGTCGACACCGCGCTGCAACAGTTGTACAGCCCGTTTTCCGGCCCCAAGCTGGGTGCCTGGCAAGACGATCCGTTTGGCTTGTTCAGCGGCTGGGTGCAAGCCCGTGCGCAAGAAACGCCGGTGCGTCCGCGCGACGGGTATCTGTTCGTCGAGAACAAGGGCCGCCCTTACATAATGCTGCTGATGAATTTGCAACAGCCGGCATTCTCGATGGCGACCCAGCAGGCAGTGTTGCCGTTGCTGGAACAGGCTGGCAAAGCTGCGCGGCAAGCAGTGCCGACGGTCGAGCTGATCAGCGCCGGTGTGGTCCTGCATGCAGGAGCCGGCAGCGCGCAAGCCAGCCGCGAGATGTCGACCATCGGCATCGGCTCGTTGTTGGGCATCGTGTTGCTGATGTGGCTGACCTTCCGTTCATTGCGGCCGATCGGGTTGATCATGCTGTCGATCGGCATCGGTTGCATGGCCGCTTTTTCTCTGTGCTGGATGATATTCGGGCAGGTGCATTTGCTGACGTTGGTGTTCGGCGCCAGCCTGATCGGCGTGGCCCAGGATTACGGCATATATTTCTTGTGCAGCAGGGTTTCGGTAGATCCGTCGCTAGGATCATGGCAATTGTTGCGGCGCCTGTTGCCCGGCCTGGTGTTGACGTTGGCCGCCGCGGTGATCGGTTACGTTGGGCTGGCGCTGACGCCGTTTCCCGGGTTGCGGCAGATGGCCTTGTTCTCGGTGCTGGGTTTGGTGTTTGCCTGGTTGACCGTGATTTTCTGGTTTCCAGCGTTGTTGACTGCGAATACTCTGAAAAGTTCTTCCTTTGCCGGTTGGGTCGGCCAGACCCGCCGGCATTGGCCGTTGCTGGGTTTGAACCGCGGTTCTGCAATGGCGGCGCTATTGTTCGGCATTTTTGCCGTGGCCGGCATAACGCGGTTGACGGTGAACGACGATATCCGGTCCTTGCAGACACCACCGAAAGCACTGCTGGCGGATCAGATCAAGCTGGGAAAGCTGCTGGATGCGCCGACACCGGTGCAGTTTTACCTGGTGCGCGGCGCCAGCGCGGAACAGGTATTGCAGCGCGAGGAAGCGCTCAAGCGGCGGCTGGAGCCTTTGATTGCCAAACACATTATCAGCGGCTATCAGGCGATGTCCAACTGGACACCTTCGATGCAGGAACAAGCCGCGAATCGCGCTTTGGTCACGCAGGCCTTGCTGGGTGCAGACGGCCCGTTGAAAGCACTCGCCGCACAACTCGGTGAAGATGACAGCTGGGTCGCGCAAATGCGCAGCCGGGCACTTAGCGCGGCGGCTGACGCCAACGGCGGCCACGATCTTACCCCGGCCGAGTTTTTGAAGAGCGCGGCCAGCGAGCCGTCGCGCCATCTCTGGTTGGGAAAGGTGGAGGGCGCAAAAGGCAGCGTCTACGCCAGCATCGTCGCTCTGCGCGGGCTTGATAATTACGGCTACCTGCCCATCCTGAAGCAGGCTGCCCGACAGCTGGACGGTGTGTCTTGGGTTGATAAGGTTAGCGAAATATCGTCAGTGCTAGGCCATTACCGGCAATATATGGGGTGGGTATTGCTGGGCGCCTATGCGGCAATCTACCTGCTGCTGTTTACCCGTTATCGTAGTGCGGCCTGGCGCGTGCTGACGCCGCCGGCCGTCGCCAGCATTGCTACTCTGGCCATGCTCGGCCTGTTGGGGCAGCCTTTGCAATTGTTTCATGTGCTGGCGCTGATGCTGATTCTCGGCCTTGGCGTGGACTACGGGATTTTCATGCAGGAACAAAGCATGCAACGCGATCGCTTCGCCTGGCTTACGGTCGGTTTGTCGGCTGCGAGCGCCTTGTTATCGTTCGGTCTGCTGGCGTTGTCCGGCACGCCGCCGCTGCATGCATTCGGATTCACGATGTTAATTGGAATTGCCATTGTCTGGTTGATTGCGCCATGTTTTAGCCAGGATTCAGGTCCAGACCCACAACAGGAAAAAGAAGAAAAAAATGCAAACAAGAATTGAACAATGTGATGTGCTGGTAATTGGCGCAGGCCCGGCTGGTTCGGTGGCGGCGGCGTTGTTGTTGCAGCAAGGCCGGCAAGTGCTGGTGCTGGAACGGGAGCAGTTTCCGCGGTTCAGCATCGGCGAAAGCTTGCTGCCGCAAAGCATGGAATATCTGCAGCAGGCCGGTATGCTGCAAGCCGTGGTGGAAGCCGGTTTCCAATACAAGAACGGCGCGGCTTTTGTGCGCGGAGAGCGCTATACGGATTTCGATTTCCGCGACAAGCATTCTGCAGGCTGGGGCACTACCTACCAGGTACAGCGCGCCCGGTTTGACCAGGTGCTGGCCAATGAAGCTGAGCGCCAGGGCGCCCAGGTGCGCTATCAGCACACCGTCACGGCGTTTGATGCGAATGCTGGAAAACCGCGGGTTACTGTTCGCCATGCCGACGGCTCGGAATATATTGTGGAAGCGGGGTTTGTACTGGACGCCAGCGGTTTCGGGCGCGTATTGTCGCGCTTGCTGGATTTGGAAACGCCATCGAATTTTCCGGTGCGCGGCGCCATTTTCACCCACATCGAGGATGGGATCGACGCCGCCGCAGCTGGTTTTGATCGCAACAAGATCCGCATTACCGTGCATCCGGAACATTGCAATGTCTGGTACTGGTTGATTCCGTTTGCCGGCGGCCGCTGTTCCATCGGGGTGGTCGCCGAAACCGCTTTCCTGGATCAATTCAAAGGTAGCGAGACCGAACGCCTGCAGACGCTGGTAATGCAAGATCCGGCATCGCGCGCCTTGCTGAAGAATGCGAACTGGGATACGCCAGCCCGCCAGATCGTTGGTTATTCGTCCAACGTCAAGTCGCTCTGGGGCCAAGGTTATGCCTTGCTCGGCAATGCAGGGGAGTTTCTCGATCCGGTGTTTTCTTCCGGCGTCACGATCGCAGTCAAGTCCGCCAGCCTGGCCGCCGCCGCGTTGCAACGTCAGTTTGCCGGTGAAGCGGTCGATTGGGAAAAAGAATATGCCATTCCGCTGAAAAAGGGCGTCGATACATTCCGTACCTTTGTAGATTCCTGGTACTCGGGTGGATTCCAGAAGGTCATTTTTTATGAACAACAGCAGCCTGAGATACGTCGCATGATTGCCGCGATCCTGGCCGGCTATGCCTGGGACGACAGCAATCCGTATGTAAAGGAAAGCAAGCGTCGCCTGAGTACCCTGGAGGAGATATGCAGTTGAATTTGCCCGGTCGCCGCAGTTGGCTGAGCGTTGGCTTGCGTGCTTGCGTGCTGTTGGCGGCGCTTGCATTGGCCGCTTGTACAACTACGCCGGCATTGCAAGCGCCGGCGCGGCTGGGATTGAAGCTGGCGCCCGCGAGCCTGGGCGCCAATATCAGTTTGCAACAGCATTTGACGGTCGAGAGAAATGGCCGCATCGACCAGCTCGATGCAGCAGTGGAAATCGATCCGCAGCACTTCAATATGGTCGGGCTGGCGTTTGGCCAGCGGGTCCTGAGCCTGCAGTATGATGGACAGACTTTACAGTCCTGGCGTCATCCCATGCTGCCGTCGCAGGTACGCGCTGAAGATGTGCTGGAAGACACGCAGTTGACATTATGGCCACTGGCGGCGATCCGCCAGGCGCTGCCCGCAGGCTGGACTATCGAGCAACATGGATTGCAGCGCACGCTGCTGCTGCAAGGAGAGCCGGTAATGGTGATCAACTACAGCACGCCGACGCCATGGGATGGCAAGGTGGAACTGAATAACTTGCGCTATCACTATCGCCTGACGATTGAATCGGTCAGCGATACAGCTGCTGACGGCCCGGCTTCAGCTGCTCCCGGCGTACCTGTTGTGGCGCCATAATCATGCTTTATCTCAACCAACTCGGCATGATTTGTCCGCTTGGCGAAAGCCACGCGGAGATCAGCCGCCGCCTGTTCGCCGGCGATAGCGGGGTTGCCATGACGTCGCGTTATTCGCAGTCGCAGGGGGCAGAGTCACAACCAGAGCGTGAACTGGCGCTGGGTTGCGTGGATGCTGTTCTGCCCGATATCAGCATGCTGCCGCTAGGCCAGCGCAGCCGTAATAACCAGCTCGCTTTGGCGGCGCTGGCGCAGATCCGGCCGCAAGTGGACGCGGCCATCCGGCAGTTCGGCGCGGATCGGGTGGCGATCGTGCTCGGCACCAGCACCTCGGGCATCGCTCAAAGTGAAGCGGCGTTCCGCTATCGCCTGGAAAATGGCGAGTTCCCGGCGGACTTTGCCTATGAGCAACAGGAAATGGCCTCGCCGGCGGCGACACTGGCATCGGTGCTGGGCGTGACCGGGCCTGCTTATGTGCATTCCAGTGCTTGCGCGTCGAGCAGCAAGGCTATGGCCAGCGCGGCCCGTTTGATTAACATGGGGTTATGCGATGTGGTGCTGACCGGCGGCGTTGATTCTCTGTGCGCCTTCACCGTGGCCGGCTTTGCGGCACTGGAGTCGGTCAGTGCAACGCGCTGCAATCCGTTCAGCGCCAATCGTAACGGCATCAATATCGGCGAAGGTGCGGCCTTGTTCTTGATGAGCAAGGCTGAGGCAACCGTGAGCTTGCGCGGCTGGGGTGAGTCTTCGGATGGGTATCATATTTCTGCGCCGGACCCGTCAGGCGCGGGTGCTCGCAGTGCAATGGAACAAGCTCTGGCGCGCGCGGGCGTGGCGCCGAAACAAATCGACTATATCAACCTGCATGGCACCGCTACCGTGCAAAACGATGCAATGGAGGGACGGGCGATTGCCGCCGTGTTCGCCGACCACATCGCGCTAAGCTCGACCAAGCCTTTTACCGGCCATGCGCTGGGAGCGGCCGGTGCAATCGAGGCGGGTTTATGTTGGATGGCAATGCAAGACAGTAACCCGCAGGGCCAGCTGCCGCCGCATTTGTGGGATGGCGTTAGCGATCCTGGTTTACCGCAACTTAACTTGCAGCCTGTCGGCGCTCGCCTCGGGCGGCCATTGCGTCTGGCGTTGAGTAATTCTTTTGCATTTGGCGGCGCCAATGCAAGTTTGCTGCTGGGGCGTGAATGATGAGTCAATCAGGCATAGATCAGTCGAACCCGGTCGAGACCCTGGATATCCGACGCTTTCTACCGCACTCCGGCGTCATGGTCTTGCTGGACCGGTTGCTGGAAGTCGGGCCGGAAGAGTTGCTGGCCGAAGTGGCAATCCGCCCGGACAGCCTGTTCTGCGACGGCCGCGGCGTGCCAGGCTGGGTCGGCGTTGAATATATGGCGCAGGCAATTGCCGCCTACGCCGGTTATACCGCACAGTTGCGTGGCGAGGCAGTTAAAATCGGTTTCTTGCTGGGCACCCGGCGCTATGAAGCCAGTTGCCCCTGTTTTGCTGTTGGCAGCCTGCTGACAATACATGTGCATAGAATACTGCAGGCAGACAATGGAATAGGATCGTTCGAATGCCGGATCCATGCGGGCCGTGAGCAATTGGCTAGCGCCACCATTACTGTATTCCAGCCGGCTGATGCGGCTGTTTTTCTTGAGGGAAGTACTGAATGACGTTGGAATTGAACAAGAGCGTGCTGGTTACCGGTTCCAGCCGCGGGATCGGCAAGGCGATTGCATTGCGGCTGGCGCGCGACGGTTACGATATCGTCTTGCATTGCCATCAACAGCGAGAAGCGGCCGATGCCGTGGCGCAGAGCGTGCGTGAACTGGGCGTGCAAGCGCGGGTCTTGCAATTCGACATTGGCGATCGCCAGGCCAGCGCCGCTGCCTTGCTGGCAGATGTCGAGCAGCACGCTTGTTACTATGGCGTGGTGTGCAATGCCGGTGTCGCGCGCGACAACGCTTTCCCTGCCATGCCGGGAGAGGATTGGGATCTGGTGCTGAAGACCAACCTGGATGGTTTTTACAATGTCCTCAATCCATTGGTAATGCCAATGGTGCAGCGTCGCGCGCCTGGCCGTATCGTGACGCTGGCTTCGGTATCGGGATTGATAGGAAATCGCGGCCAGGTCAACTACAGCGCCGCCAAGGCGGGGATTATCGGCGCCACCAAAGCGTTGGCGATCGAGCTGGCCAAGCGCAACATCACGGTCAATTGTGTCGCACCCGGCTTGATAGAAACCGACATGATCAGTGAGGTACCGTTGGATGAAGCACTCAAACTGATCCCGGCGCGCCGGGTCGGCAAACCGGAGGAAGTAGCGGCGACAGTGGCGTTCCTGATGCATGCCGACGCTGCATATATCACGCGCCAGGTGATTTCGGTCAACGGAGGCATGGCATGAGTGCGAGCAAGACCGCGGCAGAACGTCGGGTAGTGGTGACCGGCATGGCCGGCATCAGCCCGATCGGTAACGACTGGAGCAGCATCCGGGCGCATCTCGGGAGCTATCGCAACGCCATAGTACGGATGGAAGAATGGGCCGGTTACGATGGTTTGAACACCCAGTTAGGCGCCCCCGCTGCGGAATTCACTTTGTCCGATCGCTATAACCGCAAGAGCATGCGCAGTATGGGACGGGTGGCGTTAATGGCGACCAGGGCGAGCGAGCTGGCCTTGATCGACGCCGGCTTGATTGACGATCCCGTGCTGAAAAGCGGCGCTTGCGGAATCGCCTATGGTTCATCTGCCGGTACGCCACAGGCGATTGGCGATTTTGGCCGGATGATGGACGAACGCAGCACGCGCGGTATCAACGCCACCACCTATATCAAAATGATGGCGCATACGGCGCCCGTCAATATCGGTGTGTTTTTCGGCATTACCGGCCGGGTTATCACCACTTCCAGCGCTTGCACGTCCGGCAGCCAGGGTATCGGTTATGCCTACGAGACGATTCGCAGCGGCCGCCAGCAAATCATGGTCGCTGGCGGCGCCGAGGAATTATGCGCTACCGAAGCGGCGGTATTCGATACATTGTTTGCCACCAGCGTGCGCAATGACACGCCAGCCATGACACCGCGTCCATTCGACTGCGCCCGCGACGGCTTGGTGATCGGCGAGGGCGCCGGCAGCCTGATTCTGGAAGATTTCGACCATGCGCGCGCCAGGGGGGCAAAGATGTATGCCGAAATCGTCGGTTTCGGCACCAATAGCGATGGCTGCCATGTCACCCATCCGAATGCGGAAACCATGCAGGTCGCGATGACGCTGGCACTGGCCGATGCCGCATTGCCGACAGCGGCGATCGGTTATATCAATGCGCATGGCACCGGCACCGAACAGGGAGACATTGCGGAATCCCATGCGACCGCTGCCGTATTCGGCCGACGTACGCCGATCAGCTCGCTCAAGAGTTATACCGGGCACACGCTAGGCGCCTGCGGCGCCCTGGAAGCCTGGGTTGGCATCGAAATGATGCGGTCCGACTGGTTTGCTCCGACCATCAACCTGACGCAAGTGGACCCGCAGTGTGCCGAGCTGGACTACATAGTCGATGAGGGCCGCAATTTACAATGCGAATACTTCATGTCGAATAATTTTGCGTTTGGCGGCATCAATACATCGTTGATTTTCAAACGCCTGGATTAACGCTCCCGATGCCATCCGCGGTCATCCTGTTGCACAACGCCAATCAGTTGACGGACGATGACCGCAACCGCTTCCTTGCCTGTTTAAGTACAGAGGAACTGTTGCGTTACCAACGGTTTCAGCGGCCGGTGCGCCAGAGTGAATTTTTGCTCGGGCGGATCTTGTTGCGGTTTGCGGTCGCCCGCCTTGCCGGCGTCGCAACTGATGCCGTGTGCGTCACCGAGCGTAAGAACCAGGCGCCATTGGTGCAACTGCCCGCCACCAACGCCACGCTCCCTTACTTCAGTTTGTCGCACAGCCGCGGCTGGGTAGCTTGCGCCGCAAGTAACGATACGGCGCTGGGTCTCGATATTGAGACACTGGATGCCGAGCGCGACGTCGATGCTATCGGCCGCGCCGCTTTTTCCGAGGCCGAAAGCAATTGGTTGTCCAGCCGTCCCGCAGACGATAAAGTGGCGGACTTTTATACCATGTGGAGCAGCAAAGAGGCACTGTTCAAACTGATGTCGGCTCAGGAGCGTGCCGCCCCTCCACCAGAGCAAGTAGCCGTCGGTGTACGCTTGCGATCGGGGTCGGATTGGCATGCCCGCACTTGGTCGACGCAAGGTTTGGCGATGACGTTATGCAGTCGTGATCGCTTGCAATCAGTAGCACGGATTTATCTGCATGGCGCTACGCCGTCGGCTTGGTCGCAGCAATTAAGCCGGCACTGAGCACCGCCTGATTTTCTTCCGTAGATTGCGTAGCTAGTCGCTTCCTCATCGACGGTATTTAAGCAGGCTTGATAAGCGGGCTTAATAACGCTGTCAAATAGCAATATTTGTAACCTATTTCTCTCAGAGTTTCTTCAAACGTTTTGCGTTGGCTGTCGCCCGTGCGTGGATCGGATGCAATCCGGTTTGGGCGATGTTCGCCAGTGAAGTGTTGAACTGCGATACCGCCTCGGCAGAGTTGCGGATGGCGTCATGCGCCAGCTTGCTCTGCCGGCGCCCGGATTGATGCAGCGTGCTGCTGCTGGCCACCGACATCAGGTTGGTGGCGCCGTCCAGCATGTGTTGTATTGCCAGGCTGGCAGCTTCCTGATGCGAGCTCATTATCCGAATTGCCATGGCGTGCGCCGACTCCGCGGCCACTTCCATTTTTTCCTGGCTCATCAGATTGAATTCATTACGGTCGCGCTGGTTAGGCGTCGGTCCGGCTAGCGCCATCCGGGCGGTGCGGTGGCCGATCACTTGCGCAGAGGCGCTCATCATTTCCCCCGCTTTGAACAGCAAGTCGGTCCAGGCGTTCAGCGGGGCGGCGCTAATGGGGGGAGTGTTGCGGATTCGGTACGATGTCATGGGGGGGCTCCTTGATCGTTTAAACAGGTGAGGTGATTGAACGGCGGTCTTGCCGCAGAACGTTGTTCCTGTCAGATGCAGGCCGGCGGCGGTTCGGCTTTAACGCATTCGGCGTTAACTCGTGTGCCGGTTGGAGACACTTGCTAATGTAATCTTGATAGCGCTAACAATACCTGTTTTTACGCGTATATTGTGAATTTTGTGCGGCGCTGCAACATAATTTTACAAACGCGTGGCTTACATGCTCAAAAGGCAACCAAACCTTTCTCTTGTGCGTCTATAGGATGCAGCTGGATAAATTTCAAAAATCTTCATAAATCAGTAACATTGCTTCGGGTAAAATCAAAATATGAAAATATTGATCAGCAACGACGATGGTTACCTGGCGCCGGGCATTATCGCTCTGGCGAATGTACTGACACCGATTGCCGAAATAGTGGTGGTAGCCCCGGATAGCAATCGCTCCGGTTCTTCCAACTCGCTGACGCTGGATCGGCCTTTATCTGTGAAGCGCGCTGACAACGGGTTCTATTTTGTGAATGGGACGCCATCTGATTGCGTGCACATAGCCTTGACCGGTTTGCTCAATTTTCGGCCGGACCTGATCGTCTCCGGTATCAATCAAGGTCAAAACATGGGCGATGACACGCTTTATTCCGGCACCGTGGCGGCGGCCACCGAAGGTTTCCTGTTTGGCATTCCGGCCATCGCTTTTTCGCAACTGCACAAAGGCTGGGATGAGTTGGAGGCGGCGGCCACGGTGGCGCGTGAAATCGTCGAGCGCCGCTTTGACAATCTGCCGCAACCCTATTTGCTGAATGTGAATATTCCCAACCTGCCTTACGATCAACTGAAAACCGCAGTCGCGACCCGGCTGGGAAAGCGGCATGAATCTGAAGCTGTCATCAAGGACAAGGATCCGCATGGCCGCGATATTTACTGGATCGGGCCGGCAGGCGCCGCGCGTGATGCCGGCGAGGGCACCGATTTCCATGCTACCGCCAACGGCCACGTTTCGATCACGCCATTGCAGATTGATTTGACGCATTCGGCGCAATTGGCTGCGCTGAGGAAAGACTTGTCATGACCGACAAGGCCAAGCGTTTCCCGCTGACGCTGTCGTCGGTAGTCGACCAAAAATCCAAAACCGATCATAGCAAGCGTAGTGTCGCCACCCCGCAGACCGCAACCAAAAATGCGGCCTGGGAGAGCTCACGGCCGGTACCTGTGCCTCGGACCGCGTCAGGTGCTGCGCCAGCGCCATCGGTAAACAGGTCGATGGCGCGTCCGGCGCAAACGGCAAGTCATGTCGAGCGCTCCGACTCCATGGTGTCCGATGGCGTGCGCAAGGCCATGGTGGATCGGGTTGCCAGGCAGGGGGTGAACGACGCCAGGGTGCTGGCGGCCATGGAAGCGGTGCCACGCCATATGTTCATGGAGCCGGGCTTGTCCAGCCAGGCATACATAGATGCCTCGTTACCGATCGGCCATCATCAGACTATTTCGCAGCCGTATATCGTGGCGCGCATGATAGAGATCATGCGCGATAACCAGCAAGGCGGCGTCTTGAATCGGGTGCTGGAAATCGGCACCGGTTGCGGTTACCAGGCGGCGGTGTTGTCTCTGGTTGCGAAGGAAGTGTACTCGATAGAACGGATCAAACCCTTGCACGAACTGGCGAGAAGCAACTTGCGTCCGCTGCGGATCGCCAATATCCGCTTGCATTATGGAGATGGTATGCTTGGCCTGCCCCAAGTTGCCCCTTTCGACGGTATCATACTGGCTGCAGCCGGCCTCGAAGTACCGCAAGCTTTACTGGACCAATTGACGATCGGCGGCCGTTTGGTGGCGCCGGTCGGTTCCCGTCATCAAGTACTGCAGCTCATCCAGCGAACAAGTAAATTTGATTGGACCAGTACCACACTGGAAGACTGTCATTTTGTGCCTTTGCGTGCCGGGACGGTTTGAGTGATGCCGGTGTGGTTTGAGGAATGGATTGGCGAATAAATTAACGAACAAATTGACGAATATATCGACGAATATATCGATGAATAATCAGCGACTTTGTCGCACATACAAATAAATGTAATGAGAATGAAGAAAACTCGCTTTATAGCTTTGGGATTAATGGTAGGTACGCTTGCCGCATGCACCACTCCGCGTACTCCCGCTCCGGTTGTGGAGCGGCGCCCGGCTGGCAACGTAGCCGGCACGGCAGCACCCGATACATCACGCGCGGCGGAAGGGCGCGGTTCTTATACCGTCAAACCGGGCGATACCCTGTACAGGATTGCGCTTGAATTCGGTCAAAGCTATCGCGATATCGTGGCCTGGAACAAGCTGGAAAACGCCAATGACATCAAAGTCGGTCAGGTTTTGCGGGTCCAGCCACCGGATGGCAGCTCAGGATCTGCCGGTGGCGCGCAGATTGGCAATGTGGCGTCCGGCTCGGGGGTTGAAGTAAGGTCGCTGTCGGCGGCGCCGTCCACTGCTGTGGCAGGCAATTCCGGCAATGCCGGCAACAAGAGCGGGCCGCGTGGCGACAAGCGTCCGTATTCCGATAGCGCGCTGGCGGAGTTGCAAAAGCCGGACGCGCCATCGTCGAGCGAGGTGTCGAAGGCGGCGCCGGCAGCCGTCGCCCCGGCTACTGCTGCTACCGCAGCAGCCAGTGCCGCGGCCAATACTGCAGCCTCGGCGGCGCCGTCGTCCGGCGATGAGGATCGTGTGGACTGGATGTGGCCGGCAGAAGGCAAGCAGGTCGCCTCTTTCGATCAAGGCAAGAAAGGCATCGATATTTCAGGCAAGGCCGGGCAGTCCGTGGTTGCGGCAGCTGGCGGCAAGGTGATGTATGCGGGTAGCGGTATTCGCGGTTATGGTAATTTGGTTATCATCAAACATACCAGCAACTTGTTGTCCGCTTACGCGCATAATAAGACTATCTTGGTGAAAGAGGGGCAGACGGTGAGCAAGGGCCAGAAGATTGCCGAAATGGGGAATTCGGACAGCGATTCAGTCAAGCTGCACTTCGAAATTCGCCAGCAAGGCAAACCTGTCGATCCATCGAAGTTCTTACCTAATCGATAAATGAGCAAACGGCCGACAGATCATCAGGATGACGAGCATGATGCTTCGTCGGAGCAGCTTGCCGACGACGATCAGGAGGATATCGATGCTGCCGTCGCCGGACAGGATGCAGACGACGAAGTCGTGGTCGATGGCGTCGTCGTCGTGGTTGATGGTGTCGAAGAACTGAAGAAAGTGTTGGCGGCCGAGCTGTCGACCGACACCACGCAACACTACCTGAATCAGATCGGCACCCGGCCGCTGTTGTCGGTGACGGAAGAGGTGCATTTCGCGACCTTGGCGAAACAAGGCAATTTTGAAGCCCGGCAGAAAATGATCGAGCACAATCTGCGCCTGGTGGTGTCGATTGCCAAGCACTATATCAACCGTGGCGTAGCCTTGCTCGATTTGATCGAGGAAGGCAATCTCGGCCTGATGCGGGCTATCGACAAGTTCGAGCCTGAGCGCGGCTTCCGGTTTTCTACTTATGCCACCTGGTGGATACGCCAGAGTATCGAACGCGCCATCATGAACCAGGCGCGCACTGTCCGCTTGCCGGTGCATATGGTGCGCGAATTGAACCAGATCCTGCGCGCCAAATACCACCTGGAAGCGCAGCACCACGACGGCAAGGATGCCAGCGCTGAAGATATCGCCCATCTGGTGGACCGTCCGGTGGAAGATGTGCAGGATGTACTGGCGCTGTCGGAGCATGCGGCATCGCTGGATGCGCCGCTGGACCAGGATCCGCTCGCCAGCCTGATGGATCTGTTACCGAGCGCGACTGAGGAAAATCCCGATTCGCGCGCCGAACAGCAGGAAATGTCGATCCTGGTACGGGTCTGGCTGGAAAAGCTGACGGACAAGCAGCGTAACGTGATCATGCGTCGTTTTGGCCTCGATAATGACGATCCTTCGACGCTGGAAGAGCTGGCGGCTGAAATAGGCGTTACGCGCGAGCGGGTGCGGCAGATTCAACAAGAGGCATTGATCAAGCTGAAACGCTTGCTGGGCGCCAAAGGTGTCGGCAAGGACTCCTTTTTGTAGGGCGGGCTTAGGTTGCGCATAGGGTAAATATTGGGTGCCCGCTCGGGTAAACATGGCGCCGCTGCTTTTTTCTCATTTTTTTCTCGTTTTTTTTCTTTATAATCCACCCCTTCATCTGATCAGCCAGGGACAGCATAATTCGCCACAAGGCGCACCGTGGCGGCTCTTGAACACTTTCCCGCAATTCTAGAATTTTCTATGCAACAAGATACTATCGATATCAAATCCCTCGACATGGATGCGCGCGGGATCGGCCATCTGCAAAATGAAGACGGCAGCCAGGGCAAGGTCATTTTTGTCGAGGGCGCTTTGCCGGGCGAGCGCGTCAGTTTCGTGTCGTATCGCAAGAAACCGAAATGGGAAGCGGCCACCATGACCGCCTTGCACAACGAATCGGTATTGCGGGTAAAGCCGCGCTGCGCGGTATTCGGCCTGTGCGGCGGCTGCGCCATGCAGCATCTGGAGCCGACTGCGCAGGTAGCCATCAAGCAGCGGGTGCTGGAAGATAATTTGTGGCATATCAGCAAGGTCAAGGCGGAATCCATGTTGCGCCCGATTTACGGACCGACCTGGGGATATCGTTACCGCGCTCGTATTTCGGTGCGTAATGTGCCAAAAAAAGGCGGGGTGCTGGTCGGTTTTCATGAGAGAAAATCATCTTTCATCACGGACATGAAAGCCTGTGAAGTCTTGCCGGCGAATGTCTCGGCGATGCTGGTGCCGTTGCGCCACCTGATCGGTTCGCTGAGCCTGATCGACCATATTCCTCAGATCGAACTGGCGATCGGCGAGGGGCCGCAAGGCAAGGTTACGGCACTGGTATTGCGTATCATGGCGGCGTTGACGGCAGACGACGAGGTCAAGCTGAAAGCGTTCGCCGACCAATATCAAGTCAACTGGTGGCTGCAAACCGCTGGCCCGGACAGCGCCTATCCGTTTTATCCCGAGCAGAGCGAGTTGTATTACACCCTGCCGGAGTTCGGCGTGCGCATGCCTTTCAAGCCCACCGATTTCACCCAGGTGAACCACCAGATCAACCGGGTAATGGTGGCGCGTGCCTTGCGTTTGCTGGATGTGCAGCCGCATGAGCGAGTAGCCGATCTGTTTTGCGGGCTGGGAAATTTCACTTTGCCCTTGGCTACCCAGGCCCGGGAAGTAGTCGGTATCGAAGGCAGTCAAGCCCTGATTAACCGTGCGGGCGAGAATGCCGCAGTGAATCAGCTGGGTGGCAAAACCACTTTTTATTGCCGCAATCTGTTTGAGGCGAGCGCCGAGGATTTTGTCGCACTGGGTAAGTTCGACCGGATGCTGATCGATCCGCCGCGCGATGGCGCAGCGGCAGTATGCGAGGCGATCGTTGGCCTGGCGGCAATTGACCAGGCGTCGATGATGCCAAAGCGAATTGTGTACGTTTCTTGTAATCCTTCAACCTTGGCGCGTGATGCCGGCTTGCTGATGGCTGGCGGCTATCGCTTGAGCCAGGCGGGGGTGGTGAACATGTTTCCGCATACTGCGCACGTGGAGTCGATGGCGGTGTTTGATTTACCCTGATCAAGGGTTTGAAGCTATAAATAAAAAACCGGCCAAAAGGCCGGTTTTTTGTATGAACAACAGGTTTTGCTCAGTTCCGGTTGCCGCCGAAAATGCCTAACAGGGACAGCAGATTGACAAAGATGTTGTAGACATCCAGGTACAGGCTCAGTGTTGCCGAGATGTAATTTGTCTCGCCGCCATTGATGATGCGTTGCACGTCATACAAGATGTAGGCTGAGAAAATCGCGATGGCAATTACCGATACCGCCAGGTAAAGCGCTGGTATCTGCAGGAAAACATTTGCCAGAGACGCCAGCAGCAGCACGACTACGCCGGCAAACAGCCATTTCCCCATGTTCGAGAAATCGCGCTTGCTGACCGTTGCGATACTTGCCATAACAACAAAAACACTGGCTGTGCCGCCGAAAGCCATCATGATCAGTGTGGCGCCGTTGGAGAAGCCAACCAGCGTATGGCCGATCAGGCGTGACAGCATCAGGCCCATAAAGAAGGTGAAGCCGAGCAGAAGCAATACGCCCCAGCCGCTGTTTTTGGTCTTTTCAATTGCATAGAAGAAACCAAACGCCACAGCCATGAAAGCCATGAAGCCGATCAGCGGACTGTTTCTAAAGAAACTGAAATCCATCTGTACCCCAAGCCAGGCGCCGGCAATCGTCGGCAGCATGGATATTGCCAGCAACCAGTATGTATTGCGCAGTACGCGGTGCTGCACGCTCAGCGCGGTGCTGCCTGGCGAGTAGGTCGATCGCAGATTTTGATCCATCAGGGACTCCTTTGAAAATTGCAAAAGTATTAAACTGTTGCGATCATAGCATTTGCCGACACATCTTTACATCAGACAGCAAAGCCGCAAAGTGGTTCTCTGCGGGTTTTCCAGGCTGCTTAATGATGGGCAACTTGCGTTTTGGCTGGTTTTGACGATTCTATATAGGTGTTTCGTGTTAAAATCAAAGGTTGATTGAATTAGCTTGAATTCATTTTGAATCATTAGGCGATCATTTAAATAAGCACCTTAACCCTTTCTTTTTATTGGAGTTTTTCAGATGGCAATTGAACGCACCCTGTCGATTATCAAACCGGACGCAGTCGCAAAGAACGTAATCGGCCAAATTTACACCCGTTTTGAAAACGCCGGCCTGAAAATCGTTGCTGCCCGCATGACACATCTGTCGCGCGCAGAAGCTGAAGGCTTCTACGCTGTTCACAGCGAGCGTCCTTTCTTCAAGGACCTGGTTGATTTCATGATCTCCGGTCCAGTGATGATTCAAGCACTGGAAGGCGAGAACGCAGTACTGAAGCACCGCGACCTGATGGGTGCAACCGACCCTAAGAAGGCAGAAAAAGGCACTATCCGTGCTGATTTCGCTGATTCGATCGACGCTAACGCAGTACACGGTTCGGACGCAGTTGAAGCGGCAAAAGTTGAAATCGCTTATTTCTTCCCAGCTGCTTAATTGTCGTAAGTAATTGCTGTAAGTAAGTGTCGTAAACAAGTGCTGCCGGCAAGTCAAAATAAGTCAAAACTTGTTTGTGGCTTGCCGTGCAAACTGATGTAATTGCTTTAAATGTTTTGCTTAGTTGGGGGCAAGGTAATTCGCCGCACTTAGGCGGCTTTTGAACTCTGTCCCACAATTATTTTAAATTGGAAATGCCATGACTGCTCTCACCAACCTGCTGGATCTGGATCCCGCACAACTGACCGCTTATTGCGGCGAGTTGGGTGAGAAGCCGTTTCGCGCAAAGCAATTGCTGCGCTGGATTCATCAATTCGGCGCACACGATTTCGATGCAATGACCGATCTTGCCAAGTCATTGCGTGACAAGCTCGCTACCCGGGCGATGATCGCCGCTCCCGCTGTGATCAGCGATCACACCTCGACCGACGGCACCCGCAAGTGGTTGCTGGATGTTGGTCAGGGCAATGCGGTGGAGACGGTGTTTATTCCTGAAGAGAACCGCGGCACCCTGTGTATTTCCACCCAGGCCGGCTGCGCGGTGAATTGCCGTTTTTGTTCTACCGGCAAGCAAGGCTTCAGCCGCAACCTGACGGTCGGTGAAATTATCGGCCAGTTGTGGATGGCTGAATTTGAATTGCGCAAATCCAAGGGTGTCGAGCCGGGCCATAAAGGCGAACGCCAAATCACCAACGTGGTGATGATGGGCATGGGCGAGCCCCTGTTGAACTACGAGCCGACAGTGACAGCGCTCAAACTGATGCTCGACGATAACGCCTACGGTTTGTCGCGTCGCCGGGTAACGTTGTCCACCAGCGGCGTGGTGCCGATGATCGACAAGCTGTCGCAGGATTGTGCGGTGGCGATGGCGGTATCGCTGCATGCTTCCAACGATACCTTGCGCGACGGCCTGGTGCCGCTGAACAAGAAATATCCGCTGCGCGAACTGATGGCTGCCTGCAAGCGCTATCTGGAATTTGCGCCGCGCGACTTCATTACCTTCGAATATTGCATGCTGGATGACGTCAACGATACCGACGCCCATGCACGCGAATTGATCGCCCTGGTGCAGGGCCATGCAGGCGGGCCTGCGGTTCCTTGCAAATTCAACCTGATTCCATTCAATCCGTTCCCGGAATCCGGTTTGAAGCGCTCGAATAATCCGCGCATCAAAGCCTTTGCCCAAATCCTGATGGACGCCGGCATCGTCACCACCGTGCGCAAGACGCGCGGCGATGATATCGATGCTGCCTGCGGCCAGCTTGCCGGCGAGGTGCAGGACCGGACAAAGGTCCAGGAGCGCATGCAGAAAATGACCGAATATCAACAAAAATTCGGCAAGAATTTTGGTCGCATCATCGAGGTGTCTCAGTGATAAAACAAGTAGGTAGCAAGCTGGGGAGCTGGCGTAGCCGGCTGCTGTTCGCCGCGGCGAGTTTGTCGCTATTAACCGGCTTGAGTGCTTGTGGCAACCAGCCGCTTACTCGTGCCGACGAGGGAGGCTCAAGTCGCGAACTGGCCACCAGTTCGGATCAGACCGAGGCGCAGCGCCGGGCAGGCATTCGTTTGCAGCTGGCGGTCGGTTATTACGAGCAGCACCAGCTGGAAGTCGCACTGGATGAGATCAAGCAGGCGGTGGCGGCAGATCCGGACCTGGCCGATGCCTATAGCGTGCGCGGGCTGATCTACATGGAAATGGGCGAGAACCGGCTGGCCGACGATAATTTTCAGCGTGCCTTGCGGCTTTCCCCGAGCAATCCGGACTTTGCCAATAACTATGGCTGGTTCCTGTGCCAGACCGGGCGGCCGAAGGAGTCGATTGCGCATTTCGAGACAGCTCTGAAAAGCCGTAATTACCAGTCGCCGGCAAAAGCGTTGACGAATGCCGGTGTTTGCAGTCTCAAATTCAACGACACCGTGGCGGCGCAACGCTATCTGTCGCAAGCCTTCCAGTTTGACGCCGGCAACCCTCTGACGAACGCCAAGTTGGCGCAGCTGGCGTATGACCGCAACGATTATGAACGGGCTCGGTTTTATATTGGTCTCGTATTAAAAACCGATGTGCAAAATGCGGAAGCATTATGGACAGCAATCAAAGTGGAGCGAAAGTTGGGTGACACAGCTGCAGAGGCAAGTTTGGTAACGCAATTACGCCGTCGGTTTGGCAGCTCCTCGGAGTTCGCGGCATACCAGCGCGGAGCATTCGATGAGTGAGCCTGGGCAACTGAAAACCGAACATGTCGAGCCGGCAGACGTGGAGTATGCGATGCCCCATGCAGCTTCTGAAACTGCTTCCGAATCGGCTAGTGCCGGCCAGCTCTCGCTCGGTGCGCAACTGGCCAGCAGGCGCGAGCAGTTGGGCTGGTCGGTGCCGGATGTGGCTAGCCACCTGAAGCTGGCGCCACGTCAGATCGACGCCATCGAAGCCGATAATTATGCTGCTTTGCCGACCATGGTGATGACGCGCGGTTTTATCCGTTCCTACGCAAAATTGCTGGGCCTGGATGCGACCGCTTTGCTGGCAACCATTTCACCTGGAGTTGCCGCGCAACCGGCGGCCAACCCGATCCATAGCCAGTTGTCGACGCCTTTCTCCGAATCGCCTTTCCATTTGATGGGGCGTAGCAAATTTGCCTATAAATGGCTGGCGGTGCTTGCTGTGTTGCTATTGCTGCTGGCGGTGGCGATACGGATGGACGTAGTGCCCGGTTTGCAGAAAGCGATACAGTCGCTGAGTGAAAAATCGGCTGCTTCGGCAACCGATGGCGGAGATAGTAAGGCCGGTTTGCCTGCAATCACAGAATTACAAGCTGCCGATGCCGCAGCTAACGCTGCTTTGACTGCCGCGCCAGTTGCGCCGGTAAATGGCGGAGCTGTTCCTGAGGCTGGCGTGAATGTTGTGCCGGCAACCACTGCAACCAACACGGTAGCCAACGCTGCGGCAGCCAATCCGGCTACCGCCAGTGGCGGCGAACTGGTCTTGAACTTCCGGCAAGATTCGTGGGTCGAAATCAAGCGCGCCGACAACACTGTGCTGATTTCGCGTCTGGTCAAGGCTGGCAGCACTGAATCGGTTGATATGTCGCAACCGGTCAACGTCATCATCGGTAATCTTGCCGGTGTCGACGCTTCGCTGCGCGGCGCCCCGCTGGATCTGAAGGCCGGTTCCAAAACCAATGTGGCCCGAGTGACGTTGAAATAAGCGTGATCGAAAGAGATAAGCGAGAAAAGCCCATGACGGATACAAATCTGCCGATCGGTTCAGGTCCCAGCGTGCGCCGCCTTAGCCGCAGCGCGCTGATCAGCTATGGCGAGCGCAAGATAATGGTTGGCGGCGGTGCGCCGGTAGTGGTGCAGTCCATGACCAATACCGATACCGCCGACGCCATCGGTACCGCGATCCAGATCAAGGATCTGGCGCGTGCAGGTTCCGAGCTGGTGCGCATCACGGTAAATAATCCGGAAGCGGCAGCAGCAGTGCCTGCGATCCGCGAGCAGCTGGACAAGATGGGTATAGATGTACCTCTGGTCGGCGATTTCCACTACAACGGCCATACACTGTTGAATGACTATCCGGACTGCGCCAGGGCGCTGTCGAAATATCGGATCAATCCGGGCAATGTCGGTAAAGGCGCCAAGCGAGATACGCAGTTTGCGCAAATGATCGAGGCCGCCTGCAAGTATGGCAAACCGGTACGGATCGGCGTCAACTGGGGTAGCCTGGACCAGGCTCTGCTGGCCCGTATCATGGATGAGAATGCCTTGCGCAGCCAGCCGTGGCCGGCGCAAGCGGTGATGTATGAAGCGCTGGTTACCTCGGCGATAGAGAACGCGCAAAGGGCGGAAGAGCTGGGCCTGAAGGGGGATCGCATTATCTTGTCTTGCAAGGTATCCGGCGTGCAGGATCTGATCGCTGTTTATCGCGAGCTGGCGCGGCGCTGCGACTATCCGTTGCATCTCGGTTTGACTGAGGCCGGCATGGGCAGCAAGGGCATCGTCGCTTCGACTGCGGCCTTGTCGGTGCTGCTGCAAGAGGGTATTGGCGACACCATACGGATTTCGCTGACTCCTGAGCCGGGTGGCGATCGCACCAGGGAAGTGATTGTCGGGCAAGAGATCCTGCAAACCATGGGCTTGCGAAAATTCGCGCCGATGGTAATTGCCTGCCCTGGTTGCGGCCGTACCACCTCGACGGTGTTTCAGGATCTGGCTGACAAGATTCAAACCTATTTGCGCGAGCAGATGCCGGTCTGGAAAAAAGCCTATCCCGGCGTCGAAGGCATGAATGTGGCGGTGATGGGTTGTATCGTGAATGGCCCTGGCGAATCGAAGCACGCCAACATCGGCATCAGTTTGCCAGGCACCGGCGAATCGCCGGCGGCGCCGGTGTTCATCGACGGCGAGAAAAAATTGACGCTGCGTGGCGACAAGATTGCCGAAGAGTTCCAGGCGGTGGTGCTGGATTACGTGAAAAGCCATTACGCGCAGCCCGCAGCCTGACGTTGAACTGTCGAAAATTAATCACGAAAAATTAATCACTATTGGTGAATTGAAAAAGAATGTCTGAAAATAAGAAAGCCGACAAGATCGTCGGCGTAAAAGGAATGAACGATATCCTGCCGGCCGATGCGGCCTTGTGGGAATTGTTTGAGAACACGGTACAGTCGGTGCTGAAGAGCTACGGCTTTCAAAAAATCAGTACGCCTATCGTCGAGTCCACCGCCTTGTTTGCGCGTGGCCTCGGCGCAGTGACCGATATCGTCGAAAAGGAAATGTATTCGTTCACCGATTCGATGAACGGCGACAACCTGACCTTGCGCCCCGAAAGCACGGCCGGCGTGGTACGCGCCGCGATTGAACACAATCTGACTTACGACGGCCCCAAGCGGCTCTGGTACAGCGGTCCGATGTTCCGCCATGAGCGCCCGCAACGCGGCCGTTACCGGCAGTTTCATCAGGTTGGCGCCGAAGCCATCGGCTTTACCGGCCCCGATATCGATGCCGAGTTGATCATGCTGTGTCAGCGGCTGTGGGACGATCTCGGCTTGCAGGACGTGAAGCTGCAATTGAATTCGATCGGCGATGCCGAGGAACGCAACCGTCACCGCGCCGACCTGATCGCTTATTTTGAACAGCATCAGGCTTCGCTGGATGCTGATGCGCAACGGCGTTTGCATAGCAATCCCTTGCGTATTCTGGATACCAAGAATCCGGCCATGCAGGAAATGGTCAACGGTGCGCCGCAATTGCTCGACTACCTGGGTGAAGAGTCGCGCGCCCATTTCGAGGGTGTGCAGAAAATCCTGAACCACAACAACATTCCTTTCACCATCAATCCACGGCTGGTACGCGGCATGGATTACTACAACCGCACCGTGTTCGAATGGGTCACCGATCAACTCGGTTCGCAAGGTACGGTGTGCGGCGGCGGTCGTTATGATCCGCTGGTGGAAATGTTTGGCGGCAAGCCGACGCCGGCCTGCGGTTTTGCGATGGGCATCGAGCGTTTACTGGAATTGATGCGCGCCAATGGCGAACAAGCCGTGCGTAACGAATGCGATGTCTATCTGGTGCACCAGGGCGAGGCGGCGCAGCTGCAATCGTTCGTGCTGGCTGAACGTTTGCGTAATGCCGGGCTGGATGTTGTGCTACATTGCGCCTCGTCCAATGCCAGTGGCAGCTTCAAGTCGCAGATGAAGCGCGCGGACGCCAGCGGCGCCGCCTACGCCATCATCATCGGTGAAGACGAAGTGGCTAACCATACCGCTACCGTCAAGACGATGCGCGCCGAAGGCGACAGCGATGGTGAAAAAGCTAGTGCCGGCAATCAAAGTGTCGTACCTTTCGATGCTGTCAGCGATTATCTGGTTGATCAGATCGTCGGCGCCGGCGGCGACCATGATCATGACCATGGCGATCATGAACACGTTCATTATCATCACTAAAGGCACCACTAATTGCAGCACTGATTTCATCACCGAAATTACCACTACCTTCATCACTAAAAACTAAAATCATATGGCATTCGATCTCGACGAACAGGAACAACTGGCAACGCTTAAGGATTGGTGGAATAAATACGGCAATTTGACGACCTGGGTGGTGATTATCGCCCTGGGCGCTTACGCCGGCTGGTCTGGTTGGAATTACTACCAGCGTAGCCAGTCATTGCAGGCGTCGCAGCTTTACGACGAGCAGCAAAAGGCCGTGGCGAGTAAAGACAATGCCAAGGTACAGCGCGCCGCTACCGACATTGAGCAGAAATTCGGGCGTACCGCCTATGCCGGCATGGCTGCGCTGTCGGCGGCCAAAGTCGCTTTCGATGCAAACGATCTGAACACAGCGAAAGATCAGTTGCAGTGGGTGGTCGATCATGGCCGCAGCGAAGACTACAAGGCGCTGGCCAGAATCCGTTTGGCCGGCATCCTGTTGGACCAGAAGGCTTATGACGATGGCTTGAAAGTACTGGCGGCAGATCTGCCGGCGCCTTTCGCCAGCGCTGCAGCTGATCGCAAGGGTGACATCCTGGTAGCCCAGAACAAGCTGGACGAAGCGCGCGCCGCTTACCAATTGGCTTTGGATAAGATGGGCAGCAAGAATCCTGGCAAGGAATTGATTCAATTGAAACTTGATGCGATTGGCGGAGCTCCCGCCAAAGCTGCCGCCTGATAATTCGGAAAAAGGAAGAATATGCGTGTGAAGACTATGCGAGCGGTTACTGCGGTTGTTTATGCTGGCGCCTTGTTGGTATTGGGCGGCTGTTCCCTGTTCAGTGGTAAGAAACCGAGTAATCCGCCGGCGCCTTTGGTCGAGTTTACGCAAAGCCTCAAAGTACACACCGCCTGGACCCAGTCGATAGGCAAAGCCTCCATCTTCACTTTCTCGCCTGTTGTTGCCGGCGATAGCGTCTACGCAGCGGCGGCCGACGGTACTGTTACGCGTATCGATGCCGCCACCGGCAAGGTTGCCTGGAGCATCAAGGCCGGCATGAATCTGACCGGCGGCGCCGGCAGCGACGGCACTACAGTTGCGGTGGCGGGCGAAAAAGGTGTCGTACTGGCGTTTGACGCCCAGGGCAAAAAACTGTGGCAGGCACAAGCTTCCAGCGAGATATTGTCCGCTCCGGCGGTCGGCCAGGGCTTGGTTATCGTACGCAGCCAGGATAATCGGGTTGCCGCTTATGATGTGGCAACCGGTGAACGTCGCTGGGCCGTGCTGCGTACCTTGCCGACACTGACTTTGCGTTCGGCGCCGGGTATCCTGGTTGTGCCTCAAGCAACTTTCCTGTCCTTGCCGGGCGGCCGTCTGTCAGCGTTGAACCTGACTAACGGTGGTCCATGGTGGGAGATGGCAATTGGCGATCCACGCGGCACCACAGAGCTGGAGCGGATTGCCGATGCTTCCGGCACGCCGGTGATTGTCGGACGTGACGTCTGCGCTGTTGCCTACCAGGGCCGGGTTGGCTGCTTTGATGCCGGCAGCGGCACCGCGCACTGGGTCAAGCCGTTCTCCAGCGGTGTTGGCGTCGGTAGTGATGGCAAGAACGTGTATGCCGCCGACGAGCATGGCGCCGTATCGGCGTTCACCGTGGACAGCGGTGCGGTAGTATGGCAAAACAAACAGCTCGCCAACCGTGTGCTGACTACTCCGGTAGTATTAGGCAATACGGTAGTCGTGGGTGATTTTGAAGGTTATATTCACTTCTTGTCACGTGACGACGGCGCACTGAAAGCACGTATTCGTGCAGATAGCAGCCCGGTTCTGCCAAATCCGGTGGTGGCAGGCTCTAATGTGATTTTTCAAACAAAATCCGGAACACTAATTGCTGTTACTTCCGAGTAATGGTTTGGAACCTGTTTAGGATCTGTAGCCTCAGCAAACTGCGCTGACCTGGGATCAGTAGGTGATAAACGGCGCGGAGAAACCGGAATGTACTTCGGTACATGAGGATTTCGAGCACCGTTTAACGCCAAATCACGCCCGCGCAGTAAGATCATAAATAAGTTCTTAGTGAAAATAACTTAGTGAAAACAACTTAATGAAGCCAGTAATTGCACTTGTAGGACGTCCCAATGTCGGCAAATCGACGTTATTCAATCGTCTGACGCGTTCCCGTGACGCGTTGGTCGCCGATTTGCCCGGCTTGACTCGCGATCGCCATTATGGCGAAGGGCGGGTCGGCGAACGCCCGTTCCTGGTGATCGATACTGGTGGTTTCGAGCCGGTTGCCAAAGACGGCATCATGCACGAGATGGCTAAGCAGACCAAGCAGGCGGTAGCTGAAGCCGATGTGGTGATCTTTATCGTCGACGGCCGTCAAGGTTTGACGCCGCACGACAAGACCATCACCGATTTTTTGCGCAAATCCGGCCGCTCCGTAATGCTGGTGGTGAATAAATCCGAGGGCATGAAATACACCTCGGTCACCGCCGAATTCTATGAGCTCGGCATGGGTGACCCGTACGTCATTTCGGCTGCCCACGGCGACGGCGTCACCGATCTGGTGGAAGAGTCGCTGGATCTGGCGTTCGCACAGCGGCCGCCGGAAGTCGACGAGCCAGAGGGCAAAGAAGATCGCGGCATCAAGATCGCTATCGTCGGTCGCCCGAACGTCGGTAAATCCACGTTGGTGAATACCTTGCTGGGTGAAGAGCGCGTGATTGCGTTCGACATGCCCGGCACCACGCGCGACTCGATTGAAATTCCGTTCGAACGCGACGGCAAGAAATATACGTTGATCGATACTGCCGGTATCCGGCGCCGCGGCAAGGTTTTCGAAGCTATCGAAAAATTTTCCGTGGTCAAGACCTTGCAATCCATTTCGGAAGCCAACGTAGTTTTGCTGTTGCTCGATGCGCAGCAGGACATTTCCGAGCAGGATGCCCACATCGCCGGCTTCGTGCTGGAGACAGGGCGTGCATTGGTGGTCGGCGTTAATAAGTGGGATGGCCTGACCAGCGATCGCCGTGATGAAATCAAGATGGATATGGATCGTAAATTGAATTTTCTTTCATTTGCGAAATTCCATTTTATTTCTGCGCTGAAATCAACCGGCATCACGCCTTTGATGAAATCGATCGATTCCGCCTATGCAGCGGCCATGTCCAACCTGACTACGCCGAAGCTCACGCGCGCCTTGATCGAGGCAGTAGAGCATCAGCAACCTCGTCGCAAGGGCTCTATCCGTCCGAAGCTGCGCTATGCCCACCAGGGCGGCATGAATCCACCTATCGTGGTCATCCATGGCAATGCCCTGGAATCGATCGAAGATAACTATAAGCGTTATCTGGAAAAACATTTTCGAGAAACTTTTTCGCTGGTTGGGACTCCATTACGCATCGAGTTCAGATCCAGTCGGAACCCTTACGCGCGCCAGGAAAAATAATCTTTTAAAAACACTTTTTTCTGAGCAGTAAATCCGAAAATCGTTTACATTCGTAAAACACCCACCGAGTCATTCGCTAGAATCATATTGGTTCTATATTTAATTTGCATTTGACTTCTAATCACAACAACACAGTGGAGTAGCCATGAGTAATAAAGGGCAATTGTTACAAGACCCGTTTTTGAACGCCTTGCGTAAAGAGCACGTCCCGGTTTCCATCTATTTGGTCAACGGCATCAAGCTGCAAGGCCATATCGAATCCTTTGATCAATACGTAGTTTTATTGCGTAATACCGTTACCCAAATGGTATACAAACACGCCATCTCAACCGTAGTTCCGGCACGTGCTGTCAATCTGAATCTTGAATCTGAAGCAGAATAACTATTTGAAGCAGAATAACTATTTGCTATCGGCAAGGGCCGCAGCTACTACACGAATGAACCCATGCGCGCAGCGCTAGTCGGAGTGGACTTCGGCAAAGGTGACTTTGCCGCAAGTCTCGAAGAGCTGTCATTGCTGGCCAAGTCAGCCGGCGCGGTTCCGCTTGCCACCATTACCGGCAAGCGCAGCAGCCCGGACGCCGCCTTGTTTGTCGGTTCCGGCAAAGCACAGGAAATAGCCGACGCCGTGTTTGATGATGAGCTTGAAATCGTCATTTTCAATCATGCCTTGTCACCGGCTCAGCAACGCAATCTTGAACGCGTTCTAAAAGTCAGGGTTCTGGATCGCACCAGCCTCATACTCGACATCTTTGCCCAAAGAGCCAAAAGCCATGAGGGTAAAGTGCAGGTGGAGCTTGCGCAGTTGCAACATCTGGCAACGCGGCTGATACGCGGCTGGACTCACCTGGAACGGCAAAAGGGCGGTATCGGTTTGCGTGGTCCTGGTGAAACCCAGCTTGAAACCGACCGTCGTTTGTTAGGCGATCGGGTCAAAGCCTTGCGCGCCCGGCTGGACAAGCTACATCGGCAACATGCAACGCAACGGCGCGCACGCGGGCGCAGTGCGACTATTTCGATTTCGCTGGTGGGCTACACCAATGCCGGCAAATCAACCTTGTTCAACGCGCTGGCGAAAGCCGGTGTATATGCAGCGGACCAGTTGTTTGCAACACTGGACACCACTTCCAGAAGGGTTTATCTGGGCGAGGCGGGCAGTGTGGTGATTTCCGATACGGTCGGATTCATTCGCGAATTACCGCATCAACTGGTTGCTGCATTCAGGGCGACACTGGAAGAAACCATCCATGCCGATTTGTTGCTACACGTGGTGGATGCAGCAAGTCCGGCGCGTATGGAGCAAATCGAACAGGTGAACCTGGTGCTGAAAGAAATCGGCGCCGATCATATTCCCCAGATTCTGGTGTGGAACAAGATCGACGTTGCAGAACTGGAGCCGGGGGTAGAACGTGATGAGTATGATAAAATTCAGCGAGTTTTTGTTAGCGCGCAAAAGGGCCAGGGTCTGGATTTGTTGCGGCAGGCTATTACCGAATTCGTAACCGGCAATCCGGTGGCAACGGCATATTCACTGCCAGCCATCGAAAGCACACAGCAGGTGTAAAACCGTTCTAAATTAAATAAAAGTAAACGCCTCTAACGAGCATTCCAACCTATTTGTTTTATTTACTTAAAGATAACGATCGAATGCTTGGCACCTTATTCAAAAAACTTGGCTTGAAATTTTCGTTGAACGATCCGCAATGGGGTCGGAATTCACAAAATGACAACAAGCAAAACAACGATGGCAAAAAGCCAAACAGCGGCCCTCCGGATCTGGACAAGCTTTGGCAAGATTTCAATCAACGCCTGACACGCTGGCTGGGTAACAAGAGCGGCGGCGGTAGCGATTCAAATGGCGGCGGTTTCAATCCGGGCATGAAAGGCGCCGGAGTCGGCGCCGGCGCGATTGCAGTCGTGGTGGCCCTGTTGTGGCTGGCCAGCGGTTTCTTTACCGTCCAGGAAGGCCAGACCGGTGTTGTGATGACTTTCGGCAAGTACAGCCATTCGACCACCCCGGGTTTCAACTGGCGCTGGCCGTACCCGATTCAGAGCCATGAAATCGTCAACGTTTCGCAGGTGCGTACGGTTGAGGTCGGCTATCGCGCCAATGCCAAGAACAAGCAACCAAAAGAAGCCCTGATGCTGACCGATGATGAAAACATCATCGATATCCAGTTTGCCGTCCAATACACATTGAAGAGTGCATCCGACTGGATTTTCAACATTCGCGATCCGGAAGAAACCGTGCGCCAGGTGGCCGAAACTTCGATTCGTGAAATCGTCGGTAAAAACAAGATGGATTTCGTGCTGTATGAGGGCCGGGAGAAAGTGGCTCTGGATACCAGCCAGTTGATGCAGCGGATTCTGGATCACTATCAGGCCGGCGTGCAAATCACCAATGTCACGATGCAAGGCGTGCAACCGCCGGAGCAGGTGCAAGCTGCGTTTGACGATGCGGTAAAAGCCGGACAGGATCGCGAGCGTCAAAAGAATGAAGGCCAGGCTTATGCCAATGACGTGATTCCAAAGGCACGCGGTGCGGCGTCGCGTTTGCTGCAGGAAGCGGAAGCGTACAGCGCCCGAGTGACTGCCAACGCCGAGGGTGATGCTTCGCGTTTCAAACAGGTTCTGACCGAATACCAGAAAGCGCCTGCAGTAACGCGAGACCGGATGTATCTGGATACCATGCAGCAAATTTTTGCGAATACGACAAAAGTAATGGTTGATGCTAAGAGCGGGAGTAATTTATTGTATTTGCCATTGGATAAGCTGATTGCACAATCGGCGGCAGCTGCCGTGCCGGGTGCCGGTTCAGGTAGCGCAGCAAGCGGTGCGGCCCCTTCAGTGATGAAGGATGGCGCCAGCACGATTGAATCGCGGCCGCAGACGGATGATCGTTCGCGTGATAGCCGGGACTCTCGTGATCGGGAGGGCAGATAATGAATCGCCTTATCTCGTTGCTGATATTCGTCTTCGTCGCGCTGTGGCTGATGCTCTCCACCATCTTTGTGGTTGACCAGCGCCAATATGCAATCTTGTTCGCTTTTGGTGAAGTGAAGCAGGTAATTAGCCAGCCTGGCTTGCATTTCAAACTGCCGCCGCCGTTTCAAAACGTGCTGTTCCTGGATAAACGGGTCTTGACTATCGATCCGCCGGATACAGACCGTTTTATTACTGCGGAAAAAATGAATATCCTGATCGACGCCTTTGTAAAATGGCGGATTACCGATCCGAAATTGTATTTCGTCAGTTTCGGCGGTGATGAAAAACGTGCTCAGGACCGCATGTCGCAAATCGTCAAAGCCGCTTTGAACGATGAAATTACCAAGCGCACCGTGCGTGAAGTGATTTCCGGCCAGCGCGGCAAGGTGATGGATTCGATTCGTCAAAAGGTGCAGGATGAATCCAAGCAGATCGGTGTCGATATCATTGATGTCCGCCTGAAACGGGTGGATTACGTCGACCAGATCAATGCCTCGGTTTATGATCGCATGAAGTCGGAGCGTTTGCGGGTAGCTAATGAATTGCGTTCGACCGGTTCTGCCGATTCGGAAAAGATTCGTGCCGATGCTGATAAGCAACGTACGGTGATTCTGGCGGAAGCCTATCGCGATGCAGAAAAGATGCGCGGTGAGGGCGATGCCAAAGCTTCGCAGATTTATGCCCAGGCATTTGGTCAGAACCCGGAGTTTTACAAGTTCTATCGTAGCCTCGAAGCTTATCGTGCCAGCTTCAAGACCCGTCAGGACTTGATGGTGGTTGATCCGAATTCGGAATTCTTTAAATATTTCCGGAGTCCGGCCGGCGGCGGAGCTGCGGTATCCGCAAAAAAATAAGTCTTTTTCTGCAAGACTGAAGTTGTCCGGGAATGGCGCACTCGCTTGAGGCGCCATTCCTTATTTTCGACGGCCGTATATTTGTGTTGTTTTTTTATTAAAAAAACAATCGATTGATTGATTAATTTATCAAATTAATCAAATCCTCAGCCTTTAGCCGAATTGATTCACAAAAGTAATTTTCCCTAGATTCATTTTTAATATGCCGAATTGGCTTCTCCCTGAAAATATTGCCGATGTCTTGCCGTCGGAAGCGCGCAAGATTGAAGATCTGCGTCGCCTGATACTGGATAATTTCCGTTTGTATGGCTACGAACTGGTCATGCCGCCGATGCTGGAATATCTGGAGTCCTTGCTGGCCGGCGCCGGCCAGGATACCGATCTGCGGACCTTCAAACTGGTTGACCAGCTGTCCGGCCGCACGCTCGGTATTCGTGCCGACATGACCACCCAGGTTGCCCGTATCGATGCGCATTTGCTGAATCGCGAGTCGGTTACCCGTCTGTGCTACGTCGGCAGCGTCTTGCATACCCGCCAGATCGGCTTGCACGCCACCCGCGAACCGTTGCAGATCGGCGCCGAGATTTACGGCCATCTGGGGCTTGAAGCCGATGCCGAAATCCAGGAACTGGCGCTGGCGACCCTGGCCTTGGCCGGAATTACCCAGGTGCGGCTGGATTTGTGCCATGTCGGTATTTTGCGCACAATTATCGGCGGCGACGATGCCGCCAAAGTGGATGAAAGCGAATTGGTCGCGTTGCTGGAAGCAAAGGATTTGCCTGGCTTACGCACCATCAGCGTCAATTACAAGCCACAGACCCGCGCCGCCTTGCTGGCGCTGCCCGGTTTATATGGCGATGCCAGCGTATTGCAGCAGGCGCGGCAGGTGTTGCCGGCTTTGCCAGCCATCGCCAAGGCGCTGGACGAACTGGAAACCCTGGCGGAAGCCGCCGGGAAAGATTGCGTTACCGTCGATTTAGCCGACTTACGCGGGTATCATTACGAAAGTGGTTTGATTTTCGCCGCCTACGTGCCCGGTTTGCCGAACGCCATATTGCGCGGCGGCCGTTACGACGTCGGTGCGGCATTCGGCCGTTCGCGTCCGGCCACCGGCTTCTCGATGGATTTGCGCGAGCTGGCAAGACTGATTCCGGTAGCAATCCGCAAGCGCGCAATTCATGCGCCTTGGGGAGTTGAAGCAGGTTTGAAGGAAAAGATCGTTGAGTTGCGCAAGGCTGGGGAAGTTGTGATCCAGAGTCTGCCCGGCCACGAAAACGATCAAGACGAGTTCGATTGCGACCGCGCGGTCGTACTCGAAAATGGAAACTGGATTATCAAAAATTTGGACTAAGTGATGTTACAGAAAAGCACCGCAAAAAACGTCGTTGTGATTGGCACCCAATGGGGCGACGAAGGAAAAGGCAAGATCGTTGACTGGCTTACCGATCACGCACAAGCAGTTGTGCGTTTTCAGGGTGGCCATAACGCTGGCCATACATTGGTCATCGGCGGTCACAAGACGGCGTTGCAGCTGATCCCGTCCGGTATCATGCGGCCCGGCGTGGCCTGCTATATCGGCAATGGCGTCGTGCTGTCGGTTCCCGATTTGCTGCGCGAGATCGATAAATTGGAGGCCGTCGGGGTGGAAGTCGCTTCGCGCCTGAAAATCTCCGAAGCTTGCCCGATCATCCTGCCGTACCACACCGCTCTCGATGCGGCGCGTGAAGCGGCGCGCGGCGATGCCAAGATCGGCACCACCGGCAAAGGGATCGGCCCTGCCTACGAAGACAAGGTAGCACGCCGCGCGATTCGCGTTGCCGACCTGCTAAACGAGAAGCGCTTCGCCGAAAAGCTGGCAGCCAATCTGGAATATCACAATTTCGTCCTGACCAATTACCTGAAGGCGCCAGCTGTCGATTATCAAAAGACGCTGGACGATGCACTGGCAACTGTGGAACGCCTGCGGCCGATGGTGGCAGACGTGTCGAGCGACCTGTACGCAGCCTACAACGACGGCGCCAGCCTGTTGTTCGAAGGCGCGCAAGGCAGTCTGCTGGACGTTGACCACGGCACTTATCCGTTCGTCACATCGAGCAACTGCGTAGCGGGTAATGCCGCCGCCGGTAGCGGTGTCGGTCCCAACATGCTGCACTACATCCTGGGCATCACCAAGGCTTACACTACTCGTGTCGGTTCCGGCCCGTTCCCGTCCGAACTGGCGACCGACCAAGGCGTTGGCAAGCATCTGGCGAGCGTTGGCCATGAATTCGGTACCGTCACCGGTCGCGCCCGTCGTTGCGGCTGGTTCGATGCCGCGCTGCTGAAGCGTTCGGTGCAGATCAATGGCGTGTCCGGCATGTGCCTGACCAAGCTGGACGTGCTGGATGGCCTGGAAACACTGAAATTGTGCACCGGCTATACACTCAACGGCAAGACGGTCGATATCTTCCCGGTCGGCGCTGAAGAAGCTGCATTGTGCCAGCCAATCTATGAAGAAATGCCAGGCTGGACCGAGTCCACCGTTGGCGCCAAATCCATGGATGCCTTGCCGGCGACTGCCCGTGCCTACATCAAACGTATCGAAGAATTGGTAGGCGTGCCTATCGATATGGTCTCGACCGGTCCTGACCGTGAAGAAACCATCGTTTTGCGCCATCCATTTAAATAATTGCAAAATAATTGCAAAATAAGAGCAATATGAACAAATCAGATGATAAAGACCTGTGGGTCTCGTGGGATGAATATCACCGCATAATTGAAAAACTGGTATTGAATGTCCATGCCTCCGGCTGGCAATTCGACCAGGTGCTGTGCCTGGCGCGTGGCGGTTTGCGTCCGGGCGACGTGTTTTCACGTATTTTCGATGTGCCGCTGGCGATCTTGTCGACCAGCTCGTACCGCGAAGATGCCGGCACGGTTCGCAGCGAACTCGATATCGGCAAACACATCACCATGAGCCGCGGCGCCTTGTCCGGCCGGGTTCTGGTGGTGGATGACCTGGTCGATTCCGGCGTTACGCTGGACAAGGTCTTGCATCACCTGAAAGAAAACTATGCGCCGGTAACCGAGGTGAAGTCAGCGGTAATCTGGTGGAAGGCATGTTCTTCGCTCAAGCCGGATTTTTACGTCGATTACCTGCCGACCAATCCATGGATTCACCAGCCTTTCGAAGAGTACGATAGCCTGCGTCCACATCAGCTGGAAGCATGGAGTAAAAAGGGCGTATCGAGATAATCGAGCGCGCTTGCAAAGAAAGCCTCGTTGCTCACACAACGAGGCTTTTTTACGTCCCTATTGCGGCAGGTCGACCCAGCTCGAATCCTGCGCGTGGCTGCGCAGTACGGCCTCGATAAATTTCATTCCCGATACGCCGTCCTTGACAGTCGTCAGATAGCGGCTGCTGTCGGGCAGGGGCTGCCCGCCGCTCAGCGCGGCGATTTGCGCAGCAGCGTCTACGTACAGCTGGGCAAACGCTTCCAGGTAACCTTCCGGATGCCCGGCCGGCACACGCGTGGCGTGCGCCGCCGCCTGGCCTGACGCACGGCCGCGCGTGATGCATTGCGCCTGGCCGCCTTGTGGCGTGAACCATAGCTGGTTCGGGTTTTCCTGGTCGAAGGCCAGGCTGGCTTTGCTGCCATACAAGCGCAGCCGTAGCGCATTTTCGCAACCGGTGGCTACCTGGCTGGCCCACAAGGTTCCGCGCGCGCCGTTGGCGTAGCGCAGCATCACCTGAACATGATCGTCGACCTGTCGTCCCGGCACAAAGGTGTGCAATTCGGCCAGCAGTTGCGTCGGTGTTGCGCCGCTGATGTATTGCGCCAGCTGATAGGCATGGCTGCCGACATCGCCCAAGGTGCCGGCCGGGCCGTTACGGGCTGGATCCGAGCGCCAGCCGAGTGCGCCTGGATCTTGCGCGCCGCTTGCGGCAGCTGCGGCGGCCGCAGGTATTTCATCTGCCAGCCAATCCTGGGAGTATTCCACCTGCAGCAGCCGCAGTTCACCTAATGCGCCGGACTCTACCAATTCCTTTGCATGGCGCACCAGCGGGTAGCCGGTATACGTGTGGGTCAGAGCGAACACCAGGTTTTTCTGTTGCGCTAGCGCCGCCAGTTCTTGCGCCTCTTGCAAGGAAATGGCCAGCGGCTTGTCGCAGATGACGTGGATGCCTGCCTCCAGAAACGCCGTGGCGACCGGTGCGTGCAAATGATTGGGCGTGACAATGGCCACCACGTCGATGCCGTCGGCGCGTGCCTCTTCCTGGCGTGCCATATCAACGTAACTGGTATAGCTGCGAGCCGGGTCGAGTCGAATTGCAGCAGCGCTTGATGCCGCGCGCGCCGGGTCGCTGGATAAAGCGCCGGCGACCAATTCATAATGATCGTCCAGGCGCGCTGCCATGCGATGCACGGCACCGATGAAGGCGCCGTCGCCGCCACCGACCATGCCTAACCGTAAACGCTGCAGACGCCCTGGTAGCCTGGTTTCCTGTTTGCCGTGATTGATTCCCATGGTTAGTCCAATCCTAATATCTTTGCAATTTGCGCCGGCTGTACCTGGCCATCGGCAAAATCGTCAAAGGCCCGCTCACTGACGCGGATAATATGGCTGCGGATAAATTCTGCGCCCTCGGCTGCGCCATCTTCCGGATGTTTCAACGCGCACTCCCATTCCAGCACGGCCCAACCGGGAAAATCGTACTGCGCCATTTTTGAAAAAATTGCCTTGAAATCGATCTGGCCATCGCCCAGAGAACGAAAACGTCCGGCGCGATCCTGCCAGCCGGAGTAACCGCCGTAGACGCCTTGCCGGCCGTCAGGGCGAAACTCGGCATCCTTGACGTGGAAAGCCTTGATGCGCTGGTGGTAGATGTCGATGAACGCCAGGTAATCCAGTTGCTGTAACAGGAAATGACTCGGGTCGTACAAGATATTGGCGCGCGGATGGTGATCGACCGCTTCCAGGAATCGTTCGAACGTCACGCCGTCATGCAGATCCTCGCCGGGGTGCAGTTCATAGCAAAGATCGACGCCGGCGTCGTCAAAAGCATCAAGCACAGGGCGCCAGCGGCGCGCCAGTTCGGCAAACGCAGCTTCGACCAATCCCGGCGGGCGCTGTGGCCACGGATACAGATAAGGCCAGGCCAGCGCGCCGGAAAAACTCACGTGTGCGCGCAAGCCCAACCGGCGTGAGGCGATTGCCGCGCAATGGAGTTGCTCTTCGGCCCACGCAGTACGCGCCGCCGAATTGCCGCGCAGTTCAGGCGGCGCGAAGCCGTCGAATAAAATATCGTAGGCCGGATGTACTGCCAGCAGCTGTCCTTGCAGATGGGTCGACAGTTCGCTGATTTGCAAGCCATGCTGCGCCAGCATGCCGGCGATATCGTCGCAGTAAGTCTGGCTTCGGGCGGCTGTCATCAAATCAAACAGACGCACATCGGTCGGCAGCTGCAAAGCTTTGTAACCCAGGGCTGAAGCCCATCTGGCCAGGTTTTCCAAGGTGTCGAACGGCGCTTTATCGCCCATGAACTGGGCCAGGAACAGGGCTGGACCTTGTATCGTTTTCATGGCGCTAATCCTTTCGTTGCAAGGTCGTTGTGTCACGCGTAGTGCTGCAGGCGGCAGCACTACGGCCGCGAACCAGAACGGTGAATAAAAACGGCGAATTAAAACGGTGAATCAGGGAAGTAAAACTGCTTGGCGTTTTGATTGGTAATCAAGACCGACGGAATGATGGTGGTAGGCGGCAGTTTTTCACCTTTCAGGCGGGCTTCCGCAGTCATCTTGATGGCGTCGTAAATGAATTTCGGCGAATAGGAAACGTCCGCCTTGATCATCTTGTCGCCATCGATGATTTTCTTGACCGCACCCTTGGCGCCGGCGCCGCCGAAAATTTCCTTGATGTCGCTACGCTTGGCCTGGTCGATGGCTTTTTGCACGCCGACTGCCATGTCGTCATCCGCCGCCCAGACGGCGTCGATCTGGCGGAAGCGCGTCAGGTAGTCTTGCATCACCTTGAAGGCATCGTCGCGGTTCCAGTTGCCGAATTTTGCATCGAGGATCTTGATGTCAGGATGTCCTTTCATTACAGCACTGAAAGCGTCGAAGCGCTCGTTATCCAAAGTGGTCGGGATACCGCGCAGAACTACGATATTGCCCTTGCCATTGAGTTGTTTCGCCAGATATTCGGCCGGCAGTTTGCCGAACGCCGTATTGTCGCCGGCGACATAGGCGTCCTGGGCGGAGGTGTTGGTCAGGCCGCGGTCAACTACGGTGACATAGACGCCCTTGTTCTTGACTTGCGCCACAGGCTGGGTGAGCGCAGCCGATTCCAGCGGGAATATCACCAGGGAATTGATTTTGTTTACGGTCAACATGTCTTGCAGCTGGTTAGCTTGTTCCGACGCTGTAGCTGAGGTCTTGACGATGATCTTCAGGTCCGGATGCGCTTTTTCCAGCTCTTTCTTGGCTTCATTCGCCCACCACACGATGCCAGCGGTGAAACTATGGGTGGCGGTCGGGATGGCTACGCCTAGCGTGACTTTTTCGGCCGCGTGGGTGGGCAGGGCAGAAAGGGTCACTACGGTCACTGCGGCTGCCGATAACAAGCCACGGCTAAAAATACGGTTGATCGAATACATGGTATCTCCTCCAGGTAATGGTGCCGGTAGCGGCATCCGGTTTGAAATGATGAAATCCACAAACGACTTTGACATTGCGTGGCCGACAGGTTTTTAGAACACAATTAATGTCGGCCGCGCTGGAAATACGCGACAGCGATGATGACGACGCCTTGTACTGCTGCATTCAGGTACACGCTGATGATGCTGGTCAGGTTAAGAATATTGCTGATCACGGATAACAAGATGGCGCCCACCACGGTGCCGACGATGCGCCCGGAACCACCCTTGAGCGCAGTGCCGCCTACCACCACGGCTGCAATCGCTTCCAGCTCCCACAGCAAACCGGTGGTAGGCGAAGCGGAGCCCAGGCGGGGTACATACAACACGGTTGCGATGCCGACGCATACGCCCAGCAGCATGTAAGTGCAGGTCTTGACGAAATCGACCCGGATGGCGGCGTAACGGGCCACTTGTTCGTTAGAACCGATAGCTTGCACGTGGCGCCCGAATGCCGTGCGGTTCAAGATCAACGCGCCACCCAGCGCCACCGCCAGGAACACCCAGATCGGGATCGGAATGCCCAGCAGGTTGGTGTAGTAGACCGGGCTGTACAAATCGGACAGCTGGTTGTCCAGCGTCAGCGCGCCGCCATCGGCCAGATAAGTCAGCACCGAGCGAAAGATGCCCAAGGTGCCCAGCGTGACGATAAAGGCTTCGATCTTGCCCTTGGTAATCAGCAAGCCGTGCAGGTAACCAAATGCCAGGCCGAGCAGCAGCGCCATCGCGATGCCGATCACGACGATGGTTAACGGTCCCGGCGCAACCCCGCCGATGCCACCCATCAGCATATTCATCAGATAAATCATGCTGCCGGCGATCAACGCAGCCATGGAGCCGACAGACAGGTCGATTCCGCCTGAAATGATGACAAAAGTCATACCGACCGCAATGATGCCGATGAACGCGGTGCGGGTCAGTACGTTCATCAGGTTGTCGATGGTGGCGAAATCGCGATTGAGCAGGGTGCCTGCGACACACAAGCCGATCAGCCCGATCACCGGGCCCAGGCCCTTGAGGTGATTGAGGTATTGCGTTAGGTTTTGCATGAACCGGGCGGATGCGCCGGAATCAACGGGTGCCGGTAGCATGGGAAATCAACTCCTCTTCGGTCAGCTGGTCGCTGGCTAGCGTGGTTTGCAAAACGCCCGCGCGCATGACCGCGACGCGATGGCAGAGACCGATCAGTTCGATCAGTTCGGATGAAATGACGATCACGGCGCGGCCTTCGGCAGCCAGGCGCTGGGTCAGGAAATAAATATCGCGCTTGGCGCCGACATCGACGCCGCGGGTCGGCTCATCCAGAATCACCACGCGCGGATCGGCATGCAGGTATTTGGCCAGCGCCAGCTTTTGCTGGTTGCCGCCGGAGAGCATGCGCGCCTTTACTTCTGGATTACCGGTGCGGATGTTGAAGTCCTGGATTGCACGGGTGAGCGCCTTCTTTTCAGATGTCAGATCCAGCCACGGATGGCAGTAGCGCTCCAGCGTCATGATGGTAAGGTTTTCGCGCAAACCTAGATCGACGTGCAGGCCCTTGCCCTTGCGGTCTTCACTCAGGTAGGTCAAGCCGTGCTGCATGGCTTGCCGTGGCGTGCGCAGGTCGACTTCCTTGCCATCAATGGCAATACGGCCGCCGCTGCGAGGGCGCAAGCCGATCAATGCTTCCATGGCTTCGGTACGTCCGGCCCCGACCAGTCCGGCAAAGCCGAGGATTTCGCCGGCGCGCACCTCAAAACCGAGGTCGGGAATCCAGCCCGGCACCGCCAGATGCTCCACCTTCAGCAGTACCGGAGCATCTGCCGGTGGTAGCGCCTTGGCCGGGAACATGTCCGATACATCGCGTCCCACCATCAGGTTCGCCATCTGGTGGCGATCCAGGCTGGCGGTTGGCTCGCGGGTGATGAAACGGCCATCGCGCATGATGATGACTTCATCCGTATGGCTTTCGATTTCATCCAGCTTGTGCGAGATATATATGATGGTGACACCTTGCTCCTTGAGCTGCGCCATCAATGCAAACAGTCTTTGCGTTTCGGTCGATGTCAGGGTCGCGCTGGGCTCGTCCATGATCAGCAAACGTGCCTTGCGCGACAAGGCTTTGGCAATTTCAACCAGCTGTTTTTCCGCAACAATCAGGTTGCTGACCTTGGTGTCCGGACTGATGTCCAGCCCCACCTGGGCCAGGCAGGTCGCCGCTTCGTCGCGCATGGCGGCATCGTCCAGCAGCCAGCCTTTACGCTTTTCGTGGCCCAGGAAAATGTTTTGCGCTATCGTCAGATGTTCGGCCAGATTGAATTCCTGGTGGATCAGGACAATCCCGCAAGCCTCTGCCTGGCGCGAACCGGTGAAATGACGGCTCTGGCCATCAATGATCAATTCGCCTTCGGTAATGTTTTCGTAGCCTGCCAAAATCTTCATCAAGGTAGATTTGCCGGCGCCGTTTTCGCCCAGCAAACCGTACACCCGGCCCAGCTCCAGATCGAAGCTGACGCCATGCAGCACACGTACCGCGCCAAAATCCTTGCGAATATTCACGAAGCATACTGCGGCGGTCATGGTTAGCTACTCTCCCTCTGGACCAGATGATGATCTAGCAGTACGCCTTGCACCGTGGCCTCGGGATCTGCAAGGCGTTGCAGCAACAGTTGCGCTGCGGTTTCCCCCAGCAGCCGCATGGGCTGGGCGATGGTGCTTAGCGGCGGCCAGGTTTGCGCTGCAATCGCGATATCGTCGAAACCGACGACGGCAACCTCTTCGGGCACGCGCTTGTTCAGTTGTCGCATCGCGCTCAGTGCACCGATGGCAAGTGTGTCCGAGACCGCGAATATGGCGCTAGGTGCTTCCGGCTGCGCCATCATTTGCAACGCTGCGCGTTTGCCGGCATCGTAGTCCAGGCTTTCGACCAGTTGCCGCCACTCAGGGTGAATCGGCAATCCTGCTGCTCGCATGGCGTCAAGGTAGCCGCGCTGGCGCTCACGCGCATAGCGGTAGCGTTGATCCGAATTGATCAATCCGATACGAGTGTGGCCACGTTCAATTAAATGGCGCACGGCGTCGCCGGCGGCGCGATAGTTGTCCACACCTACATACGGCACGGCGATGGCGGGATCGAATTCGCAACAGGCGACCCACGGCAAAACGTTGGACTCATGGGCCAAATCATTGGCTAGTGCGTGTTGCACCGTATCCGGATCGAGACAGATCGCGCCGTCGGCCCGGTGCGTGCGCAATAGATCGAAATACGCGCTTTCGCGGCCTTCGTCGGCGCCGGTATCGCACAGCATGACGAAATAACCGTGCTCGCGTGCGACGCTATCGATGCCACGGACGATTTCGGAATAAAACGGATTGCCCACATCCGGCACCATGGTCAGCAACAGCCGGCTGGCGGCGGTGCGCAGATTGCGCGCCAGGTGATTCATGCGATAGCCCAAGGCCGTCACGGAGGCCAATACCTTATCGCGCGTCACCGGCCGCACGCCGTCCAGGTCATTCATCACGCGCGATACGGTCGCTACCGATACACCTGCGTGCATGGCTACAGCGGCAATCGAGACGGGCGTGTTTTTTGATGGCATGTGTTGGAAAACGTTGGCCTGGCAAATTTAAATGTAATCGATTACATTCAATTTATACGTGCTCGCCAAACTCTTTGCAAGATGAATTCATGTTGTGATGCAACATCGCAATCAGGTGCGAAAGAAGGGGGAGGAGAGGTATAACGTAGGGGAAGCAAAGAGGAATCGTTGCAAAAAAAAAACCGTCCGGCTATCGCAATAGCCAGACCAAAATAAAGGGATTTAACTATGAGCAGCACAGCAATCGGCAGCAAAGCAGCCAGCACCGCAGCACCATTTGACCAGCACCCGCAAACCTGGCGCGCTGTCATTTCATCGTCGATCGGCAATGCGTTGGAGTGGTTCGATGTTTTGCTTTACAGCGCCATGGCAGTCACCATCGCCAAGCTGTTTTTCCCGACCGAGAACCAGACCGTTTCACTGCTAATTACCTTCGCTACCTTTGGCGTCTCGTTTTTCATGCGGCCGCTGGGTGCGATTGTTATCGGCGCCTATTCCGACCGCGTTGGCCGCAAGGCCGCACTGACACTATCGATCCTGTTGATGATGATCGGCACATTGCTGATCGCAATCATGCCGACCTACGCCCAAATCGGCCTGTGGGCGCCGGCCGGCATCGTTGCGGCACGCTTGCTGCAGGGCTTTTCCGCTGGCGGCGAATTCGGCAGTTCGACCGCATTCCTGGTGGAACATGCGCCGCATCGACGAGGATTCTTTTCCAGCTGGCAGGTTGCTAGCCAGGGCCTGAGTATCGTGCTGGCTGCGGTGGCCGGTGCGCTCCTGTCGTCGCAACTGTCTACCGATCAGCTGGAATCCTGGGGCTGGCGTTTGCCGTTTTTCTTTGGTTTGCTGATCGGGCCGGCCGGCTACTACATCCGCAGGAATCTGGAGGAGTCACCTGAGTTTGCCCAAGCCAGCGCCACCAGCACGCCATTGCGCGACATCATGACCAGTCAGAAAATGCGTTTGCTGATCGGTTCCGGCAGCGTCATCATGGCCACCGTATCGGTCTATCTGGTGGTCTATATGCCGACCTATGCGGTCAAGCAACTGGGCATGACCTCGACGGCGTCGTTCAGCGCCACCATCCTGGCCGGCGTGATCATGCTGCTGTTCTCGCCATTGGTTGGCCATCTGTCCGACAAATACGGCCGCACGCCGTTCATGTTGTGCAGCAGCGTTTTGTTCGTACTGCTGACTTACCCGTTGTTCTCATGGCTGTCGCTCAATCCGAGCTTTATCAACCTGTTGCTGGTGCAGGGCGTGATCGGACTGCTGATGACCATGTATTTCGCGTCGATGCCGGCACTGCTGTCCGATATCTTTCCGGTTCAGACACGCGGCACCGGCATGTCCTTGAGCTACAACATCGCGGTGATGATTTTCGGCGGTTTCGCCGGCATGACGATCACCTGGCTGATCGCCGTTACCGATAACAAGCTGGCAGTGACTTTCTATGTCATCGGCGGGGCGTTGCTGAGCGTGATCGCTACGCTTGCGGCGCGTTATAAGTTACGCCTGCGCTAAAAGTTGTTTAAGAGTTGTTTATAAGTGCATGGCGGGCGAGCAAGCAAGCTTGCCTGTCATGCAAAAAATATTCGATTGTAAAAATAAACGAAAAATTGTTTCTATTTTTAGGATTCGTGCCTACAATGGCAGAAAGCGAAAGCAAAACCAGTCCATAAACGGAGACCAGACATGATTGACGTGGCAATATTCGGCGCCGGCCGTATCGGTAAGATCCATGCAGGCAATCTGGTGCTGCAACCAGGCGCCAATCTGAAATACGTCAGCGATATCAATGCCCAGGCCGCGCAAGAGCTGGCGACCCAGCATGGCGCGCAGGTGGCGGAGATCGATCGCATTCTGGCCGATCCGAGCGTAGGCGCAGTACTGATTGCCTCCAGCACAGATACCCACGCCGACCTGATCATGCGGGCAGCGGCAGCAGGCAAGGCGATCTTTTGCGAGAAGCCGGTCGACCTTACGCTGGAACGCGCCAAGGCATGCGCCAGCGCCGTCGCGAAAGCTGGAGTGACTTGCATGATCGGCTTCCAGCGCCGTTTCGACCCGACCTTCTATGCCCTCAAGACGCGCCTGGCCGCAGGGGAAATCGGCGATCCCGAAATGCTCATCGTCACCAGCCGCGATCCCGGTGCGCCGCCGGTTTCCTATATCAAAAGCTCGGGCGGTATTTTCAAGGACATGCTGATCCATGACTTCGATATCTTCCGCTGGATACTGGAAGACGAAGCCGTCAGCATCTCCGCCACCGGTAGCTGCCTGAGCGATCCGGCGATTGCCGAGGCCGGCGATATCGATTGCGCGGCGGTCACTATCCGCACCCGCCGCGGCCGCCTGTGCCAGATCAATACCAGCCGCCGCGCAGCTTATGGCTACGATCAGCGCTTTGAAGTATTGGGTAGCAAAGGCATGCTGCAGGCAGGAAACCACAAGCCGACCGAAGTGACCGTCGCGACTGGACAGAGCGTCAGTGCCGACAAGCCGGAACATTTCTTCCTGGAGCGCTATCGGGCAGCCTATGCTCGCGAGATCGCCCATTTTTTTGACGCAGTAGTCAACCAGGTCGCGGTGCGCACCACGATAGAAGACGGTGTCAAAGCATTGGAACTGGCCGAGGCGGCGACGCTATCGTGGCGTGAAAATCGCACCATCGAGTTGGCAAAATGAGCCACGCTCCAACTTTGAAAGTCGGCATCGTCGGCCTGGGCAGGCTAGGGCGGCATCATGCCGAAAACCTGGCATCGCGCGTTGCCGGCGCAGAACTGGTCGCTGCATGCAGCCCCTTGCCTGCAGAGCTCGAATGGGCCCGCGACACGCTTCAGGTACCGCATCTGTATGCCGATTACGCAGCCATGCTGGCGCATGACGGGCTGGACGCGGTGTTCCTGGTGACGCCGACATCATTGCATCCACAGCAAATCATCCAGGCTTTGCAAGCCGGCAAACATGTGTTTTGCGAAAAGCCCTTATCGCTGGATCTGGAGGATTGTCGCCGTGTCAGTGCCGAGGCGGCACGGCATCCGCAATTGAAAGTAATGATTGGTTTCGTGCGTCGCTTCGACGCCAGCTACCAGGATGCCTGGACGAGGATCCGGCAAGGCGCGATCGGCACGCCGTTCATGGTGTATTCGCAGACTTGCGACCAGTATGATCCGGACGGTTTTTTCGTTAAATTCGCTGCCACCAGCGGCGGCATATTCCTTGATTGCAGCGTGCATGACATCGATCTGGCGCGCTGGCTGCTCGGCAATCCGCAGCCGGTCCGGGTCTACGCCAGCGGCACCCGGGCCATCCATCAGGATTTAGAAGAGTTCCAGGACGTCGATAATGGCGTCGCCATCTGTGAATTCGACAACGGCCGGATAGCCACCTTTTACGCCTCGCGCACCATGCCGCACGGACATGACACCATGACTGAAATAACCGGTACGGCAGGGCGTTTGACTGTGGGGAGCAATCCGCGCAAGAATCGCCTGGAAATTGCCGACGCTCATGGTTTTCGCAACGAATGCCTGCCGAGTTTCTTCGAGCGTTTCGAGGATGCCTTCCTGACGGAAGTCCGTACTTTCGTGGATGCGATACGCCAGCAGCGCAAACTGGAGTTGACTCTCGATGATGCTACCGAGGCGACGCGCATCGGCATCGCCATGCGCGAATCGCTGCTTTCAAAACAGCCGGTGATGTTATGAAACCCGTTATGAACCCCGGAGACCACCTGCGAGTTATGCTGCTAAAAGCAGATTGGACTTACGCTTTTACTTGAGTTGCTACGAAATAGACCATGGAAACCAGCACCACCGCAATACCGATGAATTTCCAGGTCAAACTATGTAATTCCTTGTGCATGGTGGTTTCAAGGTCTTTGACATCGGATTTTGTAGCGCACGCATCCAGCCTTTCCTCTATGCGGGAAAGGCGGTCACGGGTATCCAGCGCAAATCCTTCAAGCTCGGCGATTCTTGTATTCATGTCAACATGATAGCTGTCGCTGCCGTCCGAGGCAAGCCTGGATTTTTCGTTGCGCAGTTGAGCGCGCTTGCCAATCATTTGTTTAAGTTCCGCCATATTCCACCCCAAGTGCATGAAAGCATTTGATGGGGGGAATTCTATTGCAGTTTCCTGGCTATTTACTCGTCATAACCCTCAATTGCGCCACTTTCCTCCACATTAAGCTCTAACCTATAAGCCAAGGCGATAAACAGTGCCTGACACAGGCACATCGCATTGGTAAGCGAACGGAAGGCGAAGGCGCTACCTTCTTTCACCGTAAGCAATACCGATGCATGCCGGGCCAGCGGGCTCAACTGGCTATCGGTGATGACCAGCGACCTGGCCTGGTGGTGATGCGCCAGCCGGACGCAAGCCTGGGTTTCCTTGCCGTAGGGCGTAAAGCTGATGGCGATCACCACGTCGTTCTTGCCTATGCTGCGGATCTGCTCGCGGATCATGCCACCCAGGCCGGACAGCAGGTGTACCCGCTTATTCGTGTGTTGCAAGGCATACACGATATAGGTGGCGATCGGGAAAGAGCGGCGCACGCCGATGACATAGATATTCTCAGCCTTCTGCAGCAGTTTTACCGCTGCGTCAAACTGTACGTCATCCATGCCGTTCAATAATTCATCGAGGCCGCTGCGGCTGGCGGCGATGAATTCGCGTGCCATCGAGCCGCCGGTGAGCGGCGTCGGCTTGGCGTCGATCAGCTTGCGGATGCGTTGCTGATAGTTCTGCGACGGAATCGCCTGCGCCGTATAGGCATCGCGGAAAACCGCCTGCATCTCGCTGAAGCCGCTGAAGCCGAATTGCTTGGCAAAGCGCACGATTGCGGACGGCTGCACCTGGCAGTGCTCGGCGATATCGCTGATTCTTTCCAGCATCAGGCTGCTGCGATGCTGTTCTACGTAGGTGGCAATGATCTTCAACTGCCGCGAAAGCGTCGCGTATTGTTCCGCGATTTGCAGCATCAACTGATCGACAGTCGGTGTATCTGCCATGACGTTCTTTCTAATTTATATTGTGAAGCAATTATAAAGACATTTTATGGATTCAATCCAAAACATGAAAATAAAATTCTAAATTAAATTTAATTGAAAAAAACGTTGCATATCGAATGCGCTTGTTCTATTGTTTAGTACCGATGACGCTATCGGATCGGGGCGATCAGCCTGCAAGTAATGAATAAAACAACAACGGAGATAACTATGCAACGACTCAGATGCAAGGGCCTGGCCAAGGTCCTGATGGTGACGGCGCTGGCGATGGGCTTTGGCGCCATGAACAGTAGTTATGCAGCAAATGAGAAATTCGTTCTGATCAGCCATGCACCGGATTCGGACTCCTGGTGGAATACCATCAAGAATGCCATCAAACAGGCCGGTGAAGATTTCAATGTCACCGTCGATTACCGTAATCCGCCGAATGGCGACCTGGCCGACATGTCGCGCCTGATCGAGCAGGCGGCCGCCCGTCACTACGACGGCGTGATTGCCAGCATTGCCGATTACAGCGTGCTGAAAAAAGCCATGGAGAACGTCACCGCCAAGAAAATTCCACTGGTGACCATCAATTCCGGCACCCAGAAGCAAAGTGAAGAGCTCGGCGCCATCATGCACGTCGGCCAGCCGGAATATGACGCAGGCCATGGCGCCGGCGAAAAAGCCAAGGCGGCAGGCATCAAATCCTTCTTGTGCGTCAACCACTATGCAACAAACCCGTCTTCTTTCGAGCGTTGCCGCGGTTTTGCCGATGCCATCGGCGTCGATTACAAAAAATCAACGCTGGATGCCGGCCAGGATCCTACCGGCATCGAGAGCAAGGTAAGCGCTTATCTGCGGAACAACCCGGGTACGCAAGCGGTACTGGCGCTCGGTCCGGATTCGGCCTCGCCCAGTCTGCGCGCACTGCAAAAAATGGGTCTGAAGGGCAAGATGTGGTTCGCTACTTTCGATCTGTCTGAAGAAGTCGCCAAGGGTATCAAGGATGGTTCGGTACAGTTTGCTATCGACCAGCAACCCTACCTGCAGGGCTACATCCCGGTTGCCGTCCTGGCCATCATGACGCAAGACAAGATCACCGATGTAGCTGCCATCCAGGCCAAGCTGAAAGCCAATCCGAAGTTCCAGGCACGACTGGCAGAGTATGGCCTGGCGCCGATCTATGGCCCGCGCCACATCAGCTCCGGTCCTGGCTACATTACCAAAGACAATCTAGACAAAGTGGTGAAATACGCAGGCCAATATCGCTGATCTGGCGCCTCGCCTTGCTTTGCACGGCTGTCCGTAGCAACGACGCTGCGGACAGCCGCCAAATTGAAATCCAGAGGGAACGAATCACCCGGGCTGAGTTACGTCCGAACGATCTCGCCACGCCCCGTCAAGCCGCCAGCCTGAAGCCGGGTCTGAAGCCCGGTTACTGGTCAACACAGCAGGAGATACAGTCATGAATTCAAGCAGTGCGCACGCTGACAAGCTAGGTGCCGACGGCAATAGCCCAGCGCAGCAGAACGTCGCTCCGAAAGACGAGCGGGTTCGCAAGGAAGGCTCGCTCAAGCGTTTCCTGGGACGTCCGGAGTTTGCCTCGCTGGCCGGCGCCATCCTGGTGTTTATTATCTTCGGTTTTGCCGCCGGCGATTCCGGCATGTTCAACCTGGACGGCGTAATCAACTGGATGCAGGTGGCGGCCTACCTGGGCCTGATCTCGATCGGTGCGTGTGTGCTGATGATTGCGGGCGAGTTCGATTTGTCGATGGGTTCGATGATCGGCTTTGCCGGCATGATGGTGGCGATCCCTACCGTCTATTTTCACTGGCCGTTCTGGCTGGCGGTACTGTTTGCGTTTGGCGGTTCCATGGCTTTGGGCTGGCTCAACGGTTACCTGGTGGTCAAGACCCGGCTGCCTTCGTTCATCGTCACACTGGCGTTCATGTTCATCTTGCGTGGTTTGACGCTGGCACTCTCGATCATGTTCGCCAACCGTACCATTGTCAGCGGCGTCGGCGACCTGGCCGCGCATGACTGGCTTGGCAACTGGCTGTTCACCGGCAATCTCGGCAGCGGCCTGTTCCACTGGATGGCCAGCCACGGCTGGATCGCCACCATGGCTAACGGCCAGCCGCTGATTGCCGGAATTCCGAAGGTCATTATCTGGTGGCTGGTGTTGGCGCTGGGTGCAAGTTTCGTCCTGGCACGGACCCGTTTCGGTAACTGGATTTTCGCCGTCGGCGGCGACGCCAATGCCGCCAAGAACGTCGGCGTGCCGGTGAAACGGGTCAAGATTACGCTATTTGTGTTTACTGCTTTCTGTGCTTGCCTGTTCGCGGTATTGCAGGTGGCCGATGTCGGTTCGGCTGCGGCCGATCGTGGCTTGCAAAAGGAATTTGAAGCGATCATCGCTGCGGTGATCGGTGGCGCCTTGCTGACTGGCGGTTATGGTTCAGTGATTGGCGCTTGCTTCGGCGCCTTGATCTTTGGCGTGGTGCAGATCGGCATCACTTATACCAATCTCAATTCAGACTGGTTCCGGGTGTTCCTCGGCGTGATGCTGCTGGTGGCTGTGCTGTTCAACAATTATGTCCGTCGCCGCGTGACGGAGGCGAGGTAATCATGAGTGACACTATTCTGGCTTTGGAAAACGTCAGCAAGTATTTCGGTTCGGTGATTGCTTTGCAAAATGTCACCTTACGCTTGAAAAAAGGCGAGGTGCATTGCCTGCTGGGCGATAACGGCGCCGGCAAATCGACTTTGATCAAGACGCTGGCCGGCGTGCACAAGCCATCCGAAGGGCAATACCTGGTCGATGGCAAGCCGGTCTCTTTCAATTCTCCGAAAGAGGCCCTGGACGTAGGTGTGGCTACCGTCTACCAGGATTTGGCGCTGGTGCCGTTGCTGTCGGTGGCGCGCAATTTCTTCATGGGTCGCGAGCCGACCAAGAAAGTGTTCGGCATCACTGTCATGGATATCAACTATGCCGCCGAGACAGCGCGCGAAAAACTGGCGGAAATGGGCATCATGGTGCGCGATCCGCATCATGCGATCGGCACCATGTCCGGCGGTGAAAAACAATGCCTGGCGATTGCCCGTGCGATTCACTTCGGCGCCCGGGTGCTGATTCTCGATGAGCCGACTGCGGCACTAGGCGTCAAGCAATCGTTCAATGTGCTGAAACTGATCCACAAAGCGCGCGAGCGTGGCATTTCGGTAATTTTCATCACCCACAATGTGCATCACGCCTATCCGATCGGCGATTCCTTCACCTTGCTCAATCGCGGCAAATCGATGGGCACTTTCACCAAGGACAATGTCAGCAAGGAAGAAGTGCTGGACATGATGGCGGGCGGCGCAGAAATGCAGACGCTGATGAATCAGCTGGAAGGCATACAGGTCTAGGCCTGAGTCTACATCTATGGATCTCAGTTTAAGCATCTAAGATTAAGCATCTAAGATTAAGTTAGGGACGCACTCATGCAACGCACCAACAACACCTTCGCACCTGGTCGCAAGCTCGACGTGGTTTGTATCGGTCGCCTGGCGGTGGATCTGTACGCGCAGCAAATCGGCGCGCCGCTGTCCGATGTCAGCAGTTTTGCTAAATACCTGGGCGGGTCTTCCGCCAATATCGCTTTCGGTTGCGCCAGGCTAGGCTTGAAATCGGCGATGCTGGCACGGGTTGGCAACGAACATAATGGCCAGTTTTTGACGACTGCCCTGGCAGCGGAAGGTTGCGATGTCAGCCATATCAAGGTCGATCCGGAACGACTGACTGCGCTGGTGATGCTGGGCTTGAAGGATAAAGATACCTTCCCGTTGATCTTCTATCGCGATAACTGCGCCGACATGGCGCTGGCGGAGGAAGATATCGATGAAACCTTCATCGCTTCCAGCAAGGCGCTGCTGATTACCGGCACCCATTTCTCTACGCAACAGGTACATCGCAGCAGCAGTCTGGCGTTGGAGTATGCGCGCCGCAATAACGTCCGCACGGTGCTGGATATCGACTACCGGCCGGTGCTGTGGGGGCTGACCCAAAAAGGTGATGGCGAGACGCGTTTTATCGCCAACGATGGCGTAACCGCGCATCTGCAAGGGATCTTGCCGAAATTCGACCTGGTGGTAGGCACCGAAGAAGAATTCATGATTGCCGGCGGCGGCCGGGACATCATCGCTTCCCTGAGGGCGGTGCGTGCGGTCAGCCAGGCTTCGCTGGTAGTCAAGCGTGGCCCGCTGGGCTGTACTGTGATCCACGGCGCGATTCCGGAATCGCTGGATGACGGATTCAACTATAAGGGGGTGCAAGTCGAGGTGCTCAACGTGCTGGGCGCGGGCGATGCCTTCCTGTCGGGATTCCTGAAAGGCTGGCTGAATGGCGAGAGTGATGAAAATTGCTGTCGCTACGCCAACGCGTGCGGCGCTTTGGTAGTGTCGCGCCACGCATGTGCGCCGGCGATGCCGACGCCGGTCGAACTGGCATATTTTCTAAAGCATGCCGAGCGCATGCAGCGGCCAGACCAGGATGCACATTTGCAACGCTTGCATAGGGTCACCGTCCCGCGTAAAAACTGGGATGAAGTCAACGTATTTGCCTTTGATCATCGCAACCAGTTCTTTGAGCTGGCACGTGAATCTGGCGTCGGCGAAGCGCGCTTGCCGGAGCTCAAGCAGTTGCTGGTGCAAGCCGTTGCGGCGACCGAACAGGCGCTGGGCTTGCAAGGCAAGATCGGCATCCTGTCTGACGACCGGTATGGGCAGGACGCTCTGAACGCCGCTACCGGGCGTGGCTGGTGGGTCGGTCATGCGGTCGAACTCCCGCTTTCGAATCCGCTGGAATTCGACTACGGCCGCTCAATAGGTTCTCATCTGCTGAGCTGGCCCAAGGAACACGTAGTCAAGTGCCTGGTGCAGTTTCATCCGGATGATGCGGTAGAAAAACGGCTGGAGCAGGAAGCGCAGATTCGCGGCTTGTATGACGCGGTCCAGGTCAGCGGCCACGAATTGCTGCTGGAGATCATCCCGCCCAAGGATTTACCGAAGGCGGACGATACCGTGCTGCGTGGTATCAAGCGCTTGTACAACCTGGGCATTTATCCAGAGTGGTGGAAGTTGGAGTCCATGTCGGCGCCGCAGTGGAATGCCATCGATCGCCTGATTGCCGAGCGCGATCCTTATTGTCGCGGCGTCGTGTTGCTGGGCCTGGCGGCGCCGGTGGAAGAACTTGCGGCCGGTTTCCGCGCCTCGCGCCACAGCAAGACCTGTCGCGGTTTCATGGTTGGACGGACGATTTTCCATGAGCCATCCAGGCGTTGGCTGCAGGGGCAGATAGATGATGCTACGCTGATCCGGCAGGTGCGGACGACTTTCGAGCAGCTTATCGGGGTCTGGCAAGCCAGCCGTAGTGAAGATCAACCCAACACAGCGGAGCGCGCAGCATGAGTGCAGCCAAAACCATACGCCTGACCATGGCGCAAGCGCTGGTGCGCTATCTGGCGGCCTTGCGTGTCGATACCGCGGAGACAGGTAACGAGGTACCTTTGTTTGGCGGCGTGTTCTCGATTTTCGGTCACGGCAATGTGGCCGGCTTGGGCGAAGCTTTGTATCAATACCGGGAACAATTGCCGACTTATCGCGCGCACAACGAACAAGCCATGGCGCACGCAGCAATCGCCTATGCCAAAACCCATATGCGTCGACGCATGATGGCGGTTACCAGTTCGATCGGGCCAGGCGCTACCAATTTATTGACTGCTGCAGCGCTGGCCCACGTGAACCGCTTGCCGGTATTGCTGTTGCCGGGTGATATCTTTGTCTCGCGGCGTCCTGATCCGGTATTGCAGCAGCTGGAAAATTTCCAGGATGGCGGCGTTTCCGCCAACGATGCGTTCAAGCCTTTGTCCCGCTATTTCGACCGCATCTACTATCCGGAGCAATTGCTGACAGCGCTACCGCGGGCGATCCAGGTGTTAACCGATGCCGCCCAATGCGGACCGGTGACGCTGGCCTTGCCGCAAGACGTGCAAACCATGGCTTACGACTATCCGGTTGATTTTTTTGCGCCGAAAACGGTGAAATTCCGCGCGCAGGGCCCGGCCGCAGACGAGTTGCAGGCGGCGCTCGAATTATTGAAAACTGCGAAACAGCCTTTAATCATTGCCGGCGGCGGCGTACTGTACGGCGAGGCGACCGAAGCGTTGCGTTGTTTTGCCGAAAAACATGCGGTGCCGGTGGCGGAAACGCAGGCTGGGAAGAGCGCGTTGGCGTGGCGTCATCCCTTGCAGTTGGGCGCACTTGGCGTGACCGGTTCGCCGGCAGCGAATGCTTTGGCGCAAAAAGCGGATGTGGTGATTGCGGTTGGCACGCGGCTGCAAGATTTTACGACTGGCTCACACTCCCTGTTCGGCCAGGCGAAACTGCTCAGCATCAATGTCAACGCAGTGGATGCCCTCAAATGGCAGGCGACGCCGATGCTGTCCGATGCGCGGTTAGGCCTGGCAGCTTTGTCGCAAGGTTTGAAAGATTGGCGCGCCAGCACGGGCTGGCATGCGCTGGCGCTGGAACAGGCCAACTCCTGGCGCGCTACCGTCGACAGCATTACCGGCAGGCGTGAAATTGAAGCCCCGGCGCTGCCGTATGACGGTGAAGTGATTGGCGCGGTACAGCGCTCCAGCATCGATTCGACCGTGCACGACATCGTGGTCTGCGCCGCCGGCACTTTGCCGGCCGAGCTGCACAAATTATGGCGTACATCCACCCCCGGCGGTTATCACGTCGAATATGGCTACTCCTGCATGGGCTACGAAATTGCCGGCGGCCTCGGTGTCAAGTTGGCGCAACCGGACCGCGACGTGATCGTGATGGTGGGCGACGGTAGCTACCTGATGATGAATTCGGAAATCGCCACCTCGGTCATGCTGGATAAAAAATTGATCATCGTGGTGCTGGATAACCGCGGCTACGGTTGCATCAACCGCCTGCAGCAGGCATGCGGCGGCGCGCCGTTCAACAACATGCTGGAAGATTGCCTGCAAGGCCAGCATGGCGCGCCAGCCATCGATTTTGCCGCGCATGCAAAATCACTTGGCGCGCTGGCGGAAAACGTCAAGACCATCGCTCAGCTGGAAGCGGCGCTGCAACGGGCGCGTGCTGCCGACCGCACCTATCTGGTATGTATCGATACCGATCCGACGCGTACCACGGAAGAGGGTGGTTGCTGGTGGGAAGTGGCGGTGCCGGAAGTGTCGCAGCGGCAGCAGGTCCAGACCGCAAGAGCCGAATACGAACAAGCCCGTCACAGCCAAAAAGTGTGAGTGAAGAGTGTGAATGTTAAATAAGTGTGAATGTTAATAGAGAGATACGGTGAGAGAGACCATGACATTTAACGTAAAGATCGGCATCAATCCGATTTCCTGGATGAACGACGACTTGCCATCGCTGGGCGGCGAGACGCCGCTGGAAGTGGCGTTGAGCGAGGGCGCGCAAATCGGTTATCGCGGCTTCGAGCTGGGCAATAAATTTCCAAAGGAGCCTGCGGCGCTGGCGGCGCTGCTCGGAAAATATCAGCTCGAATGCATCTCGGGCTGGTATTCCGGTCGCCTGGCGACTGGTTCCGTGGAGGATGAAATTGCTGCCGTCGGTCCGCATCTGCGGCTATTGGCGGAAAACGGCTCCAAGGTGATGGTGTACGGTGAAGTAGCCAATGCCATCCAGGGCCGACCCGATCCCTTGTACAAGCGCCCGCGGTTTCTGAGCGATCTGGAATGGCAGCAATACGCCGACAAGCTGACCGCCTTTGCGCGCTTCACTTTATCGCACGGCGTGCGCCTGGCTTATCACCATCACATGGGCGCCTATATCGAGACACCCGCCGATATCGACCGCCTGATGGCATTAAGCGGCGATGAAGTCGGCTTGCTGTTTGACAGCGGCCATGTCACGTTTGCGGGCGGCGATCCTCTGAAAGTGCTGGAGCAGCATATCAAGCGTGTCTGCCATGTCCATTGCAAGGACGTGCGGCCGGCAGTGGTGAAGATGGCGCGCAACGGCAACTGGAGTTTCCTGCAGGCGGTGATCAATGGCGCTTTTACCGTGCCGGGCGATGGCGCTATCGACTTTGACGGTTTGTTGCGCCTGTTATATCAGCATGGCTACGCCGGCTGGTTGGTAGTTGAAGCAGAACAGGATCCGGCTGTCGCCCCGAGCTATCAATATGCCGAAATGGGTTATCGTCATTTGGCGGATCTGGTGAGCGCCATCGAAGTGGACAGTGCCAAGGAGGCAGCATGAGTTTACTTGTAAAGGGGCACGCGCAGGGACGGGAAATCGTCAGCGTCACGCCGCAATCGGCGAACTGGCGTTTTGTCGGCTTTGCCGCATATCGGCTGACGGCAGCAGAGAAGATCAGTTTCGATACTGCCCGGCGCGAAGTATGTATCGTGGTGCTGCGCGGGGTGGTCAGCGTGCAGGCTGGCGATCACACGTGGAAGGAAATCGGCGAACGTCAAAGTGTATTTGATCAAAGCTCGCCGTATGCGGTGTATGTGCCGCATAGCCATGGCGTTACCGTCACCGCGCATGGCGATGCTGAAATCGCCGTCTGCAGCGCTCCCGGCCATGGCGATCTGAGTGCGCGCCTGATAGAACCTGGAACGGCTAAGCGTTCAGTGCGCGGACAGGGCAGCAATACGCGTTATGTCTGCGATATCCTGCCGCAAACCGAGCCGGCCGATCATTTGCTGGTGGTGGAAGTGGTGACGCCGGGTGGCCATTCATCGAGCTATCCGCCGCACAAGCACGATACCGATAACCTGCCGCAAGAGAGTTTTCTCGAAGAGACCTATTATCATCGCCTGAATCCACCGCAAGGTTTTGCTTTCCAGCGTGTGTATACCGACGATCGTTCGCTGGACGAATCGATGGCAGTGGAAAATCACGATGTGGTCATGGTGCCGCGGGGATATCACCCGGTGGTGGCGCCGCATGGCTACGACAGCTATTACCTGAACGTGATGGCCGGGCCTCGGCGCGAATGGTATTTCAAGAACGACCCGGCGCACGAATGGATGTTGCAACGCTGATCCGCCGCCGATTTTGCGACGTCAGCGATGAAGCACGACAATTAATTGCATAAAATCGCAAACTTCGATTGACCAAGACTATCAAATGCACGTATTATTCTGTCTTCGGAATTGCAGTGAGCCTTACTGGGCTTCGCATTACGGCCCACGTGGCGGAATTGGTAGACGCGCATGGTTCAGGTCCATGTGCCGCAAGGTGTGGGGGTTCGAGTCCCTCCGTGGGCACCAGGTAACTGGTGTTGGTAGTAAAGAGAAACCGCATAAACATCAATGTTTATGCGGTTTTTTTCTTTTCCGGAACGAAAACCCGGTGCAGTTCCTGCAGGTATATGCTCTTCTGGTTACGTCTGGCGCAGCTTCTGCCATACTAATTGTTGTTGCAGGTAAAACGATTGCCGTATCATGTGAAAACAATAACAACCTTGGGCGTCCTCAATGGTATTAATCGTTTCACTCTTGCTGGTCTCTCTGTTCGTCCTGTGGGGCGCACTGTCACCGCTCAGCCTGGCTGCACTTATGCAGTCCGCACTGGGCAGCACCATCGCCAATTTCGGCTGGTTCTACCTGTTGTCGATGTTCAGTTTCCTGGTGTTTGCGCTCTATCTTGCATTCGGCCGTTTTGGCACGATCCGGCTAGGCGGCGAGGATGCCGAACCGGATTTCAGCCGCCATAGCTGGTTTGCCATGTTGTTCGCCGCCGGCATGGGCATCGGACTGGTGTTCTGGGGTGTGGCGGAACCGGTTTCTCATTTTGCGACGCCGCCTAGCGGTCCTGCCGGCGGCCCCGAGGCGGCCCGGCTTGGTTTGCGTTATGCTTTTTTCCATTGGGGCTTGCATCCGTGGGCTGCGTATTGCGTGGTGGCGCTGGCGCTGGCATTTTTCCAGTTCAACCGTAATCGCCCGATGTTGATGAGCACCACCTTCGAGCCGCTGATCGGCAAGTATGCGCTGGGCCCGTTGGGCAAGACTATCGACATTCTGGCGGTACTCGCCACCGCTATCGGCGTCGCCACTTCGCTCGGTTTCGGCACGCTGCAAATCAGCAGCGGCCTGCACACGGTATTCGGCTTGCCGAATGGACTGGCCTTGCAGTTGACGGTGATTGCAGTAGCTGCCGGCTTGTACCTGGCGTCTTCCTTGAGCGGGCTGGACCGGGGCGTGAAAATTCTGAGCAACCTCAATATGGTGTTGGCGCTGCTGCTGATGCTGTTTGTGCTGATGCTGGGGCCGACGCTCTTCATCATGGATTCGCTGACCACCACACTGGGCGACTACCTGGACAGCCTGGTCAGCATGAGCATGCGTATGACGCCGTTTTCAAAGGGTACCTGGATTGCCGACTGGACCTTGTTCTACTGGGCGTGGTGGGTTACCTGGGCACCGTTCGTCGGTACCTTCATCGCGCGTATTTCGCGCGGCCGCACCATCCGCGAGTTCGTTACCGGCGTGTTGCTGGTGCCATCGCTGATCAGCTTCATGTGGTTCGCCACATTTGGTGGCGCTGCGCTGCATGGCATCATGTTCGAGCACTTGCCGCTGGTCGAGATCGTCAAGCAGGATAGTTCGCTGGCGTTGTTCGCGCTGCTCCAGCATCTGCCGTGGAGTACGCTGACTTCGTTGATCGCAATTATCCTGGTCTCGGTGTTTTTCGTTACCTCGGCCGATTCCGCCACCTTCGTGCTCGGCATGATGACCAGCAACGGTAACCCGGCACCTTCAGCCAGGATCAAGCTGGCATGGGGCGTGTTGACCGCACTGATTGCAGGGGTGCTCCTGATGGCCGGGGGCTTGAAGGGTTTGCAAACGACCTCGATCGTGATCGCCTTGCCGTTCATGATCATCATGCTGATCATGTGCGCCAGCCTGTTCCGGGCCTTGGGCGAGGAGGCTGACAGGCTGGAGCGCCGACGCAATGCGCGCGACCGCCTGTTGGAGCGGCTGTTGCGCGAGCGTGAGCAAACGCCTTCCTGATCTGCCGCTTTTCTGCTTACCTGGCAAATTGAATCTGGCAAGTCCGCGGGACTTGCCAGATTCAATTTTTATCCTGATCCCGAGTTCTGATCAGTTCTTTGCCGGCGCTGCCGGGCAGCCGCGCCAGTTGGTTGCCGCTGGAATCGATTCACCTTTCATGACCAGTGTCAGTGCGCCCAGTTTGGCGTTGTCGTTGACTACCGCGCCGTACAGTACAAAGCTGCGCGGCCCCATGTAGACCCGGTTGCCGATGTTGACGTGGTCGATCTTCATGACCCGGTCTTCGAACAGGTGGGTTTGCGGGCAAGCCTGCGCATTCAGTTCACTGTAATCGCCGATGGTAACGCAATCGAACTCGGTGATGTCTGTAGTGTTCATGTAAACCCCGCGGCCGATACGGCAGCCCAGCAGATTCAGGGCCAGCGGCAGCCACGGCGTGCCGCGCAGGTAATTCATGAAATTCGGTATCGTAATCCCTTCATACAGATTGGTAACACCCTCCGAGAGCCAGACGAATGGGGTCCACATCGGGATGCTGCACTTCTTGTAGCGCCCGATCAGCAGCCATTTCAGGGCGGCGATAAAGATGAAGGTGCCGATGCCGTACAAAAGTCCGGCAGTGGTGAGCAGGGAGATCACTTCACCCCACTGGCCAGCGCCGGCCAGAGGCATCAGGTTCAGCACCACGGTGTAACCGACGGCGATCACAATCGCATGCGGCGAAACGATGCGGAAACCTTCCACTAATGCACGGCCCAGGCGGCGCCGGCGCGATGGCCGGAACGTCAGATGCTCGGGGAAGCCGCTGGTTTGCTCACGTGCCGGCAGGTTGATCGGCGGCGAGCCGAGCCAGGTATCGCCTGGCTGCATGCGGTGATTGTCCGGCGTGCGGGAATGGACGCCGATCAACACGTTTTCCGGCAGGATGCTACCGTCCGGCACGTAGGCGCCGTTACCGACAAAACTGCGGCGCGAGATGATGGTTGGCTTCATGGTCATCCAGCCGCCGTCGATCTGCTCGTCGCCCAGCAGGACGGCGTCGGCGATGAAGGTATCTTCGCCCAGGGTCAGCATGTCAGGCACCACGCCGAGTGCAGTCGAGATCTCGGCATGGCGGCCGACTTTCGCGCCCAGCAGGCGGTACCAGATCGGCGCGTAGACGGTCGCATACACGCCATGCAATACGCTCAGGCTGGATTCCTGGATCTGGTTGACCAGCCATTTGCTGCAATAGATATTGCTGCGCACCGGCCAGCTGCCGGCCCGCATGCGCGGCAGCAGGCTCCAGCGAATCCCGGCCGAGAGCAACGCTGTGCATACGATCAGCACGGCCGTGGCTGGGAAAGCCATGACGAAATATTTGGACAGCTGGAACGCCACGTTACCGTTACTTGACAGCCAAGGGAAGCGATCGGTATCGTCGAGCCAGTCGATCAGGATGAAGCTGGGGAATACCGGCATGAAGAACAGGGTAGTGATCAGGAAGGCGCCGAACAGGAAAAATATCGACTCGCCCAACTGGCGCTTGTGTGTGACTGGCGGCCGTGGCGGTTTGGATGCCTGGTCGAAAGCGCCGGAGTCGCGCGCCGGTGAGCCGGTCCAGATGCGGCCGGCCGGTACGGTCTGGCCTTCGCTGATAGCGCTCTGGCCCTCCACATGGCCGAACGCGCCGACACCAGTGTTGCCTTCCATGACAACGTAGGAACCGATGCAGCTTTCGCGCTGCAACGTGATCGGTCCAAGCCACAGTTCGCCATGTTCGACACGGGCATTTTCAAAATTGACGGCATTGCCGATGCTCACGCCATCTTCTATGGTGAGCAAATCGTGCGCGCGCAAAGTCATGGAGCCGATGACGACTTCCGAGCCGATGCGCGCACCGAGCGCCCTCAGCCACCAGCTGTACAGGGTCGAACCGCTCAGCAGGTAGGCCGGCGCTGCCTCGATCAGGCGGTCGGCCAGCCACCAGCGGTAGTAGGTGAGGCCCCAGAGTGGGTAGCGGCCGGCTTTCAGGCGTCCTGCAATCAGCCATTTTGCGGCAATCGCAATCGCGAATTCAAACAAGGTGGCCAGCAAGAACACACCGACCGATACTGCGATCGCCACGGCGATGGAGTCGCCCGGATCGCCGGTGAAAAAGTGATAGGTAAAGAACGGCGCCAGCCACTGCATCATGCGCATCGCCACCAGCCACGGCACGGCGGCGGCTTGTGCAGCGCCGCAGACCCAGCGTTTCAGATCCGACGGCGCGGTCCAGCTGGTGTCTACCGCGATACCGGCAACCGGCGCTACCGCCAGTACCTGGGCGATGCGGCCGACGGTGCGGTTCATGTAAATGTCGCGCACGGTCACATGGGCGAAATCGGGATTGGCGCGCAATGCAGAGGCGAGTTTTGCCGCAAACAGCGAATGACCGCCGAGATCGTTGAAAAAATCTGCACTGCGTTGGATCGGCTGACCGGGGAACAGTTTGTTCAGTGCGCCGAATAGCGCTATTTCGGCCGGCGTTTCGGGAGTGTCGGAATCAAGACTGACGTTGCCGGCACTAACCGCGGCGAGGGGGCGCGCTTTTAACGCTTTACGGTCGATTTTACCGGAGGTCAGGCGCGGCATTTCCGGCATCGGCTCAAAGAAACCTGGCACCATGTAGGGCGGCAGGCGCTCGGCCAAAGCACTCCGCAGCACCGCGGGCGCAAGCTCAGATCCACTCTCCGGTACGATGAAAGCAATCAGCTGGTCGATGCCGTCTTCCTGGCGCAACACTACCGCTACGGTGCCAACGCCCGGCTGACGCGCCAGCACTTCTTCGATTTCACCCAGTTCGACCCGAAAGCCCCGAATCTTAACCTGGTCGTCGGTACGGCCCAGGCATTGGACCCGGCCATCAGCCTCGATCCGCGCCAGGTCGCCGGTACGGTACAGGCGGCGGTCATAGTGGCCGCTCGACCACGGATTTGCCAGGAATTTCTCGGCGGTCAGCTCGGGGCGTCCCAGATAACCTTCGGCAACGCCGGGACCGGTGATGCACAATTCGCCTACTTCGCCGCGCGGCAACAGGACCAGGCCATTTTCTACGGCGGGATTAATTACCAGCAGGCCGTAATTGGGCAACGGCCGGCCGATGGTTACCGGTTCATTGGCGTGCAGTTCAGCCAGGCTGGCCGATACCGTTGCTTCGGTGGGGCCGTAGGTATTGAATATATGGCGGCCGGATTCAGGCTTTGCCCAGCGTGCGACCAGCGCTTCCGGACACATTTCGCCACCGAGATTGATGATGCGCAAGCTCGGCACATCCTGATTGAACAGCGCCAGCAGGGTTGGCACGGCATGTAATACGGTGACGCCGTTTGCGGCGAGTGCCAGCGGCAACGCTTCGGGATCGGAGGCCAGCTCCTTGGGGGCGATCCAAAGCGTGGCGCCAACCAGGTAACTGATCCATATTTCTTCGAACGACATGTCGAACGCTACCGAAAAGCCTTGATAGACGCGATCGCCGCCGGCAACGCCCAGCACAGCGTTTTCACTGCGCAGGAAATGGCAGATTGCGCCTTGCGTGATGGCGATGCCTTTCGGCTTGCCGGTTGAACCTGAGGTATAGATGACATACGCCGGATCGCTACGCTGGGCATTTTTGCGGCGTTGCAGCGGTGCGTCGGCTGGCGCCAGCAACTGCTCGGCGGTCCAGACCTGACAGCCGATTTGCCCCGGCTCCAGGCGCGTGGCGAATTGCTGGCAACTGACAATCCCGGGAGCGTGTGCGTCTTCCAGGCAGACTGCGATGCGTTCCACCGGCGTATCGGCATCCAGCGGTAGCCAGGCGGCGCCAGTTTTGGCGATGCCGGCTTGCATGATCAGCAGGTCGATGCCGCGCGGCAGCCACAGTCCGACAATCTGCCCTGGCCCCACACCGGCAGCGATCAGACGTGAAGCCACCTGGTCGGCACGTTGGCTGAGTTCCTGATAGCTCAGCTGGCGCTCGCCAAAAATCAAGGCGATCTGGTCTGGTACGCGCGCAGCGGTAGCCTCCAGCAGATCGGCCAATACCTCATCGCGTATCAAGTCAGCCTGAGCTGCCCCGTGCAAAATGTCCGGGTTGGTAGAAAAACTGCTGGCGACTGCGCTATCAACGTGCAAAGACTGGGTCATGGATGAGGCAAGTGAAAATAATCGGAAAAAGAAGGTAAGCCAGAGAAGGCAAGCCAGCGATGGTAGCACGGCCGATATAGGTAGCGTTCAGACAATTTTATGCTGTTGCATTTGCCGATGCGTGATAGCGACACGGGCGGCGATTTTCATCTCAAGACGGCCATCGCCCGCTGTTGTTTCCGGGTATTTGCAAGGATGTAACAAGGTATTATTTTATTCCTTGCCAATGACTTGCTACTTAGAAACTATTGGTCGTATGATGGGGCATCCGATACCTGGATTCAAGTAGTGTCGTTTTTTCGCAATTTCCAGCGAGGGCGCTCAAGCTTTCTGACTGTGCAAATTCATCGGCGAGGTTTTGTGATACAGCGATTGAATAAATTCTGGACTAAAGACGGTGGCATGCGCTGGATCAAGGTGACTTTGCCTTTTCTGGCGATTGTGCTGTCGATGGTAGGACTGCTGATGTTCAGCATGAGTATACTGTCTTCTGTGCGGGCGTTTGTCGGCGGTGAAAGCTTGTGGTCGAAGGCGCAGAAGGAGGCGGTATCCTATCTGAGTCAATATGCGGTTACGCAAGCCGAAACCGACTACCAGAAGGCGCTGCGGGCGCTGATGGTGCCGCTGGGCGATCGCCGCGCCAGGGATGAGCTGGACAAACCCGTTCCAGATTTGCAAGTAGCGCGCCAGGGATTTCTGGAAGGCGGCAATCATTCCGACGATATCGACGGCATCATTTTCCTGTATCGTAATTTCAAGAATTTCAGCCTGCTGGCAGAGCCGCTCGCCAATTGGCAGATTGGCAACGGGCTGATTGAAGAGTTGGCTGCGGAGGCAACGCGTTTGCATGCGGCGATCGCTGCCGGCAACCCGGAGTCATCGACGCTGAAGGCCAGTATCGCCCGTATTCGTGATATAGACGCCCGTCTGACGCCTTTAGAGTTACGCTTTTCGGCCAGCTTGGGAGAGTCTTCGCGGCAGGTCCAGCGCTTGTTGTTGTTTGCGACATTGGCGATTGCGATTGTATTGACGATATTCGGCAGCTGGATTTCACGTTATCTCCTGAGCAAGAGCGACGAGTTCGAAAAAGCGTTGAAGATCAGCCAGGAACGCCTGCACCTGGCGCTGGTCGGGAGTAACGATGGTTTGTGGGACTGGGATATCCAGGCAGACAACATCTACTATTCGCCACGCCTGACGGAATTGCTGGGTTACACACTGGACGATGGCGAGCCGACTCCGGTGCAATTCCTCAACTGCATTTATCCCTCGGATCTGGCTTCGGTCCGGGCAAAACTGACTTCCCATCTGTACGATAATTCGCCCTGTGACATCGAATTCAGAATAGTCACCAAGTCGGGCGATTTGCGCTGGGTGCGCTCGTGCGCACAGTCCACCAGCAATGCCGCTGGCCAGCCGGTGCGCATGGCTGGCTCGTTTACCGATATCACCGCCCGCAAACGGTCCGAAGAACAACTATTTGCCGCAAAGGAACGGGCTCAGGTTACGCTGGAATCGATAGGTGAGGCGGTAATTACCTTGGGCACCGACGGTTTGGTCGAATATCTGAATCCAACTGCAGAAATATTAACCCGATGGACACTGGAGTCGGCGCGCGGCCTGCCGCTGACAAAAATTCTGAGCGTGGTGGGCGAGGCGTCCGGCAAGCGGAATCATGACCTGATCAATCAGATTCTCGAGAATGGCAATCCGGTCGACCGCGAAACCAATTTGTTGTTGATATGTAATGACGGTAGCGAAGTGGCGGTCAATCTGTCAGCCGAACCGATACGTAACCTGAGTGGCGAAACCATCGGTACCGTGCTGGTTTTGCATGACGTCAGCAAGGAGCGCGAATACGCGGCGCAGTTGTCGTATCAGGCCAGTCACGACGAATTGACCGGGCTCATCAATCGGCGCGAGTTCGAACGCCGCCTGACGGTGGCGATGATTACTTCGCGTGATCAGCAGCGCCAGCACGCGGTGCTGTATCTCGATCTGGACCAGTTCAAGGTGGTCAATGACACTTGCGGCCATGCCGCCGGCGACGAACTGATCCGGCAAATAAGCGTGCTGCTGAAACAGCATTTGCGAGACACCGACACCATCGCGCGGCTGGGGGGCGACGAATTCGGCGTATTGCTGGAGAACTGTCCGGTCGAATATTCGCAGCGGGTCGCGGAAGGGCTGCGGCAGACGGTCGCCGATTTCCAGTTCCTCTGGGCCAACAAGCCGTTCACCATCGGGGTTAGCATCGGCCTGATTAATCTGGCGGGAGAAATGCATACGCTGGGCCAGATCATGAGCGCGGTCGACGCTGCCTGTTACCTGGCCAAGGAAAAGGGCCGCAACCGGGTGCACGAGTACCGGCTGGATGACAGTGAGCTGTCAACCCGGCACGGCGAGATGGAGTGGATAACCCGTATCAATGAAGCGCTTGTCAAAGATAGATTTTGCCTGTTCTCACAAGATATAGTCGCTTTGGGCAAACCTTCCAGCCATGGCGTGCATTTTGAAATCCTGCTGCGCATGCTGGACAAGGACAACAATCTGGTGCTGCCGATGGCGTTCATTCCTGCCGCGGAACGTTACAACCTGATGCCGGCTATCGATCGCTGGGTGGTCTCTACGGTATTTGCCACGCTGGCGAAAATGCAGGAGCAGGGGGGCGGCCAGGATATTGAGAGCTGCGCCATCAATTTGTCGGGCGCCAGTGTCGGGGATAACGATTTTCTCAATTTTGTGCGGGAACAGCATGTGAAATACAACATAGCGCCGCAAAGTATCTGTTTTGAAATTACCGAGACCAGCGCTATTGCAAATTTTGCCAAGGCCGCACACTTTATCCAGGAATTAAGAAGTGTCGGTTATCGTTTTGCGCTGGATGATTTCGGCGCAGGCATGTCTTCGTTTGCCTACCTGAAGAATTTGCCGGTTGATTTCATCAAGATTGACGGTTGTTTTGTAAAGGACATGTTGAATAGTCCGACCGACTACGCGATGGTCGAGGCGATCAACAAAATCGGCCACCTGATGGGGAAACAGACGATTGCCGAATTTGCCGTCAATGAACGGATTATCGGTACGCTGACTGAGATTGGGGTGGATTTCGCTCAGGGATACGGTATCGGGCGGCCGCGCGCCTTTGGCGTCGAAACCAGCAAAATCTTGCAGAATGTCGGGTAAATAACTCAAGTTGACCGACTGAAACTAAGCCAGCGCTGCTTTCAACATGTTTCTAAAGGTGCGTGGCGTGCATTGATCTATCACTACGCGCGGCGTTCCGTGCCATGCGGCAAGACGCTGTAATGCTGCGGCCAGTTCGGTCACGAGTCTCTGGCTGACGCGGGTCCCCGGTTCCAGATATAGCGCCTTCACTTGAAACACACCTTCGCTGCGGTGTGCTTTTGCATCCAGTCGTCCTGCCAGTGCGCCGCGATGCAGGATCGGCAGCGTGAAATAGCCATAGCTGCGCTTGGCTTCAGGTGTGTAGCACTCAAGCCGGTAATCGAAATCGAATAATTCCAATGCGCGCTTGCGGTCCCATACCAGTGGATCGAAGGGCGAGAGCAGGCTGGTGGTGGTCGGTTTCAACAAGCCGCCGGCGGCTGCCAGCGCCAGTTCGCGATGGGCCGGGTGAATATATACTGGCTGCTGCCAACCTTCGACCGTCGCCCTGAGCAGGCTGCCGTCGTCGACCAGGGTTTCGGGGTCGGGTTTGGGGCGGCTCTTGGCGGTGCGGAAATAATCGCCGATCCAGCTGGCTTTCGCCACTCCCAATGCTTGTACCGCCTTGAGCAGCAGGGTGCGCTGCGTATCCGCGGTGGACGGCATGTCGGCATCGTCCCAGTCCGGCAAGATGCGTTCGGCGAGATCGTAGATCCGATGAAAATTATGGCGCTTGGCGATCATCAGGCGACCGGCGGTAAACAATACTTCAAGAGAGCGTTTTTCCGGTTTCCATTCCCACCAGCCGCCGCCTTTACCGTCGGTACGCTTGAAATCGGCCGAGCGCACCGGGCCGTGTTGCCGGATATGCAGCAGCAGTTGCTCTATGGTCGCGCGATGCTCATCCATCCATTTGGCGGAATATTTCCAGCCCATCGAGCCGGGATCGATCATGCGGTGGCGGTACAAACCGTAATCTTCGATCGGCAGGAAACTGGCTTCGTGCGCCCAGTATTCGAACAACTGACGTTCCTCCAGCAGCTCGTCCAGCCACTGCTGCGGGTAGCTGCCGAGCCGGCTCCACAGCACCAGATATGGGCTGCGCGCCACCACATGGATGGTGTCGATTTGCAGTACGCCCATTTGCCGGATGGCGGCCAGTACGTCCTGCTTGACGGCTTTCTTGCGCACCGGATTGAGCAAGCCTTGCGCTGCCAGTTGCAGGGCGCGCGCGGCAGGTATCGAGAGCTGGATAGTAGTCACGCCGGATTGCGCATGGATGACTGCAGATTCACAGGTCAGATGCCAATGCTGCTTAAATCGAGGCGGCCGTCCCGGAGCGGCGGGCACCAGTAGTAGCCGCCGGTCACCGGCCGTGAAAAGCTGAACAGGGCGTCGACGATATTGTCTTCGTGGCCCAGCATGCGGCGCAGGACGTTTTCGAAGCGGTCGCTGGACTCGCCGTAAGCGATGAATTCTGTGCCTTGTTGCAGGCCTGTATCCCACGGCATGGAGTGACGCACCATGTAAGCTTCGGGCGTAAAACTTTCCTGAGCCGTACGTTTGGCATGGGCCGATTCGGGAGCATCCTCGATTTCCTCGTTGTCGCTAATCTGACGGCCGATGCTGGCATCGCGCTGCGCTGCCGGGAAGCCGCGGAAACGCGTCAAATCATGGATCCAGCGTTGTACCGCGACAAAACTTGAACCTTGACGTCCTGCGCCTTCCGCTACCAGCGCAGCGGCAATGGCGGCCGCATCTTTGGGGTTTTCGGTACCATCCTCATAACCGGTCAGATCGCGGTTGTCGCGATAACGGAAGGTGTCCAGCGCGTCTTCCAGCACCAGTGCATCGCCCAGAAGTTCGACCAGTTGTGCGGTACGCTCGAACAGGCTGCTGCGCTCGCTGCCGCGCAATAAAATCCACATGGCTTGCTGGGTGGACGGTGCAGCGCAGCCGTGTCCTTCAAGTGCCGGGAACGGACGCAGGCCTGCGACATGCTGATCCAACGCGTCAACCAGGGGCATACCCAGGCCTACGACGCCCCAGTCAGCCGCGAACACTTCGCGCAGCCGGGTCAGGGCCGCTTGCAGATTGTGAGCGATGTTGTGGTCATTAAGGCGAAAGGCGAGCGAACGGCCGAGTGGCGCGAGTGCATCGAGAATTCCTGGCTGAGCTTGAGCGGCGGTTGCGGGCATTACTTATCCTTTGATACTAAAGCGAGGGAAGGGATGGAGGGTGATATTAGCGGATTTTGACAACTTTTTCCGTTGCCGGCAAATTTGTATGAGTCTACGTCAGGTTTCAGGGTTTTGTTGCAAGCCTGGCCTGCCGCTTGCGCAAGCCTGCGATGATGTCGCGCCCCACGAAATATTCAGTCAACCTGGTTTTTTGATGCGGCAGCAACTGGCTGGCGGCAATCAACTCCGGCCATGCTGACAAGGCTCTCTTGCAGACATCGGAAATAACCTGGCGCAGCGGCGGTTCCAGCATGCCGCTGCGATTGGCGAAAGCGCGCAAGGTCTGCGGCGACAGGAAAGACCTTTTGGCTTGGCCGTCGGCAAATTTGAGGGCGTGGCCACTGCCGTTCAGGTACACGCTATATGCCACCACATCGTAGGCCGGCGAGAATTCAATCCGGCCGTCGGCCAGATAGCGGATGCCGAAATTTTTCAAATGGGCGTCGTAGTTGCCTATCAATTCGTTGACGGTGATACGGCGCAGCAGTTCATGGCAGGCAGTTTCGCCCAGCCCCGGCACAGCTTGCATCACCAGCGCCATATCGGCGTAGGTGGCGCCGGTATATTTCTTGTCGGGATCGACACCTAGTATCTGGCAAAAATCTTCCACGTGCAGCCGGCCCGGCTGATCCCGGTCGAATCTTTGCACTGCCAGGAACTGCTGGTTTTCTCCTGCAGCATATGGGTGCCCGGCCATGATCGCCGCCAACGGTTGCAAGCTGGCGCTGCACACGGTAACGCCGGCAGCCTGGGCCAGTTGCAACGATAGATGTTCGACTTCCGGCAGATGGTCGTATTGCGCGGTTGGCAGCTTGCCGATGATGTGGGCGTCTTTGTGGCGGGTGCGGCTGACATACCTGCCGCCTTCCTGGATCAGGGCCAGTTTCGGTTGCATACCGGAAATCGAGACGCCGTCAACCAGCGGCGCCGCTATCACGCTTTCTTCTATGGCTTCCTGGCCTTGGGTCACCAGGCGCGTCATCATGGAGCGCGTCAGTTTGGTTGGGATAGCCCTGACTGCGCCCGGCAAGTCGCGGCCGCAGGCAGCCAGCAGTTCGAAATGATCGTCTTCCGCGCATTGGCGCTCGATGGCAATTTGCTTGCGCAATACGCCTTCCGGCAGCAAGTTCTGGAAAAAGGCAGGCAGCCGCATCTGGCCAGGCGAATTGAAAATCGCCGCCAGTGGATTAAGCAGTAAAGCCATATCCTGTTGCGGCGTGGCTGCGCGCATCGATAGCGACAAGGTCGGCCGCTGCGGATCCTGGGCATAGGCGGGGTCGACCTGGAAGCGCACCATGTCGCCATACTGGAACAGGATGCCGACCTGGCGATCTGCCACAAAAATATCCAGTGCGCTGAGATTCATCGATCGTTCCTTTCGTTCCTTTTCCGGGCCAGCGCCGCCGCCACCAGGCTTAGTACTTCGTCTTCAGCCGGCGGGTTTGCTGCAATCGAGGAAGCCATGGCTTTGGGTAACAGCATCACTTCCAGTCCCAATTGGTCGGCAATCGTCATCAGGGTGCTGAGGCGAGGATCGTTCTTGCCAGCAAGAACGCCGCGTATTGTTACTGCGGTCAATCCACTGTTGCGGGTCATGGTGATGACCGGTAGCGCCAGTCGGTCTTTGGCTTGGCGGAGGATGGCGGATAGCTCGCTTAAGGTTTTCATGAGATCAATAAACTATCTTTTATGAACTTAAGAACAGTATAGTATCTTTTATTGGAAAAGATAATTAAATATCCTTATTTATATTAAGGATATTTAAATATCTTTTTGTGAATGTTTGTGTCAGGCAAAAACCATATAAGCATTGCTGAAAACCTTCGTTTTAGAAGTGGCTTGAATCGATTAACTTGGCGCAAAGACCGAATAGCTTCGCCGTCAGTTCCGTCACCCGGTTTTATTAATTACTTAGCCGATTCAATTACCAGGAGGGTTTGCATGATCGCTCGTCTTTTCAAACATTTGCCAGTCTTAGCGGCAGCTTCAGTCATCGCGTTGCTGTCCAATCAGGCTTGGGCCGCCGAACAGGAAGTCAATGTCGCCTACCAGACGGTGGTCGAGCCAGCCAAAGTCGCTCAGGCGGACGGCGCATATGAAAAGGCCAGCGGCTGGAAAATAAACTGGAAAAAATTCGATAGCGGCGCTGACGTCATTACCGCGGTAGCTTCCGGCGATATCCAGGTGGGATATGTCGGCAGCAGCCCGCTGGCAGCTGCGGCGACGCGCGAGCTGCCGATCGAAACCATCCTGATTGCGGCGCAGATCGGTCAGGCCGAGGCGTTGGTGGTCCGCAACGGCAGCGGCATTAACACGGCGCAGGACCTGATCGGTAAAAAGATCGCGGTGCCATTTGTTTCAACCACTCACTATAGCTTGCTGGCGGCCCTCAAACACTGGGGCGTTCCTGCATCCAAGGTGCAGATCCTGAATCTGCGGCCGCAGGAAATTACGGCGGCATGGCAGCGCGGCGATATCGATGCCGCTTACGTGTGGGATCCGACGCTGGGCAAGGTCAAGGAATCCGGTAAAGTCCTGACCGACTCGGCCGAGGTGGCCAAGTGGGGTGCGCCGACTTTCGACGCCTGGATCGTGCGCAAGGATTTTGCGCAAAAGCATCCTGATTTTGTGACTGCCTTCGTCAAAGTCACCGGTAAAGCCTATGCCGATTACCGTAGCCACGGCGCGGACTGGAAAGCGGGCTCACCGCAATTCGAAAAGATTGCACGACTGACTGCGGCCAAGCAGAGCGATATTGCCGAGCTGCTGGCCGGCAGTGGCTTTCCTACGCTGGCTGAACAGGGGCAACTGTTGAGCGGTTCCACCGTCAAGGCGTTAGCTGCGACGGCCGGCTTCTTGCAAGAGCAAAAGAAAGTAGAGCGCGTATTGCCGGATTATCAACCCTATGTCAATCCGGCATTCGTCAAGCAAGCCGCACTCCAGTAAGGAATTCTCATGATTCGTCTGCAATCGGTGAGCGTGGCGTATCCAGGCGCCGGCGTTGCATGGCCGCAACAAGTCTTGCGCGATATTTCGCTGGATCTGCACGATGGCCGGTTTACGGTAGTAATCGGCGAATCCGGCTGTGGCAAGACCACGTTGCTCAATCTGATTGCCGGCTTTTTGAAGCCAAGCTCGGGTTTCGCCAGTATCGATAACGTGCCGATTACCGGGCCAGGCGCCGAGCGCGGCGTAGTGTTTCAGAGCGATACCTTGCTGCCTTGGCAAACGGTGCAGGAAAATGTCGCATTCGGGCTGCGGCTGGCCGGGCAATCGCCGCAACAACGGCAAGCCAAGGCACACGAATACCTGGCGCTGACCGGCCTCCGGGACTATGCAGATGCGGCCATTTGGGAATTATCAGGCGGTATGCGCCAGCGCGTCAGCCTGGCGCGCGCATTAGCGGTAGATCCGCGTTTCCTGCTGCTGGATGAGCCGCTGGGTGCACTCGATGCCCTGACGCGCGAACAGATGCAGGAGCATCTGCTGCAGGTCTGGAAGGCATCCGGCAAGGGCATCTTCATGATTACCCATAGCGTCGAAGAAGCCTTGTTCCTGGCAACCGACCTGGTATTGCTGCGGGCGCGGCCGGGAAGAGTGGATAGCGTGCGTCAGCTTGAGTTCGGCGCCCGCTTTGCCGCTGGCGAGCCGGCACGCAGCATCAAGTCAGATCCGGGTTTCGTTCATTTGCGCGAGGAAATCCTGGAACAACTGCTGCATCCAGAAGCACAGATCGATCCCCGCAGTGATGTTGTATCGGAGGAGGTCTTGGCATGAGTGAATTATCTGTCACGTTTTCGCCGCTGGAATATGAGTTGCAACCGGAGCCGCCGGATTATGCAACGCCACTGACGTTGGCCCCGAAAATCAAAGCCGGGCACGCCATTTCCGAGCGCAGCATCACCTCGCTGACAGTGGCGGCCTTGCTAAGCCTGTGGTGGCTGGCCAGCGCCCTTGCACTGGTGCCGCCACTGTTCCTGCCGTCGCCGGTGGCGGTATTGCAAAAATTCAAGGCGGTGGCCATCGACGGGTTTGTCGACGCTACATTGTGGCAGCATGCCTTTACCAGTATCGCCCGCGTATTTGCAGCGCTGCTGCTGGCCATCGCCAGCGCCATTCCGGTGGGCATCCTGATTGGCTTGAGCCCTCGTGCACGCGCCGTATTCGATCCCCTGATCGAGTTTTACCGGCCGATCCCGCCATTGGCCTATTTGCCACTGATCGTGATCTGGTTTGGCATCGGCGAGCTATCCAAGGTGCTGCTGATCTACCTGGCGATTTTCGCGCCGCTGGCGATTGCCACCTTGCATGGTGTGCGCCGCGTCGATCAAAACCGCTTGCGGGCGGCGCAGACACTGGGCGCTTCGCGCTGGCAGCTGATTCGTTTTGTCATCTTGCCATCTGCGGCGCCCGATGTGCTTACCGGGATCCGGATTGGCCTGGGCGTAGGCTGGTCGACCTTGGTGGCAGCGGAATTGATTGCCGCTACGCGTGGGCTGGGTTTCATGATCCAGTCGGCTGCGCAATTCCTGGTAACCGATGTGGTGATCATGGGGATTCTGGTGATTGCGTTGATTGCATCGGGTTTTGAATATGGGCTGCGCTGGCTGCAACGCAAATACGTGCCATGGGAAGGGCGTGCATGAATTTGTGGCCAAAATGGCCACAGTGGCAACGGATAGCTGGCTGGCGAGGGATGGTCGTTTAGTCCCGACTTCTTGCACAATCCTCCAAAGTTGTCATTGGCTCACGCCGCGTCGGATCGAAAAATAGTAGACTCGATCAAACGCTGTGAAAGGCTGAAAATGAATAATTCAGGATCAATGCAAGAGGCAGCCGCCGAGCAAGCTGCATCGCTGCAGCAAATCGAGCTGGCGCGCCTGATTGCGCAATACGCCACGGAAGGCATACACCAGACGGCGATTGCGCCACTCCACCTGGCGCGTCTGTCGCAACCGTCGGCGCCTGCCCATGCCTTGCATAAGCCGGCGTTGTGCATCATTGCCCAGGGACAGAAGCAAACGATGCTGGCCGACGAAGTCTATATTTACAATCCCACTCAATATCTGGTGGTCTCGGTTGACTTGCCGGTGACGGGGCATGTGACGCAAGCGACGCCGGAGCAGCCTTATCTGAGCCTGCGGCTGGATCTTGATCCGAAGGAGATCGGCGACCTGATCATGGCGGGCGAGGGGCACGTAAAAAAAGCCGATCTGCCGGCACGCGGCATGTTTGTCAGCAAAGCTAATTCCAGTCTGCTGGATGCGGTGCTACGCCTGATGCAGTTGCTGGCGACTCCGAAGGATATCGCGGTACTGGCGCCGCTGGCGATACGGGAAATCCTGTATCGGCTGCTGCAGGACGAGCAGGGCGGCATGTTGCAGCAGATCGCCATGTCCGACAGTCAGGCACAGCACGTGGTGAAGGCGATCGATCTGATCAAGCGCGATTACCGGTTGCCGCTGCGGATAGAAAACCTGGCGCGCGAAGCTAACATGAGTTCATCCTCGCTGCACCATCATTTCAAGGCGGTGACGGCGATGACGCCTTTGCAATACCAGAAACAGCTCAGGCTGCAGGAAGCACGTCGGCTCTTGTTCGCGCAGGTTGGCGACGCCGCCACGGCAGGGCATCTGGTCGGCTATGAAAGCCCTTCGCAATTCAGCCGCGAGTACAACCGCATGTTCGGTTCGCCGCCGGCGCGCGATGTTGCACGCTTGCGTGCTGCTGGCGCAACTGGCACTGCTGCGGTCGGCAGCCCTGCTTAAGGCGGGCTGCCGGGCCTAGTCGGCGCGCCGCATGCGGCGGCGCGACACGCTCTCCTGGGTGGCCGCGACTATCAGTATTACGGTGGTCAGGCCTGAGACCATCAACTGATCGGTGAAGTAGGCGAACGGGATCAATAACGCCAGCGCCACCAGTCCGATCACATGAGAAAACGGAAACCGGTGGTAGAGCACGGTCTTGTAGATGCCGTTGCCGGACAAATACACCATCGGTCCGCCGATCAGGACCGCCAGCGATTTGGTATCTATATGTCTGGCCGGATCGGCGATCGCCAGTTCATTGCCGACGGCGGTAATGATCACGCCGGCGACGATGATGACGTGGGTGTAGTGGAAATACGCCCCGATACGTCCCGGATCTTTGGAATGCACGATGGCTTCGGTGCCGGCCTGGCTGCTGGTGTCGAAATAGATCCACCACATCGCCAGGCTGCCAAGGAAGGCCACCAGGAAGGCGATCAAGGTAGGTGCATTCCAGTTTGCCATATGGCTGATGGTAGCGCCGGTGACAAGGATCGATTCACCCAGCGCCACAATCACGAACAACTGGCAGCGCTCGGCCATGTGGCCACCCTCTATGGTCCATTCCTGCGTCCGGGAGCGGCCCATGCCCGGCAGCCACAGGCCGAACATCGGCGACACATATTCGCACGCCACTGCAAGCATCCAGAACCATAGCCGGTAATTGCCTGCAGACAGGCCGCCGGCAATCCAGAATGCGCCCGAGATGCACAGCCAGCCGAGCATGCGCTGGAAATTCTTGCTCAGGGCATGATGGCGCCCCAGGTGGAATACCACAAACAGGGTGCGGCCGATCTGCATGGTGGCGTAGCACATGGCAAAAATCAGGCCGCGCTCCCCAAACGCATCAGGCAGCACTGCCGACATGACCAGGCTGACCAGCATGATGGCGAGCAGTAGCAACCTGATCGGCATTGTATCCGGGTCGAACCAGTTGGTCACCCAGCAGGTGTACTGCCAGACCAGCCATACCGCAAACCACAGGACCAGGGTTTGAAAAGCCCCCGGCGGGGTGAGGTTTTCCAGCAAATGGTGGGATAACTGAGTAACGGCAAAGACATATACCAGATCAAAGAACAGCTCGACCGGCAGCACTTTGGCTTCGTGGCCATCGCGGGTACGAAGGAGATTGGCCTTGCCCCAGATACTCATCGCTTTTCCTTGTCTCCATATCGTCGCCTATGCGACTATAAAATGCCAAACCTCACTGCTTTGACGGCCGCCGCGGTTTTGTTGGTTGCGTTGAGCTTCTTCAGGGCGTTCGAAATATGGAAATTTACCGTACGATCGGAAATACGCATGATCTCGCTGATTTCGCCTGAAGTCTTGCCGTCGGCGGTCCAGCGCAGCACGTCGATTTCCCGCGCGGTTAATTGCGCAGCGGCTTCCGGCATGTGCTCCTGAATCAGCAACAGCGACAAGCCTTCATGTGCTGCGTTGACCAGCCATGATAGTTTCTTCGAAATTTCACGCAGCTCTGCAGCCGAAATGCTCTCATCCGAACGCGATAAATTGAGCAGTCCGCTAATGCCTTTTGCATCATGGCAGGATTGCGCCCAGCCCGTATGCAAGCCATGTGCATGCGCGTCTTCCCAGAACGAGCGGTTGCTGGTGACTTGCGCGTCGGACCAGACTAACGGCAAGTTCGATTGCCGGCCATGCGCCACGGTGGGGTCGATGTGCTGGTAGCTTTCTTGTGCGTAGCGTTGCTGCCACGTTGTGGGGTAGTTGTTTAAGTTGAGTACCTTGGGTTCGGCCAACGGCCACGGCAAGCGCATGTCGTAAGAGCAGTAATCGAAGCCCAGCTGCTTGGCGACGCCGGACAATGCATCAAAAAAAGTGGGCGCGGATTCGGCGCTCAACATGGACTGTATCTGTTGTTCTTGCCAGCTAAGCATACCTACCTACCCGTAAAGCAAAAAATTTCCATGGGCAAATTTAACATGTTTTATGCGCTGCCAACATCGAGTGAATATACAAAAATAATGATTGAATAATTATTGATTGCACACTTACGGCGCTGCCCGCCAGCGCCTGGATTTAAATAAACCGCATCTTGAAAGTCTTGCCCTTGATATTGCCGCTGCTAAGCCGGCCGAATGCCTGCTTGGCAATGCGCTTATCCAATGCCACGTAGGTGACGAAATCAAAGACGCTGATCTTGCCGACTTGCTCCTTATTCAAGCCGACATCGCCGGTCAGCGCGCCCAGCAAATCGCCCGGACGCAGCTTGTCTCGTTTGCCGCCCATGATGCATAGCGTCACCATCGGCGCCGTCAACGGTTCGCCATAGGCCGGTTCCAGCTCAGCCAGGTCGAACCAGCTGACCGGTCCTTGCTGGTAATCCTCGATCAGCTTGACCCATTTTTTTTCATTCGGTGCGCACAAACTCAGCGCCAGCCCGCGTTCCTGGCCGCGGCCGGTGCGGCCGATGCGATGGATGTGGACTTCGGTATCCTTGGAAACGTCGACATTGATGACCGCACCCAGGGTCTGGATATCCAGGCCGCGCGCGGCAACGTCGGTGGCTACCAGCACTGAACAGCTTTGATTGGCGAAAAGTACCAGAATCTCGTCACGTTCGCGTTGTTCCAGTTCGCCATACAGCGCCAATGCGCTGAAACCCTGTGCACGCAGTTCGTCGGCCAGTTCACGGCAATGAATCTTGGTGTTGCAAAAAGCGATGGTCGACACCGGTTTGTAGTGGTTCAGCAGCTGCGCTACAGCGGCGTTGCGGCCTTCATAAGAGACTTCGTAAAAGCGTTGTTCGATGCGGACCGTATCGTGTTGCGCCTCGACTTTCACCTCGACCGCATCGCGCAGGAATTCCGCGCTGGCCTTGCGGATATCGTCCGGATAGGTGGCGGAAAACAGCAAGGTCTGGCGCCGCGCCGGGCAGGCGCTGACGATGCCTGAGATTTCTTCGTAAAAACCCATGTCGACCATGCGGTCGGCTTCATCCAGCACTAGTGTCTGGACCGTGCCGAGGTTGATGCTGCCGCGCCCGATGTGATCGCGAATACGTCCCGGTGTGCCGACAATGATATGGGCGCCATGCTCCAGCGAGCCGATTTGCGGTCCCATCGGCGTACCGCCGCACAGCGTCAGGATCTTGACGTTGTCGGCGAAGCGCGCCAGCCGGCGCAGTTCCTTGGCGACCTGGTCTGCCAGTTCACGCGTAGGGCACAGCACCAGCGCCTGGATCGCGAAGTAGCTCGGGTTGAGTTTGTGCAGGATGCCGATGCCGAAGGCGGCTGTCTTGCCGCTGCCGGTCTTGGCCTGGGCGATCAGGTCGCGCCGCTCGAGGATGACCGGCAGGCTCTGGGCCTGGATCGGGGTCATTTCGTGATAACCGAGGCTATCCAGGTTGCTGAGTAATGCCGGCGCCAGCGGGAGATTGGAGAATGAGGATGTTTTCACGATGATGTCGTCGCCAGCTTAAAAGGGAGGGAAGTCTAACAGGTGGGCGGACTTAGGGCCACAACGGCGTACTTGTCAAAATGGCTACTGTGGAGATTGTTGCTCAGCTTATTGCCTGGTTTATTGCTCATACAGTTCCAGCGGCAAGGCATCGGGATCGGCGAAAAAAGTGAAGCGCTTGCCAGTGAACTCGTCGATACGTATGTCTTCCACCGCGATACCCTGATCGCGCAGCTCTTGTACGGCTGCGACCACATCGGGCACGCGAAACGCCAGGTGGCGCAAGCCGCAGGCTTCCGGCCGGCTCACGCGCGGCGGCGGCGACGGGAAGGAGAACAGCTCTATCTGCACGCCATCCGGGGTGCACAGGTCGAGTTTGTAGGAGTCGCGCTGTTCCCTATAGGTTTCGGCAACAATGGCCAGGCCCAGCAACTCGGTGTAAAACCGCTTGGAGCGCTGGTAATCCGAGGCGATGATGGCCACATGGTGGATGCCGGAAATTTGCATAGGTGCCTGAGTGTGGACTTGATAGGGCGATAGCATGTAGCCATGACTATACCTGACCTATCCCGCTCAAGCCTAGCAATGCCCCGGCTGCCAGAATCCATAGTGGATGCACTTTGCTTTTGTAGGCAATCAAAGCACAAACCGCAGCAATCACCGCTAGCCCCCAGGTGTGAGTCGAGGCTTCTGTGATCAGGGCTGCGCTGGCGCCTACCAGGCCCACTGTCATCGGCACCATGCCAACCTGTATTGTGGCCCGCCAGGGTTTGTCCTTGAACCGTTGCCAGAGATGCAGGATCACCCCGGTAAGTATCGACGAGGGGCCGAATTTCGCCAGGCTGGTGACCAGGACGCCGGGCCAGCCGGCAACATGCCAGCCGACCAGCGTCACCACCATCATGTTCGGCCCCGGCGCAGCTTGTGCCAGGGCGAACATGGCGCTGAACTCCTGCGGCGACATCCAGTGATGGATGTCGACCACCTGACGTTGCATTTCCGGCAAGATGGTGTTGCCGCCGCCAAACGCCAGCAACGACAATTGACTGAAAATCGTGGCAAGGGCAAGCAGAGTATCGCTCATGACGGCAGCTTCCAGATAGCAATGATGCTAAGCGGCGCCAGTATCAGCATGGTCGGCAGCAAAGGCAGGCGCAGCAAGCCGATCGAGACAAAGAACAGGCATGCAATCAGCAGTGGCAGCGGTTTTTTCAAGATCGGCATCAGCATTTTCAACGCCATCGCAATCAACAGGCCGGACGCTGCGGCGGCGAGGCCCGCAAACAGGTGTTGTACCGAAAGATTGTCCTGGAAGCGCTGGTAGATAACGCCGAGTGCGATCACAACCGCCGATGGTGCTGCAATCAATCCCAGCAGCGACGCCAGGGCGCCGGCCACGCCGCGGAAATGCAAGCCTATCGCTACCGATAGATTGATGATGTTGCCGCCCGGCAGACACTGGCACAGGCCAAGCATGTCGGTGAATTGGGCGGAGGTCAGCCAGCGGCGCTGCTCGACGATCATGCGGCGCGCCAGTGGCAGCACGCCGCCGAAGCCGATCATTCCCAGGGTCAGGAAACCGACGAACAATTCACGGGTGGATGGCAAGGGGGACGGCACCTTGCTCGCACTATTTTCGACGGTGGCGATGGATTCTGTAGTCATAGGGCAGTCATGGCTTAAACGTTGGCGATGATAAACAATCTTTTGAACGGCAGCAGTGTGACGCCATTTTCGCGTTGCGGATATGCCTCACGCATTGCTTCCGCATAGGCTGCGCGGAAAGCTGGTCGTTTATCCTCAGGCAACGCATCCAGGTAAGGCCGCAAACTGGTGCCGGCGGCCCATTCCACGACGGCGTCCTCGCCACGCAAGGCATGCAGATACGTGGTTTCCCAGATATCGAGCTTGCAGCTGCGCGGAGATAGCAGGTCGTAATAGTTTTCAGCAGTCAGGATCGACGGCTGCTGCGGCACACCCCGCAGATAAGGCGCAAACGCAGGTGATCTGGCTATTTCGGCCTGCATCTGCCGCAAGGGAGCATCGTGCATGGCCGGCATCTGCAGCGCCAGCCAGGCGTCTGGACGTAAGAACGACAGCAGGCGCGGCAACAGGGTGGGGTGGTCTGGCAGCCATTGCAGTGTTGCATTGGAGTAAATTAGATCCAGCAATCCATCGGGCTGCCAATGCGCAAGATCGGCACGCTCAAAGCGGCAGTCCGGGACTGCTGCGGCGGCGGCGGCCAGCATGTTTTCCGAACTGTCGACGCCAAGCACGTCGGCGTCTGGCCAGCGCGCCTTTAACAAAGCCGATACGTTGCCGGTGCCGCAACCGAGATCGACCACCCGTTGTGGTTCCTGCTCAGGGACGTAAGCCAGTAAATCGAGGGCGGGGCGCAAACGTTCGTTGCCAAAATGCATATATTGTTTGGCGTCCCAAATGTCTGTAGTTGTATTCATGCTATCTCCTAGGATTTATCACAAGGTCGCACGTTTGGGCAATTTCCCGGCAGTTGCCGATAAAATCTGACGTTGCCCGGGAAAAGCCGATGAATATTGATTCGATAAGCGCATGTTACAGAAATTCGGGGGCCATACAAATCGACTTTTTTACAGCGCCGTTGTGATTTATAATCACAAGCATGTCTCGTAAACTCCCTCCTTTGCAAGCGTTGCGCGCATTTGAAGTCGCTGCGCGTTTTGAAAATTTCTCGGCAGCAGCTGAAGAATTGCATGTGACGCATGGCGCAGTGAGCCGCCAGGTGGCGGTGCTGGAAGCCTGGCTCGGCATGCAGGTGTTCCATCGTCTCGGCAAGCGCGTGCAATTGACCGACGATGGCCGGCGTTATTTACTCACGGTGCAGGCGGCTTTCGACAATATCGCGGCCGCCACTAAGCTGCTGCGAGAATCCGGCACGGTGCGGGTGTTGCACATCAACGCTTTGTCGACCTTCGCCATGCGTTGGCTGTTACCGCGCCTGAGCGGGTTCCAGCGTTTGTATCCGGGAGTTGAGCTGAAATTGTCTACCTCCACCTCGCTACAGCCTTTGGGCGAAGCTGGTGAACTGTTCGACGTAGCGATTCGACGCGGCCCCGGCCATTGGCCGAATTGCGTGAGCGGCGAATTCCTGGACGAAAGCGAGTTGCCGGTTTGCAGTCCGGCGCTGCTGGCGCGCGCGCCTATCCGTGTAGCCGGCGATCTCGCTGCGCACACCTTGCTGCATTCGGATACCCGGCCCGAGGCTTGGTCGAAATGGTTGACGGAAGCCGACGTGGCGCCGGCCTTATGCAAGAAAAAGCAATCGTTCGACCATTTTTATCTCGCCCTCCAGGCCGCTATTGACGGGCTTGGCGTTGTACTGGGGCCGTTACCGCTGATTACCGATGAACTGGCTAGCGGCCGTCTGGTAATTCCGTTAGCCGAGCCGGTTATTCGCGCCAGGAGTTATTGGTGGATAGTGGCCCGCCATCAGGCCGATGTGCCCCTGATCAAACATTTTTGCGACTGGCTGCAACAGGAGTCGCTGCGCTGATCCTGAATCGGTAAAGTAATCCAGGCAAATATTGTTGTATTAGTGATGCATAATGGCAACTGCACCTTTGAACTCAGATCAATTTACATAAAAAATAAATGAGGAGACAAAAGTCATGAGCCTTACCCAGTTCAGCCGTCTTTCGACAATTTTCGCTGTCACATTATCTGGTTTGGCGCTTAGCGCCTGCGGTGGTGGTAGCGATGGCAGCCTGACGACGCAACCGAAAATGTTTACCGCCGATGGCGGCGTATCGTCGTTTTACCAGTGGAGCCAGGAAATTCCTGCTACGCCAGGTATTTTGCTGCGGCAGGAAGCGCTGCCGGCCAACCTTGTGCTGCCCAACGCCGCACAAGGCATCCGCATCCTGTATAGCTCGACCGACGGCGACGACGGTAAAACCGCGATCTATGTTTCCGGCGATTTGCAACTACCTAAGGGCACGCCTCCGGCTGGCGGCTGGCCGCTGATTGCCTGGGCCCATGGCACCGTCGGCGTGGCGGATATCTGCGCACCTTCGTGGACCGTACGCGATCCGCGCGATGTCGATTATCTCGACGCCTGGCTGGCGCAAGGCTATGCGGTGGTATCTACCGATTATCAAGGATTAGGGACACCCGGCCTGCACCCATACCTGCATGCGCGGCCCGAAGCCTACAGTGTTCTGGACAGCATCCGGGCGGTGTCGAAAGCGTTCCCGCAACTTTCCAGTTCCGTGGTGATCGTCGGCCAGTCCCAAGGTGCACAGGGGGCAATTGCAACGGCAGCCTACGCGCCAGACTATGCGCCTGAAATCAAGTTGCTGGGAACCGTGGCGACTGGCGTGCCTTATCAGTTGCAAAGTGTGCTGGCCTACCTGAACGCGCTGACGGCGCAAGTGCCTACCAGCGGTTTTACTTCAGTGTTGGCGACGCTGGAATCTTATGCCTGGCTGGGTTACGCAACGGCAGAGCGAGTGGTGCCGAATTTCGTGCTGTCCGATAACCTGACAGCCAAGGGCAAGGCGTTTTATTCAGTGGTGGCGACGCAATGCCTGGGACCGATTGAGGATTACATCACGCAGAACAAGCTGCTCACTTCCGATGTGTTCAACGGCGATGTCACCGGCTGGGCCACGCAAACCTTGCAGTCGTCCAATTATCCGACGGTCAAATTCGCGGCGCCGATGTTTGTCGGTACCGGGACCCTGGATACCGATATTCCAACCGTGGTCCAGTATCTGTTCGCCAAGGATGCTTGCGCCGCCGGCAGCACCATTGAGCAGCACTATTATGCCGGCCAGAATCACGATGGCACGGTGCTGGCGTCGCTGGTGGATTCAAAACCGTTCGTGCAGAAACTGTTTGCAGGCCAGCCGATCACCTCGAATTGTGCGGCATTGACGCCACCGCCGTAATTTGAGGGATTCAGGACAGCGGTTTAAGATTGTGGCTTAACCACCAGATCCATGCGACGTTGGATCCGGATCTGCGCCTCGCTGTCGTTGGCGGCTCGGGCACGCTGCAGTTGCACTCCTAGCCAGGCTAGCAGCGGACGGCGCCAGCCTTGGGTGGAAGCGGTTTCGGTAGCGTTGCCGATATCGGCCGGCATCAGGCGTCCGCTCTGCAACAGTGCGGACGCTGCCACCAGGCGCGCCAGCGGGTCTTGGATATCGCCGATGCGGCCGCTACTTATTACTGCTCTATGTTGAGGCGGCAGCAAACCGGCATCCAGGCCTTGCCAGCGGCCATTCAGGTAAGCGGCATAAGCGCGCTCGCCGGCATCGGCATCCTGCGCCAACGGCTGAAACCCGGCGCAGTTGTCAAACTCGAGGCTAGCTGCACGCGTGGCGCAGCGCGACAGTTCAACCCGCGCCACCAGATCGGCCCGGCCGGTACTGGCGACGGCATCGCGGGCGCGCGCAAATTCCAGATCGGCGACACGCGTATTACCGCTGAGGTAGGCTGAGGAAAAACTTTGCATGGAACCAAAGGCGTTGCCTTGCCATTCGGGCGCCGGCGGTTTGCTGCTGCAGGCAATCAGGAGGAGGGCCGGTAACGCGGAAAATATGGCAGATGATGCGACGGTCGATATCTTCATGGCAGTTTGAGCTCCGTATTGCGGGCGAAGGGCCATTTGCGGTTGATCTCGTCGACCAGTTGCGTCACTTTACGCAGACTGGCATCTACTTCGGCACGCAGTGCGCCCAGGTCGTTGCTGGCGATACGGGCATTGCTGCCCACCGCTTGCGCCTCGGCCAGTACCGCATCGACTTTCTTGAGACTGTTGCGAGCGTCGCTCAGTACGCCATTGAGCTGGACGATGGCGGCTTGCGCGTCGTCCATCACGCCGCGCTGGCCGGGTTGGCCGAATACGCGTTGATCGGCCTTGGCCAGCAACGTATTGACGCGATCCAGCGTGGCGATGATTTTTTTAGCGTTCTCGTCGCTGCCCAAGGCGCCGCCCAGGACCCCATATTGTCCAGTCAGGCGGCCTGTCATGGTTTGCATGTTCGCCAGGCTGGTGTTGAGACTTGAATCGGCGGCGGTGATGGCTTGCAGGTTACTCAGCAATTCCCTGGCGGTCGCCACCAGGCGTGGAATTTCCGCCGCAGTATCGCCGCGCAGCACAGCGCGCTCCGAGTCGGGCGGCAACAACGGATCGTCGAGGACGCCGGTAAAGGCGCGGATACGGGTATCGCCTACCAGCCCGCGTTCCAGTGTGAAGACACTGGTGGTGCGCAGCCAGTTGGCATCCTTGCGCGGGACATCGATCAAGATGCGGGCCTTGCCGTCAGGCGCGAGATCTATGCGTTGCACGCGGCCGATAGGGAAGCCGGAAAAGGTCAGGTCCATGCCCACCAGCACGCCCTCGGAATCGTCCGATATCAATACCAGCCGCTGCGTACTTTCGAACACGCCGCGCGCATACATCACATACAACACGAAACTGCATACCAGCGCAGCCATCAGGACCAGCAGCAGCAACGCCTTGAATTCAACATGTGCAGGTGGCGGCGGGACGGACGGAGAAGGGATAAGAGGAGAGTCAGGGGCAGTTGCCATGGTCGTTTTCCGGATTAGATATATTTCACTGCCAGCCCGCCGACCTCGATCAGCACCAGCACAAACAGCAGCCGCGTGGCGCCCGGTTGCAGCGTGGATGACAGTGTGATATTCCGTCGCGCTGCGTCAATGACTGCAGCCGTGGGGATTACCGCCACTGCCAATCCGAACAGTAAGGTTTTCAGTGCGAAGCCCAGCGTCACTGCGGGATCAAACACGCGGCCCACGGTGCGGGTGTAGTCAGGCAGGCCCCACGGGCTGATGCCGTAGACATTGATATAAGCCAGCAGCAAGACAATCACGCCGCTCACCGTAGCCAGGCTCAGCACGGAAAAGGCGCAGGCGATCGTACGCGGCACCAGATCCTGTTGCAACCGGGAGATATCCGGTGCGGCGGTGCTCTGGCTGGCAAGCAATTGCGGACTGTTGAAAGCTGCGCCGGCGCGCAACGCCACAAACAGGGCTGCTGACAGCGGTATCAATTCCAGCACCAGTACCCGCACCATCATTTCCAGTGCGTAGCGCGACAGGCCATAGCTCAGCGCGGTGACGAGCACGATCCGGATCAGCACCAGGCTGAGCAAGGTAAACAACAAGGTGAACCACGGCAGGATTTGCCAGGTGCTGGTGTAAATGTAGCGATAAGTAGTGTTGCGGTTAGCCCGGTGATAGGTGGACGGAGAGAGTCCCATGACCAGTGCGATGCCGGCCAGATGAAGCATGCGCCACCAGCTGCTCGCGGCGCGTAAGACAGTCACGGCCCATTGCTCTGGTTTCAGGTAGCTGGATGAGGTTGGGTGCATGGCCAGATGATAACGCAGCAATGCTGGCAACGGCTTCGCTTAAGGTGTTTTTTCGGCGAGGCCCTCAATTCAAGGCCAGGGGGCGGGTGTAACCGGCAGATATTGCGGTTCGAAGTCTTCTGGCGCTCGTGCTTCGAGCTGGGTGTGCAAGCGGGCGCCGAGCAGCAATTGGATTTCATGTTCGCCGGCGCTGAAATCGGCAGTGTGCAATGGCTGGTCGGGCACGGGCCAGTTGTCCATGGCCCATTTCCTGAACTGTTCGAAACGTGTAGTCAGTTCCTTGCTGTAGTCGTCGCGTATTTTGTCTTGCGAAGTCTGGTTCATGGCTTTCTCCGTCTAATCGTACCGTGCTGCCAGAAATCATGTAGACAGCATCTGCCTTAGGTATGGCATGGTCTGCACAGTAGCGTACTATTTTAAAGATAGGAGAGTTGCCGTACAAATTGCAGTATTTAATATTAATATTCAGCATTAATCGCGACGCAAACGAACAAGCGTAAAAAAACTAGCCATGCGTGTTCACCTGCGCCGCATGAAATCCATGCAATCCGGAGTGTCAGGCCGCTCCGCGGTACGTATTCAGATCTGGTGTAAGCCGTTGCGGCCCTTGTGGCTGTGGGGATAGTTTGGATCTCTGCGACTCGGCGACGCTTTCTACGCCGTCGGCGGAAATCGCTTCAAGGAAGTTGAGGACATTGCGATAATAATCGACCCGCATTTCCGCTTCCAGCAATTGCCTTTCTGATTGATACAAGGCCAGGCGTGTATCGCGTAGTTCATTTTCTGCGAGCTTTTCAGGCGTCTGGATATATTTCGTCGCTAATCTGTTCATCCATCCCATGTTGTCACCTCTTTTGTGTGGAGACGATTTAATCTTAAATCTTTCTTGGCGAAAAAAGCTAACAAAAGAGCTCGCAATCGACTTCATTTAACAGTGTTGTTGCGCAATTTCCACGCGATTATTTACGTAGAACAACAAAGTGTCGAAAGTCTGGAAATGCAAGATGAAAAAAGACACGATGCGCTCGAAAGGAGGCATCATTGATGTCTGCCAATGTGGCTTGGCAGCGCCGCCGGATCGGCTAATGAACCAGTAGCGGCGATGTATGAGACTTGATCAGATCGAGTTTCGCAGCATACAGATCGTGATCGTTACGGCTGGTGCTGTTTTCCATTGCGATGCTCAGGTGCTTGAGCGCTTGATCCGTTTCGCCAAGGCGCAGACAGGCAATCCCCATCCAATACCGGAATTCATGATAATAGGGGTCGCGAGCAATTTCTTTGGTGAATTGTTGCTTCGCGGTTTTGTAATCTCCCGCGCGCATTGCTGCCATGCCCAGGTTGAATGCCTGGAAGGGGGCGTCAGGCTGCAACCTGGTCAGCTTGGCAGTCAATGCTTTCGACTCTGCAAATTTTCCAAGATCGTTAAGGACGCCGATCAGGTTGAACATGACTACCGTGCTATCCGGTTCGCGCTCAGACACCAGTCGCAACGTGTGCTCCGCTTCCGGTAAATTGTCATGGCGCCGATAGATCACCGCCAGGGTATTGTAGGACGGCAGGAACCTCTCGTCTTGCCGGATCGCCTCGCGCGCCCACCAGTAGGCGTCGTCCAGCTGGTGCACGGCCAAGGCTTCGGCGGCGCGGTTGTTCATGTACATTGCCACAATCGTGTTCTCATCGATGTCTTGCCGACGCTGGCCGGCGGTATCTTCCGGCAGCAGGAAATCAATCGTCATCAGACTGCTTTGGTCGAACGGTATGCGCGCCTCGGTTTGCCTTTTTCCGAGGGTGACGTTGACGTGGCCGCTGGCAAAATAAAAGTCGTCATTGCGGCTCCAGGCGCGGTCCATCAGAATTGCCTGGTAATGCACCGGCAGTCCGAGTTCCTTGGCGAAGGCAGCTGTCATGATTACCAGCGACAGGCAATTCCCGGTGCGGGCAGTGAACGTCTGGGCGGCATTGCGGGTGTGTGCGGCGTTGTATTCCAGTTTCAACTGTTTCTCGCTGTACAGTGCATCGAACAGACCCTGCTGCATGCCTTTTGCATGCATTTGATGGGTGGCCTCCGCGCTGTTCAGGTACTGCTTCATTGCGGGGCTGATGGCAAATACATCGGCGGCCTTGACTGGTTGCGAAGGCGCAGCGAAATATTGGTCGTTGAAAAGACGATCGGCCCGTGGCGCCTGCGGGGTGGTCGTGCAGGCGGTGAGCAGGAGGCAGAAAATAAAGCAGAAAGGCAGGACTACCCAGCTTTTTTTCATCTGAGGCCACCGCTTGGAAATTGCTCGTGACCTCTACTATATACCTAAATTTCCACGGCCGGGCGCCCCATGATGTAATGCTCGAGTTGCTGGATAATGAACTGCTGCTCGGAAATAATATCTTTCACCAGATCACCGATGGAAATGATGCCAATCAGCTTGCCGTCGTCCAGGATGGGCAAGTGCCGTAAACGGTTTTCGGTCATCAGCGCCATGCATTGCTCATTGGTGTCGTCCAGGCGCACATACATGACGGAGGAAGTCATGATATCGCGGACGAAAGTGTCATTCGACGAGCGCCCCATCAGTATCATCTTGCGTGCATAGTCGCGCTCGGTGACAATCCCGACAATCGTTTCCTGCTCCACCACGAGCAATGCACCGACGCTCTTGTCCGCCATCATTCTTACGGCATCCAGTACTTTGGCGCCGGGAGAAATCGTATATACGGCCTGGTTTTGCTTGGTCTTGAGAATCTGCGCGACGGTTTTCATCAGCTGCTCCTTCAGATAGGCCGGCAATCAAATATTTATTTCGTCCCTGCTTAATTGAGAAGGTAGCCTCTTCGTTTTCAAATAGCAAGAGGCGCGGGCGGGGCGCTGGTTGCGGCTGATAATTCAGACAGGAAATTGGTGTGGGCCGGCTATCAAGGAGTGCGCGGATTTTCGAGGCGTTCGCTGGATTTTTCGACAGCGTGGCGGTGGCTTGGGGCGGCCATTGCAGCATGGCCCGTTAATAATTGCGCGGTTTCTTCGATCAACCATTGTGTCGGTACCGGCCTGGCGAAAGATGCCGCCAGCAGGAGTACAAAGCTGGCGGTGATCAAAGCGCGATTCAGTGACGGTTTTGGCAAGCGTTCAGCTTGCCAGATGAAAGCCAGGCAGACTGAGGTGCCCATCAGCCATCCGCTGACAGCCTCGCTGACCGAATGAAAATCCAGCAGTACGCGCGATAAACTGACCAGTACCGCAAAACATACGCCGAAAACTGCCGCAGTGAGTCGGATCTGTGGTGTCTGTTGCTGCAAAACGAGATAGAAGAGCAGCGGAATAATCGCCGCAGCACGCATCGCATGCCCGCTGAAACCCTTGAAATCCAGTGTTTCTATGCCGATGCCCCAGCCCACAAATGCGATCTTTGACGCGGCCACCAACAGCAACGCGCCGCCGAACAACAGGCACCACACCCAAAATGAGCGCCAGGCACGTGCCGCTAGCAGCCATGCTGCGATTGCGGTAGCAGCGGGAAGCATGATGGTGCTGCCGCCGATTTTGGTAATTGTCCTCCATTCAAGCATAAATCTACCGGGATTCAGTGGAATGACGTGTTTGTCGTGCGGGGAGATGGTGCAACTTTGACCTTGTTCGTCGGGTGGTTAAAAAGTTAAGTGGCCTATTTTATCAAACGTCGGCTATCGACAGATTTTTGCGCCGGAACTGCGATTTATCATTACCGGCAGATTCTTGCCGCGCGCACTGTCCTTGGCGCGCTGCACCATTTGCTGCGCAACCGAACCGGCCAGCCGCGAGAAATAGCACATGGCACATATGTCATGTGCCTGTCATGAAATCATCGAATCCGAGTTGCATTTTTAAAAAGCGTGTGGTGTTGGCATGTCATGGGTAGAATCTAACTTGATTGACCGAATTTGGACGTTAACCATTCGAGAGAAAATCATGCACACAGCAGCCGTGGAACGAAAACAGCAAAAGCTGGCAGAGATGGTCGAATTCGCGCGGGATCGCTTGCCGCCGGAAGTGTTTGCGCCGATGCAACCTTTCCTGGTCGAGTATTACTCGCAGGTAGGGGAAGAACAGATACTGAGCCGCGATATCGCCGATTTGTACGGCGCGGCAGTCGCCCACTGGCAGTTTGCACGGCATTTTGTGAGCGGCACCCCGCGGGTGCGCATCTACAATCCACGGGTTGACGAACATGGCTGGCAATCCGGCCATAGCGTGATCGAGATCGTCAACGACGACATGCCGTTCCTGGTCGATTCCGTAACCACCGAAATAAATCGCCTGGGCCTGACTTTGCACGCGGTGATCCACCCGGTATTCCGGGTCTGGCGCGATGCCGGCGGACAGGTGGAAAAAATCCAGCGCGCAAGCGAAGCCGCTGGCAAGAATGCTGACAAAGCCAGGCTGGAATCGACGATACATATAGAAGTGGACCGCTGTACCGAAGCAGCCAGGATGGAGGAAATCCTGGCCGGTGTGCTTAAGGTGCTGGGCGATGTCCGTGCCGCGGTTGAGGACTGGCGGCAGATGATGAGCGCCGCCGGCGCCGCGATCGACGATCTGAAGCAGCAGCATACGGGCGATACCGGCGATACCGGGCTGCAAGGTGAAATTGCCGAGGCGCGCGCTTTCCTGGAATGGATGGTCGACGATCATTTTACTTTCCTCGGCTATCGTGATTACGAGCTGGTCGTCAGCGACGGCGAAAACTATCTGCAAGGCGTGCCGGGCTCGGGCCTTGGCATACTGCGCGACTCTCTGCGGGCCGCCGACAGCACCACCAAATTGCCGGTCACAGCGCAAGGCATCATCGATGCGAGTTCGCCGATTTTCATTACCAAGGCCAATTCGCGCGCTACCGTGCATCGGGCCGGTTATCTAGACTATGTCGGCGTCAAGCGCTATGACGCCGGCGGCAAGGTGGTCGGTGAGCGTCGCATAGTCGGTTTATATACCTCGACCGCCTACATGGTGCCAACCAGCGAGATCCCGCTGGTGCGCCGCAAAGTGGCGAAGGTGCTGGAACGCGCCGGCTTTGTGCCCAAGGGGCATCTGGCAAAGACCTTGGCCACCATCCTGGAACAATATCCGCGCGATGAATTGTTCCAGGTTGATGAAGATGAATTGTTCGATACCGCCAGCGGCATCCTGCGCCTGGAAGAGCGTCAGCGTACCCGCCTGTTTGTGCGGCGCGACGCTTTCGGCCGCTACGTTTCCTGTCTGGTTTTCGTGCCGCGCGACCGTTTCAATACCGAACTGCGCGAACGCATCCAGGATTTGCTGCTGGAAGCCTTCAACGGCACCGGTATCGAATTTACCCCCTTGTTATCGGAATCGGTGCTGGCACGTATCCAGTTTACCGTGCGCACCGAGCCGGGCAGCGTAACCGATGTCAATGTCGAGCAGCTGGAAGCGCGCATCGTGGAAGCTACCCGGCGTTGGCAGGATGACCTGACGGAAGCGTTGCTAGAGCAGCGCGGGGAAGAGCAGGGCACGCGATTGCTGCGTCGTTATGCAGCATCGTTCCCCGCCGGTTTTCGCGAAGACTATTCCGCACGCACCGCGGTGCATGACATCGCATTGCTGGAAACCGCGCAACAGAATACCGGCCTGGCCATGAGCTTGTACCGTCCGATCGAAGCGGCGCCGGCTTCATTGCGCCTGAAAATCTATCGCGCCGGCAAGCCGATGGCTTTGTCGCAAAGCCTGCCGATGCTGGAGCACATGGGCGTCAAGGTGAACGAGGAACGTCCTTACCGGATCGAGCTGCAAGATGGCGAGCCGGCGTGGATCCACGATTTCGGCATGCAGACCGCGGACGATAGTGAAGTCGAGATCGATCGCATCAAGGGTATATTCGAAGATGCCTTTGGCCGTGTCTGGAGCGGTGAAGCCGACAATGACGATCTCAACCGGCTAGTGCTGCGGGCCCGGCTTGACTGGCGCGAAGTGACCATCCTGCGTGCTTATGCACGTTATCTGCGGCAAGTCGGCTCAACCTTCAGCAACGCCTATATCGAGCAGGCGCTGACGGCCAATCCGGCGATTGCGCGCAATCTGGTGGCGCTGTTCCTGATACGTTTCGATCCGGCGCTGGCAAAAGATGCCGGTACCGAAGCGAAAGCCAAGACCCTGCTGCAACAGACCGAAGAGGCAATGGACCAGGTGCCGAATCTCGATGAAGACCGGATCCTGCGCCAGTTCCTGGGCGTGATCAGCGCCACCTTGCGCACCAATTACTTCCAGCGCGGCGCCGATGGCCAGCCAAAATCATATCTGTCCTTCAAATTCGATCCGGCCAAAGTGCCAGGGTTGCCGGCACCCAAGCCGATGTTCGAGATATGGGTGTATTCGCCCAGGTTCGAAGGCGTGCATCTGCGCGGCGGCAAAGTGGCGCGCGGCGGCTTGCGCTGGTCCGACCGGCGTGAAGATTTTCGTACTGAAGTGCTGGGCCTGGTGAAGGCGCAGATGGTCAAGAACGCGGTGATCGTGCCGGTCGGTTCCAAGGGTGGCTTCGTCCTCAAGAATGCACCGCCGGCCAGCGACCGCGACGCCTATTTGCGCGAAGGCGTAGCCTGCTATCAGACTTTCCTGCGCGGCTTGCTGGATCTGACCGATAACCTGGTCGACGGCAAAGTAGTGCCACCGCAAGACGTTGTGCGCTACGATCCGGACGATCCTTACCTGGTGGTGGCTGCCGATAAAGGCACCGCCAGTTTTTCCGATTACGCCAATGCAATTTCCGCCGAATACGGCTTCTGGCTGGGCGACGCCTTCGCTTCCGGCGGCTCGGTCGGTTATGACCATAAGAAAATGGGGATTACCGCACGCGGCGCATGGGAAGCTGTCAAGCGCCATTTCCGCGAAACCGGGGTTAATACCCAAGAGCAGGATTTCACCGTGGTCGGCATCGGCGACATGTCTGGCGACGTGTTCGGCAACGGCATGCTGCTGTCGCGCCACATCAAGCTGTTGGCAGGGTTCGATCATCGCCACATTTTCCTGGACCCGAATCCCGATCCGGAGACCAGTTTCGTTGAGCGTGAGCGCCTGTTTGCATTGCCGCGTTCAAGCTGGGCCGATTACAACGCCAGCCTGATTTCCAGCGGTGGCGGAGTCTATGCGCGAACCTTGAAGACAATTCCGCTGACGCCGCAGGTGCAAGCGGCGCTGGGTATAACTGCCAGCGAACTGGCGCCGACCGAGTTGATACGCGCTATCCTGCTGGCGCCGGTGGATCTGCTCTACAACGGCGGTATCGGCACCTACATCAAGGCCACGCGTGAAAGTCACGCTCAGGTCGGGGATCGCAGCAACGACGCGATTCGCGTCAACGGCGCCGAGCTCAATTGCAAGGTGGTAGCTGAAGGCGGTAACCTCGGTTGCACGCAGTTCGGCCGCATCGAGTTTGCCCAGAAGGGCGGGCGAATCTGTACCGATGCCATTGATAATTCGGCCGGCGTCGATTGCTCCGATCACGAAGTCAATATCAAGATCATGCTTGGCCTGATCGTCAGCGAAGGCGAAATGACCGAGAAACAGCGTAACAAATTGCTGGCGGAAATGACGGAGGAAGTCGGCCTGCAGGTACTGACCGATAACTACTACCAGACCCAGGCGTTGTCGGTGGCGGGACGCCGCGCCGCCAGCCTGCTGGAACCGGAATCACGTTTGATCCGTTTCCTTGAACGCGCCGGCCGGCTTGACCGGGCGGTCGAGTTCCTGCCGTCGGAAGAAGAGTGCGCTGAACGCAAGACGGCCAAGCAAGGCTTGACCGCGCCGGAGCGGGCGGTGCTGATGGCCTACAATAAGATGTGGTTGTATGAACAGCTGCTGGCGTCGGATTTGCCTGCAGATCCGTTTATCGCCAGTTCATTATCCGCTTATTTTCCAAAGCCATTGCGTGAACGCTTTCCTGACGCAATGAAACGTCATCCCCTGGCGCGCGAGATTATCTCCACCTATCTGGTGAATACGCTGACCAACCGGGTCGGGACCACGTTTGTCCATCAACTGGCCGACGAGAGCGGCGCCAGCCCGACCGACGTGCTGCGCGCCAGCGTCATCGCACGCGAGGTATTCGGTTTCGAGGAAATCTGGCAAGACATCGATGCCCTCGATAACCGGGTGCCGGACGCCTTGCAGGCGCAAATGTTTGTCGATGTCGGCGGATTGATCGAACAAGCCAGCTTCTGGTTCTTGCATCGCCACGCGCAGGAGGCTTCGATTGAAGCCACGGTGGCGCGCTTCCGCCAGGCTGCCGATCAGCTGGGGCCGCAACTGGTCTCGCTGCTGGCGACCAGCGATGCGGACGCACTCAAGGCAAAGCGCGATGCGCTGATACAAGCGGGTGTCTCCGAGCAGCTGGCGCGGCGGGTTGCCAGCGCCGAGCTGATCGGCGCGGTGCTGGACATCGCCGAAGTCGCGGCATCGACCGGACGCAGCCTGGAGCTGGTCGCAGCAGTCTATTTTGCGCTGGACGTCAACTTGAACTTCGGCTGGATGCGCGAACGGGTCAGCGCATTGCCGGTCGATTCGCATTGGCAGATCCTGGCGCGGACCGCGTTGCAGAGCGATCTTACCGGTTTGCAGCGCGCCTTGACTGCTAAAGTGATTCAACTGTCGCCGACGCTGGAACAGTCGCAGGAAATGATCGATGTCTGGCAAACCGCCAGCCGTACACCGCTGGAACGTTACCGCCGCCTGCTCACCGATTTCCAGATGGGTGGCAATGTCGATCTGGCGATGCTGTCGGTGGCGGCGCGCGAGATGCGTTCGATTGACTCTGTCACCAGCTAACCGCTGGCTGGACAGCCGCTAGCAAAAAGGTGAGGGCATGCAGACTGTCTTGATCGACACGGACGGCGCCATCTGTACCATTACGATGAACCGGCCGCACAAGCGTAATGCGGTCGACCGTCTCATGGCGGAGGAGTTGCGCCTGGCGTTTGAACGCTTCGAAGCTGACGCCGCGCTGAAGGTCGCGGTGTTAACCGGCGCCGGTGGCCAGTTTTGCGCCGGCGCCGATCTCAGCGCTGTCGGCGATCCGGCTTTGCGCAATGAACTTGATCCGGAAGGTGGCGGCAGCGGTCCGATGGGACCCACCCGCATGACACTCTCGAAGCCTTTGATTGCCGCCGTCAACGGCTACGCGGTGGCCGGTGGACTTGAGCTGGCGTTGCTGGCGGATTTGCGCGTCGCGGATGAAGATGCCGTATTCGGTGTGTTTTGCCGACGCTGGGGCGTGCCCTTGATTGATGGCGGCACGGTACGGCTACCGCGTCTGATCGGCATGGGTCGTGCGTTGGACCTTATCTTGACTGGACGCCCGGTGGCGGCTGCCGAAGCGTTGGGCATGGGGCTGATCAATCGCATCACCCCATCTGGTGGTGCGCTGGCTACGGCGCTCGAACTGGCGCGTCAGGTGGCTGCTTTTCCACAGCAGTGCATGCTGACGGATCGCCGCTCAGCGTATGAACAATGGGATTTGCCGCTGGCCGAGGCGCTACGTCGCGAAGGCGCACAAGGGGTGCCGATTGTGCTCGCGGAGGGCGAAGCCGGCGCCGCCAGATTTACCTTCGGGGTTGGCCGTCACGGTCGTTTTGAAGACTGACTGAAGAGTGCCCGGTCTTGCCATCAATCAAGATTGGATATATTTCCTTTGCTTGCATTGTTGTTAATTTCACTCCATCTCCTCCCACTTTACGCATTGACTATGCATTGACAAGCCACTTGGCGCGGGATGACTTCGCCTAAGAAACCGGAAGGAAACAAAAAGGAAGGAAACTTGACTATGGTCAATGCCGGGAGTTGTCGGTGCTAGCTAAGATGGCATCAAGTTTGGGAGCTGCATAAAGCGGCACTGAAAAAGATAACCGATAACAGGAGGAGCAATGGCAGCAGTGATATCCGAGTCGAAAGTAGCGCCAGGCGCAGTGTCAAGCACCACGGCCGACGATACGCTC
>NZ_FOQI01000014.1 GCF_900113705.1 Collimonas sp. OK307 | reverse complement strand
TACTTCTTCTAGATTGCGTTGTGCGTTGCTCCACCTGGAGAACGAACAGCGGTTACAAGTTATGCCTGATGACCATAGCGATTTGGTACCACCCCTTCCCATCCCGAACAGGACCGTGAAACGAATTTGCGCCGATGATAGTGCTGCAACCAGTGTGAAAGTAGGTCATCGTCAGGCTTTTATTAAAAAACCCTCTGAGCTTATCCTCAGAGGGTTTTTGCTTTGCGCGAACGCTTTGTACAACACCTGAAAAGCCGCGGAATACGATGCCGATATATACATCCGCCCCGGGCAAATTCACGAGTGATACACGATTATTACAGGCATAAAAAAGCCAGTCAGCTTACGCGACTGGCTTTTTGCTTGTTCATTCTATCAATCGTGATGTTCGTCGCTAGCCGGAGCGCAAGCCTATCGACGCTGGCGCAGCAGGCCCTGTCTGTCCTTGAACCAGACAAGGCCCCTGCAGTCGACATTACGCGAGATCGAAGCGGTCCGCGTTCATGACCTTGACCCAAGCCGCGACGAAGTCCTTGGCGAACTTCTCCTTGGCATCCGCAACTGCATAGACCTCGGCATAAGCCCGCAGCACCGAGTTGGAACCGAAGATCAGATCGTTGCGCGTGCCTGTGTACTTGACCGCGCCGGTCTTGCGGTCGCGTCCTTCGAACAATTCGGCCTCGCTGTCCACGGCTTTCCACTCCAGGTCCATGTCCAGAAGATTGACGAAGAAGTCATTGCTGAGTACGCCGACCTTGTCGGTGAACACGCCGTGCTTGCTACGATCAAAGTTGGCGCCGAGTACCCGCAGGCCGCCGACCAGCGCGGTGAGCTCCGGTGCAGTCAGTGTCAGCAACTGAGCCCGGTCGACCAGCAACGCTTCGGTCGCAGCACTGGACTTGCCCGGATTGTAGTTGCGGAAACCGTCGGCGAGTGGCTCCAGCACGGCAAAGGCCTCGACATCCGTCTGTTCCTGTTTGGCGTCGGTGCGGCCCGGAGCGAAGGGCACCTCGATTGAGATCCCACCCGCCTTGGCTGCCTGTTCAACACCAACACCGCCGGCGAGCACAATCACGTCAGCCAGCGAGGCCTTGCCCGAAGCCTTCTGAATGTCGACCAGCTTTGGCAAAACACTCACTGCCGTCGCGTTGACTTCCCAGTCCTTCTGAGGGGCCAGAGCCAGGCGTGCGCCATTGGCGCCGCCGCGTTTGTCACCGCCACGGAAGGTGGAGGCGGAAGCCCAGGCCACCGACACCAACTCGGCTACCGATAGACCGGAGGCTGCGATCTTGGCCTTGATATCGGCAATGTCGGCCGGTGAAGGCTGGTGCGTCGCAGCCGGCAATGGGTCCTGCCAGAGCATATCTTCCTGCGGCACTTCGGGGCCGAGGTAACGTGCCTTTGGGCCCATGTCACGGTGGGTCAGTTTATACCAAGCGCGCGCAAAAGCTTCTGCAAAGGCTTGCGGGTCCTCATGGAAGCGCTTGGATATCTTGCCGAACTCCGGGTCGAAGCGCAGCGTCAGGTCGGTGGTCAGCATGGTGGGCTTGTGGAACTTGCCTTGTATATGCGCGTCGGGAATGATGTCCTCGGCATTCTTGGCCACCCACTGTTTGGCTCCAGCCGGCGAATGGGTGAGCTCCCAGTCGTACTTGAACAGGTTCTCGAAGAAGTTGTTACTCCACAATGCCGGGGTTTTGGTCCAGGTCACTTCCAGGCCACTGGACACGGTGTCTTTGCCGTGGCCGCTGCCAAAGTTGCTGTTCCAGCCCAAGCCCTGGGCTGCGATGCCTGCGCCTTCCGGTTCGGGGCCCTTGTGCGATTCGGGCGCGGCGCCGTGCGCTTTGCCGAAGGTGTGGCCGCCGGCGATCAAGGCAACGATCTCCTCGTCGTCCATGGCCATGCGGCTGAAGGTGGCGCGAATGTCCTTGGCTGCAGCCATGTAGTCGCCACTGGCGTTCGGGCCTTCCGGGTTCACGTAGATCAGGCCCATGTGGGTGGCCGCAAGGTTGTTGTCCAGTTCGCGGTCACCATGGAAGCGCTTGTCGGTCCCCAGCCAGGTGGTCTCGGCGCCCCAGTTCACGTCCAGATCCGGTTCCCACACGTCTTCACGGCCGCCAGCGAAACCGAAGGTGCGGAAGCCCATGGACTCCAGCGCCACATTACCGGCCAGGATGAAAAGGTCGGCCCAGGAGATTTTCTGGCCATACTTTTGCTTGATCGGCCACAACAGGCGGCGCGATTTATCAATATTGACGTTGTCCGGCCACGAATTGAGCGGTGCGAAACGCTGTTGTCCACGACCGCCGCCGCCTCGGCCGTCGAGGGTGCGATAGGTGCCGGCCGAATGCCAGGCCATGCGGATGAACTGCGGACCATAGTGACCAAAATCGGCCGGCCACCAGTCCTGGCTGTCGGTCATGAGTTTGATCAGATCTGCCTTGAGCGCCTTGTAGTCAAGTTTCTTGAACTCTTCAGCGTAGTTAAACTTCTCGCCCAGCGGATTGGATTTATTGGAATGCTGGTTCAGCAAATCAACGCGCAGCTGATTCGGCCACCAGTCTTTGTTCGTTGTGCCGCCGCCGGCGTGGTGGAAAGGACATTTGGCTTCAGTTGACATGGGGATCTCCTTTGTCGTGGGTAAGTTGGGTGATTACTACAACATCTCTTTAACCAAGTCGTTCGGGCCAACAGTTTGTAAACTTTGATTATCGCCTATTACTGCGCCCTTATCCCGAGTGGGAGCTGCTGCAATACTTGGACCGCTGCCAAGGGCAATGACCGCCACTGCGATGGTCGCTAGACATAGAGCTGGCAGCCCGATATAGCGCCCGGGAAGTGAAGTATTTTTCATGAAGCATCTCTTGATTATCAAATGGCGTATTTATAATAATTTCAATTCACTGATAAATGAAATTAATTATTTCCATTAAATTGATAGCTATATGCAATCACTTTAATTGCAATCACTCTGATCGTACGCTCCGCCATATACAGAGCTTTCTTAAGTGCACTATTTACCGGTGATGCTAGTCGCTAAGCTCATGAACCAAGTCAACCAGCGCGCGCAGGCCTGCGGCCATGTGCCGGCCTTGCGCGTAATAGAGTGCCAGACCGGGAAATGATGGCGTCCAATCGTCCAAGACACGTATCAACCGCCCAGCCTCGATGTCTTCAGCGACGTACCACTCGCCCAAATACGCTAGACCGGCACCCACGCGCGCGGCATCGTAAATCAAATTGGGCTCGTCAAGCGTGAGCACCCCGGGCACATCGACGCTAATCGTCTCGCCACGCCGCGCAAACTCCCAAGGTGAGGCTGCACCGCTGGGAAACCGAGTGCGAACACACCGATGCGCGGCAAGATCGGCCGGCGACACGGGGATCGGGAACTCAGAAAAGTACCCGGGAGACCCAACCACCGCCATGCGCAGTTTCGCGCCGATAGGCACCCTGACCATATCGCGCGGAACCATTTCGCTCAGCCGGATGCCGGCATCGTAGTCTTCACCCACGACGTCAATCATGCGCCCCTCGGTAACGATTTCCACTTTCATTTCTGGATAACGCCGCAGGTACTCCGCGATTACCCTCGAAAAGACCATCCGCGCCGCTCCGGCGGAGGCATTAAGGCGCAGCGTTCCTTTTGGAGTCTGCCGGTGCTCGTTAATTCCCTCTATGGCGCCGTGAATCTCAACCATGGCCGGCGCAACGCGCGCAACGAATTGCTCTCCTGCCTCCGTCAGGGCGACACTTCGTGTGGTCCGGTTAAACAAACGCACACCGAGTCGCGCCTCCAGCCCGGCCACCGCATTGCTCACGGCGGTCGTGGACATCCCAAGCGCTGTCGCCGCTGCCCGGAAACCGCGGCATCGGGCCACGGCAAGCACCGCCTCCAATTCGATCAAACCTGATTTATGCATTGTTCCGATTTTCGTAATGATTAATCATGTTTTATCTATCTTATCAGGCTAGTTGCTCGCGCGTAGACTTACAAGCACAAGCCAGGTTTGGCTGCACTTCAAAGGAACAATCATGCGACTTCTCGACCAATTCTATATTGACGGTGCCTTCGTGGCGCCACACGGCACGGACACCTTCGACGTTATCAACCCGACCACTGAACAGGTCATAGCCATAGTCACCTTGGCCGACACCGAGGACACGCAGCGAGCCGTCGCTGCGGCAAATCGAGCTCAACCCGCATTTGCCCGGACCACCAAGGCGGAGCGCATCGCGATGTTGACGCGACTGCACGCAGCCATCTTGGCCCGAGCCGACGCGCTGCGTGACGCCACGATTGAGGAATACGGTGCGCCTGTGTCGCGCGCAGCCTGGATTGCAAATTTCTCAGCGCAGTCCTTCCTCGACGCTGCCCAGGTATTGGAGAGCTACGGCTTCACCCGGCAAATGGGGAGCTCAATCGTGACGATGGAATCGGTAGGCGTTGCTGCACTCATTACACCGTGGAATAGTTCTGCAGGGTCCATCTGCAGCAAGCTGGCCATGGCAATCGCGGCGGGCTGCGCTTCAGTGATCAAGCCTAGCGAGATGAGCGCCCTCCAAAACCAAATCGTAATGGAAGCGATTCACGACGCCGGATTGCCGGCGGGTGTCGCCAATGTGGTAACGGGGCGCGGCGACATCGTAGGTGGTGAATTGAGCACGAATCCGAACGTTGCCAAGATCTCCTTCACAGGCTCGACAACGGTTGGCCAGATCATCCAGCGAGCGGCTACGGCTACCATGAAGCGGGTCAGCCTTGCACTAAGCGGCAAGTCGCCCACCCTCATTCTGGACGATGCCGACCTCTCGCAGGCCGTTCCCCTCGCTCTGAACGCGGCCTTCATGAACAACGGCCAAGCCTGCATTGCCGGCTCTCGTCTGATCGTGCCGGAGGGGCATTTAGCCGAAGTGATCGAAATCGTCAAAGCAGTCGTTGCTCAAATGAAGGTGGGCGAGCCGAGTGACCCGGCTACTGTTATTGGTCCGCTCGCCAGCCGAGCTCAGTTCTCGCGTGTGCAAAACTACATCCAACTTGGGTTGCAACAAGGCGCCACACTGATTGCTGGCGGTGAGGGCCGGCCGGAAGGTCTTGAGACGGGTTATTTCGTCAAGCCGACTGTCTTTGCAAACGTTCGCAACGACATGGCCGTTGCACGTGAGGAGATATTCGGCCCCGTGCTCTCCATTCTCACGTATCGAAGTGAAGCCGAAGCCATTGAGATAGCGAACGATACGATCTACGGGCTTCAGGCCTATGTGCATTCGACCAGCGTGGAACATGCCAAGGTAGTTGCCACGCAGCTGCAGGCCGGTCGTGTATTGATAAACTGCCTCCAGCACGATCCGCTCGCGCCATTTGGCGGCTTCAAGCAGTCGGGGATCGGTCGCGAATATGGCGTGCTCGGGTTGGAGTCGTACCTGGAAGCGAAAACGTTAATTGGTGCGTAAGCACCGAAATATGATGCGGAACACCTGCGCAACGGATTCAAGGTAAACTGCCGGCTGAATTTTTGTTTGGCGCTTAAACGGCAGGTCGAATAAACTTCACCTCTTGGGAAATGTGGCTTGCATTCAAGGATACGTTGTCTCCATGTAATCGCAGTTTCCAGACTAATTCAGCGCGCCCTCAAGGGGGCAGGACGCACCAAACCAATGCGGCAGCGCCAACCGACACATCAACCGCAAGGAGATTAAAGTGACTGCAGGTAAATCAACCATCATCTATACGCTTACCGACGAGGCACCGCTTCTGGCAACCGCTTCTTTGCTGCCTATCGTCAGGACCTTCGCCGCAGCGGCCGATATTGACGTCGTCGAGAGTGACATCTCGGTATCGGCTCGGATTCTTGCCGAATTCTCCGATTGCCTCGCTGATGACAAGAAAGTGCCGGACAATCTGGCCGAGTTGGGACGCCTCACTCAGGAACCCGATACCAATATCATCAAGCTGCCGAACATCAGTGCCTCGGTGCCGCAGCTGATCGCGGCTATTCGCGAACTGCAGGCACGCGGCTACAAGATCCCCGACTTCCCCGAAGACCCGAAGACCGACGAAGAAAAATCCATACTGAAGCGTTATTCAAAGACGCTGGGTAGCGCGGTCAATCCGGTGTTGCGCGAGGGTAATTCCGACCGCCGTGCACCAGCGGCGGTGAAGCGCTTTGCGCGCAAGAACCCGCACTCCATGGCCAAGTGGAGCCCGGCATCCCGCACGCACGTATCCCACATGCACGGTGGGGATTTCTACGCCAGCGAAAAATGCATGACGCTATCCAAGGCCTGCGACGTGAGGATGGAGCTGGTCGCCAAGGATGGCGCAGTCACAGTCTTGAAGAACAAGGTATCGCTGCAGGAAGGCGAGATCATCGACAGCATGTTCATGAGCAAGAAGGCGCTGTGCGCATTCTACGAAGAACAGATGGAAGACGCGCGCGAAACCGGCGTGATGTTGTCGCTGCACGTCAAGGCGACGATGATGAAAGTCTCGCACCCCATCGTTTTCGGGCATGCGGTAAAGATTTTCTACAAGGACGCCTTCGCCAAGCACGGCAAGCTGTTCGATGAACTGGGCGTCAATGCGAATAACGGTTTGAGCAGCGTCTACGAGAAGATCGCGACCCTGCCGGAATCAAAGCGTGATGAAGTGATCAAGGACCTGCACGCTTGTCATGAACACCGTCCGGAACTGGCGATGGTGGACTCGGCCAAGGGTATCTCCAATCTGCATGCGCCTAACGACGTGATCGTCGATGCTTCGATGCCGGCCATGATCCGTCTCGGCGGCAAGATGTGGGGTGCGGATGGCCGTCCGAAAGACACCAAGGCGGTGATCCCCGAAAGCACGTTCGCCCGGATCTATCAGGAGATGATCAACTTCTGCAAGACCAACGGCGCGTTCGATCCGACCACCATGGGCACCGTGCCGAACGTCGGTCTGATGGCGCAAAAGGCCGAGGAGTACGGCTCACATGACAAGACTTTCGAAGTTCCGGCTGATGGCGTGGCGCGCATTGTCGACCTGGACGGCACCGTGCTGCTGGAGCAGAACGTCGAGCAGGGCGACATCTGGCGCATGTGCCAGGTCAAGGACGCGCCGATTCGCGACTGGGTCAAGCTGGCGGTGAACCGCGCCCGCCTGTCGGGCATGCCGGCGATTTTCTGGCTGGACGAGTACCGCCCGCACGAAGCCGAGCTGATCAAGAAGGTGAAGACTTACCTGAAGGACTACGATCTGACTGGTCTCGACATCCAGATCATGTCGCAAGTGCGCGCCATGCGTTACACCCTGGAGCGCGTGATCCGCGGCAAGGACACCATCTCGGTGACCGGCAACATCCTGCGCGACTACCTGACTGACCTGTTCCCGATCATGGAACTTGGCACCAGCGCCAAGATGCTGTCGATCGTGCCGTTGATGGCTGGCGGCGGCATGTTTGAAACAGGCGCGGGTGGCTCGGCTCCGAAGCATGTCAAGCAGCTGGTGGAAGAAAACCACCTGCGCTGGGATTCGCTGGGCGAATTCCTGGCACTGGCGGTGTCGCTCGAAGATATCGGCATCAAGACTGGCAACAACAAGGCCAAGATCCTGGCGCAGACCCTTGATGACGCTACCGGCAAGCTGCTGGAGAATAACAAGTCGCCTTCACCACGCACCGGTGAGCTTGATAACCGCGGCAGCCATTTCTATCTGGCCATGTACTGGGCACAGGCGCTGGCGCAACAGACTGAAGACGCAGAACTGCAGGCGCAGTTTGCTCCACTGGCCAAAAAACTGACCGAGAACGAGCAGGCCATCCTGGCGGAATTCAAGGCGGTGCAGGGTAATCCGGTGGATATCGGCGGCTACTTCATGGTCGACCAGGAGAAGCTCAAGACAGTCATGCGGCCAAGCGCAACCTTCAATACCGCGTTGAACGCCGCGGGCATCTGACGGTAAGGTAATACGGATCTGCAGCAATGCTGCAGATCCGTACCGGCGATGTCAGTGAAATCTAGTCACTGGTAATCATCAGGCAACCGGTCATGACCCTGACACGCACGTTTGCATCGGGGCTGAAACCTGTTTGTTTGATCCCGTCGCCATGCAGGCGAATCCAGAGTGTTTCAGGATCATCATCCTGATAGAAGGACACGTTGAGCCGTTGTGCTGCGTTTACTATCGATGTGCTGGTATCTCGCGTACTATTGCGCTTAGCCATATTCAACTCCGGTTTAGTTGCTTGTGGTTAGCGGGTCATGGGTGCTGGTACACCTCTGATCCGCGTCTATTTGCTGCTCTGCATAACGCTCGTTACTCCGAACGCATTCTTAAAAATAGCACGTGCGCATGTTTAAAGACATCGTTATCGTGCATCGATAGATTTTTAAGAAAATGCAGATACTTGGGGTTGTTGGCATCGACATCGGCGGAGCGTTATACCATCGGCATATCAGAGGTTAATAAGAAAATACCACGGCAAGCTATAGATTATCCGCGTTAAAACATGAAATGTGTCATTGCAAGGCTTGCCCCCGATCTCGCTGACGCAACACCATACAAATGACGACGAGACCATGAGCATACCCACGCAAACAGAAGCGCAGCGCCGTGTAGATGAAATCAACGTATTCCAGCAAGAACTGGGACGGCTGCAACAGGGTGGCGTCCTTACGCTATCAGAAGAGCAGCAGCATTCAGTGTCGTCGCACTACCAAGCATTGCTCGCTGACCTTTCCCGTACGTTCGATATAGACCGAAACATCCAGTCCCGGCAACTCTCGTCAGGAATGCGCATCGCTTCCTTTTTAGGGGCATTAGCGTTAGCCGCGAGTATTTTCTTTCTGTTCTATCAGTTCTGGGGAACGCTATCGACTCCTGTGCAGGTAGCAATCCTGGTCTTGGCGCCGCTTGGTACTTTTCTAGGCACGATGTGGGTACAAAAGCGCGACTCGACCGGCTATTTCGCCAAACTCGTGGCCATGGTGTCCTTTGCCTGTTTTGTGCTCGACATAACCATGCTCGGACAGATATTCAATATCACGCCGTCCGACAACGCCTTGATTGCGTGGGCTGCGTTTGCCATGCTCTTGGCATACACGTGCGAACTGCGCTTGCTGCTGGCAGCAGGGATCATTTGTCTGATCGGCTTTGTCTCCGCCCGTACCGGAACCTGGTGCGGCATGTATTGGCTGGATTTTGGCGAACGCCCGGAAAATTTCTTTCCGGTGGCCATCATGCTATTCCTCATTCCGCAATTTGTGTCGCATTCGCGGTTTGCCGGTTTTGCGACGCTATATCGCGTGTTTGCTCTTCTGAGCCTGTTTTTGCCGATGCTGGTATTGGCCGACTGGGGCGGAAACAGCTATCTTGATATTGACACCGATTTCATCAGACACGGTTACCAACTCGCGGGATTCCTGTTCAGCGCGGGCGCGATCTGGCTGGGCATACGCCGCCACTGGCCAGAAGTGATCAACACCGGCGTGACTTTTTTCGTCATTTTCCTGTACACCAAATTTTTTGATTGGTGGTGGGAGTCGATGCCCAAATACTTGTTCTTTTTAGTGCTTGGGTTGACTGCCGTTCTGGTTCTGGTGATTCTCAAGCGTTTGCGGACAATGCAGGCCGGGGAGGGAGCATGATGAGCTGGACTCGCCGATATTCCATGATCACAGGGGTGGCGCTGATCCTCCTGGCGAATCTGATCGCGCTGCTGGGCGTCATGTTCAATCGTAGCGGATTGGCAGACAGCACCCTCCAGTTGTCTCAACGTGAATTGCAAATCCCCTACCGCAGGACGCAGAATAATGACAATAACGGGATCTCGCTCGGACTGCAATGGCGGCTCCTGGGCTCCGTGAATCAATACCAGCAATACCGCGGCAACGATCCTGGCTGGCTAGACAAAGCGAAGCTGGCGTCATTGGGTTTCAATGTTTCGATGCCGATTGATACTGAGCGTGGTCGGACGGCTTATCAAAAGCAGCTTTCTAAACCGGTGTTCCTGGTCATGGAATTCGATGGCCCCGCATATCAACAGTCCATCGAACTTGCAAAACAGGAGGATGCGGATGACTCAAAGAAAAAGGCAGAGGATGACAAAAAAAAGAATCAGCCGACAGCTTTGTCACAAGAGTTGAATTTGAATAGCCGGCTATTCATCGTCGATGCCAGTTCGGATCGTGAAATGCTTCGTGCGAAATACCCGGATACGCATCACTACAGCATTGTGCGCGGTCAGATTCAACCGAAGGTGAATTACAACAAGGAAAAGCAGCCGCTGATGACCGGATACATAAAAGATGTTAGCGCGCAAAGCATCAATGTACCTTTTGAATTCCGAGACGTGTTCGAGCCGACGCTGAGGAAAAGTCAGAAATATGGTTACGCCGGCAATGACAAACTGCCTTCCATCGAAGCGACGGTTGCGTTCGGCAGGCGGCTCGAACCTTGGATAGTGGCGGCTTCAACAAAGTAATAACGGCGGCCATTGCGGGATCCAGCTGATAGCCGCACGAAGGCGTCATTCGCTCGGCTTCAAATCAACGCCTTCCAGGTTATTGACAATATCCTTCCCGCCAGAACAGTTAACAGTCGCCACAGGTTTATTGTCGATTGAGACGTTTACGCCACTTTCAATGTTGTGGTCGCCAAGCTTGTCAGATGAGAAAAAGACGCTGTATGTTGTATTCCCGTTCGGGATATCAACCGAGTAGGTCATATCCCGCCCGATGCCCTGGTACTGGCTAGTTGATGCAAACTTGCGCGGAACCGCCAGGGCGATGTCAGGTTTACTTTGTGGTTTTCCGAAGGAATAGCTGATCGTACTTCCTGCATCGCAAACTTCTATTTGTTTACCGCTTTTCGCAGAGCACGAAAATAGCGTCTTGCTACCCCCCTCACATTTTGCATAAGCAAAGCTTGAGAACATGGCTGCTATTACAGGAAGTGCGATCAAATATTTATACATTATTTTTTTTCATGGGAGGCTCATTGTTGATGTGGCGGGGCAGGAAATTTATTGGTTAACCGTGGCGCCAGAGAGCGTGATCGTCACGTTGAAAATAGCCGTCAGTACTCAATCCCGTGCTCACTGAATCGCTCCTCATAGAATCGAAATTGTCCCTTGCCTGCGGACTTGGCAGAATACATGGCAATATCCGCATTCCTGAGCAGTGTTGCTGAATCGTTGCCATCGTGCGGGAATAGACTTATTCCGATGGACGTACCGACGAAAACGACTTTTTTTTGCTCTGAAATTTCAAAGGGTACGGAAAATTTCTGGTTGATGCGTGCCGCTACCTGAGCAACTTCTTCCTGGCTGGCGAAAGAATCGAGTAATAACGTGAACTCGTCCCCGCCGAGGCGAACCACCTTATCTACCGGCCTCAATACTGACTGTAGTCGTATCGCTGCTTCCTGCAACAACTGGTCTCCGGCTTCATGGCCCAACGTATCGTTGATAGCCTTAAAGTTATCCAGGTCAATGAAAAGAATGGCAAACATCGTATTGCGCTTTCTTGCCTGGTTTAGTGCCGCGGGTAAAAATTTCATCAGCCAATGACGATTGGGGAGCGAGGTGAGGGCGTCTATATTCGCCATCTTCAACAGAGCTTGTTCGTAAGATTTTTTCTCGGAAACGTCTCTTATCGTCATCGCCAAACCGCGTCCCGAGCGGACTAGTCGCCGAAACATCCAAATAGTTTGCTGCGAATTATTATTACGATTATGCGAAGCCTTGAATTCGTCTTCATAAAAACCAATCTCCATCGCCCTACGGAAAATGGCGAGTACGCGCTGAGAAACCGCGCCTGAATACAGGTCGGAAAATTTTTTCCCGACGAGTTCTTCCTTTGTGTAACCAACCAGAAGAGCGCCGCGGTCGTTACAGTCCTTTATCATGAAGTCGACCACATTTTGTTGTGGATCGTAGAGCGCGCGCACCATGTAAAAACCCTCGCGAGCGCCGTCGATTGCCAGTTGATAGGTGTTTTTCACTTCATTCGCTTGATATTTTCGCCAAGCCAGTCGCGATAAAAGGAAAATGCCGGCCGTAGCAAGCAGAAGCAAAAGCGCGCTGCCCGCAATCGCAATATTGCGATAGTTATCCGCGGTAGGCTGATACGCGGCAAGCGCAGCTGCGTCGGATAAACTGACGAAGGAAACAAGCGGATAGCTACTTAGCTTTTGCCAGGCAACGATGCGCGACTCGCCGTCAACAAATTTATCCCCCGGTATGCGCCTGATACCGCCAGGCAGTTCAAATACCTGAGGAGAGCGGTATATCGTAGGCAATGACCTGATGCGGTCACCCATTTTGGCGGCCAATACGACGCCATCCGTATCTTTTATAGCCAGACTATCGCTCGTTCCCAGGCTTGACTCGTCGGTGAATGCGGCAAGAAAACCTGGTTCGATACCGACTACGACTATGCCATCAAATGAGCCGTCTGCATTGTCCAGTCGTCGCGTAAAGCGAATGACTTTTCTCCCGGAACGCCCCCCTTTGCCTGGTTTTTCAATACGCAGGATGTTTTCTGGATTCAACTGCCGATTTTTGAAATAATCCCTCTGAGCGATATTGGGCGCAGTGGCCTTATCTAGAGTACTGGTCACAATCGTTCCATGACTATCTATGATTGAGGCATAAATTTGCGCCGACCTTGGGTACAGTCCCTGCTGCAATTGATCTTCCAGCTTTAACGCCCCGTGGAATGTCTGCCAGCCGTATTTAAGATTTCGCGTTATCTGGTCGATTTGATCAACAGAACGAGACAGTTGTTCGGTATAGGCCTTTGAGAGTTGCGTCGCTTTCGTGAAAGTATTCTTTTCAATCTCAGCCTTGTCGCTTTGAATTTTTGCCAGCGATATCGTCCAGACCAAAGCTCCCAATAACACGCACGCCAGAAACCACGCCAGGAGTATGCCCATGCTGCCGCGGAGGAATTCAAATCGTTGAATTTGGCGAGTAAGGCGCTTAGCTAGACTGCTATCAACCATGAAGCGATATCCATTTTGTAGGACGGTCGTAGAAAATAGCAGCAGGCAGGATTTATGTCAGATGGGATGCTTGCTATTCAGCTTCACACACTAATTAAAAGCATATACCGAATGCTTAGCGGGCTTTTGCAATGTAGCAAAAAAATTACGTCTGGGCAATCAATGTTGTGAGTTGCTAATAATGCAAATAAAATTCCGGGCTAATTTGATTTTGGTATCGCGAATTGATTTTTACCGGCCCGACAAGAACCCAAGAAAGCCAGGGTCAGATACCGTCTTGAATAGCAAGCCCGTTGGTTAAATAATTTGGGGCGAGGGCGGTCATCTCCGGCCCCAACGCAGCTGCGGTGGGGCCGGCAGTGTTGATCAGGGCTGGTCTATGCCCATCTGGAAGGCGTTGAAGCTGGGTACCGATTGCACCGATACGCCCATGCCACGCAGGTTCAGGCTGGTTCGCTCGCGCACCGCTACGCTCGCGCCAGCGGCGCTGGTGGCCGTGGTGGCGGCGCGGAAGTTGTAGCCGGCCCGCGGATTGTTCAGGACGATCGTCTGGTCATAGGTATCGGTACCGCCGGGGCTGACTAACACGGTGCGCGTTACGCTGCCGGTGCCGGCATCGACAGCGGTGACGGTGTATCCGGTGTCGTTGGACAAGGCATTTGCCACTAGGCTGTTGCTAGTGCGTACTGTCCAGTTGCCAGCGCCGAGCGAACCCACGGCAGGCTGGCTAAGAGTGCGCTTCTGTGTCCAGGTCGACACGCTGCCGTTACCGGCGATTTCCACCAGCATCATGTCGCCGTTGCCGGCGCGGTAGGCAAACACGCGGTCTGTCCAGGTATCGCTTACCGCCGTGCTGGTCAGGTCGAAACCGCCGGTGCTATTGCTGCTGAAGCTCGTGCTGGGGCTGACGGTGGTGCAATTGGAACTGCTGGTGGCGCCGTCGCAGGCCGTCACGGTGCTGACTATCCCAGTGCTGCCGACCGTGGCCGAAAAGCTGTCGGTGGCATAGGCGGTACCGGCATCGTTGAGCTCAAAACCCAGACCGTTCCAAGTACCGGCCAACTCCGATACGGCAATGGTTTGCTTGGGGATGGCAACGCTCAGACGGTAGGTGCCATTAGTCAGCACCCGCGCCATCAGCACGCCGGCCTGTGACACGACAACGTCGCTGACGCCGTCAGCAGCCAGGTAGCGGCAACTGGTGCTGCTGGCGCTGAGCACGGTCGAGCTGCCCACCAGATTGGTCATGGTTTTGCTGGCCACATCAAAGCTGCCGCTGGCGAACTGGCTGGAAATGCCGCCGCTCATCGTCGGGCTGATGACCCAGTAGTCGCCAGTGCGTAGCGCAGAGCAGTTGCTGTCTGCTGCCTTCAACAACAGAGAGGCGGGCAGACTGGCCACGTTGTTGTTGCTGTTCGTCGTGGTGCTGGCAGCCGGCGATGCGGCTGCCACGGTGGTGGCCAATGCGTCTAGCGTTGTGCCGCTGGCGGTGAGCCGGGCTTTCAGCGCGTCCAGTATCTGGTCATAGACATTGCCACCGGTGCTGGACGTGGCCGGCACCAATGCTCCGGTCAGCAGATCAGTCAGGCCGGATACATCTAAGCCGGCATTGCTCAGTGTGGTCAGGACCGCCGTTTGAGCGGTGCTGACGTTGCTGGCTGTCACAGTGCCGGCATTGGCGCTGAAATTGGTGAAGAATGTCGCGGGGTCAGTGCCGGCCAGGCTGGCGACCAGCAGTTGGGTCAGCGGGGTGATGTTGGCCACCTGGCCAGTGCTGGCGCTGCTGCCGGTGGTGCTTGGCGTGGTGACGGAATAAAGCACCATGTTGCCATCGCTGCTGGTGGCTTTGAGTACGCAGGGCAGGGTGACGTCTGTAATGTCTTTGGTGTAGCTACCGTTGGCGGCAGTGGTGGCCGTACCTGTACCGCTGGCGCAATTGATGCTGACCGTGGCTCCCGCCATGGCGGCGCCGGTGGCGGCAGTGCCGCTGAAGGTGGTCGCGGGTTTGGCGACGGCCGCCGGCGAGACGTCGCTTCCGCCTCCGCCGCAGGCGCTCAAGCCTAACAAGGTTGTGGTAGCGAGGGCCAGGCGCCATTGAGTGAGATGATTCATCGAGAATCCTTTTTATAAGGTGGTTGGTGGATTTTTCATTGAGAATTTCCCCCGCAGGAGGTGAATTACGGGCTCCCGGATCGCGTATTGATGTAAAGTATCAATCTGGTTACAAAATGTAACAATAGTGCAATTGCACTATGGAACGGAGGCGGCGGATGCGTCATCACGGGAAGATTTCGGCAGACTTCAACACCCTGCTACTGCGGCTGTACCGCCTGTCGCAAGAGTTGCCGATCCAGTATTTCCAGGATGCCGCCCTGGCACAGATCAAAGAGGTGCTGCCGTTTGATTCATCGATGTGGGGCACGGCGACGACCACGCCAGCGGGTATCGATATCCACACCGTGCATTTGCACGAAATCGCGCCCGAGATGCTGGTGGAGTATGAAGCGCTGAAGCACCAGGATGTCACGGCATCCATGGTCTTGGGAGAGTCTGAGGTCACTTACTCGATCAACATCGAAACCCTCTACGCCGGCCGTGCAGCGCGTGAGTACCGCGACTTCTCGCAGCGCTTCGGGGTGGAAAACATGCTTATTGCTGCAGACAACAATCCCCGCACCCAATTTGTCCATTGGATCAGTCTGTACCGCGCCGACAAGGACGCACAGGGCAGCAAGGAGGAGCGCCAGCTGTTGGGCCAGTTGGCCCCACATGTGATGCAGGCGCTGGCGCTGAATCGCGTCATGCATCTGGGCCAGCTCGATGCCGCGGACAAGGCCATGTCGCCCTATGGCTCAGCGATTGCGGATGCACGTGGTGTGCTCTACCACGCAGACCCGCAATTCAGCGGACTGGCGCAAACCGAGTGGGATGGCTGGAGCGGGTTGCATCTGCCTGCGCAACTGATGGTCGATCTGTTGGCCGGCCACGAGCGTTTCCTGGGCCGAGCGATCGTCGTGCACCGTTACTACGAGCACGGCCTGCTGTTTCTCAAAGCCCGTGCACGTTGCCTGGCCGACCAACTCACGCAGCGCGAATGGACGATTGCGCAACTGATTGCCAAGGGTGAAAGCCACAAGGAAATCGCCCAGGCGCTGAACCGCTCGCCAGCCACGGTACGGAACCAGATCCAGGGGATTTATGAAAAGCTGCAGGTCAGCAGCATTGCCAAGCTGATTGACGCCTTGCGGCGCGCAGAGTAAGCCTGCCTCTGTTAGAGCCCCGTCGCACGACCTTGATAGTGGCGGGTTCTGGGTTGCAGCGCACTTGGCATAAGCAAGCCCGTCTTAAAATCGTCGATAGCAGTCTGGGAAAGGCAGGGTCAGATCTTGCAGTGACATGTTTATGTTAGCAAGTTCAAAGATTATAGAGATACATCAGTCATCGGTAACATGCACTTTGACGAACCTGTGAATCGCTGCTTGATCTTCGTGCATGTGTCATTGCAAGACTTGGCCCCCGATCTCCCGATCTGACCGGTCTTGACATCCAGATCATGTCGCAGGTACGTGCCATGCGCTACACCGTGGACCGCGTGATCCGCAGCAAGGATACCATCTCGGTGACCGGCAACAACAAGGCCAGGATCCTGGCACAGAAGAGGTTCGAATTATTGTGAGCGACACACAATTCCCGGCTCCGTTTAGCGCGGAGTCGGGAGCAGCCTTCTGTTTGCCGACGATGTCAGTGAAATCTAGTCACTGGTAATCATCAGGCACCCGGTCATGACTCTGACACGTACGTTGGCGTTAGGGGTGAAGCCTGTTTGCTTGATCCCGTTACCATGCAGACGAATCCAGAGTGTTTCAGGATCATCGTCCTGATAGAAGGACACGTTGAGCCGTTGTGTTGCGTTTACTATCGATGTGCTGGTATCTCGCGTACTATTGCGCTTAGCCATATTCAACTCCGGTTTAGTTGCTTGTGGTTAGCGGGTCATGGGTGTTTCAGCACCTCTGGCCCGCGTCTATTTGCTACTCTGCATAGCGCTCTTTACTCTGAACGCATTCTTAAAAATAGCACGTGCGCATGTTTAAAGACATCGTTATCGTGCGTCGATAGATTTTTAAGAAAATGCAGATACCTGGCGTTGTTAGAATCGACATCAGCGGCTGCCAGGCCGGCGTCATTACCGCGCGCAATGGCAACAACATTGGCAGTGCCATAGTGATCAACCGTGAATATGCCAGACCAGGTCTTTGCGCGAAATATGCGAATATGCTCTGTGGCTTACCTTGACTTATCTCCCCGATGCTACGAGCGAAGATTCGCCGTCCTGCTTAATTGCACGACGGGTTTTTATTTAATGAGTGATCAGATCCGCGGGTGAATGTTCTTTAAGCCAATCGGCAAGAGCTGCATCGACGCGCGTTTGCCAACCTGGGCCGGTCGCACGGAATTGCTCGACCACGACAGGAGACAGTCTGATGGTGATGCGTTCTTTGGTAATTTCAGCAATAGGGCGACCACGCTTTTTAAGTTTGGCTTGAAGCGACGAGGACAGGCCAGAGAACGAGGTCATGTTTACGATGTCGTCCTGGGAGAGCTTGCGGACTTCGCCGCTTGCATCAGTCAGTGGCTTTTTGCGTTTCATAGTCTTTTACCTCTCTTGAGTTTGCTTTGCGAAAACTGATTACGCGAATGCCTGATTCAGTTTCAACAAAGCACAGCACATGCAATCGGCTATCGAGGTAACCGATCGCAACGATACGGGTTTCGCTGTAATCATGGCGATCATCAACGGCGAACAGCGCGGTATCGAAATCAAAGTCGGCGACGCGATCAAAAGACAGCCCGCGCTCAGCGATGTTGCGGTTGCTTTTGTTTGCGTCGTATGTGATAGCCATATAATTACTGTATGCACAATAAATAATCTTGTCAATGATTATTTGTGCATACAATAATCGAACTGCTGTTGATGAAAAACTTGCACTGGTTCGATATTACGGAGACTTCCACGTGGGTGGCGAGCGACCACTGTCAAAACAGAGAGTGGAGGGAGAGAGTCGGGGAATGACGCTGGGAATTGGGCTGCGGTGTGATTCCGCTCACCGGCGCAGGGCGTGGCTCCCCCGCACACTGCCATCATTGTAGGCAGAAAAAAATTCAGCCAAACTGAGGGGCAGACTTGGCGATATTGGCGAATTTGCAAAGTTAGACTCTAGATCTTGCAGGCTAAGTACAAGTCATGGTTAAACAAACCCTATTTGCGCGCAAGCTCGGCTGATTAAGTGTAATGCCTAAGTGTTACGCTGGCGTATACCCTATTTTTACTGTATGACTGCTCACTGTAATCCGATTACAGTGAGGTCAGATATTCGGTCTACCGGAACTGGCCAAAACCACTCATGCATTGGCAAGCGGCGGCCCACGACGGTCAAATTTCGTTAGTGCGTCGCCTTCCGGCTTAATATCGCCGCCAGTGGTCGCACCAGTTGTCGAGCTATAGCGTTGAGACATAGCCTTTGTGACAACTGCTGTCGGATAACACAGAAAGTGAAAACTGTTTCAAGTTAGTGAAAAAAGGCTTCTGAGCGGTGCCTTTTCATTGTTGCTCGGGCACGGTAGCCGACGCCCATATGGCCTCGTAGATTGACGACACTGCGGCAAAGGCGTCTGTAATTTGCGTTAGCGTTGCTGGCGCTTTTTTTGCTGCGTCTTTAAACGAAGCTCCCGATTGATAGCACTCGCGATGATCGATAAATATATATCGATCATGAAAGCCATCGGCAACACGCAGTTCGACATTGATCCGTTCTTGCACCTTGAATAACTCCAAGGCCGGAACTAAAGTTTTTAAACACTTGTATCCTAGCAATCTAACCGTAGTACCTGAACTGACATGGGGCAAATAACGGGACACAAATTCGGCATCTAAATATGGATCGACAAAGAAAATATCGGTATTGCTAGTTTCAATCACTTTGCGAACTTCGTTATAGTAATCGAACACCCGTGTTGCCCCTACGGCCACCGTAAGTGGTCCAACCGTCGACAAGCGTAATTCAGTTCGCACCTGATGTAATGTTGTCAAAATCGCGTGCAATGCCACTTTTGGGTCTTGGGCGCGGAAGCCCACAAGCTTTTCGACCTCCCCTTTAAAAATGACCCCGCGAACGCGGTCCCACAAATCAACGCATGCAGTTGCCCTTCCGAGCCAATCCTCATTTTCCGGGAGAGCGTGGGACATTTTTTCTCGCGACGGCATACTCCTGAGTACATCCTCGACTTCACACAAAAGTTGCTCGTGGGGTATTTTTATCAAAATGGCCAATCCTCTCTATATTTTGGACAATATTTATTTCCGATTGGACATGATATCGCCACTACTTCCGTCATCGTCAAGCCTAAGACAATCCACCTCTGTGAATCGCGGTGCAATAGTTCTAGGCACAGCGCTCTTACGCCTAGAAAAAGTCATTGCGTAGGTCCAGTTCCTGGATGCTGGACGCCGGTAATTCCGGGGAATATCTGTTCGTCGATTTCTCGAATGGCATCGGCATGCAGCGCGATTGCCAGGTTCAGTGACGTGCTGATGACAGGGACCTGCTTCAGAGAGGAGGGAATTTCTACAACTTTTAGTTCGCCCTCCACGCTCGACTCAATTATTCCCCAAACGACACCAATGAGTTGCACTTTTGTACCTGGAGTGAAGGAGCCGTCGGCTTGCCGGAACATCGGCGCTTCATAGGAAAATACAGGGGAGCCACTGGAGCCTTGAAACGCCGCCACATCGACTAAGAATTCTCTCTTGTTCTGATAATGAGCGAGAGGATGGGTAGCCGTAGTGCCAAGTCGCGCGATTGGCATGTTGTTGTGGTGGTCCCACACCCCCCTCGGATAACCAATAACGAGAACCTGCTCGACATCACGCATGTTTTTCTTGTCGATGGACTGGGGTAGCCAGTGCGCATCAAGGCACATCATTCGCAATTGATTGCCAGTCCCCATCACGTTGCCTACCGGAATGGTCACATCGATTCCGCAGAGATCGATCCCTGTATCAGGGTGGGGATAAAGGTTCCCCTCAAGGGGCCAGGCTATTTCCAGGTCCTTGCGACCCACCGGTTGATGTTGTTCATTCAGATCGGCAGCGGACGTTGCGAAAGACAAGACGAAGTGAATGACTTCGGCTCCGCGAACAACATGTTTGTTTGTAATAATTAGTATTTTGGCAATGTTCGCTGTAGGTTCGACGACTTTATAGAAGAACCCTGTTCCTACAGAGGTTGGCGGCGCACCGCTGAAACCGGCACTGAGACGAACTGTGGATCGAACTAATGCGTGTTCGATAGGCATTTCGGCGGGAGTCATTAGCTGTGTCTCTTTTAGTTTGATGGGTAATGATGTTGTCGGCTTGGGTCTCATGCGCGGTTTCGATGAGGCTGGTTTGCCCGTGTTGGTTGCCACAGGACCGCTGCCACCGCGCTATCGCAATCGTTACTACGCTTGGCCGATCAACTGGGCGGTCTTAGGGTCGTAGACCACATCGGTAATCGACCCATCCTGAATTCGCTGAACCGCTTCGTCAATTGCTTGGAGCGGCACTAAGAACCACTCCCTCGGCTTGACCGGATGGCCGAAGCGATCCTCGATGGTCAAGTCTAGCTGTGCTGCGCCGAATAAGCGGTGGAAGATGTTTTCCAGCATGGTGCGGTTCAGGTTGTGGAGCTTGTAGGTGGCGACCACCTCCACGCCGGCCAGCAGGTAGGTGGCATCCTTTTCTGCGCCTGCGATTCGGGCTTCCACCTTGCCGCCGGTTACGCCGATCTTGTGGATCAGTTCGCGGTGTTCGGCGACGAATGGATGGCTGGATAGGCTACGCAGTACATAGATGGTTCCGCTCTCGATGTCCTCAGGCTCCGCTACGTTGCCAAACAGCGGGCCATCGTCCTTCATGATAAGGCGGCGACCTACGGGCGTGTCTCCGTCAGGATAGAGCGAACGCGAAAGGGAGCGCAGCAACAGGTTGCTCTCGGTATGATTGTCAAAAATGACTCGCAGTCGCGGGTTGTCGCGTCCATCCTTGGTCTTAGTGCCCCCATCCATTTCGGCTACGTAAGCTATCTGGCCGCCAATGATGAAGAAATCCCCCAATTCAATACTGGCGTTCTTAATGAAGGGTTTGGTCATCCAGGTGCCAACCTTGAGACCAGCTCCAGCCTCCTCGAACAAAGGCTCGTAGCGACCGAAATCCGCGCAGGGCGTGCGGTTGGCAATTTCTTCCGCCGCCTTGATTTCGACATAAGGACGCACATGGCGCAGCACGGTGATGTCGCTCTGACCGGCAGATTCATTATCAATCCCCAACTCGGCCAGCAAGGCGTCTTCGTCCAGCGTGTCCACGTCGACCTGGGCCGCTGCCGTCCCGGACAACAATCCAGGGCCATCCAGTTCGGACAGCAGTGCCAGCGCTTCCGGCAACTTGCGTAGCTGATCTAGGCGCACGGCATACAGGCGCTCGAAGATGTCACGGTCCTCTCCGTGCAGCGGAGCGCGGCCATGGGCGTGATGAAAGCGCAGGATGTCCTCGAAGCCGGCAATGATGCGTTCCTCACGCGGAGTTCGGCTGGCGGATTTTAGCGTGGCGACTTCTACACCCAGCGCATCCAGCAGTTCGTCATCGTTCATCTCAGCCATTGCCAGACTCCCCCTGCGCTTGTACTGCCTTAACCTGCGCACGGTGACGTGCCAGCGCGGCTACTCCCTCTGCCATGCGCTTTTCCCATGCATCGGCGGAATTGATGTCTGGCAAGCGGCCACGCTCGTGCTTGAACTGCAAAGCGCGCCTTGCCAGCTCACGAGCTTCATCTTCGGGAATGCTCACCTTCTTGGCGGCAATACTTGCCTGCACCTGGCGCAGCGATTTCTCATCCATCGCTTTCGCCAGTACCGCATAGGCGGCATCGAAGGGATTGATGCGGTCGATCAGGTCGATGTCCAGGTCACGCACATTGATGAACTTGCGGACCCCATCTACCAATGCCGTATTGCCCTGCGCCGTGCCGCCGCCGTTGGCATCGGCGTGGGCCAACGCCAACTTGGCCTGCTGCGTGATGTTCATGGCAGCGATGGCATGTTGTCGGATGGCCTCTTGGTCGGCCTCGCCCAAGTCTGGGTAACGCTCGCGCACTATTTTGCCCATGCGTAGCTGAGTAAGCTCTTCGGGCAGGGTGTTTTCCTTGTCGAACAGGCCGCGCTCCAACACGGTTTTGTCCTGCAAGAAACTGGTGACGACTTCGTTCAAGTCCTCCTTGCAGATGCGCGTGGCTTCCGGGCTTTGAGGCGTTGCCAGCCCATTGATCTCCACGTGATACTGGCCGGTTTCCTGATTTATACCGATGTTGTGTCCGCCTTCCTTGTAGCCGTCCTCGCCATAAGTGAAGCCATCAATCGGACCGCTATTCTTTGGCGTAAACTCATAGCGCGGGGCCAGTACCTGTTCCATCAGCAGGCTGGCGGAAATGGCTTTGAGCATATCGTTAACCGCTTCGGCCACGGCGGATTGTTCAGCCGCAGGTTCTGCTATCAAGTTAGTGAAGCGTGACCGTTCCTTGCCCTCTGCATCACGGGTGGCGCGGCCAATGATCTGCACGATTTCGGTCAGACTGCTGCGGTAGCCAATGGTAAGTGCATGTTCACACCAAATCCAGTCAAAACCTTCCTTCGCCATGCCCAGTGCAATGATGACATCCACGCTGTCGCGGTTGTCCTTCTGCGCCGGGTCTTTCAACGCAGATAGCACTTTGGAGCGCTTGGCCGGATCGCTGTCATCCACCAAGTCCGCCACTTTCAGGATACGGCCATTGCGAGCCTGCACCAGATGGAAGCCGGTGGCCGGGTCAACGCCTTTCCATTCGCCCAAGCCCTCCATGATTTCATTCACCTCGCGTTCCTTGTCTTTGAGGCTTTCACGGGCATTAACATTGGGAATATGGACGATGGTTTTCAGTGCCGGGTCCAACACCTTTGCGATGGCATTAACGTAAGGACCTGTGTAAAAGAAGTAGCCGATGTCAAGCGACTTGAGCCAGCGATAGCCGTTGAGTTGCTCGTAGTAGGTGTAAGTGATCGTCTCGAACCTGGCCTCATCCGCCGGACCCAACACAGCCTCGCTGTCGCCACGGAAATATGAGCCGGTCATGGCCACTAGATGCACCTTGTCGCGGACGATGAACGCGCCCAACTGGCTACCCAACTTGTTTTCCGGGTTGCTGGAGACGTGGTGAAACTCATCGATGGCGATTAGGCGGTTATCGAACGCTTGGACACCCAATTCTTCCACCGCAAAGCGGAAGGTGGCGTGCGTACAGACCAGCGCCTTGTCGGTACTCTCAAGGAACTTGCGCACCGCATCCACCTTGGATTTCGCCACGCGTGGCTCGTCCACGCCAGGAGCGTTGCACAGGTTCCACTGCGGGGCCACCTGCCAATCCCAATAGAAGCCGTGTTGACTCAGTGGTTCATCGGCAAAACTGCCGCCAATGGAACGCTCCGGCACCACGATGATGGCCTGCTGCAAGCCTTGGTTGTTGAGTTTATCCAGCGCGATGAACATCAGTGCCCGGGACTTACCTGATGCCGGCGGCGATTTGATCAGCAGATACTGCTCGCCGCGCTTGGCATAGGCGCGCTCCTGCATGGCGCGCATCCCCAGCGCGTTGGCCTTGCTGGACGCGCCGGTACGCGCCGTGGTGATGGAGACCGACGGCACGATGTAGGTGTTGGTCGGGTTGCTGGTTTGCTCGCTCATGCGTTCTTTCCCCTTGTCTTTTTCGTTGCGGGCTTGGACTTGGCGCCTGCCGCCGTCATCTTGGTGTAAAGGTCAAACAATTTTTCGAGCCGTTCGGTGTCGTTCTTGAATCGCCGGCCGATGTAGATACGTTCCAGCACTTCGTCGTTGCGTTCGTGGGCACGGCGCAGGTTTTCCGGCATATTGTCCGGGTCGTAGAGGCCGGCGATGGTGGCGGGGAAATGCGCTTCGCGTGCCAGAAGGATACCCTCGGCGCAGGTGGTCAGGTCAGCCTTGTTCTGCTCGGTCAGCAGCGGCACGGGGAAGGTGTTCCAGCCGATGGTGTTGGAGTAGCGAAAATCCGTTTTCAGCTTGCCGCAGACAGTACCAATCCAGACCAAATGCAGTCGGGAGGCGATAAGGGCCATGTTCCAGAGCGGCGCGTCGTAGAGAGCAAAAGCAAGATTGGTAACTGTTGATTCTTGATCAGCGAGTCCGACAGGCAAATACTCCCGCGACTCTGATGACACGCACGGCATTACAATGGTCTGAGTCAGACCAATATTCATTTCACGCATCTGATGCGGCCGGGTCGCCATATCATTAGCACCTTTATCTCGACTAGCCAGTCGCATCGCTCGCACGCCTTCAATACGCTGCCGTATGGGCGCGATGCGCATGGCTTCATCAAGATGCAGGTCTTCAATCCATAGGCAATAGCGCCCCAAGCCACGAATGAACTCCGCCGAGCCGTAGATACGGCGAATAAAGCGGACCTGTTGCTCTGGCGTCAGGCCAAGTGCATAAACTTCATCTCTGGATAGCAGTAGATGTCCACCATCGTATGGCATATTCCCACGTAGCATTTCTGTCAATTCACCAAATGGGCGAGATGCCTTTTCCACCATCACATTTGCACCAGAGGTCAGATAGGCGTTGATGTGTTCCACTTCCTTCACGTCCATTGCGTCGCCGCCACTACTGGCGATGGAATAAAGGCGTCGCAGCGTTTTGGTTTGCGACGACATGCCCACTATCACGACCGTCACGCCCGCGTTGTGGCTGGCGAGGTTGGCCCACTTGAACGAGCTGTGCGCAAATACGATCTTGTTACCCGTGCTGAAAACTAGCGGCCAAAGAATGGGCACTTGTTGCCCTTGGCAGATGGAGTTGGTGGACACGAACGCAGCGGCGGCTTGGGTCCGAGTGCCGTAATCGGCGGCTTTCATGAACCAGCCTGCCACATAGTCCAGCGACTTCCAGTTCTTGGTGCGTGTAGCGAAGATCGCTTGCAAGTCCGCCTTCTGCTCGTCGGTCTGCCAAGTCGAGCCAAGGTACGGTGGATTGCCGCAGATATATGTCTCGCCACCTTCGTTCTCGAAGTCGATTTCCGTTTGATTGAGTGGCGTGTTAAATAAATCATTTGCCGCCAGCTTTACGCCCGTGCCCGTCGGCGGACACACACTCAGCCAATCCAACTGCAAAGCGTTGTGGCAAACAATCCAGTTCTGCGCGTCCAGCGGCAAAAACTCATCCAGTGCGTCCTTCTGCCCGCGATACAGTACATCGCACTGGTACTCGGCAATGATGAGCGCCAGGCGGGCAATCTCTGCCGGGAAGTCGCGCAACTCGATCCCTCGGAAGTTGGTCAGTGGAATTTCGCTGCCCAGGTGCGGTTCTCTCCGCCGTTGGTTGATTTCCGCCTCGATCTTGCGCATCTGCTTGTAGGCGATAACCAAAAAATTACCGGAACCGCAGGCTGGATCGAACACGCGGATGCGCGCCATGCGCTTACGCAGGTTCAGCAGTTTGCGTTCGTTATCGGCAGCCTCTGCCAATTGATTACGCAGGTCATCCAGGAACAATGGGTTCAACGCCTTCAGGATGTTGGGCACGCTAGTGTAGTGCATGCCCAACGCGCCGCGTTCTTCCTCATCGGTCACGGCCTGGATCATGCTGCCGAAGATGTCCGGGTTGATCTCACGCCAGTTCAAGCCGCCCGTGTGCAACAGATAGGTGCGCGCCATGCGGGTGAAGTGCGGCACTTCGGTGCTGCCGGAGAACAAGCCGCCATTCACGTAGGGGAAGCGATTGGCCCAGTTCGGCAAACGGGATAGAGCATTGGCGCGCTCGGCAACCTTGATGTTCATGGCTCGGAAGATGGCTTCCAGAACCTCATGGGTATTGGAGCCGTCGCGTTCGCTTATCTGCTCGACGGTTTTGGTGAACAGACCATCTCCGCTGAAGATGTCAGTGTCTTCCGCAAAGAAGCAGAACACTAGTCGGGCCATGAAGTGGTTCATGTCGGCGCGGCGTTCCTCCTTGGCCCATCCGGGGTTTTCGCTCAGCAGCTCGACGTACAGCTTGTTCAGGCGCCCGGTGGCGCGCACGTCGATAGGATTGTCCTTGATTTCCTTGATGGTGGAGATGCCAGCCAGCGGCAGGAAGAAGCCGAAGTGGTTAGGAAAGTCCGGGTATGCTGGAGCAATGGCTTCGCCGCTGGCGAGGTCTTCCGCCTCCAAGGTCTGTCCGTCGGTCGCGAGGATGAACTTGGCCTTGGCTTTTGTGGTGGCCGGGCTGGTGCGTAATGCCTTGAGGGTTTCGCTTACGGTGCCGACTTCGCACACGGCGATATGGATGTTGTTGCGTTGGAGCACGCCGCCGGGCACATCCGAGGCGTTGTTGTTACCTGTGCGCAGGCGCTTGAGTGCCGTGTCCTTATTGCCGAAAGCGGCCAGGAACGCGAACGGGAACTCCGCCACGTCTAAGGGCTGAAAGGCCAGTTCCGATATGGCTGCTTCGATTTCTACTACATTCATGGGGCATCTTGCCTATATGACGTCTTGCATACACTTCCCGCCGGGGGACAATTGCTGTTGCGGAGTTGCGGGACACGATCTCGTAAACGGTTGCCCTCGGCATCGAAGCCCTTCAGCATGACGGTGAACGAGATGTAGTTCTGCACATATCGGAAATGTCTTCGGCCGACTCCATGTTTGCGCGCAGCTTGTCGGCGGTGGCCCAGAGTATTTTCTTGATGTCTTCGATCATGCGGAGATGTTAATAATGGCGGTTGGTGAGGAAGCCATCTTATCCCATCTCTTGTATTGCAGACATGAAACCTCATCAAATTACATGCCAGATATGCGGCCCATTTAATCAGCATGGTGGAGTAGGGGGCCGCTCAGATACGGAAACGCTACTTGGTCGGTATGTAACCAGGAAGAGCGTGCTTACCCACTATCTTTGTAATAAGGGGGATCAGGAATGGGCGCAGTTGCTTATCGGCGCACAGCGGTGGTGCGCGATTTAAGGCACGGTTAAGGCACGAAGGTCAAAAACGAGGAAGGGGTTACAGACCGAAATCTGTAACCCCTTGATTCTACTGGTCGGGGCGAGAAGATTCGAACTTCCGACCCCTTGCACCCCATGCAAGTACGCTACCAGGCTGCGCTACGCCCCGACAAGCCTGCTATTATATCAGAGCAAAATTGCTTTGTTTCCAAGGCGATACATAAAATTTTAACTGTTTGTTCGCTCGACAATAGCGGCCCATAGCGCTTCGCAATGCACCGCCAGATCGCCCAGCCAACAATCCTCATTAAATAATCATATGCCAATAAAAATTAGCCAGCAGTTTGACGCCGCCGCAATCGAAGTATTGCGCGCCGATAGTCCTCAGCAGATTGAATTGAAAATCCGTAGCGATTCGCATGCGGATTTCACGCAATGGTTCTATTTCCGCTTGCAGGGCGCCCGTGGCGAGGCTTGCCGCATCCGTTTCATGAATGCCGGCGCCACCACCTATCCCAAGGGTTGGGAAAACTATCAAGCGGTGGCCAGTTACGATCGCGAGACCTGGTTCCGTGTGCCGACCAGCTTTGACGGCGAGGTGATGACCATCACCCATACACCCGAGCGCGACAGCGTGTATTACGCTTATTTCGAGCCGTATTCCTGGGAGCGTCATCTGGCGTTGCTGGGGCACGCAGAGGAATCACCATTGGCACGGGTGGAGGATCTGGGCAGCACGGTTGACGGCCGCGATATGAATCTGCTGGTGATCGGCAATCCGGCTGCGGCCAAGAAGGTTTGGGTGATCGCACGCCAGCATCCGGGTGAAACCATGGCGGAATGGTTTGTCGAGGGTATGGTCGATGCATTGCTTGATCGGGCCAATCCATTGGCGACCAAGGTGCTGCAGCACGCGGTGTTCTACATCGTGCCGAACATGAATCCGGACGGTTCGGTGCGCGGCAACCTGCGTACCAACGCTGCCGGCGCCAACCTGAATCGCGAGTGGATGACGCCGTCGCTGGAGCGTAGCCCTGAGGTATTTGTGGTGAAGAACAAGATGCACGAAACCGGCTGCGATCTGTTCCTGGACGTACATGGCGATGAGGCTTTGCCGTATGTGTTCGTGGCGGGCTCGGAAATGCTGGAAGACTTCACGCCGCGGCAGGGCGTGGAGCAGCAAAAATTCATCGACGATTTCTTGCGCGCCAGCCCGGATTTCCAGACGGAATACGGCTATGCGGCGAGCAAGTACAGTAGTGATGTGCTGACTCTGGCGTCGAAATATGTCGGCCACACGTTCAAGTGCATATCGCTGACCCTGGAGCTGCCGTTCAAGGACAACGTCAACCTGCCGGATGCGCAGGTCGGCTGGGATGGCGCTCGTAGCGCGCGTTTGGGCGCGGTGGTGTTGCAACCGATATTGCGGGCGTTTGAATAATTCCTGTTGCGTGTAATTCGAACACCTGTTGTGAAAAGCCGGGCATGTCAGACATGCCCGGCTTTTTTTATGCTGCGATGGCCAAGTCCCTATGGCCAGGCCTGTGATCAGCCTTTTGCTGTTGCGGCTTCCAGCAGTTCCAGCTTGGTTTCACGGCCGTTCTGTTGCACGCTTTGTGCTTTTGCATAGCTTTCCATCAGTGCCTGATAGCCCGGCACGATGTGGTCGGTCATGATGCCGGCGAATTCCATGGCGTCGGGGCGATTCCAGGTGCTCATGATTTCAGCCAGGGCGGCATAGGTGTCGATTGGCACGGCGCCAGCCTGGGCTACGCGCGCGAGGGTCAGGTCGGTGGCCATCTTGGACCAGTTTCCAGAGGCGTCGATAATGGTAAATACCTTGTAGCCGGCGGCCAGCGCACTAATAGTCGGAAACGCCATGCAGACGCTGGTCAGCGTACCGGCGATCAGCAATGTTTTACGCTTGGTTTTTTCGATGGCGGCGACCCATGCCGGGTTGTCCCAGGCGTTGATCTGGCCGGTGCGCGGTATGTAGACGGCATCTGGATTGTGACGATGGATTTCCGGGATGAGCGGGCCGTTGGGGCCGTCTGGCACCGAGGCGGTGGTGAAGGTCGGGATCTTGGCCAGATGCGCTACTTTTGCCAGCGCTGTAACGTGGTTGCGCAGGGTGGGCAGTTCGATGTCTTTGACCAGTTGAAACAAACCGCTTTGATGGTCGATGAGTAACAACACGGTGTCATCGGGATCGATCATCGGGGTCTTGCCGTTGAAGTTGGCTGGTGTGCTCATGGTGTTGCTCCTGGGGGTGGATGAAGCGGTGGATGAAACGTGCGCGGATGTGCGCTGTCTGCTTGAAAAAAAACCATGCCGGTCGGGATGACCGGCATGGCCAGAACTACTAAGCTTGCTCAGCTATCTGCGCAAAGCGCCCGCTGTTGAAGTCGACGATCGCCTGGGCGATTTCTTCCTGGCTGTTCATGACGAACGGGCCATGGCCGACGATCGCTTCATCGATCGGCTCGCCGCTAAGCACCAGCACCACGGCGTCGTTGTTGGCCTCGATGTCGACGCTGGTGCCGTCGGTGTCGAGCAACGCCATTTGCGCTTCGCGTGCCACGGTCTCGCCGTTGATGAGCACGGTTCCGTGCAATACCACCAGTGCCGAATGCCAGCCTGTGGGCAAGGACAGCTTGGTGCTGCTGCCTTGGTTCAGGCGCATATCCCACACATTCATCGGTGTGAAGGTACGTGCCGGACCGGCATGGCCGTCGTATTCGCCGGCAATCACCCTTACCGTGCCGGCGCCGTCAGGCAACGCAACGGCAGGGATGTCGTTATCGACGATGGCTTGATAACCAGGTGCGGTCATCTTGTCCTTCGCCGGCAGGTTCACCCACAGCTGCACCATTTCGAGCGTCCCGCCGGAGCGCGTGAACGATTCGGAGTGGAACTCTTCATGCAGGATGCCGCTGCCTGCTGTCATCCATTGCACGTCGCCGGGGCCGATTGTGCCGCCATTGCCGGTCGAGTCGCGGTGCGTCACTTCGCCCTTGTAGACGATGGTGACGGTTTCGAAGCCGCGATGCGGATGCGAGCCGACGCCACGTGGGCGGGTAGCAGGGGCGAACTCAGCGGGACCGGCGTAATCGAGCAGCAGGAACGGGCTCAGTTGCTTGCCGTGGCTGGTGTACGAAAACATCGAACGAGCAGGAAAACCGTCGCCGACCCAATGTTGGCGAGGTGCGCTGTAGATGCCGAGGACTTTTTTCATGATCAATTCCTTGTGGTGGTTGCAAAATTTGTTGCTGGTAGTAGATTAATCCAAGGACAATGAGGGCGGTAGTCTGTAGAATTTGCCTTCACTGTTCTATTTTGTGAACGATGCAGCGCCCACCCAGGAGTTCTCATGCAGGATTTGAATGATCTCTACTATTTCGTCCAGGTAGTCGACCACGGCGGCTTCGCTCCGGCGGGACGGGCCTTGGGGATGCCGAAGTCCAAGCTGAGCCGGCGCCTGGCGTTATTGGAGGAGCGCTTGGGGGTGAGGTTGATCCAGCGTACTACCCGGCAATTTTCCGTGACGGAAGTCGGGCAATCGTATTACGAGCACTGCAAGGCGATGCTGGTGGAAGCAGAGGCGGCGCAAGACGCGGTCGAGCTGACGCGGGGTGAGCCGCGCGGCATTGTGCGATTGACTTGCCCGGTAGCTTTGCTGCATGCAAATGTGGACGTGATGCTGGCAGATTTCATGGCGGCCAACCCGCGCGTGACGGTGTTGCTGGATGCGACTAATCGGCGGGTGGATGTGGTGGCCGAGGCGGTGGATATTGCTATCCGGGTACGGCCGCCGCCGATTCCTGATAGCGATCTGGTGTTGCGAGTGCTGGCTGAGCGTAGCCAATGTCTGGTCGCCAGTCCGCTACTGCTTAAGGAGCGGTCGCTGCCGGCGTCGCCTGCCGATTTAAACGACTGGCCGAGCCTGGGGTTGGGGACCGGGCAGCAAAACCATATCTGGACATTGTTCGGGCCGGATGGCGCGAAGGCGGCGATTCATCACACGCCGCGTTTTGTAACCGGTGATATGGTGGCGTTGTTGCGGGCGGCGGTGGCTGGTGTCGGTATTGTGCAATTGCCGACGATGATGATTCGCGAACAGATCGCACAAGGCACGCTGGTGCATGTGTTGGATGACTGGCGGCCGCGATACGAAATTATCCATGTGGTGTTCCCGTCGCGGCGGGGTTTGCTGCCGTTGGTGCGTACGCTGATTGATTATCTGGTGGCGCGTTTTCAGGCTCTGGAAGAAGATTAAGACGGGCCGCCGTGTGGAGTGTGTTTTTTACGGTCTACGCGATGAGCAGCACGAACTAACCGGGGTCAGAGTGAACTTTCGGTATGGTTTACCGCCGAAATTTCACTCTGACCCCGCTTAGTGGGCCACGGAGTAGAAGTAGTAAAAGCGTAAAGAAACAAACCGCCGATAAGTGAGCTGCCTTTCTCCGAAGCCGTGATGTGGGGTCAGAGTCGAGTTTCGCGATAGAGCCTGCGAAAGTCGACTCTGACCCCACATCACTAGGTCGTCGAGGCGCAATTGACTGGTGAGCTCGGAGCTCCGGTCTCAGTGGAAATGCGCCGAGCCGCTTGGCGCATCGTCGGGCATTTCCGGATGCACCAGATCGCCTTCGCGATCCGGGTAGAGCGGGGTGCCGCAATCGTCGCAAAATTCCATCGCAAACATTTCGGCATGCCGTTGAATATCGTCGATGCCGCATTCGCGTAGCAGGCTCAGGATTTGTTCCAGCGGGGTTTCCGGTTCGGCCGTCGCTTCGTCGCTATCGCTGGCGCGGGTAATGATTTCTTCTGTCGCTTCTTCCTGTCCGTACAGCGGCCACACCACACCGTAGATCACCTCATTGGTCTGGCCCAGCGAGAAGCCGATCCGGTATTCGTCGACCCGGCCGCTTTCCGGCTGCTCGCTGAAACGGCCGATGCTGGCGTGCAGGTCTTTCGATGCGATGTCCAGCGTGTGCGACAGGTAGTAGCTGGCGGCGCGCAGGGATGCCGGGCGGATTTGCAGGTCGGCTTCGCGGCAGGCGGCAAAGTAAGCTTCGGGCAGCAATACCTGGACGCCGCAACCCGGCAGCAAACGCGTCAGGTTGGGAGTGACTTGATTACGCCATTGCTCGAGCGCCCGTTCTTTGTCGGTAGCGATATGTCCAGCTTGCCCACGCGCCAGTTGCCAGTGGAACAGCGGCATGCCGATGGGGACTACCAGGGCCGCCAGCAGGTAGCGGGTATCGGCCAGGAACGGTGCGGTCTCCGGCGGATTGGCCGGGCTGCGCACCGGTGCGTCGGTCAGCGCAGCATGCGACAGTTGCTGCAGCAAGGTAAAGGTTTCGCAATGCGTGCGCGGCAACTGATCGATGGCGTACAAGGTCGGCACGATGGCGGTTTGTACTTCCGGCGCCAGGATGTGGGCGTGCAGATGGGCGTTCAGCGTCATTACGACGTCGGCCGGAATCGGCCCTGATCCGATCGAGAAGCGCGTCCATGCCAGCAGCGGAATGCCAACCAGCAGGCAGTCGTATTGCTTGCCCTGGTATTCGATGGTGCTGGATTCGCTGCAGGCTTCGACTACGTCCATCAAGGCGTCGTAGGCATCGGGCTGAGTGGGGAACAACTGTTCCAGCGCGCCGTCGATAGGCTCTTGATGATGGGCTTTGAAATGCTTGTTGAGCAAGACTTCAATCTCGCGTTCCCATGCGCGCTCCTCAAGACGGCTGGAGGCTTGAATCAATGCTTGCGCCAGCTCGGCCAGGCGGTGGCTGTCGGCGGAAAATTTTCGAGAAGGTTTTTTTGACGGGCGGCGCATAGTGAATAGAGTAAGGGCTGATGACAACATAGTCAAAATCTTACTGCGCGACCGTAGTGGATGCATGCATCCGATGACCGGCAACTGAGACGCTCACATATTCATTGATGACATTGGGGAATATGCTCCGCTTTTCTGCGCTGCCTTCAGGCCTACGACCGCTTGCTGAGAGTGTTCAACGACTCTGAGGCAGGAAGACTGCAAGATCCTATTGTAGTGGATTTAACGGTATGTTGAATAATTACCGTAGATGAATGGCAACGATTTCTTGATTGACGCCGAAAACGAGAAACGCCGGCATGGCCGGCGCTTTTTGATGACTTTATTGAACCATTCAACTTCCAACCCGCCGTCCAGGCTGAACGGGCGGCGGGCCGGGTAGTTGTTACGCTGCCAGCAACTGGCGCAGCACGAACGGCAGGATACCGCCGTGTTTGTAGTAGTCGACTTCGATTGGTGTATCGATGCGCAGCAGAACCTTGACTTCCTTGGTTTCGCCGTTGGCACGATGGATCACCAGGGTAGCGTCTTGCTGTGGCTTGATTTCGCCTTCGATGCCTTTCAGGTCGAAAGTCTCGTGGCCGGTGATGCCCAGGGTTTGCACGCTGTCGTTGCCGATGAATTGCAAAGGAAGAACGCCCATGCCGACCAGGTTGGAGCGGTGGATACGCTCGAACGAACGCGCAAACACGGCCTTCACGCCCAGCAACTGAGTACCCTTGGCTGCCCAGTCACGCGACGAACCCGTACCGTATTCTTCGCCTGCAAACACCATCGTTGGCACGCCGTCTTTGACGTACTGCATCGCTGCGTCATAGATCGATGTTTCTTCGCCGGTTGGCTGGAACAAGGTGATGCCGCCTTCAACTCGCGAACCGTCCGGTGTAGCAGGAATCATCAGATTCTTGATACGGACGTTAGCGAATGTACCGCGCATCATGATTTCGTGATTGCCGCGACGCGAGCCGTAGGAGTTGAAGTCAGCCTTCAACACGCCGTTGGCGATCAGCCATTTACCGGCCGGGCTGGATTCCTTGATGGAGCCGGCTGGCGAGATGTGGTCGGTAGTGATCGAATCGCCGAACACGCCCAGTGCGCGCGCGCCGGTGATGCCGGTTGCAGCTGCCTTCGGCACCATGGTGAAGTCTTGGAAGAACGGTGGCTCAGCGATGTAAGTCGATTTAGGCCAGTTGTAGACTTCGCCGCCGGCGACGCCCTTGATGGCTTCCCACAGCTTGCCCGGTGCGCCCTTGACGTCAGCGTAGTTGGCTTTGAAAGTCTTGGCATTCATCGCGAACTTCATCAGCTTGGCGACTTCTTGCGAAGTTGGCCAGATGTCGCCCAGATAGATATCCTTGCCGCCTTTGCCCTTGCCGACAGGCTCGGTCATCAGGTCGCGTGTCATGTTGCCGGCGATCGCGTAAGCAACTACCAACGGTGGCGAAGCCAGGAAGTTGGAGCGAATGTTCGGGTGGATCCGTGCTTCGAAGTTACGGTTACCGGACAATACAGCCGATGCCACCACGTCGTTCTTGACGATGGCTTCGTTCATGGCCGGTGTCAGGTCGCCGGCGTTACCGATACAGGTGGTGCAACCGTAGGCAGTGACGCCGAAGCCGAGTTTTTCCAGGTACGGCAGCAGGCCAGCCGCTTCCAGGTATTCGGTGACGACGCGCGAGCCAGGGGCCAGCGAAGTCTTGATGTGCGCAGGTACCTTGAGGCCGGCTTCGACCGCTTTCTTGGCCAGCAAACCAGCCGCCAGCATGACGCTCGGGTTGGAAGTGTTGGTGCAGGAAGTGATTGCAGCAATCAGCACATCGCCGTTTTGCAGCTTGACGCCGTCAGCGTTGGTGTAAGTCGCATCCAGGTCTTCAATTTTCTTGTTGAAGCCGTTTTCTGCGATTGGCTTGCTGAACAGTTCTGCGAAGTTGGCTTTGACATTGCCGATTTCGATACGGTCTTGCGGACGCTTCGGACCTGCCAGCGACGGCGCAACTGTAGCCAGGTCCAGCTCGACGACAGTGGTGTAGTCGATGTCGCCAGCCTTTGGAATGCCGTACAGGTTTTGTGCCTTGAAGTAACCGGCGAATGCGTCGATTTCAGCTTTGCTGCGGCCAGTGCCCTGGAAGTATTCGATCGTCGCATCGTCAACCGGGAAGAAGCCCATGGTGGCGCCGTATTCAGGCGCCATGTTGGCGATGGTAGCGCGGTCGGTCAGGCTCAGCGAGGCAGTGCCTTCGCCGAAGAATTCGACAAACTTGCCAACCACTTTGGCTTTGCGCAGCAGTTCGGTAATGGTCAGCACCAGATCGGTTGCGGTAACGCCTTCACGCAACTGGCCGGTCAGGTTGACGCCGACTACGTCTGGTGTCAGGAAGTAGACCGGTTGGCCCAGCATGCCGGCTTCCGCCTCGATGCCGCCCACGCCCCAGCCGACTACGCCGATGCCGTTGATCATGGTGGTGTGCGAGTCAGTACCGACCAGGGTGTCCGGGTAGTAGACCGAATCCTTCTTGTGGACGCCGCGCGCCAGGTATTCCAGGTTGACCTGGTGGACGATGCCGAAGCCAGGAGGCACGACGCCGAAAGTGTCGAATGCCTGCATGCCCCATTTCATGAACTGGTAGCGCTCGTTGTTGCGCTGGAATTCCAGTTTCATGTTGAGGTCGAGTGCTTTCTTTTCACGGAAATGGTCGATCTGTACCGAGTGGTCGACTACCAGGTCGACCGGCACCAGCGGCTCGATGTTCTTGGCATTCTTGCCTAGCGAGGCGGCGACGTTACGCATTGCGGCGAGGTCGGCCAGCAGTGGCACACCGGTAAAGTCTTGCAGCACGACGCGCGCCACGACGAACGGGATTTCGTCGGTGCGGGCTGCGTTGGCGCCCCAGGCAGCCAGTTGCTTGACGTGCTCTTCGGTGACCTTCTTGCCGTCGCAATTACGCAGAACGGATTCCAGCACGATACGGATCGACACCGGCAGGCGCGAGATGTTGATGCCGAGTTTTTTCTCCAGGGCTGGCAAGGAGTAGAACTTGCCTTTCTTGGAGTCGGAAATCTTGAATTCCTTAAGTGTATTCAGCGTGTTGCGAGACATGATTCCTCCTGAGTTTTTCAATTTAATTACAAGCTATGTGCTGGGTCGACAGGTGCAGGGGCCGGCATGGCTTCTTGCGCTGCGGATTTACATTCGTTTGCCAGTTGATGCCCTGTTTTTGAATCAAGCAAAATGCCTTTGGACGGGATGCCGATCCAGAGCAGGCCGTATTTGCGGTTTTCAAAGCGGTTGGCGCCGGTGGTGGTCGGCACGCGCGACAGACGGTGCAGGGCTTTGCCCCAGCGCAGTGCGATGTGCTTGTCGTCTTCGGCGTTGGTATAGATTGTCAGGCTGTTGCCGAGCTCGCATTTGTAATCGATGGAAACGGAAGTCTTGACATCCGGTGTCCCTTCGTCTTCGCCATCGTCGACTTCTGTCGGCGCAGCTTTTGCAGCTGGTTTCTTGGCGGCCTTCTTGGTCGTTTTCTTAGTAGTGGTCTGGGCTTGAACCTGCGGCACTGCAACTGCCAGGCTGGCGCCCAGCAAAACCAGCATTGATAAACTCGTCGACAAACTCTTCTTCATTTTCATTGCTCCGTAGTGCATCCCGTTGTCTCAATAAAGGCGGGGTGCGGTTATAACAAAGTTATTGCTTCTTCAGGTAGTGCGACGCCGTTATTTTTTGCGCGCTGCAGAACACTCCAGTAATAACGGTAACTGGCGCGGTCATGTAGCGTGCCCTCGTGTTGTATTGGTCCCCATGCCGCTTGCCTGGCCGCAAGCAGGATTTGTGCCGCCGTGGCAATCTCAGATGGCGGCGGGGTAAATGCGTTCAATATCGGTTTGATCTGTTGCGGATGGATGCTCCACATCCGGGTATAGCCGAATTCAGCCATGGCGCGGCCGGCATCTGCAGCGACGGTGCTGTTGTCCTTGATGTCGGTGGTGACGTTATGCGAAGGTATCTTGCCGTGCGCGTGGCAAGCCGCGGCAATTTCCAGTTTGGCGCGCGTGACCAGCGGATGGCTGAACTGCGCCGGCGAACGCATTGCCGCGCTTGGGATGGCGCCGTAATGCGCTGAAACAAAATCCATGATGCCAAACGACAGCGACTGTACTTGCGGCAGGGCGGCAATGGCAAACACGTCTGCCAGCGCGCCGTGGGTTTCTATCAGTACATGGACCGGCAACGCCTGCCGTCCGGCCTGGCTGCTGTGGTGATCTATCAGGGCCAGCGCGGCGTTGACGTCGGCCAGGCTCTCGGCCTTGGGCAGCATCAGGTAAGCCAGCCGGCGCGCTGCGCCTTTGCAGATGATCTCTACGTCTTGTTCGAAAAAAGTGCTGCCGATGTCGTGTACGCGAGCGCCTATGCGCTCAAAGCGATTGTCGGCGCCGGCGACGATGTCGGCGACCAGTTGTGCGTGTGCTGCTTCGTTGCCGGCGCTGGCGCCGTCTTCGCAGTCAAGTGTGATGTCGAATACCGGACCCAGCTCCTGCTGCAAGGCGACCGATTTACGCATGAGCTTTTCAGCGCCGGCGTAATGATCGCAGACCGGTAGCGAGACCGGTTGTTGCTTGCCTAGGAATAAGACCTGGGTAGGATGCATTGCGAAGTTCTTAATAATAATTGCGGGGCAGGGTGGACACGCGTAAGTGCAGCGCGTCCACCCTACATTGAAGCAGTTGCTTAGCCGACCAGGTGTTTCACGCCATCACGCTCTTCTTGCAGTTCTGCCAGAGTGATGTTGATGCGCTCTTGCGAGAAAGCGTCGATTTCCAGGCCCTGGACGATTTTGTATTCGCCGTTTTCAGTAGTTACCGGGAAGCCGAACATGGTGCCTTCAGGGATGCCGTAGGAACCGTCCGATGGCACACCCATGGTGGTCCACTTGCCGTTGGTGCCCAGAACCCAGTCACGCACGTGATCGATCGCTGCGTTGGCGGCCGAAGCAGCCGACGACAGGCCGCGCGCTTCGATGATGGCGGCGCCGCGCTTGCCGACGGTTGGCAGGAACACATCTTTGTTCCAGACTTGATCGTTGATCAGGTCTTTGACCGATGCGCCGTCCGCTGTCGCGTAGCGATAGTCAGCGTACATGGTTGGCGAGTGATTGCCCCAGACGAACAGTTTTTCGATAGCCGAAACTGGCTTGCCGATCTTGGCCGCGACTTGCGACAGGGCGCGGTTGTGGTCCAGGCGCAGCATTGCGGTGAAGTTCTTGGCTGGCAGGTTAGGCGCCGATTTCATGGCGATGTAAGCGTTGGTGTTGGCCGGATTGCCGACCACCAGTACCTTGACATTGCGTGAAGCGACGGCGTCCAGCGCCTTGCCTTGCACGGTGAAAATCTGTGCATTGGCTTCCAGCAGGTCCTTACGTTCCATGCCTGGGCCGCGTGGGCGGGCGCCAACCAGCAGGGCAACGTCAGCATCCTTGAATGCTGTCATCGGATCGCTGTGTGCAGTGATGCCGGCCAGCAGCGGGAATGCGCAATCGTCGACTTCCATGATCACGCCCTTCAACGCTTTTTGTGCTTTTTCGTCAGGGATTTCAAGCAGTTGCAAAATGACCGGTTGATCTTTGCCGAGCAGGTCGCCGTTGGCGATGCGGAACAGAAGGGAATAGCCGATTTGACCAGCGGCGCCGGTAACGGCAACACGCAGAGGGGACTTAGCCATGTTGAATCTCCAGAGAAGTGATAAAAATGTGTGCGGGGCAAAGTTCAAGAGCCGCCCGGTTAAACCCTGCGGCGAATGACTCTGCCCTTAACCGTTCAATTCAAATAAGAACGACGGTCAAATTACAAAAAATCCCAGCCAGGCATGTAGGCCAATACAAATACATGCCAAGATACAAAAAGCGGCGACTTAAATACGCAACCTCTAATCATACCGGCGAAAACCGCGTGCGTCAGTTTGTTTTGCGTTGTGCCGGGCGCCAAAATTTACGGCTTGCATCTCTGCCATGAAAATCGATTTGCACGAAACAAACACCAATCAGCGATCACCAAATACTGCTTATGCCCGCGAGTTTAGGCTCGGCAACATGGTATGTCAATCAATATCTTATGTCTTATATAAGACATATAATTGAACATTTTTTTCTGGACGGCAGTGGGCTTTTATGGTGAAATCTATGGTTATGAGTTCCATCCCGTCCAATGTGAGTAGTGACCCCGTCGGCCAGAGCGCTGCGGTCCCTGCGTCTCCCTCAGTATCGTCTCCGACCTTTAGTCCCCTCTACCAGCAAATCAAGGCGCTGATCATGCAGCGCCTGCAATCCGGTGAGTGGAAGCCGGGCGAGCTGATTCCCAGCGAAGTCGAGCTTGGCAACCGTTTCAAGGTAAGCCAGGGTACGGTGCGCAAAGCGATTGACGAACTGGCCGCGGAAAACCTGCTGGTGCGGCGTCAGGGCAAGGGCACGTTTGTCGCCACCCATCACGAAGCGCGTTCGCAATTCCGCTTCCTGCGCCTGATGCCGGACAGCGACCAGCCGCAAGTTACCGATAAAAGAGTGATCGAGCTGAAGCGCTTGCGTGCGCCGGCGGAAATCGCTCGCCTGCTGGGCATGAAATCGGGCGACTCGGTGGTCTATGTCAAACGTGTCATGGCATTTGACGGCGTACCGACGATACTTGAAGAATTGTGGCTGCCGGGCGCGTTGTTCAAGGCGCTGACGCTGGAGCGGCTGGTTGAGTACAAGGGGCCGATGTACGGCCTGTTTGAAACCGAATTCGGCACGCGCATGATCCGTGCCACCGAGCAGATTCGCGCCGCCAGCGCCGATGCCGACGCGGCCGAGTTGCTGGGGGTGGAAAAATTATCGCCTTTATTGTGTGTGGAACGCGTGTCCTTTACCTATGGCGACAAGCCGGTGGAAGTGCGGCGCGGTTTGTACGTGACCAATCGCCATCACTATCAGAACGAATTGAGCTGACGGGTTGGGGTAGTGATCTGGAGTAGCGAGTTGGAATGGTCATCGGCTGACGATAGCGGCGACTGGTGGCAATATGAGCAAGCTGACCAAGTGCAATCAATCAAGCGTAAGCAAGTGCAGGAATACCCGCCGCTAGCCATTATTTGCAATATTGAATAATAACTATTGGTGTGCTGCACAAAAATAGGCGAAAATTGCGGGATTGCGCTTGCTCTAAAATTTTAAACTGAGGAGAACCCTGTTATGTCTGAAGCCGCGAAACCCAATCGGCCACAGTTTCGTAATATAAGCATTACTCAAATTGTCGGCTACCGCTTTCCGTTGGCAGCCCTGGTTTCGATTTTGCATCGTATTAGTGGCGTGTTGATGTTTTTGCTTTTGCCTTTTATCTTGTACATGCTGGACAAGAGCCTGGCATCTGAAATTTCCTTCGATTACTTCAAGGGTTTTACATCGGGCTGGTTCGTCAAGCTCGTCATCCTGGCCCTGTCCTGGGCATATCTGCACCACTTCTGCGCCGGCATCCGCCACCTGATCATGGATAACCATATCGGCCTGGATAAGGATAGCGCGCGCAAATCGGCTGCCGGAGTCCTGATTATCAGTGTGCCGCTGGCGTTGATCGTTGCATTGAAACTGTTCGGAGCATTCTAAAAATGGCTGATAACAAGAATATTGGCGCCAAGCGCCTGGTAGTAGGGGCCCATTACGGCTTGCGCGACTGGCTGGCGCAGCGCATCACGGCTATCGTCATGGCGATTTATACCGTCATCCTGCTGGTGTCGTTCCTGACCGCCAGCAATTTCACTTATGACGGCTGGGCGGGGCTGTTTGCGCATCAGTGGTTCAAGATGGCTACGTTCGTAGCGCTGATGGCACTGTTTTTTCATGCATGGATTGGCGTGCGTGATTTCTGGATGGATTATATCAAGCCGGTCGCTCTGCGCCTGGTCTTGCAAGTTGCCACAATCCTGTGGTTGGTCGGTTGTGCCGGATGGGCGGCGCAGATTTTGTGGAGAGTGTAATCGTGGCAGCTATTAAATCCACAATTCCTACACGCCGCTTTGATGCGGTAATCGTTGGGGCCGGTGGTTCCGGTATGCGTGCTTCGCTGCAGTTGGCGGAAGCTGGTTTGAATGTAGCCGTCTTGTCGAAGGTGTTTCCCACCCGTTCGCACACAGTTGCGGCGCAGGGCGGCATTGGCGCCTCGCTGGGTAACATGTCCGAGGACAGCTGGTACTGGCACATGTTCGACACCGTCAAGGGCTCGGATTACCTGGGCGACCAGGACGCGATTGAATTCATGTGTCGCGAAGCGCCTAAGGCTGTGTATGAGCTGGAACATTTCGGCATGCCGTTCGACCGTAATGCCGACGGCACCATTTATCAACGTCCGTTCGGCGGCCACTCGGCCAACTTCGGCGAAAAGCCGGTAGCGCGCGCTTGCGCAGCTGCCGACCGTACCGGCCATGCGCTGTTGCACACGCTGTATCAGCGTAACGTCCGTGCCAAGACACACTTCTTCGTCGAATGGATGGCGATCGACCTGGTGCGCGATGCCGAAGGCGATGTCATCGGCGTAGTAGCGCTGGAAATGGAAACCGGCGACGTCATGATCCTGGAAGCCAAGACCACGGTGATGGCTACCGGCGGTGCAGGGCGTATCTGGGCGGCTTCGACCAATGCCTTTATCAATACCGGCGACGGTATGGGTATGGCGGCGCGTGCCGGTTTGCCGCTGGAAGACATGGAATTCTGGCAGTTCCACCCGACCGGCGTAGCCGGCGCGGGCGTGCTGATTACCGAAGGCGTGCGCGGCGAAGGCGGCATTCTGATCAACGCCAACGGCGAACGTTTCATGGAGCGCTATGCGCCAACCTTGAAAGATCTGGCGCCGCGCGACTTCGTATCGCGTTCGATGGACCAGGAAATCAAGGAAGGCCGTGGCTGCGGTCCGAACAAGGATCACGTGATGCTGGATCTGCGCCACATCGGCGCCGAAACCATCATGAAGCGTCTGCCTTCGATTCTTGAAATCGGCCACAAGTTCGCTAACGTTGACGCTCTGAAAGAGCCGATTCCAGTCGTGCCGACCATCCATTATCAAATGGGCGGTATCCCGACCAACGTTTACGGCCAGGTTGTAGTGCCGAAGAACGGTATCCCGAACGCAGTAGTCAATGGCTTGTACGCCATCGGCGAATGCGCTTGCGTATCGGTGCACGGCGCCAATCGCCTGGGTACCAATTCGCTGCTGGATCTGGTGGTGTTCGGCCGTGCCGCCGGCAATCACATTGTCGACAGCAAGCTCAAGGAACGCAGCAACAAGCCGTTGCCGGCGGATGCAGCCGACGTCGCCCTGGCGCGCCTGGCCAAGCTGGAAACCAGCACCGGTTCCGAGCGTGTGCAAGACGTGGCCGGCGATATCCGCAAGACCATGCAGCACTACTGCGGCGTGTTCCGTACCGACGAATTGCTGCAACAGGGCTACAAGGAAATCATGGTGCTGGACGAGCGGCGCAAGCACGTTTCGTTCAAGGACAAATCCAAGGTATTCAACACAGCACGTGTCGAAGCGCTGGAACTGGACAACCTGATCGAAACCGCCAAGGCCACCATTACCTCGGCTGCAGCTCGTAAAGAATCGCGCGGCGCGCATGCGCATCGCGATTATGAAAAGCGTGATGACGAAAACTGGATGAAGCACACCTTGTGGTACTCCGAAGGTAATCGTCTCGACTACAAGCCAGTGGTTACCAAGCCGCTGACAGTTGATACGTTCAAGCCAAAGCCACGTACATTCTAATTTGTCGGGGCGGGGCAAGGCGCGCCAAACCATACGGGCGCCCGGGCTCTGCTCCACAATAATTAAAAACAAGAGGTATAGCCATGTCATCACGTACTTTGAAATTTAAAATCTACCGCTACGATCCTGATAAGGATGCCAAGCCTTACATGCAGGACTTGACGGTAGAGCTGCTGCCAACCGACAAGATGCTGCTGGATGCCCTGCAACGCATCAAGGCCGACGTCGACGATTCTCTGGCGCTGCGCCGCTCATGCCGCGAAGGCGTGTGCGGTTCCGACGCCATGAACATCAACGGCAAGAACGGTCTGGCTTGCACCACCAACCTGAACGAACTGAGCGAGCCGATTATCTTGCGGCCGTTGCCAGGCCTGCCGGTGATCCGCGACCTGATCGTCGACATGACGCAGTTCTTCAAGCAATACGAGTCGATCAAGCCGTTCCTGATCAACGACAGCATTCCGCCGGAAAAAGAGCGTCTGCAGTCGCCTGAACAGCGCGAAGAGCTGGATGGCCTGTACGAGTGCATCCTGTGCGCATGCTGCTCGACTTCCTGCCCGTCGTTCTGGTGGAATCCGGACAAGTTCGTCGGCCCGGCCGGCTTGCTGCAAGCCTACCGTTTCATCGCCGACAGCCGCGATGAAGCCACCGGCGCCCGTCTGGACAACCTGGAAGATCCGTATCGCCTGTTCCGTTGCCGTTCGATCATGAACTGCGTCGATGTCTGTCCAAAGGGTTTGAACCCGAATGCAGCGATCGGCAAGATCAAAGAGCTGATGGTTCGTCGCGCGGTATAAGAGAGTAAGCAAGAGAGAATAAGCAGGGCGGCGAAACTTTCAAGTCTTCCCGCCCTGGTTTTTGCAACAGTTTTAGAACTGTTCGTCGAAAGCGCCGAACGGCGATATCAAATAGAATAAGTGGTTTCCATGCCTATCATCCATCAAGCCGATCCAGCCAACCGAGCCCGCCTGCGCTGGCGCGCGCGACGCGGCCTGCTTGAAAACGATCTGATACTGACCCGTTTCCTGGATGCAAACGAAGCCAGCATGACGGATGACGATGTTGACGCTTTTTCGCGTCTCATGGAGCTGTCCGACATTGAACTAATGGATTTACTGCTAGTCCGTAAAGAACCGGACGGCTTGCTGGATTTGCCGCAAGTGCATGCACTGTTAGCCAGAATACGCACTGCTTAAGCCGGTATCTCCGCTGGCGGCGACGGCCGCGGGAGATGTCGATCTGCTAGCAGCGTCTTTTGTTTTTTTTGATTTAGAGTCACCTTTTGATTGAGGGAAGAGCCATGACCACCGCTGATACAAAAGCCACGCTATCGTTTTCCGATGGCAGCCCATCCGTAGAATTTCCTATTTACAAGGGCACCGTCGGCCCCGATGTCATCGATATCCGCAAGCTGTACGGCGCCACCGGTAAATTCACTTACGACCCGGGTTTCATGTCGACGGCAGCATGTAATTCGTCGATCACCTACATCGACGGCGACAAGGGCGAACTGCTGTATCGTGGTTACCCGATCGAGCAGCTGGCGGTCAATTGCGATTTCCTGGAAACCTGCTACCTGTTGCTGAACGGCGAACTGCCGACCGCAAAGGAAAAGGAAAAATTCGACGCTACCGTGACCCAGCACACCATGGTGCACGAGCAGATGCAATTCTTCTTCCGCGGCTTCCGCCGCGACGCGCATCCGATGGCTGTCCTGGTCGGCACCGTCGGCGCCTTGTCGTCGTTCTACCATGACTCGCTGGACATCACCGATCCGCACCATCGCGAAGTATCGGCGATCCGCCTGATCGCCAAGCTGCCGACGCTGGTCGCCATGGCCTACAAGTACAACGTCGGCCAGCCTTTCGTCTACCCGCGCAATGAACTGTCGTACAGCGCGAACTTCATGCACATGATGTTCTCCACGCCGTGCGAAGAGTACAAGGTCAACGACGTACTGGTGCGCGCACTGGACCGTATTCTGACCTTGCATGCCGATCACGAGCAAAACGCCTCGACTTCAACCGTGCGCCTGGCAGGTTCCAGCGGCGCCAATCCGTTCGCCTGTATCGCTGCCGGTATCGCTTGCCTGTGGGGCCCGGCACACGGCGGCGCCAACGAAGCGGCACTGAACATGCTCAAGGAAATCGGTACTGTCGACAAGATTCCAGAGTTCATCGCCAAGGTGAAAGACAAGAACTCCGGCGTCAAGCTGATGGGCTTCGGTCATCGCGTCTACAAGAACTTCGATCCGCGCGCCAAGCTGATGCGCGAAACCTGCTACGAAGTGCTGAACGAACTCGGCCTGCATGACGACCCGTTATTCAAGCTGGCGATGGCGCTGGAAAAAGTGGCGCTGGAAGACGAATACTTCGTTTCCCGCAAGCTGTATCCGAACGTCGACTTCTACTCCGGCATCGTGCAGTCGGCACTGGGCATCCCGACATCGCTGTTCACCGGTATCTTCGCCATGGCGCGTACCGTCGGCTGGATCGCGCAATGGAACGAAATGATTTCCGATCCTGAACAAAAGATCGGCCGTCCACGTCAATTGTTCGTCGGTTCGCCGACCCGTGACGTACCGGCAATCGACAAGCGCGGCTAAAGGTAAGGCTGGCGTGAGTCGGAAATAGGTAATAGCAACACAAAAACAGCGAATCCACGGATTCGCTGTTTGCATTTCTGCAGGTTATGCTATGCTCCTATTCTGTGCCGATTTATATGGTCACAGCGTAGTGAGTGTATGCAATGAGGCATGCGATGAGCATGTTTTGAAGGGCAGGCGCAAAGAAGTACCGTAGTACCCGAATTGAATTTGCAGTAAAGAACACAGTAATAGAGCCCTTCCCCACAACTTGATGTGCAATCCGCTAACCGGTCAGGCCGTGTCGCGGAAGGTTATGTTAACCCGCTAATCTCGCGAAACGCGAAGAAAGGTGAGCAAGATGATGCAACAATACCGCTCTAATTCTTATCTCTTCGGAGGTAATGCACCGTACATTGAAGAGCTGTACGAGTCTTACCTCGACAATCCCGGTTCAGTTGCCGATAACTGGCGTGCATATTTTGACGCTATGCAACACGTGCCTGCCGTCGACGGCTCCGATAAGCCTGACGTAGGCCACGCCTCCGTCATCGCCTCGTTTGCCGAGCGCGCCAAACACGGTCCGATCCGCACTATCTCCGCTTCTGCCGATGCTGAAATGGGACGCAAGCGTGTTGCTGCAACGCAACTTATCGCTGCCTACCGTTACCTGGGTTCGCGCTGGGCCAACCTGGATCCGCTGCAACGCCAGGAACGTTCCGTATTGCCTGAACTGGAACCAAGCTTCTACGGTTTCACCGATGCCGACATGGACATCGTGTTCAACATCAGCAACACCTACTTCGGCACTGAAACGGCTACGCTGCGCGACCTGCTGAATTCGCTGCGCGATACGTATTGCCGTTCGATCGGTACCGAGTACATGTACATCAGCGATCCGACCGAAAAGCGCTGGATGCAGGAGCGTCTGGAGTCGACACGTTCGGCGCCGGTATTCACTGCAGAAAAGAAAAAGCACATCCTCGACCGCCTGACCGCGGCTGAAGGACTGGAGCGCTACCTGCATACACGTTATGTCGGACAAAAGCGTTTCTCGCTGGAAGGCGGCGAAAGCTTCATCGTGTCGCTGGACGAAACGATCCAGCGCGCCGGCGCCAAGGGTGTCCAGGAAATCGTTATCGGCATGGCCCACCGCGGCCGTCTGAACGTGCTGGTCAATACCTTGGGCAAGATGCCGCAAGAACTGTTTGCAGAATTCGAAGGCAAGCATGCCGACGACCTGCCGGCAGGCGACGTCAAGTATCACCAAGGCTTCTCTTCCGACATCACCAGCCCGGGCGGCCCGGTGCATCTGTCGCTGGCATTCAATCCATCGCATCTGGAAATCGTCAACCCTGTGGTTGAAGGTTCGGTCAAGGCGCGTATGGAACGCCGCGGCGACATCGACGGCTCGCAAGTGCTGCCGATCCTGGTCCACGGCGATGCTGCATTTGCCGGCCAGGGCGTAGTGATGGAAACCTTGAACCTGGCGCAAACGCGTGGTTACGGCACTGGCGGCACCGTGCATATCGTGATCAACAACCAGATCGGTTTCACCACTTCCGATCCGCGCGATTCCCGTTCCACCCTGTATTGCTCGGACGTCGTCAAGATGATCGAAGCGCCGGTTCTGCACGTCAACGGCGACGATCCTGAAGCGGTCGTGTTCGCTACCCAGATCGCGCTCGATTACCGTATCGAGTTCAAGAAGGATATCGTGGTCGATATCATCTGCTTCCGCAAACTGGGCCACAACGAGCAAGATACGCCAGCGCTGACGCAGCCGCTGATGTACAAGAAGATCGGCCAGCATCCAGGCACCCGCAAGCTGTACGCGGATAAACTGGCGGCGCAAGGCACTATCGACGCCGACACCGGCGACGCCATGGTCAAGGCGTTCCGCGATGCGATGGATGCCGGCAAGCACACTGTCGATCCGGTCATCACCAATTTCAAGAGCAAATACGCGGTCGACTGGCTGCCGTTCCTGAACCGCAAGTGGACCGACGCCGCCGACACAGCAGTGCCTGTCACGGAACTGAAACGCCTGGCAACACGCATCACCACCGTGCCGGAAAACTTCAAGGTCCACGCGCTGGTCGAAAAAGTATTGAACGACCGCGCCGCCATGGGCCGTGGCGAACTCAACCTCGACTGGGGCATGGGCGAGCATCTGGCCTACGCATCGCTGGTATCGTCGGGTTATGCGATTCGCCTGACCGGCCAAGACGCAGGCCGCGGTACGTTCGTCCATCGCCACGCTGTATTGCACGATCAAAACCGTGAGCGTTGGGATGCCGGCAGCTATATTCCGCTGCAAAACATCTCTGACCAGCAAGCGCCGTTCAAGGTGATCGACTCGGTCTTGTCGGAAGAAGCTGTACTCGGTTTCGAATACGGTTATTCCACTGCAGAGCCAAACACGCTGACCATCTGGGAAGCCCAGTTCGGCGATTTCGCCAACGGCGCGCAAGTCGTGATCGACCAGTTCATCAGCTCCGGCGAAGTGAAGTGGGGTCGTGCTTCCGGCCTGGTCATGATGCTGCCGCACGGTTATGAAGGCCAAGGCCCGGAACACTCGTCGGCACGCCTGGAACGTTATCTGCAACTGTGCGCAGACAACAACATGCAAGTGGTGCAACCGACTACCGCAGCGCAGATTTTCCATCTGCTGCGCCGCCAGATGATCCGCTTGTTCCGCAAGCCGCTGGTAATCATGACACCGAAGTCGCTGTTGCGTAACAAGGATGCCGGTTCGCCGTTGTCCGATTTCAGCAAGGGCAGCTTCCAGACTGTGATCGGCGAAGTCGATGACAAGATCGATCCTAAGAAGGTCAAGCGCATCGTCGCTTGCTCGGGCAAGGTTTACTACGATCTGGTTAACGCACGTAAAGAACGCGGTCAGACTGACGTGGCAATTATCCGTCTGGAACAACTGTATCCATTCCCGCACAAGGCATTCGCTGCCGAGTTGAAGCAGTTCCCTAACTTCAACGAACTGGTATGGACACAGGACGAGCCGCAGAATCAAGGCGCATGGCTGCAGATTCAGCACAACATTTTTGAGAACCTGGAAGATGGCCAGAAGCTTGCCTACGCAGGCCGTCCAGCCAGCGCATCGCCAGCTGTCGGTTACTACGACAAGCACTATGCGCAGCAGAAAGCATTGCTGGACACGGCATTTTCCAAGCTTAAAGGCTTTGTTCTTACAAAATAATTGACGCCAGGGCAGGTCAGGAGACCTGCCCGACGCACCATCTTACGGAGAATTAAATGGCACTTCTAGAAGTAAAAGTTCCGCAATTGTCGGAATCCGTCGCTGAAGCGACCTTGTTGACCTGGCATAAAAAAATCGGCGACGCTGTCAAGCGCGACGAAAACCTGATTGATATCGAGACAGATAAAGTTGTGCTTGAGCTGCCGGCCCCGGCCGACGGCGTGATCGTCCAGCTGATCAAAGGCGACGGCAGCACCGTGGTTGCCGATGAAATCATCGCTGTGATCGACACCGATGCTTCCGCTAAAGTCAGCCCGATGGAAGTAGCTGCCGTGGCAGTGCCACAAAGCGGCAATGCGCCAACGCCAATCGCCGCACCTGAATTGCAATCGAAGTCGGCAGCCGGCATCGCCATGCCTGCCGCCGCAAAACTGCTGGCAGAAAACAATCTGTCGGCGGGTCAAGTCGACGGTAGCGGTAAAGACGGCCGCGTCACCAAGGGCGACGTTCTGGGCGCACTGGCTAACAAGCCAGCGACACCAGCACCCGCACCTCTGGCGGCAGTAGCAGTCAAGCCGGCACTGCAGCAAATTGTTGCGCCGACCAAGGCCCAGCTGGACCAGCGTCCGGAAGAGCGCGTGCCGATGAGCCGCCTGCGCGCACGTATCGCCGAGCGTCTGGTGCAATCGCAATCGACTAACGCTATCTTGACGACATTCAATGAAGTCAATATGCAGCCAGTCATGGACCTGCGCACCAAGTACAAAGACAAGTTTGAAAAAGAGCACGGCGTCAAGCTCGGCTTCATGTCGTTCTTCGTCAAGGCTGCGGTTGCGGCACTGAAAAAATACCCGATCGTCAATGCCTCGGTAGATGGCAACGACATCGTGTACCACGGTTATTTCGATATCGGTATCGCAGTTGGTTCGCCACGCGGCCTGGTAGTGCCGGTGTTGCGCGATGCTGATCAAATGTCGATCGCCGACATCGAAAAGAAAATCGGCGAATTCGGCGCCAAGGCCAAGGACGGCAAGCTGACGCTGGACGACCTGACCGGCGGTACATTCTCGATCTCCAACGGTGGTACTTTCGGTTCGATGCTGTCGACACCGATCATCAACCCGCCACAATCGGCGATCCTGGGCGTGCATGCGACCAAGGACCGTGCAGTTGTCGAAAACGGCCAGATCGTGGTGCGTCCGATGAACTATCTGGCGATGTCTTACGATCACCGTATCATTGACGGTCGTGAAGCAGTGCTGGCGCTGGTAGCAATGAAGGAAGCGCTGGAAGATCCGGCTCGCCTGTTGCTGGACCTGTAAGCTTTAAATCTCGCTAGGCGACGCGCCCTGACTCCTGTTTTTCTCGTAAGGAAAATGGAGCAGGGCGTATCGTTTAGGTGGCTATGTAAATGATGAGAGCCTTGGCGTGGCCGGCTGCATGCGTTGGCAATGAGTTGCCAATGAATGGCAAGCGACCCGCAAGGCAACAACTCGAAGGATGGAAATGAGCAAACAATTTGATGTCGTCGTGATCGGTGGCGGTCCTGGCGGTTATATTGCAGCAATTCGCGCCGCGCAACTGGGTTTCAATACTGCATGTATTGATGAATGGAAAAATGCCAAGAACGGTCCTGCGCCGGGCGGCACTTGCACCAACGTCGGTTGCATTCCATCCAAAGCGTTGTTGCAATCGTCTGAGCATTACGAGCATGCCGGCCATGCATTCGCGGACCACGGTATCGAAGTCAAGGGCCTGGGACTGAACCTGGGGCAGATGCTGGCGCGCAAGGATAATGTCGTCAAGCAAAACAACGAAGGTATCTTGTACCTGTTCAAGAAGAATAAGGTTACCTTTTTCCACGGCCGCGGTTCGTTCGTCAAGGGCGATGCCAATGCTTATGAAATCAAGGTCGCCGGCACTACCGAAGAAACCATCACAGCCAAGCACATCATCGTGGCTACCGGTTCCAACGCCCGTGCATTACCGGGCACGCCGTTCGATGAAAAACTGATTCTGTCGAACACCGGCGCACTGGCAATTGACGCGGTTCCGGCTAAACTAGGGGTAATCGGTGCCGGTGTTATCGGCCTCGAAATGGGCAGCGTCTGGCGCCGCCTGGGCTCGGATGTCAGCGTACTGGAAGCATTGCCGACTTTCCTGGGGGCAGTGGACGAGCAGATCGCCAAGGAAGCCGCCAAACTTTTCACCAAGCAAGGCTTGAAGGTCAGCCTGGGCGTCACGATCGGCGCCATTACGGCTGGCAAGAATGATGTCACAGTAGAATATGTCGATGCCACCGGCGCGGCACAAAAAGCGGTGTACGACAAACTGATCGTATCGATAGGCCGGACGCCAAACACCATCGGCCTGAATGCCGAAGGCGTTGGCTTGCAGCTGGACGAGCGCGGTTTTATCGCGGTCGACGGCGATTGCAAGACTAACTTGCCGAACGTCTGGGCGGTTGGTGACGTGGTGCGCGGCCCGATGCTGGCGCACAAAGCGGAGGAAGAAGGCGTGGCAGTGGCCGAGCGTATTGCCGGACAGCATGGTCACGTTAACTTCAATACGATTCCGTGGGTGATCTATACATCGCCGGAAATCGCCTGGGTTGGCAAGACAGAACAACAACTGAAGGCAGATGGAGTAGCATATAAGGCTGGTACGTTCCCGTTCCTGGCGAATGGGCGGGCACGCGCTTTGGGGGATACCTCAGGTATGGTCAAATTCCTGGCGGATGCCAAGACTGACGAAATCCTGGGCGTTCACATTGTTGGGCCAATGGCATCAGAATTGATTTCAGAAGCCGTGGTGGCGATGGAATTCCGCGCATCAGCAGAAGATATCGCCCGCATCTGTCACGCGCACCCATCCTTGTCGGAAGCGACCAAGGAAGCGGCGCTGGCAGTCGACAAACGGTCCCTGAATTTCTAAGGGAGAAGCACATGCGTTATCTGATCGTTTTGTTAGGCGTTGCGCTGTCCGGTTGCGCGACTACAGCGTCGGATAACGGACGTGTGGTGATCGAGGCTACCTCCGACAGCCAGCAACTGGAAGGCGCGCGCTGCGTGGTGAAAACCGACAGCAGCCGCTGGAATGTGGTTACGCCCGGCGATGTCCTGATTGTTGAAACCGACGGCGACCTGCATGTGGTTTGCGACAAGCCAGGCTATCGCACCTCGGAAGTGGTGTATCGGGCGCCGCCCGGGTTGAATTCTCCTAGTGTCGGCATTGGCGCTACCGGCGGCAGTGGCGGCATCGGAGCGATCGGTCTCGGTTTGGGGGCTAACCTGCCGTTGACTTTCGGCGGCAAGGAGAAGGCTTATCCTAGCCGCGTGCTGGTAGAGATGGGGCGGTCATAGTTGCAGGGGCGTTGTCACGCTGTTGTCAGGGCGGTTGCCTGGATTGAAGTGGGTGAGCTGAGGCTCGCCCATTTTTATTTTTGGCGGATTGCTTATTTTGCAATTTTCCTAATGAGCACGATTATTTTTTTGTCAACCAATAAGGTCGGCAAGCCGGTTTTAGCTTTTCATCAAGAATTGAAAACACAATGAACGTCTTAGAGTTTTATGAACAGGCACTGACGCAAAGGGGTTTCCAGGCCGATGACGCACAACGGCGCGCAGTCGATCGCCTGCAACAGTCTTATGATGAATGGGTCGACTACAAGGCGCAGCGCTCCAACTCCTTCAAACGCCTGATCAACCGGCCTGACGTGCCGCGCGGCGTGTATATGTGGGGCGGGGTCGGGCGCGGGAAATCGTTTTTGATGGACAGCTTTTATTCGGTGGTGCCGGTGGTGCGTAAAACCCGCCTGCATTTCCACGAATTCATGCGGGCGGTGCATCGGCAGCTGGATGAACTCAAGGGCGTTGCCGATCCGCTCGATGAAGTGGCAAAGCGGGTCGCCAAGAAGTATCGGCTGATCTGTTTTGACGAGTTTCACGTCTCCGATATCGCCGACGCCATGATCCTCTATAACCTGCTGAAAGCCTTGTTCGATAACGGCGTGTCGTTTGTCATGACCTCGAATTACGAGCCCGGCACGCTATATCCGGACGGTTTGCATCGAGATCGCATGCTGCCGACCATCAAGTTATTGCAAGATAACCTGGATGTGATGAATATCGATGCCGGCATCGATTACCGCAAGCGCGCCCTGGAGCAGGTGGATAGTTACCATGCGCCGCTCAACGCCGACACCGATCGCGCCTTGCGGCATGCCTTTGCCGGAGTTGCCGAGACTGCCGACGAAGATCCTATCGTCGATATCGAAGCACGTAAAATCAAGGCCTTGCGCCGTGCCGGCGGCGTGATCTGGTTCGATTTCAATACCTTGTGCGGCGGTCCGCGCTCGCAAAACGATTACCTGGAAATTGCCAGCCGCTTCCATACGGTGATATTGTCCGGTATTCCGCAAATGTCGGCAGCGATGTCGTCAGAGGCACGCCGGTTTACCTGGCTGATCGATGTGTTCTATGATCACAAGATCAAGTTGATCATGTCGGCAGCTGTGGCGCCCGAAGAGCTGTACACGCAAGGCATGCTGGCCAACGAGTTTCACCGTACCGTATCGCGTATCATGGAAATGCAGTCGCGCGAGTACATGGATAGCGAACGACGCTCGGAGGCCGACTCGATAGTCTGAGCGGCGCGTGAGTTGAGAGCGGAGTTGAGAGCGAACAACGGCGGTGTTTAAAAAATAACGTATAGAAATGGACAGGTTTACGTGGAATTTGCTTCTTTGAGTTTGGCTCCGTGGTCGTCATTGTCATCACAGGTGCGGGCGCGTCTTCAGCGTCCCGTCGCGCTGGGCGTTGCTGCGTTGCTGCTGACGCTGTCCGCTGGCGTGCAAGCCGCAGATGTCCCGTTGAAGCCGGTCGCCGAGCCTGCCGACGAGCTGAGCGCACGCTATCCGCTTGACACGCTGAATTCGGTGGAAACCTCGAATCGTGCCTTGACCGATGTCGCCAATGCCAAGGCCGAAGTCGAGGCGCGCGATCTGGAACAGCGGCGTGCCTGCTACGCAAAATTCTTCGTCAACCATTGCCTGGATGCCGCCAAGGAGCAGCGTCGCCTGGCGATGAAGACCATCCGTCCGGTAGATATCACCGCCAACGCCTTTTTGCGCAAGGACCGCGCCGATGAACGCGACAAGGCGCTGGAAGTGCACAATGCCGGGCAGCCGGCCGAAGCAGCGCAGAAGGCGCAAGATCAAAAAGAAAAAGAACTGAGCAACGCCGACAAGGTGAAGCAGGGCGCGGCCAAGGAAAAAGAAGTGGCCGCCAATACCCGCAAGCATCTGGGCGAGGCAGACAAGCGCGTGGCGGATCATAACGCCAAGGTAAAAAAGGCGCAGCAGGATGAGGCGGCCAAAGCCTCGCAACGTGCAGCCAATGTTGCCGCTTTTGAGAAAAAGGCACAGGATTCGGCAGCGCGCCAGAAAGAGGTAGCAGCAAACAAGGCTGCTAAAGCCAAGGATCTGGCAAACAAGAAAGCGGCTGAAACGGGTGTGCCGGTCGTGCCTGCGGCTCCGGCGGCACCTGCGGCGAAACCGTCACCGCCGCCGGCCAGTACCGCACCGGCGTCAGCACCGTAAGCCAGGCAAGAATTACACCGCGCGGCGCATCTTCTTGACGGTGTAGTTCTGCGCTTCCTTAGGCAGGGCAACCAGTTTGACGATCGCAAAGGTGCAATTGTCCGCGGCGTGCCCTTCGGCCCGCTTGCGGGTCTTGGTGATCAGCATTTCGGCGGCGTCGCGCGGCTTGTTCATGGCGATGGCCGCACCCAGCTCATCTTCCGTAAAGTAGTGCCACAAACCATCCGAGCACAGCAGGAAGGAATCGCCAGCCTGCAGGCCTGTATGACGGCCGATGCTGACTGCGGGGCTATCGGTGCTGGAGCCGAGCGCATTCAACAGTATGTTCGACAGATTGTGCGATTTCGCTTCGTTGCGCGACAGCTTGCCTTCGGCCACCAGTTTCTCGACATACGAATGGTCGATGGTGTGCTCGGCAAAATTAGGCCCCTCGAAACGATACAGGCGCGAATCGCCGACGTGGCCCCAGGTTGCCGTGCCGTCCGGCGACAGCACCAGGATCACCATGGTGGTATGCGGGTCCTTGTCGTTGGAAAAACCGCTCAGCTTGATGACGGTGTGGGTTTCCAGCGCGATGTTGTGCAACATCGCCTCGACATTGTCGATCAGCGGCGAGAAACCCTCGAATATCTGCTTGGCGGTGCAAATCACCTGTTCGGCAGCTAATGCACCGCCGCTGCGGCCGCCCATGCCGTCGGCAAGTACTGCCATCATGTAGCCCGGTGCTTTGGGGGCGGTAAACAATGCGGCGCGGTCCTGTTGTTCCTGGCGGTCGCCGATGTGTTGGCCGGTGCCGGCTTCGATCTTGTATTGGCTCATTCGTCTGGGTAGATTAAACTGCATCCTGTTCTGGGTAATTCCGCGCTTGCCGGGCCTCGATAGGGCGTGAGGTTGACATTCATCGCAACTCACAGCCACTCGCATACAGTAGTACAGTAAGAAGTCGATGGGAAATATTATACGCAGGAAAAATCTTAAAAGTGTTTCCAGATGTTAACATTCCCTATTGCCAGACTAGAATGTGACCGTGATTGATATGACCATGATTGATCGAGAAGAAATCCTGCGCCGCATTATAGAACTTGAAGTCGAACATCGCGATCTGGATGCGGCTATTCATACTATGACGAATCAGGTTTTGCATGAAGAATTGCAGTTGCGCCGCCTGAAAAAGCGGAAATTGCAACTCAAGGACCAGATCACGCTGTTAAGAATGCAATTAATTCCCGACATCCCTGCCTGATAGCTCACCCCAAGGCTGGTAGGATAGCTACCCAGCCTCTGCTTTAAGTACGTTACCTTGACCGAAGATACATCCCCACCTGTTGCCGAAGGCGCGTTGTCCGCTACCACTGCAGTTGCAACTCCAGCTGCGATTGCAACGGCAGCCCCCGGCGCCCACGATGCCGATATCGATCGCCTGTTCGCCAGTTCCGGCCCGCTTGGACAGGCGGTCGGTGGCTTTCGGCCGCGTCAGGCGCAAACCGAAATGGCGAAAGCCATCGCCGACGCCATCGCCCAGCAAAGAACCTTGATTGCGGAGGCTGGCACCGGCACCGGCAAGACTTTCGCCTACCTGGTGCCGGCCTTGCTGTGGGGCGGCAAGGTGATCGTCTCGACCGGCACCAAGAATTTGCAAGACCAGTTGTTCTTGCGCGACATTCCTACCGTGCGCAGGGCGCTCAGCGCGCCGGTCTCGGTCGCGTTGCTGAAAGGGCGCGCCAATTACGTCTGCCATTTTCATCTGGAACGGACGCTGCAGAATGGCCGCATGACCTCGCGTGAGGATGTCGGCTATCTGCGTGAAATTTCCCGTTTCATGAAAACCACTTCATCCGGCGACAAGGCTGAGTTATCGAAGGTGCCGGAAACCGCGTTGATCTGGAATCTGGTGACCTCGACCCGCGATACCTGCATGGGCGCTGAGTGCCAGTATTACCAGGACTGTTTCGTGATGAAGGCGCGCAAGGAGGCCCAGCAGGCTGATGTGGTGGTGGTCAATCATCACCTGTTCTTTGCCGATGTGGCGTTGAAAGACACCGGCGTCGCGGAGCTGCTGCCGTCAGCGAACACCATCATTTTCGATGAAGCGCATCAGTTGCCTGAAGTTGCTACTTTATTTTTTGGTAACACTGTTTCCACTTCGCAGATCCTGGAGTTGTGCCGTGACGTGCTGGCAGAAGGCTTGTCGCATGCCCGCGATGGCGCCGACTGGGGGCAAGTGGTGGTGCCGGTAGAAAAAGCAGCGCGCGATTTACGGTTGACCTTTCCGCAGGAAGGGGGGCGGCTGGCGGTGAACCAGATTGCAGCATCGAGCGCATTCTTCCCGGCGCTGGAAACCATGCGCGCGCAATTGCACAGCATGATTGCCGTCCTCGAAAAGCAGGCGGAACGGGCGGAAACCATTGAGCAGTGCCGGACCCGCGCAGTGGAGCTGGGCCATCAGCTGGATAGCTGGAACAGCGCGCCAGGCAGCAACACTGGCAAGAGCGCAAAGAAAGCCAAGGCGGCCGACGCTGAAGGCGAAGAAGGCAGTGTGTTGTGGGTAGAAGCCTTTTCGTCTTCCCTGCAATTGCACCAGACACCGCTGTCGATCGCTCCGATTTTTAATAAACAGCGTGAAGGTGTCGCCCGCTCCTGGATTTTCACCTCCGCCACGCTGGCGGTGAAGAACGATTTCCAGCATTACGCCTCGCAAATGGGCTTGTGGGACGAGCCGGCCCAATCCTGGCCTAGTCCTTTCGATTATGGCGAGCAAGGCCTGCTATACGTGCCGCAGAACCTGCCGCAGCCGAATTCGCCTGACTATACCGACGCCGTCGTCGACGCTGCGTTGCCGGTGATTGAAGCCTCGGGCGGCCGTGCTTTCCTGCTGTGCACGACTATACGCGCGGTCAATCGCGCCGCCGAACGATTACGCGCCGAATTCGAAGCACGTCATCTGGATTTCCCTCTGATGGTGCAAGGCGAGGCAGGGCGTACCGAGTTGCTGGACCGTTTCCGCGCTGCCGGCAACGCCGTGCTGATCGGCAGCCAGAGTTTCTGGGAAGGTGTCGACGTCCGCGGCGAAGCATTGTCCCTGGTGATTATCGACAAGCTGCCATTTTCACCGCCGGACGATCCGGTCCTGGCGGCGCGTATAGAAGCGCTGGAATCCAAGGGCATGAACGGCTTCATGCATCACCAGCTGCCGGCGGCTATCATTAACCTGAAGCAGGGCGCGGGCCGACTGATTCGCGATGAAGCCGATCGTGGCGTCTTGATGATTTGCGATCCACGCCTGATTTCCAAAGGCTACGGCCGGCGCATCTGGCAGAGTTTGCCGCCGTTCAAGCGGACCCGGGAGCTGGATGCGGTAAAGGCGTTCTGGCGTGGCGATGCAATTGAGCCCGATTGATTGCGATTAATCGGGATCGAACAAGAACGAGATAGCGCTATCACTCTTGTACCGGGCAGGGCGGTGCGGTACATTGATGCTGGCGCGCTCGAATACGATCGGCTAAGCTGCCCAAGGTCACCTCTTCTTAAGTTGTCATCAACTTGTAATACTCTGCGTCTATTGTCACAGCTTGCGTTTTCAGGTGGCTGACGCCGGTTTTTGTCGAACGTTCGTTTGAATAATAAAGGTAAGCAATGTTTGCAGCAGTGGATTTGGGGTCCAACAGTTTCCGTTTGCACATAGGCAAATACAATGGTGATGCGATTCGCGTCATCAAGAGTGCGCGCGACCCGATCCGACTGGCTGCCGGCCTGGATAGCAAAGGCTACCTGACCGAACAGGCGATGCAGGTTGCTCTGGACTCCCTGTCGCGCTTCCGCAATATCCTGGCCGACTATCAATTGGAAGCCGTGCGGGTCGTGGCCACCAACACGATGCGGGTCGCCAAGAACGCGGCAGAATTCCTGCCGATCGCCGAACAGGTCATCGGCTACCCGATCGAAATCATTTCGGGCGAAGAAGAGGGGCGGCTGATTTACATGGGCGTCGCCAGTATGCTGCGCCTGCCAAATGAAAAACGGCTGGTGCTGGACATCGGCGGCGGTTCCACCGAACTGATCCTGGGGCGCGGTCAACAGATCGAGCGGGTCGAGTCGTTCGGCATCGGCACAGTCAATCAAAGCCTGGCTTTTTTCGCTGACGGCCAGATCACCGCAGAAGCCTACGATGCCGCGGTGCTTTCCGCGCGCAGCCATTTCGAAGACGCGGCGCCACCGTACCGTCCGCAAAACTGGAGCCACGCCTACGGCTCTTCCGGCACCATCCGGGCGATTTCCGAGACTATCGAAAAAAATGGCCTGGGCGATCACCGCCTGTCATACACCAGCCTAGAAGCCCTGCGGGCGCGTTTCGTCGAGTTCGGCCACGTCAGCCGTATCGATTTGCTCGGCATGAAGCCGGAGCGTGCTGCGGTCATGGTTGGCGGTCTGGCGGTATTGATCGGCCTGATGCAGGAATTGGGCATTGAAGTGATCCAGCCGATCGAGGCCGGCCTGCGCATGGGCGTGATGTGGGATCTGCAGCTGCGCGGCACGCGCCTGGACCGGCGCGATCAGTCGGTGCACGATTTCTCACAGCGTTTTCACGTAGATCAATTGCGCGCAAGCCGGGTTGCCGAAACGGCGACCTCCCTGTTTGAAATGCTCAAGCCGACCAGCGATGGCCTCAGCCAGTATTTGCACTGGAGCGCCTTGCTGCATGAAGTCGGGCTGGTGGTGTCGCAAAGCGGCTATCACAAGCATGCCGCCTACCTGATCGAAAATGCCGACCTGTCCGGTTTTACCACCCGCGAACAGCGTGCAATGAGCATGTTGATACTCGGTCAGAAGGGAAATCTGCGGAAGATCAGCGATGCGCTGCTAGACCCCGATTTTTCCAAAGCGGTGCTGGCTTTGCGCCTGGCAGTGATGTTCCTGCATTCGCGGATCGAGGTCGATCTGGATGAATTGCGCTTGAAGATGAAGAGCAAGATCGAGCTCGATATCAAGCGCGACTGGATTGAAGATCATCCGACAGCGAGTTACTGGATGACCAAGGAGCAAGACTGGTGGCGCGAGATTGGCGTCGATTTCGCCATTCGCCGGACCTGAGGCAGGCTGTCACTGTTATCCGTAGGGTGGGCACAAAAGCGTGCCCACCCTACGCAAACACTCTCAGTAAGTCAGCCCGCTAGCCTTGTTGAACAGCGCCATATCGACATAGCTGGAGAGGTGGTTGCTGTTGGCGGTTTCGCCCACGACGTAGCCGCCGATATCAAAACCGCCGCCGGGGATCATGTATTCCGCCTGGCCGGCGACTCTTTTGCCTGCTGGCAGCAGCCGTGTCCATGACTTGGCTGCGGTGAAACCTTCAAGCGTCAATGCCGACACCGGCTCGTCGCGGTACTTCCGCATCATGTTCAAATGTTCAAGTTGTATCGAAGAACTGCCGATGTTGGGGTTGGGGACGACTTGCGAAAATACCGTCCATTCCACCGCTTTGCCGCCTGCCAGCTGGCGCAACGTGGTCAGGTTGGTGAGTGATGAACCGGCGACAAAGGTTTGTGGCGCAAGTTTGCGAAATTCCTTAAGGAATACGCCGGCGTTCACCGTGTCCGCGATCATGATCACAAAACCCGGCTTGGCAGCGGCCAGTTGCGCTGTCTCACTGCGCATTTTTGCGAGATCGTTGCCCAGGTGGACGGTGCCGCTAAGCCTGATGCCGCTTTCCCGCATCTGATCTGTGAGGCGCCGATAGGCGTCTGTCGTGGCGGCTGATTCTTGAACTACGACCCCCACGTTTTTGACGCCCAGCTTGTCGAAATGGGAAAATATATGACGGATTTCCTGCTGGTAGCTAGGGCGCCAGAACAAGACTTTGGCATCTTTCTGATAATCGGCGCCGGCCAGCGGCGCATATAACGTCAAACCGCTACGCTTGAATTCTGCCGAATCCAGCACCGCCTTGGTAACATCGTCGCCGACGCCTCCAAACAGATAAGCGACATGCGCCTGGGTGATCAGTTCGGTCACAGCCTTCACCGCCAGGTCGGCCTGGCCGCGATCGTCGCGCACCAGATACTGGATGTGGCGGCCGTTGAGCCCGCCTTTTGCATTGAGAACGTCAAAATAAGTCTTGATGCCAGCGACATAATCGCGCCCCAGATCCGCATCCGGTCCGGACAAATCGATGGCCTGGCCGATCACGATGGCGTCGCCAGCCGCATTTGCCAGCAACGGCAGGCACAGCCCGAGGGCGATCAGATACTTGCACAAAAAGCGTTTCAAGTTTAAGTTCATTGGGGAGTCGAAATATGGCGTTGGAGGTGTCGCGATTCTGGTTGTAAATTGTGACGGCTTGATGAATTTGTTCCGCTTTTGTTCGGTTTGTGAAGCTGTTCTTGCCGATGGTCAAATAATTGTATATATTATTTATACGATTTAAATATGGAGGGTTGAATGGTTACCAGTAGAAATGTAAAAACAGGTGCTGCACCAGCAGTAAAGCGCGCAGTCAAGAAGCCGGTTGCCGCGATCAAGACCGTTGCCAAGGCCAAGCCGGCAGCGCGTTCTGCCGCCAAACCAGGTCCGAAGGCCGCGTCGGCGATTAAGCCGGCCGCAAAGGCTGTCGCAAAACCTGCCGTGAAGCCAGCAGCGAAACCACAGTCAAAACCTTTGCTCGTCACCAAGCCGCTCGCAGCTAAACCGGCGCTGCCTGTCATCAAATCTTTGCCGGACGTTAAGGCCAAGGTAAAAAAAGCCAAACTTGTACGCGATAGCTTCACCATGCCTGCCGACGAGTACCAAGTCCTAGGCGACGTCAAAAAGACTTTCTTGAAAGCCGGCCTGGAAGTGAAGAAGAGCGAACTGTTGCGCGTTGGCGTCGCCTTGATCCGCGAACTGGATCTGGCAAGCCTGAAACTGGCCGTGGCCAGCTTGCCGCCGGTGAAGGCAGGTCGTCCGAAGAAAGAAAAATAAGACAGATCCGCTGCGTTCGGCGGCTTGGTAAAAGGGGTTCGCGGGCACGGATTTGCACGACGACAGGTTGAGTCGTCGTGCAAATCCGTGCCCCGTTTTTTTGTTGGCAAGTTATATGAAAATATCAAAAATGACATGATGGAAATTGCATTTTTGATACTGTTGCTATGTCATGGAGCCGAAATAAACCTGTCATTTTCTTGAAGTAATCTGTGGTTAGGCTTGTCATCGTCACAATCAGAAAGGACGATGAATGCAACTACTAACGAATCCTGGCGAAGCAAGTCCGAGTGTTTCCAAGTTGACGGTTAGTCTTGCCAGTACGCCGGAAGAAGTGCGCGAAGTGCAACGCCTGCGGTATAAGGTTTTTATCGAGGCGATGGGCTTGTCTACGCTGGCTAACGCAGAAGGCCTGGATAGCGACGAATTCGATTCATATTGCGATCACCTGATCGTCCGCGATACCAATACCTTGCGCGTGGTTGGCACTTATCGCGTCATGAGCCCGCATGCTGCACGGCGCATGGGACGTTATTATTCGGAACAGGAATTCGATCTCGGCCGGCTCGACAATCTGCGCGACAGGATCGCCGAAGCGGGACGTGCCTGCATCGATCCCGCTTACCGTAGCGGTAGCGTCATCATGCTGCTGTGGGCGGGCTTGGCGGCGTTCATGCGGCGCGAGCGATGCGATTACCTGATGGGCTGCGCCAGCGTCAGCCTGGCCGATGGCGGCCATAACGCGGCGGCTTTGTATCACGGCCTTGATCAAGATAATTTTTCGCCGGCCGAGTACCGGGTTACGCCGCACGTGCCGTTTCCGGTCTATGAGCGTGAAGCCGGGCACGTGGCGCAGATGCCGCCGCTGTTAAAAGGATATCTACGCAGCGGTGCCTGGGTCTGCGGCGACCCGGCCTGGGATCCCGATTTCCATTCGGCCGATTTCTTCCTGCTGCTGCCTCTATCCAAGCTGGACCAGCGTTACGCTCGCCACTATCTTAAAGAAACGAGGGCGGCATGAAGCCGGGCGAGCAGTTCCTGGATGCGGCGCTGTTTCGTTCGCTGGACGACGCCGCTCCCGGCAACGGATCCGGTTCGAAGCGCGACCCGATCCGCTTTCGCACCATCTGGATTTCCGACGTTCACCTGGGAACCACAGGCTGCCAGGCTGCTCGCCTGCTGGAGTTTTTGCGCGCGACCGAATCCGATACCTTATACCTGGTCGGCGATATCATCGATGGCTGGCAATTGAAGCGTCGCTGGTATTGGGATCAGGTGCACAACAACGTAGTGCAAACGGTGCTGAAAAAAGCGCGCAAGGGAACCGAGGTGATTTTCGTTCCCGGCAATCACGATGAGGCTGTGCGCCAATTCATCGATCTGGACTTTGGCGGTATCCGGATTCGCGATGAATTGGTGCATACCACCGCGCAAGGCAAACGCATGCTGGTGCTGCACGGCGATCGTTTCGATGGCGTGATCGCCTGTGCCAAATGGCTGGCATATGTGGGCGACGGCTTGTATACCGTGATCCTGAAATTCAACCAATGGTTCAACGGCTGGCGCGCACGTGCAGGCTTGCCGTACTGGTCGCTATCGCAATACTTGAAATTGAAGGTAAAAAACGCAGTGAATTATATTTCTTCGTTTGAAGATGCATTGGCGGCGGAAGCAAAAAAGAAAGGTTTGGACGGCGTCATTTGCGGCCATATCCATAAACCTGAAATTCGCGACATCGACGGCATTAAATATTGTAACGATGGCGACTGGGTGGAAAGCTTGTCGGCGCTGGTGGAAGAAGCCAGCGGTGAACTGCGCCTGGTAACCTGGCAGGAAATCATGCAACAAAAGAATGCAGCGTCCAGCAACCGGGTCCGTGAGTTATGCGAATTGCCATCGTAACGGACGCGGGGCAATCGCAAATAAACGGAGTAGTCAATACGTTACGCGCCACCAGCGCTTGTTTGCGCCAGAACGGTCACGACGTATTACTGCTCAATCCCGATGATTTTCCAACCTTCGCCTGTCCTACTTATCCGGAAATTCGCCTGGCCTACAAGCCATACGCGAGGATCGCTGCAAGCCTGAAAGCGTTCGCGCCGGACTGCATCCATATCTCGACCGAAGGGCCGATGGGGCTGGCCGCCAGGCGATTTTGCCTGCGTCATGGGATAGGCTTCACGACCGCCTACCACACCCGTTTTCCCGAGTACCTGAGCGCACGTTCGATCTTGCCGAAGGCCCTGACTTATCGCTGGCTACGCTGGTTCCACGGCCCTTCAAAAGCAGTGATGGTGCCCACTCCGCATGTGCTCGGAGAGTTGGAGCAGCGCGGCTTTCGCCATCTGGTGCTGTGGGGCCGGGGAGTCGATACCGAGCGCTTCAAGCCGGTGGATGAGGATCATGCCTGTATTGCACGCCCATTGTATTTGTATGTCGGCCGGGTCGCGGTGGAAAAGAATATCGAATCTTTCTTGCAAGTCGATCTGCCGGGTAGCAAATGGGTGATCGGCGACGGTCCGTTACGTGAAGAATTGCAGCAACGCTATCCGCAGGTGCAGTTTCTCGGGGCGAAACCGCACCATGAACTCACGTCGTACTATAACTGCGCCGATGTCATGGTATTCCCCAGCCATACCGATACCTTTGGGCTGGTCATGGTGGAGGCTATGGCGTGCGGTGTTCCGGTTGCGGCCTATCCGGTGGCAGGCCCGCTGGACGTTGTGGCACATGGCCGCTCAGGGATACTGGACGTCGACCTGACTTCGGCTTGCCTGCAAGCGCTGGTTCTGGATCGGCATGAGGTGCGAAAGCATGCGATGGAGTATTCCTGGGAAATTGCAACCCAGCAGTTCCAGCAGCATTTGTTTCAAATCCACGGCATGAAAGCCCGTCCCGCGACTCTGCTGGCGAGAAGGTCACGGCCGGTATCGGGTTTGTAGGACTGCCCTGGTGTACTAACTTGCTGCTCCGGCTAATCGCCATAAAAAAACCTCGCTGTGCGAGGTTTTTTTTATTCGTGCGAACTGCTTATTGCCAAAACTATTACCAGAATTTCCACCAAGGACGAGCCTTCGCGAACTTGACGTTTTCGGTAACTGTACCGGTACCGCCGACATACTTGCTGTTCGGGTAGGTTTTCTTCAGTACGCGCTCGGAATCGTCGCGTAACTGCTTGAGGCCCAGTGCGTCGTAAGATTGCACCATGATATGCAGTGCTTCCTCAACCGCTGGCGCATCGCGATATTCCTGGATGGCGCTTTGAGCACGATTGGCAGACGCCACATACGCGCCGCGACGATAGTAATAACCGGCGACGTGGACGTCATATTGCGCCAGCGCATTCACCAGGTACTTCATGCGTGCCAGCGAATCGGGTGCGTAGGTGCTGTCCGGGAAGCGGACAACCACCTGCTTGAAGGCATCGAACGCATCGCGAGCAGCTTTTGGATCGCGCTCGGTAGCATCTTCGCTAGACAGGAAATCGAAAATGCTGATCTTGTCATTGAAGTTGACCAGGCCCCGCAGATAGTACATATAGTCTACGTTAGGGTGATTCGGGTGCAATTTGATGAAGCGGTCAATCGCTGCCAGCGCCTCTGGCTGCTCGCCTTGCCGATAGTGCGCATAAGCGATATCCATTTGCGCCTGTTGGGCGTAAGTGCCGAACGGATAACGCGATTCCAGCTTTTCAAAGTACTTAATTGCCTTATCGTAGCCGCCGCTGTTCATTTCATCCTTGGCCTCCGAGTATAATCGGGGGGCGGACCAGTTTGCGGTTTCATCGACTTTGTCTGGCAATAAGCCACACGCAGATAAGGATAGAGCGAATGCGACAGCAGCTAGTTTTAAGAGTCTTTTTTGCATAGTGGTTTGCAAGATTGCGCGTGTTTGCGTGTGGTTTGCGTGTATTAACAACGATTGATTATAGCTGATGGGACTTCAAGTGATGTCATTTACCAAGCCAAATTTGGCTGAAAGTCTGCCTGATGCTGATTTAGAGGCCAATATCGACGATATTGATGACGGCGTCGATGAAAGCGTCGACGACGGCGATGCGGCAACAGCCAGCGCGCCGATAGTACTGCAATTGACGCCGGATGTGTGCGGTACACGTCTGGATAAAGTAGTTTCAAGCCTGGTGCCGCAATATTCGCGTAGCCGTATCCAGCAATGGATAGAAGCCGGCCATGTCACCGTGGACGGCAAGCCCGGCACCACGAAAATGACCACTTACGGCGATGAAACCGTGATTGTGCTGCCGCAGCCGGCGCCTGACGAACAGGCATTCAAGGCGGAAGACATGCCGCTGGACATAGTTTATGAAGATGCAGCCATCATCGTCATCAACAAGCCCGCCGGGCTGGTGGTGCATCCTGCTGCCGGCAACTGGTCGGGAACCTTGCTGAACGGCTTGCTGTTTCGCTGGCCGTCGCTGGTCGGGGTGCCGCGCGCCGGTATCGTCCATCGCCTGGACAAGGATACCAGCGGCTTGATGGTGGTTGCCAAAACGCTGGAAGCGCAGACCGATCTGGTGCGCCAGCTGCAGGCCCGTACCGTCAAGCGCCAGTATCTGGCGCTGGTGTGGGGCTCGCCGCAACTGAACGGAACCGTGGATGCCGCCATGGCGCGTCACCCGCGCGACCGTATCAAGATGGCAGTATCGGAAAGTTTGATTGCCAAACCGGCCATCACGCATTACCAGCGGCTGGCGACCGGCTTGCTGGAGCGCCGCCCGGTCAGTTTGATGGGGTGTCGACTGGAAACCGGGCGCACGCATCAGATTCGCGTCCATATGCAGTCTCTCGGCTTTTCGCTGGTCGGCGATGCCTTGTATGGCAAGCAACATCTGATGCCGGCTTTCCCGCGCCAGGCGTTGCATGCATCCCGTCTGGGGTTGATTCATCCCGCCACTGGTAAAGCTTGCGAATGGTTTGCGCCGCTGCCGGCCGATTTTGCCGCGTTGCTGGCGCGGGCCGGCATGAGCGAGCCTGAACAAGCGTAACTGATCCAGGCTTTGTTGTTTTTTTTGAATCAAATTTTGAATCGAATGGAACAAAGGAAGTATTCGGCACATGCAATTAATTATTCCGGACTGGCCTGGACTGCCGCCAAATGTTGGTGCTTTTACTACCTTGCGTAGCGGTGGTTTCAGCCGTGCTCCTTATGATGATGGCAATGGTGGCGGCGGCCTGAATCTCGGTACCCACGTCGGCGATCTGCTGCAAGACGTAGAACGCAATCGTGCACGCCTGGACATGCTGCTGCCGGCATCGCCAGTCTGGTTGTCGCAGGTACATGGCCATCATGTGATTGATGCTGACGGTTTCGGCGGCGGCGCCATAGTTGGCGCCGAAGCGGATGCCGCAATTGCCACCCGGGCAGGCGTGGTGTGTGCGATACAGACTGCCGATTGTCTGCCGGTATTGTTCGCCGATTCGGATGGCGGCGTAGTCGGTGCAGCACATGCCGGCTGGCGCGGCCTGGTGGGCGGGGTGTTGCAAAACACGGTGGCGCGCATGAGAGCAGCCGGCGCCGGGCCGATTTCAGCCTGGCTTGGCGCTGCTATCGGCCCTGAACGATTCGAGGTCGGCGCCGATGTTCTTGCCGCATTTGTCGAGGCTGCAGAGACCGGCCAGACGCAACCGCAAAGTCTTGCACAGATCCGGGCGTGCTTTGCGCCCATCGCTCAACGGCCAGGTAAATATCTGGCGGATATTTATCAGCTGGCGCGGATCGCCCTGCACCAGGCTGACGTGCGCCATATTCATGGCGGGGGTTCATGCACGCTCAGCGACAGAAATTTTTATTCTTATCGCAGAGATCATGCGACTGGTCGCATGGCTTCGCTAATTTGGCTGAAATGAGATGGCTAAAATGCATTGTCAGAAATGATCAACGCAATTCATTCATCCGTTTTTTCTGAATGGATGGGCGCCTGAGCGGCTGTGGCAGTCGCTGCAGAAGCTTTTTGTTGTGCAGCGAGCCGGGCAGAATTTTCAGCCCGCTGTCGATTTCGCTTGCGCTGCGGCGTGCCCATCAGGTATAAAACAATTGTCAAAGGAAGAACACCGTAGAGCAAAAATGTCATCACACCTGCGACTGCGGTAGTTTCTGTAATTGCCATCATGAAGACGACGTAAATCCATGCGATGGCAACGATATGCATTTAGGTACCTGCTGTAGAGTCAATCCGATAAAAGATACACGAAAATAAGCCAAAACAACGGTCATCGCATGAATACGCCTAATTTTTCTGTTTTCGATCCCGCCGCATTGTCGCAACTCTCGCAACAATTCAGTCAAGCCTTCAATCCGCAATTCCTCCAGCAACTTAGCCATGTAGCCGATCCCAATACATTCCTGGGCTTGCTCAATCCATCTGCGCAAAACCACGGCGGTGCTGCGGGCTTGGGCGATCTTGGCATTTCGCTGGATCCGGCCGTGCTGGAAAAGCTGCAGGCCGAATACACGCAACAGTTGTCGGCCTTATGGCAGGACATGCTCGCCGCGCGGATTCCAGCCAGCGCCGACCGCCGTTTCAGTGCTGCGGCCTGGCAGGGCAATCCGGTATATGCGTTCAATGCGGCTGCGTATTTGTTGAACGCCCATTTCCTGAACGCGATGGTTGATGCGCTCGACGCGCCGCCGAAGATGAAGCGCAAGATCGGCTTTACGGTGCAGCAGATGATTGACGCCATGGCGCCTTCCAATTTCCTGGCGACCAATCCGGCGGCCCAGCAGAAAATTGTCGAGACCAATGGCGAGAGCCTGACCAAGGGCATCACCCAGATGCTTGCTGACATGCATAAAGGCCGGGTGTCGCAGACCGATGAGTCCGCGTTCGAAGTCGGCGTGGATGTGGCCACCACTGAAGGCTCGGTGGTATTTGAGAACGACCTGTTTCAACTGATTCAATACCAGCCGCTCACCCCCAAGGTGCATCAGCGGCCGTTGCTGATCGTACCGCCGTGCATCAACAAATTCTACATTCTGGATTTGCAGCCGCAGAACTCGCTGGTGCGTTATGTGGTCGAGCAAGGCCACACCGTCTTCCTGATTTCCTGGCGCAATGCGGATGAGTCCATGGCGCATACTACCTGGGACCAATACATAACCGACGGCGCAATTCGGGCGATCCAGGTGGTGCAGGATATATCCGGCCAGGACAAGATCAATACGCTCGGTTTTTGTGTCGGCGGCACGATCCTGTCGACCGCCCTGGCAAAACTGGCGGCGGAGAAAGCCAATCCGGTTGCCAGCCTGACCTTGCTGACCGCGTTCCTGGATTTTAGCGATACGGGGATCCTGGACGTGTATATCGACGACATGCAGATACGCATGCGAGAGCAGGCCATCGGCCACGGCGGCTTGATGCCGGGACGCGAATTCGGCTCGGCCTTTTCCAGCTTGCGTCCTAATGACTTGCTATGGAACTATGTCGAATCGAATTATCTCAAGGGCGAGCAGCCGGCCCCCTTCGATTTGTTGTACTGGAACGCCGACAGCACCAATTTGCCAGGCCCGATGTTTTGCTACTACCTGCGCAACATGTATCTGGATAATTCGTTGAAAGACGCTGGCAAGCTGACGGTGGACGGGCAAAAAATCGACCTTGGCAAGATCGACGCGCCAACCTTTATCTATGCGTCGCGCGAAGATCATATCGTGCCTTGGACTTCGGCCTATGCCTCGGTTGCTTTGCTGAATCCCAAAAATCCGAAACTGAATCGTTTCGTGCTCGGCGCCTCGGGCCATATCGCCGGCGTGATCAATCCCCCGGCAAAAAAGAAGCGCAGCTATTGGACAAACGAAAAAATCGCGAAGGATGCCGACACCTGGCTGGCGGCGGCGGTCGAACATCCGGGCAGCTGGTGGACCGGGTGGGCGGAATTTTTATCCGGGCATGCGGGAAAACAAGTGGCCGCGCCGCGCAAAGCAGGAAATGCCACGTACGGCGTCATCGAACCGGCGCCGGGACGGTATGTCAAGGTGAGGGCGGAATAGGATAGTGCAACAAAGCAACTGGATAAGGTAATAAGATAGGGCAGTACGCAGCGTAAGACTGTGGGATAGGCAGCAACCAAGACGTAGATGAATTTTCTGAATTGTTTTTTTGAAGGAGACAAAGATGGCAAAGCGAATCGTTTATGTAACCGGGGGAATGGGCGGCATCGGTACCCCAATTTGTACTCGCCTTTGCACAGATGGTTTTACTGTGGTCGCCGGCTGCGGACCTAATTCTACGCGCAAGGATAAATGGCTGGCCGATATGCGGGCCAAGGGTTTCGATATTCACGCTTCAGAAGGCAATGTCTCCGACTGGGAATCGACCAGGGCGGCATTTGAGAAGGTCAAGGCTGAAATCGGCGAAGTCGATATCCTCATCAACAATGCCGGCATTACACGTGACGGCCAGTTCCGCAAAATGTCCAAAAGCGATTGGGATGCGGTCATCGATACCAATCTGAACTCGCTGTTCAACGTCACCAAGCAGGTCATCGACGGCATGGCGGATCGCGGCTGGGGGCGGATTGTCAATATTTCATCGGTGAACGGCCAAAAGGGCCAGTTCGGCCAGACCAACTATTCGACGGCCAAGGCCGGGATTCACGGCTTTACGATGGCGCTGGCGCAGGAAGTGGCGACCAAGGGCGTTACCGTCAATACGGTATCTCCGGGCTATGTCGGTACCGACATGGTGCGTTCGATCAGGCCGGACGTGCTGGAAAAGATCGTTGCCGGGATTCCGGTAAAACGTCTGGGTGAGCCGGAGGAAATCGCTTCCATCATCTCCTGGATCGTGTCGGACGAGGGCGGGTATGCGACAGGCTCCGACTTCTCCTTGAACGGCGGCCTGCACATGGGCTAATGCCGGTTTCCGCGTGGATTGCGCCGCAGGCCGGTTTTGCCGGTTTGCGGGTTTCAATTCACGTGGCTTATCGGAATGCTTGTTTCTATTGCAATGCAATAAAACTCCCTGCAATGGATGCTGCACGTGCATATAATAGGGATGTTCTGTAGTAAAACTGATTGCACGAATAGCAAATAAGTAGCAAATATAAAATGCCTTATGGGCGTAGCAACCTGGGACTGAAATGACTACTACAAAAAAAATGTCTGAACGTTTGATCAAGAAGTATCCGAATCGTCGCCTGTACGATACGCAAACCAGTTCATACATTACCTTGGCAGACGTCAAGCAACTGGTGCTGGACAACGAGGAGTTCGTTGTGCTGGATGCCAAGACCGACGACGATCTGACGCGCAGCATCTTGCTGCAGATTATTCTGGAAGAAGAGTCAAACGGCACTCCTATGTTTTCCAGTGCGGCGCTGTCGCAAATCATTCGCTACTACGGCCACGCCATGCAGGGAATGATGGGTTCCTACCTGGAAAAAAATATCCAGGCTTTCATCGATATCCAGAACAAACTGACTGAAAATTCCAAAGGGCTTTACGAAGGCAAACCTTTCAGCCCGGAGATGTGGGCGCAGTTCATGAATGTCCAGGGACCGATGATGCAGGGCATGATGAGCAACTACATCGAACAGAGCAAAGGGTTGTTCGTCCAGATGCAGGAACAGATGCAAAACCAGACCAAGAATATGTTCGGCACCTTCCCGTTTGCGCCGCCACCGCCGGACAAGACAAAAAAATAATCATTCCGGGTACACCCTGCAGCAGGTTTTAGACCGGCGCAGGGTAACCATGGCAGTGGAAGGGGTACAATAGCGACTTTGCTTTGACCCTATCTCCCGTCATCATGTCCAATGTTATTCCTGCAGCGCCTGCTGCACCAGTCTCCGCACTAGCCGCCGCCCCTAAAGTAGGTTTTGTGTCCCTTGGTTGCCCCAAGGCATTAGTCGACTCCGAACAAATCCTGACCCAGTTGCGCGCGGAAGGTTATGAAACTGCCAAGTCGTATGAAGGCGCCGATCTGGTGATCGTCAACACTTGCGGCTTTATCGACGCTGCGGTGCAAGAGTCGCTGGACGCCATCGGCGAAGCCCTGAGCGAAAACGGCAAAGTCATCGTCACCGGTTGTCTCGGCGCCAAAAAGGATGCTGACGGCGACGATATCATCCAGAAGATCCATCCAAAGGTATTGGAAGTCACCGGTCCGCATGCGGTCGGCGAAGTCATGTTTGCGGTGCATAAGCATCTGCCTAAACCACATGCGCCATTCCTCGATCTGCTGCCGCCGCAAGGTATCAAGCTGACGCCCAAGCATTTCGCCTACCTGAAAATTTCGGAAGGCTGTAATCACCGTTGTAGTTTTTGCATCATTCCGTCGATGCGTGGCGACCTGGTCTCGCGGCCGATTGCCGATATCATGCTGGAAGCCGAAAACCTGTTCAAAGCCGGCGTCAAAGAGTTGCTGGTGATTTCGCAAGACACCAGCGCCTACGGCGTCGACGTCAAGTTCCGCATGGGCTTCTGGAACGGCAAGCCGGTTAAGACTCACATGACGCAACTGGTTACCGCGCTGGGCGAACTGGCCGCGCAATACGGCGCCTGGGTGCGTCTGCATTATGTATATCCTTACCCGCACGTCGATCAGATCATTCCGCTGATGGCGGAAGGCAAGGTGTTGCCATATCTGGACGTACCGCTGCAACATGCCCATCCCGATGTGTTGAAGCGCATGAAGCGTCCCGCCAGCGGCGAAAAAAATATCGAGCGAATTCAAGCCTGGCGCGCAATGTGCCCGGACCTGACAATTCGTTCAACGTTCATCGCCGGTTTCCCGGGCGAAACCGATGCAGAGTTCGAATACCTGCTGGATTTCCTTAAAGAAGCGGAAATCGACCGCCTCGGCTGTTTTGCCTATTCGCCGGTAGAAGGCGCGACTGCTAATGCGTTGGACAATCCGGTGCCGGAAGAGCTGCGTGAAGAGCGTCGTGGTCGTGTGATGCAGCTGCAAGAAGAAATTTCCAAGAAGCGCCTGCAAGCGAAGGTCGGCAAGACCATGCGCGTGCTGATCGATGAAGTCGATCGCAATGGCGGTGTCGGCCGTTCCAGCGCCGATGCACCGGAAATCGATGGCGTGGTCTATGTCAAGCCGCCGTATGAGCCGCACAAGAAATTGGTGGTTGGCGAGTTTGTCGATGTCACCATCACTGCCTCCGACGCACATGATTTGTGGGCCGCTGCATGATGTCAGGGGAGGCAGGGAAATTTGCTGCTGCACTGGTGTTAGTGCTTGGTTTTGCTTCCGCTCCGGTATTTGCGGGCAGTGATAAGGCGGCCACCGAGGTTGCCGTTGCCCCGGCAGCAGCGGCTGCAGGGCAGAATTTGTTTGCCAGGTCGCTGACCTTGCGTGGCAAACTGGGCGATGCACAGATCGAAATGCATTTGCAGTTGAAGCCGGATCCTACCGAGGGTATTCAAGGTACTTATACGATTGTCGGCCAATCCACTAAAATCCTGCTGGCCGGTGAATCGGAAAACACTGATGTCATTATGGAGGAATCCATCAATGGCAAAGATGTCTCCGGCGAGTGGGCTGGGCAGCTGGTCGGTAATACCTTCAGCGGCACCTGGTCCACCACGGACGATGCGGTGACTAAACCCTTTGTATTGACTGTCCTGACCGCCAAATCGGCTAAGTAAATCCTGCTCGTTTAACTTGCTTACTATTGAACATGGCAAAAAAGAACCCTCAAACCGCATTGATGCACAGTGAATATAGCGCTCCCGCAGGTTTTGATGCTTTCCCGGTGGCGATTCATCACGCTTCCACGGTGTTGTTCAAGAATGTCGCTGCGATGCGCGCCCGGGACTGGCAGGAAAAGAGCAGTTATACCTACGGCCTGCACGGCACGCCGACCTCATTCACATTGGAAGCGCGCCTGGCTGAAATCGAAGGCGGCCAGCATTGCCTGCTCGCACCGAGTGGCCTGGCGGCGATCGCAATGATTGACCTGGCCCTGCTGAAGAGCGGTGACGATGTGCTGCTGCCAGACAACGTATATAACCCGAATCGGGATCTGAACAACTGGCTGGCCAAGGATTTCGGCATTACAGCCCGTTATTACGATCCTTTGATCGGCGCCGGCATTGCAGATCTGATCCAGCCGAATACACGCTTGATCTGGACCGAAGCGCCGGGTTCGGTATCGATGGAAGTACCGGATCTTCCTGCTATTTGTGCCGCTGCGCATGCCAAAGGCGCGCTGGTGGCAATCGACAACACCTGGTCTGCCGGCCTGGCCTTACGCGCGTTCGATCTCGGTGTCGATATCGTGATGCAAGCATTGACCAAGTACCAGTCGGGCGGATCGGATGTGCTGATGGGCGCCGTGATCTCCAGGGATCCTGCGCTGAATCAACGCTTGCAGACTGCACACATGCGGTTGGGTTTCGGCGTCGGCATGGACGATGCCTATCTGGTGTTGCGCGGCCTGCCAACCATGAAGTTGCGCTTTGAAGCGCATGATGCTGCGGCACGTACAGTCGCTGCCTGGTTGCAGCAGCAGCCACAGATCAGCAAGGTGCTGCATCCGGCTTTTGCGGATTGCCCCGGTCATGAGACGTGGAAGCGTGATTTTACCGGAGCGGGTGGTTTGTTTTCGGTGCTGTTCGATGCGCGTTATAGCGAAGAACAAACCGACCGCTTCGTCGACAGCTTGAAATTATTCAAGATCGGTTATAGCTGGGGTGGCGCCAACAGCCTCTGTGTTCCGTACCGGATCCAGACCATGCGGAAAGACTGGCAAGATCAGGGCGTGCTGGTACGCTTCAATATCGGCCTGGAAGATCCGCAGGATTTGATTGCCGATATCGAGCAAGCCTTCGTGGCCATGTAGGTGGCGGGTTTAGTTTTGCGCGCCCTTCAGTTTTTTTCAAGCAGGTAGTAGCCAAATCCCAGCGTGGCCTTGCCCGATTCCAGATAACTGTCGTACCAACGCTGGGCACGTTCGCTGAAACCCGTAGCATCTGGATCCTCAGGGTGGGTTGCCACATGGCGCATCATTGCCTGGCAGTACATGCCTTCATATTGATCCCATTCATCGCCACTACTCACCGTTGATGTCAGTAGCCTGTAGCCATGTGTCAGCGCGCGGCTCGCGTTCAGCTCGTGACTGGTGAGTTCATCGCGTGTCGCGCCGAGCATGGCGAGGTACTGTTCCGAAGGAGATTGTTTCCAATAACCTTCGCCAATCAGAAGTAAGCCGCCGGGTTTGAGCCATTGCCGGCAGGTGGCGAGAGAGCGATCAAAGCCGCCGAATACGTGGCTCGAACCAATGCAAAGAATGGCGTCGTAACCGGTTGCCGGTAATGGATGCTGTTCCACCGGGCTTTCGACAAGAGTCAGGCGGTCATCGCCTGGATTACTGCGAGCCCACGCATTTTCTGCTTCGGCAAGGAAGCGTGAATTGATGTCGACGCCGACGCCACGGACCGAGGCCGGCGCCGATTGCAACAAATCACGCAGTAGTGCGGCTTTACCGCATCCGGCATCCAGCACCAACGCATCGGGTGTTAGCTGCAACGCAGCTAATAGCGTGCTGGCTTTAGCGGGCGAAAGAGGGCAGCAGTAGCGATGATCGCTGTGCGCAATAGTGGTGTATTTGAATTGATCTTGCGTGGAAGTTGACATCTGTTAGCCCAGGCATTGCAACATATAGACGGCACGCGCCTGATTAGCCGATATTTGATAACTGGCGAGATTTTCCCTGGCGGGCGAGTGCTCGACTTCTACGGCTGCATAGCCCAGCGCACCCCAAAATATTTGCGACTGCTGCACCGATACCAGTGCGCTCCAGCGCATGTCGGATCCGCGCGCATATTTCAGCGCAGCCGCCACTAAAGCGTTACCCGCCTGCCGGCCCCGAGCGTCCGGCGCTACGGCCAGGTCATGCAAGTACAGGCAATCCGGCGTTGCAGCAATCTTGAAAGGGTGGTCCAGCGCCGTGATGACATTTTTGTTTGACGGATAACTGAACAAATATGCCGCCGGGTCTTGTCCCTGCTGCGACCAGACCCAGCAAGTGGCCGGTGTCAGGTCGCGGCGGGCGCGGAATACCGCTTCAGACTCTTGCATAAGCGATGGATAACATTCCGCCTGGATGCGCATCACGGCTGGGATGTCATTCCCAGACATGATTCTGACAACCGAACTCAAGCCGGCATCGCCTTATTGTCATTCAAATCAACCAGGCCCTTGATCAGGCGATAGGCTTTCCACAGCCAGGCAATACCCCACGCGGCGAAAGCCAGCGGAATGCCAACTACTGTCAGGAACAGAGCGCCGCCGACGAACATCCACAATAGATACCACCAGAACGAACGAATTTGCCAATTGTGATGGCTATACACAAAAGTGTCCGCCGCATCCGAGCGTTTGACATAGTTGATGATCAGGGGGATCCAGGAAAACGCCCCGAGGGAAAGCACCAGGCTGGCGGCATGAAAAAGATAAAGCCACCAGGCAAGATTCTTCTCGGAATGCAATTTGCTATCGAAAACCAATTCTTGTGCCATGACTATCCTTTGGATTTTGTTAAGGAAGTGGCGCTTCTTTCAACGGAATTTCAATCGAAATTCAACGGAATCACGCCAATATAGGCAAGATGCCATCCAAACCGACAAAATTCAAGGCCACGCTGGCTTGCGCCCGCACCACGGGCTTGGCGCGGAAGGCCACCGACAGGCCGGCAATCTTCATCATGTTCAGGTCGTTGGCGCCGTCGCCCATGACGATGGCCTGGCTTGGGGCGATGTTCAGCTCGGCACAGACGCGCTCGATAGTCAGTTTCTTTTCCTCGGCGTTGACGATGCCGCCGACTACTTTACCAGTCAGTTTGCCGTCCACAATTTCAAGTACGTTGGAATGGGCGTAATCGAGCCCCAGGGCGGCTTTCATGCGATCGGTAAAGAAGGTGAAGCCGCCGGAAACCAGCAAGGTCTTGATGCCGGCAGCCTTGACTGCGGCCAGCATGTTTTCCGCTCCGGGCGATAGTTGCAGCCGTTCGTCAAACACCCTTTGCAACGCCGCAGCATCCAGACCTTTGAGCAAGGCCACGCGCCGGGTCAGACTTTCGTTGAACTCGATTTCGCCACGCATCGCCGCTTCGGTAATTGCCGAGACTTGCGGCTTCAAACCTTGCATGTCGGCGATTTCATCGATGCATTCGATAGTGATCAAGGTCGAATCCATGTCCATTGCCAGCAATTTGAAATCGCCCAGTTTGGGCGCTGATGGCAGCCATGCGCAGTCGATCCCGACGCCGTAGCAGGCAGTGTCAATCAGCGCCTTGAGGCTTTCAGAATACGCGACGTCGTCGCAACGCCACGCATTGCGGCCGGCGCTGCTTATATCTGTGGCGGTAACGTCAGCCAGGCTGGCGATACGGTCAATGGCGTTGCGTTCTGCGCTCAGGCTTTGCAAGATGAGGTTCATGTGTCTGTATGGCTTTATGAAAATTTAAATAATTGAATAACGATGCTATCCCGCCAGAGCCTTGATGGTGGCCTTGACCTGCGTCAGGCGCGCCGCCAGGTCGGGCATGTTGACGGTTATCCGCAACTTGTCCTGGCCGTTGAGCTTGATATGGCGGTTTTTTTGAATCAGTTCGATGATGCGCATGGCGTCGATCGGCGGATTCGGTATGAACTGCAGCAGGGCGGAGTCGGTATGGGCGTCGATCTTGACGATGCCTATCGATTTGGCGGCAATCCGCAGGCGATGGGTTTCGATCAAGGCTTTAGCCGGATCCGGCAACTTGCCGAAACGATCGATCAATTCCTCCTGCAGGTCGTCGATCTTGTCTTGCGCGTTGCAATTGGCCAGTCGCTTGTAGATCGATAACCGTTCGTGCACGTCGCCGCAATAGTCTGCGGGCAGCAAGGCCGGCACGTGCAAATTGATTTCGGTGGTGGTCGACAGCGGCGCCGCCAGATCCGGTTCCTTGCCGTTCTTCAATGAGCGCACGGCTTCGTTGAGCATGTCGGAATACAGCTGGAAGCCGATCTCTTGCATTTCGCCGGACTGGTTTTCGCCAAGCACCTCACCGGCGCCACGGATTTCCAGGTCGTGCATGGCCAGGTAGAAGCCGCTGCCCAGCTCTTCCATTTGCTGGATCGCATCCAGCCGGCGCTGCGCCAGTTTGGTCAAGCCTTGGACGTCATGCACCAGCAGGTAAGCATAAGCCTGGTGGTGCGAGCGGCCAACCCGGCCGCGCAACTGATGCAGCTGGGCCAGGCCGAACTTGTCGGCGCGATGCATGATGATGGTGTTGGCAGTTGGAACGTCGATACCGGTTTCGATAATGGTGGTGCACAGCAGGATGTTAAAGCGCTGGGCAACGAAGTCGCGCATCACTTTTTCCAGGTCGCGTTCGTGCATCTGGCCGTGGGCGATGGCTATGCGCGCTTCCGGTAACAGCGCTTCCAGCATCGCTTTGCGGTTCTGGATGGTATCGACTTCGTTATGCAGGAAGTAGACCTGGCCGCCGCGCTTCAATTCGCGCAAGCAGGCTTCACGGATGGTCGATTCGCCTTCGCTGCGGACGAAAGTCTTGATGGCCAGGCGTTTTTGCGGCGCGGTGGCGATGATCGAAAACTCACGCAAGCCTTCCAGCGCCATGCCCAGCGTACGCGGGATCGGCGTGGCGGTCAGCGTCAAGACGTCGACTTCGGCCCGCAACGCCTTGAGCGCTTCTTTCTGCCGCACGCCAAACCGGTGTTCTTCATCGATGATCACCAGCCCCAGACGTGAGAATTTGATGTCGTCGGATAATAATTTGTGGGTGCCGATCACGATATCCAGCGTGCCGTCGGCCATGCCCTTGATAGCTTGCGTGACTTCCTTGCCGGAGCGGAAACGCGACAGTTCGGCGATTTTTACCGGCCAGTCGGCAAAGCGGTCGGCGAAGGTTTGCGCGTGCTGTTCCGCCAGCAAGGTAGTCGGCGCCAGGATCGCGACCTGTTTGCCGCCAAGCACGGCGACAAACGCCGCGCGCAACGCGACCTCGGTCTTGCCGAAGCCGACATCGCCGCAAATCAGCCGGTCCATCGGTTTGCCGCTGGTCATATCCTGGATCACTGCATTGATCGCAGCGGCCTGATCGACCGTTTCTTCAAAGCCGAAACTTTCAGAGAATGCCTCATAGTCGTGGGCGGAGTATTCGAATGCATGACCTTGGCGTAAAGCGCGCCGCGCATATAGATTCAATAATTCCGCAGCGGTGTCGCGCACCTGTTGCGCAGCCTTGCGCTTGGCTTTTTCCCATTGCCCGGAACCGAGCGCATGTAGCGGCGCATCTTCGGGGGAGGCGCCGGAATAACGCGAAATCACATGCAGTTGCGATACCGGCACGTATAACTTGGTGTCCTTGGCGTATTCCAGATGCAGGAATTCGGTCTCGCCTTCGCCCAGGTCCATGCTAAGCAAGCCCATGTAGCGGCCGATGCCGTGGTTGATATGCACCACCGGATCGCCGATCTTGAGCTCGGACAGGTCGCGCACCATCGATTCGACCTGGGTCGCGCCTTCCTGCTTCTTCTTGCCGATGCGGCGGCCGGAGCCGGCGTACAGTTCGGTTTCCGTGATGAAGATGCACTGCGGCAGCTCAAAGCCGCCGTGCAAGGGCGCCACGCCTAGCATCAGTTTTTTGGTGGAAGTGGCGAAATCGGCGTAACCGTCGCACAGCGCCAACGGCAAATCGTATTCGTTGAAATACTGCTGCAAGGTTTCGCGGCGGCCATTCGATTCGGCGCAGATCATCACGCGGCGGTCGCTTTGCAGCAGATAGGCGCGCAGATTGGTCAACGGATCGTCGATACGGCGGTTAACCGCGATATTTGGAATCGGCGCAGATAGTTCGGAGGCCGCATCGCTCTGCTGAATCACCCAGCGGCCATACGGCTTGGCCAGGCTGAAGAAGTTCTCACCGGTCAGGAACAAGGCTTCCGGCGCCAGCAAAGGGCGCTCGCGATCCGATTTCAGGAATTTGTAGCGCGACTGGGTATCGTTCCAGAAGCGTTGGATGGCGCCGTCGATATCGCCGACCAGGGCAAACGTCGCGTCGGCCGGCAGATAGTCGAACAAGGTCGCCGTGTCTTCAAAAAACAGCGGCAGGTAATATTCGATACCAGCGGAGGCGATGCCGTTGCCGATGTCCTTGTATATCGCCGAACGCGACGGGTCGCCTTCGAATACTTCCCGCCAGCGGCTACGGAACGCCGAGCGTGCCGCCTCGTCCATCGGGAATTCGCGGCCCGGCAATAGCCGTACTTCCTTGACCGGATACAGCGAGCGCTGGGTATCGGCGTCGAAGGTGCGTATGGTTTCGATGGCGTCGCCGAACAAATCGAGCCGGTACGGTAACACCGAGCCCATCGGGAAAATATCGATCAAGCCGCCGCGCACCGAATATTCGCCGGGCGACATGACCTGGTTGACGTGGCTATAACCCGCCAGCGTCAGTTGTGATTTCAGGCGCGCTTCATCCAGCGTCTCGCCTTGTTTGAAAAAGAAGGTGTAACCCGCCAGGAAGGACGGTGGCGCCATTCTGACCAAGGCAGTGGTGGCAGGCACCAGCAGCACGTCGCATTGGCCGCTCTGGACCTCATACAAGGTCGCCAGCCGTTCCGATACCAGGTCCTGGTGCGGCGAGAAGGCATCGTAGGGCAGGGTTTCCCAGTCCGGCAGCAAATGGCAGCGCAGGCCGTTGGACTCGTCGCCAGTGGTTTGAAACCAGGGGATTTCCGTACGCAGCCGCTGCCCATCGGTGGCGTCGGCCACTACTACCACCAGCATCCGTTGTTGCGACTTGAGCGCCAGCGCAGCTTGCGCCAATGCGTAGGCATCGGCTGAGCCGTGCAAAGCCGGCAGCACGAAACGGGCAGCCGGTTTAGGCAGCAATTTTTCTAGATCAAAGGACATTAGGGCCTGTGAAAGTGTGGCATAAATCTTGGCATACAGCGTGACATACAGCGGCACAAACGATCGTGCGAGCACGGATATGGTCAAAAAAAGCCGCAATACGCCTGATTTGACAGTTAAAATTCAGAGCTGCATTATAAACCACGGGCATAAATGCCGATTCTTACGGCTCAGGACATGGTGTCGCTAGCATGCAACCATTTTTTTACCCTCATTTTTGCCATGCATTCATGACATTTTCTCAGAATTACCAGCGAGTCCATTGCGCATGAATCCTTCACGCTATTTTGCCCTGATTCCTGCTGCCGGCATCGGCGCCCGTCTTGGCGCGGACGTCCCCAAACAGTATATGCCGCTGGCTGGCCAGCCGATGCTGGCGCATGTCTTGACGACCTTTGCCGCGGCTAGCGTGATCAGCCATGTTTTTGTGGTGGTCAGTGCCGATGACGGCTATATAGGTGAACTGATGGCTGCCGCGCCGCATTTGCAGGGACGGGTCAGCGTACTGTTTGATGGCGGCCCCAGCCGTCGGGAATCGGTATTGAACGGTTTGCAGGCGATTCGGCCACTGGTTGGCGATGACGACTGGATGCTGGTGCATGATGCTGCCCGGCCCGGCTTGACTGCCGGCTTGATCGAGCATTTGATAGAGACGCTGCAAGATGATCCGGTAGGCGGTCTGCTGGCGCTGCCGGTGGTTGACACCCTGAAGCGCAGCGATCGGAACGCACGCGTGGAGCAAACCGTGGAGCGCACCGCATTGTGGGCCGCCCAGACGCCGCAAATGTTTCGCTATAGCCTGCTTTTGCGGGCATTGACGTTGGCCGAAGCAGTCACCGATGAGGCTGGTGCGGTTGAATTGCTGGGCCTGCAGCCGCGCCTGGTTGAAGGCAGCCCGCGTAATTTCAAAGTGACGCTGCCGCACGATGTTGCATTGGCAGAGATGTTTTTAAAGGAAAAATCGTGAAATCAATTACGTCGTATTCAAAGGAGCACGCATGAGCTACCCCGGATTTCGCATCGGCCAGGGCTACGACTGCCACGCCTTGCAGGCCGGCCGGCCATTGATTATCGGCGGTGTGACGATTCCGCATAAAACAGGCTTGCTGGGACATTCCGACGCCGACGTGCTGCTACATGCAATTATCGACGCATTGTTTGGCGCCGCAGCCTTGGGTGATATCGGCCGTCATTTTTCCGACACCGATGCACAGTTTGCCGGCGCCGATTCACGCAAATTACTGCGCGAAGCAGTCAGGCTGGTCGGTGCGGCCGGTTACGCTGTCGGCAACATAGATTCCACCATCATTGCGCAAGCGCCGAAGATGGCGCCGCATATTCCGTTGATGGTGGCGCAGATTGCCGCCGATTGCGGGATTGCCGCGAATCAGGTCAATGTGAAGGCGAAAACCAATGAAAAACTCGGGTATCTGGGCCGGGAAGAGGGGATCGCAGCGGAGGTGGTAGCTTTGCTGTTTCCGCTGTAATTAAGATGGTCTAGGTTTTCAACTGCAGTTCGATCTGGGTAGCCAGGCCGCCGCCTTCGCGGTTGCTGACACGCAATTTGCCGCCGTGCTGCTTGACAATCCGGCTGACGATCGCCAAGCCCAGGCCTGAACCGTTGGCTTGTCCTCGCGCGACATCGAGTCGCGTGAACGGCCGCAACAGGCGGTCGATCTCGCTGTCCGGCACGCCAGCGCCGTGATCGGCAATATTCACGATGACTTTGTCCTGGCGGATATGGCAGCCGATGTCGATCTCGACGTAGTCGTCGCCGTCTTTTTTTCCGTAGCGGCGTGAGTTTTCCAGCAGATTTTCAAATACGCGCCTGAGTTCGGTTTCGTTGCCGAAGACATAGACATTAGGCGTGATGCTGGATTGAATCCGGACATCGGTCTGGCGTGTAGCCGTTTGCGCCACGTTATCGATCAGCTCGCTGAGGTTGATTCTCTCGAAACTGCTGGTATCCGTCGGCTTCGCATAGTTCAGAAACTGGCCAATGATGCCGTCCATCTGCGCCAGGTCGGATTGCATGCCGGTGCGCGCGTCATCGGACAGGTTTGCCATTTCCACTTCCAGCAGCATACGCGCCAGCGGTGTGCGCAAATCGTGCGAAATGCCGGCCAGGATGATCGCGCGATCCGATTCGATACGTTGCAAATCATTGACCATCTGGTTAAAGCTGCGATTGGCTTCTTCAATTTCGGTCGGCCCGGTTTCGGGCAGCGGTTCGGGCCGTATGCCTTTGGCCACCGCGCGTGTAGCTGCGGTAAGGCGCGACAGGGGCTGGTTAATCAGGGTAGAAATAAACATCGCCCCCAACAGCGACAGCACCAATGCAACGCTGGCCCATTGCAACCATTGAATGCCGGAAGTGCGGTCAAGTCGCTCGCTGTCGAGCATCAGCCAGTATTCGTCGCTATCGATCTTGAAGCTGATCCAGAAGCCATCGATATCATTGACCTTGGATGAAAACCGGGTTTGGTTGCCAAGGCGCGCCCGGACTTCTCTTTCGAGGTCAGGCATCAGTGCGTTATCGGGGGGCGGATCGATTTTGTCGGTGTCTTCCAGCGGGTAGATCCGGATGCCTTCATTGCTGGCCAGGTCGAACAATAGCTCGCTGCGCAAGTCCGGTGCGGAATGGGTGAGGGCGGCCCGGGTGATGGTGACGATGGAGATGATTTGCGCTGCGATCTGTTGCGCGCGAGGCCCCCGTTCAACGATCCTGAAGCTGGCGACCCACGTCACCATGCTGACCGTGATCAAAAAGGCGAGCATGAAAAAGGTCCGCCAGAGCAGACCGCTTTTCAGCCAGGCCAACCGGTTAGTCGTTACCATGCGGCCGTTTGATACGAGTATTGCTGAGTGGAAATGTCGCGCACACTGACATCAACGCGGCTGGCCTTCGGGAATGAAGACGTAGCCGAGTCCCCATACGGTTTGTATGTAGAGCGGGCTGGCCGGATCGGGCTCGATCAGCTTGCGCAGGCGCGAAATCTGGACGTCCAGGCTGCGGTCGAATACTTCGTACTCGCGGCCGCGCGCCAGCTCCATTAATTTTTCGCGGGACAGCGGTTGTCGCGCGTGCCGCGCAAATACCTTGAGTACCGAGAATTCGCCGGTGGTGAGCGGAATAGACTCGCCATTTTTTTTCAATGTGCGTGTGCCGAGGTCCAGTACGAATTCGCCGAACTCGAAAGACTGCGGTGTCTCCGACGGTGCACCCGGTAATTCGTCCGGACCTTTGCGTCGCAGCACGGCGCCGATGCGCGCTACCAGTTCGCGCGGATTGAATGGCTTCGGCAGATAATCGTCGGCGCCCATTTCAAGTCCGACGATGCGATCCACATCCTCGCCTTTGGCGGTCAGCATGATGATCGGCGTCTGGTCGCCGGCGCCGCGCAAACGGCGGCAGATCGCCAGGCCGTCTTCGCCCGGCAGCATCAGGTCAAGCACCAGCAAGTCGTAGCGTTCGCGTATCCACAACTTGTTCATCGCCTGGGCGTTCTCAGCCGTGACCACCTGGAAGCCTTGCTCCGTCAGGTAGCGCCGCAGCAGATCGCGCAATCGAATGTCGTCGTCGACCACCAGGATTTTATGTTGGTGGGTTGTGCTCGTTTGGTTTTGGGTGTTGATCGTATTCATGGTCATATGGTAACGTCAGAGTGCGCATCAAAAGTGCAGTAAATGCTTGTGGATTACAAAGTGTTACACACTTTACTAAAAACGTCTTATGCCAATTAATAGAGGAGCTTACACTCAATTTGTGGCGATTAAATCTTAACCGTTATCCAGAGCTCACAGAAGAAGTCCATATGATGAAGATGTTTCGGAAAATCAGTGTTTGTTTGTTGTTGCTATCGGCAATGATGAGCGCCTCTGCACGTTCCGACCGGGCGCCGGATGATCGCGGAGAACGCCGCGCGCCGCCGCCATCCCAGTATGAGCCGCAACGCGGCCAGGCGCCGGAGCCGCAATGGCAAAATCGCGGGCGGGAATCTGATCCTAATGAAGGCGGGCGTGGCAGGATGTCGCCGGATGACCGGCGCGCATTGCGTCAGCAGATCGACAGGGCTGGCCGCGATATTTATCCGCAACGGCGCTGATGCTGAAGGCCAGGAAAAATTAAAGATGCCAATTTATATGGCGTAGCGAACCGAACCGGTGATGAAGATCACCGGTTTTTTATTGGGTGCAGCTTTTGAAAAAATGAATCGGGGGAATGTTGTGCTCTGCGCGGATGTTGTGCCGGTAGATCAGGCTTTGGCAGGGGAGGTAAAAACAGGCGACGTAAACCAGAAAGGGGTTGCAAGATTTCTCTTGCAACCCCTCGTAATACTGGTGCGGCTGGCAGGAATCGAACCCACGACCCCTTGGTTCGTAGCCAAGTACTCTATCCAGCTGAGCTACAGCCGCGAAAAACAAAATTATATAAGGCTGGATGTTAACCAGTAAGGGGTTGCAAGATTTCTCTTGCAACCCCTCGTAATGCTGGTGCGGCTGGCAGGAATCGAACCCACGACCCCTTGGTTCGTAGCCAAGTACTCTATCCAGCTGAGCTACAGCCGCGAAAAACAAAATTATATATTAGCTTTGTTAATTTTGGAAGAGGAAAATATTTAAAAAACTTAATATTTCTTATCGCTTACAGAGGTAAAACACTTTTTCTGCTTGCTCTCAACCAAGCTCGCTACTATGACACAGACATTGCGCATTGGGAAGCTTTTTTTCTATTTTTGTGCCGGCGATTTTAATCTTTCTAACTTCCCGCGCCAGGTCGCCGCGAATTTCGTCGGATGCTATAATTAAACAATAATCATTATCATTTGTAATTAGTAGATTGAGAAAGGTTGATGACATGAATGTGAAATTGCTTACGGCGGCTGTGTTTGTTTCGATTGGTCTTGCCGGTACTGCTTCGGCGGCTGAATACCCGATCGGCAAACAGCAAATCATGAACGGCCTGGAGATTGCCGCTGTTTACTTGCAGCCGATCAAAATGGAGCCGGAAGGCATGATGCGCAAGGCAGAGCTGTCTGATATCCATGTCGAGGCTGACATTCGTGCAGTGAAAAACAATCCGAACGGTTTTGCAGAAGGCGACTGGATGCCGAACCTGGTCATCTCTTATGAATTCACAAAAGCCGGTTCGACCCAGGTAATCAAGGGCGACATGATGCCGATGGTGGCTAGCGACGGTCCGCACTATGGCGATAACGTCAAACTGGCAGGACCGGGCAAATATACATTGAAGATGATTATTTCCCCGCCGTCAGCCAATGCCGGCGCGCATTTCGGCCGTCATGTAGATAAGGAAACCGGTGTCGGCGCCTGGTTCAAGCCGTTCACGGTGGTCAACGAATTTACCTTCGCTGGCGTCGGTAAAAAGGGCGGGTATTAATTCACTATGAAATCTGCCATGAGATTCTTATCGGAGAGCACCGTTGTGGCGTCAGGCAAGATGCGCGGCTTGGTCGGTATCAGCCTGCTGGTGGTAGCGGCGGTTTCAGCGGCCGCCGATTTGCCGACCTTCAAGCTGGAAATGAAGGATGGCGTTTTGAATCCGGCGCGGATAGCGGTTCCAGCCGGCCAGAAAATAAAAATCGAAATTCATAATCTCGGCCAGTCGGCGGCGGAATTTGAAAGCGTCCAGTTGCGCAAGGAAAAGGTGCTGGCGCCAGGCGCGCAATCTTTTGTGGTGATTGCGCCGCTGCAGCCGGGCGAATACAAATTTTTCGATGATTTCCATGCGCAGGCGCAGGGTGTGATCGTCGCCAGGTAAATCGCTCTCTATATATAGAGCCGTGCAATATTTTAGAGTTAGTCGTTTTTTGTTGCGGGACGGGAGCGAAGAGTCGCCATGGCATGGCGCATTGCTCCACCCGCAATTGACTGGAGATAAGTGATGGGTCAGGTATTGTTCATCGTCTGGCGCGAAAGCGTCGAGGCGTTGCTGGTAGTCGGTATTTTGCATGCATGGCTGAAAAATGGCGGCGAAGCTGCGCGCCACGGTTTGCCTTATCTGTGGAGCGGCGTCGGCGTCGGCATTCTAGGCGCGATTGGCCTCGGTGCGGCGTTGCTGGGTTTCAGCGAGCTGCTTTCCGGCGATGCCCAGGATTACTTCCAGATCGTCATGGTGATATTGGCCGCCATATTGATAGTGCAGATGGTGTTCTGGATGCGCAAGCATGGCCGTACACTCAAGCGCGAAATGGAAACCTCGCTCAGCGCGAATCTGCAAAACGCCAACTGGTGGGGCGTATTTGCGCTGGCGGCATTGGCGATTGCGCGCGAGGGCAGCGAAACCGTGATATTTCTATACGGGCTGGGCCTGGCGCAACATGGCGAAAGCGCCGGGGCCATGATACTGGCCGCTGTGCTCGGTTTTGCGCTGGCGTTCCTGACTTTCTATCTGTTGCAGCTCGGTGGTAAAATTTTCTCCTGGCGCCGTTTTTTTCAGGTTACTGAAATTATCTTGCTGTTCCTCGCTGCGGGTTTGCTGCTGACCGGTATCGAGCGATTGATGTCGCTGGATATTATTCCGACGCTGGTCGATCCGATATGGGATAGTTCACGCTTGCTCGACGACACGACTTCCTTTGGCAATCTGGTTTCCACATTGACCGGCTATCGCGCGCAACCGGCGCTGATGAGTTTGCTGGTGTATGTGGGATATTGGGTGTGCGTTTTGTTATTCCTCAAGCGAGCCAGGCCGCAGGCAACCCCAGCTAAATAATCTGATGAATACTTGTGCAACTCCCCAAACAAGACTTTCCCGCGTGGCTGACTGGATGCGGGACCATGCGAAACTGATTCGCTGGGTGCAGTGGGGGATTGTGGCGGTGTACGGCTTGCTGATTCTGGTGCCGATCTTTTTGCCGCTGCCGGACGAGACCGCACACATCTGGTCGAACCTGACCTTGATCGCCCAGTTTGCATTCTGGGGCATCTGGTGGCCGTTCGTGCTCATCAGCATGGTGTTGATGGGCCGCGTCTGGTGCGGCGTCCTGTGTCCGGAAGGCGCGCTGACCGAGTTCGCCAGCCGCCATGGCCGCGGCAAAGCCATTCCGCACTGGATGCGCTGGGGCGGCTGGCCGTTCGTGGCATTTGCGCTGACCACCATCTACGGCCAGATGGTGAGCGTCTATCAATATCCCAAAGCGGTGCTGCTGGTGCTGGGCGGATCTACCGTCGGCGCCATCATCGTCGGTTACCTGTATGGCCGCGACAAGAGGGTCTGGTGCAAATACCTGTGTCCGGTGAACGGTGTATTCGGCTTGCTGGCGAAACTGGCGCCATTCCATTACAAAGTCAACGAAACCGCCTGGCGCGCCTCATATGGCACCCACAGCCACACACAAGGCCGTACGGTGATTCCAGTCAACTGCGCGCCGCTGGTGCCGCTGCGGGCCATGAAAGGCGCTGCCGATTGCCATATGTGCGGCCGCTGCAGCGGTCATCGCGATGCGATTGAATTGACCTGGCGCGCGCCTACCGAGGAAATCGTCGAACACGGCAAACAGCAAAACAGTTTGTGGGAAAGCGCCCTGGCGCTGTATGGCCTGATGGGGATTGCGATTGGCGCGTTCCACTGGTCGGCCAGTCCCTGGTTTGTGCAGGTCAAGCAAGCTATCGCTACCTGGCTGATCGACCGCGACATCATGTGGCCCTTCGATACGCATGCTCCGTGGTGGGTGTTTACCAATTATCCGGCGCAGAACGATGTATTCAGCTGGCTCGACGGCGGCCTGGTGATCGCCTATATCCTCACCACCGGCCTGGTGCTGGGTACTGCCCTGACATTGTTGTTCGCACTGGGCAGCCGTGTGCTTGGCGACTGGGACCGCAGGCGTTTCAATCATCTGGTGCAAGCCACGATCCCGTTGGCCGGCTGCGGTGTGTTTGTCGGCTTGTCGGCGACTACCGTCAGCTTGTTGCGCGGCGAGCATTTGCCGATTTTCTGGGCGAACGACTTGCGCGCCATCCTCCTGATCGGCACCAGTTTGTGGAGCGTCTGGCTGGCCTGGCGTGTGACCGGCCGCTATACAACATCGTCTGCGCGCCGTTTGGTGAGCATGGCGCCGGTGATTGCCGGCCTGGCCCTGGTCAATTTTGCCTGGCTGCTGATGTTCTGGTTGTGGTGAAATCCCATCGTTTTTAAAACATAACCCAACAATTCTTCGTCGCTTGGGTTTTAGTGCGTAAAATGAAGGTTGTTATCCCGTCTATCTATCCCGTCCATATTTGGCCAGTCCCGGCGCTTTCCTGATCGCTGAGATGGCTGGCGGTGGCGGGGAAACCTTCAGGATACCCTTTCAACTTTAGCGCACGTTTCCTCTATCATGGTTCGCCCACGTTTTTTACCTGACAACTTCACGTTGTTATTGGTTACCACGGTTCTTGTCGCCAGCCTGTTGCCGGCCAGGGGCCAGGTTGCAGTGTCCTTCAACCTGATTACTACGCTGGCCATCGGCTTGCTGTTTTTCCTGCATGGCGCCAAGCTGTCGCGCGAGGCAGTGGTGCAGGGCGCGCTGCACTGGCGCCTGCATTTGACGGTGTTGCTTGCCACTTTCGTATTGTTTCCATTGCTCGGGCTGCTGTTCAAGCCGGCATTGCTGCCGCTGGTGACGCCCGATCTGTATCTCGGCATCTTGTTCCTGTGCACCTTGCCGTCCACGGTGCAATCGTCGATTGCCTTCACCTCGGTCGCCCGCGGCAATGTGCCTGCGGCGGTGTGCAGCGCATCTGCTTCCAACCTGCTCGGCATATTCCTGACGCCGGTGCTGGTCGGACTGGTGGTTGTGGCGCACGGACAGAGCAAGGGTTCGTTCGAATCCATCATGAATATCGTGATGCAGTTGCTGCTGCCTTTTGTTGCCGGCCAGATAGCTCGCCGCTGGATCAGCAAATGGCTGGACAAGCACAAGATTATCTTGAAGGTGGTGGATCAGGGCTCGATCCTGCTGGTGGTTTACACCGCATTCAGCGAGGCCGTGGTGCAGGGTTTGTGGCAGCAGCTGCCGCCGCTGTCCTTGCTAGGTTTGATTGTGGTCGTCACGTTGTTACTGGTTGCGATGCTGAGCACCGCGACCTTCGCCAGCCGCCGACTCGGTTTCAACAAGGAAGACGAAATCACGATCGTGTTTTGCGGCTCGAAGAAAAGCCTGGCGAGTGGTATACCGATGGCGAAAGTCTTGTTTGCCGGGCACACCATCGGCATGATCGTTTTGCCCCTGATGCTGTTCCACCAGATTCAATTGATGGTTTGCGCCGTGCTGGCAAAACGCTATGCGGGCCGTCCGATTGAAATAGCAGCCGGCGGCCCGCCGCCGGTCTGGTCCGACGTAACTCCTGAAGATTAAGTCCGGAGGATTAAGGAGCAGGGTTAGGCTGGCGCGAGTGGATCAGCTCAATCTCGTGCAAGATATCTTCGCTCAGCGTCAGGTTGATGCTGCCGAGATTGCTTTGCAATTGTTTTAGCGTAGTGGCGCCAACGATATTGCTGGTCACGAACCCGCGGCTGTTGACGAAAGCCAGCGCCATCTGTGCCGGATCCAGCCCGTGTTTTTGCGCCAGCGCTACATAATCGCCGATAACCCGGTCGACTTGCGGATTGGTATAGCGACTGAAACGTTCAAACAAGGTGAGGCGGCCATCTGCCGGCCGCGCCCCGTTCAGGTATTTCCCCGAAAGCACGCCAAACGCCAGCGGCGAATAAGCCAGCAATCCGACCTGCTCACGGAAAGCAAACTCCGAATGGCCGATTTCAAACGTGCGGTTAAGCAGGCTGTACGGATTCTGGATGCTGACCACGCGCGGCAAATCAAATTTTTCCGAAGCCTTGAGAAACTGCGCAATGCCCCACGGCGTTTCGTTTGAAATGCCGATGTGGCGTACCTTGCCAGCCTTGATGAAGTCCGCCAGGATGGTCAGCGTTTCTTCGATCGGCACCGTGTCTTCATCTGCAATGTGGCTGTAATTCTGGGTGCCGAAGCAATTCACGCTACGGTCCGGCCAATGCAACTGGTAGAGATCGACGTAATCCGTCTGCAACCGTTCCAGGCTGCCGTTCAAAGCTTCGGTCAAACCCTTGCGATCGAAATTATTGACGCCGCCGCGTACGTGGCGCGGGTTGTGCGGCTTGCGTGCCGGCCCGGTAGCCTTGGTGGCGATCATTACTTCGCTACGCTTGCCGGATTTTTTCAGCCAGCTGCCGACATAACGTTCGGTCGATCCTTGGGTCTCGGGGCGTGGCGGCACCGGGTACATTTCCGCGGTGTCGATCAGGTTGACGCCGTGCGCCAGCGCCAGGTCGATCTGCGCATGCGCTTCTGTTTCGGTATTTTGTTCACCCCAGGTCATGGTGCCGAGCGTAATCTGGCTAACCTTGAGATTGCTTTGTCCGAGTTCACGATATTGCATTGTTGCTTCCTTTGCTGCCGGGGACTGAGAGTATAGCTGGAACCCCGTTTTACTGCAGGGCGCGGGCCGCCTGCAGCTAGCTGGTTGTTGCCGTTGCCGGCGGCGCCGGATTGACAGGTGCAGCCGGATTGGCCAGTTTGTCCAGGCCCAATAAAGCGGGGAACAACCGTATCCACAGCGCCACCACGGCGATCGTGCCGATACCGCCCAACAGTACCGCCGGCACCGGGCCGAGCCAGGCCGCAGTGATGCCAGATTCAAATTCGCCCAGTTGGTTCGAAGTGCCGATGAATACAGAATTGACGGCGCTGACGCGACCCCGCATATGGTCCGGCGTTTCCAGTTGCACGAAGGATGAGCGCACCACCACGCTGATCATGTCGGAGGCGCCGAGCACCACCAGTGTCGCCAACGACAGTACAAATGAACGGGACAGGGCGAAGACGATGGTTGCCAGGCCAAACACGGCAACCGCAATAAACATGCTGCGGCCGACACGTCTCTTGAGCGGCCGCCGGGCCAGGAAGATCGCGGTTGACAACGCGCCCACCGCCGGCGCCGAGCGCAGCAGGCCTAGGCCGAGCGGGCCGGTGGCGAGAATGTCGTGGGCGTAGATCGGCAGCAGGGCAGTGGCGCCGCCCAGCAGGACAGCGAACAGATCGAGTGAGATGGCGCCAAGGATGGCAGGCCGGCTCTTGATAAAGGCAATCCCCGCAAGCAGGGAGTTGAGGGTAGCCGGTTCGCGTCGAGGCAGGATGCTCTCAATCCGGATCAGCGACACCAGCAGGCTGGCAGCAATGAACAGGACGCTGCTGCTTGAGTACACGGCGCTCGGGCCGAACACGTAGATGAACCCGCCCAGGGCCGGACCGATAATCACCGCGGTTTGCGTGGCCGATGCCGACCAGGCGATCGCGCGCGGCAGCAATCGGGCTGGCACCAGTCCGGGCAGCAGCGCCTGTAACGTGGGCGATTCAAAAGCATGTGTGGCGCCGATCACGAAGACGATGGCAAAGATGGCGTCCTTGTCGAGCCAGCCGTAAATGCTGCCAAGCGCCAGGGTTGCGGCCGCCGATCCTTTCAGGAACAGGCAGATGCGTGCAATCTTGCGGCGGTCGTAACGGTCAGCGACATGGCCGACCAGCAAGGCCAGGAACAAGGCTGGAAGGAATTGCACCAAACCGACCATGCCGAGATCGAAAGCGCTATGCGTGAGTTGATAGACTTGCCAGCCGACGGCGACGATCTGCATCTGATTGGCGACGGTGGAGGCGACACGCGCGCCCCAGAACAGCGTAAACGGACGGTGGCTCAGGATGGATTCTGATTCGGGACTGCTGGAGGCGGGGCCTGTCATGTGGGGGCTGGAATTGGTGCAAGGCCATAGAATATTCCTTTCCGGCAAAAAAAGCAGCTGTAGCAGGATGGGCGCATTTGTTATGGGTATTATTTATATAGGCAAGACGTGAAGTAAGGCATGGATATAGGGTAAAATCACGTGTCGAAATTATTGGGTAGAACAATCGGATTGCGCAGTCAAAAACGCAACTCTTTCTCCCCGCGCAACTTTTATTTGCGTACCGAGTGTTTTAAGTGAAATTATCGGTTATAATGGGACATCGTTTAAGATTCGAGCTAGTAGTGCAGTATTAGTCTGTCATTTCTTTCTTGCTTCAAACGATCTAACGGGCGACAGCCCAACTTAACTGAAATAGGAAATGTAATGGCAACTGGTATCGTAAAGTGGTTCAATGATTCGAAGGGTTTTGGTTTTATTACTCCTGACGAAGGTGGTGAAGATCTGTTCGCGCACTTCTCCGCAATCAATTCTTCCGGCTTCAAGTCGCTGCAAGAGAACCAACGTGTTTCTTTCGAAGTTACTGCTGGCCCAAAGGGTAAGCAAGCTTCGAACATCCAAGCTATCTAATTCATAGCTCACTCAGTTGAAATAAACTGAGCATCGTAAAAATCCCTGGCTTGCCGGGGATTTTTTTCGCCTGTAGCAAACGTAAAGACACTGCCTGCAGAAACGTATAACGACTATAAGACCGGAAAGACGGAGGTTGTCAGGAAGCTGTAAGGGTGGCCTGAAATGCTGAGGCATCTGTATATCAGATAACATATATTGCAGTATCTGGATCACGTTTTACCCTAAGAGGGCTGCCCGGTTTCTGCGAATGCCGGCGCTCACCAATATAAAAACACGGAGGAGACGACATGAACTACATAAGCAAAGCATGTGTGGCAGCGGCATTGGTAAGCTGGACGCTGGCCGCAGGTGCTGCAGAGCCGATTAAAATTGGCGTCACAGGTCCATTCACCGGCGGTTCGGCGCCTATGGGCGTATCGATGCGTGACGGTGTCAAGCTGGCGGTTGCAGACATCAACGCCAAGGGTGGTGTGCTGGGGCGCCAGATACAATTGGTCGAGCGCGATGACGAAGCCAAGAATGAACGCGGCGTCCAGGTTGCGCAAGAACTGATCAACAAGGAAAAAGTGGTCGGCACGGTCGGCTTCATCAACACCGGCGTCGCCCTGGCTTCGCAGCGCTTCTATCAGGACGCCAAGATCCCGGTCATGAATAATGTCGCCACCGGCAGCATTATCACCAAGCAGTTCGTGGCGCCGGATCAAAAAGATAATTACGTATTCCGTACCTCTGCCAACGATACGATCCAGTCGGCGATGATCGTCGACGAAGCGGTGGTTCGTCAAAAACACACCAAGGTAGCGATCCTGGCCGACTCGACCAACTATGGTCAACTTGGTCGCGAAGATCTGGAGAAAGCCTTGGCTGCCAAGGGCATCAAACCGGTTGCAGTTGAAAAATACAACCTGAAAGATGTCGACATGACTGCCCAGCTGCTGAAGGCCAAGCAAGGCGGCGCCGAGGTGGTGCTGACTTACGGTATCGGCCCGGAACTGGCGCAGATTGCCAACGGCATGGAAAAGCTCAACTGGAAAGTGCCGATCATCGGCAGCTGGACCTTGTCGATGGGTAACTTCATCGACAACGCCGGCAAGAACGGCGATGGCGCGCGCATGCCGCAAACCTTCATCCAGGATGGCAACACAGCCAAACGCAAGGCCTTCATCGAAGCCTATCAGAAAACCTACAAGATCGATCGCATGCCTTCCCCGGTGTCGGCAGCACAAGGCTATGACTCGATCTATCTGCTGGCAGCAGCGATCAAGCAGGCCGGCAGCACCGACGGCGTCAAAGTGCGTGAGGCGCTGGAAAATCTGAATGGCACCGTGGAGGGTGTGGTGACCAATTACACCAAGCCTTATACCCATGATGACCACGAAGCGATCAAGCCAAACATGGTGATGATCGGCGAGGTCAAGAATGGCCGTGTGGTATTAGCCAAGTGATAGGAGGCCGGAGCGCAGCGTTGTCTGTTGCGCTCTGCTCCGGCCAAACATCCGTTTGAGCGATACGGGTTCCAGCCTGCGCAGTAAGCCGGCTGGACTTATTGCGTCAAACGGCAGTATTGTCTTGCCGAACTTCGGCTATCGCTGTCTCTTGGATCTATATCATGGAAATTCTGCTGCAACTCGTCTTCAGCGGTATCGCGCTAGGCATGATCTACGCGGTGATCGCTTTCGGTTATCAACTCACTTTCGCCACTTCCGGCACCCTCAATTTTGGCCAGGGCGAGGCACTGATGCTGGGCGCGCTGGTCGGGCTCAGCCTGGTCGGCAATATCCACGGCGGCCCTTATCTGAATTATTGGCTGATGATTCCGGTGGTGATTGCATTCGGCGCGCTGCAAGGCGTTGTGGTCGAATGGATCGGGGTGCGTCCGGCGCTCAAGATCAAATCGGAGTTCGGCTGGATCATGTCGACCATTGCGCTGGCGATCATCTTCAAGAACGTCGCTGAAAACATTTGGGGTAAAGACGACCTGACATTCCCTTCGCCGTTGTCTTCCACGCCGTTCCAGGTGTTCGGCGCCAATGTCCAGCTGATGCAGATTGTTGTGGTCGTGGGCGCGCTGGCGATGATGCTGGCAGTCGAACTGTTCAATCGCAAGTCGATTTACGGCAAAGCCGTGGTAGCGACTTCTAACGATCGCGATGCCGCCGGCCTGATGGGTATCAACACCAGCATGGTGATTACGTTTTCCTACGCTTTGTCATCGGCGACGGCCGCCTTTGCCGGCGTGCTGGTAGCGCCGCTGACACTGACCGGCGCCACCATGGGTACTGCGCTGGGTTTGAAAGCCTTTGCGGTAGCGATTATCGGCGGCCTGACTTCGGGCATGGGAGCGATCGTCGGCGGGCTGATCCTGGGCATTGCGGAGACGCTGACCGGGTTTTATATCTCGACCGGATACAAGGAAGTGCCGGGCCTGGTGCTGTTGCTGCTGGTGCTGGCCATCAAACCGGCAGGCTTGTTCGGTAAAACAGCGATCAAGAAGGTGTAAATATGAATAAAAAACTATTTGCACTGGCGGTAGCCGGCATCCTGTTGCTGGTGGCCTTTCCGCAGGTTATTCCGAATCCGTATTACATCCACCTGGCCGAGACCATCCTGATTTACGCCATCCTGCTGTTCGGCCTGGATATCGTGGTCGGCTATACCGGCCAGGTCTCGCTCGGGCACGCGGGTTTGTTCGGCATTGGTTCCTACACTACCGGTGTGCTGGTGTTCAAGCTCGGCTGGCCATTTCTGATCGCCGCGCCCGCCAGCCTGGCGGTTACCGCCATATTCGGCGCCGTCCTTGCCTTGCCTGCATTGCGGGTGACCGGTCCTTACCTGGCCATGGTGACGCTGGCGTTCGGCACCATCATCCAGATCCTGATCAATGAAATGAGCTTCCTGACGGAAGGTCCGATGGGGATCAAGCTGAACAAGCCGGATTTCTTTGGCCATCGGCTCGATGAAGTGGAATATTTCTACCTGGTCGCCGCCTTGATGGTGTTGTCGCTGATTGTGGTGCACCGGATCGTCAAATCGCATCTGGGACGCGCCTTCCAGGCGTTGCGCGATAGCCCGATCGCCTCCGACTGCATGGGGGTCTCGGTGTATCGCTACAAGGTGATTGCGTTTGTGATCAGCGCTGCGCTGGCCGGGTTGGCGGGCTGTCTCTACGCCTATTCGGAAGCATATATTTCGCCGAATACCTATAACTTCGAATTAACGATCCTGTTCCTGCTGGCGGTCATCATGGGTGGCCGCAAGAGCCGCACCGGGTCGTTGATCGGCGCCTTGATCGTAGTCATGTTGCCGAGCTTGCTGGCAGACATTGAATTATTCCGTCAGATAGCTACCGTCGCGGCAGTAATCGGCGTGCTGGCAAGCACCTTCCTGTTATGGAAGAAACGCAAAACCTTGCGCGAAGTGGCGGTGCCGCTGGTGGCGACTATCGGCATGGCGATTTTTTCCTATCGGCTGGAAAATATTACCGACTGGCGCCTGACAGTATTCGGGTTGATGACGTTGTTCGTGGTGTATTACCTGCAGGACGGGATTGTCGGCTTCGCGCGCAACCTGTTGGGTCATAAGGCGGTTGCTGGCGGCAAGCAGTCAAGCGTGGTTGCAGCTGGCGGGCAAGCATGGGCGCCAGCCGCCGGCAGCGTTGCAGTTGGCACTACCTTGTTGAGCGGCCAGAAAATACTGATGCAGTTCGGCGGCCTGAAGGCGCTTAACGAGGTCAACCTGGATGTCGTCAAAGGCAGCGTGCATGGCTTGATCGGACCGAACGGCTCGGGCAAGAGCACCATGATGAATGTGCTTACCGGCATCTACAAACCGACCGCCGGCAAGGTCGTGTTCAACGGCAAGACGATTTCCGGTTCGACACCGTCGGCAATTGCGCTTGGCGGCGTCGCCCGCACTTTCCAGAATGTGCAGTTGTTCGGTGAAATGACGGCCACTGAAAACGTGCTGGTCGGCCTGCACCACACTTTCCGCAGCAATATATTGGATGTGATCTTCCATACGCCACGTTATCGGCGTGAAGAACAGGCGGCACGAGAACGCGCCGCCAGCATCTTGCAATTCGTCGGACTGAGCGGGCTGGCCGCTGAAGAGGCGCGCAATCTGCCCTATGGCAAACAACGCTTGCTGGAAATCGGCCGCGCACTTGGCTTGAATCCGGAATTGCTGCTGCTGGACGAACCTGCCGCAGGCTTGACCGCGCCAGATATCAAGGAGCTGATCGCGATCATCCAGAAGATCCGGCAGCATGACATTACGATCATCCTGATTGAACATCATATGGATGTAGTCATGTCGATTTCCGATACGGTGACGGTGCTCGATTTCGGTCAGAAAATCGCTGAAGGCAAACCGGCTGCGGTGCAAAGCGATCCTAAGGTGATCGAGGCCTATCTCGGTGGCACTGCCGGCGAAGCTGCCGATGAAGACGATACCGCCCATGGCGCGCCATCCACATCCAACGCAGCGGGGTCATAAGATGCTCTCGATTTCGAATTTGCATGCCGCGTATGGCAAGGTTGAAGTACTGCACGGCATTTCGCTGGAGGTGCCAAAAGGTAAAGTGGTAACGTTGATCGGCTCCAACGGCGCCGGCAAGACCACCACCATGCGCGCCATCTCCGGCATGATCAAGGCCAAATCCGGCAGCGTTACTTTGGCCGGCGTCGACGTTACCGGCCTGGCTTCTCATAAAATCGCCCGTGCCGGACTGGCGCATTCACCTGAGGGGCGGCGTGTGTTTGCCACCATGAGCGTGGTCGATAATCTGCTGCTCGGCGCCTTCCCGCGGTTTACCCGCCTGCGTCCGCGCGGCGACATCAAGCTCGATCTGGAACGGGCGCTAGAGCTGTTTCCGCGCCTGAAAGAGCGTCAAAGCCAGCTGGCCGGCACCTTGTCGGGCGGCGAACAGCAGATGCTGGCAATGGCGCGCGCCGTCATGCTCAATCCGGAAGTAATTTTGCTGGACGAGCCATCGATGGGACTGGCGCCGATCCTGGTGGAAGAAGTGTTCCGCATCATCTCCCGCCTCAAGGAGGAGGGCGTGACCATGCTGCTGGTTGAGCAATTTGCGGCCGCCGCATTGAATGTCGCCGATTACGGTTATGTGTTGGAAAACGGGCGGATTTCAGTGCATGGCCCGGCAGAAAAGTTGAAGAGCGACCCGGCAGTCAAAGCAGCCTATTTGGGAGGCGGGCAGCATTGATGCATGCCATTTATTTCCTCAAGGAAAATATTTGGTCAAATAAATTGTTTTTAGGCAATTATTTGTAGCAAAGGCGGGACTGTAAACAGGGTTTAGTTTTCTACAGTGTTCCGAACGTGAGAATCTGGCAATACCGCGATGCAATTGATGCATAAAGCGGCTAACCATGTTTTCACTTCGGAGCACTCAAAATGAAACAAGACCAGATAGCAAACACGTTCTCCTATCACAGCGAGGACAGCTTCATTTCATCGTCTTTTCCTGGAGGCGTTACTACCGCAGCGCTACCGGAAGAGCGCCTGCCATTCACCATCAAGATAGTGAGCGACCAGCAGGCTTTGCAGAAGGCCGTGGGAATTCGTCATGCGGCATATAGCCGTCATCTGCCCGAGCTTGCACAGAACCTGCTGCACTTCGAGGCGGCGGATCTTGCGCCGGATACGATTGTGCTGCTGGCCGAGTCCAAGCTCGACGGTTCATCGTTAGGCACGATGCGTATTCAAACCAATCGTTTCAAAGCCTTGGGACTGGAGCAGTCGGTCACTTTACCGGATTGGTTGCAGGGTCGCAGCCTGGCGGAGGCGACACGGTTAGGCGTCACCTCGAATCAAATTGGCAAGGTCGTCAAGACCATGCTGTTTAAAGCCTATTTTGAATACTGTGTCGAAAATGGCATTGACTGGATGGTGATCACTGCACGTTTCCCTTTGGACCGGCAATATGACGCCTTGCTGTTCCAGGACGTTTTTCAGGGGCGGCAATTCATCCCGATGCAACATGTCGGTAATCTGCCTCATCGCGTGATGGCATTCGACGTTGCAACAGCCCGTCAGCGCTGGGCTGCTGCCGGTCATCCGCTGTTTGGGCTGATATTCGAGATGCACCATCCGGATTTGATGTTGGAATCGCCACCCCATATGCTGGCAGATCAATTCAATCAGGTAAACTACGATAGGCCGGCGGGGCAATTGGACACCCGCAAGCCCGCAAGTAAGTCCGCAAGTAAGCCCGCGAGTCAGCCATTTAACTAGGTATTGCTAAAACGTACCAATGAGAGGGTGTTATTGTTTGTAGTAAAAAGAAATAATGTGTCTTTTTTTTGCAGTACAGTAGAACCCTCTCACTCTACGGATATGAAGTTTATGTGGCTTTTTCATGCCGATACGCCGAAAAAATTTAACAGGAACATGAAGCCCCAAGACTGGATGGGGTTTTATTTCTCGGTTGTATTGGTGCCGGTGCTGGTTGCCGTATTCACGATCATCGCGTTCGCTACGCTCGACAGCCATTTCGGGCATAGCGATCCGAGTCCTTCGCCGTTCCATGTATTGAGCGATCCCGAACAGCGCTTGCTACCCGTGCAGGCATTGCAGGAGTTGGCGGCTACGCCGTTGCAAACCGGTAGCAATACGCAATTGCTGGAGACGCCGTTCTGGTTTTCGTTTTTGGTGCCGGCAGCCACAGATTCCGGGCAGACCGTGGTCGAGCTGCCTTCGCGTCATGCGCAACAGTTGAGCTGTTGGGACGGCGCCAGCCAGCGTTTACTCGGAACGGCCAGCCGTGACGGGGTGGAAGGCCAGATCAAAGCTGAAAAGACCGGGTTCATCTTGTCGTTCGCTCCCGGCGCGCTACCGCTTAACTTGCTGTGCAAGAGCGTCTTTTCCGGTCCCGCGCGGATTTCAGTGCGCCTGTGGACACATACCGATTTCGAACAGTCGCAAAAAGAATTTTTCCGCGGCATTGGCTTGATGGAAGGCGGACTGCTGACATTGACCTTGTTTGTGCTGGTGGCGGCATTTATCAATCGCGAGTGGATGTATGTATTGTTTGCCATCTGGCTGCTGGGAAATCTGCGCCTTGGCGCAAATGCCATGGGATGGGACGCACATTGGCTGATATGGACCATTCCGAATCAATGGCTGCCCTGGGTCCGCAAAATCACATTCGCAACCTACTACGTTGTCACGTTCACTTTGTTCGGACGATTGTTCCAGGCTGAGTTGAAGCAGGTCGGCTATGTTTTCTTGCAAAATGTTTTGCGCTGGCTGGGACTGAGCCTGCTGGCCGCCGCCGTGGTTCTGCCGTATCAACGCTTTCTTCCGGTTTTGTGGGGCTGGACGATAGCCGGTATCGTCATATTGGTGTTCCTGCTGGCGCGCATCGTCTGGAAGGCGCGCACCCGAGCGGTGCTGTGGTATTGCGCATCCATGTTCATGGTGTTGTTTACGCGCGTCGATGAAGTGATCGCCGCCGCGTTCGGTATCAAGACTCTGGACGAAGTGCCCAACAACGTGATCGTGGCATTGTTGTCGAGCTTGATGGCGTCGTTCGCCTTTGCAGAACAAATGCGAGCCGGAAAACGCGAGCTCGCTTTGGCGCAGGCCGAACTGCGAACTACCTACGAGGTAACGCCAATCGGCTTGTTTACGTTGGCTGCGGACGGGAGTTTTGTGCGCACCAATCCGGCCCTGGAAAAGATCCTGAGGCATGATGTCAGCGGTCAGCCGATGGGGAAGTGGGATGATTATTTCGAACCCGGCGGGCGCGAGAAATTGCTGCATATCGTTTCCGCAGGCGGCAGCAATGAGGCAGAACTGCGCGGCATCGCCAATGCAGATGGCGAGGCCAGTTTTTACCTGGTTACCGCCACCTTCGCCAATGGCCGCATCGAGGGATCCTTGCAAGACATTACGGATCGGTCCCAGACTGTGCAGCGCTTGCGGTTCTTTGCCGAGCATGACCCGTTGACCGCTGTCCTTAACCGCCGCGGCATTGAAATCATGCTGGAACAAGCGATCGAACGTCAGGCCGATGACCGGCCGCTGGCGTTAGCCTATCTCGATCTGGATCGCTTCAAGCTGATCAATGATCTGTTTGGCCATCAATCCGGCGATGAGGTCCTGAAGCAGTTGTGCCAGCGGGTGCAGGAATTGCTGACGGGCGACAGTTACATAGGCCGCATCGGCGGCGACGAGTTCATCATCCTGTTCCGGGATAGAGATATTGGTGCTGCGACTGATATCTGTCGCGCCATTGTTCAAAAAATCAGCTACCAGTCGTACCACATCGGCGCCCGCGCATTCCAGGTAAAAGGCTCGATAGGGCTGATTGAAGTCGATGCAGGCATGCGCGTCCAGGATGCCATCTCAGCCGCCGATCGCGCCTGCCGGGAAGCCAAGAAAGCGCACGATGAGCATATTGTGGTGTATCAAAAAAATGCGCCGGTATTCCGCGAGCGGCTGGAAGAGCTCAGTTTGATAGAGCGCCTGGGCGGAGAATTCCTGCCGGCAGGTTTGTTTGTCGAAATGCAGCCGATCATGTCGTTGCGCGAACCCGAAGCTTCGCTCAATTTCGAAGTACTGCTGCGGCTGCGCGATGCCGACAACAAGGTGGTGCCGGCAACCAAGGTGGTTGCGGCTGCAGAAGAAAACGGCAACATTGCGGTGATTGACCGCTGGGTCATGAGCACGGTGCTGGAGTGGCTGGCACAGCACCAGTCGCAGTTGCCGCTGACAAAATTTGTCTGCGTGAATTTGAGCGGCGCTTCGCTGAACGATGAAAGATTCATCCAGGATCTTTTTGTAATACTGGGTAAACATCCGCAAGTGGTGCCCATGCTATGCATCGAAATCACCGAAAGCGTCGCGCTGCACGATCTGGAGCATACCAGCCGCATCATTCAACGTTTGCAGGCGCTGGGCGCAAAAATCGCATTGGACGATTTCGGTGCCGGCTATACCTCGTTCACTTACCTCAAGAGCTTGTCCGCAGATGCCTTGAAAATTGACGGTGCTTTCATTCAAAGCATGAATACGCACCCGGCCAATGAGGCGATTGTCGAAGCCATTGTCGAACTGGCGCGCAACCTCGGCATGAAAAGCATCGCCGAGTGGGTGGAGGATTGCGCGATGATCGAAGCACTGGCAAAGCTGGGCGTCGATTACGTGCAGGGTTACGTGGTGGCCAAGCCGCAATCGCCGCAAGCGATACTGGCCGCCAGTTCCGCCGCCAGCTTCATCACCGATCCAGCCTTGGCCCGGTTTGTATCCAGCAGGCGCATCGACGGCCAGTCGTGGGGCGAAAGCGATGAAGACTTGCCGGCCACGGGTTTGCACTAGGCGACCCGGAAGCGATATGATTACAATTTCATAAAGTCTTTATGAACGCTGCAATCTCTGGTTTTTCCCTCGGTCTTTCACTCATTCTCGCCATCGGTGCACAAAATGCCTTTGTTCTCAAACAAGGGCTTAAGCGCGAGCATGTTTTCCTGGTTTGCCTGACTTGCGCGGCTTCTGACGCCATCCTGATATTGTTCGGCGTAATGGGCCTGGGCATCATCATCGACCGCGCGCCGTGGCTGATGCCTGTCATGCGCTATGGCGGCGCTGCCTTCCTGATCGTGTACGGCGCGAAAAGCTTCATCACCGCCTGGCGTTCGTCAGACGTGCTGCGGCAGGCCGATGACATAAAAGCGGCTTTGCTGCCAACGCTGCTGACTTGTGCCGCGCTCACCTGGCTTAATCCGCATGTCTATCTCGATACCGTGCTGCTGATCGGTTCCGTTTCAACCCAGTTTCCCGGCGAAAGAGGCCTGTTCGCCGCCGGTGCAATGCTGTCGTCGTTCGTCTTCTTTTTTTCGCTGGGTTATGCCGCTGCGTGGCTCCGGCCGATTTTCGCCAAGCCGATGTCGTGGCGGGTACTGGAGGTTGTTGTCGGCATCACGATGTGGGCTATTGCTTATAAATTGCTGAGCGAATAGATGCATATGCGGGATAGATTGATCGGGGCAGCCTCTACGCAGTTGGAACCACAGCGTTCGCTGGGAACGCCGCGCCATGAGCCTTGCGGCACATTTAATTTAAAGAAATACAATGTGTCACATTTTCGGCGGCCAATTATGTGTCTCATTTTGGCATCGCTTGCACCACGCGTAGAGAGCGTCATACATCACCATGCCCTGTTTTAGCATCTCATGGTCATCATCGAAATTTTGCGACAGCCCCAGCGACAAGGCGTATAACCCGGCAGATTGCGGCGTCAGATCTAGCCGCGAGGTGTCGGCGCCGCGCACAATAAGCGCGAGCTGGCTCAACGCAGGATCGTCAAGTTCGTATTTCTTGAGGAAGGCATCGAAACTGCACAATTCTCCGTCATGGGTCAATTCCACACCTGGTATGTCGTAGGGAATCGCGCCGATTTCATTGGCAACGCGCAGCACGTCACCAGGAGGAACATAGAGGAATTCGGGTTGCTGATCGATAAAGCGAGCCACCAGCCACGGACAAGCGATGCGGTCGATCTTTGGGCGCTCGCGGGTAATCCATTTCATGATGCTTCTCCTCTATTTCAAATGTCACGCCTACGCTTTTGACACTGCAGCAATCCGGCTCGCCACCATGTCCCACTGTATGTTTTTGAATAGCTCCTGGTGGTGTCAGGTCAGTGATGTAGCAATGGGTACACCGCGATCCCGATCAGTGCCGCGCCAATCACGATGATTGGTTCAGGCAGTTTCTTGAATTTCCATAGCAGCGCGGCAGTTGCCAGCGCCAACAGTGCGGTGGGAATGTCGATAATTGACCTCTGTGCAATCACCACCACCGAACCAGCAATCGCGCCAATGGCGGCCGCTGTGATGCCATCGACGAAGGCAATCAGTGCGGGCAGCTTGCCGTATCTCTTGAAGTACGGTGCAGCGATGACAGTCGCCAGGTAGCAGGGCACAAATGTTCCTACGGCGGCCAGAACGGCGCCTGGCAGACCACTAATCAAGTAGCCGATGAAGCCGGTAGTGATCACCACCGGTCCGGGCGTAATCATGGCGACGGCCACGGCGTCGACAAACTGCTTTTCGGTAAGCCAGTGATGTTCAGTCACAATGCCACCATAGAGAAATGGCACGATGGCCAGGCCCGAGCCAAACACGAAGGCGCCGGCTTTGGTGAAAAAGAGTGCAATCTGAATCAGGGTGTTGGCATCCGTCGCCGACGCGAGGGCGATATTCGGCAACTGCGTCGGCAACAGCACAGCTAGGCTCGATGTACCGAATCTAGGTTTGCAGCGAATCAACCAAACCAGGACGCCCGCGCCAATGAACAGCAAGGAAATTTCAGACTGCGTGATGATGGTCACGGCCGCCAGCAATAAAAAGATACCCCACAACAGCTTGTCGCGCCCCAGGTTCTTGCTGGCAAGCTTATGTGCGCTTATTGCCATGATGCCGATCACGGAAGCACCCACGCCATAGAAAACGGATTGCATCCAGGTTAGCCCGCCGAACGCCACATAGGCCCATCCTAACGCAACCACCATCAGGAACGATGGCAACACGAAGGCAAGTCCTGCCACTGTCGCGCCGAGCAACCGGAAATGTACGAATCCCATATAAATTCCGAGTTGCGCGGCCAGCGGACCGGGCGCGATCTGCGCCAGCGCTAATCCCTCTTTGTAGTCCGACTCGCTGATCCAGCCGCGACGCTCGACCAGGTCCCGATGCATATAGCCAACCAGTGCAACCGGCCCGCCAAAGCCAAACGTGCCCAGGCGCAGAAAGTACAGGATCAACTGCCACAAGGTGTAAGTCGGTTTACTCGTTTGATCCATGATTACGATTCCTGTTGCGGCGTGGCTTCTTGTTGAAAGGCAGTCAGCAGCCCATCGAACACATTGCTGGCTGTCGCCAGAAGTTGGTCGTCATCGGAGATGGCTTTGCGCAGCCCCGCGAGGACGCTTTCTATTCCTGCCGACTCCGGCGGCTGCACACCGCCAACATCAAGGTAATGCACTAGCGCGCCAAGACGCTTGAGCGCTGCTTGCTCAAGGCCGAAACTCGCCAGCAGCACCTCGAAACTGACACGGCTTCCTACATGGCTGAAGGTCGCGCCGTCGAAGTCAAAACCCAAGGCATCGGCGGGACAGTCGCTCGGAGATGCCAGCCACAACAGCCGCGCTTTTGGATCAATGAAGCGACGGATCAGCCAGGCACAGGCCAGCCGATCCACCCAGGGACGGCGCCGCGTTGCCCAAGTGCGTCCCTGGTATTGTTGCAATGACAGAAGGGAGATGGTTCCATGGACTGGATGAGGTTCATCCGGCGCCAGCACGCGGGCTGCTGTCAGCTCCAGCTCCTGGAGGGTTGCGTCGGTTTGTCGTTGCGCTTCACCGGGGAAGAAGTCGATATCGGCAAGGCCAGCAAAGGATTTACGCAGCTTGCGAATCTGCTTGAGCGTTTCCAGTACGGTGTCGGCGGTGAGTGTTTCCTGTGCCTTGGCGGTGTCTGCCAACAATGCCGCGTAGTCCTCGCTGCGGTCGAATAGTCCAACAAAATTAGCGCCATCGGGCTCTTCAACGCGCAAGACAAAGGCGGTGCCGCCGCCAGACAGTACATCAGCAGCGACTGTCTCAAGCATGTTACGGCAGGTTTCGCGCTCCGGCATCAAATAAACGCCGTCGCGCAAGACGGCCGCGCCGCTCGCCTTAAGTGCTCTCCAGGCACGCATGCGGGCCGTTGCGTTCTCTGTTGGAAGGCTGGTAATGAGTAAGAGATATGTGTTCATGTAGGTAATCCTACACATTCGTATTGATATCTACAAGTTTAGTTTTTTTGTGAAAATTCAAAGCAGCTGATTTCGTTACTTCACAGCTTCGGGAACATAGGCCAACCCGAATCCGGCCAGCGCTGCTGTGACAATCTGAGTGCTTGTGTTGAAGACAAGTTGGCCTTCGACGCGCACATTCACCTCATGCCCCTTTTTCTCAAATTCCCAAGCATATTCTGGAGTTGAGGCGCCTCCCAAATCCTGATCTGGCGGCCGGATGCTCAACGTGTACCGCAAGCATTTAATTTTCCGCCTACTTTTTTAGTACCACGCCACCCTCAAGCACGTAGCGCGGCCAATACGGAGCGGGTGGGCATGATGGTTGCGACAAGGACAGGAATAGAAAAATGTAATTTCGCGAATGTTTGACCAATTAATATTTCTGGGGTGATGACCTTTTCATTCAAGCGACAGCGCCGAATTCTGGAGGCCTCTTTTTCAGAGGTGGAACGTAAGCCGAGACTCTCTGCGCAATAGCTGTTTTTCACAAAGAGCAACCTTGGCAGGTCAGCTGGCAATTTTGTAAAACGACAATATCCGCTTTTGGCGAAGTGTTCGCACGCGAGAATAATTTTGGTCGCAATATAGAAAATCTTATGATTAAGTTGCGCCGCAAGATTAATCAAAGGGGACAGGAATTTTCCCGGCACTATTTTCACGAAATTAAATCGAAGAAACGTGTGGCCTGGCAACTCAGCCCAAATGTTGATGGGTGAGTGGGGTCCCTTCATCTGTTCCAGTTCAGGAGAACCAACATGGTCAGCAAAAACACGATTTGTCTTTGGTTCGACGGCGCCGCACTGGACGCCGCGACGTTCTACGCCGAGACGTTCCCGGACAGCGCGGTGGGGGCAGTCCATCGCGCGCCTGGCGACTATCCGGCGGGGAAGGAGGGCGCGGTCCTGACGGTTGAGTTCACTGTGATGGGCATTCCTTGTCTCGGCCTGAACGGTGGTCCGGCGTTCAAGCCCAACGAGGCTTTCTCGTTCCAGGTCGCGACCGACAACCAGGCCGAAACCGACCGCTTGTGGAAGGCGATTGTCGGAAACGGCGGCCAGGAAAGCGCGTGCGGCTGGTGCAAGGACAAATGGGGATTGTCATGGCAGATCACGCCACGCGCCCTGACGGCCGCGATCGCCGATCCTGATCGTGCTGCGGCCAAGCGTGCGTTCGAAGCCATGATGACGATGAGAAAGATCGACATCGCTGCAATTGAAGCGGCTCGGCACGGTTGAATCCGCAATCGGAATCGGAGATCGTCGTACCGACAACTTATTACCCGGGAATCTCGGCCTCAACCAATTGCGCAAGAAGAGTGAGCGATTCCTGCCATCCGAGATAACATGCCTCGGGGGGAATGGCTTCCGGTATGCCTTCTTGCACAATGTTTACTTCAGTGCCGCAGGAGACTTTTTGTAAGGAAACGGTCGTCTGCATCTTCCCCGGCAAATTAGGGTCGTCGAATGTGTCCGTATGCCGAATTCGTTCGTTCGGTATCAGCTCGAGATACTCGCCGCCAAAGGAATGGCTATTTTTCGTGGCGAAGTTCGCAAACGACATTTTATAGGTGCCGCCCACTTTCGCATCAAGATGGTGGACCTTGCCTGTGAAACCATTTGGCGGAAGCCATTTAACCATTGCGTCGGCATCAAGAAACGCTCGATAGATTCTCTCCGGAGGTGCCCGGAGCACGCGATGAAAGCGAACGGTATTCGTAGCCATGATTCCTCTGCCTTTCCCTGTGATGAGATGACTGATTTTGTCAGGATTTACGGTATGAGCATACACCTGAGGCGCCTGACCGGTAAAATGGCGGCAGACGCTAAATGCGCTATCTACCCAACACTGAACAGAGAATCTTATGAGTGCGACCCCTGAATTTACCCTTAAGCACATTGTATTCTGGAAATTGAAAGAACATGCCGAAGGCGCCGACAAGGCCAGCAACGCTTTGCAGATGAAAGCCATGTTGGACGGCTGCGCCGGCATAGTACCGGGCATGCTCAAATTCGAAGTGGCGATTGCCCAGCCAGGGCTGGAAGCAACCTACGACGTGGTGCTCAATTCCGAGTTCACCTCCCAGGCGGCACTGGATGCCTACCAGATCCATCCGACCCATGTGGCGATCAAGCCATTTTTCGGAGCGGTGCGGGAAGCGCGCCAATGCATGGATTACCTGAGCTGATCGGTGACCATGTTTCCTTCACATATTTTCCCTATCGATAATCCATTCCTGACCTATCTCGGGGTTGAATTCGTCGAAATGGGCGATGGCGCGGCCGAACTGGCGTTGACTTTGCAGCCGCACCACATGAATAGCTGGCAAGTCACTCACGGCGGGGTTTCGATGACTATGCTGGATGTGGTCATGGCTTTGGCCGGTCGTTCGCTGTATCCGCAAGCCGAGGCGGCAGTCACGGTTGAAATGAAAACCAGTTTTCTGCAACCTGCCGGACAAACCGGCGCCCGCATCGTGGCCAAAGGCCGCGCGTTCCATCGCTCCACCACCATGTGCTTTTGCGATGCCGAGTTATGGCACGGCGAGCATCTGGTGGCGAAGGCGATGGGGACCTTCAAATATCTCAAGCATCATCGTGCGGCGCTGAAGATCAAGCCGGGTTGATGTCAAACAGAAAACATAAATAGAAAAATTGAATAGGACAGCAGCCGTGAAATTTCACCTGACAGTCGATAACTGGACAGCCCAGAAAGCCGACGCCCGCGCAGTACGTTTCGATGTATTCGTCATTGAACAGAAAATTCCGGTAGAGCTGGAATGGGACGACATGGACGAGCACTGCATACATGCAGTCGCCTATAACGAATCCGGCCAGGCGATCGGCACCGGCCGCCTGCTGCCTGATGGCCACATAGGCCGCATGGCGGTGCGTTTAGCCGGGCGTGGCCAAGGCATAGGCGCCGCCATCCTGGAAGCCTTGATGGCACAAGCGCGGCAACGCGGCGACGCTGAAGTGGTGCTGAACGCCCAGATCCATGCTGAAGCGTTTTACGGACGCCATGGCTTCAGCCGCGATGGCGAGGAATATTACGAAGCCGGGATCCCGCATATTTGCATGCGCCACGTGTTTGCCTGATTAGCGCAAGGCTCGGTTTATAAGCTTGCTACCAGCTAGGCGCATCGGTTCCCAATGGCACCGATGGCTGGCTCCAGTGTGCCGGTGTCAGTGATAATTTCCCGGCATGACCGACTGCAGTTAGCCGGCCAAAGCCCGATGCACTCTGTTCCAGCAGATCCTGAATCTGTTCAAAGCTTATATCGGCAGTCGCCAGGCCGTTCTCGACCCGCCCCAGCTGACGTAGCCAGTGACCGGTTTGCGCCAGCGATACCTGCACATGCCAGCTGCCGCCTTCGGTGACCCGGCGCGCCAATGCCGTCATGGCGCCAGCCGCCATCAGGTATCCGGCGGCGTGGTCCAGCACCTGCATCGGCAGCGGTTTCGGTTGGTCGCTGTGCGCTGCCTGTGCTTCGGCATGGTTGAAGCCGCTAGCGGTTTGCACCAGTGAATCGAAACCGCGGCGCTCGGCCCACGGTCCGACATGGCTATACGCCGATAGCGAAACATAAACGATGCCGGGATGTTTTTTTGCCGCCGCCTCGGGGCCGAAGCCTAGTGCATCGAGTCCGCCCGGGCGGTAGCCTTGCACGAAAATGTCAGCGTCATGCAGCAAATGGCTGAGCGTCCGATGATCGTCCGGCTGCCGCAAGTCGAGCTGGCATGAGCGTTTGCCGCGGCCGGTGTCAATTACCAACGGGCCGATGGCCGGCAGTTGCGGTGCGGTCACCAGCAAGACATCTGCACCATGCGCTGCCAGCGTACGGCCGCAGACCGGTCCGGCGATGATGCGGGTCAGGTCGAGCACCCGCACGCCGTCCAGCGGCCGTTGCGCTACCGGAGGGCGTAGTTCGCGCGGCGGTGCATCGCCGATTCTTTCTATGGTGAGCAGCGGCAGTGTTTGCACCGCCAGTCCTTGCGGGTGGCGATCCCACTCCTCGAACGAGCGCATGGCGGTGACTACCAGGCCGGTGCTGGCCGCAGCGTCCTCGAAACCCTCGGCAGTCCAGCTTTGCAGCGCTTGCCGCACGCTCTCAACCGTATGTTCGCATTGCAACAGCCTGAGCACACCATCTCGATGATGCGGAAAGTTGGTGTGCAGGCGTACCCATTTACCGTCGCCGCAGCAATAGGTGCCGGCGATTTTGTCCCAGATCTCATCGCTGCGGGCGTCATTGATCCGGAAGTAGCGTTCGCTGCGGAACTCGGCCGCGGCATGGCGCATGTCGACGCTTACCTGTTGCTGTTGCTGGCTGCGCAATTGCCACAGCTGCGCAGCTGACAAGGCCGCTACGGCAATGCTGGCCTGGGCAGCAGTGCCGACTGCGAACGATGACGGCAATATCGGCTCGCTGCCGCTCAGCGACAGCTGCGACAAAGCAGCATCCGGCTGGCCAAGGGTGCGCCACAGCTGCTGCACAACATCAGATGGCGCAAGCGTCGCTTGCGACGAATTCGGATCGGATGACAGCAACATGATCTGCTCCCTGAATGTGACAACTGAGTGCGGCGGTGCCCGTGCGCGCTATGTCAGCGCGTACAGCGGGATTCTGATGGCGATTTAGCGTGGGTATGTATGCGAGACGGTGAATCGGATGGCGTCGCCACTCTTTCATGCAGCATGGCGCTGCCGTTGGCCCTGATTCTCACCAGCGTCGAGGCGCGCGTGCCGTAATCGGGCGATTCGATAAATACGGCCGACAGCACGCGTTCCAGTTCGATGTCGATTCCGGTGGAGGGCAGCCGGCAGTCGCCGGCGCGGGTGGTGTCGCTCAGCATGTCAAAGAAGCAGGCGTCAGGCGCACCCTGGCACAGCAGGCTGGCAAATTGCGCTTTGGTGCGTACCACTTTCGGCCAGCAACCGTCTAGCGATGCGTTTGACAAACCGTAGATGCCAGGTGGCAGCGGCTGGCCGTTGCGGGCGTCTTCCTCATGCTTGTTGGAATACCAGATCAATTCCTTGCCATCGCCGACCAGCAGATTGAAGCCATTGTATTTTGCGGCGTCGCCGCTAATGTCGGCGATATACTCTGCAGCCGTTTTTTTACTGCCCAGAAAATCCGACACCAGCGTACCGCGGGTAGGTGCGTCAGTACGCCGTTCAGCCGGCGCTCGCACATTGGTGATCGCGGCAAAGCGGCCGCCGCGGGTGATGCCGATCCAGGTGCCGCCGTCTTGCAGATCGCGGCCGGCGTAGATATCGGGCCGGTCTTCCCACCAGTTGGCGGGTGCGGTCGGGCGCGCATAGAATTCATCGCGGTTGGCGGCGGCTATCAAGGGGGAGCCAGGAATCACTTGCCACGCAAAAACAATCAAGCACATGATGAAATATTCACAAAAAATTCAGTATGACGAGGGCCATCGATAAGGGCTGCGAGGCCATGCTGGGTAACCGCCTGTTCGATAATGTCGATGAAATCCGGCGGCACCGAAGAATACACCTCCATCCAGGTGTGATGTTCATCTTTAATTTCGGGGCTGCGCTTGAGGGCGCTGGCGACCTGGTATTGCAATGAAAGCCCGGCCTGCATTGCCGCCGCAGCAGTGTCGAATTGCTGGGCGTTGGCGGCGGCTACGCGGTAATAGATATAAAGATCGGTACTCATCGCGGGCTCACGCTGACAGTTCCGCATCCGTTACATCTACGATTGAATAGGGCAGCGCCTGGAAATGCAATTGCGCGCCACTCACCGATCCTACGTGTACCGTACCGTTCTCCAATGCAGCCAGCTTGATCTCCAGCAGGCAGCTGCTGGCACCGGCGCTATCGGCCTCGGCATTGACGATCATGCCGCATGGCTGGTCCGGATCGGCACTGGAAAATACTTCAGTGCCGGCGGTAATGCCGGTCGCTGCGACGCTGGCCAGGACGGCGCGGCGCTTGAGTTTGCCAAGATATTGGCTACGCGCGACAATTTCCTGCCCCGGATAACAGCCTTTTTTGAAATTAACGCCGCCAATCACTTCAAAATTAATCATCTGCGGCACAAACTGTTCTTGTGTCGGCAGGGTAATTTGCGGAATGCCGGCCTGGATTTCGCGCAAGCGCCAGGCTGATGCAGCAACCGGCTGCAAGCTATCGCTCAGTTGCGGCCAGGCGGTGATTGCATGCCCGGCGCTGGTGATCCATTGATAGCGTGGCGCGGAATTGGCGTCGGCGACACGGATCAAGGTGCCGTAGTCGTTGTCGATCTTGGCATAGGGTGCGTTTGGCAGCGTTGGAAACCAGGGGGTCAGCGCCGCGCCAGCTACATTGCCTGCCAGGCCTATCACGATGTGCGTATCCGTCACATCCGCCAGCTTGGCTTTGGCGCGCATGACAAACATTTGCAGGCGCTTCTGGATAGCGGCTTGCAAGTCGCGCGGCAGTTGCAAAAAGATAGTGTCGTTGCTCTTCCACATCAGGAAGGTGGCCAGCAATCGTCCTTTCGGCGAGCAATAACCGGCCAGCCGGGCTTGTCCGGCGGCAAGATTTTGGACGTCATTGGTAAGCTGGGTATGCAGGAAGCTGGCAGCTTCCTCTCCGGTAAGCGCGATCAGGCCGAGATCGGTCAATGGTGCAAAAAAAGATGCGCCGGCATCGATCGTTGCGGGCAGCGTCTCCAACGCTTGTTGCTGGGCAAAATCCAGCCAGTTATTTGTTATTTTATTCATAAATTGTAGGCATTCTCGAAACAGCGATTATCATATTGGGTTGATTATAGTGATGTCGCAAAAAAAGCGTTGGAGTCGGCCGTTTTTGCGAGATGCCTGAAAACCATTCGGAGCGAACCGGTCTTGTTTAAAAAACTATTGTTGAGCGTGATCTTGTTGGGCGGGCTGGGCGTTGGCGGCGTGGCTTATTGGGCGCAGAAGCCAATTTTCGATGCCGGTGCGGTGCGGCCGTTCACGATCAAACCAGGTAGCACTTTGGCAAGTTCGGTGCAGCAGATCGACGAGGCCGGAGTCGGCGTCAATCCCGAGTTGCTGGAATTGCTGGCACGGGTGACCGATAAGGGCGGTAAATTAAAAGCCGGTAGTTATGAGTTGAAACCCGGCGCCACGCCGTTGCGCTTGCTGACGCAACTGGTGCGCGGCGAGTTTGCGCAAGAATCGCTGACAGTCATCGAAGGCTGGACTTTCCGCCAGATGCGGCAGGCAGTAGCGGCGCAAACCTCGCTGAAGCACGATACCGCAGCGTTGTCCGATGCCGAATTGCTGGCAAAAATCACGCCCGACTACAGCATGCCGGAAGGCTTGTTTTCCCCCGATACCTATTTGTTTGCAAAGGGTTCGAGCGACCTGCAGGTCTACAAGCAGGCCCACAGTTTACTGATCAAACGCCTCAACCAGGCTTGGGATGGGCGCGATGCATCGCTGCCCTACAAGACGCCGTACGAGGCCTTGGTGATGGCGTCGATAGTCGAAAAGGAAACCGGCCGCCGCGCCGACCGCACCACGATTGCCGGCGTATTCATCAACCGGCTCAAGATAGGCATGCTGCTGCAGACTGATCCGACCGTGATTTACGGCATGGGCGACCAATATCAAGGCATCATTCGCAAGCGCGACCTGACAACAGATACACCTTACAACACCTATACCCGGCCCGGCCTGCCGCCGACGCCGATCGCCTTGCCAGGCGCGGAATCGATCAGCGCCGCCATGCATCCGGCGCAGACCGACGCCTTGTATTTCGTGGCACGGGGCGACGGCAGCAGCCATTTCTCGAATAATCTGGGTGAGCATAACCAGGCGGTCAATCAATATCAACGGTAGTGATGGCGATGCGCGATAATTGCGGTATTAACCCGCGGTATTAACCCGCAGTAATAACCCGCAGTATTGGCTGGTTTTCTTCAAAACCGCATAAGCAACTCAACAGGCAAGGCAATGGCATCAGGAAAATTCATCACATTTGAAGGCATAGACGGCGCCGGCAAGTCGACTCATATCGGTTTTGTCGCGGATCTGTTGTGCAAGCACGGTTTGAAGGTCGTCACCACTCGCGAGCCGGGCGGCACCGAGCTGGGAGAAACGCTGCGAGAAGTGTTGTTGCATCAAAAAATGCATCTGGAGACGGAAGCGATGCTGATGTTCGCCGCGCGTCGCGAGCATCTGGCGCAAGTGATAGAGCCGGCCCTGGCACGCGGCGACTGGGTGATTTCAGATCGGTTTACCGACGCCACTTTCGCCTACCAGGGCGGCGGCCGGAAATTGCCGTTGGCTAAACTGGAAGCGTTGGAGCAATGGGTGCATCCGCACTTGCAGCCGGACCTGACCTTGTTGTTCGACGTGCCGCTGGAAGTGGCGCGGACACGCCTGGACGCGACCCGCACGCTGGATAAGTTCGAGCAGGAAAAGGCGGATTTCTTCGCCGCCACGCGCGCTGAATATCTGCGCCGTGCCGCCCAATTTCCTGAGCGTTTCCAGGTTGTCGATGCGACTAAAACGATTGCCGAAGTCCGGCAAGCGTTGGCGCACATTGTTTCCAGCCTGTGCGCCGGGTAAGCACCATGCCGATGACGATAACGTTCTATAAGCGAAGCGTAAATCAATGAGCAACTCCTTGTTCCCGTGGCAGGACGGCGTCTGGCAGCAGCTGCAGCAAATGCGCGCACGCTTGCCGCACGCGATTCTGTTTCACGGCGCTGAAGGTATCGGCAAAACCGTTTTTGCCGAACTGTTCGCGCAATCGCTGCTGTGCGAACAACCGCAGGCGGACGGCCATGCCTGCGGCGTATGCGGTTCGTGCGGCTGGTTCATGCAATACAACCATCCCGATTACCGGCGTGTGCGACCGGAGATCCTAGACGGCGAGGATGCGGGCGATAGCGACGAAGGCGGTGATGCCGGCGATGGCAAAAAAACTGCCAAGTCAGCCAAGGCGCCGTCCAAGGAAATCAAGATCGACCAGATCCGCGCCTTGTCCGGCTTCATGAATATCTCCACCCATCGCCAGGGCCAACGCGTGGTATTACTCTATCCGGCCGAAGCGCTGAATACCGCCGCCTCGAATGCCTTGTTGAAGACACTGGAAGAGCCGCCGCCAAACACCGTCTTTCTGCTGAGTTCAAATAGCCTCGACCGTTTGCTGCCGACCATTTTGTCGCGTTGTCGCAAATTCGCCATGCCGCTGCCGTCGCGCGAGCAGGCCATGGCCTGGCTGCGCCAGCAAGACGTGAAGGATGCAGACGTCTGGCTGGCAGAGCAGGGCGGCGCGCCGCTGACTGCTTACGCGCAGTCGCAAAGCGAGGGACGCGAGCTGATCGATGAGTTTTTGCTGCATTTGACCAAGCCAGGCATAGACGGTGCGTTGAAATGTGCCGAGCATTTGCAGAAAACCCCGGTCGCCGAGCTGGTCGGCTGGCAGCAGCGTTGGCTATATGACCTGTTTTCCTTTAAATTATGCGGCACAATCCGGTATTATCCTCGTTACGAAAAAGCCCTCGCAAGCCTGGCCGCCAAAGTTGAAACCGGTTCTCTGTTGCGGGCGCTGAAAAGCAGCAATGAACGTCGTGCAATTGCAGAACACCCTTTATCGGCGCGGCTCTTCATTGAAGAGATGCTGTTGGACTACGCCGCAATGTTTGCTTGAATTTTGCTTATAGGATAGCGATGGCAGAAAACTCTACAATCCCGGCCGAGCCGGTCAAATTAGCCCGGCCTTCGGTCTTGTCGCTGGTGATCAAGGAGAAATCCGCCTTGTATGCCGCATACATGCCGTTCCTGATCAACGGCGGCATCTTTGTGCCAACCAACAAGAGCTACCACCTCGGCGACGAAATCTATCTGATCTTGAGCCTGATGGACGATGGCACCAAGTATCCGATTGCTGCCAAAGTGGCGTGGATTACACCTAAGAACGCCAACAATAACAAGGCGCAAGGGGTCGGCGTGCATTTTCCGGACGACGACAGCGGCCAGCGGCTGCGCAAGCGGATTGAAGAAGTGCTGGGATCGGCGCTGGGATCGGCACGTCCAACGCATACTTATTGATGCCGGCCAATGCCGACATCAATGCATCTTTGAATTACTGATTCGAATTACAAATTATGGATTACAACTTTAGATTAGCCGGCCAACAGGATTTGCCGGCGATTGTAGATATCTACAACAGCACCGTCGCTTCGCGCGAAGTTACTGCCGATACCGAACCGGTCAGCGTGGCATCGCGCCAAGCCTGGTTCGACCAGCATAACGCCGATCGGCGCCCGCTGTGGGTGGTGGAGCAGCAGGGCGCGGATGGCACGGCCTCGATTCTGGGCTGGCTATCGTATTCCGATTTCTATGGGCGTCCGGCCTATGCCGGCACTGCCGAGCTGTCGATCTATATCCATGAAGATGCGCGCGGCAAGGGTATCGGCCGCTATCTGCTGGGGAAGGCGATTGAACATGCGCCGGCCATCGGCGTGCATACCTTGCTCGGTTTCATTTTCGGCCACAATCAAGCCAGCCTGAAACTGTTCGACGCTTTCGGGTTCGAGCGCTGGGCCAACATGCCGCGGGTCGCTACCCTGGACGGCGTAGAGCGCGATCTGGTCATCCTGGGCAAGCGCGTCGCATAAGACGCTGTTCCTTGCAATATATCTCGGGGAAGGCATTTAGCCTTCCTTTTGTTTTTTCATTATTATTTTTCGCCTGCCTCGATCAATATTGTCTGATCAATATTGTCTGATTGATCATGTTCGTCGGCGCTGGCCCAACAACAACTCCCGTCCGGTGCTAAAGTACCGGCTTTCTTTGCTTCGAGTCGCTCATGTCACGCACCCTGGTCCTGGCCTCCAATAACGCCGGTAAATTAAAAGAATTCAGCCAGTTGCTGGCACAGATCGATTTTGAAGTTCGCCCTCAAGGCGAGTTCAATGTCCCTGAGGCGGAGGAGCCGTACCTGACCTTTATTGAAAACGCGCTCACCAAGGCCCGCCACGCTTCGCGCCTGACAGGCCTGCCTGCACTGGCTGACGACTCCGGTGTCTGCGTCAACGCGCTGGGCGGCGCGCCTGGCGTGTTGTCGGCACGTTATGCCGGCGAACCGAAATCGGATGCGGAAAACAATCGCAAGCTGGTCGCCGATCTGGCGTCGCATGCCGATAAATCGGCCTATTATTACTGTGTGCTGGTATTCGTGCGTCATGCCGACGATCCGCAACCGGTGATTGCCGACGGCCGCTGGAACGGTTTCATCATCGATGAGCCGCGCGGCGCCGGCGGTTTCGGTTACGACCCGTATTTCCTGCTGCCGGAGCAGAACAAGACTGCCGCTGAGTTTACCGCGGCCGAAAAAAATGCCGTCTCGCACCGCGGCCAGGCGCTGCGTGCTTTAGTTGAAAAATTACGATGATCCCGATTAAACCCATCGGCATGCCGGGCCAGGCGAAAAGCCATGCCAGCGGTCACGCCGAAAACAAGCCATCCGCAGCCGCCCAGGCGGCTCTGGCATATCTGCAGCCAGGCGCGCTCAATCTGAGCGCCTTGCCGCCGCTGTCGCTGTATATTCACTTTCCCTGGTGTGTGAAGAAGTGTCCGTACTGCGATTTCAATTCGCATGAAGCCAAGGGCGGTTTTCCTGAGGAAGAATACCTGGCTGCCTTGCGCGCAGATCTGGAAGCCGCACTGCCACTGATCTGGGGCCGCAAGGTTTATACGATCTTTATCGGCGGCGGCACCCCCAGCCTGATGTCGGCGGCCGGACTGGATCGCCTGATGTCGGATGTGCGTTCATTGCTGCCGCTGGATGGTGTCGCCGAAATTACGATGGAAGCCAACCCCGGCACCTTCGAGGTAGAGAAATTCAAGTCATACCGCAACAGCGGCATCAATCGGCTGTCGATAGGCATTCAAAGTTTCAACGGCCGCCATCTGCAAGCCTTAGGCCGGATCCATGACGACGGCGAAGCGCGTCGCGCGGTCGAGATCGCCCATCAGACTTTCGACAACTTCAATCTCGACCTGATGTATGCCTTGCCATCGCAAACGCTCGAAGAGGCGCAACAGGATGTGGCCACCGCCATCGGCTTTGCGCCGCCGCACCTGTCGCTCTACCATCTGACGCTGGAGCCGAATACCTACTTCGCCAAGTATCCGCCAGTTGTGCCGGACGACGACGCCAGCGCCGAGATGCAAGACATGATCAGTGCGCACACCAGCGCCGCCGGATACGGCCATTACGAAGTATCGGCCTATGCCCAGGCCGGCCGCCAGGCGCGGCATAATTTGAATTACTGGGAATTCGGCGATTATCTCGGCATCGGCGCCGGCGCCCATTCCAAGCTGTCATTCCCGCATCGCGTAATCCGCCAGATGCGTTACAAGCAGCCCAAGGCGTATCTCGAACATAGTCGCCTGGGTAATGTAGTCCAGGAGGAAACGGAAATCGGCCGCGACGATCTCGGATTCGAATTCATGCTGAATGCGCTGCGTCTGAATAAGGGTTTCGAGGTGAATCTGTTCAGTGAGCGTACCGGACTGGCCATCAATACGATAGAAAAATCCTTGAACCAGGCTGAAGCTAAGGGCTTACTTTACCGCGACCACAAGATCATCCAGCCTACTGCGCTGGGACAACGGTTTTTGAATGATTTACAGCAGATGTTTCTGCTGGATTGAGCTGTTTTCCTGAGTAATCCTGCTTTTATTCCAATAAAAGCGGCTTCGGGATCGTTAATTTCCCGCAAATTGGGTATAATTACGCCTCTCTGGAAGTGTGGCCGAGTGGTTGAAGGCACTAGTCTTGAAAACTAGCGACGGTTTATCCCGTTCGTGAGTTCGAATCTCACCGCTTCCGCCATATATTTTCACTAACCCCTTGATGTTTAAGGGGTTTTTGTTTTTTTATGGCTTCTGGTATGCCATTCAGTATGCCATCTCTGATGAGGGCCGGTGAGGCGTGCAGCGCACGCCGCCAAGCCCGCTCAATACCTTTGTGGATCGTTGCTGCTGCGGTTTTTCTCCGCAAGCGTAAAGCTGGCAGAGATCAATTGGCGATCTGACGGCCGGCATCGGTCCGGCGCCCGCAGTTTCCTAAGGCTCCAACATTCCCGATGCCTGCCTCAGGAGCGTTTAAATGCTCGGCGTTTCGCTGCTGCAGCGACAGTGTGCAACTCTCATCACGTTCGGCTCTTCCCTGCGTGCGTCGTATGCTCTACGCGTTGCTTGCAGACCTATGTTTAGAACCCTATGGTTACGTCCGAACCCTGTCCGCAATACATTGCTCTTTGGACCTGTTTGGACGGCGCTGGACCTCTCCCGCGATGTATTATTCAAGCCATGACCAAAATTAAATAAGAATGGAATGACATATGGCAGTTGAGAAACAGCAAAACGGAACTGGGGCGACTATCCTTCGCTTAAAACAAGTTTTGGAGCGCACGAAAATTTCGAAATCTTCCGTTTATAACAAAATGAATTCGAAATCACCTGAGTACGACCCGAGTTTTCCGCTCTCAGTCAAACTCGGTCCAAATGCCGTGGGGTGGATCGAATCCAAGATAGAGGCGTGGGTGGCATCTCTCCCCCATAAGAACGATGCCTCGGTTGGAAACATCCTCCAAGCCGCAAGGCCCAACGAGGCAAAAAATGCTGATGTTCCGCATGCCATGGAGAAGTCCTCGGTAGATACTGAGGATGGATCGCCTTCTTCATTCAGCACCCAAAAAGCGAAATCGGTGAGGGCGAGGAGCAAGCGAACATCAGATGAACAAGATGATGTCCTTGCCCAGGACCAAGCCGAGAAATCCTACAACACGCAAAATGCCGATGCCTCGCGTGTCATGGAGAAACCCGTGGTAGAAACAGAGGGAGGACTTGCCGCTCTATTTCGCCAATCAAAAGCGATACAGATGGAGAGGCGTAGCCAGCAAGCGTCAGATGAACTACTTGTCCAGGGCCAGGGCGATAAGTCCAGCGGAGCGCACATTGCCAGTATATCGAGCATCTTGAAGGCGGAGGTGGTCAAGGCGGAGGATAAACCTGCATCATCGCCTGAAAGGCCTAGAACGATACAGGTGGAGGTGCGGAAAAAGCGTACGTATCGGGAGGTCGACCTTTCCCGCAGTCCAGCCATTTCGCAAATGGACGTGGCACAGGTCGCGATCGTGGAAAGCACGCATATCGTCACCGTGCGCCGGATACTTGAGGAAGGTGCCAAGAAATGGCGGCGCCTTTTTTACGAACAGGTGATGGAGCCCATTGGTCTGTCCGCAGACGTGCCGGCCGATCACGAAATTGTCGAAAAAATCCTTGCTGATATTTCAAAAGCATCTCACTCCGAAAATAAAATACTGCTTAGTGTCTTTGTTCAAAAGAGCTTAAATTGTCCTAGTGAGGAATTTTTGAGCTTGGCCAAATCCTTGGGATATACCTACGATAATCCCGATACGTTTGTCCAAGAACAGATGATCCGGGTATTCGAGTTTTACCATTCCCGAAAACCTACACCGCAAGAAGGCATTAAGGACGAATTTCGACACATGCTAGGGGCAAAATATCTTCGTGAGATCGGAACATTGTGACGAATGCTGCTGGCAGGAATTGGATTCCCGCCGCTGCTGACGCAACTAGCCCCTCTTGTTGATGCGATCAAGCGGGGTCACATACCCTCTAGGCTTCTTCGAACCGGCTTGTTTGTCAACGCTGCTGGTTTGTTGACCAATGCGGCTGGTGAGCCTGACGGGCATTTCACCACGCCCCATGACTGTGCAATCTTTGTCAGGTATGTGCCGCAAATATTGATCTTTTTTTGTCAGATATTGAAGGGCATAAAGCAATTTATTGCGCTTCGCCTTTTCTCGACGCTGAATTATTCCGATCCCGTCGGATATGTATTTGTTTGGGTTCGTCTTGCAATCCAAATACCATCCTCGGTCTGGGGTTATATGGTTTTTCCAATAATCCCCGATTTTCTCTGTGATCGACTCATTGTTTATCGTGTCTGAATCACGATAGAAGAAAATAAAATGAAAATAATAATGCCTATCTTCCCCATATTCTAATTTCCATATAAATCCTCCTAGATTGATGGATATTTCGTATTTGGCTCTGAGGTTGTTCAAAAATCGTATGCGATCTTTATGGGCCTGTTTAGCCGTTACATAATGGTTATAGCCGAGATCGATACGTGCTATGAATAATTGAGGATGTCGCGTAAATAAATACTGAGTATATTCGATATTGCTTTTGTAATTTCGAGGAGCATTGCTATTTCTTGCTTTGATTCTTTTTTTTAATTCTAATGTTTTGTATTTGTTACGAATAAAGAGAATTAGATTATTAAATAGATCTGCAGAAAGTTCGTTGTTGTTTTTATGGAAAAATAATGGATTGCAGCCTAATAAATCAGATTCAAAGTGATTTGCCCTGCCGGTGTCGAAATGAAATATTTTCATACAGGCATCGAAAAATAATGTCACGTATTCACTAAATTCATATTTATCACTAAAAAATTGATCGCTACGATAGATATTGCTGGCGATACGATATGTTCCAACAGGAATTCTATTACTCAACAAGGCTGGACGAAACTGACGAAGGTAAATTTCTATCTTGTCAAAATAGCCTGCCAGGGGCTCTCTCACTAAGGCCTCCATTCCTTTGTTATTTTTCTTGTAGCTAAATCCGACTTCCTCACTCGATACGATCCGCTGCACAAACATTTCTATCTCGACAAGAGAAAAGACAAAGCCGCGCCTATTGGGGGGAATCATCTGGATCTTCCGCTGATATCCCTCTTCCTTGACCATGGTTGTGTCTATGTCAATTCCATCGTAAATGTCGCGAATCGATAAGTTGTGATTGCTGGCCATATCTTTCATTTTTTCGGATTGTGGAAACACCAAGCTTTAATTTTCCCCTGGGAAATATTATGCTTTGGAGGTCTCACATTGATTTTAATATATCTAACTAAATATACTAGTTATAGTAAATTTCATATACAAGTAATGCGGATTTAAAAATACAAGTGATGTCGATATCAAGGCTAAAGCCGGATAACAGCCCTAGTCAAGCAGAACGTTGTGTTTGGATGATTTTAGTCACCGTATCGTTTCAAAGTTACTGAGATTGCTCTGGCTATAAAGAGTCCAAGCTAGTGCATTCCGTCGTTCCTTCTGGAGGGCAAATACTTCTAGCTGGTAGCAGATGGATACTGGAATGAGGGGCAGGACTGATGGGAGTACCCTAAGCCTGGCTGGGCTCAAGGCAGAGGTCAAGCGGATGCGTGGACACGCTGCTAGTAGCGTGTAGATGAGGGCGCTGTACTTTGGATGCGGGAAGGTCTAGTCCAGAGCAGTCCAAGCATCGACGTGTGCTAGGCATTGCTCCTACTGTTGAACGAGATTTGTAGCTCGCCTTGTTTGATCTGAGCATTCTCTGCTCTATAGGCTTCAATCATACCGGCAACACGTATTGAGATAACTGTAAAGCCTTGTGAGCATATTGAGGTTTCCAGTTACAACGGCTATTAACTGGTCATATTTTCAGACGATCATAGATTACTCAATCGAGTAAAAAATTACTGGATAACCCTAATATTGTGTCCGAGGCAGAGGTGCACTCGGACACTTGCCTTTAAACGGTTGGGGGCCAACGGCCAAATATACGTTATATTAAGAGAGGTATTTCACACCTCTCTCTGACTAGGTAGTGAAGCATAGCTTCAGTAGAGAGCTATAGAGACGATTAGACGTGAAATAGATCAAAGATGAATAGCCAGCTAGAATAAGCTGGCTATATGACGTTATAGAGATTGTTTGACTTCGAATATCTAATTAAAGAAATGAAATGTGATTCAGTAAATTCAATTCAACGTTACTGAACTGAACAATGTTAATGAAGAGTTGATACGTACGTCATTCACAGAGCTATCGCAACTCAATAGCAGATATAAACTGCAATCGACACGATTAGCGCATCGCTATTGCTCTAACCCCTCTGATCTGCTGGTTAGCAATATACCGCTTGAATGTGGATCTCTGCATCTAAGTACCAGCATCGACTATTCGTTGTGAGTCCTGTGCCGGAATTAAAAACATTCATCATTATTAAATTCCATGGCACTTAGAGTTTAAGCGTGACCTCGAATAATGACGGTTATAATTCCGAATTCAATATTGAAAGGATTGGCATGGATTTGTCTCATCAGTCGGTAACGCAACTACGTGAATTGCTGGAGCAGGTGCAACAGCAGATCAAGATTAAGGAGCGTGACGAGTTGGCTGCAGCACGTCAGAAGGTCCTTGCCATCGCTCAAAGCGCAGGTATCCCTCTGGACGAGTTGATGGGTTTGCAAGCGAAGAGTAAGAGTCGTGCGGTAAAGGCGAAAGTTGCAGTTCGTTATCGTCATCCAAGCGATGCATCGCTGCAATGGACTGGCAGAGGACGGCAGCCAAAGTGGGTGCAAGAATGGGTAGCGATTGGGAAAGCCCTGGATGAATTAAGGGTGTGATTTATCTAAGGGAATTGTGATGGAGTATCGTCCCATTCCCAGTCAATTGGTGGATTGGTCCCTCCCTTGCCAAGGCAAGCCCAAAGACGTCATGGCATCGAAGATCGGAGCACTAGAGGTTACGGTGCTGATACCGTGCAGGAGAATGATACAACTGCTGGCAACACCGATGTGTTGCAGTTCCTGAACGATATTGCTGCCGACCAGATCTGGCTGCGCAAGGTCTCGAACAATCTGGAGGTGAGTATTTATAGGTACTTCGGATAAGGCGACGCTGACTAATTGGTATCTGGGCAGTCAGTATCATGTAGAGCAGTTCAAGGCGAGTGACGGAAAGACCTTGCTGGATAGCCAAGTGCAAAACATGGTAAGTGCAATGGCAGCGTTTTCGCCACCTGCTGCTGATCTCGCTCGTCGCCGACGCTACGCTTGACGGCGCCACGCTGACCTCCCGGCACCGCGAGGATCCGATGATCCGCCGGGGCTGGCTGGAGCAGGGACTTCGCTGGTACGACGCTCCAGCCTGCGCCGAGGTGCGTGACCCGCTCGAAGTGGGGCCGCACGGCCTGCCACCCATGCTAGTCCAGGTCGGTGATCAGGAGCTGCTTCTGTCGGATGCCACCCGGCTGGCGGACCGCGACGCAACCTGCGAGGTTCCATGCCGTCTCGAAGTCCATGCGGCGCGATGGCATGTCTTTCATCTGCAGTCGTTCTATCTTCAATCCGCGGTAGCGGTCGGGACAGCTGCTGAACAGGTGCGCAGCGTCTCGTCATGATATGGAAGAGGGCGTCCACTCCATTAGGTCATGTCTGATTTAGCGCACGTAACTCAACCCCCTCGAAGTCAAGCACTTCGAGGGGGTTTTCATCTAGCTACGCCGGAGCTACGGATTGGTGGTGCATGCGTTTTAGAACACAGCTAACGTCCAGAGAAAAAATTGGCATGCTTATAAGAAACCAAGTATTATTTACCAATAGGCAATATGCCAACTTTTCGTCGCATAAGATTGTGTGTTTGATACTGCTCTAGCAGGGTAGGTACGCCAGCTTGAAAACAGGGGGAGATTAGTGTCTAAACCAAAGAGCTTCACTGAAAAGACTAGTGCCGACGATACCAGCATCGGTTTTGACTATCAGTACTACTATTTCTTGTACCGGTTGCTTAATCTTAAAACTGGAGAATCAGTCGGTCTTGAAGTGAAAGATGATGTTCACACTGAGCTCCAGAATGATTTCCAGTTACTTTTTCAGCTGAAGCACACTGTTCAAAAAACAGCTAGCGGAACGGTCATTGCATTGGCGGAGTTGGATAGTGATTTGTGGAAGACACTTCACAATTGGGCAAAAATTATTTGCGATCCGATTGATGGCCGTTTGCCCAGCGCTGCGCAATTGACGTTTGTCAAAAAGACTGAATTTCACTTGGTCACAAATAAGTCCGAGAGCAAATCAAACGAGTTTTTGAAGCTCATAGAACAGTTTCGGCGCGGTGAAATTAAGTTTGCGGTGGTGAAGCAGCACGTACAGGGTTTGCTGACAAAGAGTCAGGACAAGACAATACAGGAGTACATCTCCGCAGTATTGGCACTTACGGACGATATACTTGAAGAATTTTCTCGGCGAATATTCGTTGAGCTTGGTGAAGATGATGTTATCGAGTTAGTGAAGCGTGCTATTCACGAAAAAGTCATTGATGAATCTAAGCTTGACTCGGTATTTGCACGCTTAGATTCAAATCTTCGAAGTGATAATTTCATTGCTATCAAAAAGGGTGAGCGAATCGTTATCAAGTACGAGGAGTTCTTTACGCGGTATCGCCACGTTTTCACTGATGCTCGTAGCAACGAACTTTCATTGCCGGTATTCAAACCTGTACTGCCTGATGATATTTTTGCCCAAGTATTCATCAAGCGACTGCTCGAAATCAGCGATTTAGCCCTCGGCGACACAGAATCTGCCATTGATTACACAATACAGAAAATGCGTATTTCCCGATATTTTGAGCAATGGGTTCAGTCGGGTGAGTTGGTCGTCGACGAGGTCGACGCCTTGCACAAAGAAGTCATTCTTCGATGGACAAACGAATTCAGAGGGGCCTTCAAAAAATGCACGACCTTACAAGAAGTGGTCGACGAGGCTCTCGTAATACTGAAAGAATTGCGACGGCATCGCTTCAAAGTCTCTGTGAGCGAGTTGAGCCTCGATTTGAGTCACGGTGAACTCTATCATCTTTCCGATGAATCGAAAATTGGGTGGCACCGCGATTGGGAGAAAATGTGAGAGAGATCGAGAATGAACCCCGCAATAATTTCAGACGTAGCTGGGATGGGTACAACAATGTTGGTATTTGCACTGCAGCTATTGCGAGCGTGTTGAATCATCGCCAGACTCTCGCGTTGCCGAAGGTCCTATTGGTTATGCCACTTATGATGCATGGGCCGACGGTTTCATTTATGGGAAATGGACATACGCGTCGAAGGGAAGCTGCGGCATTTGCCACATCTCATCCAGAATTTATCGCAAATTTTAATGACCGATTCGAGAGCAGCTTAGTGGTCTCGGTTAATGCGATTCAGTTGCTCATACATCTGGGTCATGCCGAACTCAAGGATCATTTGGTATTAACCACGCCGATGAACATCGACAAGAGCTTTGGAACCAGGGCTTTGCGTATCGATAAGGCATCCGAAAAAGTCGCTGCGCTCTTAGATAGCCCAGTCAACGAACTCTACTTAAATTTCAGGATACAACTGTGAGATTTGGAATTGACGTAATAAGCATCTGGTCGCGCAAAGGCGTTCGCCGGGATGTTGAATTTAAGCGCAATTGCGTAAACGTTATCACGGGCGGGAGTCAGACCGGAAAAACTGCGCTTCTGCGGATCATCGATTATTGCTTCCTCGCCAGCGAACATAAGCTGCCGCATGATGTGATTAACGATAATACAGATTGGTATGGGTTGAAGTTCTACATCAACGACAAGGAATTCGTTCTCGCTCGCAGAAGCCCGCATGAAGCTCACGTGTCGAATGATTATTTCTTTTCAAGCATGGGCGAATTTCCTGCGCTTCCAAGTGCGAATAGCAGCGAGGCCGATATACGGAGCATTCTCGAGGCGGAATTTGGTATTGACGATCGCGTGGTTCTTCCTTTCGGTGGCCGCGCTTTGAAGTCGGGATCGAAAGTTTCGTTCCGATATTTTTTCCTTTTCAATACGGTGTCCGAAGATATCATCATTAATACGACGACTTTCTTCGATCGTCAGGATGAAGAGCGCTACCGGGAGGCATTACCTCGAATCTTTGACCTAGCCCTAGGGATAGACGATTTGAGCAATATTGCGGCGCGCGAACGAAAAGAACAATTGCGTAAGGAAATTGCCAAAGCGGAGAGGAGAAGCAGCTCATTAAATACACGCAGCGGTATCTTCGACGGTGAGGCTCGGAAAATAGCGTCACAGGCGGCTGCGTATGGGCTTATCAAAGAAGCGCCCGCAGATGTATCCGCTGCCAGTCTCCGAGATGTCATCAAGGACGTCACTGCGCCGTCGATGGATGCAACCGCGCAGCGTTACTCTGAAGTCAATGCGCAACTCTTTGCCACGAATCGACGCATACGCAAGCTCCAGCAATTCACTGAAGAGCATAAAGCGTACAAAACAACGCTGAAGGTATCCGAGGACAGCCTAAAACCTTTACAAGTCCTGATGGGGCGTTCAGCGGACTTGGTTAAGTCAGAAATCTTTGATGACCTGATGAGTGGCCTGAAAGCTGATTTATCCCGCGTGAAAGAAGCCGTAGCTCCAAGGCGACCGGTTGATGGGCAGGTTACCTCTTTGCTTCGGAAACTGGAGAGCGACAAAAGCGCACTTGAGGAGCAATTGGAAGCGCTGCCGAAAATGCCGAAGTCGTTCGATTCGCTTCGTGACATGTGGCTCTTTATCGGCGAGGCGCGCGGAAAGCTCGATGCATATGCTGATGCGGAACCGGAGACGAGCACCGTTGCGGGATCGGACGTTTCGGATCTAATGAGGAAGATGGAGGAAATCGACGTACGCAATGTGGAAGAAGCTCGCGACGCCGTGGTTTACCTTATCAACGAGGTGGCGATGGGACTTGTAGGGGAGGCTAGCTCGGCCCTGGAGAATTATGGAAACTGGCAGGCCATCTTCAGTTACAGGGACAAGCGTCTTCAACTGCGCAAGCCACGCTCGACACTAATAGAAAACGTGGGAAGTAGTTCTAACCATATGTTCTTGCATCTGTTCCAGTTTCTTGCACTTCACGAGGTGGCGATCAATAAAAAATCGGTGTTTGTTCCTGCTTTTTTGGTCCTAGATCAGCCGAGTAGGCCGTACTACGGCGAAGAAGATGTCGTTGATCCAGAAGAGGTGGATCATAGTGACAGGGCAAAAATCAAGGCTGCGTTCGAAATGTTGAACAATTTTGTTGCGCGAATAAATCGCGATTATGGCGCTGAATTCCAGATGATTGTACTGGAACACATCCCGGCGTCTCTCTTGGCGGGAATGAAAAATATTCATTTGGTTGAACAATTTCGTGATGGGAACGCACTCATCCCTGCGTCGTGGCGTAGCCATGAGTGACGCAACTATTTTTACTCTTGTTCTTAACCTAAATCAGTGTTCAACACTGACGCCTATGTTTCGCATGCTTGCAGGTTAACTAGGGCGTTAGGCCACACACGTTCATTCACATGTCAATCAAATCAACTCACGCATGAAGATAGAATTCAAACAAGTGTTACTGTATGCGATCACGCCGGCGTTGATCGCTGGGTTCTTCTCAATAGCGCCAAAACTGTACGAGGTCATTAGTGAGCCGAAGGCCGTTCTTAGATACACACTTGTTGCCGGCCCTCAGATAGCGATTGATGGAGTCCAAGAACAAGTAATTTCCGTAAGAGTTTCAAATGCAGGAAGGAAAACTCTCACGGCAATACAGGCTGAATTGTCAGTTCCAGGCGGATCGCTAGCAGCGGCGTCAATCGAAAATAATAGTGGATTGACCATTGAGTCAAAGAGGTCCGACGACAAGATTGTCGTCGCCATTCCAAAGGCGCTGGAGGGGGAAGCGTTCTCCATCGCAGCGTTGCTCAAGACGAGTAAGCAAGGCATCGCACCAAAGTTCCTCGTGCGCAGTGAGGAAGTTTTAGGCAAAGCAGATGAGCCGGCCACTAGCCCCCTCAAGGATATTCGCACAACGTTATTCAGCGCCTTAGGGGCGGCTGTTTCAGTGCTGACAATGGCACTCGCAGCACTTCTAAAATTGAAGACGACTGTCATGTCAAGCAAGCGAAACGCAATTCTCTACATCGCTCTCTCCACCAAGGTGGATACATTGTTTCAGGCGGTCCGTGCTGAGGGTGCGGAAGTAACATACATGGACTTTGCAGATATGTTGCTTGCACTTGGGAAAAGTTCAGATGAGAGCGCTAGGCGAGCGTCGGTAGCGGGCCTGCAGTGCTTACTTGAAATCAAGGACGTCGCGGACGCCTCAAAGGCCATCGCCAAGCGTAACCTAGAAATATTGCTGGGAAAACCTATTGAGAGTGGACCGCATGATCCGGAGATATCCGCTCGCGATGCACTGAGATTCAGGGACCATGTTGATCTTATCTTTGCACGGCAGAGTTCAACTTAGAGCGTGGCTTAACATGGCGGTCGACCTCGCCCCTTGCTCTACGTTGCTGCCCGAAAGTCCAAGTGGAGCCCTCGCCACGAATGACCGCGGTCATGCTCGGCTCCAGCCCGTTGCTCGATCATCGGCTTTCATGGAGCTAGGCTGAGTCCTAGCCCGTCATTGAGTATGGATAACCGGCCCACTGGCGAGCATCACCTTGCGCCGATAGCGCCGGTTTCAAAACGTTCTGTGAAGGTGCTTATTTCATAAATTGACTCTTGGGAAAAACAAAAAAAATGCTCCCGGCATATCAGGAACAAAGGCTACCATCGGCCGCCTGTTTGTTACTAATCTACGCTGTAGCGAGTCTCTAACGGTACACGCGAAAGCAGGGCTTGACCAATTAAATTGACGTGGGTGTTTTTTCTTGTTTGCACCAGTTTTCCACTCATCTAATTGATCGGCAGCTATTGTTGCAGCTTCTCCAATCTCTTTACGATGAGCTTCTGTATTCAATTACATCGAATTTTCTACAATCCGAAGCGCCGCGACAGTTATGCAAACGGCCTTTTTCCGGTAGAGTTCGAAGAACAGTATTTAAACCGGCTACAGGACATCTAATGAAGCCTAGGCGATTCATGGGAAGTGAATAATAATGCGAAAAATCGACCTTGAGAGCATTTCCAATAACACCAAGGGTATGCCCGACTGCTGGCACATTGATGCGGCAGGCAAATCCTCTCCCGAGGTCTTTCAAAAGCATTTCGGTCTTCCCCGAAGCCGGCGCAACGACAAGAAGATTCTGGAAGTCGCCGACGTGCGTTCCAAGCGTTTGGCGTACTTCATGTGGTGCTTGCTGCACTACCGCAACTTGGGGCTGTCCATCATGCTCACAGGTGACAAGGACACCAGCCCCGAGGCGCATGCCATGGCACGCTACGACGAAGGCTGGCATCTACGCAATGCAGAGGATCTGATCGAGGTCGTTAAGATAGATGCGGATGGTCTCAACACCAAACTGACCGATTTGCTCGCTCAACGGAGAGACAAGGACTACAGGCTTCAGCAGGTCAAGGTCCAGGCCTTGGCCAACCGTGCTAACACTACGGTGGACCGCGCCTACGAGGTGATGTGCAAATGCGCCATCGAAACATGGCTTCGTGCCCGCAACGACCTAGCCAAATGGGCCCAGCTTGATGAGGATGCCAAGCAACTGCTGGCTGAAGTCATCTTTGCGGGCTTCACTTTATTCGGCAAAGCCGCGCTCGAGGACATTGCAGCCATCGAGCCGGGGGTCTTTTCCTATTATAGGACCTTCCGGGGTCTAGCTCCGATCTCGGTGAATCCTGTGCCTGCGGTGGTGCCGTATATGCTGGCCGATGTCGGTGTCCCCCAGGTTCCGCAAGACGTGCCTGCACCGTCGGTTATGATCAGTGCGGCCAGCCACAGTGGTACCTCGATCAAGTCGGTTCAATCGGGTAAGGCGGTGACTGAGCCAGTCGGATTATCGGGAGAAGGTGGGCAAGGTGTGGTTGCTGTGCCTCAAACAACTGTAACCCCAGTCACGGCGCAACGTGCCGACCATGCAGCGGCTGAATCGGCGCCGCAGTCCCTGCAAGATCTCTATGCGCTCATTGCTAGTATAAGCCAGCAAGTCCAAGGCAATCCCAATGTGGGGCCGGAGCCAGGGCAACGTATCAGTGAATTGCTCGACCAGCATCTGCAGCGTCTTGCTGAGCTACAGGCACGCCTAGCCCCAGAAGAGGTGCGTGTGCTGATCGAACGCTACTGCGATGCCGTGCTCAACATGGCCAGAGCCCTGGAGTTCGACAACAGCGAACAGCGAGACCTGGTGCCCGTGTTGCGGGCGGCTTGGAAGATGACCGTGGTCTCTGCTCTGGAAGATGGACGTCCACGTGCTTGGTTCGAGATGAACCTCGCAGAGCGCCGGCAGCTGCCCGAGTTTGTCGAGCGCTTCGAGGCCGAGCAGGCTCGGATCGCAGCCGCCACCGAGGAGATCGAGGAGATCAAGGCCCAGCTGGTGCACGCCAAGTTCACGGCCCGGGCTTCCTTGAAAGCCAAGGAGACGCACAAGAACAACGTGATCAGCAGCGCCGACCAGGAGATCGAAACGATCCGGGTGGAGGCGGCCCACTCGCTGGTCCCCGAGGGGCGAACGCTGGATGATCTGATGGAGGACACCTCTTTGCTGGAAGAGGTCGAAGTCGAGGTGGAAGGCTTCAACCGTCAAGCCGTGCTGTACTTGCAGGCAGTCGTTTCCGCTCTGGATCCTGAGCAAGCAGAGGCTGCTGCCTCGTCCGACGCACAAACCAGCCCTTCGGCCTCTTTCGAAGAACTGCCTTCAGAGCCTGTCCAAACTGTAGCGCCAACGCCGGTGGTGGCCCAGCCGGTGCCGGCTGCCGTCGAGGAAGTTCGAGAAGCGGTGCCGGAGGAAGCTGCGGTGCAAGAGGTGGTTCCCCCGGTGGTAGAGCCTGAGCCTGTGGATGAACCCACGATGGCCGAAACCGCGCCCGAGTCTGTGGTTCTGGTCGCTAAGGCTGCTCCAGCAATGGAAGCTGAACCCGAGGCGGCAATCGACGAGCCCGCCGTTTGTGGCGTTGACGAGGCGCTGCGCCATCTGCACTGGGCCGAGTCCAAGGAAGAGGCACAGCAGGCTTTCCGGATTTCCTACGAGCAGTATTCGCAGGTGCCGCGCTACATCGCGGAAGCCGTGGCCCTGCATTGGATCGAGGAGGGTCACCTAAATGTGGCCTACCAGATCCTGCGGGATGCCAACGAGTCGACCCTGCTGTCCGACCGGGTGCTGGACGCCTCGCTCCTGCGCTCGGCCTTCTTTGGCATGAACCTTTGGCCCAAGGACCGCGAAGCGCTGAGTTACACCCAGCGCGACCTGAACCTGCTCAACCACAAGGACCTTGAAGACCATCTCGAGCGCAAACCCGCGGGCAAGCTCGTGCCTTACCTCCTGGTCTGCGCGACGTTGCAGCCTGCGCTCTTTGCCGGTGGCGAAACGCAAGCGGCCACCTTGTTGAAGCTCGCGGCCAATCACTTCGACGACCATCTGAGTCGCCTGATCAACGACACGGCCGACTTCACCCTTCGGGGCGGTCGTCTGGATCTGGACATCCTGCGCAATGAACAGGCCCAGGAGGCGCACCTGGCCGCGGCCAAGCTGCAGGATCAGGTCAACTCGTGGGTGGAGCTCAACCAGCAACGCACCAACCGCTGGCATGCCCTGCGGCTGGCACTGCGCAGCTGCATCAAGCGCCCGATTATTGGCGACACGATCGCCGCCATCAAGGCAGGAGAGCAGGGCGATAGTGCTGCCGTGCGTCTCTTCGTCAATACTTATTCGACACATACCGAGTCGTGCCGTCTTCTGGATGACCTAGTAGTGGAGATTCGTACCGATGCCGCAGTGAGCGATCACATCGACACACCAGCCTATACCACCTTCTGCCAGCAGATTGATGGCCTCGTGTCTATCGCCCAAGCCTGGCTGCTGGAAGTGGCGCCGGCCGAGGTGCGCCCGAATGATGTACAGGACTTCCTGCAGAAATTCCACACACTGCTGGAGCGCTCCATCCACAACCTGGAAAGCCACCCGGGTCATGCGGACCTGGAGCACCGCGCGGGCAGCATCATGCTGCTCAAGCACTTACGCAAGCTTCAAGCCGAGATCAAGAGCGCTTCCCACGACACTTGGCGTTTCGACCAAACCGATGCGACCTTCCGTCTACCCGAGACGCTGGCACGCCTGGACATGGGTGACGTGGGCGTCGACCTGCGCCTGGAATGGTTCGCCATGCGACTGACTTCGCCGAACTGGCTGGCCGATATGCTCGACCTGGCCCGCCGCCAACAGGCCCACTGGGTGCGCCTGCTCCTGTTGCGTCAGCTCGAAGAGATCAGCGGTCCGCGCGACGCCGAGATCGACAGCGTCTGCAATGACATCGCCGGCGTTCGCGCCAAGCTCAAGAAGACCATTGAGCAGTTCCGCAACCTGTCGCTGCAAGCGATGTCGGTGGACATCATCAGCGAAGGCGAGCACTTGGCCAACATCGACCAGATCCATGAATGGATGGAGGAGCTCTCCGACCGCCGGCCCTACGTTGACGTGTCCGACATTGATGACGATGTGCAGTTGCGCGTACGTTCGATGGAAAAATTCCTCAATAGCAGAGCAGCTCAGCTCGAAGAGGAACTCGATCGCGAGCTGCTGAGCATCCGCATCAAGGTCGGCCAGGATGCCGTACCCGATGGCTGGGACACCCGGGTTCGTCAGGCGCTGGAAAAGCGTAACCTGTCGCTGGTGCACGAATTGATCAACCAGTTGAAGGAGCAGAGCGAACGCAACGCTCGCCTGGTGGAAACTTCGCTGCTCGACAATGCCGAGTTGACAGCCTTTCTGCAGGTCCAAAACGAGCTCTATAGCCTCTTACATGAGCACCCAAACCCGCGCGAAGCGGGTGAGCGGGTCATCAACGAGCAACCCGGCGGCCTCGACTACGCTGTGCATAAGGCGGACTTCAAGTGCGCCATCGGCACCTTGCTCGAATGGCGTAGCAAGGGCAAAAACAGGCGCCCGGCGCTGGAGAAGCCCACATACGAAGGCATAGTGGAGGTGTTGCAGTTCCTGGGCATCGATGCAGTCAACAAGCTCGGAAAGTCTGACGTACTCAACAGCTGCGAGTACAGTCCAACTGGTGACTTCCGCCGCCTTAAGGTGCGCATCGCGCGCCCGACCTTACCCAAGGGCTTCCCTTTGTTCGAGGGAGAGGTTGGCACCTCCCAGCCGCTGAACATCATCTTCGTGCAGGGGGGGTGGAGTCAGGGTGGGCTGACCGACCTGATCGAGCGCCATGGACAGCCCGATCGGGCTGTCCTCATGGTTGGCCAACCCCTGAATCCTGATGAGCGCAAGGCCTTCGCCACGTTCTGCCGTGACCGCAAATGCACCATCTTCTTACTCGATCCGGTGATCCTGTCCTACGTGGCCACCGCGCGGCACCAGCAGATGATGCTCGAGACCTTTTTGAGGGTGAGCGCAGCTTGGACCTTTTACAACCCCTACACCAAAGGCGATGCCCGTCTGCCGGCACCGCCCGAGATGCGCTTCGGCCGGGAAAATGACATCGCCTCCCTGGTGGAGCCCCGTGGCGCGGCGCTCGTCTACGGCGGTCGTCAGCTGGGTAAAACCACGCTACTTAATGCAGCGGTGCAGGAGTTCAGGAAGCGTGATCCGTTGCACAACCACGCCTTCTACATGCCGATGGACGGCATCTTCCAGCACGTGGTTGAGCGTGGCATCAACGTCAAGAAGCGACTCTTCGAGCAACTCGTGCTAAAGCTCGTTGACGACAAGGTGCTGGTCAACAACTCCAACAACGCCCAGATGGATCCGGAAGATCGGCTGCATCAGGAGTTCCTGCGCCCCGGCACCACCCGAGTCCTCTTCTGTCTGGATGAAATCGACTCTGTCCTCAACAAGGATGCCGCGACCAACTTTGAGCTGGTCCGCTCTTTGAAGGCTTTGGTTAACGATCCGCACCATCGCTTCCGCGTGGTGTTCGCGGGCCTCAACAACGTCAACCGCTTCCGCACTTATCCCAACGTTCCCCTGGAACAGCTAGGCAGTCCGCTGGAAGTGGGCATCCTCTCGTCTCAGGATGCACGCAGTCTAATCCTACAGCCGCTGACGGCCTTGGGCTACCGCTTCGAGGAGCCTGAACTGGTGGATCGTATCATGGCGTTCACCAATCGACATCCCAGCTTGCTGCACATTTTCTGCAGCGAGTTGGTCGAGCAGTTGGGGCGAGATCGCAGTCGTCAGGATGGCCAGCGCCTGATCCATCACAGCGATCTCGATAACATCGAAAATAACTCCGATGTTCGCCGTCTCTCTGGGGAGCGTTTCGACATGACGCTCAACCTGGACAAGCGCTACACGGTGGTGGTATACGGCCTGATCGCCGCCTACGACAAAGGCATTGGCAAGTTCACCGTGAGCAAGGCACTCGAGGTGGCGCGCACATGGGTGCCCGAAGAGTTTCAACAGATGAGTGAGTCTGGCTTCGAGAGCCTCCTGCTTGAGCTTGTCGGTCTGGGTGTGCTTCGCGTAGACGACAAGGCAAAACGCCAATACGCCTTGCGCAACCAGTCCATCCTGCAGCTCATCGGCTCAATGGACGACGTCCAGCACAAGCTGCAGCAGGCCATCAAGGGTCTTAAAGATCACGAACAAGACGTCCTAACCTGCCACGCCACTGGTTCCGGTCCGAACCGGATTCCCTCTCCGCTGTCCCTACAGGACGAGCGTATGATTCTGTCGGCCAAGCCGTCAGAGGGGGCGCCGAAGTATTCTGTCTCACTGATCATGGGCACACCGGCACTGGGTATGACCTTGAAGGATATGCAAGAGGGCTTTAACACCATCAACGAGTTCCGGTCGGGCAGCTTGATGTCTAAGTACGAAACGCGTGTCGTCAGCGGAATGGCGACGATGGATCTCAAGCGCTTCTCGGAGATAATCAATACGGCCATCGAATCCTCGGTCAAGCCGGCGGTCGTACTAATTTCGCTTGAGGACTGTTCCTCGATCGACCGGATCATGGACCTGATCAGCATCGCCAACGAAAAGGCTTCGAAGGCGACCCGACTCAGGTACCCGCTGCGGTTGGTCTTCTTGATGGGCGCGCGAGCAATGTGGAGCTGGCACGCACACTCCTGGCTCACGGCAGCGCCCAACGAGATCGGAGGCCAGGTGGATCTCAACTGCTGGACACGTCACGCCTGTGAAAGCTTGCTGGAGCAGCAGGGCATGTCGGTGACCCCTGAGCAGGGGAAGATGTTGCGCGACGCCACCGAAGGTTGGTACTTCTATCTGATGAAGTTCATTGAGGTGCGCAAGAAGAAGGAGTCGGCCTCGAGCTTCAACGACTTCTCCAGAATATTCAAGCCTTTGGCCGAACTGCCGCCCAAGGATTTTGAGAAATTCGTCCAGATGTCTGGGATGGACAGCCTCGATTGGTCCTTGCCGCTGGCAGGCAAGCTCAAGGAATTCGACACCCTGGGCAATTTTTCCAAGGAAGATCTGCAGACGGCTATCGAGTTCATCGGAGACGATAATTCCGACTTTCCCGTCACGCCCGAGCAGGCAGGTTCGGTCGTCCGCTGGTGGGCCGCTCTGCGTGTTATCGAGGTCAACACCAAGGAGCAATCCAAGGATGCCGACCGTGAAGGTCAGATCACCTACAGCTTCATTCCGTCGATCCAGCGTGCCATCGCCGAGCATCTGAATCAAGCTGGCGCCAAGGAAGCACTGGCGTGAAAAGCGCCACGTCCACTAAAGGCTGGTGCAATCTGGTTGAGCAGTCCTGGCCGGCGGTCACGGCTTCGGAGTTGCTGCGCGACGGCGACGAGGTCTGGAACGCCGAAGGTTTGAGCACGCCCAGGGAGGAGGAGGCGGTGGGCTTGGCCGCCATAGGACGGCTGTTGCGCTATGGACAGTCGATTCAGTTGAACCTGCCCATCGGCCGTGAATCGACCTTACCCCGTCTGGCTTTCTATCTGCACCGCCTGCGTCTCGATGCAGCCGGCGGTCTAATGCGCTCAACCTGGTTCAATCCGGTCACGATCGCTGATCGAAACGACTTGATCGTTTTCGGACGACCACGGCGCATGCTGCGCGACTTCAGTACCTCAGCCGTGATGCGACCGATAGTGGTGGACTCCATCCGGCCATTGGTCCCGTCGGAGTTTCAACGCACCTTGTTGGTCAGCGGCCACGGGGACCTGCTGGAAACCCTGGAGTTGCTCTCCCAAAAGAGCCATCCCTTTGCCATCGTGGTGCAGGTGACATCTGAGGGCTGCGATGGAAACGCCCTGAGTATCATCAAGGTCTTGCCCGATTTCTTCCCCGGTGTCCCCATCGCGGCTCTGGGCTACACCGGACAGGTGCATCCAGAGCATTTTCCGATGCACGCCTGGAACACCCGCATCGCGGATGTTGTGGCCTTGCGCCACGCCTCGGGCGAGCCGCTGACCTACATGTCGCCGCAAATCGAAGTGATTGCCGCGCGCGATCCGGTGATGGATGCCTTCGTTAAGAAACTAGGCTTCATGATCTGGAGCCTGAAGCGCAAGATGGAGGAAACCGGTGGGCCATCGCAGGAGCTTTCCGCTCTGATGGCGGTCGACCGGGCCTTGCGCTGCCTCAATGTTCCTCTCCCTGTACACGAACAGGGCACCTTGCGCCACGTGCGCGGTGGTCGTTACCCGATTCGCATGATCGAGTCTTGGCTGGATATCGCCTCACGCCTGAAGGGCCGGCGCGGGGATATCCAAGAGTTGCACGCCCAGACTCTGGTCTTTACGCGCAACATGATAAAGGACCTAGCTCAGGCTAAGCCCGGGCGTGGTGAAGCCATCATCCAGTTGTGCCGCCAGGCCTTGAACTGTGACCTGCGCGTGAGCATACTGGTGGGCAGTCGGCGCGATGCCGAGATTCTGCAGAACTACATCGAAAAGTGTCTGGGGCCGGAGGCGATCGAGAACGTCATGGTTTCTCATATGGATGGCTCGACCGCCGTTCCACCGGAACGAGTCGATCTTGCGATCTATGCAGGGGTACTGTACCCCTCACGCATCCACTGGCTGGGATTGGCCGCCAATCGCAAGCTGGTGCTGTGCCATCCCTTTGAGCAAGAACGGGTGTGCCAAGAGGTGCGGCGCTGGTGGCAGGACTACGCCTTGCCTAGCGCCCCCATGGGCGACAAGCAGCGCCTGTGGTCGCTCGAATGGCCTGCCATGGGGTATCTGAAGGATACGCTCATTGACGACGAAGCCAAGAGCGACAACGAAATGGCTTTCACGTTGCTGGAGAACGATGGCGAATACCCCCGGCCGATGCGCGTAGCCCAACTCGAAGCCACTCGGGGCTTCGACGATTGGCTCGATGCGCTCATGACGGAGCCGCTGCCAGTGCAGCGCGACGATGAAATTGTGCCCGAGCCCACCCGCGATGTGGTTGTTCTGCATCTGGAGGGACAGTCCGAACCTGTGCGCTGGGCGGTCAATCACCAAATCCTGCGCTTGCAGGACGATGAGTTGGTCGTATGCACTGCCAAGGACCTGGAGATCGGCAGCGAACTGGTAATGCTGGTCAGTAGCGAGGAGCGCGTGGCGACGCAACGTGACCTCTTTGACATGTTCGTACAAAACAACCATGGTCTATCTCAGACCCTGCGCATTGCCGAAAAATGGCAAGAGTTTGTTGATGCCTGTATGCAGAAGCTCGAGTCCGCCGTCGAACTTAACAAATACCTTAAATCCAAGCGCTACGAGGTACACAACAACACGGTGCAGAACTGGGCTCACGGTGGGGTAATCGGACCGCGAAACCCGGCGGCCATCCGCTTGCTGGCTGAACTGGCCGAGATTCCCGGCGCCGAGAAGATGTCCACCATGGTCACCAACGCGATTCAGGTCATCCGTGGCGAGCATCTCCGCATCGGTTCTGACCTGCGCCGCGCCATCGCGGTGTCTCGCAGCCGTGATGTCTCTGCAGTGCAGATCGGCTCGCGCCGGTTTTCGCGTGACGTCTTCGATGCCATGGTGCAAATCAGTCGGGTGGTGCGCATCGAGCGCCCGTCGCTCGAGCAATCGAGCTTGGCACAGCCGCGCATCGTCAAGGAGGTGGCGCTGGCATTTGCCATGCGGCACGGCGGCAAGGTCATCTTTACACCTGGGTGCGAGCGTTCCATGAGCCGCTCGGCTTATGCCGATCTGCAGGCTTTTGGCAAGGTGCTGCAAGTGCTGGTCGATGGGTTCTACCCCATGTACGCCAGCCTCACCAAGTCGCTCAAGGACGTCGAAGACATGCTTGCGCCGATCCCCGCGTCCTACGCTGGCGGCATGTCCGAGGTCACCAAGGGCAAATATGCGCAGCATTACTTCCGCCAGTACGAAGGCCAGCGCGTCGACATTTCGCGACACATTAAGCTGGGGCGAAATCACGACCAGCGTTATACGCTGCGTCTGTACTTCCACTGGGATGCTGAACGTGCCAAGATCGTGGTGCACCACGCGGGCGAACACCTGCCGACCCTGAACAGCTAAACTCCATCCTCATTCGAGAAACCTGCCCATGACCAAAGCTTTGACCTACCGCGACAAGATGGCGATCTCCGAGCGCTTGCTTGAGTTCATGCGCATGCGCCTGACCGGCAAGTCCACAGTGATCCTGCCGCCCGAGGGCCAGGTCTACGAGCAGGACCCGGCGGAGATTTCGCTCGTCGGCGGGCTGGCTCAACTGCCTGACCCTGATTACCCGAGAGAGCAGCCTCCGAGCGCGATGGGCATGGTGCTCATGGTCGAGCCCGATACGTCAGGCAAGGTGGTCGTATCCTTGAACGGTCGCTTCGACGTCACGCACCGCTACGTGCCATCGCTAGACACTATGATAAAAGCGGTCCAGGTGGGTGCCGATGGCGACCGCCACCAACAAAAGCTACCCGACTGCTTCCGGCGCTTTACGGTCCAGTTCTCTGATGTATCATTCACCCTCGACAAGGCGCATCTGAACCAATGGGCCGAGCACAAGCTCGAGCCCTTGATGAAGTCCTTGCACAAGGTCTGGGAGACCGACCCGCGGATTTTCCGCATCGGTCAGGTCAACGACAAGGGCTACATTAACACGACCATCCCCTGGGGCAAGGACGACTGCGCCAGCAATGAGGAGCTAGCCGACTTGGTCACGCGCAGCATCTTCATCGGCGACAGCATCTTGATGCACGACGTGAGGCTGCGGGCACGTCTGCGTCGGCCGCCGCCCAATTTTGCAGGCAAGGAAAACCGCTTTCTGCTGGAGCTGTACCTCCAGAACAACACGGATTCTACGACTGGCAAGGCCTATGGATTGAACCGACCGAGCCTGCTGGACGCTGGCTTCGAGGCGAGCCTGCTCGCGGGTTGGCAATTCGATGTGCCTCACCGCCTGCAGCCCGAGGACTACCGCTACCAACCCGAGGACGGGGTCGCAGGCTACGGCGTGACCTGCGCGGTCGAGAAGGTCAGGGATCTTCGATTCCGAACCAATTCGATGCCAGTCTTTGCGCAGGCGAGGGTGGATGCTCCGTCTCCGAAGGATGTCGGCATGCCTTTGCCGGCCAGCTTCCAGCTGCTCAAAGACAAGCCGATCGAGGTGCTCGACGGCTTTCTGTCGGCTCTCAAGAACTACCGAGGCGTCTGGGATGGCGTCGAGGCCGACCTGGGAAAGGCCGGCATGACCGCCGAACTCGACGCGGTGCGTCGGGACCGCCAGGACTATGAGTGCGAGGTCAGCCTCATTGAGGACGGTATTGACCTCCTGCGCAGCCACGACGACTTGCGCCGCTGTTTCTCATTCATGAACGAGGCAATGAAGCGCGCTATCGAATTGCAGGGCAAGTCGTTCGACGGCTGGCACCTGTTCCAGCTGGGCTTCATCCTGACCCAGGTTAGGGCGGTCTACGAGCGCCATGCGTTGGCGCACGAGTGCAGGGGCGCAGCCAAGACCGTCGACGTACTCTGGTTCTCCACGGGCGGCGGCAAGACCGAAGCCTATCTGGGCATCATTGCTTTTGGCATGCTCTACGCGCGCCTCAAAGGGCGCATCTACGGTACCACCGCCTGGTTGCGTTTCCCTCTGCGGATGCTCTCCGCCCAGCAGTTCCAGCGACTGTCCTACGTCGTGGCACAGGCCGAGATGCTGCGGGTGCGGGAGGGCTTGAAGGGGCACCCCTTCACTGTGGGCTACTACACCGGTAGTGGCACACCGGGCCGCATTAGCCGCTCGGACACAAAGGGTGCGGATATCTTCTTGCCGGACATCGATGACGAAAGCCTGGATCGCTTCCGATTCATCTCCGATTGCCCTTACTGTGGGCAACGAGGCTCGGTCCACATGACCCGCAACATCGACAAGGTTCGGATGTTGCACCGTTGCTCCAACCCGGAGTGCTGGAGCAATACGCAGGCGAAGGAAGGCGAGTACGGAGAGGGTATCGCAGGCGAGATCGGCATCTTCGTCAGCGATGAAGAATGCTACCGTTACATCCCAACAGTCCTGGTGGGTACGGTCGACAAGCTCGCCGTGATCGCCCACAACGAGCGCTTCGCGGGCTATCTTGGGGCGTTCCGGCATTTCTGCCCCGAGCACGGCTTCACGGCGGACACTAAGTGCAAGCACCAGCGTATCCGGAAGGCGCTGCAAGGCGGCGAGTACGAGTCGGTTGACTGTGGCAACAATTCGCGCACGAGCAAGATCCGCACGGTGCAGCTGGCGCCGATGCTGGACCCGGGCTTCAGCTTCCTGATCCAGGACGAGTTGCACCTGCTGCGCGAATCCCTTGGCAACTTCGATGCCCACTACGAGACCCTGCTGCAGGCGCTGCAGGTGGGGCATGGCGGGCAGCCCTCTAAGGTGCTGGCGGCCACGGCCACCATCAAGGACTTCCAGAACCATATCTTGCACCTCTACATGCGTCCGGGTAGACGCTTTCCGTCGCCGGGCGCGGTGCGAGGGGAGTCCTTCTACGCCCGCATCAGCCGGGAGGGCGATGAGACCCTGGTGAGGCGCTGGTTCGCCGGCGTGCTTCCCTTGAGCTTCACACGCGGCGGAACGGAACGAGCCGCTGGCGAGGTCGCATCACGCTACCTGGACCAAATCGACGAGTGGCTGGAAGGTTTGGCAGCCAAGGACCCCAAAGTCCTGGAGCAGGTCGGCGTCCAGGCCGATCAGGCGGATGTGGTGCTCGACTATGTCGGCAAGTACCTCAACACCGACCTGATTTACGCCAACATGAAGCGCCAGACGACGGCCATTTTGGAGCATCTGGACAACGTCAACGCGCGCGACGGCAAGGACCGAACCTTCCGCCTACTCGACGGGCAGACGCCCCTGGACCACATCATGGATGCGATCCACCATTTGGAAACCAAGGCGCCCAATGATCCGATGCGCCATCTGGTAGCCACCAGCGTGGTCTCACACGGCGTGGACATTGCCGAATTGAACTTCATGGTACTTGATGGGTGGCCACGGTCGACCGCCGAGTACATCCAGTCCTCCGCCAGAAGCGGCCGGGTCCAACCTGGGATCGTCATGTCGATCCTGAGTTCAGGCAAGCTGTTCGAGTCGGGGGTGTTCCTCAACTTCGATGACTACCACTTCTTTCTCGACAAGTTGGTGGACTCGGTCCCGATCAACCGCTTTGCACCCAACGTCATGCAGCGCACGTTGCCCGGGGTCTTCACCGCGGTAGTACTCAATTGGGCCAAGTTCCAGCCGGTCTGGGGCTTGACCTTGAACCGCTATGCCAATCAGCTGCACAAGGTCCTCAACGATGCCACGGGCGTTGCGCGCCAGAGGCTACGCGAGATGCTTATCCAAGCCCTGGATGTGCCACCCTCGATGATGCACGAGTTCGATATTCGGGTGCTGGCGTCCTTCAGAAAGCAACTCGAGGACGAAGTCGACCGAGGTCTGCATCGCCTGCAGAACTTGAACGCGGCCAGCGCAGACAAGGACCTGGGGACGGCTCTCGAGTCGATCTATCGGTTCCCGCCGATGCGTTCCTTCCGCGATATCGAGAACCAGATCGAGATCGTCTCGGCTGGCCACAAAGAAAAGCGCACCTTGAGTGCTCTTGGACGATAAGGAGAAAGAAGATGTCAGATAACATCGCTGAACAGGAACTGGTCCAGAACAGCCGCATCTTCTACGAACCCTTCTTACCTGGCGCAGTAATGCGCCTACGCAACCAGGCTTTGGCCCTGGTGGTGGGGGTGTCCGACAAGGAAGAGGCTTTGGAAGGGTTGGATCGCACCCAACTGGTGGATGCAGTGCGCAAGTTCCTCTCCGACTGGAAGATCGCCGGCGGCTCGGTGGACGCCTTCGTGGAAGAGGCGGCCGAACGCAACGAATTCCGGGTCCAAGCGCCGTTCGAGATCTACGTGACGCCATTCCCGCTGGCCTTGCGTTGTCAAACCTGTGGTGCTTTGGAGAACCACGACAAGCCGCGGCGCCAGCACGAGCACATCCTGGCTTCGACCGAGTTCAGGATATCTGGCGGCAACGGTCATAGCAAGGGTGTCATCCGTTGCCGGGAGAAGGGCTGCAATGGACGCATGCAACAGGTCCCCTTCGTGGTGGTGCACCGTTGCGGGCACCTCACTCCGATGAACCTGCCGGGGGCCGCGCGCGGGGTGGCTCGCTTGGGGCTGCGCCACAACACGGGTATGTTCCGCCAGAACACCTTCTTTGACCTCTCGACCAACGAGAATGTGGCGACCGCCTATGCCGAGATGTGTCCGACCTGCTCGGTCGGCCGGCCACTCGACAGTTCGACCCTTCAAAAGGGCACGCCGGTCAGCGGCGGGGACGCCTTCTTTCCTCAGGTGATTCAGTTCGTGGCGCTGTCCAAGAAGCCTGGCGAGTTGGTCTCCAATGTTCAGTCGGAACTGGGTCGCTTGCCCGAGGGCACCTTGTCGGGGCGTGCCAAGGACCTGGCCGAAGGTGTGGCCTATGGTTTGCTCGGGTGCATCGACAGCGAAGCGCTGCAAGCCCAGTTGCTGCAGATCCTCGACGGGGGCGTTGCATCGACCCAGGATCTGGAGAACATCAAGCAGGAGCGCCAGAAGCTCGAAAAGGAAATCGCCGGTCTCGATGTGCTCATCGCCCAGGGCATGGACTTCACTTCGATCCGCGAATCCTCCCGGGAGAAGCTCTCCAAGCTTATCAGCCGCATGGGTGCGTCCGAAGGTACCTTCGTCGACGTTCGCAATTATATCGACAGCGATTCCATCCTGCTCAATCTGATTCGGCAGCGTCGCACCATGGAAGCGGTGCTGCTGCGCCACGACGTGGGGCGGCAGGGCATTGGAAATGCCATCCAGAATACCGCGGACCCAGTGGTCAAGCTCAGCCGATCCGAGGACTGGAAGTATGTCCAATCCAACTTTGGGGTGCAGGACATTGCGCACATTCCCGACCTGAAGGTGGTTCTGACTGCTGTGGGTTTCACGCGCGAGAAGCGCGAGCCGGAGCGCACCCCTGACGACATTCCAGTAAAACTCAACCCGTTTGAGGATCGGGTGCGCTCCGCAGCTAAGGGCAAGGCCATCCTGTACGCCTTCAGCGCGCAGACCGAAGCCTTGTGGGTTCGGCTGGATCCGATCAAGGTACTCCAATGGTGCGTTAAGCACGCTGGCTGGGATGCGCCGCCGCCTGAGGTCATGGCGTCGCCTGCACGGGCTCAGGCCCATCTGTTGGCGCACAGTCCAGCCTTGACCGCCGCGCCTGGCTCAGCCGCAGAGATCACCAAAGCCATCGGTGCGTCGGCTACGGCGCCGTTACACCTGCTACACACCATCGCGCATGCGCTGATGCTGACCGCGCGCCGGCACAGTGGGTACGACAGCCAAAGTCTGACCGAGTACCTGATGCCGATGGATCTGAGTTTCCTGATCTACGTCACCTCGGTACAAAACTACACGGCCGGCGGCCTATTGACGCTGTTCCAGCACTACCTAAAGCTCTGGTTCGAGGATGCGTCCCTGCATGCCTTTAACTGTGCGTTCGACCCCATCTGCTCGGACGTCGGGTCGGCCTGCCCAGGGTGCATCCAGATCACCAGGGGTTGCGAGACCTTCAACGCTGGCATATCGCGGGCCTACTTGCACGGGGGCTACGTCGACAAGACGCAGAGCCTGTGGGTGCCCACGGGGTATTGGCAAAGCTGAGATCGACAGCATGTCGAATACGTTGCGCTCCACGCTTGTCCATGGGCTGGCGGCTCACCTGAACGGCCTACCTGTGGATAGTGCTCGAAGCCTAGTTCATGAGCTGACCTGTGAGGTCATCGTCCATGTGTCTGGGGCGTCTGGTGCGCGCAAGCTACTGCCGTCCCTTAAATATCAAATTGATTTGTCTTGGCGTGCCTACAGAAGGATGGAGCCTTTTAAAGGTCAAATTGAGGCTCGCCTTGTGGCACTTGGACTCGCAAGCGCATTTCCCGTTAACCCTCCCAAGGGTAAGAGATCCAAGCCGTCCGGGCCAGTCTCCAATTCCGCAATGCCTTGACTTAGTGGTGCGCCCGCGGCAGCAAGAATGTTAAAGCGAAACCTATAAGCCAAGAATGAAAAGGATATTGAACCGACTTCCCTTTATCTAGTGTGACCTGATATTGCGCTACACCGCCGAGAGTGCTGAGCCGATGATTCAGTCTTGTCCAGATTGCTGTCATAATTTCCCAGAGCAATCGATCTGTCTCCCCAGCGTGTATTCGATCACCTTTTGAACCCTGCTAGGTCAATATCGGAGCTGTGAATTTCGGTATTGGTAATATGTTTTGTATAGCAATTGTTATGTACTTTATGCAGTCATTTCTTAATGGTTTATTTAATACTTTATGTCTAAAGGATTGCTCGGTAAACAGACCTACATACATCATCGAAAAGCATTCGCCTGCATTGAACGAATAGAGCAGACATCGTTCCGTTCGAACGGAACGTATAACTGACGACAACATCGTCGGGTTCATCGAGCATTCATAGCACTTGTTGATCTGTGTGCTGCACTTGACTTGATAGTGCAGAACTATCTCGCACATGGCACACGTCCTGGTGTTCAAGATCCCCGACTGGGATCTACATTACAACCCCCATCTACGATCACCTTAATCGAATCCGGTCGCACTAACGACTCGTACGTGAGGCGTCATGCAACGTCGACGTTACGGGAATCACGACACAGTGATCGCGATTGCACGTGATAAAAAATACTCTATGTCCTGATGATGTGAACCTCATCACTGGAGAATAAAATGATCCGTCATCCCGATAATTCGAACCTAACCCTTCACTACGACAGCATGTACCTGGGCTTGCCAATCCAAGTGCAAAAGGGCCCATTCATACGCGAGTATCTACATCGACTTCATCAAACGATGTCTCGCACCATCGACCAATATCGCCGCGTATTTGCGTTCAGACTCGATCTTCGTTTCCCACCTGGCCTGATCTCACATGACATCTCCGATGACAATCAAATCATTGAGCGTTTCATCGGATCATTTAAGGCCAAGATCAAACACAACCGACAACTGGCGCTGCGAGCAAACCAGTATGCACATGACACTGTAGTGAGATATGTCTGGACCAGAGAGGTAGGCCAGCAGGGCCGTCCCCATTACCACTTAGCCATCTTGCTGAACTTTGATGCATTCAGCTCGCTAGGCATATTCTTCCCGGGGAGGGATAACATGTTTAACCGACTTCACGATGCCTGGGCAAGTGCGCTAGGACTGCCATCAGAGAACGTGAAGGGCTTGGTCCATATACCGGATAATCCCTACTACCACATGCGCCGCGACGACCATGCAGTCATCGCTGATTTCTTCTTTCGAGCGAGCTACCTCTGCAAATCAGCCACTAAGTCTTTCGGGAATGGCAGCCATGGATTTGGTGCAAGCAGAGCCTAGTTAGATTGCTTGCGACGTTTCTATGGAAGGAGACGAGCGAGCATGATATTCGGGCAAGTAGGATTCGATAGAGCTGGTAATCATGATTAGGCGTACTAGCTCAGGCTTGACTCGACATTCGTTGTACGACATCTTCGTCCTAAAACTACGTAAAGCATTCTAGCCGGCGCCATGGGGTGCCGGTTTATGCTGATCTGAACTCTGAGGAGATGTTCACCAATTGGATTGAACGCAGTGACAGTAATGTTTTACCCGTTTGGCGAAGGTCTCAAAATGTCGATCACGATATTTGTGGGTGACGACCTAGAAATGATAGTTCAAGCCGGTTATAAGGGCCGGGTCCTCCAGCCCATCCGAAAAGTCGTGTCGCTTGATGTGATGCAAGTTGGGTCATAGAAAGACAAAGGTTGGCTTTGATGGCCGTGGAGGGCCTCCTCTTGGGTCGGGTGCTGCCAGAGCCGCTCCACTTACGAATGTCCGCAATCAGTATAGTAATGGCCGTACCAGCACCCAACGCAACCAGCCCCGCCACGACCGATCAGCAACTGATCGCAGCCGCCATAATTGCGGCCGCCCCGTAAAGTCGGGCGCTTACTTACGCAGTCGAGCGGTGCGATGGCGCCTGAGGGCGTGCGGTGTGGTACTGGGTCGAGTGTGTCTGTGCCCGAGCACGTAGCGGCTTTTGTCTCAATGGCAGCGGCCCGTATGGGTATGCCTCAACCGGACATCAAATCCGAAAAGCAAGATGGTATCTAGAGATTGAATATAGCGAATCAACGATTCTGTTCGTCCTTCAGAAACTAGATCCTGCGGCGTCTTGTAGTCGAACGTAGGCAAAGTATAGTTCTTGAACCAGAAGATCGTATTCTCAACATTGCCCACGGCATTGGCGGCTGCGCGCACGACCGCAACCGATTCTCGTAAATAACTTGACAGACTTCGTGCTTGAATTCTTCGGTGAATTTTTTTGCTGCATTTACACCTCCGATAGTGGAATAACGCCTTTCGAATGTGTCTGTCGATCCAGGGGGTGTCCAATTGTTGTTGAATCGGCCGCGGGCAGTCTTGGTTCCGACTTTGCGGGCGATGAAAGCCGGATCTACCTTGTCGGCGGAATAAAGGGGCGTGCTAACTGCTGCGTATTTGAACTGTTAAGAGGATTCAGATTGGCAGTCGTCGCCATGAATACCCAATCGGCGTAAGACTTCTTATCCGCGAAGTTCTGGAACGCCGGATCAAAATTCCCGATCTTGATCGGCGTAGCTGTCGATAAGCTATACACACCGACGATGCCTTTCCCATCGATCGATAACACAATGCCCCATTCCGGCTTCCCACTAATCGGATCGGCGTAGAGCTTGCGAAGATGGCGCCGAATGCTCGGGTAGCGCGGATCTTTCAACAAATCAGATAACGTACGCGGAGCGGCTTGCTGGCCTATCGGGGTGGCATTTGCGTAGCTCACTAGCGCGCTACGGAACTCGCTGCCGATAGCCAATAATTCTTCTTCTGCCTCCCGGCGTTGCAATACGGAGCCCATTTGTAACGTTGCCGCGGCCGCCACACCAATGATCGCCAATAAGATCAGTAAACTGAGATAGGCGAGCCCCGCGTGGTATTGCGTGTCATGCATAAGGCGTCTGCTCATGCTACCTCCTACAAATCGGCAAAGGCCTGGCCATGGCGAGTATTACCGAGGGCACCGCTCTTGATGCTATAGACCTTGCCCTTTTCTGGGTCGTCCGGCGCCAAGATAATCCAGGTGGCATTGCTACCGGTAACAGGATCGTAGGGCAGGGCACGCAAATACTTCCTTTCCACCAGCTCATCTAAAGACTCTGGATAGCGCCCGGTATCGCCGTAGAACTTATCGATGGTTTCACGCGTGGCGCGCAGATTTTCCTGAAGAATGGTCTCTTTGGAGGTGTCGATGCTCTGGAAGTAGCGCGGTACCGCAAGCGTTAGCAACAATGCGACGATCGCCAACACGACTAGCAATTCGATCAATGTAAAGGCGCGTTGTCCAACACCTCTATTAAGCCGCTGTCTCATGTGCTCACCACTTTCTGTAAGCCAGGCCATTCAAACCTACTTTGGTCGAGGTTGAGTATACGTCGTATACATCGTCGCCTTCCTGAGGATCAGATGCCTCGCTGGCATAACTGCGTTTACCCCAGGACGCCGCTTCGAGACTATCCACATCCGAATTCATTGGGTCGCGCGGTATGCGACGCAGGAAAAAAATTTTGTTGTGATGCGGATCGCGTTGGTCGGGTACGCCGTCCACTAGGATATCAAGATCTTTGGGATAGCCGCTGCTGCCGACTGGACGCGGTATACGCCCTTCTGCGCTAGCGCGCTGATAGGCATCGATGCCGCTTCGTATCTCGCGCAGAGCTCGCCGTAATTCCTGTTCCTGGCTGCGTTGAAGCGCTACCTGAGCGACCGGTACCGCAATGCTAGCCAGTACAGCCATGATGGCCAGCGTCACCAATAGTTCTATCAAGGTAAAGCCGCGCGCGCTCCTCGTTTGCTGACCGCTTGCGGCGCATGCCGAAGGGGGGAGGCCCTTACCTAGGGTAGGCACAGCATTTACGGTGTCAGGGAGAATCATCGCTGTTTTTCCAGCACTATGGTAATACTTGCACCGTATACGGTGCAGGGAGCGTGGTCGCAATCGGAACGCCCCCCACGCCAGACAGTGCAGCGTTTGACAACTGCACATGCGTGGTGTCTGCAGCGGTCAGTGTACGAAACGTGATGGAAGTAACGGTTCCAGCAGCGGTCGCGCCGGCGCCACCGCCGTTGAGGACTGCATCGGATATCAGGATTTGACCGCTGGGATCGATACGGCTGGTGAAACCGGTTTGTGCGCCACCTTGTTTAAGGAAATCGCCCTCCACGATATTAATCGCTTGCAGTACCTTGGTGTCAAAGGCTATCGATATGGGCAAGCTACTAATCGGCTGGGTCGATTGCAGCGCTAGGTTCAGCGTCAACGTACCGCCGACTTTTACCTGCGCTGGTCCTTGCCACGACAGTTGTGCGCTGGCTGGCATTGCGTCCGCGCCATTATTAATAGTGCCATTATTGATTCCTCCGCTGTTGTATGCAGCACCCGTTCCAGGGGGAGGTGCTGGCGGCGAATTAGGTGTCGGCAGCGGCAGTGTCGCGGTACCGGGAGGGCTAGCAACCTGGGGCGTTGATGACTCGCTCGGCCCGCCACTGGGTGACTCGGGACGATTGCGCAAGCTGTTTTCTGTACCCGCCCGGAATTCCGCTTGGGTCGCGTCCGGACGCTGGATATTGCGGATCAAATGCGGTGTGATTGCTAATACAATCTCAGATTTTTCACGGTCAGTGGTTCTATTGCCGAACAAGTGGCCAAGGATAGGTATTTCTCCCAGCCCCGGAATCTTGTTGCCGGATCGTCGGTCCTGGTCGTTGATAAGGCCCGCGAGCACCTGCGTTTCACCATCCTTCAAGCGCAATACTGTGCTCGCGGTGCGCGTACCGATTTCGTACGCGGTGGAACCGGTCTGCGTCTTGATCTGGCTGATCACGTTACTTACTTCCAGCGACACCTTAATTGCAACGTCATTGTCGAGATAGACGGTGGGCTCCACATTCAGAGTCAGGCCGACATCTACGTAGTTGATCGATTCCGATGCAAAGCCGGTTGCGGTTGAGGTGGTCGTAATATTCGGGACTCGCTCACCGATCAGGATCTTGGCTTTCTCATGGTTACGTGCGCGAATACGCGGATTCGCCAGCAGGTTGGAGTCAGTGTCCTGCACATTGGCGTTAGCGGTGGTCGTACCTATTGTGGCGCTCAGACTTCTACTGTTTTGATGCAGCAGGTCATTGAGGGACAAGCTGTTGGGAGGTGTGACCGTTGTGCTGCCAGAGCCTGTTCCAGTCGATGCTGTGGGCGTAACAGCCAATGCCAGTGGTGTCAGGCCGAGGCTGGCCGGCCATTGAATGCCTAGCTGCTGTAGTCGCGTGTGGGCGATTTCCAGTACTTCAACTTCCAGCATGACTTCAGGTTCCGCAACGTCTTGCAACGCAATTAGTTTTTCTGCCAACCTGATTGCTTCCGGGCTATCACGCACAATCAGCAAGTTCAATTTTTCGTCAATCACGATATCGCGCGATTTGACAATGGTTTTGAGGGTGTTGGCAACCGCTTTGGCTTCCGCATTGGCCAAGAAGAAGCTACGCACCACCATTTCCTGGTAATCCTTCTGCTTGGCCGGTGTGTTCGGATAGATCAGAACGGTGTTGGCATCCAGTACTTGTTGCTCCAGCTGATTGGTCAGCAGGGTAAAGTGGACGACCGATTCTATCGTGCTGTTTTTCAGGAAGATCGACGTCTTTTGATCGGTTTTGACATCGCGGTCGAACAGAAAGTTGAGCCCGGATGTACGTGCGATCACTTCAAACAGCACTTTGAGCGCCACATCCTTGAACTCGATTGAGATCGGTTTTTTGTATTTGGCCGCTAATTGCCCTTCCATCGACAAAGTAGTGGTGTTTTCCGCAAGGCTGCGCTGCAAGGCGCGTGCTTGTTCATGTGTGGGATTTTCCGTCAAGATATTGGCTAATTTCAACTTGGCGCTCCCGGCATCCTTCTTGTTCACCGCCGTACTGGCTTCCTGTAGCCATAGGGCATGGCGCTTGGCAGTGTCAAGCGTCTGCAGACCGGCACGCGCGCGTTCATTGCTCGGGTCCAGCGCCAGCGCGTGGCGATATAAAGGTTCAGCCTGATCGTTTTGGCCGCTGGCTGCCAAGCGGTCCGCCTGCTCCAAGTAGCTGCTCAGTGCACGCTCGCGCGCGCGCAGATAGGCCGCACGATATTCGGCATCGTGCGGTTCCTGCGTGCTTGCCTCTTGTAGTTTTGTCAGACCTTCTTCCACCTTCCCCTCAGCCACCAGCGCTTTGCCGTCGCGGAAAGCCATTTGCGCAGCGCAGCCGACCAATAAGAATCCAGTCAGGGCAATACCGAGTAGTTTGATGCCGCGTGCAAATTGAGACGTTACGCGAGGATGCGCGGAAAGTTTAGACAGTTGTGTGAAGCGATGTAGCATCATTCCACACCCCCAATGGAAAGGGATTGCACCTGCTTAAGCGGGAGATAGGTCAGCGTCATCGTGGGCGGCCGGATAGCATCGACGCGATAGCTGTCGTCTATTGTCGACTGTTCATGGACGATAAAGGTTTGCTCGCCGCGCGCCAGATACACTTCCCAGGTCACACCTTCGATTTTTTTGCCGAGAAATGTAAATGGCAATGGCGGCGCGGTCGGCGGCGATGGGGGGAAGGGGGATTGAGGGGACGGAATCGGCATCCAGCTGTGCGTGTCGAACAGAGCATCCATCTGCTTTTCGGAAGGTCTGCCGCCGATCAGTTCTGCGCGTGAGCGTAAGACTTGGATAACGATTTCTTGCTTAGATACGACGGTGTCTGAGTAGCGCGCATCGGTCGACGCTGTGTCAGTTGTGGATGTCGACGTAACTTTGACAGAGGCAGCCTCGTGTGTACTAATCTTTGGTGCGCCGTGTGTTAGCGGCTCCGCGATGCCTCCGCTTGGAGTCTTGTCGCCATACAATGCGAGCCAGGCGGCGACCAACACGCCGGCGGCTAACAAGATGTGGCGCGGCTTCACGGTTCGCGCTCCTGTAACGGATCTGGGCTGACACCAACGCCGTCGCGTTGGGTATTCAAATATACAGTGAAGTGCAGCTTGGCTTCCAGCTGCGGGTTGGCGATCGATTCACGCTTGAAATGCATTTCGTCAAGCGAGACAAACGGGATGGACAATAAAACTTGTTCGCAGAACTGGCGGATCGCCGAATAGGAGCCCTTGAGTGGCAGGAGTATGCGATAGGTGCGGAAGCGGCCGTTGCGGTCGTAAGTCAATTTGTATTCCGCCTGACTCAAGATCAAGCCGTTCTTGGCGGCGAGCGCAAACATTGTCTCGATCTGTCGCTCGGTGTCATGCTGCTCTCCGAGAGTGTCGTAAAAATCGTGCAATCGCTGTCCCGCCTTCGACGGAGCTGGCTCCGGAACGGTTGCCGGTGCGGCGCCCAACGCTTTGTGTACATACAGCAAGGCTGCGTTCCGAGTGTTAGCCTGCGCCTTCAGTTGCGGTAGGCCCCACAACCAGGCGAGAGCGCCCAGTACACAAAGTACAGCGGCGAAGCTGTTACCCCAGCCGTAGCGGATCAACGTCAAACGCAAACGCAAGCCAAGTTGTACAAGGGAGGCGAGTGTCATGAGGTATCCTTTGCCCAAATTGCTTCAAACTGGAAGCGTAAGGGACGATCGGGGTCTTGCTCATTGATTTCGTGTCGCGTCAATACCACTTCCGCAAAGAAGGCCTGGCGCTTCAGGTTTTCAATATAAGCGATCATGTCGGCGCTGTTTTTTGCTTCTGCCGTGCCTTGGAGCATACGGCGCTTGGCGTCCGGTTCCAATGCCAGCATGGCAATCGTGTTCGGCGTGGCAGCTTGCACTGCATCCAGCATGTCATGCCAGGGCAGATTCAATTGCGCGATAGCATGGTTGACGGCACCGGCTTGTTCCTCCGTGATGGCTGCTTGTTTTATTAGCGGTTTAGGCGCGTTGCGTCGCTGTAGGGCGGCATTGAGGTGCGATAATGTCGCTTCTTGGGCTGCGTTGCTATTCAATAGAGTGCGTGCGGCCAGCCCAGCGCTGATACAAAGCGCTAAGCCGACACCCCCAAACAACCAGGTCAATGCAGTAGTCCGATACATGCAGCGACGCAGCGTACGCGGTGCAAAGTCTATATGCAGGGACTTCATGATCGCATCCCGCTGCGCGCCAGCGCTACTTCAGGCGTTAGAGCGTGATTGCTTACTGCATTATCGTCACGGATGTTGGACGTATCTTCCAGATTGAAACAATTAAAGACTTCGTCGGACGGGTCTGCCGAGACCCAGTATCTTGCTTGATCGCCGCACAATTGCAACTGCTTCGGTAGCGGCAAATTCAGGCGCAGGGCTTCGCGCATCACTTGCTGCTGCAGCCAGCTGCGCGCGTCACCATCAACCGGAACGGCTGTGGCGCGCACTGCGCACAAACGTTGTTGTGCGATCGCAGCGAGGACCAAAGTCCGGTCTTGTACGATGCCAAACCAGCTCCCGTTTCGCAACGTCTTGTGCCAACGGTTCCACATGCGAACGAATTGCGGTGCGACGTCCACTAGGTGCAATTGATTTTCCTGAGCGATCTGCTGTAGTGCGCAGATTAACGTACGGGGTACGGCGCAGGCCAGAAAGGGATGCCGTGCGTCCCAATCGGCTTCCAGCTGCCACTCGTCCAAAACGGTGCCATATAAAGCTTGAAAACGCATGGACGCCGCCGCTTGGCAATCATCCAGGCGAGCGCTATTGTGCGGCGGGGTGACGACGAATAATCGTGCCCAATTGTCGGCCAGCGTTACGCGTAGTGGCAGTCCGCGGCAGGCGCTGTCATTCAGTATGATGCGGCATTGGGTTGCCAGTCGCTCTGGAACGCTGACCGCCGCTTCGGCTAGAGCCTGGTCGGCCAGCACGACAGTACGCCGCCGCCCACCTGTGCGGAGCACGGCGATACCGGTCTTCGACAATCCGATGCGTACGCTGCCAACCGGCAAGCGAATAGTTGGCCATTTACGCATGTAGGGTCACCCGCTTGATTTCATCCAGGGTTGTCTCGCCACGCTTGACCAGCTCCAGCGCAGCCTCACGCAGGCTGCGCGTACCGTTTTTCCGGGCGGTTTCCTTGATTTGGCGGATAGGGCGCTTTTCAATGATCATCTCGCGGATTTCATCATTCAAGCTTAAAATTTCGGCAATTGCGCGGCGGCTCTTGTAGCCGGTGCCGCGGCAGTCGCCGCAGCCCTTGCCTTGCTTGAATTGAAAATCTCCTACCTCGGTGCGTGTAAGGTTGGTGCGCGCGAGGTCGTGGTTGGTAGGCACATACAGGGCTGCACAACGCGGACAGTTCAATCGCACCAAGCGTTGGGCCCAAATCCCGTTCAAGGCCGATACAAAGGCATACGGATCTATCCCCATGTGACTGAAACGCCCGAATACGTCAAACACGTTATTCGCATGCACCGTGGTTAATACCAAGTGGCCAGTGAGTGCCGATTGCACTGCTATTTCCGCCGTTTCCCGGTCGCGAATTTCGCCTACCATGATCTTGTCGGGATCGTGCCGCAAGATGGAGCGCAGGCCCTTCGCAAAGGTCAGACCTTTCTTTTCATTGACGGGGATTTGGAGAATACCTGGAAGTTGATATTCGACAGGATCTTCAATCGTGATGATCTTGTCGCGCCCATTGTGAATCTCAGTCAGCGCAGCGTATAAGGTCGTGGTTTTACCGGAGCCGGTGGGGCCGGTTACCAGCAACATGCCATAAGCTTCTTCTGCCAGTTCACGCAGACTGACTAACGAGGAGGCGTCGAAACCAAGTGCTTCCAGCGTTAGTGCACCATAAGCTTCGATCATGGCGCGCTTGTCGAGAATACGGATCACTGCATCTTCACCGTGGATGCTCGGCATGATGGAAACACGCAAATCGATTTCGCGCCCGGCAGCCTCAACGCGAAAACTACCGTCTTGGGGGATGCGCCGCTCGGCAATATCTAGTTCAGCCAATACCTTCAGGCGCGAAATTACCTGTTCCGCCGTCTCGATGCCGTTCACTGAGGTAGCATGATCGAGCACGCCATCGATCCTGTATTTGACCGCCAGACCGCCTGCGGTGCTCTCCAGATGGATGTCGGAAGCGCCGGTTTTGAGCGCATCATAGAGCGTAGAGTTGACAAGCCTGACGGCGGGGCTGGCGGCGGCACTGACCGAGGCGAACGACAGCACGGCGGCGGTCTTGCCGTCGCGCCGGTTCTCTGCATAGGTCGGCGCCAGGTTGTCTACCGCCCGCGCAGACTCTTCCTGTTTGGATAAATAGGCTTGGATATCTGCCAGGAGCGCAAGGCAAAGTGTGAGCGGCGCCGCATTCGGTATTTTAGCCTGGGATTCTAACCAGATTTGCAGGTCTGGATCGAAGGGATCGGCGATCACGCCAAGCAGCTGGCCGTGCACATCGCGCAGCAAGGCGCAGCGACGTTGCATGGCTTGTGACAGCGGCAGTAAATCAAAGGCCGGGACCAAGGCCAACATCTCGACTGTTTCCAGCACGCGTAGATCGAAAATGGCGGCGATTGCCTGTACCAGTTGACGTGGTTCGGCGGCGCTCAAGGTTTCTAGTTCAAGGATCACCGAACGTTGCGATTGCGCCGCCAGCGCGCGCGCCTGCTGCAGCAGGCCCAGCTCAAGCGCAAACGGATGTAGGAGTGCGACGCTCACGAAAAACTCCCGGCCAGATCGAAAATGGGCATGTAAAGCAGTACCACGATCGCGCCCACCACGACGCCGATCGCGGCCATCAGCAGCGGCTCGAAAACGCGCGTAAAACGATCAATCCAGCGGCTGATCTCGCCATCGTAGAAGGCCGCCGATTGCGTCAACATCGATCCCAGTTCGCCGGAACGTTCACCCACGCGCAACATGCGCAGCGAGATAGGAGTGGTCAGGCCATTGCTCTCGAACCCGGTTGAAATCTGATCACCGGATTGGACGGTTTCGGTGGCGCGTTGCAGGCGGATCTTTATGTCGGGTGAGACCATCCCATGTACGGTTTCTAGTGCCGCGACGATAGGTATTCCGCCTTCGAGCAGCATACCTAGGGTCAGGTACAAACGCGACAGTTCGTAAATCCGCACGCGCTCGCCAATACCTGGCAGACGCGCCAGCAACTTGGCCACGCCACCTTTGGTCAAGACGTGACGCAACGCGAGAGTAAGTGTCGACATCAACAAGGCCGCTCCTAGTAGCAGGGTCTTAGTGCGCGTCGCGGCGAAGTGGCCCCAGTCCAGCAAGATTTGCGACATCCATGGCAGGCTACGTCCGGCGCCTTGATACACTTCGGCAAAGCGCGGTACAACGTAGCCGATTAAAAAGAAGGAGACACAACCACCTACCAGCAGCAAAATGGCGGGATAGATCGTCGCACTGATTATCTTCGCGCGCACACTATCGATTCTTTGCTGATAGTCGATATAGCGGGCAAGTGAACGCGGCAAATCGCTGGTGCCTTCCGCAGCTTTGACGATGCCGACATATAACGGCGGGAACAGGTCGCCCTGTTCGGCAAGCACACTGGAAAAACGCTTGCCCTCACGCAGACCAAGCAACAGACGGCCCAAAATTGCACGCACGCCTAAATTGGCTTCCTTCTCCAGCAAGGCTTCGAGTCCCTCGACGATCGACAGGCCGGCACGCAGCAAAGCCAGTAACTCTTGACTGAACATCACCAGCGGCAATTGCCGACGTCCTGATGCGTTCTTGCGCGCACCTAGCAGTGCTGCACGTTTCGGCGTAACAGCCGAAGGAAACAAGCCGCGCGCCTCGACTTGCCGGCGGGCATCTTTTTCATCGGCTGCATCGACGGTGAGCAAGGTAAGCAAATGATCAGGCGACAGGGCGCGAACATCGAATTGCATATGCTGCCAATCTCAATCAGTTGTTAGTGATATCGGCGTTCTCGCCTGTGCCCCCTGGCTGACCGTCCTTGCCGTAAGAAACGATCTCGAATTCTGATTTGCTGCCAGGTGATTTGTAGGTATAGGCATTACCCCAAGGATCGACCGGCACGTCTTTTTTCAGGTACGGGCCGTTCCAATTGGTAGCCGTGGCCGGCTTGTTGAGTAGGGCGTTCAAGCCTTCTTCACTGGTGGGGTAGCGGCCGACGTCGAGACGGTACGTGTCGAGGGCCTTTTCGAAAGCCCCGATCTGCGCTTTGGCGATCGTGACTTCAGACTTGCCAAGTTGCCCGAGATATTTGGGACCCACGTAGGCGGCCAGCAAGCCGATGATGACAATCACCACCAACAGTTCGAGCAGAGTGAAGCCTACTGAAAATGTCGGCGGGGAATATGGGATTTCTTTGACGCACTTTTTGCCCATGTCAGCTGGCCTATTGTTATCGTGCTAATCACATACTGGGGGAGGCTAGCATGCTAATCGGTACAAGAAAAGCATTTTGTGATGCGGAAAAGAAAAATTTTCTAATTTGTAAATTTCCTTTATTGAAACCTTGAAGTTTTTTTAATGAATACTATACTTCGGATCAATTCCAAATAGGAAATATTGCTTTGCCAGTAATTTAAAGCAAGCCATGGACAGCGCGATTTGGCTGCGCTGAAGCGGCACACGTTTGGGGACACCAAATGGTTTTGCATGATATGAATTATTTATCGCAAATAATTTTATCGATCACGTTCGGTGCCTTGCTTTGCGTGCCGATTTGTCTGGCAGCGCACGAAGACAGCATGAAATTGGGCTTGCCGCCTGTTCCCAATCCTGTCGAAAATCCTCTTTCTTCTGCCAAGATCGCCCTCGGTCAAAAACTCTTCTTTGACAAACGCTTAAGTGGAGATGGTTCGATAAGCTGTGCGTCTTGCCATCACCCCGAACACGCGTTTTCAGATGGATTGCCCGTAGCCAAAGGCATTGGAGGACAGCTCGGCACGAGGAATACGCCAAGTCTGATGAACGTTGCGTTTAACGTTACGCAATTTTGGGATGGACGACGGCCTTCTCTGGACGCGCAAGCTCTTGACCCTTTCGTCAATTCGCACGAGCATGGACTCAATAACCAGCAGGCACTGATTGAAATCTTGCGCAGCGACCCTGAGTATGTCTCCGCGTTTCAAACTGCATTCCAAGTGTCCCCCAGTAGGATTGAAGCCAAGCATATCGGTCAAGCCATTGCTAGCTTCGAGCGTACGCTTGTGGCAGGAAACTCGCCATTCGACCAATACTTTTTTCAAGGTGACCGAACAGCACTGTCAAGAAGTGCTGTGAACGGGTTGTCATTGTTCCGAGGTAGGGCAGGATGTGCGACCTGTCACACGATCGAAAAGACGCATGCCCTTTTTACCGACAACGAATTTCACAGTTTAAGCATTGGACTGAAAAAAATCGAACTTCGGCTCGCCGATATCGCAAAATATTTAATCAAGGCGAGAGACCGCGGCGCCAATCTCGATCAGACAGTGATTAGCGATAAAGATATCGCGGCGCTTGGTCGGTTTGCGGTGACATTCCAGCCTGCCGATATCGGTAAATTCCGTACCCCTAGTTTGCGCAATGTCGCGCGTACAGCACCCTATATGCATGATGGCAGCATTGCGAGTCTGGAAGAGGCTGTGGAACTGGAACTCTATTATCGCAGTGCGGAGGCGGGGAGACCGCTAATTCTGACCCCTCTCGAAAAATCTGATCTGGTGGAATTTTTAAAATCGTTGAATAGTCCACCACAGCTTTCTGAGACTCTGCACACAACAAAAGAATAAAAAATATAACAGGCAACCTAGATGCTGAATAAATAGCTGTCAGGTGTTTTGTTTTGTTTTGTTTTGTTTGAAGGGGATCCTCCATCGAAGATTTTTAAGAGACGCTGGTCCGTGGCTCTCTTAAAAACCACCTACAGACAACCTTTGTCGTTGCCATTTCATCTCGTTAGTCTGCGTATTGTATTACCCGGTTTAGCTACAGCCGATCAAGCAACACCCAACAAATTATAGAAAACAAGGGGTGGGCAATGCAGCATAAAATCAAAAAACTTTGTACGCAGCTTGTGGTTACTGCGACGACATTGGCTGCCATGTTCCTGCAAAAGTTCAGACAAAAACTCAAGCTGCAAGTCGGCTTGGGCGCATTTCTGCTGATGTTGGCATTTTTATCTGCCGCACCGGAAGCTAGCGCAAAGACTGCACAAACGATCACCGGCTTTTCCCCGACGACACCCATCACGTACAGCACAGGGAAGACTTTTACGCTCAGTGCGACAGGCGGCGGGTCGGGTAACCCTGTCACGTACGCTTCTACCACAACGACAATCTGCACTGTTGCGGGCAGCACGGCAAACGTACTGAGCGCCGGCACATGTATGCTCACCGCCAATCAGGCGGGCAATACACACTACAACGCAGCGCCGCAGGTCACTGCCAATGTGGTCATTAATCCAGGTAGCCAAACCATCACTTTTGCTGCGCTGGCAAACAAGACCCTTGGCGACACGCCATTCACCGTGTCCGCAACATCGAGTTCTGGGCTGGTCGTGGCTTTCACGTCAACCACCTCTTCGGTGTGTACGGCATCGGCCACAACCGTCACATTGGTTGGTGCGGGTACCTGTATCATTGCCGCGAATCAGGCTGGCAACAGTGGCTACAGCGCAGCCGCGCAGGTTACGCAATCGTTTATTGTTGGTGCAAGCATTAGCTACATTTACGATCCCGTTGGGCGACTCGTAGAAGCTGTCGCCCTTAATGGCACTAATAGTCAATACAGCTACGATGTTGTTGGCAATATTCTCGCCAGCCAACAGCACGCTGGCGCCGCAATTTCTATTACGGAATTCATACCAAGCAGCGGACCTGCGGGAACAACGGTAACGATTTATGGCAGCGGATTCAATCCCACACCCGCCAATAACACAGTCAATTTCAACGGCGTCGCGGCAACTGTCGCGACCGCGACAGCAACCTCTCTTTCCGTCGTTGTACCAACTTCAGCGACGACAGGTCCAATTTCAGTCACGAACACTAACGGCACTGTAACTAGCGCTGCGCCGTTTACCGTCGGACCTTCGCTTCCGGCGGGCAGCAACCCGATTGCAATCAATTTGGCGCCGAATCAGTCAACTAGTTTTAATTTTTCCGGCGTAGCAGGGCAAGGTTATGAACTTGGACTCACAGGTGTTGCGACCACCCCGGCCGGTGGCTACCTAACTGTAACGGTTACCCAGCCGTCCGGCACCACACTGGTGACGTGTTCAGTGGCTTCGGATGCTGGGTGCGTATTGCCCTACTTGCCGGTCTCAGGTACTTACACAGTGACACTCACAGCGGGATCCGCAGCAACTACGCTGAGCGTGCTTTTGAATCTAGATTTGTCGGGTGTGTTAACTGCCAATGGCCCCGCCCTGAACTTCAGTCCGACAAGGATCGGGCAAGCGGTTAGTTACTCATTTAGTGGTACTACGGGGCAAAATCTGAGCCTCTACTTGAACGGCGTCACCTTCCCCCGAGATACCGGCTTCTATGTGTATAAACCGGACGGCACGCAGCTGAATAGCGGTTCCGTAACCCACAACAGTGGAGTGGCCAGTTGGGGCGAACAGACGTTGACCACGTTACCGACCACGGGTACATATTTGGTAAGGGTAATTCCAACAGGGGGCATCGGTGGTGAACTGACGATAGCACTTAGGGCAGAAGTCACTGGTACGCTGACGGTCGATGGAAGTGCGACAGCAGTTAGTCTCATGGCAGGGCAGCATGGGCGCTACACTTTCACCGGCAATGCCGGTCAAAGCTTGGGACTAGGTTTAGCGGGCATCAACACGCCCCCGGCCAGCACCATCATCACTGTCACGATTAACAAACCGGACGGCAGCACTCTCGGTAGTTTCAATGTTTCGGGTCCGGACTACGCCTACGCGCTGCCGTTGTTATCGGTTACCGGCACTTACTCGGTGTTGGTGGATCCAGGGAACAGCACGGTGACGTTCAATCTGTTGGTCAGTTCGGACGTGACGGGTAGCTTGATTGCTAATGGCGCCGCCTTGAACTTCAGTCCGACGCGGGTGGGACAAGCGGCTAGCTACACGTTCGCCGGTACCGTTGGACAGAGCGCAAATCTGTCCATGGCGGGTGATACTTTCCCAGGTTACACCTACTTTACTGTGTACAAACCGGACGGCACAACACTGACGTCCAATTTTGTGTATTACGGCAGCGGGGCGGGCACCTCGGGCTCGCTGTCGTTGTCCAATTTTCCGGTTACGGGCACCTACACAGTAAGGGTGACACCGGCAGGTAGCCTCGGCAGCGTCTCTGTGGCTTTGAATGGACCCGTTGCGCTGACCGTCGATGGCGCTGCGACGGCTGTGAATCTAACGGCTGGACGCAACGGATTGTTTAGCTTCAGCGGCAATGCCGGTCAAAGCCTGGGGTTGGGTTTAGCGGGCATCAGCACGACCCCAGCGGGTGGCTACATCTCCGTCACGATAAACAAGCCGGATGGCAGCACTCTGGCTAGCTTCAATGCTTGGGGTCCAGACAATGCTTATGCGTTTCCGGTATTGCCAGCGACCGGCACCTACTCGGTGCAGGTGAATTCAGGGAACAATGCGGCGGCGTTCAATCTGTTAGTCAGCTCGGACGCAACGGGTAGCCTGACCGCCAATGGTGCTGCCCTGAACTTCAGTCCGACGCGGGTGGGACAAGCAGCCAGCTACACGTTCGCTGGTACGGTCGGACAAACCATCAATCTGTCCGTAGGTGGCGATACCTTCCCAGGGAGCACTTACTTTACTGTGTACAAACCGGATGGTACGCAGCTGAATTACACCTGGATAAACAGCAATGGGGCAGCCACTTCTGGCTCGCTCACGTTATCTAACTTACCGGT
>NZ_FOQI01000013.1 GCF_900113705.1 Collimonas sp. OK307 | reverse complement strand
GCGCGCTAGTTCACGGCGTAGCTGAACTACTTCGCTTTCCTGTTCTTTCGGCAACCGGCCAGCGCCATTGAAACTGGCAGCCTGGCCACGTTCATCCAATGCCTTGGCCCATTTATAGAGCTGATTTCGGCGAATCCCCAACTCCAGGGCTAGTTCAGTTGGACTCTTCTCGCCTTGTCGCATGCGCTCGACAGCCAGAAGCTTGAAGGCCTTTGTAAACGTGGCGCGCTTTGGCTGTTCAGGGGCGACAGACTTAGTCGTTGGTAACGGGGAAGGTAGCTTTGCTTTCATGGGATCCTCTCGAGGACATATTGTCCCCTATTTGGGATGTCCATCAAACCCGGGCTACCTCAGAGTTTTTTTTCGCGTCTTTTGCGAAAATTACTCTGACCCCATTTAACGAGCCACGGAGTGCATGCCATAGCATGCAGCTGGCAGCTCTTATTTTTTATCGCTACGCTGCCCCGGTTTCACAATCACCGTACAAGTCATACCCGCAGCCAGCGTTATCCCATCCGGCACCTTGTCGATATGGATACGCACCGGCACCCGCTGTGCCAGCCGGACCCAGTTGAAGCTCGGGTTCACATTGGCCAGGCCGTTGCTGCCCAACGCATTGTCGCGGTCGGTGATGCCGCGTGAGATGCTGTCGATGTGGCCGTTGACGATCTGCTCGCTGCCGAGCAGGCGCATGTCGACGGCGTCGCCGACTTTCATCAGAGGGAGTTTGTTTTCTTCGAAATAACCGTACACCCAGAACGAATTGGCGTCGATTACCGCCAGCTTCGGCGTGCCGGCCTGGGCGAAGTCGCCGGCATGGACGTTGAGGTTGGTGATCCAGCCGTCTACCGTGGCTCTGATTTCGGTGCGGTCCAGGTTCAGCTTGGCGCTGTCGCGCGCTGCCAGGGCTGCTTGATACGAGGCTTGGGCGGCGGAGGCGTCGGCGCTGGAGTTTTCGCGGTTTTCACTGGAAATTACATCGCCGTCCAGCTTGGCGCGGCGTGCCGCATCGCGTTGTTTGGTGCTCAGGCCGATCCGGCGTTCGGCTACTACCGCTTCAGCTTGCGCTAACGCCAACGTGTAGCGCGCCGGGTCGATCTTCATCAGCAAATCGCCTTTGTGCACATAGGTGTTGTCGGCTACTGGAACCGCGACCACGATGCCGGAGACATCGGCGGCGACGCTGATGACGTCGGCGCGCACGCGGCCATCGCGGGTCCAGGGCGTATTCATGTAGCGGTCCCACAGCGCGCGCGCAAGCAAGAACGCGATCAGCACTACGATCAGCGTGATCGCTACCTGCAGCAGGGTTTTTAAAATGGTTGATGATTTCATGTCGGCCTTAGAACAAATTTTTACGGCAAATTATGCGGTGTGCAACAGCAATCCGGCAGCGCCGAAAATGCAAAAGAACAGGGCGATCCGGAACAGGTTGGGATGCCAGACATAACGAAACAAGCCGAGGCGGGTGAATACCCAATCGATCGCCATCTGCAAAAACAGACAGCCGATAAATACCAGCAGCAAAGTCGGTATGAGCGCATCGAATAATGCGATTTCGCGCGGCATGGTCAAGTCTCCGAAATGATAGGTGAGGTTTCGGCAGGCGTCAGCACGGTGACGCGCTCTAGCATCGCGCCGCGCATCAGATGCAAATTGGCGAGTACGGACGGCAGCTCGCCGCAAACGGCAATCGCAGCCAGCACAGCATCCAGCGCAGCACGCAGGCTGGTTTGGTTGGGTCGCGCAAAAAGATAGGCGATGCTGCGTATGCATTGTTCGATTTTTTCGTGCGCCGCAGGATCTTCGACGCTTAACGTCTCCTGCCGCAACTGGATCACGGCACGGCCGATTTCCAATACGGATAATAACCAGGTCATGATATCGCGGTCATCCGGATTTTCCAGCGAGTGGGTAACCGCAAAGCGCGCCAGCAGATCGCGTGTGCCGCTCTCGAACCGCGCCGCCAATCCGGGTAACGGCCGGCTGCAAGCCTCTATCACCTGGTGTCGTAGTGCGCGCGCCAGGCGGCGCTTGATCCAGCTACTATCGGATGGATCGATGATCTGATACATGACCAGGGCAATGGCAACCCCGATCAAACCGCCGGCCATGCCGTTGAGCAGCGCCGGCATGTCGAACTGATAGTTGTTGCCGATGCTGGCGTAGGACAAGAAGAACAGCAATATGCCGGTGCCGATGCCAGCGTATTTCTGAGTGGTGCTAAGCCAGGCGCCGATCAGAATGAATGGAGCCAGCGAGAGGCACAGCATGATGAAATTTTCTGCTTGCGATTGCAGATAATAGGCCGATAAGAAGCCGAAAAATCCACCCAGCGCAGCGCCGATCATGAACTGCTTGACTATCTTGGAGGGAGATGGAGCTGCGGCAAACAGGGCGCTGACGACGGTCGCCATGACGACAGCGTCAGTGCCGGAAACCCAGCCGGATTCTATCCAGAATAGCGACGATACGCCAAAACCGATCGCCGCTCGCAAGGCCGATGTCACGACCAGCGTCGGGTCGGTGCGCGCCACATAATGCGAGATCAGCTGGACGTCGTCCGGCCTGTGCATTTCGTTCTGTATCACGACGGTATGGATTCTTGCGTAAACCTGCAGTTCGTCGGCAAACCTTGTCAGCAATTCGGTGGCCGAATCGAAATCGAGCAGATGGCTGCTGGCGCTGTTACTGCTTGCAGCCAGGCCGCGACGCAAGGCGACCAGGCGTTGCGGTAGCTGGCTGCGCACTTGTGTAAGCAGCGAGCGATCCTGGCTGGAGAGCGCGCGCACGATCGCTTTGTACTCCATCAACAACGCGTTGAGCGTGCTCAGTTTGCCATTGGCTTGCAGGCGGCCGAACAGCTGGTCCAATGAATGAAAGGTGGTAGAGGCGGTCATGAAGGCGTTATTCAACTGCCTTAATCGCAGGCTTTGCAGATGTCCGGCGGCGCTTTCAAATACCGATGAAGTGCGCAGGGCTTCAAGCGAAACGACTTCGCCGATAAAGCGCAGCACCATCCGTTCACGCACCGGACGCGAGCCGTCGGCAACATCATCCAGCGCGATGAAATTTTTGAAGTCGGCGAAACGCTTGCGTGCAATCTGCAGCAGGACGTCGGACAATTGTTTGGGGAACAGCACGTCGCTGACGAGCCCGGCGCAGAGTAGTCCCAACATCACTTCGCTGAGGCGCGTCATGGCGATATCGAAGGCTTGATCAGGTTGCAGCGCTGCCGGTAAGCCGACGATGACCAGGGTATATCCGGCCAGTACGAAGGCGTACGATTGAAAATTGCGGAATACGGTCGAGCCGGCGGTGCAAAAAGCCAGCCAGCAGGCGCCGGCCGCCAGGAACAAGACGGGTTGTTGCGAAAACGAAGCCGCCAGGATGATCGACATGACGACTCCGACTCCGGTGCCGACGAAACGATAAAACCCCTTGGCCAGCACCAGGCCGCTACGCGGCTGCAGTACGATGACGACGGTCACCATTGCGGTGCCCGGTTTGGACAGGTCGAATAACAGCGACAGGCCCAGCGCCAGCAAAGTCGCCAGCAGGATTTTGCTGATATATAGCAGATCCTGGCCATGACCTTCTACCCAGCCGACGGCAGCATGTTTCAGATGGTCCAGCCAGCTGTGCCGATTATCTGCAATCTCGCTCATGGTTGGCGTCGCTTATTTATCTGCAGTGGTTGTTGCCGTGGCAGCGGGTTGTGGCAAATCGTCACCCAGGCCGCCGCCCAGCGCTTGCATCAGTTGCGCCCAGCTATCCAGGTAGCTGGCGCGGATTTGCGCCACGCGTTGCTGCTGTTGCAACAGGGTCAACTGGGTTTGAATGACATTGATATTGGCGGTCAGGCCGGCCTGGTAAGCGCGCTTGGCCAGATCGTAGGATTGCTGCGCCAGCGCCGATGCCTGTTCCGACTGTCCGCGCTGCTGTTGCTGCGACTTCAGTTTGACGATCTGGTCGGCCACGTTTTGCAGCGCTTGCACTACGGTGTTGTTGTAACTTTCGATAGCACCGTCGAGTGCGGCGGTTTGAGCACCGAGATTGGCGCGCAGGCGGCCGCCTTCAAAAATCGGCAGCGAAATGGCCGGCCCGGCGCCGCGCACCCCGGCAGACGAACTCAGGAAGTTGGTGAAGCCGAGTGCTTGCAAGCCGATGAAGGCGGAGATATTGATATCGGGATAGAACGCCGCCTTGGCGACGTCGATATTCTTGTCCATCGCTTCAACCCGCCAGCGTTGCGCAATGACATCCGGGCGGCGGCCAATCAGATGTGCCGGTACATTATCGGGCAAGCCAATCGCCAGCGGCGCCTGGTTGTCAGCGCCGACCAGGCGGGCAGCCAGTTGCGGCCGCTGAATTGCATCGCCGCTGCCGGGGCCTTTGCCGCATAAGGCGGCAATCTGGTTGCGCAGCAAGGCGATGTTCTCGTCGATTTTTTCGATGTTGGCGCGCGCCTCAGGCAATGCGGTTTCGGCCTGGCTGACTTCCAGCCTGGTGCCGAGGCCCGCCGCCAATTTTCGTTTCGCGATGCTGAAGATCAAAGTCTGCTGTGCCAGCGTCGCACTGGCGATGTCGCGCAGCGCGTATTGGGTGGCCAGCTGCACATAGCCGCGGACCACGGCGACTTCCAGGTTCAGCTGGGCGCTGCGGGCTTCGGCTGCGCTGACGTGGACTGTATCGAGCGCCGACTCCAGCGCGCTGCGATCCTTTTCCCACAGATCAAGATCGTAGCTGGCCTTGACGGTAATTTCATTGTCCCAGTTCCAGCTGCCGCCGAGCGGTGGCGGAAAGATATATTCGGATGAGTACAAGCCGCGTGTGCTGCTGGCTTCGGCGCCTACCGTCGGCAAAGTGGCGGCGCGCGCCACGCCTGCCAATGACGAAGCCTGGCGGATGCGCGCCTGGGCTATCTTCAGGTTAGGGCTGTCGGCGATGGCTTGTTGTACCAGGGCATCAAGTTGCGGGTCGCGATAATTTTGCCACCACGCAGTTTTGGGCCATTGGGTGTTGGCGATATCTGTCAGCACCTTACCTGCAGAGAGCGAATTACTATCCGTCAATTTGGATTGCGGATTGATACCTGAGAAATCAGCACAGGCGCTTAGCAGGAGCGTCAGGGAACAGGCCAGCAGCAGATTGACCGGAGGGGAACGCCAGGAGAGGGGAAATAACCGCATGTGAACCCAAAATAGTATGACTGGTTTGAACGCTTCTATCTGCTAAAACCCCGGGTTTTGCGGCGCACGAGGATGTGATTCAATAATAGCAAAACGCCAGCATTGCTGGCGTTTTTACGTGACGCTGAATCTCGTTGAATCAGTGTCACATCAGACGTTTCTTTACAGCTTAGTTGCCGTTGTATACCGATGGCTCAGCTTTGTTGATCTGGCTCACGACTTCAGCGCGGCTAACTGGTTTGTTTGCGGCTGCAATCACCGGGTATTGATTACTCGCCACATTCAGCGAACCATCTTTCTGAGCTTGCAACAGTTCAGCCTGGACGTCGGCACGCGACTTGGTCGAGACGAACGGTGTTTCAGGTGGATATGGGGTAACTGCCATAGCGCTGCCAGCGGCGGCTAAGATTGTCAGACCTGCGATAAGTTGTTTGGCGTTCATGTTTTTCTCCAATAAGTTGATGGCACCGGGCTCGGCGGAACAGGCGAGATTGCAGCCCGTCGGGTCCTGCCTCGGTGAGCGGCGCACTTGCGTTGTTGATATTGCTTGTGTGTTGCGCCCATCGATGAAGCTCAGTGTAGAGACTTCACGATCAACAATAAATGGCCTTATTGGAAATTAACTATTTCTGAAATGGAAATAATAATCGGAAACTTTTTGCTGCCGACGGCAACAAATCGAGGTTAAGGGGCATGACGATAAGGCAGGGAAGAACAGCTAGTCGGAACTGAACTGGTTTTGCATCATCGGGACGCAAAACCAGTATCAGGCAGTAACGAGGCAGTAATCAGACGATGCTGCCGGATGACTCGATAATGCCGCCACCGAGACAGATGTCGCCGTCATATAGCACGGCAGATTGGCCGGGCGTGACGGCCCATTGCGGATCGGTGAATTTGAGGGCGAAATTTTCCACACCCGTTCCCACCCCCGTTCCCGGCAACGTCAGGCTGTCAAATGTACATGCCATGTCGGCCTGCCGATAGCGCGTCTTAGCCGATAAATGCGCACTATCGGGCGCTTCGCCCGACACCCAGCTGAGTTGTCCGGCTTGCAGCCTCGACGACAGCAGCCAAGGGTGATCATGTCCCTGGACGATGTACAAAGTGTTGTTTTCCACATCTTTCCTGGCGACATACCAGGGATCGCTATCGCCACCGGCATTCTTGTGCGTCTTCATGCCACCCAGGCCGATGCCTTTGCGCTGGCCCAGCGTGTAAAAACTTAGGCCGACATGCTCGCCCACTACATCGCCGTCCGGAGTTTTCATCGGCCCCGGCTGGTACGACAGGTAACGGTTCAGGAATTCACGGAATGGCCGTTCGCCGATGAAACAGATGCCGGTCGAATCCTTCTTCTTGGCATTCGGTAACTGAATCTGTTCGGCGATCTTGCGCACTTCGGTTTTCTGGATTTCACCTAGCGGGAACAAGGTTCGCGATAGCTGCGACTGGTTCAGGCGGTGCAGGAAGTAGCTTTGATCCTTGCTGGCGTCGATCGCTTTTAACAACTCGAAACGCCCCGAGTCGGCTTGCCGCACCCGGGCGTAATGGCCGGTAGCGATCAGGTCGGCGCCCAGTTTCATGGCGTGATCGAGAAAGGCCTTGAATTTGATTTCGGCATTGCACAGAACGTCCGGATTGGGCGTACGCCCGGCCTGGTATTCGCGCAGGAATTCGGCGAAAACCCGGTCTTTGTATTCGGCGGCAAAATTCACCGCTTCGATATCGACCCCGATCACGTCAGCCACGCTGACCGCGTCGATCCAATCCTGCCGCGTCGAGCAGTATTCGGAATCGTCGTCGTCCTCCCAGTTTTTCATGAACAGGCCGATGACTTCATAACCTTGCTGTTTCAACATCCAGGCCGAAACGGAGGAATCAACCCCGCCCGACATGCCGATGACAACGCGTTTTTTACTAGACATTAGCTACTCCGTAAGCGCTTGGATGAGTGTTCAGCATGCTTAACGGTGCGCGTTGGCCGCGCAGGTAATCGTCTATGCAAAGCAGCACTTGCGAACCGCGATGACGCTCGGGGCAGGCTGCCAACTCGTCGCGTGACATCCACAGGGTACGCAAGATGCCATGATCGAGCGCCTGATCGTGTTGTGCGCCGAGATCGCCGCAAAAGGCAAAACGCAAGTAAGTGACCGCTTTTCCGGTCCGCGCCGATACATAACTCGCCATATACATGCCAACCAGCGCGGTTGGCGTGAAATCATGCGCGGTTTCTTCCAGCGTTTCGCGCACGACCGCCTCCAGCAGCGACTCGTTGGGATCGAGATGGCCGGCTGGCTGGTTGATGCGGATGCCTTCACTGGTCGCTTCTTCAATCAGCAAGAAGCGGCCGTCGCGCTCTATGATTGCGGCAACTGTGACAGAGGGTTTCCAAACGTCAGTCATAAATTCCTCGGTTAATCCGATATTTTAACTTGCCTGCCGGTTTTGGATGAAAAGCGGCAAGGAAGGCGAGCGCACTCCTAAATTAATTGAAAACACGCCTTAGCACATAGCGAGGATGTGATTGTAGTCATACACGCAACTAATGATTAATTTGAGGATAAATAACCTGCATCAAGACGTCTGGTTGTTGGGTCGCAATTTTTCCGTGTAAGATTCCAGAAAGAATTCTTAACACTAATGGGAGAAGTACATGAAAATCGGCATCCCCGCCGAGACGCGGCCTGGCGAGACACGGGTTGCAGCGACTCCGGAAACGGTAAAAAAGCTGGTGGCAGCGAAGCATCAGGTCCTGGTGCAGTCTGGCGCCGGCATTTTATCCAGCATTACCGATGAAGCCTACGCGGCTGCAGGCGCAGAGATGGTTACTGCGGCGGCGGCATTCGGCGTGGAAACCGTACTCAAGGTACGCGCCCCCGGCGCTGACGAACTGCCCCTGCTGAAAAGCGGTACGGTCGTGGTCGGTATGCTGAACCCTTTTGATGCCGACAATATTGCTGTTATGGCAAGTCATGGCTTGACAGCATTTGCGCTGGAAGCGGCGCCGCGTACCTCACGCGCGCAATCGATGGATGTACTGTCGTCGCAAGCCAACATTGCCGGCTACAAAGCGGTGCTGATGGCGGCCAATACGTATCAGCGCTTCATGCCGATGCTGATGACCGCCGCCGGTACCGTCAAGGCGGCGCGCATGTTGATCATGGGCGCGGGCGTTGCCGGTTTGCAGGCAATCGCCACTGCCAAGCGTCTCGGCGCGGTAATCGAGGCCTCAGATGTGCGGCCGGCTGTGAAAGAGCAGATCGAATCGCTGGGCGCGAAATTCCTGGATGTGCCTTTCATCACGGATGAAGAACGGGAAATCGCCCAAGGCGTCGGCGGTTATGCACGGCAGATGCCGGCCGACTGGATGCGACGTCAGGCCGAGTTGGTGCATGAGCGCGCCAAGCAAGCCGATATCATTATCACCACGGCCCTGATTCCCGGCCGCAAAGCACCTGTGCTGATCAGCGAAGACACCGTCAAGGCGATGAAGCCGGGTTCGGTGATTCTCGACATGGCGGTCGACCAGGGCGGTAACTGCCCGTTGTCCGAAAGTGGCAAAACCGTCATCAGGCACGGCGTCCACATCATCGGCGAAGGCAACCTGGCAGCATTGGTGGCGGCAGATGCTTCGGCGTTGTATGCGCGCAACGTGCTCGATTTCCTGAAGCTGATTATCAATGCCGAAGGCGGCCTGGTGATTAACCGCGAGGACGATATCGTTGCGGGCACCTTGTTGTGCAGCGGTGGCGAAGTGTTGCGCAAATAAGCCGCACCACATAAGTCAGACATAAATACCGATTTCATTAATAGCTGTAAAGGGGCATCCGGCTAAGGCCGGAGGCTTCGTAAACTGGAGAATCAAGATATGCAACGCATCATGCTGCGCGCGAAAATTCATCGCGCGACCGTTACCCAGGCCGACCTGCACTACGAGGGTTCTTGCGGGATTGATGAAGACCTGCTGGAAGCGGCCGACATTCGCGAGTTCGAGAAGATCGAACTGTACAACGTCAACAACGGCCAGCGCTTTTCGACCTACGCGATCCGCGGCAAACGCGGCAGCGGCGAGATTTCGCTCAACGGTGCCGCTGCACGTTGCGCGCATCTGGGCGACTTGCTGATCATCTGTACTTATGCCCCGCTTTCGAATGAAGAGGCAAGCAGCTATGTGCCGAAAGTGGTGTTTGTCGATGACAACAACCGTATCACCGGCCTGAAGAAAATCTAAGGCTAGCGGCGCGTCTCAACAGCGCTGTCCTTCTATAAAGGGGAAATCATGGAAGTCACGCACACCATCACCAACCTGATCATTTTCGTACTGGCGATCTACGTCGGCTACCACGTGGTCTGGACTGTTACACCTGCCTTGCATACACCGCTGATGGCGGTCACCAATGCCATTTCGGCCATCATCATCATCGGCGCCATGCTGGCGGCCGGCCTGACCGAAGGCATCGTCGGCCAGGTCGCCGGCACGCTGGCGGTGGCGCTGGCGGCTGTCAACGTATTCGGCGGCTTTCTGGTTACGCAGCGGATGCTGGAAATGTTCAAGAAAAAAGAGCCCAAGGCCAAGCCGGCAGCTAAAGAGGGAGCGCACCAATGAGCATGAATCTGGTGACCTTGTTGTACCTGATCGCCTCGGTTTGTTTTATCCAGGCGCTCAAGGGTTTGTCGCATCCGTCTTCGGCGCGGCGCGGTAATGCCTTCGGCATGGCCGGCATGGCGATAGCTGTCGTCACTACGATTGCTTTGATCGTCAAGCTGAAAGCGGAATCGCAAGGAGCCGGCCTCGGTTTCTGGCTGGTGGCCGGCGGCGTGGTGGTGGGCGGCGGCATCGGCGCCTTCCTGGCCAAGCGGGTAGAGATGACCAAGATGCCGGAGCTGGTCGCGGCGATGCACTCGCTGATCGGTTTGGCGGCGGTATGTATCGCGGTGGCTGCGGTGTCGGAGCCATGGGCTTTCGGTATCGCCGCACATGGCGAATTGCTGCCGACCGGTAATCGTATCGAACTGTTCATCGGTACCTTCGTTGGCGCGATTACCTTCTCGGGTTCGGTGATTGCGTTCGGCAAGCTGTCGGGCAAATACAAGTTCCGCCTGTTCCAGGGCGCGCCGGTGAGTTTCCGTGGCCAGCATTTCTTCAACCTGGTGTTGGCCGTGGCGATGCTGGGGCTGGGAATCATCTTTGTGCTGACTCAGTCCTGGTTGCCTTTCATCTTGATGGCCATCATCGCGTTTGCGCTGGGTGTGTTGATCATTATCCCGATCGGCGGCGCTGACATGCCGGTGGTGGTGTCGATGCTCAACAGCTACTCCGGCTGGGCTGCAGCGGGTATCGGCTTTTCGCTGAACAACTCGATGCTGATCATCGCCGGTTCGCTAGTCGGTTCCAGCGGCGCGATCCTGTCCTACATCATGTGCAAGGCGATGAATCGGTCGTTCTTCAACGTGATCCTGGGCGGTTTTGGCGGCGATGCTGCTGCCGCAACATCGGCTGGAGCACAAGCCCAGCGCCCGGTGAAATCCGGTTCCGCTGACGATGCCTCGTTCCTGCTGGGAAATGCCGAAACTGTCATCATCGTTCCCGGCTACGGCCTGGCGGTGGCGCGTGCGCAGCATGCGTTGATGGAACTGGCTGAAAAGCTGACGCACAAGGGTGTCACCGTCAAGTTCGCGATTCATCCGGTGGCCGGGCGCATGCCTGGTCACATGAACGTCCTGCTGGCGGAGGCCGAAGTGCCGTACGACCAGGTGTTCGAGATGGAAGACATCAACAGCGAATTCGCCCAGGCCGATGTGGTGCTGGTGCTGGGCGCCAACGACGTCGTCAATCCGGCTGCCAAGGATCCGAAGTCGTCGATTGCCGGCATGCCTATCCTGGAAGCCTACAAAGCCAAGACAGTCATCGTCAACAAGCGTTCCATGGCATCCGGTTATGCCGGGCTGGACAACGAACTGTTCTACATGGATAAAACCATGATGGTGTTCGGCGATGCCAAGAAGGTGATTGAAGATATGGCGAAGGCGATCGAATAAGCGTTGGCCATTCCTATGAAAAAACCGCGTCGGGTAAAACCGCCGCGGTTTTTTTTATGGTGCGAGCGATGCGCAGTTTAGCGTCGTCCGAACATCATTTGCCGGGCCAGCAAGCGCCTGGCCGGCTTCACAATATCTACCAGTCCCAACGACAAGCCGAGCAGGGTTTGCGATACGGCGCCGTCGGGGGCGCTGGCAAAAATCCGCGCCATGACGTCGGTCAGGTGGATCGTCAAGCTGCGGTCTGCCTGTCTGGCGGCGGCAAACCGTTGCAGGGTATCCGGGGTGATGTCGCCGGCCAGCAAACGCGCCAGCACCGCAGCATCGCGCAAGCCCAGGTTCAATCCCTGGCCGGCAACCGGGTGCAGGGTTTGCGCGGCGTTGCCAATGGCCACGGTCCTGAGCGTGGCTGCAGGGCGAGCATTCAAGCCTAGCGGAAAGCTGTTGCGCTTCGAGGTTTTGAGAAAGCGCCCAAGCCGGCCGCCGAAGGCTTGTGTCAATGCCGCCAGGAATGCCCCATCATCCAGCGCCAGCAGCTGGCTTGCAGTATCGGGACGCACACACCATACCAAGGCGTAGTTGTTCCCGTGTTCGTCGTCTTGCGGCAGCAGCGCGAGCGGTCCTTGATCGGTGAAGCGTTCAAATGCGCGGTGTGGAATCGGTGCGCTGCCCTGGACATGGGCGACGATGCCGATTTGCTGGTAATCGCGTTGCAGCGATTTGTCATCCTGGGCGCCGAATACACCGCCTTCAGCTTGCACCAGCAATTTGCTCCGCAGCGAACTGCCATCCGACAATTGCAATTCCACATGGTCATCTTGTTCGGTGCTGGCGCTGACTTGCAGCGGCCGCAGCAAGTGGATGCCAGCCAGCGCCGGCAGTGCTGCCAAAGCCGTTATCAGGTTGCCGTAGCGCGTGACATAGCCGAGCGCCGGCAGCTGGAATTCCTCGCGCTGGATCAGGGTGCGGCCGAAATGCGCGCGGCGCGATACATGGATTTGATGAATGGCGGTGGCGGCAATCGGCCAGGCGCCGATCTCTTGCAGGATCTGGCGGCTGCCGTAGGAGAGCGCCAGGGAACGCGGATCTTGCCGTGCCAGTTCAACTGTCTTGGCGTCAATCAGTGCAATCCGCGCAGCTGCAACGCCACGTTTGACCAGTAATGCAGCCAGGCTCAGGCCGACCGGACCGGCGCCGCAGATGGCGATGTCGACTTCTGTCTGGTGCTGCGGATGGGTGAGGCTGCTCATGTCGGCAAGCCCCAGCTGCGCAACTGGGCCGCGGTGGCGGCGGGGTCGGTATGATGAATGGCGCGCCAGCCGAGCGCGTGCGCCGCATCGACGTTTCTGCGGATATCGTCGATGAACACCAGTTGTTCCGGTTGCGCATCGGGATAGTGTTTGCGGATGCGTTCCAGCATGCGTTGGTAAATGCGCGCATCCGGCTTGACCAGTTTTTCATCACCGGAAACCAGTACATCCTTGAAGCGATGGAGGAATGGATAGTTGTCGCGCGCGTACGGGAAAGTTTCACCCGACCAGTTGGTTAAAGCGTACAGCGGGACGCCGGCGGTTTCCAGCGCCTCGAAAATCGCCATGCCTTCTGCCAGTGTGCCGCCAAGCATTTCGGTCCAGCGCGCATAGAAAGCGTGGATCAGACGGGCGTGCTCAGGATGGCGGGCGCTGAGGATGGCGGTTGCCTCGCTGAGCGGGCGGCCGGCATCTTGCTGGAGATTCCACTCGCTGTTACAGACGTTGGCGAGGAACCATTTCCGCTCGCTTTCATCGGTGATCAGCTTACGGAACAGGTAGTCCGGATTCCAGTCGAATAGTACGCCGCCGAGGTCGAAGACGACGATGGTGGGAGATGCGTTTGTCATGGATATCATGATACTCGTGTCTGTACTACGACGTCTTCCTTGGGGCGCGCTTGCTTCATTTGCGCATCAATGCTTCGATCTCGGCTACCGAGGTAGGAACGTCGCTAGTCAGGTTGACGTTGCCGTCTGCAGTAACCAGAATATCGTCTTCAATGCGGATGCCGATATTCCAGAATTGTTTCGGCACACCCTCGGCCGGACGCACGTAGATGCCCGGCTCGACCGTGGTGACCATGCCTGGCTGCAGCTTGCGCCACGGCTTTTGCTGGCCTTCCGGGGCTGCGTCGCCGGGTTCGCGATAAGCGCCGACGTCATGCACGTCAAGGCCGATCCAGTGGCCGGTGCTGTGCATGTAGAACTGGCGATAGTCGCCATTGGCGATCACGTCGTCGAGCGTGCCGGCTTTGTTCTTGTCGAGCAGGCCGGTATCCAGCATGCCTTGCGCCAGTATCCGTAGCGCCGCATTGTGGCCATCGATGAAGCGTTGTCCCGGGCGAGTTGCCGCGATCGCTGCGTGCTGCGCCGCCAATACGATTTCATACAAGGTTTTTTGCGGGCCGGAGAATACGCCATTGGCTGGGAATGTGCGGGTGATGTCGGAGGCGTAGCTCTCGAACTCGCAGCCGGCATCGATCAGCACCAGGTCGCCGTCTTTCAGCTCGGTGTTGCCGGCGCGGTAGTGCAATACACAAGCATTCGATCCTGTGGCGACGATAGAGGTGTAGGCCGGCGACTCCGCGCCTTGGGTGCGGAATTCATGCAGCAATTCGGCTTCCAGATGATATTCGCGCAAGCCGGGCCGCGCCATACGCATCGCGCGGCAATGGGCGCCGGCGGCAATCTGCCCGGAGCGCTGCATGATGGCGTGTTCACCCGCATCTTTGAACAGGCGCATTTCAGCCAGCAGCGGATCCAGGCTATGGATGGTGGCCGGTGCGCTAACGCCGATGCGGGCCTGTCCGCTCAGCTTGTTGAGCCAGCCTTGCAACTGGCTATCGCGATTTGCCTGTTTGCCGAGCGAGTAAAAAATCGCCGGCGCATCGGCCAACAGTTTCGGCATTTCGGTATCGATGGCGTCGATCGCAAACGCGGCGTCGAAACCGAGTTGCTTGCGGGCGGCGTCAGGGCCGAAGCGATAGCCGTCCCAGATTTCCCGCTCCAGGTTTTTTTCCCGGCAAAACAGGATCGCCTTTGAATCTTTGCCAGCGATCAGGACGATCACGGCGTCCGGCTCGGTGAAGCCGGAAAGATAATAGAAGCTGCTGTCGTGGCGATACGGAAAATCGGAATCGGCATTACGCGCGGCCTCGGGCGCTGTCGAGATGATGGCGACGCCGCCGCCCATGGCCTGCATTTGCGCAATCAGTTTGCTGCGGCGGGTGCTGTAAGGAGTCATGCTGGCGTCTTTCTGGAATAGGTTAGTGTGCTGCAGCTAGGCGTTATCGAAGGCATTGGCAACTACAGCGGCGCGTTCAATTGATTCAGGCGTTCGATGGTGCCGACATCGGTCCATTCGCCACGATACACGTCGCCGCCGATCTGGCCGCGCGCCGCGTTTTCGCGTAGCAGGGTCACCAGTTTTTCCGATTGGCCGGCGCTGACGCCATCGAACATCGAAGGCCGATAAACGCCAATCCCTGAGAAGGTATAGGTATGGCCGGGTTCCCCCTCATTGCTGACCGAAAAACTGTGCAGCCCGAAATCGCCCTGTGGGTGGTGGGGCGGATTTTTTACCAGAAACAGCCAGGCATTGTCGCGCTTGTCCAGCGCATACGGCTGACCCCAGATGTCGTTGTCTTCCAGCGTATTCTTGACTTGCCCGAAGTCGAAATGCGGGCAGTAAACATCGCCTGCAATCGCCACGAACGGCGCCTCGCCGAGCAGATGGCGGGCGTTGGCGATGCCGCCTGCGGTTTCCAGCGCCACGACTTCCGGCGAATAGGTAATCTTCGCGCCGAATTTGCTGCCGTCGCCCAGCGTATCTTCAATCATCTGTCCCAGGTGAGCGTGATTGATGACGATGTCGGTGATGCCGGCACGCACCAGGTTGAGAATGTGCCAGACGATCAGCGGCCGGCCGCGGACCGTCAGCAAAGGTTTGGGAATGGTGTCGGTCAACGGACGCATGCGCTCGCCGCGGCCGGCGGCAAAAATCATTGCTTTCATGGATACTCTATTCGATTTGCAATTGGAACGGATCAGAACGTATAGCCGACCTGCACCGCTTTATCTTCCAGCTTATCCAGCAAGCGTACCAGCGGGATCAGTTCGCGGTAGCGCAGCGCCGTCTTGCGGGTGTACTCCATGACCAGCGAGATGTCTTTCAAATAGGCTTCCTTGCCGTCGCGGTGATACAGGCGCGCGAACAGGCCGAGTATTTTCAGGTGCCGTTGCAAGCCCATGTATTCGAAATCGCGATAGAAAATGTCGATATCGGGATTAACCGGCAGGCCGGCGCGTTTGGCGCGTTCCCAGTAGCGGATCGCCCAGTCGAGCACCTGCGCTTCATCCCACTGGATGTAGACATCGCGCAGCAGCGATACGATGTCATAGGTAATCGGGCCGAACAGCGCGCCCTGGAAATCCAGCACTCCAGGATTGCCGTTTGGCAGCACCATCAGGTTACGTGAATGATAATCGCGATGGATGAATACCTGCGGCTGCGCCAAGGTGTTGGCGAGGATGGCGTCGAAAACCTTGTTCAGGTCGCTGGTTTGCTGGTCGCTCAGGCTTGCTTTCAGATGCTTGCCGAGATACCACTCTGGAAATATTTGCAATTCTCGCAACAGGAAGGCACGGTCGTACTCAGGCAGCACGCCTGGCTGACTCTTGGTTTGCAGCAACACCAGAGCATCGATGGCGTCCATATACAATTTAGGTGCGCTGTCGTCGTTCAATTGCTGCAGGTAAGTTGTAGAGCCCAGGTCGGATAACAGCAAAAAGCCGCGTTCAACGTCTTGCGCCAGGATTTCTGGCACCGACAGGCCGATACCGGCGAACAGCCCGGCAATCTCGATGAAGGGTTTGACATCTTCTTGCGGCGGCGGTGCATCCATCACAATCAGGGTTTTGCCATCGACGGCATCGAGCCTGAAATAGCGCCGGAAACTGGCGTCGGCAGAGGCTGGGCGTAGCGTTGCAGGCAGAGTGGGTATGGCGCTAAGCGTAGTTAGCCATTCGACAATTTGGGTCTGGCGCAGATCGGGTACAGCGGGGGGAGACTGTGATAAAGACATTAAGCATTCCAGTAATACGGTTGTCGGTAGTGAGTTCCCATATAATAAGGGATTAATTTCAAAAAATCGCCTGCTATGGTGTTTGCCAAATTCATTTCATGACCCGGTCCTCCTCAGCGCTACCTAAGCAATTCCAGTCACATTCGGGTCGGACCACGTCCCAATTGCCCGCATTGCGGCGCATGACCGTCATGGTAGCTTCGGTTATCGCGGCGATATCCATGCCGATGTGGGTGTGGGCGCAATCGGTCGATCCGGTCACGCCAGTCGTTCCCACCACGCAAAACAATGTCAAGCCGCCGCGCGTCAACGATTCCGATGCGCCGACCACGGTAGAGGCTGAGCAGATGACCGGCCGCCCGGACCGGGTGATCAACCTGGATAACGATGTCGACATGACACGCGGTCAAACCGAGATCAAGTCCAACAAGGCGACTTACCGGATCGTCGAGAACGAGGCAGAAGCCCATGGTTGCGTGCGGATGAATCGCTATGGCGACAAATACACCGGCGATGATCTCAAGCTGAATATGGATTCCGGGCAAGGTTTCCTGACCAACCCGACTTACTGGTTTAAAGCCAATGACGGTCACGGCAACGCTGAGCGCATCGATTTTATCGATGAGGACAAGTCGAAAATCATCACCGGCACCTACACTACCTGTCCCGGCACCAAGCCGGACTGGTATATCAAGTCGAGTACGCTGGATGTCGATAGCGGCCTGGGCGAGGGCGTGGCGCATAACGGCATTCTTTACTTCAAGAGCGTGCCTATCCTTGGTTCACCGGTCTTGTCCTTCCCGTTGTCGAACGAACGCCAGTCCGGCGTGTTGCCGCCGATAATCGGCAGCACCAACAACGGCGGGTTCGAGTTCAATCTTCCCTATTATTTCAATATCGCCCCTAATCGCGATTTGACGCTGTACCCCAACATCATCACCCAGCGCGGTTTGCAAATGGGGGCTGACGCCCGTTATATGGGGGATGGGTACAGCGGGCAGACCAAGGTTGAATTTTTGCCGGACGACAAGCTGACCAAGAGCAACCGCTACGCCGTGCAATCGATTCATGCGCAGACGCTGGCGCCTGGCTGGTCCATGGGCTGGAATGTTAACTTTGCTTCGGATAATAGTTATCCGGACGATTTTTCGCGTTCGATTACCCAAAGTTCAGCGCGCGTATTGAATCGGGAATTCGATTTGAACTACTCCGGCTCGTTCTGGAGCGTGGCAGCGCTGGCTTCGCGCTATCAGCTATTGCAGGATTTTGACGCTAATGGAAATGCAACGCTTAGCCGTCCGTATGATCGCCTGCCCCAAGTTACCGTGAACGCAGGTAAACAGGATATTTATGGTTTTGACTGGAGCGTGAACGCGCAATATACCCGTTTCAGGAATAGCCAATACGATTCCTCAACAAACACCTTGTTGCCACTAGGTGGCGACCGCATCTACATCAACCCGCAGCTTTCTTACCCGATTATTCGACCGGGCTATTTCATTACGCCGAAAATCCAGCTGGATGCTACGGCATACAACATCTCGCCGAATAAGGCTGGCATACCGAATCAGCCAACTCTGCCAACTTCGGCAGATCAAACATCGCTGGGAAACAGCTATAACCGGGTACTGCCGACTTTCTCGTTCGATACCGGCTTGATTTTCGAGCGCGACGCAAAGTTTTTCGGCAACCAGATGACGCAGACGCTGGAACCGCGCCTGTTCTACGTGCGTACGCCTTACCGTGACCAGAGCCAGTTCCCGCTGTTCGACAGTGGCGTCGCAGATTTCAATTTCGCCCAGATTTTCACTGAAAACCGTTACAGCGGCCATGACCGTATCGGTGACGCCAATCAACTGACCGCTGCCGTGACTTCGCGTTTTATCGAGGAATCCGGCGTGGAACGTTTGCGCCTGGGTATCGGTCAGCGTTTTTACTTTACCGAACCACGCGTGACGCTCGGAGGCACTACCGATACAATCACCAGCAGCCGTTCGGATTTGCTGTTGATGGCGGGCGGACAGATAACGCAGGCACTGGGTGTCGACAATACAATCCAGTACAGCCAGAGCAATAATCAGTGGGTGCGCGCCAATTCCAGCATCAAATGGCAGCCGGGTCCGAAAAAAGTCATCAACTTCTCTTATCAGCTGGATCATAACAACGTCGATCCGCTGCTGCTGGACAGCAAATACCTGAAGCAGTTTGATGTCTCCGCCCAATGGCCAATCAGCCGCCGTTGGTATGGTGTGGGCCGCGTCAGCTACTCTTTGCAGGAAAAAACAGTCGGACAAAGCCTGCTTGGACTGGAATACAAAGCCGATTGCTGGGTCTTCCGTGTGGTGGGACAACGTACGCCGACATCGTCAACCCGCTCGACTACAGGTATATTCGTGCAACTTGAGTTGAATGGTTTATCAAGCATCGGGTCGAATCCGATACAAGCCCTGCGTAGCGGTGTTCCAGGTTATCAGAATGTTAATCAACCCGACTCTTTCATTAGCCGTTGAATCCGTCATTTTTACTTATGAACGTTTTTCCAATTATGCGTAAAACCAATCAAACCCAACTCGCTGCAATCGCATTCTCGTTGTTGTCAGCTTCTGCTGGCGGCGCCTGGGCTCAAGCCGCGTCGAATCAACCGGCGCCGCCTGCGATTGCGCCTGCAACATCCGCTGCGCCTGCTACCGCCACGGCTGCCAAGCCAGCTGCAGCCAAAGCAACGCCGCAGACCGTCGATGCCATTGTCGCTGTAGTGAACACCGACGTGATTACCCAGCAGGAATTGAACAAGCGCATGACCGACGTGGTGCAACGTATGCAGGCGCAAAAAATTCAGTTGCCGCCTGCCGCTGAGCTGCAAAAGCAGTTGCTGGAACGCATGATTCTGGAGCGCGCGGAAGTGCAGTTGGCGAAAGAAAACGGTTTGTCGGTAGACGACGTCATGCTGGATCGCGCAATCAGCCGGATTGCCGAGCAGAACAAGATGTCGATGCCGGATTTCCAAAAGCAGCTGGCGCTGGAAAAAATCCCTTACGCGTCCTTCCGCGAGGAAATTCGACAAGAAATGTTATTGCAACGTCTGCGTGAGCACGAAGTCGACAACAAGGTCCAGATTTCGGAATCGGAAGTTGACAATTACATCGCCGCGGACAAAAACAACAAGCAAACCGTGCCGGAACTGGATTTAGCGCAGATTCTAATCCGGGTGCCGGAAAATGCCTCAGCCGAACAGATTGCTCAGCGTGCCAAACGTGCTGAACAAGCCATGCTGCAAATCAAGTCCGGTGGTAATTTCGCTACCGTCGCAGCTGCTTTTTCCGATGCCAGCGATGCCTTGACCGGCGGCGACATGGGCTGGCGCGCGCAAGATCGCATACCGGCGCTGTTTGTAGAAGCCGTCGCGAATCTGGACGTGGGACAGGTATCGGGCATTGTGAAAAGCGCGAATGGTTTTCATATCATCAAACTGGTCAGCAAGCGTGCTGCGCCAGCCGCTGCGGGCGACACCGCGGCAGCGCCAGTCCAGCAAACCCATGTGCGCCATATCCTGATCAAGGTGACGCCAACCGTGACGGCAGCTGATGCCCGCCGTCGCCTGGCTGACCTGAAGGAGCGCATAGATAACAAGGCTGCTACGTTTGAAGATCTGGCCAAGTTGTATTCGAACGATTTGTCGGCCTCCAAGGGCGGCGACCTGGGCTGGGTCTACCCTGGCGATACAGTGCCTGAATTCGAACGCGCGATGGATGCGTTGAAGCCGGGACAGATCAGCGATCCGATCGAATCGCCGTTTGGTTACCATCTGATCCAGGTGGTGGAGCGCAAGGCCAACGATGTGTCCAAGGAACGTCAGCGCCTGACAGCACGGCTGGCGATTCGTGAGCGTAAAACGGAAGAAGCTACTAACGAATGGTTGCGCCAGTTGCGCGACCGGACTTATGTGGAATACCGTGGCGACGACCGTTGATTACGGGGTTAAGCCGATATTTAAGCCGGTATCCAAGCCTGCATCGAGAGTAGTACATGTCTGATCAATCCGCTGCGCAGTCAGCTATAGCGCCGCCGAAATCGCCAACGCGGCCGAGGCCGGTATTGGCCGTCACTTGTGGCGAGCCGGCCGGCATCGGCCCTGAAGTCGCGATCAAGGCGGCTTGGCAGCTGCGCGCTGAAATCAATAGCGTGCTGATTGGCGATGCCGCTTTCCTGGCGATGATCGCGGCGGAGATCGATCCGCAAATCCGCCTCGTGGCATTGTCGCAGCAAGCCTTGCGCAACAACGGCTTGCCGAATTTTTCACAAGATCAGATCGCAGTGATCGATTGTCCGCTCGATGCGCATGTGCAACCGGGCCATCTGGATGCGCGTAACGGCCGCGCCGTGTTGCGCACGCTGGATATCGCCATCAACGGTGCGCAGCAAGGTGTTTTCGATGGCATGGTCACGGCGCCTCTGCAAAAAAGTACGATCAACGATGCCGGCGTGCCGTTTACCGGCCATACCGAATATCTAGCCGAAAAAAGTGCAACTGCGCAGGTCGTCATGATGTTGGCTACGGACCGGACCACGCCACCGTTGCGGGTAGCGCTGGCGACCACGCATCTGGCGTTGAAAGACGTCGCGGCAGCACTGACCTTTGACAGCCTCAGCCGGACCATCGCCATCCTGCATGCTGATTTGCAGAAGAAATTCGGCCTGGCGCAGCCGCGTATCCTGGTGACGGGTTTAAACCCACACGCAGGCGAAGGCGGTTACCTGGGGCGAGAAGAAATCGATATCATCAGCCCGGCCCTGCAAGCGGCCAAAGCGCTCGGCATCGACGTTAGCGGCCCTTATCCGGCCGATACCCTGTTCCAGCAAAAATATCTGGCTGACGCCGACTGCGTATTGGCGATGTACCATGACCAGGGTTTGCCGGTATTGAAATATGCCAGTTTTGGACACGGCATCAACATCACGCTGGGCTTGCCGTTTATCCGCACTTCAGTAGATCATGGCACGGCACTTGATCTCGCCGCAGCCGGTTTGGGCCGGGCCGACCACGGCAGCATGCTGGCGGCGTTGAACGTCGCGGCGCAAATGGTGCGGCAGAGCAAATTGGCGGCAGCATAAGCGGTCGCTATCCCGCCGCCCCGCTGCCCGTTGTATCGATGGCCGAATCTCCCGCAATTGTTTTAGCTTGTCCGTCCCGCACATAAAGAAAAAAATGAAGAACCACATCCCCCGCAAGCGCTTCGGCCAGAATTTCCTGACGGACGACACCGTGTTGTACAACATCATCGCTGCGATAGATCCGCAAGCCGACGACAACATGGTTGAAATCGGACCTGGCCTGGCCGCCATGACGCGTCTGCTGCTGGAGTCGCTGCAACAATTGCACGTAGTCGAACTCGATCGCGATCTGGTGGCGCGGCTGCAAAAAAATTTCGATCCAGCTCGTTTGCACGTGCATTCCGCTGACGCCTTGAAGTTCGATTTCAGCAGTATTCCTTTGGCCGGCGATCGCAAATTGCGTGTGGTCGGGAATCTGCCTTACAACATCTCAAGTCCCTTGCTGTTTCACCTGGCAGAGATCGCGCCGCAGGTGCAAGACCAGCATTTCATGCTGCAAAAGGAAGTGGTGGAGCGCATGGTCGCCACGCCGGGCAGCAAAGCGTTTGGCCGCCTGTCCGTCATGCTGCAATGGCGTTACACCATGCAGCTGATGTTTATCGTGCCGCCGACTGCGTTCGATCCGCCGCCTAGAGTTGAATCGGCCATCGTGCGGATGATTCCGATTGCTCAGCCCCTGGCTTGCGACCAGAAAAAACTGGAGCAGGTAGTCCTGAAAGCGTTCACGCAAAGACGCAAGGTAATCCGCAACTGCCTGGCCGGCATGTTTACGGAGAATGAGTTGATCGATGCCGGCGTCGATCCGCAAGCGCGGCCTGAAACCGTCTCCATGGAACTGTTTGTGGCGCTGGCAAATCGTCTGCCATGACAATCTGACCAGGCGGGTTGCCAAGTAGAGCCGGCGCCCGCCGTAGCAACCTATAAAGCGGCGTCGGCGCCATGTCCCGCTTTGCGTTCTATCAATTCCACCTTGTAGCCATCCGGATCTTGCACAAAGGCTATAACCGTGCTGCCACCTTTTACCGGCCCGGCTTCCCGTGTCACGTTGCCACCCTGTGCTTTGACCGCCTCACAGGCTTTGTAAGCATCTTCAACAGCGACTGCGAGGTGGCCGAACGCCGTACCCTGATCGTAGCTGTCGACACCGTAGTTATAAGTCAATTCGAGTTCGGCATGATCGGGATTGCTGCCGTAGCCGACAAAAGCCAGCGTGTATTTGTATTCAGGATTGTCGTTGGTGCGCAGCAGTTTCATGCCGAGCACTTTGGTGTAAAAATCGATGGAACGTTGCAGATTGCCGACGCGCAGCATGGTGTGGAGGATTCGCATGGTTTATCTCGATGGTTGGGTTGTCTTGACGACGCATGGGCACGATACGTGCCCACCTACTAGAATACCGGCAGGGTTTCCTGGGCGCTGTCGCGCAAGGTTTTCCTGGCAGTTTCAAATTCGGGGAAAATCGATTGCACCGTGGCCCAGAAACGCGGGCTGTGGTTCATCTCGCGCAAATGCGACAACTCGTGCGCAATCACATAATCTATCAGCGGCAGAGCAAAATGCATCAGCCGCCAGTTCAGTCGAATCTTGCCTTCAGAAGTGCAAGAACCCCATTGGGTAGTCGCCGACGACAGTGCAAACGACTGATACGTGACACCGAGCTTTTCCGCATAGATCGGTAACCGTTCAGCGAACACCCGCTTGGCTTCCAGCTGCAGCCAGCCCAATACCCGATCTTTCAGCTGCTGCTCGCCGGCGTCGGCCGGCAGGCAGACGATCAATTCTTCGTTGGCTTCGTCAAAATGAATTCCCGCCCTCTGGGTAGCGTGAATGCGCAGCGTGATGTTGCGGCCCAGGTAGGGTAGCATCTCGCCGTCGCGCCATGCCATTTGCGGCTGCATGCGGCGGGTCGAACGATCGCGGTATTCGCTCAGCTTGGTAAAAATCCAACGTTTCTTTTCACGGATGGCGATTTCGATATCGCCCAGCGTGACCCATTTTGGGGCGGTTACGCGCAAGCCGTCGTCGCTGATCAGAAAGCCGATGGAGCGCCGTTTGGAGCGCAGCAGGGTGTAATCGAGTACATGTTCGCCGAAGTGCAAGCGGCGCTTGCCGGGTGCCAGCGCTGTCGATTCGCTCGGCGGCAGGGCCGGCGGCTGTACTTTTGATTGCGGCCCTGCCGGCGGTGCCTGGACAGGTGGGGTATTGGTAGCACTACTGGTAGTCAAATCGTCGGCAAACAGATCCAGCTGCAACGCTTGCTGCTGCACTAGCTTGCCGTGGGGCCGGTTATGTGGTCCCAGACGCGGCTTTACTGGCTTTTGATGCAATAGTTTCAATGGCGACCAGATGTGGGAATTATTGTTTCTTGGAATAAACATGCGGTGAAATCACGCGCATTTCAGATTCTATCCAATTTTCGACTTTAGCCATCAGCTCGTTGCTATCCAGGTTTTCCGGATAAATCGGCTTGCCGATGGAGACGGTGATCAGCCCCGGTTTCTTGATGAAGGAATTCTTCGGCCAGCATTCACCTGCGTTGTGCGCGATCGGTACTACCGGTGTGTTGGTTTCTACCGCCAGGCGTGTGCCGCCGGCTTTGTATTTGCCGGTTTGGCCGACTGGAATCCGCGTGCCTTCAGGGAACATTATGATCCATTGGCCGTCAGCCAGCCGCTTGCGTCCTTGAATCACAACTTGAGCGAAGGCGTCGCGGCCTTTGCTGCGGTCAATCGGAATCATGCGCAGCAGGGCGATGCCCCAGCCGAAGAACGGAATATAGGTCAGCGATTTCTTGAACACGAACACCAAAGGACGCGGCGTCATCTGCAGCAAGAAAATCGTTTCCCAGGCCGACTGGTGTTTGCTCAGCACAACCGCTGGCGCATCAGGAAAATTTTCAAAACCCTTGACCTCATAGCGAATGCCGCAAATCACCTTGGCCATCCAGACCACCATGACATTCCAGCGCGCCGTCAGGTAATAACGCCGGGCGTAAGGGAAGGGCGCAAACAAGATGCAGGCGAAGGACCAGACTACCGTCAAGACGGTCATCAGCAGGAAGAACAACAGGGAACGCAAAAACAAGGAAAAACGCAACATGCAAACTCCAGGAATTTTTCTAAACAAGCTATCTTTTTATTTTTACTAGGCGGAGCGCCTGTCAATCAAACTGACAGCTCCACCGGTTTCTTCAGCAAGAATTCAACCACTGCCGCCAGGTCCGGAAAAATCAACGTGCCCGGTGGCAGGCCGCCCTTGTCGCGGGTTTTTTCGCCTTTGCCGGTGAGTACCAGATAAGGCGCGCAACCGGCGATAAAACCTGCCTGCAAGTCACGCAGCGAATCGCCTACCGTCGCCACGCCACCCCGCAGGCTGATTTCAAAGCGCTTGCCGATGTCTTGGAACATGCCCGGTTTGGGTTTGCGGCAATCGCAGTTGTCGTCGGCCGCATGCGGGCAAAAAAAGATCGCATCGATTTCGGCGCCGACCAGTTGCGCCGCTTCATGCATTTTCAGATGAATCGCCATCAGTGCCTGCATGTCGAACAGCCCACGCGCAATGCCCGACTGGTTGGTCGCTACAACTACCCGGTAACCGGCCTGGTTCAGGCGAGCTATCGCCTCGAGGGAACCCTTGATCGGCACCCATTCGTCTGGCGATTTGATGAAGGCATCGGAGTCGTGATTGATGACGCCGTCGCGGTCTAGAATGATTAATTTCATATAGGCTGGTGGGCACTCTAAAATTTACGTCCCTGGCGACCCCGGCATCCCCGCGAACGCAGGAACGATTGGGTCACCAAGGACGTAGTGGATGTCACTTTAAGCAGCCAGCTTCGAAATGTCGGCGACCTGGTTCAGCATCACATGCAGGTTCGCCAGCAGCGCCAGACGGTTGTTACGCAACTGTTCGTCTTCCGCCATCACCATCACGTCGTTGAAGAAGCCGTCGACGTTTTCCCGCAGCCGCGCCAAAGCTTTCAACGCAGTGCTGAAATCGCCTTTTGCGAAGGCACCGTCAACCTCTGGTTTCAACGTATTCATTGCCGCGAACAACTGTTGTTCGGCGCTGTCGCGCAGCAAATCCTGCTGTACCGTGTTGCCAACGCTTTCGGTCTTTTTCAGGATGTTGGTGATGCGTTTGTTCGCCGCAGCCAGTGCTTCTGCTTCCGGCAACGCGGCAAACGCTTGCACCGCATCCAGGCGTTCGATGATGTTGTCGAGACGGTCGGGCTGCTGCGCTACCACCGCTTCAATTTCGTTCGGCGAATAACCACGTTCGCGCAGCAGGCCGCGCAGGCGCTCGTACAGGAACGGCAGTACGTCGCTGCCAGGATCCTTGAAATTGGCGTTGCCGGTGAACTGTTGCGCTGCACTGCTCAACAATTGCGCCAGCGATATCGGCAGGCGTTTTTCCAGCAGCATGCGCAAGATGCCTAGCGCATGGCGGCGCAAGGCAAACGGGTCTTTGTCGCCGGTTGGCTGCAGGCCGATGCCCCAGATACCGATCAGCGTTTCCAGTTTGTCTGCCAGGGCGACTGCCACACTGGTATCGGTGGTCGGCAAGGCGTCGCCGGCAAAGCGCGGTTGATAGTGCTCCGAGATTGCCAGCGCGACGTGTTCCGCTTCGCCGTCATGGCGTGCGTAGTAGTTGCCCATGATGCCTTGCAGCTCAGGGAATTCGCCCACCATGTCGGTCAGCAAGTCGGCCTTGGCCAGCAATGCGGCACGTTCAGCCAATACGGCGTCGCTGCCCAGCAGTGTGGCGATCGCCGCCGCCAGGGCTTTTACCCGGTCCGTACGTTGCAGCTGATTGCCGAGCTTGTTGTGATAGACCACGTTGGCCAGCAAAGGCACACGATCGGCCAGTTTCTTTTTCTGGTCTTGCTCGAAGAAAAACTTGGCGTCGGACAGGCGCGGCCGCACCACGCGCTCATTGCCTTCGATGATGTAATGCGGCTCGTTGGTTTGCAGATTCGAGACAATCAGGAAACGCGAACGCAATTTTCCTGCACTATCGGTCAAGGCAAAATACTTCTGATTGGTTTGCATCGTCAGAATCAGGCATTCCTGAGGAACGCTGAGGAATTCATCTTCGAATTTGCAGGCATACACGACCGGCCACTCGACCAGCGCCGTGACTTCATCCAGCAGCGCTTCCGGCATAAGTACCTGATCATCCGCAGCGCTTGCCAACAAGGCAGCGCGAATTTTTTCCTTGCGCTCACTGAAACCGGCGATGACTTTGCCTTGCTCTGCCAAGGTAGTCGCATAGCCGTCGGCGTCGCCCAGCTTGATGCGGCCTTGCGACAGGAAGCGATGACCTTCGGTCTGGCGGCCGGCATCCAGTCCGAGCAAAGTCAGCGGCAACACCTGGTCGCCGTGCAGCGCCACCAGGCTATGCGCTGGCCGCACAAAGCGTACGGTGTGGCCGGCGGCATGACCATGTTGCAGCTGATAGCTCATCACTTTCGGGATCGGCAGCTTGGCTACCGTATCTTCCAGCACCACTTGCAAACCGACAGGCAACGCCACGCCTTTAGCGGTGTAGCTGAAGAAAAAGCTCTCAGCTTTGCCATCGGGGGCACGTTCCAGTTCGGTCGGGGTGATCATCACCTTGCCGCATTGGGAAGCCATGGCGGACAGTTTCTTCACCAGCGGCGCAGTTGCCCGGCCATCCGCATCCAGCGCTACCGACACCGGCAGCACTTTTTCGCGCATGGTTTTATCGAGCGAAACGGCGCGTACATTGCTAATGGAAACTGCCAGGCGGCGCGGCGTAGCGAACGCGGTGGCGATGGCGCCATCATCCAGGAAATCGCGTGATTTCAGGCCGTTGAAAATACCTGTGGCAAACGCATCTCCAAGTTTTGCCAGGGCTTTCGGTGGCAGTTCTTCCGTAAAAATTTCGATCAGCAGGGTGCGGCTCATGAGTGTGTCCTTCATGCCTTTTCCCCTGCGCGCTGCGCTACTGCCGCCATGTATTCATCTCCAAATTCTTGCAACAACAGATCGCCATTTTCCTTGGTGATCTCCCACATCGGGAAGCCCAGCTTGGCCCGTGAATCGTAATATGCCTGCGCCACTGCGCGCGACAGGTTACGGATCCGGCCCATATAGGCGGCGCGTTCGGTGACCGAGATCGCTCCGCGCGCATCCAGCAGATTGAAGGTGTGCGCTGCTTTCAATACCATTTCATACGCTGGCAGCGCCAGCGGCACTTCCAGCAGGCGCTTGGCTTCAGCTTCATAGTTGCTGAACAGCGGGAACAGGAATTCAGTGTTGGCGTGTTCGAAATTGTAGGTCGATTGCTCGACTTCGTTTTGATGGAACACGTCGCCATAGCTGAGCTTTTTGGTGACGCCGTTTTCAACCCGCTCTGTCCATACCAGGTCGTAGACATTTTCTACACCCTGCAGGTACATCGCCAGCCGTTCGATACCGTACGTGATCTCACCCAGCACCGGCTTGCAATCGAGGCCGCCGACTTGCTGGAAATACGTGAACTGCGTCACTTCCATGCCGTTCAGCCAGACTTCCCAGCCCAGGCCCCAGGCGCCCAGGGTCGGGTTTTCCCAGTCGTCTTCGACGAAGCGCACGTCGTTGCGCTTGAGGTCGAGGCCGAGCGCGGCCAGCGAACCAAGGTAGAGATCCAGGATATTTTCCGGCGCAGGCTTGAGGACGACCTGATATTGATAGTAATGCTGCAAGCGATTAGGGTTTTCACCATAGCGCCCGTCTTTGGGACGACGCGACGGTTGCACGTAGGCGGCGCGCCAGGGTTCGGGGCCGATTGCGCGCAGGAAGGTCGCGGTGTGCGAGGTGCCGGCGCCGACTTCCATGTCGTAGGGCTGTAGCAGGGCGCAGCCCTGAGCGTCCCAGTAATCTTGTAATTTAAGAATTATTTGTTGAAATGTAAGCATCGTTTTGTTGCTTTTCCATACGGCTAAATGCCGGTTAATCGATTAAGTATGGCGGATCAGGTACAGCGGCCCACTGAAGCTGGTGATGACGAGCGCTAAGACCAGCGATTTTAGCGGGTTTTGAGTGATTTAGGGCTGCTTGCGCGCTTTGCGGCGGCCACAGTACCAGCTGCCCGCCAGCATCAGCAAGGCCAGGATCACCAGCAGGCGGTTGCCCAGCAGTATATACGGCGTGGTGCCGCTATAGCCTTGCACGGATGTGGCCAGTGTCGCGCGCTCATACGGAGCCAGCTTGACGCTGACAACGCCGTGCGGATCAATCAGGGCGGTGGCGCCGGTGTTGGTTGCGCGTAGCATCGGGCGGCCGGTTTCCAGGCTGCGCATTTGCGAGATCTGTAAATGTTGTGGTAATGCAATTGTGTTTCCGAACCAGGCGATATTCGACATGTTCAGCAGCAGCGTGGCGGTCGGCTCGCCGGCGGCGCGGGTGGCGGCCAGTTGACCCGCAATTTCTTCGCCAAACAAATCTTCGTAGCAGATGTTGGGCAATATCCATTGGTCTTTCACCGCGAATGGCGCCTGAATGGCGGCGCCGCGGTTGAAATCGCCAAGCGGGATGTTCATCATGTCGACAAACCAGCGGAAACCGAACGGCACGAATTCGCCGAACGGCACCAGGTGCTGTTTATCGTAACGAAAGTAATGGACGGCGGGATCCTTGGCTTGGGGCGCGATGCCGATCACACTGTTCGAGTAGCGGTAGGGGCCGTCGATATAGGGGATTCCCAGCGCAATGTGGCTGCCGGTTTGCTGCGAGAAATCTGATAAGGCAGGCAAGTAATCCGGTGGCAGCTCGGTTTGCAGGACCGGTATCGCGGTCTCTGGCGTGGCAATCAGGTCTGCCGGCGCGGCGCGGATCATATCGATATAAAGCCGCAGAGAATTCACAATCTGCGCAGTATTGAATTTTTCTTCCTGCGGCACATTGCCCTGCAGCAGGCGCACTGTGATCGGTTTGCCGTGCGGCGCAGTCCAGTTAATCTGGTGCAAACCGAGGCCGGCGACCAGTATCAGCAGGGCCGCCGCAGCCGGCAGCTTGTAGCGCGGCAGCAAAGCCAGGCAGCCCGCGATCAATGCCGAGATGCCGCCTATGCCGTACACGCCGATCAACGGCGCAAAACCTGCCAGCGGGCTGCCAGTGTGGGCATAACCCGAAATCAGCCAGGGGAAGCCGGTGAACAACCAGCCGCGCACCCATTCCGACAGCGCCCACAGGGCCGGGAAGATTGCCAGGGCAAACAGCAGCGGCGAACTCGTCCAACGTTGCCGTAACCAGAGCGCAGCAGCGGCGCACATGGCTGTGTACAGCCCCAGGATAGCTGCCAGCAACGCGACCGCCAACATCGCCAGCCAAGCCGGCAAGCCGCCAAAATCGTGCAGCGAAATATAAATCCAGTAAACGCCATGCGCCATCCAGCCGAAGCCATAAGCCCAGCCCAGCAGTGCGCCGTATTTGATAGCAGGAACGCGGAGCAGGCAGAACACGAACAGCGCCAGCGTCAGCAATTGAATCGGCCACAGCCCGAACGGCGCGAAGGCGAATACATTGATGGCGCCGGTCAAGGCCGCCAATAAGGCAGCCAACGGCAGCGGAAGTTTAAAAAACGAGGTGGGGCGAAAACTCATAGGCAGCGGCGATTTTGCTCTTTCTTGCTCTTAGGCAGGTAGGCCGTAACAGCGTGGGGCCACGCCGCTACGGCCTACTCTTTTTTCAGGCTTCTTCGTGAGCCGGTCCCGATAATTTCTCGACCAGCAGGACATGTACCTGGCGGGCATCGGCACGCAATACTTCAAAGCGCACATTGTCGATCGTGAACTCATCGCCTTTACGCGGTACCCGTCCCAGGTGATTGGCGACCAGGCCGCCAATGGTATCGACGTCTTCATCGACCAGCGCCGTTTCCAGCGTCTCGTTGAATTGTTCGATCTCGGTCAGCGCCTTGACCCGCCAGCGGCTGCCGTGGTCGCCGTCGCGGATGGCGAGGATATTGTCTTCTTCCTCATCGAAATCGTACTCGTCTTCGATATCGCCGACGATCTGTTCCAGCACGTCTTCAATCGTGATCAGGCCGGCGACGCCGCCGTATTCATCGACCACGATCGCCATATGATTGCGATTGGCGCGGAAATCACGCAGCAAGACATTGAGGCGTTTCGATTCAGGGATAAAAACTGCCGGCCGCAGCATGTCGCGCACATCGAAAGAATCTTCGGCGTAGTAGCGCAGCAAGTCTTTTGCTAGCAGGATGCCGATCACTTTGTCGCGCTCACCATCGACGGCAGGGAAGCGCGAGTGGGCGGTCGACAGGACTTCCGGCATCCAGTCTTCTATCGGCTTGGTGACGTCGATCATGTCCATCTGCGAGCGCGGGATCATGATGTCGCGGGCGGAAAGATCGGAGACCTGGAAAACGCCTTCGATCATCGACAGTGCGTCGGCGTCGATCAGGTTGCGATCGTGTGCATCTTGCAGCACATCGAGCAGTTCGGCGCGATTTTCAGGTTCGGGAGAAATCAGTGCGGTCAGGCGTTCAAATAATGACCGGTGGGGTTTAGCGTCAAATGATTTGACGCTACTAGGGTGCTCTGGCATATGGCGTTAGCCTTGGTTTCACATTGTTTTGGAAGCAATAGCATACAACAAATATGTGACAGGACGACGAAACGCATGTGTCAGAAAGCTTATATCGTGATTCCGGAAGGCGATTTTCTTACATAAAAAAGGCGAATAATGCCATGTAGCAATATTCGCCGTATTGGGGAAATGGTAATTATTTCTTCATTTCATCTTTTCCCATGTCGTCTTTCTTCATTTCATCTTTGGCCATGCCTTCTTTTTTCATAGGCATTTTCTTGTGTGTTTTCTTCTTCGCCATTTCGTCATGTCCCATGGCGTCCTTGCCCATTGCATCTTTTTCCATCGCCGGTTTGGTCATTGCATCCTTCGACATAGCGTCTTTGGACATGTCGTCCTTCTTCATTGCATCTTGCGCATAAACGCCGCCGGCAGTCATCATCAGGCAAGTAACCAACAGGGTAGTGAGGCTTTTTTTCATTTCAATCTCCAGGTAAAAGTGGCAAAAGCGCCAAAAAAATCAATAAATCAATAAATACGGTTGCAGGGCCAGCATTCACGACCCGCCGAACCAGTTGTACCCTTGGTCTTCCCAATAACCGCCAGGGTATTTGTTCGTTACTTCGATAGACGTGATGTGTTTCGGATTTTTGTAGCCGAGCTTGGTCGGCATCCGCAACTTCATCGGGAAGCCGTATTTCGGCGGCAGGATCTGGCCGTCGTAAGTCAGGGTCAGCTGGGTCTGCGGATGCAAGGCAGTCGGCATGTCGATGCTGGTGTGATAATCATCCCCGCATTGAAAATCGACATATTTGGCGCTCAGGTCGGCGCCGATCTGTTGCAGAAAATAAGAGAACGGGATACCACCCCAACGGCCGATGGCGCTCCAGCCTTCGACGCAGATATGGCGGGTTATCTGCTCGTTCTGCGGCATCTTGTGCAATTGCTCCAGCGTCCAGGGGCGTTTGTTGGTCACCAGGCCGGTCACTTCCAGCTGATAATCGCTGCCGTCGATTTCCGGCACTTCCTCAATGCCGTAAAACGCGTTGAACGGGAAGGGCCGGGTCATTTCGGCCTGAGTGTAAGTCGGCGCCAGGCGTTTCGGTTCGAACAGCCATCCTTGCACGCCATCGTTCATGCGCGAGATGCGCTCAAGCATGCGATTGACCGAGGGTTCATCGGTAATATTGCAGCCGGTCAGCAGCGACAGGCCACCGAGGGTGAGTGCCCGCTTTGCGAATAACCGGCGCGATGGCAGGGCCAGTTCACTGCGAGCATCTTTCAGGATCGATTCAGTGTCGAGCGTCGAGTTGAGCGTTTTCTTGAACATGGTGATCTCCTCAGCGGCCGCGCAGCATTGCTAGCAACGTGCGTGGAACCAGTGCCACCATGACGATGTGCACCACAATAAATGCGACCAGGAAGCTCATCGCGCAGAAATGCACGATCCTGGCGGTGTCGTAGCCGCCCATCAGTTCGCGCAAGAACGGGAACTGCACCGATTTCCAGATCGCCAGGCCAGAGACCACCAGCAGTATCAAATCCAGGATGACCGAGACATACGCCAGCTTTTGCACCGCGTTGTAGTGGTCGAGCGCGTCGTGCTGGAGCTTGCCGCGCAGCGCCTTGAACAGATCCTGGACCACCTCGGACGGACGCAGCGGGAAAAATTTCTTCCACAGGCGGCCGCTAGCAGTATTGAACAGCAGATAGACCAGGCCGTTGAATAGCAGCAGCCACATCGCCGCAAAATGCCATTGCAAAGCGCCGCCTAGCCACCCGCCCAAGGTCCACTCACTGGGAATGTGGAACGAGAAAATCGGCGATGCGTTATAGATGCGCCATCCGCTCAGGATCATGATGACCACGGCGAGCGCGTTGAGCCAGTGGGTGACGCGTAGCCAGATTGGATGAACGACCGGCTGCTTGAGTGTAGAGGATGACATTTAGGCCGCCTGTACATGAGGGACGACGATCAACTGGGGCAACATGATTTGGTTCACGTTTGTCTCCGGGAGCTGTGTAATGATGGTTTTCATGTGGCTTAGTCGCAGGCCGAACCGGTTCATTACATGAATTCATCATAATCTTATTAATTAAAAAGATAAGAGAAGATTTTTGATAAATTAATCGCAACATTTTGATTGCAAGTCATTGATTTTAAGCAATAAAATGTAGGAGTGATTACGGAAATAAAAAACGCCGCAAGGGCGGCGTTTTTGTCGGGGATGAAGAAAACTATCGGTCAGCGTAGGGATTGGACCAGCCCAGCTTGCCCAATATCTCAATTTCCAGGTCTTCCATTTCGGCCGCTTCTTCATCGTCTTCATGGTCATAGCCCTGCGCATGCAGGACGCCATGCACCACCAGATGTGCGGCGTGTTCGACCAGCGTCTTGCCTTGCTCTTTCGCCTCACGCTCCAATACATCGGTGCAAAGAATGATATCGGCCTGGGTGATGCCGTTATCTTCTCCCGGACCTTCTTCCTCATCTTCGGAGTAAGCGAAAGTAAGTACATTGGTAGCGTAATCCTTGCCGCGATAGTCGCGGTTCAGGGTGCGGCCTTCTTCGGCGTCGACAAAGCGAATCGTCAGCTCCGCCGGCGCCAATAAAGCTGCCTGCACCCAGCGCCTCAGCTGCGGGCGCGGTACGCTGTCTTGCAGGCGCGGGTCGGGATATTGCACCGACAAGGAGAGTTTATTTTTTGACGGCATGGCGGCTGCGGGCGGTTTTGGTAATGCCGGTTTGCACCGGCTTGACGGGTTTGACTGGTTGCGGCGTGGCCGCTTCGATTACACCATGGGTGGATGCAACCGGTGCGGCCTGCGATGCGGTTTCATAGGCATCGACAATGCGAGCTACCAAAGGATGGCGCACCACGTCGCTGCTATTGAAGCGGGTGAAGGCGATGCCGCGCACATCTTTCAGGATGTTCATGGCGTCGATCAAGCCGCTCTTCTGGCCGCGCTGCAGGTCGATCTGGGTAACGTCGCCGGTGACTACGGCTTTGCTGCCAAAGCCGATCCGGGTCAGGAACATTTTCATTTGTTCCGGCGTGGTGTTTTGCGCTTCGTCCAGGATGATGAACGCGTGGTTCAGCGTGCGGCCGCGCATGTACGCCAGCGGCGCGATCTCGATCGCCTGTTTTTCAAACATTTTCTGGGTACGGTCGAAGCCGAGCAAATCGTACAGCGCGTCATACAACGGGCGCAGGTAAGGATCGACTTTTTGCGCCAGGTCGCCGGGCAGGAAACCCAGGCGTTCGCCAGCCTCGACCGCTGGCCGGGTCAGTACGATACGCTTGACGGCATCGCGCTCCAGTGCGTCGACCGCGCAGGCCACCGCCAGATAGGTTTTGCCGGTGCCGGCGGGGCCAATGCCCAGTGTCACATCATGCTCCAGGATCGAACGGATATATTGGCTTTGATGCGGAGTGCGCCCACGCAGATCGCTGCGCCGGGTTTTCAGAACCGGGCTTTCGATATCGGTCTCGGTCAGCTCGGCATCGGCTGGATCAACGCCAGCCTCGTCGCCAGGTTCACCGTTGGCCTTACCGTTGCTTTTGGTGGCTTTCGGCTTCTTCCCCATGCCCAGCTTGGCGCGTTGTTCCACTAGCGCCAACTGGATTTCATCTACAGAAATAACTTTATTCGCGATCGCGTAAAACTGATCGAGAATTTCCACCGCGCGTTCCGCATTGGTGCCGGCGGCAATAAACTTGTCGCCGCGCCGGAAAATCGACACATCCAGCGCCGCGGAAATCTGCCGCAGATTTTCATCGAGCGGTCCGCACAGATGCGCCAGCCGCGTGTTGTCTAGCGGTTGCGGGATGAAGTAATGCGGCTGGGTAGGAGTTTTAGTTTTCAAGCTGTGGTTTGCTTATCTTGTGTGCGTGGTGGGTGGGCGCGGTCTCGTAGATTACTAATTTATTCTGCCAGGACGATTTCGCCGCGCAGTGTGTAGGTATAGGTTTCTGTAATCTTCACATCGATCAATTGACCGATCAGACGCGCGCCGTCAGGGCCGGCATCAAAGTTGACTACGCGGTTATTCTCGGTCCGGCCCTGGAATTCGGCTGGATTTTTCTTGGACGGGCCTTCAACCAGGATGCGCTGCACAGAGCCGACCATCGCCGCACTGATCTTGCCGATATTTTCTTCTATCACGGCTTGCAACTGCTGCAGCCGTTTCAGTTTGACTTCATGCGGCGTGTCATCCTGCAGATTGGCGGCCGGTGTTCCCGGGCGCGGGCTGAAAATGAAGCTGAAGCTGTTGTCGTATCCGATATCGGTAATCAGTTTCATTAATGCGTCGAAATCCGCATCCGTTTCACCCGGAAAACCGACAATGAAATCGCTCGAAATAGTGATGTTAGGACGCACCTGGCGCAAGCGCCGGATCACCGATTTGTATTCCAGCACGGTATAGCCGCGCTTCATGGCCGACAAAATGCGGTCCGAACCGTGCTGTGCCGGCAGATATAGATGGTCGACCAGCTTCGGCACCTTGGCGTAGGTATCGATCAGGCGTTGCGTGAATTCCTTCGGATGGCTGGTCACAAAGCGGATCCGCTCGATGCCAGGAATCTCGGCGATGTACTCGATCAGCAGCGCGAAATCAGCAATCTCGCCATCCGCCATGGCGCCGCGGAACGCATTGACGTTCTGGCCCAGCAAAGTGATTTCCTTGACGCCTTGTTCAGCCAGTCCCGCCACTTCAGTCAGCACGTCTTCAAACCGGCGCGAGACTTCCTCGCCACGGGTGTAAGGCACCACGCAGTAGCTGCAATATTTGCTGCAGCCTTCCATGATCGAGACGAATGCGGTAGCACCCTCGACCTTGGCCGGCGGCATGTGATCGAATTTCTCGATTTCAGGAAAGCTGATGTCGACTTGCGCGTTACCGGTGGCACGGCGCTGGCTGATCATTTCCGGCAAGCGGTGCAAGGTCTGCGGGCCGAATACCATATCGACATACGGCGCGCGCTTGACGATTGCCGCGCCTTCCTGCGAAGCCACGCAGCCGCCGACGCCGATCAGCAGATCGGGGTTGTTGCGCTTCAGTTCGCGCAGGCGGCCCAGATCGGAAAACACCTTCTCCTGCGCCTTCTCACGCACGGAGCAGGTATTCAACAGGATGACGTCGGCATCTTCCGGGCGATCAGTCTTGATCAAGCCGTCGGAGGCGTTCAAGACATCAGCCATCTTGTCCGAGTCGTACTCGTTCATCTGACAACCGAAGGTCTTGATGAATACTTTCTTTTGCATCGTTTTTTCCATGACTGCTCTTTAATTACAACTTGATTACTACTTAATTACAACTTGTTGCCGTTGCGCTGCGTCTCGATTTTCTGACTGGCCTCGTCTGGCGTGAGGATCCAGACCCGGTCGATATCGCCTTGGGGATTCAGGGTGTAATTCACTAGGTAGGTATCGGTGCCGAGCGAGTTGGGGATCTGGGTCAGCTGTTCGGTATTCCAGATGCGGGAGCCGGGGGATAGCCGTAATGCATTGCCACTCACGGTGACATTTGGATAGTCGGTGATGATCAGCTTGCCGCGCAGGGTTGAGGCGGGGAAGTCGCGCTGTGCGGCCATCGCGGAAAAGGCCAGCGTAGCCAGCAGGAAGATCATTAGCAGGCGGATTGGCCGAATTGTTGTCAACATAGCAAATTCCAATTATCGTAAAAGCCGCGCTGTGCGTGGCAAAGGAGAAATATCACGCCATAGATTGGCTGATGCCAGAGTGGCTATGGCCTAAAGACTCACAGAAGCACTACCCTGGATCACCTCTTGAGAGCATCGGGAAACACTCCAGGAAAGCGCGGATTATAGCATTTGCGATTCTCGGTATTTGTCTGGCACGAGCGCCACCGGGACGAAAGTCATCAAGTCAGAAAGACGGGTATCTCGCTCCGTCTTTTAAGTTGTTGATTAACCAATTTTGGTGCCTTCAAGATAAGCGGTATTTACGTGGCGATGAACGGAACAGCAAAGCATTACTTTGTGGAAATTCCATGTCTATAATACTGTCAGACTTGCACGGTAAAAATGTGAGCATGTACTGCGATGTTCACATGCAGTCCTTTTATGTACTTCACCGATAGTCGCAAAACTTTGGAAGTTATACGAGAAAAGCGCTGTATTTTGCCTGGCCCGCGGCAAAATCTACGGAGGCGGTGTAAAGCCTTGTTATGCAATGTTTTGAATAAGATCGCCTCATGACTCGCCGTTTAAGTTTTACCGATGCCAGAGTTAATCCTTATCATTTTCCTGGATTTGAGAGAGGTGTTTTTCCCGGCGCGATTCAATTGCGGCGCCTGACAGTGCTTTTGCTCGCGATTGCCGCGCATTGTTTTTTGATTTATGCCGTTTTCATCTCACCAGTCCTGGTCTACGAATCCAGGCAATCCACCTCATTGTCGAGCAATGTCGTCAATGTCAGTTTTGTCACTCTCAAAGCAGCGCAGATCGAAACAGACAAATTGACCGCGCCACCGGTTGACATCGACAGTCGCAAGGAAAAAATAGCGGAACCGTCAAGCGACCAGGCCTCATCTGGCCAGCCGCGACAGAGTCCGAAATCCCGGTTCGTTGATGCAATCTTGCCCCCGGAGGCCCACTATTTCGAGGAGTGGGAACTCAGGGAAAAAACAACGGGTCAGCTTGGCATCCCAATGGAACTTGCGACCGCATTGATGGGGAATGTTGCTCGTTCGGCACAACTTCGTCTGCAAATTAACGAGCTCGGAAAGGTCGACCATGTCATCGTCAGTGCTTCGAATTTCTCTGAAGAAGAGCTGCAACTATTAATAAATGCATTTCAGGAAAAGATATTTGAACCTGGAAAAATTGATGGCAAGGCAGTCAAGACGGAGATAAGTGTTGAAGTCATCGTGGGGAAATAGGGTGACCGTGCCAAACAGCAAAAATGAAGAGCAAGCCACGGGCTATTCTCCGTCAAATTTTACATGGTTTTTTGCGGTCAGGCGCCCCCTGTCGTCTCAATTTCGCCGCCTATCTAGCCAAACAGACCGCTCATCTGTCCTTTCTTTCAAGCAATTTATAACATGCTAGGATGCAACAAAAATTGGAGCCTCCCATGAAAGAAAAAGGTTTTACGTTGATTGAGCTAATGATCACGGTAGCGATCATTGCCATCCTTGCTGCAGTTGCTTTGCCTGCGTACTCAGATTATGTAAAGCGTGGGCAGATTCAAGACGGCACCACCAACCTGGCATCCGGCCGGGTCAGGATGGAGCAGTTTTTTCAGGATAGTCAGACCTATGTGGGCGGGCCTTGTCCCGCTGCGACCAAATATTTTACATACGATTGTGGAACACCAGCGGCGACCGCGACGACCTACACGATCACGGCTAACGGAATAGGGGGGCTCGCCGGATTTGCGTACACGATTGACCAAGGCGGCAACCAGGCCTCAACTACAGGCTGGGGAAATTGTACAAATGCATGGGTACTCAAGAAGGGGGACGCGTGTTGATTCGGGTGACCAAATTTCAACGCGGCGTCACCCTGATCGAACTCCTGATCGCGCTGGCGGTAATGGCCATCGCGTTTAGCTTGGGAATGCCCTCCTATTCGGCGTGGATTCAGAATTCCCAAATACGGACTGCAGCGGAATCTATGCAGTCGGGCATTCAACTTGCCCGAGCCGAAGGTTTAAGAAGTAACGCCACAGTCCGCTTTCAATTGACTACAACGACCGACGCCACCTGTGCGCTCTCCAGCAGCGGAACTAACTGGGTAATCAGTGCCAATGACGCCACGGGAAAATGTAACGTGACAGATTCAACTGTAGACCCATTCATGACGCGCGTTAAAGCCAGCGCGGAAGGGACGAAAAACGTTACGGTTGCGGCGACGCAGTCCAGCATCAGTTTTAACGGACTGGGGCGGGTGACGCCAGCCCCCACGAGCACAATCACAATTGATATCAAAAATCCGAGCGGCGGCACGTGTGTCGCCGCCAGCGGAAACATGCGTTGTTTGCAGCTTCAAGTGAGTGGAGCAGGGCAGGTACGCATGTGCGACCCGGCAGTCACGGCAACCAGTGATCCAAGAAAGTGCTGAAAACATCATGAAAACATTCCGTGCCAATCAGAAGGGTTCGATGCTGCTGGAGGTGTTGATCGCCATTCTGATTTTTTCTTTCGGTATCCTGAGCATCGTCGGTCTGCAAGCGGTCTCCATCAAAGGAGCCTCGGAAGCCAAATATAGAAGCGACGCCAGCTTTCTCGCCAACGAGTTGATTGGCCAGATGTGGGCGGAACGCGCGAGCATAGACACCTCTTACGCTGCGCCAACCGCCTGGGCAAATCGGGTTGCGGCCACTTTACCCGGCGGGACGGGGACGGTCGTGGTGGCTGTAGATCCGAATGTCAGTCCGCAGCTTCGGGCAACTGTCACTGTTGCGTGGACACTGCCTGGCGACACGACACATACGTTCGTCTCGGTTGCGCAAATCAACGGCGCCGGCCCCATATAGCCGCGTTACGAATAAAGATATGAGAAATCAATTGAAACAACACTCTGTTGTGCGCCCGCTCTCTGCCGGTTTTAGCCTGGTCGAGATGATGGTTGCTCTGGTAATCGGCCTGGTGGCGACGCTCGTCATCATGCAAGTATTTACACTCTCGGAAGGCCGCAAACGCACCACTACCGGTGGCGCAGATGCGCAAACCAATGCCGCCGTGACACTCTATATGTTGGAACGGGATATCCGGCAAGCCGGTTATGGCCTTTCCCCCAATACCGAAGATTTCGTTCCGACGTTGACCCCGCCTCCGACCGGTGTGCTGACCAACGGCATCCTGGCTCAATGCGGAACCGTGCGTGCATACAATGCGAACCGGGCGACAACTCCAAATTTCACTTATACCGGATCGACCTTCGCACCGGTAGTCATCAATCCACCAGGATACCCGGCCGGCGACACCAACACCGACGTCATTCTGGTCAATTACAGCGGTACCGGCGGGATGACGGGTGTCGGCGTTCCCATCACTCAGTCTGGCGGTACCGCTCAAACTGGCGGAACCTTGTCGGACTATGCCGTCGTGCTCACGAGCAACACGACCAGGGCGGGATTCAATCAGGGCGACATGATTCTTTCTGTTCCACCGAGCGGAAGTACTTTTGATTGTACGATCGGAGAAGTCACTGGCCTAGCCGCCACCGCCCCCCCGGTCGGCAGTCAATGCACGCCTGGCATCACCGGCCCCGCCAATACGATCAGCCATAACAGTATGTCCTACCTGAGTTTTTATACTGGTTGCACGGCAGTTAACGCTGCCTGGAACCAGCCCGGTGGAACGCCAGTCAGCTACGGCCCCGGCAGCAAGCTGTACAACCTGGGGCCGGTCGGTTCTTTCGTCAGCCGGGTATATGCGGTGCGCAACGGAGCCCTGACAGTGTGTGATCTCACCGCAAACGATTGCACAGCTGCCGTGGCGAGTCCGCCGGATAGTACGGTATGGGCTCCCATCGCTACCGGCGTAGTCGGATTGCGGGCGCAGTACGGAAAGGACACCAATTTTGACGGCTCGATTGATGCGTGGGACGCCACGCAACTCACCGGTGCGAATCTCGCCCAGATCGTTGCCGTACGTATGGCTGTGGTGACCCGCAGTAACCAATACGAGAAAGCGGCTGACTTCACAGCGAGTGCGCCTCTCTGGCACCAGGATGCATCCGGCACTGCTGATATCACCATGGATATCAGCGGTTCCGGTACAGACTGGGCTCGTTATCGCTACAAGGTCGTGCAGTCTATCGTCCCGTTGCGCAACATGATGTGGGGACAACAGAAATGAAGAGCCAGAAGACTTTGATTTTCCGGCGCATAGCTCGTGAGCGTGGGGTGGTGTTGATTCTGGCCCTCATCGTTCTGGTCGCGATGATTATTGCCGGCGTCGCACTGGTGCGTTCAGTCGATGTCACGACGCAGATCGCGGGCAATCTAGCCTTTCGTCAATCGGGCGTACAGGCTACCGATTCTGGAGTAGAGAAGGCGAGACTCTGGCTTATGTCTGCCTCCAGCCTGACAGCCGACGCCTCGCCGAGTTACTACGCCACTTGGAACGGCGGTGCTACCGGCACCCCGGCCGTCTTCGATCCGTCGACCTTCGACTGGAGCGGAAAATCCTCGCTTCCCATTGACGCGGCAGGCAACACCGTTAGCTACGTAGTGCATCGCATGTGCCAAAATCCTGGCGACCCTGCCGATCCCGCCAGTAACTGCCTCACCGCCCCAGGCTCGATCGAGGGGACGTCCCAGCGGATCGTCGGAGGGCAAGAGTTCAGATGCGTCGGGAACAATTGCGTCGCCGGGAGCAACCCCTATTATCGCATCACGGTCAGAGTCGCTGGCCCGCGCAACACGGTGACTTATACCCAAGTCGTCATCTATTGAACCGAGATCCTCATGAAAACCGACTACGTTACCCAGAAATTTGTTTTCCCCGGAGTGTTCTGCCTACTGCTCGCCGCACTGCTGATGCTGCCGACGCAGGCAGCGGTCGTCAATCTCGCCAATGCGCCGTTGTCCACGACGACGTCATCCTCGGTTAAACCCAATTTGCTATTTATTCTGGATAATTCCGGTAGTATGGGATGGAACTTCCTGCCTGACGACGTACCTGGGAGCTCGGCTTACGGCCTCACCGCCGCACAATGCAATGGAGTTGCCTACAATCCGGCAGTAACGTATACCGCTCCGCTGAAATCTGACGGTAGTTCAATGTCTCCTTCTAAGTTTACTGCGGCCTGCAGTGATGGCTTCGGTAGTTGTTCGTCAAAAAATCTGACCGGCAGTACTTACTACAAATATAGCGGCAGCCAGGCACCGCTGTCATACACGTACAATAGCAGCGGCGTCATTACATCCTCAACGTTTTACCAGGAATGTAACAGCAACATAGGCAGCAGCCCGGGCCAGAGCGTTTTTACCAAAGTGACGGTGAGCAGTACCTCGGGGCCTGGTGGTTCGGACGAGACACAAAACTACGCTAACTGGTATACCTACTACAGCACGCGCATCCTCATGATGAAAACCGCGGTTGGACAGGCGTTCAAGGCGATCGACAGCAAGTACCGCGTTGGATTCACCAACATCAGCTATAGTGGCGCCACCGATGGCAACGATTTTCTGCATATTGATGACTTTGCCAGTGGTACAAGTACATCGCCAGGACAGAAGGACAAATTTTATACAACGCTTTATAAGCAAAGTGCTGGTGGTTCAACGCCTTTACGCGGCTCACTGGCTAAAGCGGGTCAGATATACGGCGGTAAATTAGGTGCTGACCCGATGCAATACTCCTGCCAGCAAAACTTTACCATCCTATCCACCGACGGCTACTGGAACAATAATTCGGAAACTACGTCGCCTAACTATGGCCCCTACGGCCTGGACAATACCACCCCGGTCGGACAGCAAGACGGGACCGCAGCCCGGCCCATGAGCGACGGCGCAACTAGCCAAGTCACGCAAACTACGCCGACGGTCACTGTTACCGTTGTAACCACCCCGAAGACGGTAGTCAATCGATCTACGCGCACGGTTGCCACGACCGCGACCAGCACGCAGACCCAGACAAACATTTACACTCGAACGGCAGTAAATTGGGCCAGAGGCAGCTGCAGCAAAAATTTTGTCCAACCCACGACGACAACCTATACCGGCAATTCAGTTCAAACAACGATATCGGGAACGACGTCGACTCAGACACAAGAGCAGTTGACTACCACTGGAAGTACTGACGTTGCGACGACAACCTCAACCACCACTCATACCGTGATCACGACCAATGGGGTGGTGACTAACGATACGGTTTCGAATCCTGTAGTAAGCGCGCCGCCCGCAGTGAATACCGTTACTTCAGGTCCTACCACCTCGGCGTGGACTAATGTTGGCGTACCGACGCAAAGCACCACCGGGCCAACCATCAGCTACAATCCAGCCCTCGGGTCTATTAGCTGGGGGACGGGGACATCTGCTCCTCCAGGCGCTTGCATTAGCGGCAAGGGCCCAGGCAACACCGACAACAAGGCAACGCCGGTCCTGACGACGGCGGGTGCTCCAACCACTAGCGTAACTAATGCAGCTCCGGTAACAAGTGGCGCTAGCCAGGATCCCACATACCCGAAAACCACGCCGGGGGCATCGACAACCGTGGTTACCGGCCCGACGCAGGGCGCCACCACAACCACTACGGTCAACAGTGGCGGCAACGCGAATTCGTTGGCAGACATAGCCATGTATTACTACAATACGGATCTTCGCAATCCCGGCAATGTTAAATCTGCTCCGTTTCCGGCAAGCTGCACGTCTGGCAGCTCAACCGGGGCAAGTCTCTGTCCGACAGATAGCAATGGCAACTACTCACCGAACGTGCCTGGCAACAATGTCGATAACAATAACAAACCGCACATGACTACCTTTACTCTGGGTCTGGGGGTTAATGGTTTGTTGCAATATTCGCCTACCTATGCGACCGATACCTCAGGGGATTTTTATAGCATCAAGACCGGCAGCAAAAATTGGCCAGATCCTCAAACGTCAGCAACCGGCCCAAATTACGGCAGTACGAGTAGTTCGGTTGTTGAGCGCATCGACGATTTGTGGCATGCAGCGGTCAACGGGCGGGGTACTTATTTCAGCGCCAAGAATCCAACGGCGCTGGTCACGAGCTTGAATTCAGCACTAGCCGGTATGGCAACCCGGATCGGCTACGGCTCTTCGGCTGCCGTATCCAATTTGCAGCCGGTCAAAAACGATAATGCGCTCTACGTGGCCAGCTACACCACTGCGCAATGGACAGGCAATCTCGTCGCCGAGTCGATTAACGTCGACACCGGCGCGATAATTCCGACTGCCTCCTGGTGTGTGGAAAATGTGGCCGCGGATGCAGTTAAAGGCATTGCGGCATGCACCGGCCAGCTGGCTAGCCAAGTGTCAAGCGCAAGTGACACAAGGACGATCAACTTCAACAAGGGCGGTACGCTTACCAGTTTCACTTATAGCGGACTGTCGACTGCGCAACAAGCCTATTTCACACCGTCCAAGCTAAGCCAGTGGAGCAGCACCTTTTCAGCCTCTGACAAGATTGCAGCCACCGGTGACACGCTGGTGAGTTTCCTGCGCGGCCAAACTCAATATGAGAGCCAGACCGGCAGCACTGCCAACTTGTACCGCCACCGATTAGCGATATTGGGCGATATTGTGGATACATCGCCTGCATTTCTGGGGGCTCCGACTTTTACCTATACCGATCCGGGCTATGACGCATGGGCAAACAGCTCGACGCAACAGGGCCGGGCGAAGACTATTTTTGCCGGCGCGAATGACGGCATGTTGCATGCTTTTAACGCCGCTACCGGCGTTGAACGCTGGGCTTTCGTACCGAGCCCGGTGATGACTAATATGTACTGGCTCGCCGACCTCACCTATACAACCAACCATCACTTCTATGTTGATGGCGCACTGGTAACATCTGACGTGTGCGTGAGTAACTGCTCGGATGCTACCAAGGCCGACTGGCGTACGATTCTGATGGGCGGCTTGAACGGCGGGGGACGTGGCTACTACGCGATGGATGTAACCGACCCCACCACCCCGAAGATGCTATGGGAATTTACCTCGCTCAACGACGCCGACCTGGGATACAGCTTCGGCAACCCGTTGGCGGTAAAAAAATCGGACGGCACCTGGGTGATAGCAGTAACTTCGGGTTATGACAATGTTGCCCTAGGCAACAACGATCCCTACGATGCAGACGGCAGCGGTCAAGGTTTCTTGTTCCTGCTCGATCCTTTGACCGGCAAAGTCCTTTCCAAAATCGGCACGTCGACAGGCAGCAAGACTACGCCTAGCGGACTAGGTAAGATTTCTTTCTGGGCCGATAATCCGAGCCTGGATGCAACTGCGCTCTATGCTTACGGCGGCGATCTGTTAGGAAATTTGTGGCGTTTCGATATCAATGCCGGCACTGTGCTCCAGATTGCAGCTTTCACTGATGGCAGCTCTAATCCCCAGTCCATTACTACCCGGCCGGAATTGGCGAAGGTAAACGGGAACCGCGTTGTATACATCGGGACCGGCAAATATCTGGAGGCATCCGATCTGGATTCCACGAAATTCACAACCCAGTCCATATATGCCATTGTCGACAATGGCACTACGGTGAAAACCCCTCGCACCGCTTTAGTCCAGCAAACGCTGACGGACGCCAAGCCGAACCGGACCATAACCAATGCCGCCGTTACTATCAAACCACCGAGCGTCATGGGATGGTTCGTCGATTTCCCTGACAGCGGCGAGCGTAACAACGTGGATATCTCTCTGGTACTGGGAACTTTGATAGTTCCCACCAATGTGCCGACCAACGGCGTCTGCGAAGCAGGCGGCTATAGCTACCTGAACTACCTGAACTATACGTCCGGGAGTTATGTTCCAGGTGCCAGCAGCGCCGGGGTGTGGACGGGTAACGATCTGACTACCGGCATCACCGTGGTCTGGGTCAAAGGCAAGCCCGTGATTATTCGTACAGGCAGCAATTCAGGAGCGCAAGTTGAGAATGGTAACTTCAGTCCAATTGGAAAGGGCGGGGTGACAGGACACCGAGTCAGTTGGCGTGAGGTCATCTCGAAGTAAGCTGGTTGATAGTTGTTTTTTGTAATTAGCTGGCCATGCATCAATATTTCATACCGTCTTAATTGACTGGCTAGAGCATGTTGGATAGGTGGACTTGAACCATCGACCCCAGCATTATGAGTGTCATGGTCAGCGAAGCAAACACCGTAGAGGGTAGCGCAAGCAGCAAGCAGCCATGAGGTCAGCGGCTCACCCTTTTACAGGCGGCGCGGCTAAGGGAGGGAGCCTCGCTTAGGGCGGCAGGTAATGACTAGGCTGAGGCCGGGGCGGCCTCTGATAGCGCCTATCCGTCAAACAGTTCTCTCAAATAAAAAGTGTCAAAATAGAAATAAACCTCTGCGAACACTTGTAAACACTGGGCATTTGTTAGATACTAATCTTGTGGTCATGAGGTGCTGGACAGCGTAACTCTATCTGTCCAGTGAGAAGGATAAATCGTGGTTTTAACCCTTGGCAGCAAGGGACACGGAAGAACAAACAGAAAGGCCGCAACCCACTATTCATGCGGGTTACGGCCTTGTGTTCTGGTGGTGATAGGTGGACTTGAACCACCGACCCCAGCATTATGAGTGCTGTGCTCTAACCAACTGAGCTATATCACCAATGAAGCCCTAAATTATGACGCATTTCGCCAAATCCTGTCAACAAAAACAGGTTCCGGATGCTTTTCAAGGCCAAATTCGTGGTGTTATCGTTGCTTGATGGCTGTAATCACGGTTTCCAGCACCGTATCAGCAACATTTCCCCCAATACAGTCAATCACAACCCGCTCCGGCATGGAACGCAACCACGTAAGCTGGCGTTTAGCCAACTGACGAGTAGCCGCGATGCCTTTCTCGCGCAATTCCTGATAACCATACAGACCGTCCAGATACTCCCAGGTCTGGCGATAGCCGACACAGCGCATCGACGGCAGGCCCAGGTGCAGGTCGCCACGGGCGCGCAGTGTTTCCACTTCCGCTATAAGCCCGCCGCTTTGCAAATCCAGCATCAGATCAAAGCGCCGGGCGATTCGCTCATGCAACACACTGCGATCTGACGGCTCCAGCGCTATCGGCAATATATCGAACGGTAGTTCCGGCGCTGGCCGGTCAGTCAGCAGCGAGGACATGGTCTGGCCGCTCAGCTCGATGATTTCGAGGGCGCGCTGGATGCGTTGGCTGTCGTTAGGCTTCAGACGGGCAGCGGTAACAGGATCCAACTGCGCCAGCTTGGCGTGCATCCCCGGCACGCCGATCAAGGCGGCTTCGGCGTCCAGCCTGGCGCGCAGTTGCGGATCGGCTTGCGGCAGGGCGTCGAGGCCGTCGCGCAGGGCTTTGAAATACAGCATGGTGCCGCCGACCATCAACACCAGCTTGCCGCGCGCATGGATTTCATCGAACAGGCGCAGCGCGTCGTCGCGGAATTGCATGGCTGAATAGGATTGCGTCGGCTCCATGATGTCGATCAGGTGGTGCGCCGCCGCGGCCAGTTCGTCGCGGCTGGGCTTGGCGGTGCCGACATCCATGCCGCGATAGACCAGGGCCGAATCGACCGAGATGATTTCGGACGGGATGTGTTTCGCGATTTCCAGTGCAGCGGCGGTTTTACCGGATGCAGTAGGCCCCATGATGGCGACTACCAGCGGCTTGACTGTGGTCGATGTAGATGTTGCTGGCTGTGATGGCATACCGCTTATTGACCGCGCAAGAATAGTTTGTCCAGGTCCGATAGCGCCAGCTGGCTCCAGGTCGGGCGGCCGTGATTGCACTGGTCGGCGCGCTCGGTGGCTTCCATTTGCCGGAGCAGGGCGTTCATTTCCGGCGCCGTCAGGCTGCGGTTGGCGCGCACCGCGGTATGGCAGGCCAGGGTGCCGAGCAGTTCATTGCGACGTTCGACCAGGACGCGTGAGCCGCCGAATTCACGCACGTCGCGCAATACATCGCGTGCCAGCGTCTGTGCATCGGCATTCTTCAATAGTGCAGGGACCGAGCGCACCGCCAGCGTGGTGGGCGAGATGGCTGCGATGTCGAAACCGAGCGCGTGCAGGGTTTCCTGGTTTTCTTCGGCGGTGCCGACTTCAACTGCATCGGCAAAGAAGGTGACCGGGATTAGCAGAGGCTGCACCTGCATCGCATCCTCATCCAACGCGCCTTTCAATTGCTCGTACAGAATGCGCTCGTGGGCAGCGTGCATGTCAACCAGCACCAGGCCTTTGGTGTTTTGCGCAAGGATATAAATACCGTGCAACTGGGCGAGCGCGAAGCCAAGCGGGAAATCATCGCTCGGCAGCGTTTGATTGGCAGGCTGCAGTGCGGACGGATAGTTTGCCGCGACGCCGCCGGCAGCGCGATCATTATCTGTAAACAATGCACCGTAATTAGCCGTGGTTTGCGCCACGCCGTTGATGGAGGGCGCAAATTGCGGTCCGAATGAGGTTTGCTGCTGGGGCACTTGTGCGCCCGGTTGCAAAATCGCCTGCAGATGTTCTTGCGAACCGCGAATCCACGGCATTGCGCCGCTGGGCGAGGGCAATGGCGCCGGCGTTGCGCCAAACGAAGTGGCGGAAGTTTGCGCCAGCGCGCGGCTGACCGCATGAAATACGAACTGGTGAACTGCGCGGCTGTCGCGGAAGCGTACTTCGATTTTCGACGGGTGCACGTTGACATCGACCAGTGCCGGGTCGAGATCCAGTCCTAAGACGTACGAGGGATAGCGGTCGCCGTGCAGCACGTCCTGATAGGCGGCGCGAACCGCGTGGACCAGCAGCTTGTCGCGTACGAAGCGGCCGTTGACGTAGAAATACTGGGCGTCGGCGCGCGCCTTGGAGGCGGTCGGCAAACCGACAAAACCATGCAGGCGTAGCGGTCCGGCGCCTTCATCCAGCGCCAGGCGGGCATTGGCGAATTCGTTACCGAGGATGCTGGCGCTGCGCTTGGCGATTTCTGTGATGATCCAGTGATCGACAGTTTTACCGTTGTGCGTCAGGGAAAACGATACATCCGGCCGCGCTAAAGCGATGCGTCGTACCACTTCGGCGCAGTGGCCGAATTCGGTCTGGTCCGATTTCAGGAATTTACGTCTGGCTGGTGTATTGAAATACAGATCCTGGACGTCGACCGTGGTGCCCTGCGCGCCGGAGGATGGCGTCACGGCCAGCGTGCTGCCGTCGATTTCCGAGGCGTGGCCGGCGTCTGCGGTGCGCGAGGTCAGGGTCAGTTGCGATACCGAAGCGATGGATGCCAGCGCTTCGCCACGGAACCCTAGCGTGGCGACATGTTCCAAGTCGTGCAGCGAACTGATTTTTGATGTCGCATGACGCGCTAGCGCCAATGGCAGTTGTTCCGGGGAGATACCGCGGCCGTTATCAGTGATGGCGATGCGTTTGACCCCACCTTGCTCCAGCCGTACCGTGATTTGGGTGGCGCCTGCGTCCAGTGCATTTTCCAGGAGTTCCTTGACCACGGCGGAGGGTCGTTCGACCACTTCACCAGCCGCAATTTGCGAAATCAGGTTGTCTGGGAGTTGCTGGATAGCGCGGATGGGGGAGAGCGGTGCATTCATGTGGGGGATTATACCGAAGCGGGCACCTGCTGCAGCGAGTTGCCTCTCGGAAGCCTTGCCATTATGAGCACAAACAATTGTCGGATCTAATTATTTGCTGTCTTTCGTAGTGTATTATTCCCGCGCTAACTAAGGAAAAAATATGGACTTTATGCAATTCATGGACGTCATACTGCACGTCGATAAATCCCTCGGCTTTTTGATCAAGGAATATGGCACCTTGGTCTACATGGTTCTGTTCCTGATAGTTTTTTGCGAAACCGGCCTGGTGGTATTGCCGTTTTTGCCTGGCGATACCTTGTTATTTATCGGTGGTGCGTTTTGCGCAACCGGTGAGATGAATATCTGGTTGCTGATGGGTATGCTGATCGTTGCGGCAACTACCGGCAACACGTTGAATTACTGGATAGGCAGCTTGATAGGGCATAAGGTCTATACCCACGATTATCGATGGCTGGACAAGAAAGCCTTGCAAAAGACGCATGCGTTTTATGAGCATCACGGCGGCAAGACCATCATCCTGTCGCGTTTCGTGCCGATTGTGCGGACTTTCGCACCGTTTGTGGCAGGGGTGTCCGAAATGACTTTCTCCAAGTTCCAGTTCTTTAATATTACCGGCGCCTTGATATGGGTGGTCGGCCTGGTTTCGGCCGGTTATTTCTTCGGCAATATCCCGATCATTCGCGATCACCTGAACACGATTGTGTTGATCGGGGTTGGCGCAGCAGTGGTGCCGGTGGCGCTAGGCGGCTTGTGGAAGTTCTACCGGAAAATGCGCGGAGCTTAAATACAATCCAAGCACAGTCGAAGCACCATGAAATAAGGGCGCGCTGCAAGATTTGCTGCGCGCCCTTAATGTTTAAAAATCCGGCTTTAAGGCCTGGTTTTCAGTCGTTCAGGTCAAGCGATTCCTTGCCAGCGGCGGATTATGGGCAAAATACTTCTTGATCCCTTTCAGGACCGCATCCGCCATCTGATCCTGATAAGCATTGTCAGTCAGTTTCGCTTCTTCTTCCGGATTTGAAATGAAGGCGGTTTCAATCAGGATGCTTGGAATATCCGGAGCTTTCAACACCGCAAAACCGGCTTGCTCGACCGCACCCTTGTGCAATTTGTTGATGCCGCCGATTTCATTCAATACCGCGCTGCCCAGTTTCATGCTGTCGTTGATCTGTGCCGTGGTCGACAAATCCAGCAGCACGCTCGCCAGTTGACGATCATGGCTCTTGATGTTGATGCCGCCAATCAAGTCGGCCGAGTTTTCCTTGTTGGCCAGCCAGCGCGCAGCGGTTGAACTGGCGCCTTTTTCCGACAGCGCAAATACGGACGAACCGCGCGCGGTCGGCGTTACGAAGGCGTCGGCATGGATGGAAACAAACAGGTCGGCTTGCACCTTCCTGGCTTTTTGCACACGCACGCCGAGCGGTACGAAGTAATCGGCGTCGCGCGTCAGCATCACACGCATGTTCGGTTGTTGCTCGATCTTGGCCTTGAGCCGCTTGGCAATCGACAGCACGACGTCCTTTTCACGATTGCCGCCACGCCCGGTAGCGCCAGGGTCTTCACCGCCATGCCCCGGATCGAGGGCGATGGTGATCATGCGCGTTAATGTCGGGGTTGGGGTTTTGTCGGCTTTGGGATCGATGCGGGCGATCTGTTGCGGTGGTTCAGGTTGTGCCTGCAGCGGCAGTTTTTGTTCTGGCGGTTTGGTTTGCGCGACAGGCGGCGCGACTTCGCCCGGGTTGGAGGACGGCCATTCACCCTTTTCAATCATGGCGGCGATCAGGTCGGGCGGGTTGACCGGATACAAATCGAAGACCAGGCGATGCTGGTAACCACCCACCGGATCCAGTGTAAACACCTGCGGTTTGACTTCTTCCTTCAAGTCGAACACCAGCCGCACAACGTTGGGACGGTTCTGTCCGACCCGGACTTGTTTGATGTAAGGATCGTTAGGCTGAATCTTGGCGACCAGTTCCTTCAAGGTCGAATTGAGTTCGACACCTTCGATGTCGACCACCATGCGATCCGGATTTTGCACCAGGAAATGGGTGGTTTTCAGTTCCGAGTCGTTTTCCAGCGTGACGCGGGTGTAGTCTTCCGCCGGCCAGACCCGTACTGCGATAATTTGCGCAGCGCGTGCCGACAGCGGCGCCAGCACTGAAATGAGCAAAGTGCCGCCGGCCTTGAGTATGGTGCGGCGGACTTTCGATTTTAAAGGTTTGGTGCAAATTTCAGTCGAGCGAGACATTGACTACCCTTATCAGATAACGCCTGCAATTCTACATCACGTCCCTTGTCGGAAACACGGGAAACACTGAGTAATACATTGATGTCGGGCGGCGGCAACGCAGTAGCGGCTTTTTCCGGCCATTCGACGATGCAGATGGTGCTTTGGTTGAAGTATTCGCGGAAACCTGCCTCCAGGAATTCGTCCGGACTAGCCATCCGATACAAGTCGAAATGCATCACTTCGACCGCCTGTTGGGCTATCTGGATGGTATAAGGTTCCACCAGAGTGTAAGTAGGACTTTTGACGTGGCCTTCGTAACCGGCAGCGTGCAGCAAGGCGCGGGTCAGCGCGGTCTTGCCCGCACCCAGGTCGCCGTGCAAATGGATAGTCAGCCCGGGCAGCAAGGCTCTCGCCAATGCGGCTCCCAGAGCGTTGGTTCCAGCTTCATCGTGCAGGTGGGTAGTAAAATGGGGCATCTCGTTACATAGTCCTTCGTATCAGGTCTTTTAAATCAAATCTTTTGAAGCGAGGTCTTTGCTTCAAGTCTTTCAAGTCGCCCAGCCATGGTAGTCACCGAGCAAAATCTAGCAGCACTAGCCACCACCATCAAAGCATGGGGGCGGGAGCTTGGCTTTGCCGATATCCGCATCAGCGATGTCGATCTGGCGGAGCAAGAGGCTGGTTTTAAGGCATGGCTGGCGCTTGGCTATCACGGTGAGATGGATTATATGGCAGCGCACGGAATGAAGCGCGCCAGGCCTGCGGAACTGGTGCCGGGCGCGATCCGGGCGATAGCGGTGCGCATGGATTATCTGCCGCGCGCCTATCAGGATGATCAGGGCGAGTGGCGGCCACGCGAACAAGCGCGGCTGGAGCCTGCCGCTGCCGGCACCGCCACAGTGTCGCTGTATGCACGTGGACGCGATTATCACAAGGTGCTGCGTTCGCGCATGCAGCAACTGGCGGACCGGATCAAAGGCGAGATCGGCGATTTCGGCTATCGCGTGTTTACCGATTCGGCGCCGGTGATGGAAGTGGCCCTGGCGCAGAAGGCTGGCCTGGGCTGGCGCGGCAAGCACACCCTATTGTTGAATCGCGAGGCCGGATCGTTTTTCTTTCTCGGTGAAATCCTGACCGATCTGCCGTTGCCGGTCGATGAGGCCATCAGTTCGCATTGCGGGCAATGCAGCGCCTGTATCGATGTCTGCCCAACTAAGGCGATCGTCGGCCCGTATCGGCTCGACGCCCGCCGTTGCATCTCTTACCTGACGATCGAATTGAAAGGCAGCATTCCGGTGGAACTGCGGCCGCTGATCGGTAACCGCGTCTACGGCTGCGACGATTGCCAGCTATTCTGCCCGTGGAACAAGTTTGCGCAGCCATCCACGCTGGGTGATTTCGATGTCCGCAATGGTCTCGACCGGGCTAGCCTGGTGGAGTTATTCAGCTGGAGCGAGGAACAGTTCAATAGCCGCATGGAGGGCAGTCCGATCCGCCGCATCGGCTATCAACGCTGGTTGCGCAATATGGCGGTGGGCCTTGGCAATACCGCCGCGGCCGGCGCCGGTACACCGGAGATCATCGCCGCCTTGCGGCGGCGCAGCGACGATCCGTCCGAGCTGGTGCGGGAGCATGTGGCATGGGCCCTGCAGCAACACGGCGCATGATGGTTTAGTGCTGCAAGACCCACAGCCAGAACGGCAAGGTCAGCGCCGACAGCATGGTGCCGGCGGAAATCATGAACGCTACCAACGGACCATTACCACCCATCCTGGCCGCCAGGATGTAGGCGCTGGAAGCGGTCGGCAAGGCGCAAAACAGTACGACGATCTGCAGTTGCGACGGCGCCAGTCCCAGCCACTGCCCCAGCAGCCAGGCCATGGTCGGCACCGCCAGCAGCTTGATCGCCAGGAAGTACCCGGTCAGCGCTTTGGCACGATGCGCGCCGCTCAGGCGCAGGCCCGCCCCTACCAGCAGCAGGCCCAGCGCCAGAGCGGAGTTGCCGAGTCGCGACAAGACCGCTCCCGCCACTTCCGGCATCGGCAAGCCGGAAAGGCTATATAAGAGTCCGCAAGCGGTGGCGATCAACAAGGGATTGCGCACCAGCTCCTTGAACAAGCCGCCGCTTTTATGCGCCAGGGCATGGACCGCCGCCAGGTTACATAAAGGCACGCCAAAGCCGATCAGCATCGCCATCATGCCGGTGGCTTGCTCGCCGCCCAAGCGGGCCGCCAGGGCCAATGCCATATACGAATTGAAACGATAGGCGGTTTGCATGCCGGATTCGTAATCCATTGACGCTGCCTTGATCCACGGTTTACCCAGCCAGGTAAGCATGACGGCGCCGAGCAGCGCACACATGCCGACCATCAGCATCTTGCCGCTGGTGTCGAAACTGAGCGGGGTGCGTGCAGTGGAATAAAAGAGCAAGGCGGGGAAGAGCAGGAAATACACCAGTTTCTCCGCCCCGGTCCAGAATTCAGTCCCCCAGTTGCTAATGCGGTGCAAGATCGCTCCCAGCAGTATCAGCGAGAAATCCGGAAACAACAGGTTGACGATATACATGGAGTGGTTGATATTGTAAGAAAGTTGGCTCGATTGTAGACATGCCGAACCATCTTGCATAATTTTAAGGGGAGGTGGCGATATAAATTTCTACGTGGAAATTTATAGATGTTAATAAGTATTTATTTGACAATGGTTTAGTGAAAATCTATGTTGTTTAGTCAAAATGATTCATATAAATTATTTGTTAAATCTGCGTAACACCTGTTACAGTGCGACCACACTAGACATTGCAGATTGTAAAAAACACAGCAAATTGAACCGGATTTCGGTTTCCGGAAAACAGTAGTTATGTGGCACAGAATTCAGATTTTTTTAAGCGTCTGGCAGGAGCGGTTAAAAGCGATTGCCAACCAGGTTGAATAAACAGGATTGTAGGTGGTGGTGCATAAGAACGGTATTGATACCGGGGATACTGAGGAGACCTTGCACTCCGAATGAAGCTGTCTAAACAGCCGGGAGTGCATACGAAGTAATTTGAGGCGCATCGACAGATGCGCCTTTTTTATTTTATGCTTAGGGAATGAACATAATCTCGGATAGTCCATTAAAGCGCGCCGCCGGCGACCAGCTTCCCGCGCAGCACTTCACTGCCGTAGTCGCCGCGCCATTCGGTGCGATGGGCATACGCACTGAAGCCGGCTTGCTGCAGGAATTGGTCTATCTACCTCCCTCATTTCACGAAAAAGACGCCACCGATGCGTTGGCCGAACGCGCAGTCAGGCAGATCTGTCGTTATCTGGAACAACCCGATTTCCGCTTCGACCTGCCCCTGGCGCCGCTAGGCACTGCTTTCCAGCACCGGGTGTGGAAGGTGATTGCTGCAATACCGCGTGGGGAAGTACTCACTTATGGCCAGGTTGCCAAACTGATAGAGTCGGCGCCACGCGCGGTTGGGCAGGCATGCGGAGCCAACTGGTTTCCGTTGGTGATTCCCTGTCATCGGGTGACCGCGGCCGGCGGCCTGGGCGGTTTTTCTCATCACGATGACGAGGATGGCTTCCATCTGCGCGTCAAACGCTGGTTGCTGGAGCATGAAGGCGTGGTCGGCTTGTGAGACGGTCCAAGGCTGACACACTAGCGAAACCGGCATTAAACACCGAACATCAAACCGCGATCGACGAGTTTTGCGACAGCTTGTGGCTGGAAGACGGCCTTGCCAAGAATTCGCTTGAAGCCTATCGGCGCGACATGACGCTGTTCGCCTTGTGGTTGCAGGAGCAACCGGATGGCAAGACCTTGTTTGCTATCAATGCCGGTGATCTGAACGCGTATTTCCTGGCTAAGCATGAAAGCAGCAAGGCGACCTCGTCGAACCGCCGTCTGGCGGTACTCAAGCGTTTCTATCTGCTGGCTTTGCGGCAAAACCGCATCAGCGTCGATCCTTGCCTGCATTTGCGTTCTGCCAAGCAAGCGCCGCGTTTTCCCAAGATATTGTCCGAAGCCCAGGTTGAAGCGTTGCTGGCAGCGCCCGATGTCGCGACGCCGCTCGGCCTGCGCGACCGTACCATGCTGGAGCTGATGTATGCCAGCGGCTTGCGGGTATCGGAGCTGGTGCTGCTGAAAACGCTGGAAGTCGGCATGAACGAAGGCGTGCTGCGGATTACCGGCAAGGGTAATAAAACGCGCCTGCTGCCGTTTGGCGAGGAAGCGCGGAACTGGATCGTGCGCTACCTGAAAGATGCGCGTGGTCAGATCATGGACGGTCAGATGGATGATGCGTTGTTCGTGACGGCCCGCGGTGGCGCCATGACGCGCCAGATGTTCTGGACCTTGATCAAGAAATACGCACTCAAGGCCGCCATCAACGCGCCTTTGTCGCCGCATACCTTGCGGCATGCTTTCGCTACTCATCTGCTGAATCACGGCGCGGATTTGCGCGTAGTGCAATTACTATTGGGGCATGCCGATATATCAACGACTCAAATTTATACCCATGTGGCGCGTGAACGTTTGAAGGCACTGCATGCAGCGCATCATCCGCGTGGTTAATTTTTTGGCAATTATTTTGATCGTCCCATTAAATTGAATTCTGCATCTTCCCAATTATTCTCCTGTATCCTGTAATACATCTATTCAAGAGTTTATTTAGGGGGCGCAATTGGCAAAAACGAATTTTCAGTATGAAAAACGGCAAAAAGAGTTAGAGAAGAAGAAAAAGAAGGAAGAAAAGCTGAAGCGTAAGGCGGAGAAAGGTTCTTCCACCGAAGTTGAGGTTGACGTAGAAGATGCGGCAGAGTCCGAACTGCCGGCTACCGGCGAACCGGCTTCCGATGAGCCAAAACAGCCTTAACCGTTAAACATCTTAGTTAAGCACCTTAGTTAAGCACGTTCAACGCGGCGGTCAGCCGACCAGCCTGGATCAGCGGCAGGGATTGTCGCTGCGTCAAGTTTTACGAACGAAAACATGATTTGCCAGCAGCCGCCCAGGCACAGGGCGCTGCGTTCAAATACCCGGTATGACAAAACACATTGCAGAGACCCCGGCGACGCAATTCTTGCGCAAGCACGGCGCGGTCTTTTCCGAGCACCCCTATGCATATGAAGAACATGGCGGCACCACGGTATCGGCGCGCGCGTTAGGCGTGGATGAACATCATGTGGTGAAGACGCTGGTGATGCAGGATGAGGCAGCCAAGCCCCTGATTATCCTGATGCACGGCGACCGCAAGGTGTCGACCAAGAACCTGGCGCGGCAAATCGGCTGCAAGTCGGTCGAACCTTGCAAACCGGAGGTGGCGAATCGACATTCCGGCTACCTGATCGGCGGCACTTCGCCGTTCGCTACCCGCAAGGCGCTGCCGGTCTATATAGAAGAAAGCATCCTGGCCTTGCAGAAGATATATATTAACGGTGGCCGGCGTGGTTACCTGATTGGCATGGCGCCGCAAAGCGTGGCAGATCTGTTGCAAGCAAAAGCGGTCCAGTGCGGACTGGACGAATAGGCGGAATAAGGGCGGAATAAGCGCCAAACCTGAATCAACCAAATACAAAAGAAAGAGACACGCATGTACATATTGTTATTCGCGCTTGCCGCCTACCTGATCGGTTCGGTATCGTTCGGCATCATCACCAGCAAGGTATTCGGGCTGGGAGATCCGCGTACCTACGGCTCGAATAATCCCGGCGCTACCAACGTCCTGCGCAGCGGGAATAAAACCGCGGCGGCCCTGACTTTGCTCGGCGATGGTTTCAAGGGCTGGCTGGCGGTGTGGCTGACACAAAAATACGGGCCGCAATTCGGCTTGGGCGATGGCGCCGTTGCGCTGGCCGCCGTGGCGGTATTTTTGGGACATCTGTGGCCGGTGTTCTTTCGTTTTGCCGGCGGCAAAGGTGTAGCCACGTTGCTCGGCATCCTGATTGGCATCAGCCTCTGGCTGGGCCTGGCGACCATCGCGACCTGGATGATCGTGGCCTATGCGTTTCGCTATTCCTCGCTGGCGGCCTTGATTGCCAGCGTCTTCGCGCCATTCTTCTATGCCTTGATGGAAGGGCCAGACATGATTTTGCTGGCAATTGTTGTCATGAGCGCCTTGCTGATCTATCGCCATGCCAAAAACATCGGCAATTTACTGGCCGGTAAGGAAAGCCGTATCGGCGCCAAGAAGAAGGGCGGCAAGGCGGCGTAGCGTGGGCACTTGTGCCCACGCGTGACTTCAAATCCACCATCATGCTTATTCGGCAATATAGGCAAAAAGAAACTTGCCCAACCTGCCGATGATAAAAAAAGCGCTGCTCCCTTCCGGGTCAGCGCTTTTTTACTTAGATTTACGGTAGTCGTTATATCGAATTGGCTATATGTCAGATTTTATCGATATCAATATGTAATTATTGCTGCGATGCGGTATGGTGTTTCAAGCTGGAATTCAGCTTTTCGACGCAATGAAAAAACTAATAAGCCAGAATTTCTCATAGTATTTTACCTTGCTGTGCAGCATATTTTCGCATTATGAAATCAAATATCGCTATTTGGAAATGGAAAAAACTCCTGTTAGAATTTGGCGTCCGTCTACGAAGTGACGTAGATGCTTGCGACCCAACCCGCTAATCCGATGTTAAATTGGACAGGCGCACAAATTCAGGAGACTCAGCATGTCAGCCCAGCTCGACCAGGTTTTGGCCCAGGCCGCCAACGATCCAGACGTCATAGAAACCCAAGAATGGCTTGATGCGCTCGAAGCTGTTATTGAAACCGAAGGCCCTGAACGCGCCCACTATCTGATGGAAAGAATGGTCGACCTGGCCCGCCGCCGTGGCGCCCAGATCCCGTTTTCCAGCAACACCGCTTACGTCAACACCATCCCGGCCCACATGGGCGAGCCTTGCCCCGGCGATCTGGAGATCGAAGAGCGCCTGCGCTCGTGGATGCGCTGGAATGCGATGGCGATGGTGGTCAAGGCCAATCGTCTGGATGGCGACCTTGGCGGCCATCTGTCCAGCTTTGCATCGCTGGCCAACATGCTGGGCATCGGCTTCAACCATTTCTGGCATGCACCGTCTGAAAACCACGGTGGCGACCTGTTGTACATCCAGGGCCACTCGTCGCCGGGCATTTACGCCCGCGCTTTCCTCGAAGGCCGCCTGACTGAAGAGCAACTGCTGCATTTCCGTCGCGAAGTCGACGGCAACGGCCTGTCTTCCTACCCGCATCCGAAGCTGATGCCGGATTTCTGGCAATTCCCTACCGTATCGATGGGCCTGGGCCCGCTGATGGCGATTTACCAGGCGCGTTTCCTGAAATACCTGCATGCACGCGGCATCGCCGATACCGCCAACCGCAAGGTTTGGGCCTTCTGCGGCGACGGTGAGATGGACGAACCGGAATCGATGGGCGCCATCGGCATGGCCGGTCGCGAACGTCTCGACAACCTGGTGATCGTGGTCAACTGTAACCTGCAGCGCCTGGACGGTCCGGTGCGCGGTAACGGCAAGATCATCCAGGAACTGGAAAGCGATTTCCGCGGCGCCGGCTGGAACGTGGTCAAGGTAATCTGGGGCGCAGGCTGGGACGATCTGCTGGCGCGCGACAAGGAAGGTATCTTGCAGCGCGTGATGATGGAAACCGTCGACGGCGAATACCAGAACTACAAAGCCAAGGATGGCGCTTTCGTACGTAAGCATTTCTTCGGCAAGCATCCGAAGTTGCTGGAACTGGTCAGCAAGATGTCGGACGACGATATCTGGCACCTGACCCGCGGCGGCCACGATCCGCACAAGATTTACGCTGCTTTCAAAGTGGCGCAAGAACACAAGGGCCAGCCGACTGTCTTGCTGGTCAAGAGTATCAAGGGTTACGGCTTCGGCAAATCAGGCGAAGCGCGCAATACTGCGCACAACACCAAGAAGCTGGACGACGAAGCCATCAAGGCCATGCGCGACCGCTTCCAGTTGCCGATTTCCGACGACAAGCTGGCGGAAGTGCCGTTCTTCAAGCCAGCCGACGACACCCCGGAAATGCAATACCTGCACGCTCGCCGCAAAGAGCTGGGCGGTTACCTGCCGCAACGCCGTCAGAAAGCTGACGAAGTATTGGTGGTGCCGGAATTGTCCGCATTCAAGGGCGCCCTGGAGCCGACTGCCGAAGGCCGTGAGATTTCCACGACCCAGGCATACGTACGTATCCTGAACATCCTGTTGCGCGACCCGAGCCTGGGTCAGCGCGTAGTGCCGATCATGGTCGACGAGTCGCGTACTTTCGGTATGGAAGGCTTGTTCCGCCAGATCGGTATTTTCAGCCAGGTCGGCCAGTTGTACGAGCCGGTCGATAAAGATCAGGTGATGTACTACCGTGAAGACAAGGCTGGCCAGATCTTGCAAGAGGGGATCAACGAAGCCGGCGGCATGAGTTCATGGATTGCCGCGGCAACTTCCTACTCGACCAATAACCGGGTCATGATTCCGTTCTACACCTACTACTCGATGTTCGGTCTGCAGCGTATCGGCGACCTGGCCTGGGCAGCGGGCGACATGCGTGCCCGTGGCTTCCTGCTGGGCGGCACTGCCGGCCGTACCACATTGAACGGCGAAGGCTTGCAGCATGAAGATGGCCACAGCCATGTCCTGGCTTCGACCATCCCGAACTGCGTTCCCTACGATCCGACCTTCTCGCACGAAGTCGCAGTCATCATGCATGACGGCCTGCGCCGCATGGTCACCAATCAGGAAGACGTGTTCTACTACCTGACGCTGATGAACGAGAACTACAGCCATCCGGGCCTCAAGGAAGGCCAGGAAGAGGGCATCATCAAGGGTCTCTATCTGTTGCAAGAAGGTGGCAAGAAGAACAAGCAGCGCGTACAACTGATGGGTTCCGGCACGATTCTGCGCGAAGTCATCGAAGGCGCAGCATTGCTCGCCAGCGACTGGGGCGTCGATGCCGATATCTGGTCGGCGCCATCGTTCACCTTGCTGGCCCGCGACGGCCAGGATGTCGAACGCTGGAACATGCTGCATCCGACCGAAACACCGCGTCTGGCGCACATTACCCAATGCCTGAAAGACACCACCGGTCCGATCATCGTCTCCACCGATTACATGCGTACTTTCGCTGAGCAGGCGCGTGCTTTTGTTCCTGCCGGCCGTACTTACAAGGTGCTGGGCACGGACGGCTTCGGTCGCTCGGATACCCGCGCCAAGCTGCGTGAATTCTTTGAAGTCAACCGCTACTATGTGGCAGTGGCGGCATTGAAGGCCCTGGCGGACGACGGCAAGATCAAAGCCTCGGTTGTCGCCGATGCGATTACCAAGTATGGTATCAATCCGGAGAAGCCGAATCCGGTCACGCAATAAGGTACTGGTCTTGATAACTGGACAACAAGTTAGCAAGCAATAGCAGGTAAGAGTAACGGTAACCAAGCCAGTATTAAAATTTCCACGGCTATGAACGCGGGCCTGAATTTTCTGAAAGGAAACTCAGGCCCGCGATTTACAGCGGGCAGAATGAATGGAGCTAAGCGATGAGTATGGTGGAAGTCAAAGTCCCGGATATCGGCGACGTCAGTGAAGTTGAAGTCATTGAATTGATGGTCAAGGTCGGCGACACGGTAAAGGTTGATCAATCGCTGATCACGGTCGAATCCGACAAGGCCAGCATGGAAATCCCGTCCAGTCATGCGGGTGTGATCAAGGAATTGAAAGTCAAGCTGGGCGACAAGGTCAAGGAAGGCACTTTGGTGCTGGTACTTGAAGTCGATGCAGCTGCGGCAGCGCCGGCGCCAGCCAGCGCTCCGGCTGCGGCGCCGGCAGCACCGACGGCGGCAGCTCCGGCCCCGGCGCCTGCAGTAGTAGCTGCACCTGCTCCGGTAGCGGCGCCAGCTCCGGCAGCACCGGTCCTTGCCAGCGGCAGCATTCCGCATGCATCGCCATCGGTGCGCAAATTCGCGCGTGAACTGGGTGTTGACCTGAGCCGCGTTGCCGGCACCGGCATCAAGGCCCGTATCACCCACGAAGATGTACAGAATTACGTCAAGGGCGTGATCTCAGGTGCGGCCAGCGGTAGCGCTGCTGCTTCGGCCAGCAAGGGCGGTAGCGGTGTCGGACTGGATCTGTTGGCATGGCCATCGCTGGATTTCAGCAAGCAAGGCCCGACCGAGTTGCTGCCGTTGTCGCGTATCAAAAAACTCAGCGGCCCGAACCTGCATCGCAACTGGGTCATGATCCCGCACGTCACGCAATTCGACGAAGCCGATATCACCGAGCTGGAAGAATTCCGCAAGCAAGCCAATGACAGTTTTGCCAAGGCCAAGTCGCCGGTCAAGCTGACCATGCTGGCATTCGTGATCAAGGCCAGCGTCGCTGCGCTGAAGAAATTCCCTGCATTCAATTCCTCGCTCGATGCCAAGGGTGAAAACCTGATCCTCAAGCAGTACTACAACATCGGCTTTGCCGCCGACACGCCGAACGGCCTGGTAGTACCGGTGATCAAGGATGCCGACAAAAAGGGCATCGGCCAGATCGCCCAGGAAATGGGCGAATTGTCTGCCCAAGCCCGCGACGGCAAGTTGAAGCCGGCCGACATGCAAGGCGCAACCTTCACGATTTCTTCGTTGGGCGGTATCGGTGGTACGGCATTCACGCCGATCATCAATGCGCCTGAAGTGGCGATCCTGGGCTTGTCGAAAGCATCGTTGAAACCGGTCTGGGATGGCAAGCAATTCGTGCCGCGCCTGATGATGCCTACCTCCTTGTCTTACGATCATCGCGTTGTCGACGGCGCCATGGGTGCACGCTTTAGCGTCTATCTGGCTGAAGTACTGGCCGACATGCGCAAGACACTGTTGTGATGCCGGGCGGGCGCAAAATGAAAGCTTGTCCTTTCATTTTGCGCCGCTTGCGGTCATTTGGCATACCGATGGAGAGCAACTATGACTACCTGTGTTGTCGTCAAAAAAAATGGGCAAATCGCGATTGCGTCTGATTCGCTGGTGACGTTCGGCGATACCCGTTTGTCGCATGCTTATGAGGTCAACAACAAGATATTCCAGGTTGGCGAATCGTATATCACGCTGGCTGGCACCGCAGCGCATTTCCCGGTGATGCGCAAGCTGCTGACCGGCATGGGAGAAGACTGCAAGCTGAATACGCGCGACGAGGTATTCGAGACCTTTTCCAAGGTACACACCATCCTCAAGGATCAGTATTTCCTGAATACCAAAGAGGATGAAGACGATCCCTACGAGTCATCGCAGATTACTGCCTTGATTGCCAATCCTTACGGTATTTTCGGTGTGTATTCCTATCGCGAAGTGTTCAGTTTCGATCGTTTCTGGGGCATAGGCAGTGGCCGCAATTTTGCCTTGGGCGCGATGTATGCAGTCTACGACCAGGATGTCAGCGCACAGCGTATCGCCGAAGTCGGGGTGCATGCCGGCGTTGAATTCGATAAGAGTTCTGCCACCCCGATGCGCATTCACAGTTTTGAAATGAAATCCTAGGCGGCGCAGGGCACGCTGGGCACGGCACGCAGCATCACACTACATCACACATTTTTCCTCCAGACGGGGGAACGAGCATGGAGCAAACGCTATGAGTATGGTTGAAGTCAAGGTCCCGGATATCGGCGACGTCAAAGAAGTAGAAGTCATTGAATTGCTGGTCAAGGTGGGCGATACCGTCAAGGTCGATCAGTCGCTGATCACGGTGGAATCGGACAAGGCCAGCATGGAGATTCCATCCAGCCAGGCCGGCGTCATCAAGGAAATCAAGGTCAAGGTCGGCGACAAGGTTAGTGAAGGTTCGCTGGTTCTGGTGTTGGAAGCTGCCGGCGCTGCAGCATCTGCTGCGCCCTCTGCCGCACCAGCGCAAGCGGCGGCACCAGCTGCCGCCACCCCGGCTGCTGCGACTGCACCAGCCGCAGCGACCGGCGCCGTCAGCACGATCGAAATCAAAGTGCCGGATATCGGCGATGTCAAGGAAGTCGACGTCATCGAGTTGATGGTCAAGGTTGGCGACAGCGTCAAGGTCGACCAGTCGCTGATTACCGTTGAATCGGACAAGGCCAGCATGGAGATTCCTTCCAGCCAGGCCGGTACGATCAAGGAAATCAAGGTCAAGGTCGGCGACAAGGTTAGCGAAGGTTCCCTGATCGTGTTGCTGGAAACCGTCGGTGCTGCCGGGGTAGCTCCTGCTGCGCCAGCAGCTACGGCCCCTGCTCCGGCAGCTGCGCCTGCTGTAGCGGCTCCCGCCGCCGTCAGTTTCGCCGGCAAGGTCGATATCGAGTGCGACACCATGGTGCTGGGCGCTGGTCCTGGCGGCTATACCGCAGCATTCCGTGCTGCCGACCTGGGCCAAAGCGTGGTGATGATCGAGCGTTATCCTAGCCTCGGCGGGGTTTGCCTGAACGTCGGTTGTATTCCATCCAAGGCGCTTTTGCATGCAGCCAAGGTGATTACAGAAGCGGAAGAAATGGCGCATTTCGGCGTCAAGATGTCGGCGCCGGAAATCGACATCGATGCCTTGCGCGGCTGGAAAGAAAGCGTCATCAAGAAATTGACCGGCGGCCTGAGCGGGTTGTCGAAGGCGCGCAAAGTGCAAGTGTTGACCGGCAAGGGGGAATTCAGCTCAGCCAACACGATCACGGTAGCCACCGCTGACGGTCCGAAAGTAGTCGGTTTCAAGAATGCGATTATCGCCGCCGGTTCTTCGGTCGCCCGCATCCCCGGTTTCCCGTACGACGATCCGCGTCTGATCGATTCCACCGGCGCGCTGGAACTGCGCCAGATTCCGAAGAAACTGCTGGTCATCGGCGGTGGCATCATCGGCCTGGAAATGGCTTGCGTGTATGACGCGCTCGGCTCCAAGGTAACGGTGGTCGAATTTGCCGACGGCTTGATTCCTGCGGCCGACCGCGACGTCGTCAAGCCGCTGCAAAAGCGTATCGAAAAACGCTACGAAGCGATTTACCTGAAAACCAAGGTCACCAAACTGGAAGCCTTGAAAGAAGGTTTGCGCGCAACGTTTGAAGGCGCCGACAGCAGCTCCCCGGCAGCACCGGAACCGCAACTGTACGATATGGTGCTGGTGGCCGTAGGCCGTCGTCCTAACGGCAAGGAAATCGCAGCTGAAAAAGCTGGCGTGATCGTCAACGAGCGTGGTTTTATCCCGGCCAACAAACAACAGCGTACCAACGTCCCGCACATCTTTGCCATCGGCGACATCTGCGGCGATCCTATGCTGGCGCACAAAGCCACCAACGAAGCCAAGGTTGCAGCTGAAGTCATCGCCGGACACAAGGTTGAGTTCGATGCGATGACGATTCCGTCGGTGGCCTACACCGATCCGGAAATCGCCTGGATGGGCCTGACCGAAACCGAAGCCAAAGCCAAAGGCATTCCTTTCGAAAAAGCCAATTTCCCGTGGGCGGCAAGCGGCCGTGCACTGGCAATGGGCCGCGACGACGGCATGACCAAGCTGTTGTGGGATCCGACCACAAAACGCATCATCGGCGCCGGTATCGTTGGCGTGAATGCCGGCGAGCTGTTGGCGGAAACCGTGCTGGCGATGGAAATGGGCGCCGACCTGGAAGACCTGGCGTTGACCATCCATGCCCATCCGACGCTGTCGGAGACGCCGATGTTTGCGGCTGAAATGGGCTTGGGCACGATCACCGACCTGTTCATCCCAAAGAAGAAATAAAGCAGCAGGGTGGGCACGCAGTGCCCACGCAGCATAAAAAAACGCCGTTCCAGCATCAGCCGGAACGGCGTTTTTGTTTATATCAGCCGAAAGTAATCAATCCACAGCGATCAATCAAAATACCGGCGCACCGCCTCAAAACGCGTCGCGTAATAACGATTGTCGAGACGGTCTATACGTACCTTGCCATTGGTCGACGGCGCATTGATGAAGCGGCCGTCGCCAATATAAATCCCGACATGGGAAAAAGCGCGGTGCATGGTATTGAAAAAAACCAGGTCGCCAGGCCGTAGTTCTGCCTTGGAAATACTTTTTCCCTGGCGCGCGATATCTGCCGCGCTACCGGTGACATTGAGCCCCGCCGCCTGTTTATACACGTAAGTGACCATGCCGCTGCAATCGAGCCCGGCTTCCGGGTTCTTGCCGCCGAAGCGATAGTTGGTATCAATCAGGCCCAGCGAGTAGATGACGATGTTGTTGCCCTTTTCGCTGACAGGTGCGTCGTCGGCGGAGCCGGGGCGGACCAAACCGGTTCCGCCGCAAGCTGCCAGCAACAAAGCCAGGCAACAGATAAAGAGATTTCTGATCGTCATCGAATACACACCCTGATTTACCTTTTGCTATCAGTCTTACTTCTTAAGCTGGCTTATCACGTCCGACAACATGGCGATCATCTGGTCGATTTCCGCAATCGTCACGTTCAGCGACGGCATGAAGCGCAGCAGGTTCGGCCGCGGCGAGTTCAGCAGCAGGCCGACCGGATTCAGGTCGCGTGCGATATCGACGATCTGCGGGCCGATGTCGCTCCCCAGTTTCAGTGCGCGCAACAAACCTTCGCCACGCTCGCCTTCGAGCCCGTGCTTTTCGGTAAGTTTCAACAACTCGCTGCTCAGGTAGGCACCCTTGTCTTTCACCGATTGCAGGAAACCTGGCGCCAGCAAGGTATTGATCACCGCGACGCCGACCGCCGTCATCAGCGGATTGCCATTGTAGGTACCGCCCTGGTCGCCGGCCTCGAAGCAGGCGATCTCTTCACGCGCGAGCAACGCCGCCAGCGGCACGCCGCCACCGATACCTTTACCGAGCGTCATGATATCCGGTGTGATGCCGGATAACTGATACGCGAACAGTTCGCCGCTGCGGCCCATGCCGGATTGCACTTCATCGACGATCAGCAAGACGTTGTGCTTCTTGGTCAGTTCGCGCAAGCCTTGCATGAATTCGCGTGTCGCCGGGATCACGCCGCTTTCGCCCTGTACCGGCTCCAGCATGACAGCGACGGTCTTGTCGTTGATCAGTTTTTCGACGCTGGCCAGATCGTTCAGTTCGGCTTTTGGAAATCCTGGCACTTGCGGTGCAAAAATCGTATCCCAGCCCGGTTTACCGCTGGCTGACATGGTGGCCAGGGTACGACCGTGAAAACTATGATTGAAAGTGATGATTTCAAAACGGTTCTGGCCGTCCTGGTTCGGATTCTTCTTGCCCCATTTGCGCGCCAGCTTGATCGCGCCTTCATTGGCCTCGGCACCGCTGTTCGTGAAAAACACCCGGTCGAAGCAGGAGTTGGCAGTCAGCAGGCGAGCCAGTTCAATCGAAGGCGCATTGTAAAAGGCCGGCGAAGGATTGATGATCTTCTTCGATTGTTCCAGCAGCGCATCCCGGATGCATTGCGGCGAGTGTCCCAGCGAATTGACGGCCCAGCCCTGCAGGTAATCCAGGTAACGCTTGCCGGTATGATCCGTCATCCACATGCCGTCGCCTTCGGTAAACACCAGAGGAGGGCGGTTGGTGATGTACATCAGGTCGTTGACCGGGTAATCGCTGAATTTCACGCTGTGTTCCATGTGCTTACTCCAAAATAAGGGCAAAAAAAAACCACAGGCATCGCCTGTGGCTTCGTGATCAATCGACGGTCACGCGCACGGCTTACCAGGCTGAGGTAATGGGCTACGGCGTCGCAACAATGTCTTGATCATGTTCATGACGCAAATATTAGGACCTTTTGTGTGGTGCGTCAAAAAATATTTGCGCCGTTGTTGTCGGCTGTTCCCACAAATTTCGGTGCTAGGACGCGAGATCCGCTTCTGAAGTAAACGAATCCGCATAAAACTCTTCGGCCGGCAGCTTGCACAGGGCGACAAAATCGCGTTGCGCCGATTCCACCACGATCGGCGCGCCGCAGGCATACACCTGGTAAGCGGACAGATCCGGCATGTCCTCAATCACCGCCTGATGGACGAAGCCGCTACGGCCCGTCCATTGATCTTCCGGCTGCGCATTCGAAATCACCGGCACGAACTTGAAGTTCGGCAGCGTGCTGGCCCATTCCTCGCACAACGCCATCATGTACAGGTCCTGTGGGCGGCGTCCGCCCCAGTACAAGGTGATCGGTCGCTGCGATTCGGTGTGGGCACATTGTTCGATCAGGGCCTTGATCGGGGCGAAACCGGTACCTGAGGCCAGCAGCACCATCGGCTTGTCCGAATCCTCACGCAGGAAAAAGGTGCCGAGCGGGCCTTCCAGGCGCAAGATGTCGCGCTCTTTCATGGTGGAAAATACCTGATCGGTAAACAAACCACCCGGCATGTGGCGGATATGCAACGTCAGGTATTCGTCCTTGTACGGCGCGTTGGCCATGCTGTAGCTGCGCCGCTTGCCGTCGCGCAACATGAATTCGACGTATTGGCCGGCCAGGTACTGCAGGCGTTCGTTAGCCGGCAACTGTAGTGACAATACGATGACGTCATCGGCCACCTTGTCGAGCTTGACCACGCGGGTCGGCATTTTACGTACTGGAAATTCGCCTATGCCAGCCACTTCGCGTGCTTCGATGGTAACGTCGGAATGTGGCGTGGCGCAGCAGAACAGGGCAAAGCCCAATTGCTCTTCCTTGACCGGCAGGGCTTTTTCCTGATGGGCGCCGTGGGTGATGTCGCCGTCCAGCAGCTTGCCTTTGCACGAACTGCATGCACCGTTTTTGCAACCGTAGGGGAGACCGACGCCGGCGCGGATGGCGGCATTGAGAATGGTCTCGCCTTCGTCGCAGCTGAATTGGCGACCGCTAGGCTGAACAGTTATCCGAAAACTCATACAATCCTGTAATGAAAAATATAAAACAAAACCATGACGGCAAGCCAGGCAAGCCGCGTCTGTTGATTCTCGGCTGCGGCGACGTGGGATTGCGCTTGGTAGCGCTGCTGAAGCATCGGTTTCGCGTATTCGCGGTAACCAGCCAGGCAGCTCGTTGCGCAGAATTGCGCGCTGCCGGAGCAATTCCGCTGGTGGCCGATCTTGATCAACCGTCAACACTGGGACGCCTGGCCCGCCTGGCGCAGATTGTCGTCCATCTGGCGCCGCCGCACTCTGCAGGTGAAAAAGACCAGCGTACCCGTAATCTGGCCGCCATTTTACCCGAGCGGGCCACTCTTGTTTATATCAGCACCACCGGTGTCTATGGCGATTGCGGTGGCGCGCTGATAGACGAAACCCGTGCCGTGAGTCCGCACAATGGCCGCGCCAGGCGTCGGGTCGATGCGGAACAGGTGTTGCGGGCCTGGGCACGGCGTCGCGGCGGGCGCCTGGCGATCCTGCGCGTGCCCGGAATTTACGCTGCAGACCGGCTACCGCTGGCCCGTTTGCAAAAGGCGACGCCGGCCCTGATCGACGACGACGACGTGTATACCAACCATATACATGCCGACGACCTGGCCCGGATCATCGTAGCGGCCGTCTTCAAGGCGTCGCCCCTGCGCATTTATCATGCGAGCGACGATTCCCAGTTGAAAATGGCGGAATACTTCGATCTGGTAGCCCGGGCTTTCGGCCTGCCGTTGTCGCCGCGGCTGCCGCGTGCCGAGCTGGAACAAGCGGTGTCGCCTATGTTGTTGTCCTTTATGTCGGAATCGCGCCGTTTGCAAAACCAGCGTATCAAGCAGGAGTTGGGAGTGCGCTTGCGCTATCCGGATGTACCGACGGCTTTGCCTGAGATGGTGGCGGCTGGCAAGCCAAAGGTCGGACAATAGAGCTATCAAAAATGCTATGAGCGGCTTCTATATCTGTTTTTCGCATAAGTATAGAAGTTATAAGTTGTTGTAAGGCGGAAAGTTGATCGATAAAGTGGAAAGTGAATAAAAAATCCACTTTATATACGCTAGCCGACTTAGGCCCGCGTTGCCAGACGACGCAAAGGCCCCCTTACCCCATGAAGTTATCTTTCCAGCATATCAACAAGCAATTCTCCGGCTTGCCGGTGATCGCCGATTTCAGCCGTGAGATCGAAGAAGGCGAACTGGTCGCCCTGGTCGGCCCGTCCGGCTGCGGTAAATCGACTTTATTGCATCTGGCGGCGGGCCTTGGCGCTCCCAGCAGCGGTGCGGTGCTGGCCGATGGCCAGGCGATCAAAGGTCCGCATCCCGAACGGATGTTGATGTTCCAGGAGAATGCGCTGTACCCGTGGCTGACGCTGGAAGCGAACGTGGCGTTGGCGTTGGAGTTGCAAAAAGTCAGCAAGGCCAACGCGCGTAAGCAAGCGCGCGACTGGCTTTCCAAAGTCAGCCTGCAGGGTTTCGAAGCTTACTATCCGCACCAGGTTTCAGGCGGCATGCGCCAACGCGCGGCGCTGGCGCGTGCCTTCATCACTAAACCTAAAGTATTACTGCTGGACGAGCCGTTTGGCGCGCTGGATGCGCTGACCCGCATGACCTTGCAGGATTCCCTGCGGCAGTTGATTCGGGAAGAGCGGCCGACGGTACTCTTGGTGACGCACGATGTCGACGAGGCTTTGTTCCTGGCCGACCGGATTCTGGTGTTTAGCCCGCGCCCGGCCAAAGTGCTGCGTGAATTCAATCTGAACCACCACGAGAAAACCCACGATTTATCCGAGTTTGCCGCCACCCGGCGGGAAATTCTTTGCCTGCTCGGGATTCAGGCAGAGCAAGACGCATTTGCAAAAAAACTTGAAGGAATTGCCGCATGAAATTCAGAATTCAATTAAAGCCGCTATTGCTGATTCCCGTATTGCTGCTAACACTGGCAAGCCACGCCGGCGCCGCCGAGAAATTCAAGATCGGTTACCTGCGAGTGATGGACGATGCGCAGGCGATCGCCGCCTTTGAAGGTGGTTTCTACAAGAAGCACGGCCTGGAAGTAGAACTGATCGAATTCAAATCCGGCACCGACCTGATCAAAGCCATCGTCGGCGGCCAGCTTGATAGCGGTGTGCTGGGCTTCACCAATGCCGCCGCCTGGGCTTCCAAAGGCGCCGATCTCAAGGTGGTGGCCGGTGCTCAGCATGGTTATCACGCCATCGTGGTGCGCGAGGATAGCGGCATCAAGGATGTGGCTGGATTGAAAGGGCACACCCTGGCATCGCAAGCGGAAGGCAGCACTGCCGATACCGTCCTCAAAGGCGTGACGCTCAAGAACGCCGGTTTGAAAGCCGACGACGTCAATATTCTCGGCGTCAGTCCGCAGGTGGCGGTGCAATCGCTGGTGGGCAAGCGCGTCGATGCCGCTTTCCTGTTCGAACCGCAAGCCAGCATTGCGAAGCTGGTGGCGCCGGTCAAGCAGATTTATGAAGTCGGCGAAGTCTGGCCTTTCCCTTGCATGGTGGTGATTACTTCCGGCGAGACTTTGGCCAAGCGTCGTGATGCGGTCTGGAAGTCGCTGGATGCGCAACGCGAAGCGATCGATCTTTTGCAAAAAGATCCGGCGGCAGCATCGAAACTGATCGCCGGCTATTTCATCGCCGATCCGACTCTGAAGACACTGAAGCACGGCGACCTGCCGCGTGAGACGGTGATCCGCGATGCGATCAAGAGCCAGACATTCAGCGCCGTGCTGACCGCCAAGGAACTGGCGCGCATGCAGGAACTGGCAAACATCCTGCAAGAGCAAGGTTCGCTCAAGACACGCGACGGCAAGCCGTTCAACGTCAATGCGATCATTGACCTGGACTGGCAAAAGGATCGCAAACTGTAACCCTGATTTTAACCACCCGGCATCGCCGGCCGCCCTGTCCCGGGCGGCCTTATTTCAACAACTACGTATTGTTTCGGTTCATCTATGAGTATTCAAAGCCGGCTGGTCGGTTACCGCAAAAAACTTGCCATGCTGCTGGCCATTTTGTTTATTTTCCTGTTGTGGCAGATTGCGGCGTGGTCCTTGCCTGATTTCCTGATGCCGGGCGTGTTGCCGGTGCTGGAGCGCTTGTGGCAAGAGGCGCTGACGCCGGAATTTCGTACCGCCCTGTGGGGTAGCCTGACCCGGCTCGGTGGCGGTTATGCGGTGGCAATGCTGTGCGGGATCGGCTTCGGCCTGATCGGCGCCGTCCTGTTTTTCTTCCGCGAAGTCCTGAAATCGGCCATCATCATCCTACAGTCGATTCCGTCGATTGCCTGGGTGCCGCTGTTTCTGATACTGATGGGTTTCGGTAATCTGCCGATCATGGTGGTCGTTGCATTGGCGGCATTTTTCCCGGCCGCATTGAGCGTCATGAATGCCACCGAAAGCGTGCAGCAGGTGCATGTGTCGGCAGCGCGGGTGATGGGCGCAACGCGTTGGGACATGTTGAAACGGGTGTATTTGCCGGCGGTCATGCCGGAACTGATTACCGGCGCCCAGCTGGCATTCGGTAACGCCTGGCGCGCGTTGATTTCGGCGGAAATGCTGATCGGTTTTGGCAAGGGGCTGGGGCGTACCCTGGCCTATGCCGGCGAAACTGCGGACATGGTCGGTGTGATGACCAATATTCTCGCGATTGCGATCCTGGCGGCGCTGATCGACCAGTTTATCCTGGAAAATCTGAAGCACAGGGTATTGCGCTACCAGTACGTCTGATCGTTTGATCAGGAACCAATGATCGTTATGCCGCCGTTTTCATTCCTCCGATTCGCGCTACTGTTACTTGCCTGTGCGCTGCAGCTTAGCGCTACAGCTGCGGCGGCCAGCTTGCAACAGATCAGGCAGCGCGGCCAATTGGTGGTTGGCGTCAGCTATGTCGTGCCGGAATATGCCGCGGGCGCAAAGTATCGGACTCCGGAAGGTTTCTACAACGCCGCCGCTGAAGATCTGGCGCAGCGCCTGGGTGTCACACTGCGGACGGTAAAAGTCACGGCGCAGAGTCGGCAGCAACTGCTGGCGCAGGGCAAAGTCGATCTGTTGCTGTTGAATCTGAAACAGGCCGATGCCGACACGCTGCGCGCACGCGCAACACTGCTGCCGACCAGCTATCAGGCACGCCCCAAACTGATCATGCGCAGCGATACCGACATCAAGCGCCTCGCGCAACTGCGCGGCCGCAGCGTATGCGTGGCGCGAGGCGGAGCCTATGTGGGCATCTTGGCGGCCAGCTATGGCGCCGTCGAAAAAGTAGTTAACGCGCCGGCCGACGCCTTGCTGGCGCTCAGGACCGGCGCCTGCGACGCCGCAGTACACGACGATGCAGTCTTGAACGGCATGCTTGACCTGCCCGAATGGAAAAAATTCTCGGCCAGCCTGCCGCTGGATGGTAGCCCGGCCACGCTGACCTTCGCGATCAGGCCGGCGGATACCGAGCTGGCTACCTATCTGCAGCAACTGAACGGCGCATGGGGCGATAGCGGCTACTGGGCCGACAATCGAAAAAAATGGATCAATAACGTCGCTTTCGAGGTCTACCTGGACCAGAACGTACCCGATTGCCACTGACCGCGCCGACTCGGCTTGCGTGTCACCCACCTTCACCTACCTTCAATTCGTTTCCTTCGTCGTCGGATAGCAACTAAAATCCGAGTCGGATCGAGTCATTTTGCCATCGAATCTACGGAGAACCTGCCGCATAAAAGAATTTAATGTGGCGGCGTCCCTGCTAGGATTCGATCTGCAAGAGACGTCCTTGGCACCCACGCCTGACGATGGGTGCCATTATTAAAAAAACACTATTATTAAAGACAGACGAAAGGATACGCCATGTACGCACGGACCAAATTGATGATGGTTATGTTGGCTGCATTCCCAGCGCTCGCGATGGCGCAGGAGACACAAGAAGTAAAAATCGGCTTCAGCAGCCCGTTGACCGGCCCTCAGGCATCTGCCGGCCGCGACAACCAAGGTGGCCTGGCCATGGCGATCGATAAGCTGAATGCCCAGGGCATGGTAATCGGCGGCAAGAAAATCAAGTTCGTCGCCCAGATGGAAGATGACCAAGCTGATCCGCGTTCCGGCGTCGGCGTAGCGCAAAAACTGGTCGACATGGGCGTCAAGGCAGTGGTCGGCCCTTACAACTCGGGCGTTACGATTCCTGCATCGCGCGTCTATAACGACGCCGGTATCGTGATGGGCACCGTTGCCTCCAATCCAAAAGTGACTTTGCAAGGCTTCCACTCGGTATTCCGGGTGGCAGCCAGCGACAGCCAGCTGGGTGGCAAGATGGCGCTGTACGCGGCCAAGGAACTGAAGGTCAAGACAGTGTCGATCATCGATGACCGCACTGCCTATGGCCAAGGCCTGGCGGAAGAGTTTTCGAAAGTCGCCAAAGCCAACGGCATCAAGGTGCTCGGCAATGACTTCACCAATGACAAGGCGACCGATTTCACCGCCATCCTGACCAGCATCAAGGCCAAGAAGCCTGACGCGATTTTCTACGGCGGCTATGCACCTCAGGGCGGCCCGATGACACGCCAGATGAAACAGTTGGGCGTGAGCGCCAAGTTCCTGGGCGGCGATGGCATCTGCTCGCCGGAAATGGGCCGTCTGGGCGGCGATGCGATTACCGACCAGGTGTATTGCACACAGGGCGGCGCCTTGCTGGACAAGCTCGCTTCAGGTAAAACTTTCGCGGCAGACTACCAGAAACGTTACAGCCGTCCTGCAGAAACCTATGCGGCATCGTTCTACGACGGCATGATGCTGATTGCACAGGCGATGAAGGAAGCCAATTCGGTAGAGCCTAAGCAATACGTATCGGCGATGGAAAAAATTCATTACAAGGGTGTAGCCGGCTCTTATGAATTCGACGCCAACCACGATCTGAAGCAATCGCCGGTAACGGTTTATCGCTTCAAGGCCGGTGTGCCGGAAGCGCTGACCAGCTACTAACCAGCTTATGCGCGGGCACCTGTGCCCACGCTACCTGAGCGGTTGGACGTAGGGTGGGCAAGTTTTCTTTGCCCACCCTGCACAATATTCGCAATTTTCTTCAAACAAAATCCCCCATGTTAAGTTACACACGCACCATACATACGGTAGATGCGCACACCGGCGGTGAGCCGTTGCGCATCGTGATTTCCGGTTTGCCGCCGGTACCGGGCAAGACGATTCTCGAGCGCCGCAGCTGGCTCAAGGCACAGCGCGACGACGTCCGCCAGTTCCTGATGAACGAGCCGCGCGGACATGCCGACATGTACGGTGCGTATCTGTTGCCGCCAGTGACGCCGGCCGCCGATTTTGGCGTGATCTTCATCCATAACGAAGGTTATAGCGACATGTGCGGCCACGGCATCATCGCGCTCGGTAAAGTGCTGGTGGAACTCAATCATGTGGAACGTACGATACCGCTGACACGCATCGGCTTTGATACCCCCGCCGGCTTCATCGAAGCGCAGGTCGAGTGGGACGGCACACGCGCTGGCGCCGTCACTTTCCGCAATGTGCCGGCATTTATTTATCAGCGCGATGTCGAGGTCGAGACACCGAGCTTTGGCAAAGTCACCGGTGATATCGTTTTCGGCGGCGCTTTCTACTACTACATGAATGCCGATCAGACCGGGCTCAAGATCAAGCCGGAGCTGGTACGCAACCTGATCCAGCTGGGCGCGGAAACCAAGCAGGCGGTCAAGGACAAAGTCAAAATCCAGCATCCGCTGGAGCCGGGCCTGGATACCTTGTACGGCACCATCGTCGACGGTGCACCGAACGATCCGAATGCGGATCAAGCCAATGTCTGCATCTTTGCCGACCGTGAGGTAGACCGTTCGCCGACCGGTACCGGCACTTCGGGCCGCGCCGCGCAATTGTTCCTGCGGCAGAAACTGGCATTGAATCAAACATTGGTGAACGAAAGCATTGTCGGCAGTTGTTTCAAGGTTCGGGTGACCGGCACTACCAAAGTCGGCGAATTCGATGCAGTGCATACTGAAGTGACCGGTAACGCCCACATCATGGGTTTCAACCAGTGGGTGCTGGAAGATAGCGATCCGTTCCCGCAGGGCTTCTTCTTGCGCTGATTTGCGCCGATTCTTTTTTATCGTCAAAACAATATGCAAATTCTCGACGCCGAAAGTACCGCCGCCGCACTGCCTTATTCCGAGCTGGTGCCTGCGCTGGTAACTGTTGCGCAACAACTGCGTGAAGGCACGATCAACGCGCCCGAGCGCATGGTGGTGGAAATCGACAAGGCCAGCGTACTGTTATGCATGCCGGCTATCGCTGCCGATATCGGCATGACCAAGCTGATCACTGTGCATGCCAATAACGCGCAGTACCAGTTGCCGGCGATTCAGGGCGAAGTGGTAGTGTTCGACGCCGCCAGCGGCCGCCGCCTGGCGTTGTTGCATGGTCCTACCGTTACTGCGCGCCGGACGGCCGCGGTAAGTTTGCTCGGTATCGAAGCCTTGCTGCCGTTCCAGCCGAAATCCGCACTGCTGATCGGCACCGGGGTGCAAGCAATCGCGCATGCCGACGGTCTGATCGACTATTTTGGCGTCAATGAATTCTGGGTAGCGGCCCGCGACATGCAAAAGACCCGGGAATTTTGCGATGCCTTGTTGTTGCGTCATCCGCACATCGTCGTCAAGCCGCTGGACGCCGCCACGCTGGCCACCGATTTACCGCCCACAGACGTCCTGATAGCCTTGACCACTTCGCGCACCGCTGTGATTCCTGCCAATATCGCCGCGAACACGTTGGCGATCGGCGTAGGGGCCTTCAAGCCGGACATGGTGGAGTTCCCGGCCGAGCTTTTGCACAGCCGCACCGTGGTGGTCGACTGCCTGGCCGGCGCCAGGCATGAAGCCGGCGATTTGCTGCAAGCGCAGATCGACTGGAGCAAAGTGCGTGAATTGCCCGAGGTGCTGGCGCATGGCTTTACCCGGGAAACGCTGCTGCCGGTATATAAAACCGTCGGCCAGGCCGCGTGGGACCTGGCGGCGGCGCGCGTCGCGATTGCATCGCTTGCGCGCGCATGAAGGGCTAACGTGATTCGTAACGCCGTAGAAGCCGATTGCATGAGCCTAACCGCGCTGTCTATCCAGGTCTGGCTGCACACCTATGCCACCGAAGGCGTCAGCGACGACCTGGCGCGGGAGGTACTGTCGACTTTTACGCCGGCGTATTTCCGCGAGATCATCGCCGATCCCGATTACTGCTTGTTTGTGAAAGTGGACGGAGAAAATCTGCTTGGGTATATCCTGCTTGATCTGGATTCGCGCTGCGAGGAAAATAATTTCGGGGGGATCGAGGTCGACACGCTATACGTCCAGGAACATTTTCACGGGCGCGGTATCGGCCGCGCGCTGTTAGGGCACGCGATCGACAGCGTCGGCGCCAGGCTCTGGCTGACGGCCTGGGCCGGCAATGGTCAGGCGCTGGCCTTTTACCGCGCCTATGGCTTCGTCGACATCGGTATTGCCTGGCACGTATTCGAAGACCAGAAATATGAGAACCGGATACTTGCCTATCAAAAAGCATGAATCCGGAATGGTTGTAACTGAACTGCTTTCTCAGCCTGAAAAAAACTCCTCAAGCACCCGACCAAGGCAATCCGGCCTTGCACCAGCCATTGACGTTTTTGCGATGGCCATTGTTATCCTTGTCGCCTTCGAAACCTTCCAAAATATTGAAGCAATTGCTGTAGCCGTTTTCGGTGGCCAGCTTGGCCGCATGTTGCGAGCGCACGCCCGAGCGGCACAGGAATAATAAAGGCGTTCCTTTTTCCGCAACCTGCGCCAGTTGCGCCAGGAAATCAGGATTCTGCACACCGCCCGGATATTGCGACCATTGCACCGCGGCGTGCTGCGGCTCGCGGATCGCCACCCGGCCAACCCAGTCGCGTTCAGCATTGGTGCGGACATCTACCAGGATTGTGGCGACATCGCTCTCCAATAGAGAGAAGGCCTCGTTCGGCGTGACGGCGCCGGCATAGGGGAGATGATCATTTTGACCACGTTGTTTGGCAGTGGTCAGTATTTCGTTGCTGCTAGTCATGGAATTTCTCCTGCGAAATGTTGGTTTCCGTGATGATGATTTATTTAAATTTCAATCGCACTAAATTGGTGCTAATCCATGATTTATTCAGGTGCATGCACAAAAATGGTGCTCTCAAAGTTCGTCGCACCTGTTTGGTGATTCAGTATTGCTCCAATGGCAAGGCTAACCATGTAAAAAGGTAAATAAAGCCTTCTAAACAAGCGAATTGCAAGCTAATTACTAAACCAAATAAGCATTATTTCCCAAACGGATGGTGGCATGGATTCTGCTATCATCCTGCACTGAGTTCTGGTCGTACTGAATTGCTGTCCGGTCTGAGGATGCTCACTACCTGTCCATGATGTTACTGCGACGCTGAGATCCGCGTGCAACAGATCCTGAGCAGGTCACACAATTTAAATTGCAGTACTTTCATATTTTAGGAGATTCACATGGCAATGACGGCCGCAGAAGTCTTGAAAATGGCAAAAGACAACGAAGTCAAATTCGTTGATTTTCGCTTCGCTGACACCAAAGGCAAGGAGCAGCACGTAACTGTTCCGGTCTCTCATTTCGATATCGATAAATTTGAGTCGGGTCATGCATTTGACGGTTCTTCTATTGCTGGTTGGAAGGGTATTGAAGCCTCCGACATGTTGTTGATGCCGGATCCGAACACCGCCAACATCGACCCGTTCATGGAAGAAACCACATTGTTCATGCAATGTGACGTGATCGAACCATCCGACGGCAAGGGCTACGACCGCGACCCGCGTTCGATCGCCAAGCGCGCTGAAGCCTATCTGAAAGCTTCCGGCCTGGGCGACACCGCTTATTTCGGTCCAGAACCAGAATTCTTCATTTTCGACGACGTCCGTTGGGGTTCCGATATGTCGGGCTGCTTTGTCAAGATCGGTTCCGAAGAAGCTTCATGGAGCACCGGCGCCAAGCTCGAAGGCGGCAACACCGGCCATCGTCCAACCGTCAAGGGCGGCTATTTCCCAGTACCTCCAGTCGACAGCTTCCAGGACATGCGTTCGGAAATGTGCCTGATCCTGGAATCGCTGGGCATCCCGGTTGAAGTGCATCACCACGAAGTGGCTGGCGCCGGCCAAAATGAAATCGGCACCAAGTTCTCGACTCTGGTTGAGCGCGCCGACTGGACCCAGAACATGAAATATGTGATCTGGAACGTTGCCCACACCTACGGCAAGACTGCTACTTTCATGCCTAAGCCTATCGTTGGCGACAACGGTTCCGGCATGCACGTGCATCAATCGGTCTGGAAAGACGGCAAGAACCTGTTCGCTGGCGACGGTTATGCAGGCCTGTCCGAATTCGCGCTGTTCTACATCGGCGGCATCATCAAGCACGCCAAGGCACTGAACGCGATCACCAACCCAGGCACCAACTCGTACAAGCGTCTGGTTCCAGGTTACGAAGCACCGGTCAAGCTGGCTTACTCGGCACGTAACCGTTCGGCTTCGATCCGTATTCCGCACGTTGCGAATCCGAAGGGCCGTCGTATCGAAACCCGTTTCCCGGATCCGCTGGCTAACCCGTACCTGTGCTTCTCGGCATTGCTGATGGCCGGTCTGGACGGCGTGCAGAACAAGATCCATCCGGGTGAAGCAGCATCGAAAGATCTGTACCATCTGCCACCAGAAGAAGACAAACTGATCCCTACCGTTTGCGCTTCGCTGGAAGAGGCTCTGGAAGCGCTGGACAAGGATCGCGAGTTCCTGACCCGTGGCGGCGTATTCAGCGACAGCATGATCGATGCTTACCTGGACTTGAAAATGCAGGAAGTTCAACGCTACCGCATGACAACCCACCCGATCGAATTCGACATGTACTATTCGGTATAAGTCATAAGTTAATTCGTAAGTTTTGAAGGCCTGCCTTGCCTTGCGCAAGGCTGACCGGCAAGATAAAAAGGACGGGAGATTTTTCCTGTCCTTTTGTTTTTTTTGCATGCTTGTTTTCTTTATCGGCGTATCGTAATTTAGTAATTTATATTGTGTAGGATCGTTTGTCATTGCAAGTTTCTTGACATAAACTAGCGTCTCGATTGACGATTGAATTGCGAAGAAAGTCTATGAAGCGTCCACTGTTGCGTTTTTCCCGGGGATTCCTGCTGTTGGCAGCGGCCAGCATGTTTGGCGGCATGTTCAGCGCCACCGTGCGCGCCCAAAGCGAAGTGTTTCTGTGCGTTGACCAGAACGGCGTCAAGGAATACAAGAACACCGGCGATACCAAGGGCTGTAAACGCGTCAGTTTGCCGCCGTTGACTGTGACGTCGTCCAGCAAGTCGAGCGGGGGCGGAGGCGCGGCTTCGAGCAAGCCCGCGGCATCGACGCCGTCCGATTTCCCGAAGGTGGATAACGGCACGCAAAAGGCGCGCGACAACGATCGCCGCCAGATCTTGCAGGATGAGATGAAGAGTGAGCAGGAGCGCCTGGCCAATCTCAAGAAAGACTACAACGATGGCACGCCGGACCGGCAAGGCAACGAACGCAATTACGCCAAGTATCAGGAACGGGTGGCATCCATGAAAGAAGATATTGCCCGCAGCGAGAAAAATATCGACGCCCTCAACCGGGAACTGTCGAATCTCAAGTAATACCGCGCATGGTATCAACCTTGCTTAATCCATAAGGCCGCTACTGCGGCCTTTATTTTTGCCTATCCGGTTTAAGATAACGCATGAGCCGGACGCACCATAATGTGGCGATCCTGCATGTTACCCACCGACATTGCTTACAAAGCTTGTTATGCTCGGAAAATGCACCATTTCAATCACGAAGATAGTGTTAATGACGTCGAGGCGCCACTGTCTGCCTGGATCGGGCTTTTTAATAAGGATGCCAGGATGTCAATAAAAATCACCGAACGGAACGCACTTGCCAGCCTGGATCTGCTGGCGTCTGCGGTACTCGTGCTGGATCAGCATGGCAGGTTGGTATTTGCCAATGCCGCCGCGGAAAATCTGCTGGAAAGCTCCTGCCGCTTGCTGTTACAGCAGACCCTGTCAGACCTGTTCCTGAATCCGGAGCAGCTGATTGCGATTTACCAGCAAGCGCTGCAACATCAATTCGACGATTCGCGCCAGGACCTGATCCTGGAACGCATGGGGCGCGAACCATTGTGGGTCGACACCATCGTCACCGCGCTCGACAATCCCGACATGCCGGTGTTGATCGAGCTGCGCGAAAATGTGCAGCAACTCAAGCTGGAGCGCGAGGAACGCCTGATCGACCAGAGCCAGGTCAACAAAGAGCTGATCCGCAACCTGGCGCACGAAATCAAGAATCCTTTGGGCGGCATCCGCGGCGCCGCCCAGTTGCTGGAGCTGGAGTTGCCGGAGCGCCACCTCAAGGAATTGCGCGAATACACGCAAGTCATCATCAAGGAAGCCGATCGCCTGCAGACCCTGGTGGACCGCCTGCTGGCGCCGCACCGGTTGGCGCAGATCGTCGGCGACGTCAATATCCATGAAGTGTGCGAGCGGGTACGCAGCCTGATCGTCGCTGAATTTCCGAGCGGCTTGAGCATCAAGCGCGATTACGATCTGTCGATTCCGCAGTTCCGTGGCGACAAGGAACAACTGATCCAGGCGATTTTGAATATTGCCCACAACGCTGCACAAGCCCTGAGCGAACGTATCAAAGCGGGCGATGCCGAACTGATTTTCCAGAGTCGGGTAGTGCGGCAGGTGACCTTGGCCAAGGTGCGTTACCGGCTGGCACTAGACTTGCATATCATCGACAATGGACCTGGCATCCCGGCCGAGATTCAGGAACGCATTTTCTATCCGCTGGTATCGGGACGCGATGGCGGCAGCGGTTTGGGTTTGACGCTGGCGCAAACCTTTGTGCAGCAGCACATGGGTGTCATCGAATGCGAAAGCCGGCCGGGATATACAGATTTCAGAATTCTGATACCGCTACCTTGATGCCTGCCTGCAAGATGGGCAAGTTGATAGTGCGGCTTCATCGCGATGACAAACAGTTTAAAGGACTGCGTTCTTGACGCAGCAGAAACCACATGAAACCAATCTGGATTGTTGACGACGACGAATCGATTCGATGGGTGCTTGAAAAAGCGCTGGCCCGCGAAAACCTGAGTACCAAGAGTTTCTCTAATGCGCGCGATGCAATCGAAGCGTTGCAATCGAGCACGCCGCAGGTGCTGGTCTCCGATATCCGCATGCCGGGCGCGTCCGGCCTGGAGTTGCTGCAAACCGTCAAAGCCAAGTTCCCCGGCGTACCGGTGATCATCATCACCGCTTTTTCCGATCTTGATTCCGCGGTTGCCGCATTTCAGGGCGGCGCCTTCGAATACCTGGCCAAGCCGTTCGATGTCGACAAGGCGGTCGAACTGATCCGGCGTGCGCTGGAAGAAAGCTTGCGCGAAGCGAATGTCGAGCAAGCGTCTGCCGAGACACCGGAGATACTGGGACAGGCACCGGCGATGCAGGATGTATTTCGCGCCATCGGTCGCTTGTCGCAATCGAATGTTACGGTGCTGATCACCGGCGAATCGGGCACCGGTAAAGAGCTGGTGGCGCGTGCCCTGCACAAGCATAGCCCGCGCGCGGCGCAGCCGTTCATCGCCCTTAACACCGCGGCGATTCCGAAGGATTTGCTGGAGTCGGAACTGTTCGGCCATGAGCGCGGCGCATTTACCGGCGCCCAGGCATCGCGCCGCGGCCGCTTTGAACAAGCCGAAGGCGGCACCCTGTTCCTGGATGAAATCGGCGACATGCCGTTTGATTTACAGACCCGGTTGCTGCGGGTTTTGTCGGACGGCCATTTCTATCGGGTGGGCGGCCACCAGTCGTTGAAGGCCAACGTCCGGGTTATCGCCGCGACCCACCAGAACCTGGAGATCCGGGTCCGGGAAGGTTTGTTCCGGGAAGACTTGTATCATCGTTTGAACGTGATCAGGCTGCGTCTGCCGAGCTTGCGCGAGCGGCGCGAAGATATCCCGATCCTGACCCGCTACTTCCTTAGCCAGAGCGCCAAGCAACTTGGTGTTGAAAGCAAGCGGGTATCCGATAACGCCATGCGTTTCATGAGCGGCCTGGACTTGCCGGGCAACGTCCGTCAGCTGGAAAACCTGTGCAACTGGATTACCGTGATGGCGCCCGGCCAGACTGTCGAGGTCAAGGATTTGCCGCAAGATCTGGTTGGCGGCCGCGATCAAAGCCTGCAGCTGGAAAGCCCGGCAAACCGGCCGGTAGCGTTCGACCCGCATCTTGCAGCGCCAGTCGCCGCCACGCATTATCCCGATGCATCGTCGTCGACGCCGCTTGGGCAAGTCGCCGTCAGTGGCGAGATGCAAAACGAAAAGCAGAGCTGGATCGCTTTGCTGGAGGTGGAAGCCGCGCAAATGCTCAGCAATGGCGACGCCGACGTGATGGATGTGCTGGGCCGGCAATTTGAATCGGCTTTGATCAAGATTGCATTGCGTCATACCCATGGGCGCAAGAACGATGCCGCGGTACGTCTCGGCATCGGACGCAATACCATCACGCGCAAAATTCAGGAATTAGGCATAGCCGGCGCCAAGGACGATTGACTCCGGAACAGACAAAGCAAGGCCGCGCCCCGCGGTCTTGTTGTTTCCGCAATTTACGCGGCGGGCAGCGTGCTGCCGAATCTCAACCCGATCCTCAGTTCCATCAGATTGCGCAGTTCGCGCACATAATTACCTACAAACGAACAACAGACAGACAATAAGATTATTCGTCTGTCGGTGAATTTTATGGCCGCAGAAGATTTAAAATTTGTCTCGATTGGCGAACGCAAATAACGTCTGTGTGCAAAATGGCAATGCGGACGTTAGGGCGAGCCAACGAATTTCCTCGTGGTTATCAACGACGGGGGCTTTGCATGCTTATTTGCTTACTTATCGCCTTGGGGCCGGGACAACATGACTGCTTTTAACGTAATGAATTCTTACCGTATTGCTTCAGCTTTAACACTTACCGCCTTGCTGGCAGCATGCGGTTCCAGCGTGCCACTGGCTGACACCAAGCCGGAAGCGACCTTGCCGAATGTCTTGAACCTTGCGCCGACGCCGACAGCGAGTTTGGTTACCGGTAATTTTTATTGCGAATTGAGTAACCGGGTTGATGTCGCCAATACCGCCAATGGTGAAGTCAAGTTGACATGGAAAGGGCGCAGCTACCCGATGACTACGGTCAGCACTACCACCGGCGCGGTGCGGCTGGAAGATAAGGCCAGCGGCCTGGTGTGGATCCAGATTCCAGCCAAGTCGATGCTGCTCAATTCCAGGCAGGGGCAGCAGCTGGCTAACGAATGCAAGGTGCGCTGAGTCCTTGAGTTTGCGGCGCCGGGGTTTGTGAGAAGAGTATTGTAAGCATTACTTATTGGGTTGATCAGGTTGGTGTAACAGATGCTGGTGCAACGGATGTTGGCGTAACAGATTCATTTCTGGCTTCAATTCTCATCTGACAAGGAAAACAATGTCCGCCCACATCTCCAACGTCCGTCCAAAATACGACAAGGTGCTGATCGATATCGTCGATTATGTGACCGGGTACAAGATCACATCCAAGGTCGCTTATGACACCGCACGCAACTGTCTGATCGATACCTTGGGTTGTGGCCTGGAAGCGTTAGAGTACCCGGCCTGTAAAAAACTGATGGGGCCGGTCGTTCCTGGCACCGTGGTGCCAAACGGCGCCAAAGTGCCGGGCACGTCATTCCAGCTCGACCCGATCCAGGCTGCGTTCAATATCGGCGCCATGATTCGCTGGCTGGATTTCAACGATACCTGGCTGGCAGCGGAATGGGGGCATCCATCGGATAACCTGGGCGGTATCCTGGCCACCGCCGACTGGCTTTCGCGCAACGCCATCGCCGCCGGCAAGAAGCCGTTGAAGATGAAAGACGTGCTGACCGCCATGATCAAGGCGCACGAAATCCAGGGCTGTATCGCGCTCGAAAACTCCTTCAACAAGGTCGGCCTGGATCATGTTGTACTGGTCAAGGTGGCGTCGACCGCGGTGGTAGCGGAGATGATGGGCCTGACACGCGAAGAAATCCTCAACGCGGTGTCGCTGGCATGGGTCGACGGCCAGTCGCTGCGCACCTATCGCCATGCGCCGAATACCGGCTCGCGCAAATCCTGGGCTGCCGGCGATGCTACTTCGCGCGCGGTGCGCCTGGCCTTGATCGCTAAGACCGGCGAAATGGGTTATCCATCGGTGCTGACGGCCAAGACCTGGGGGTTTTACGACGTGCTGTTCAAAGGCCAGCCGTTCAGGTTCCAGCGCAAGTACGCGTCGTATGTCATGGAAAACGTGCTGTTCAAGATTTCCTTCCCGGCCGAGTTTCACGCGCAAACCGCAGTCGAAGCTGCCATGACTTTGCATGCCGCGTTGGTCAAGGCTGGCAAACCGCTGGAGGAGATCAGGCAGATCACGATCCGTACCCACGAAGCCTGCATCCGTATCATCGACAAGAAAGGTCCGCTGAACAATCCGGCCGACCGCGACCACTGCATCCAGTACATGGTCGCGGTGCCGCTTATTTTCGGCCGCCTGACCGCTGGCGACTATGAAGACAAGATCGCATCTGATAAACGTATCGACGCCTTGCGCGACAAGATCGTTTGTGTCGAAGACAAGGCATTCACCAAGGATTACCACGATCCTGAGAAGCGCTCGATCGCCAATGCCTTGACGGTTGAATTCAAGGATGGCAAGAAGCTCAAGGAAATCGTGGTCGAATACCCGATCGGCCATGCACGCCGCCGCAAGGAAGGTATCCCGCTGCTGGAAGCCAAGTTCAAGATCAACCTGGCGCGCCAGTTGTCGCTCAAGCAGCAGAAAAAAATCCTGGAGATTTCGCTTGATCAGAAAAAACTGGAGGACATGGCGGTCAATGAGTATCTCGATTTGTATGTGATATAAAGTCCATGCGTAACCTTATAAAAATACGTGGGAAAAAAATACCCACCCGACGATTCTTTCAAGAAGCGAGGAGACAGCATGAGTTTCGCCACCTTTTACCAACGCTCGATCACCGATCCATCGACATTCTGGACCGAGCAAGCCCGGCGGATCGACTGGCACCATCCGTTCTCGCGGGTACTCGATGACAGCCGGCCGCCTTTCGCCAAATGGTTTGTCGATGGCACCACCAACCTGTGTCACAACGCAGTCGATCGCTGGGTGGCAACGCGTGGCGACCAACCCGCCCTGATTGCGATTTCGACCGAGACGAATACTGAAAAAACCTATTCCTTTCGCGAGCTGCAGGCGGAAGTCAATCGCACTGCAGCCATCATGCAGGCGCTAGGCGTGGGCCGCGGCGATCGTGTCCTGATCTACATGCCGATGATTGCCGAGGCGACGTTTGCCATGCTGGCTTGCGCCCGCATCGGCGCCATTCACTCAGTGGTGTTCGGCGGCTTTGCCTCGAGCAGCCTGGCGAGCCGGATTGACGACGCAACGCCGAAGTTGATCGTCTCCGCCGACGCCGGTTCGCGCGGCGGCAAAGTGATTGCTTATAAGGGTTTGCTGGACGAGGCGATCAAGCTGGCGCAACACAAGCCGGCGCATGTGTTGCTGGTTGACCGCGGCCTGGCGCCAATGGAGGTGGTGGCGGAGCGGGATGTCGATTATGCGGAGCAACGCCAACGTCACATCGACGCCAAGGTACCGGTAGCCTGGCTGGAATCGAACGAGCCTTCCTATATCCTGTACACCTCCGGCACCACCGGCAAGCCAAAGGGCGTGCAGCGCGATGTCGGCGGTTACGCGGTGGCGCTGGCCACCTCCATGGACACCATCTTTTGCAGCAAGCCGGGCGGCACATTTTTCTGCACCTCCGATATCGGTTGGGTGGTCGGCCATTCCTACATCGTGTATGGGCCTTTGATCGCGGGCATGGCGACGGTGCTATATGAAGGTTTGCCGGTCCGCCCTGACGGCGGCATCTGGTGGAGTATCGTCGAGAAGTACAAGGTGACGCGGATGTTCTCGGCGCCGACCGCGATCCGGGTGCTGAAAAAGCAGCCGCCGGAGCTGATGCAGAAATACGACCTGTCGTCCCTGCAGGCGCTATACCTGGCCGGAGAGCCGCTGGATGAAACTACTTCCAGCTGGATTTCCGCGGCCCTTGGCGTACCCGTCATCGATAACTATTGGCAAACCGAATCCGGCTGGCCGATCATGACGATCGCCAAGAACATCGAAAACAAGCCGAGCAGATTAGGCAGCCCCGGTGTGCCGATGTATGGCTACAAAGTACAACTGCTGAACGAGACCACCGGCGAGTTATGCGGCGCCAATGAAAAGGGCGTGGTCGTGATCGAATGGCCATTGCCACCGGGCTGCATGCAAACCATCTATGGCGACGACCGGCGTTGTATCGATACCTATTGGGCGACGCATTTGCCTGGCTCCGAACGCGCGGTCTATTCGACCTTCGACTGGGGAATTCGCGATGACGATGGTTACTACTTCATTCTCGGACGCACCGACGATGTCATCAATGTCGCCGGTCATCGGCTTGGCACGCGCGAAATAGAAGAAAGTATTTCCAGCCACCCGAACGTGTCTGAAGTGGCCGTGGTCGGTGTCGAAGACAAGCTGAAAGGGCAGGTGGCCGTGGCCTTTGTGATTCCCAAGGTTGCCGACAATACGGCACAGGGACGGGCCACGCTGGAAGCGGAAATCATGCGTGTGGTTGACAAGCAGATCGGCAGCCTCGGCCGGCCGGCGCGGGTGTATGTGGTCGGGCTGTTGCCGAAAACCCGTTCCGGAAAACTGCTGCGCCGTTCCATCCAGGCGATCTGCGAGGGACGCGATCCAGGAGATTTGCCGACCATTGAAGATCCGTCTTCCTTGCAGCAGATCAAGGATGCCTTGCTCGCCTGATGTTGTCTATTTGATGGCGGCTGCCTGGCACGGCGATTGCACGGTATGATTGTGCATTCGCCCAAGTAACCTGACATATAGCCATGACCCACATCATTCGCCCGGCAACTATCGCCGATGCAGCCGCCATTTGCGACGTCTACAATCCTTATATCCTCGATACCGTCATCAGTTTTGAAACCGAAACGGTGACGCCCGAGCAAATGGGACATCGCATCCTCGATATAACCTCCCAATTTCCCTGGCTGGTATGTGTCGAGGATGGAAAGATTCTCGGTTATGCCTACGCCACCAAATGGCGTGCGCGCGTGGCTTACCAGCATGCCGTCGAGGCTTCTGTATATTTGTCGCCCGCAGCGGGTGGCAAGGGATTCGGTAGTGCGCTGTATCGCGCCTTGATCGCCGAATTAAAGAAGTTGCCGGTGCATGTTGTGATCGGCGGTATCGCCTTGCCAAATGCTGCCAGCATCGCGTTGCACGAAAAAATGGGCTTTGAAAAAGTGGCGCACTTCGCGCAAGTCGGTAAAAAATTCGAACGCTGGATCGATGTAGGTTATTGGCAACGGGTGTTGTGATGACGCAGCCATCGCCGTTGCCAATTGTGGATGGCGTCGCACCAAGCTATCTGTGGCTGCCGGTCGGCGAATGGCCGAATTTGCTGGCATTTCTGATACAGCGTTTCCCCGCCATTGATAGCGCTACCTGGGTAGCCCGCATGGCGCGCGGCGAGGTAGTCGACGGCAATGGCTTGCGTTTGATGCCGGATAGTCCTTACCGGCGTGGCATGTGTATTTTCTATTATCGCGAGCCGCCGGCCGAGACGCCGATTCCGTTTGAAGAAACCATCTTGTACCAGGATGAGCGGATACTGGTGGCTGACAAACCGCATTTTCTGCCGATGATTCCGAGCGGGCGTTTTCTGCACGAGACTTTGCTGGTACGACTTAAGAAAAAAACCGGCCTGGCAGATTTGACGCCGATCCACCGCCTGGATAGGGAAACTGCCGGTGTAGTGATTTTTTCCCACGACATCGGCAGCCGCGGCGCTTACCAGTCGTTGTTCCAGCAACGTCTGGTCGACAAGACTTATGAGGCGTTGGCGCCGACCGCGCCGGATCTGGCATTGCCGCTGGTGTATCGCAGCCGCATGGTGGAGGGCACGCCGTTTTTCCGCATGCAGGAAGTGGCGGGCGAGCCGAATTCGGAGACGCGCATCGAGCTGATCGAGCGGCGCGCGACATGCAGCTTGTACCGCCTGCGCCCGCTGACCGGCAAGAAACATCAACTGCGCGTACATTTGGCAGCATTGGGAATACCGATTATCAACGATGCCTTTTATCCCGATGTGTATCCCTGCAAAGGCGATGATCTGTCGACGCCCTTGAAGTTGCTGGCGCGGGAAATTGCTTTCGTCGATCCGCTGGACGGGCGGCCGCGGCGCTTCACAAGTCAGCGCGAACTGTAACGAAATTGAAGATTGTTGGAACAGATGACAAAGATGATAAAGATCAGGAATATCAGGAGAGCGCGATGAGATCAACTCGAGCCACAGCGGCGGTAGAACGTCTCAATGCCCGTAGCACCGATGTCCGGTACTCGATGGTAAGGACCGCAGAGGAATTGTTTTACCTGACGCAGAACGCCGGTTTTGATGCGCCGATCCGCTTGAGCGAGGCGTTGGAGCTGGATGATTTTGTCAGGTTCGTCAATGCTTACGGCCCGCAAAAACCGAAGCGCGTCAGCAAACTCGACGTTGCATTTGAAAAGCAGTTGCAGAAGAAAGAGTAACGCGCAATGGACGGCCGCCGGCCCGATAGTGCAACCGTACACGCCATCCTGGTGCATGGCATGGGGCGCACGCCGGTATCGATGCTGTTGCTCGCCAAACGGCTGCGCGCAGCAGGAATCACCACCCATCTGTTCGCTTATTCGGCCGCGTTTGAACGCTGGCTGCCCTGCGTCGAACGGCTCAGTAAATTCATCACGGCCCGCGTCGGCGACCAACGCTTCATCATCATTGGCCATTCGCTTGGTTGCGTGCTGACACGTGCCGTATTGCCGCACCTGGCGCGGGCGCCCGAGCTGGGCGTGTTCCTGGCGCCGCCGACCATGGCCTCCAGCTATGCGATCAAGCTGGCGCAGTGGCGTTTGTTCCGGTTGCTGACAGGCGAAATGGGGCAGTTGCTGGCACGCCAGGATTTCATGGATAGCTTGCCGGTTCCGGATATTCCGTTGCGCGTGTATGCCGGCATCAAAGGTCCGCGCGGTAGCTGGATGCCGTTCGGCGATGAGCCGAACGATGGCATCCTGTCGGTGAAAGAGGTGCAGCTGGGCACGATACCGGTGCAGCTGCTGCCGACTATCCATACCGTCATCATGAATTCACGTCAGGTGGCCAGCGATATCGTGGCTGCCGTGAATTCACGCGCATAGCCATAAGCGGTTAGCGGCTCAACACCGGACTTGCCGGTATCAGATCGCCACCGGCGTGATGGCCTTTGATGCGCAGCACCATTACCGCTGCCACGATGCAAGCCGCGCCCATCAGCACCGACGATAGGGTATAGCTGCCTAGGCTGTTACGCAGCGAGCCGGCCAGCATGGTGGCGCTGGCGGCGCCGAGTTGATGGCCGGCGACGATCCAGCCAAACACGATAGGCGCAGCCAGGCGGCCGAATACATCATTCGCCAAACGCACAGTGGGCGGTACCGTTGCGATCCAGTCCAATCCATAAAACAAGGCGAATACCGGTAGTCCGAAATAGCTGAGGCCGAATGCATGCGGCAGGAAAATCAAGGCCACGCCGCGCAACCAGTAATACCAGAACAGCAGCACCCGCGGGCTATAACGGTCCGACAGCCAGCCGGACATGGTAGTGCCGACCAGATCCAGCATGCCCATCGCAGCCAGGATGCTGGCGCCGCCGACAGCTGTAATGCCATAGTCGCCGCACATGGCGATGAAATGCGAACCGATGTAGCCGTTGGTGCTCATGCCGCAAATGAAGAAGCTGAAGAACAGCAGCCAGAAATCGCGAATCTTGACCGCTTTGCCCAAAGCCTGGAACGCGATCGTCAATGGATTTCTGGATTTGCTGGCAGTGTCTGGCGGTAGTTCTTCAAACTGGCCGTAGCGTTTCATGCCGATATCTTGCGGACGTTCCGGCAAAAAGATCGCCACCAGCGGGATCGCCAACGCCGCTACGCTGGCCACCAGGATGGCGACCGAGCGCCAGCCGTAATGCTCGACCATGTAAGCCATCAACGGCAGGAACACCATCTGGCCGGTGGCGGAGCTGGCCGTCAGCAAGCCCATCGCCAGGCCGCGGCGGGTTTCAAACCAGCGGCTGACGATCGTTGCAGCCAACGTATTGGCGGCGACGCCGCTACCGGCTCCCACCAGGATGCCCCAGGCCAGCACCATATGCCACGGCATGGTCATGAAGGTACTGAGGAAAGTACCGACCGCCAGCAACACCAGCGCCCCCAGCACGATCGGGCGGATACCGTAGCGCTGCATGGCGGCCGCCGAAAATGGTCCAATCAAGCCGTACAGTGCGATATTGACGGAGATGACGAAGGAGATGGTAGTGACGCTCCAGCCGAATTCATGTTCCAGCGGCAGGATCATCACCGATGGCGTGGCGCGGATGCCGGCAGCGGCCAGCAACACCAGGAAAGTGATGCCGACGATGATCCACACGTAACTGAAACGTGTGCGCGACATGATGGCTTGTATGGTCCGGTTCATAAAATGGCGTTTTCGTTTTGTTCAAATTTTGCGTTTGCGTCATCGACCAGATTCATCAGGGCTTGATGCGTCTGGTCGCCCAATATCGTATTGATTACATCTTGTGCCTTGCGCCAGTTAGGCATCGATTGCTGCCACTTGCGCTGACCATCGGTGCTCAGGCTGACGCCGAACGAGCGCTTGTCTGTCAGCATTTCCAGCGGCAGATCGACTGTCTCTATCCAGCCTGCTGCAATCAAGGGTTTGAGAGTGCGGCTCATCGTGCTGCGATCCATGCCCATGTTGTTAGCCAGCGGAATCACACCGATGGGGCCATATTTACCGATCCGGGCCAGCAAGGAATACTGGCTGATGGTGAGCTCGTCGGCGGCAAGGTAATGATCGTAGATATTCGTCATCTTGCGGGTCAGCTGCCGCAGCGTCGAGCAACTGCATTGACTATTCATCATGTAATTTCCTGCTCAGCTATAAATTAATGCATATACATCCATGTATATGCATACTATAGATAAAATTCAGCAGATGTCAACTGGCTTGTTGTAATTTGATCTGGGGATCTAACGGATTCCAACGGCGGGAAATCGCCGCCGCTTGGTGTAAAGTGCGAAGGTGGAAAGAAATCAGCAATGCCTCATCAACTTGAGGCAGCACAAATACCCTATTTAGTGAAGAAATCGAATATGCAGAAAATAGCGACATGGAACGTCAACTCCCTCAAGGTGCGCTTGCCACAAGTGCTGCAATGGCTGGCCGATAACCCGGTGGACGTATTGGCCTTGCAGGAAACCAAGCTGACGGACGACAAATTCCCCGCGGCGGAAATCGAGGCAGCGGGCTATCACGTGGCGTTCAGCGGCCAGAAGACCTATAACGGGGTGGCCCTCCTGTCGCGCCATCCGATTACCGACGTCGTCAAGAACAACCCGCGCTATGAAGACCTGCAGCAACGGATCATCGCCGCCACTATCGACGGTATGCGGATTGTCTGCGCCTATATTCCGAACGGCCAGGCGCCTGATACGGAGAAGTATCAATACAAGTTGGCTTGGCTGGACGCCTTGCACGACTGGTTGCAGGACGAGTGCAAGCAACATCCGAAACTGGCCTTGATGGGCGACTACAATATTGCGCCCGAAGATCGCGATGTCCATGACCCGGCTGCATGGGTCGGGCAGAACCTGGTGTCGCCGCCTGAGCGCGCCGCATTTGTCCGCTTGCAGGGACTGGGGCTGACCGATGCATTCCGCATGTTTGAACAGCCGGAGAAACTGTTCAGCTGGTGGGATTACCGGCAGATGGGATTCCGCCTGAACCGCGGCATGCGGATCGACCATATCCTGCTGTCACCACCGTTGGCGTCGCGGTGCAGCGCTTGCGTGATCGACAGAGTGCCGCGCAAATGGGAGCAGCCGTCTGATCATGCGCCGGTAATCGCTACGCTGGATTAAACGCCGCGTAGGGTGGCACGCATTTGTGCCCAACCTACGTAAAAAAAGGGCTGTTGGCGCATAAACGCCAACAGCCCTTTTGTTTTTGCTATCTACCGATTACTTGGCTGCAGCAGCGCGATTTATCAGGAAGGTGGTCAACAAAGCCACCGGCCGTCCGGTTGCGCCTTTGGCTGCGCCGCTCTTCCATGCCGTACCGGCGATGTCCAGATGGGCCCAGGTGTATTTCTTGGTGTAACGCTCCAGGAAACAGGCTGCGGTAATGCTGCCACCGGCAGGGCCGCCGATATTCGCCATGTCGGCAAAATTCGACTTCAGCTGCTCTTGGTAGCTATCTTCGATAGGCATGCGCCATGCGGTGTCGCCGGTCGCCTTGCCGGCGCTGAGCAACTCGTTCGCCAGCGCATCATGCGCGCTGTCGTGACGGGTGAACAGTCCGGAGTTATGGTGGCCGAGCGAAGTCACGCAAGCACCGGTCAGTGTCGCGATATCGACCACGGCAGCCGGTTTGAAGCGCTCGACGTAGGTCAGTGCATCGCACAGCACCAGGCGGCCTTCGGCATCGGTGTTCAAGACTTCGATAGTCAGGCCCGACATGGAGGTGACGATGTCGCCAGGTTTGGTGGCGGTGCCGGATGGCATGTTTTCGGTGGCAGGGATGACGCCGATCACATTCAATTTCAGCTTCAGTTCAGCGATGGCGCGCATTGTGCCCAGCACCGAACCGGCGCCGCACATGTCGTATTTCATCTCATCCATGCCGGAACCGCCCTTGAGCGAGATGCCGCCGGTGTCAAAGGTGATGCCCTTGCCGACCAATACCGTCGGCGCATCTTTGGCTTTGCCGCCCAGATGCTTGATGATGATGAATTTCGGCGCTTCGCCGCCGCCGCGTGCAACCGACAGGAAACTGCCCATCTTCAAGGCTTCCAGCTGTTTGCGGTCGAGTACTTCGACTGTCAGCTTGAATTCCTTGGCCAGCTTCTTGGCTGTGTTAGCCAGGTAAGTCGGGGTGCAGACGTTGCCGGGCAGGTTTCCCAGTTCCTTGGTCAGGTCGATGCCGTTGGCCAGCGCCAGGCCTTGCGCCATAGCTTCCTTGGCAACCGCGGCTTGGGCGGTCGCGACCAGGAAGGCGATCTTCTTGATGCCGGATAATGTTGTCTCTTTCTTACTTTTCAGAGTGTCCGAGCGGTAGCTGTTCTCGCGCAGCACCAGGATGCTGTTACGAATGGCCCACGCCAGGTCGCGTTCCGGGGTTTGCTTGGCTATGCCGTCGAACGGCAATGCCAGCAAGGCATCGTTGCCGCCCAGGGTCGACAGAACACGCGCTACGCACAAGGCTGCCATCGACATGACCTTGTCGCTCAGCTCGCCGTCCGTGCCGAGACCGATCAACAGGACGCGCTCAGCGGCGACGCCTGCGACCTTGCGCAGCAACAGGGTGGAGCCTGGTTTGCCGGAAATATCCCCCGACTTCAGTGCAGCAGTGATTTCACCAGATTTGTCAAGAGCTTGCGCTTGTGGCGAAAGTTTCTTGTTTTCATAGATCCCGACTGCGATACAGCCAGCTTTCAGAGAGGCAATTGAGGTTTTTGCGTCATTGGTTTTTATGCTAAAGTCCATCACTTACTCCTTTTTTGATCCGCAATTATATTCCCCAATGATCTTTCAGCGCGCACTCCGACGCGAATTAATTAGCACCGCCGGTGCAGTTTTTACTACGCTCTTCACAATTATCATCACGGTGATGCTGATCAAGATTCTGGGACAAGCAGCCGGAGGACAGATTGCGTCTCAGGACGTGGTCGCGCTGATCGGTTTCCAATCCTTGAACTACATGCCGATCCTGCTGATCCTGACCGGCTATATCTCGGTGCTGCTGGTGGTTACGCGCAGCTATCAAGACTCGGAAATGGTGGTCTGGTTTGCATCCGGCCTGAGCCTGGTGCGCTGGATCCGGCCGGTATTGTTGTTCGGCCTGCCCATCATCGCCCTGACTGCCGTCCTGAGTTTTGTGGCTACCCCGTGGGCCAACAGCCAGAGCGCGCAATACCGTGAGCGTTTCGAGAAGCGTGAAGACATCTCCCGGGTTTCGCCCGGCAAGTTTCAAGAGTCGGCGGCCGCTAACCGGGTCTTCTTCGTGGAGGGATTTTCCGGTGATAGCAGCAAGGTGAAAAATGTCTTCGTGAATACCCAGCAAGACGGCAAGAACAGCATCGTGGTAGCGCAGGAAGGCAATATCGAGCTGGATAAAAATGGCGATAAATTCCTGATTTTGTCGAAAGGGCGCCGCTATGATGTCCTCTCCAGCCAGAACGAATTCCGAGTCATGGAATTCGAGCGTTACGGCGTGCTGGTGGCCAGTAATTCACAAGCGGTGAATGGCGACAAATCGGCACGTGCATTGCCGACGGCAGATTTATTAAAAGATCGCAACGGCTTCAATATGGGTGAGTTGCTATGGCGTTTGTCGCTGCCGTTCATGGCGTTGTGCCTGATGTTGCTGGCCATACCGCTCAGCTTTGTGAATCCGCGGGTGGGGCGTTCGGCCAGCTTGCTGATTGCACTGTTGCTGTTCATTACTTATAGCAACGTGACCAATATCTTCCAGGCCGCAGTAGTGCAAAGCCGTATGTCGTTCGGATTTGCCTGGTGGCCGATGCATCTGGTGGCGCTGATCATCATCTGCTTGCTGTTCCTGTGGCGCCTGAACGTTAATAGCCGCTGCCATCCGCTGGTGATGTGGTCTGCGATCAAGCACGCGCGCCTGCTTAAAGACAAGAATTCGAACAAGAATCAGAACAAGAATACGGCGGCAACATGAAGGTCCTGCAGCGTTACTTTACTTCCGAGATTGTTCGTTCCGTCTTGTTCACGCTGGCAGCGTTTCTGGCGCTGTTCGCATTCTTCGACTTGATGAACGAATTGCCGTCGGTTGGCCGCGGCGGCTATAAATTGCAGCACGCTTTCCTTTTCGTCGTGCTGGGCATGCCGGGCTATGCCTACGAACTGATGCCGATTGCCGCGCTGATCGGTACCATCTACACCTTGTCGCAATTCGCTGCACGGTCCGAATTCACGATCATGCGGGTCTCCAGCATGTCGACCATGATGACCGCCAAGATCCTGCTCAAGATCGGTCTGCTGTTTGTGGTGGCGACGGTATTGATCGGCGAATTTGTTTCACCTAAAAGCGCGGAAATTGCCGAGAAGGTGAAGTTGCAATCCAAGGGTTCTTCGATTTCACAGAAATTCAAGACCGGCTTGTGGAGCAAGGATGTGATACGAGCCGATGGCACCAGCGGCGATATCGTCGGCTCGCGGTTTATCAACATCGGCGAGATTCGCCCGGACGGCCAGCTGGTCGGCGTCAAACTGTATGAGTTTGACCGCAACCTGCACATGACCGCGCAGATTCAGGCCGGCAAGGCTGAATATCAGGGCCAGCATGTCTGGCGCATGGATGATGTGGTGCAAACCGATTTCGTCAACGGTACGTCGACGGCAGAGATTACCGGTTCGATCGGCATCAAGAAATTCCCGACCAAAGACCTGGTTTCGGAAATTACGCCGGAGATCCTGTCGGTACTGTTTGCCGACCCGGACCATATGTCGGCATACAATTTATGGGCTTATTCCCGGCATCTGGCGGAGAACAACCAGCACTCCGAGCGCTACGATATCGCGTTCTGGAAAAAACTGGTGTATCCCTTGTCGGTACTCGTGATGATGGCGTTGGCCTTGCCGTTTGCCTATCTGCATTTCCGTACCGGTGGCGTGAGCCTGAAGATATTTACCGGTATCATGATCGGTGTCAGCTTTCAATTGGTCAACACGCTGTTTTCGCATCTCGGCTTGCTCAATACCTGGCCGCCCTTTTTCACGGCAGCCTTGCCGAGTACCATCTTCCTGTTGATTGCCATCGGCGCTTTGTGGAAGATTGAGCGGCAGTAGTTAAGCCGCACTAGGTGGCGCCGCATCACGTTTTGTTTGGAGGTCGGGTCGTTCATGTCTCAGTCTGCACGTCAGTCCATACGGCGCCAGGCCATTATCCTGTTCGCTCACGGCGCCCGCGATCCCAACTGGGCGGCGCCGTTCTTGTCCCTGCAACAGCTGATCCAGCAACAGCGTCCGCAGTTGCTGGTCAGGCTGGCTTTCCTTGAACTGATGCAACCGGATTTGCCGCAACTGTTGCAGCAACTGGTTGCCGATGGTGTCAATGAAGTTAGCGTGGTGCCGGTGTTCCTGGGGCAGGGCGGGCATGTACGGCGTGATCTGCCGGCACTGATAACGCAGGCTCAGCAACAATATCCGCAACTGGCAATCACGGTGGCGCAGGCGGTCGGCGAGCAGCCGGACGTGCAGCGTGCCATCGCCGAATACTGTATTTCTACTTTGCCGCCGGGATAATGCTGGTGGATGTCTGCTTTCCCTTTAACTGCAGCCACGCGATAAAGTCTGCAAGTGCCGGATCCTGGTGACTCGGGCGGTACAGCAAATGAAACCCTTTGTCTCGCAGCAGCAAGCCTGGAAACAGCGGTAACAAGCTGCCATGCGCAAGATCTTCCTCGATCATGGCCAGCGACCCCAATGCCACCCCGAGATCGGTGAGCGCTGCTTGTAAACTTAAGAAGAAATGTTCATAGATCTGGCCGGATAGCTGGCCTTTGACCGGCACGCCGGCCTCACTAAACCAACGCGTCCAGCTTTCCGAGCGGGTCGATAAATGCAGCAACGAAGCTTGCAGCAAATCCGCAGGGGTCTTGCATGGGTGTTGCTGCAGATAACGCGACGACGCCACCGGCGTCAGCACATCATCCAGGAACCGTACGCACTCATACTCGGCGCGATGCATCGGGCTGCGTCGTATAAGTACATCGAACGGTTCCTTGAGAGCGTCTACCGCAACGGTCGACGTCGTGACGCGAATCTCGACCCGCGGATTTTCTATCTGAAACGACGACAAGCGCGGAATTAGCCAGCGCATCGCCATCGACGGTGTGCAGCTGACACGGATGATACGCACCTTGCCGGTATTGAGCAGCTGTTCAGCCGCCAGGGAAATGCGGTCGAGGCCGGCTTTGACGTCGGCAAAAAACACCCGCGCTGCCGCGGTAGGCTCGACCCCGCGCTGCCCTCTGACAAACAAGGTCTGGTCGAAATGCTGTTCCAGTAATTTGATTTGCTGGCTTACCGCGCTGTGCGTCAGGTGTAGCTCCGCCGCCGCCAGCGTCAGGCTGCCGGTGCGCACCACGGCTTCGAATACGCGTAACGGCTTGAGGGGTGGTAAACGTGTTTTCATGTTAAAAAAACTTATATTTCAAATAGATAATGTCGCTTCAGGAAAAGCCTGGATCCATCTATTCTACAGTCATGGCAAAGAGACAGAAGCCGGTAGAACTAATTTATCCATTCATCGATTGAGGTTTGGCATGGCATTTTCCAACAAATTTTCTAATATCAACGCACAGATTTTCCCAGGCTTGTCGTGGCTGCAACGGGTGCTGGCAAACAGTCGAGCCGGGGCGACGGATGCGGAGCAGGCCTATCTTGCAGCAGCGCTGGATCATCAGGATCTGGAGCGGCGTTTGCAGGTGCTGGATTGCCGCCACGGGTCGGTGCTGCATACATTGCGTGTAATGAAGATCAGTTCTTACTGATGCCATTTTATGCGCGCGGTGGCTGTTGTTATGCAGGTCGATGAAGCATGTTTTGTCTTGAAAGTAAAGGGTTTTTACTTGACAGAATAGCTAGCTGGAAATATAATCCTTAACATTGCATCACTTGGAGGTCCATATTTTGGACAGTTGTTCTAGTAGTACACGTGGATGGGTCCTCAGCCCGGCACATAGCGCATAATCTTTAGCAGACCTCCCTCCGCTACAGCTTGTGCTTATATGCGAGCTGTAGTATCCCGGTAAGATCGTCGCGGCAACATCGACGCGACAAAATGGCGGCAAATATCGAAACAGATATTGTTTCAAGATATTGTTTTAGATACGCGCCGCAGCGATACTCCCATCCGTTTTTTGCAAGACCGTTTTTCGTGCTGCCATTCGGCGGATTGCGTACGGCCATGTGTTTGCCTCGTGCATTTGCACGGGGCGGCCACCTGCTATGGCAAACCGTCTGGTAATACCGGCTAACGAAAATTGGAAATTGGAAGTGGGAAGGAAATCACCATGCCATTCAATAAAGTGCGTGCCTTTTTTAACAAGTATCGTTTCGCCGCAACCAAAGATAGTCACGAGACAGCTTTGCCGTATCGTATCGTGACCACCTGCCGTACCTCGGAAGTGGCCAAACTTGAAGAGCTGATGCGTCAGCTGTTGTCTGCCTATGACGTAACTTATCAAGGCAGCGAGCCGGCTGTGCAGGCGCATCTGACCAGCATCACGGTTGAAGTGATGTGCTCGGTTCGTGAACGTGGCGGACTGGTGCAATTGGTCACACGTGTGGCGCGGGAAGTCAGTGTCCGTAGCGTGCAGTGGGAAAGCATCCCCCAGCGTTCGGCGCGCTCTGCCCAGGCCAGGCCAGCATCTGCATCTTCTGCCGCGCACGCTGCGGCGCTGCCGGCATAACCAGGAGTAAGTGAAATGGACTGTTCCAGTTGTCCGATATCGATATATCGGACCAAAAAATCAGCAGCAAAAAATAGTAAAGCAGTTGTGTGCCTGCAGTTGTCCGACCCCATCTAGCTATCCTCACTTTTCCGGTGTCGATTGGCCAGGCTGGACAGCTTGCAATCGACTGGCGGAATGTCTTCGTCACAGTCGTCCGCGCCACCGCTTTACATGTTGACACTGTTTCCTGCAACGGAAACACCGCATGAAAAAGGTGAAATGATGACTATCAAAAAATTACTAGGTATTGCATCGGGAAACCGCAAGGGCGGCAACGCCGGCAACTGGACTTTTGGCTGGACGCCAAGCCAGGCCTCGGCACTTTCCGGCAATGCGAAATCAAACAATGTTAAGCGTGACTTCGCTCAGGACAATCGCCAGGTCGGTGTGTACGGTGTCCTGGCCACACGTAGCAGCCGGTAGCGGCACCGGACGCTGAACGCGATCCGATAAATCATGGTGTAGAGGTTTTCTTGCCGCCATTTGTTATGGCGGCGGGGAACCTGTTATTTGAATTAGATATGAATGCGATAGTTTTGCGGCTATACGGCATCGGGGATTTTCAGAAGATGCGCGGTACAGCCGATGTCGCAGGTAAGGAGTAAGTAATGAAAATGAAATGGGAATTTTTGAATAAGAGAGTTGCAGTATTTTTTGTATTGACCGTGGCTGCCATCGGCTTGGTCGGCTGGATCAATGTTCTGTCACCCGAAGACCGTCCGGACGAATCCGGCCAGGTTCTGCAGAAAGCGCTGGCGTCACAAGCGCACGTCAAGCCGATCGTGCGCTAGGGGCCTGCCGTTGTTGGTCGATTTCAATCGGCTGTTGCGCACGACTGGCCAACGCCTCGCCGATCATCACCAGCACCGGGCCTTCGCATTGCTGCAAGCCGGATTCAAGTGCATCAAGACGCAGGCGCAGGATACGCTGGTTATCGCGGCTGCAGTTTTCCACCACCACCACCGGCGTTGAAGCGGCCCGCCCCTGTGCCAGCAATCGCTGGGCGGTAGCCGCAGCTTCGCGCCCGCCCATGTATTGCACCAGTGTGTCGCAATTGGGGATATTGACCTGATCCGATTCGCCGGGCGCGGTGCTCGACGTAAAGAAGGCAACACTGCGTGCGACTCCGCGTTTGGTCAGCGGTTGCTGGGAAGTTGCAGCCGCAGCCAATGCAGCGCTGATGCCTGGCACAACTTCTACCTCGATGCCATGCTTTTCCAGCGCCCGTAATTCTTCATCGGCGCGGCCGAACAGCATCGGATCGCCACCCTTCAGACGCACTACCAGTGCGTATTTACGGGCATTGTCGACCAGCTGCTTGTTGATGAATTGCTGTGCGGTGGAAAGCTTTCCGCAACGTTTCCCGACGGCGATTTTCAAGGCTTGCGGGCACAGTGCAAGCATCTCTTCAGTTACCAGGGCGTCATGCAAGACTACATCGGCTTGCGCCAGCAATCTGGCGCCGCGCACTGTAATCAGGTCGGCCGCGCCCGGGCCGGCGCCGATCAGGTAGACCTTGCCATAGGTGCCGGCGCTGGTCTGGTTGCTGGAGTGAGTAGCTTGCATGGCTTGCCTGTCCAATCTATCGCTGTCAGTCGAGCCGAATCATGCCGGCGGCCACGGTCTGATGCGTTACTTCGTCAATCAGGATAAACGCACCGGTAGCACGGATCGCATCGTAGGAATCGGCAGCGATGGCTTGCTGCAGATTGAGCGATACGCGGGCGATGTCGTTCAGCTTGAGCGACTCGGCCGGACGCCTTTCCTGGGTATTGATGTCGAGCAGCGTATCGATCTTGGTGATGCGCGCCGCGACTTGTTTGGTGCTGTGCTTCATCCAGTACTTGCGGCGCAGGTCGAGCGTGTCTTCCGACAGCCAGCAAATATCGGCGCTGAGGGTTTTCAGCAGCGCCGGCGCACGGTCGACGGAAGTCAGCATGTCGCCGCGTGAGATATCCAGGTATTCGTCCAGCAGCAGGGTAACCGATTGTCCCACTACGGCCGATTCCAGCGAGCCTTCGAGCACCCGGATGTCCTTGACGGTAGCGCTCTGGCCGCTAGGTTGCACCACCAGCTTGTCGCCCTTGTGGACTTTACCGGCTTCGATGCGACCCATGTAGCCGCGGAAATCATTCGCTTCGTGGCCGTTGTGACGCGCCACCAGCTGCACCGGAAAGCGGAACGGTTCGTCATGCGATTCGTCGTAGACGCTGAGCGATTCCAGCAGCGCGATCAAAGTCGGTCCCTGATTCCAAGGCATGTTATCGCCTGGCACAACCACGTTGTCGCCAGCCAGCGCCGATAGCGGGATAGGGCGCACGTCGCGTAAGCCGAGTTGCTGGGCAAATTCCTGATAAGCGGCGACGATACGGTCGTAGACAGTCTGGTCGTAGTTCACCAGATCCATCTTGTTGACGGCGACGATCACGTGCTCGATCTGCAGCAGGTGGGCAATCGTCGAATGGCGTTTGGTCTGGGTCAGCAGTTCAACGCTGCCGTCATCGCCGAGCTTTACTTTGGAAACGTCGATCAGGATGATGACGGCATCCGCGGTAGAGGCGCCGGTCACCATGTTGCGCGTGTATTGTTCGTGGCCCGGGGTGTCGGCGATGATGAATTTGCGCTTCGGCGTGGCGAAATAGCGATAGGCGACGTCAATCGTGATGCCTTGTTCGCGTTCGGCTTCCAGACCATCGGTCAGCAACGACAGATCGATGGTGTCGCCTACTGTACGTTTGTGCTTGGCGCGCGAGATGGAGTCCAGCTGGTCGGCAAAAATGCCCTTGCTGTCAAACAGCAGGCGGCCGATCAGCGTACTTTTGCCGTCATCCACCGAACCGGCGGTAATGAAACGTAACAGGCCACGCTCCAGCGGTACATGGCTGGTGTTCGTACTCGCGGATACAGTAGCTTCAACAGTATTGGTTACAACGGCGTTCATCAGAAATATCCTTCTTTTTTGCGTTTTTCCATTGATGCTTCGGAGGTCTGGTCATCCATCCGGGTAGCGCCGCGTTCGGTAATCTGGGTCACTGCAGTTTCAGCGATGATGGCTTCGACCGTCGCCGCATCGGATGCCACCGGGCAGGTGCAGGAAATGTCGCCGACAGTGCGGAAGCGAACTTCGCGCATCTCCACCACTTCGCCTTCTCTTGCGGGCGTCAGGTCGGTCAGCGGCACCAGCAAGCCGTTGCGCGGGATCACCTGGCGTTGATGGGCAAAATAGATCGGCGGCAGTTCCAGCTTTTCGCGGGCGATGTATTGCCAGATATCCAGTTCGGTCCAGTTCGAAATCGGGAATACCCGCATGTTTTCGCCCGGATGAACGCGGGTGTTGTACAGGTCCCAGAGTTCAGGGCGCTGTGCTTTCGGGTTCCATTGACCGAATTCGTCGCGAAAAGAAAAAATGCGTTCCTTGGCGCGTGCCTTTTCTTCGTCGCGCCGGGCGCCGCCGATGCAGGCATCGAACTTGTGCTCGGCGATCGTTTCCAACAGAGTCACTGCTTGCGCAGCGTTGCGAGAATCGGTTTGCGGATTGCGCAGACGCACCGTGCCGCGTTTGATCGAATCTTCCACTGAACCGACGATCAGGCGCTCACCCAGTTCAGCAACGCGTTTGTCGCGGAACGTGATGACTTCCGCGAAGTTGTGGCCAGTGTCGATATGGACCAGCGGGAATGGGAATTTGCCTGGACGGAAAGCTTTTTCTGCTATCCGCAACAGGACAACAGAGTCCTTGCCGCCTGAGAACAGCAGCGCAGGATTGCTGCACTCGGCCGCCACTTCACGCATGATGTGGATCGCTTCCGATTCCAGCCAGTCCAGATGGCGGTTGGCGGCTTTATCCAGGAAAAAATTTTCAACAACTGTGTTCATATCGAGTCTTGTCCGGGTCTGTGTTTTTTTAACGATTCGTCAACGATTCATCAATGATGCGATGCTTCAGGCGTTCTGCTGTGGTTCTGCTGCGACCGATTTGATGCGAATCAGTTTGCCATCGACCACATGCAAGCCGCATTCTTTCGAATCCGGGTTTTCCCACCACCAGCGGCCGGCGCGTACGTCTTCGCCGGGCTGGATAGCGCGGGTGCACGGTTCGCAGCCGATCGACGGATAGCCTTTGTCGTGCAGCGGGTTGTACGGCACACCATTGCTGCGGATGTATTGCCAGACGTCGTCCTCCGACCAGTCGGCCAGCGGATTGAATTTGGCCATGCCATGCGCTTCATCCTGCTCCTGCACATGCAGTTCAGCACGTGTCTGCGACTGCGCGCGGCGCTGGCCGGTGATCCATGCCTTGTTGCCGGCGAGGGCGCGGTTCAGCGGCTCGATCTTGCGGATCCGGCAGCATTCCTTGCGCATCTCTACGCTGTCGTAAAACGCGTTCAAGCCGTTTTTTTCAACATAGGCAGCGACAGCTTCAGGTTGCGGCCGATATGGTTTGACGTCGTAATCGTAGGTCTCTTTGATACGGTCCAGCATGCCGAGCGTTTCAGCATGCAAGCGCCCGGTTTCCAGCGTGAAGATGGAAATCCGGTCCTGCAGCTGACCGCGCAGGATCAGATCGGTCAGCACCATGTCTTCGGCCGCCAGGCTGGAAGCAAATACCGCTGGCGTATATTCGGCGGCGATTTTTTCCAGGGTTGCCTTGGTGGCGGCGATCAAGTCCGGTAGCGATGTGGTTGGGCTGCTCATGATTAGTCCTGGGTGACTGCCTGGCGTTGCACGCGGCGGAACAGCGGCGTCTTCTCGTCCCACGAAGTCTGGTATTTTTCCGAGAAATCGGTCAAGCCTTTGAGGGCATCATTGATGTCCTTGTCGGCGCGTACGGCAAAGGCATCGAAGCCCACGCGCTGCATGTAAAACAACTGATCGCGCAAGACGTCGCCGATGGCGCGCAATTCGCCGTTATAGCCCAGGCGGGTACGCAGGTTGTATGCGATCGAATAACCGCGGCCATCGGTGAATTTAGGAAAATCGACTGCGATCAGGGCGAAATGGGCCAGATCTTCTTTCACACTATCCGCCGGCGCATCGCTGCTGAGCCATACGCCGATTTCCGCACGATCCTGCAATTGCGCGCGCTGGGCTTGCCAGACGCTGAACGGCACAATCACTTTACCGGCAGGGATGCTGACGCTGTCGGCGCTTTCGCCTTCATTCAGGCGCAGTACGCTCCATTCGTCGGCAATGACTTCGCGATTCTTGATGATATTAATAGACACAGGCATCCTCTCCATGGGTATGACCCGTCGGGATCGGGCTAGCGTAGACAAATTCCTTGAACGGCGTAATGCCCAGGCGTTGTACGGTATCGATAAACAGTTCGTCCTCGTGGCGCTGCTGCACATAGACATTCAACAGACGCTCGATCACGACAGGCATTTGCTGCGCCGAGAACGATGGCCCGATGATCTTGCCGATGCTGGTGTTGTTGCCTTGCGCACCGCCGATGGAAACCTGATACCACTCGGAACCGTCTTTATCGACACCGAGGATGCCGATATTGCCGACGTGATGATGACCGCAGGCGTTGATGCAGCCCGAGATATTCAGTTCGATCTCGCCAATATCATGCTGGAAATCGAGGTTGTCGAATTTTTCAGCGATGGCTTGCGCGATCGGGATCGATTTGGCATTCGCCAGCGAGCAAAAATCGCCGCCAGGGCAGCAGATGATATCGGTCAGCAGGCCGATATTCGGCGTTGCCAGGCCATGTGCCTTGACTTCTTGCCATACCGTGAACAAGTCGCTTTGCTTGACGTCGGCCAGCACCAGGTTTTGCTCATGCGTGATGCGTACTTCGCCGAAGCTGTACTGGTCGGCCAGGTCGGCGACGAAATCCAGCTGGGCGGCGGTGATGTCGCCAGGTGGCACGCCGGTTTTCTTGACCGACAGGATCACTGCAGCATAGCCGCTTACTTTGTGTGCCTTGACGTTGCGCAGCAGCCAGTTGGCGAAAGCCTTGTTTTCGGCCTTGTGTGCTTCGAATCCGGCATCGCTAGCCGGCAAGGTTTCATACGGCGGCGGCACGAAATACTGGGCGATCCGCTGCAATTCGTCTACTGTCAGTGTTGCAGGGCCATCCTTGATGTCAGCCCATTCGGCTTCGACCTGGCGAGCGAATTCTTCCGCACCAAGTGCTTTCACCAGGATCTTGATACGCGCCTTGTACTTGTTGTCGCGGCGGCCGTGCTGGTTGTAGACGCGCAGGATCGCTTCCAGATACGTCAACGCGTGCTGCCATGGCAGGAATTCGCGGATCACGCTGCCGATGATTGGTGTACGGCCCATGCCGCCGCCAACCAGGAAGCGGAAGCCGACTTCGCCTTCTGCGTTCTTGACGACGTGCAGGCCGATGTCATGCACCGCAGTCGCGGCGCGATCTTGTTCGGAGCCGCTGATGGCGATCTTGAATTTACGCGGCAGGAATGCGAATTCAGGATGGAACGTACTCCATTCCCGGATGATTTCAGCGTAAGGGCGGGGATCGATAATCTCGTCCGCAGCGACACCAGCCAGTTCATCCGAAGTAGTGTTGCGGATGCAATTGCCGGAAGTCTGGATCGCGTGCATTTCAACCGTCGCCAGTTCCGCCAGGATGTCCGGCGACTGTTCCAGGTTGATCCAGTTGAACTGGATATTCTGGCGTGTCGTGAAGTGGCCGTAGCCGCGATCGTAGGTGCGGGCGATATGGGCGAACATGCGCACTTGCGGTGTGGACAACATGCCGTAAGGCACCGCGATGCGCAGCATGTAGGCATGACGCTGCATGTACAGGCCGTTTTGCAGGCGCAATGGCAGGAATTCTTCTTCAGTCAGTTCATCCGACAAACGGCGGCGTACCTGGTCGCGGTATTGGGCGACCCGTTCCTTGACTATCAGGTGATCGTATTGATCGTAGCGATACATCTTCGTCTTCCTTATGGGTTGTGGCCAGCGTTGTCACCTAACAATGTGATCACTCAACTCGCCACGCCTTGCTTCGAAACAGGTACTGGACTGTTACAGCGACTACCAGCCCGTATTAAATAAATCAATCTCAGTAAATCAACTTTACGGCAACGCTGGTCAAGGTCAAGGCCAGCAATGCACGCAGAATTTTTTCCGGCACGGCCCGCGCCGCCAGCGAACCGATAGTGATGCCTGGTACCGAGCCGAGCAGCAGCGCGCCCAGCAGATTCCAGTCTATCGATCCCAGCCACCAGTGGCCGAGGGCGGCAATCGCCGTCAGCGGCACGGCGTAGGCAATGTCGGTGCCGGCAACTTCTGCCGGCGACAGGCGAGGATACAGCAGCACCAGGATGGTGGCGCCAACCGCGCCGGCGCCGATCGACGATATGGTGACCAGAATGCCAAGAGTCAACCCTGCCACGATGGTCGCTGCGGCCAATTTCTTGCCGTGCAGATGTTTTTCCGGATGAGCATTCAACCAATGCTGGAGTTTACCTTTGAACAGCAGTGCGACCACTGTCAACAATACCGAAACGGCGATCGAATAACGGATGACCTGGCCGATTTCGGCGCTGATGCCGCCCAGGAATTTGAGTGTCAGGGCGGTGGCGACGGCTGCCGGCAAGGCGCCCAGCGACAGTAATTTGACGATGTCCCAACGCACGGTGCCGCGCGAACGGTGAGCAACGGTACCGGCGACCTTGGTCACCGACGCAAATGCGAGGTCGGTGCCAACAGCAACGCTGGGATGGATGCCGAACAGCAGGGTCAGCAAAGGCGTCATCAGCGAGCCGCCGCCGACACCAGTCAATCCCACCAATAATCCGACGGCAAAACCGCTCACTACATAAGAAACAGTCATATCACCTCGTACGAAACACCTCGAATCGTAATAAACTTCGCATATATCTCCAACTACAGACTATTTATTTGCTTATATGCGTATTTGATATATGTAAATACGGCAAATATGTTTGTTTTGGTCGGGGATGCACTATACCGTTGTTTTTTAGTAATATGCCGGTGTGGTCTTTTTATTAATTCTCTGGCCGTGCTGAACAGATTCTTATTTAAAGAAAAACCAAGGAAAATCCATGAATCTCCATCAGTTCCGTTTTGTCCGTGAGGCGGTGCGCCAGAATTACAACCTGACCGAGGCGGCCAAGGCGCTGTATACATCACAGCCGGGCGTCTCCAAGGCGATTATCGAGCTGGAGGAAGAACTGGGTGTTGATATTTTTACACGCCATGGCAAGCGTATCCGCGGATTGACCGAGCCGGGGCGGGCGGTCTTGAAATCGGTCGAGCTGATCATGCAGGAAATCGACGGGCTGAAGCGTATCGGCAACGAATACGCTGCCCATGACAGTGGTAGCTTCACGATTGCCACCACGCACACCCAGGCGCGTTATGCGTTGCCTAAGGTAGTGCAGGCGTTTACCTTGAAGTTTCCTAAGGTGCGCTTGTCTTTATTGCAAGGTAATCCGAGGCAGGTTGCCGATATGGTGCGTAATGACCAGGCCGATCTGGCATTGGCGACTGAGGCTATTGTCAACGCCGACGGGTTGGTGACCTTGCCTTGTTATCAGTGGGAGCATGTGGTGGTGGTGCCGCCGGATCATCCGCTGTTGCAGTCTAAGGCGATTACGCTGGAGGAAATCGCTGCGTTTCCTTTGATTACTTACGATAGTGCGTTTACCGGGCGCACCAAGATCGATCATGCATTTTCCTTGCGTAACCTGAAGCCGGATGTGTTGCTGGAGGCGATCGACGCCGATGTCATCAAGACTTATGTCGAGCTGGGCATGGGGGTGGGGATTATTGCTGGCATGGCGTTTGATGCGGAGCGGGATGTCGGTTTGCGTTCGATTCCGGTCGGGCATTTGTTTGGCACCAATATCTCGCGGGCTGCGGTTAAGCAGGGGGCATATCTGCGTAGCTACGTTTATACCTTCATCGAGTTGCTGGCGCCGACTATGAATCGCAAGTTGATTGAGCAGGTGATGAGTGGTGAGAAGGATATGTATGAGTTGTAGTTAAAACGGTTGGTACTCCGTGGGTACATGCCGGGGGTAGCCCGGCGGCTAGTCACTTTTCTTGCTTCGCCAAGAAAAGTAACCAAAAGAAGGCGACCGCAAAGCCACTGCCTTCCCTTTGGTCAGGTCCCCAAATGCGGCGCGTGTCAGTCGGGTGGGAAGACCAACTCGCTTCGCTCAAACATGTCTTCCCACAATTCCCGACTGACACGCGCCACATTTGGCAGCGTCCCCATGCGGAAGGCACGCCAAAAGCCGCGTCAAAAACAACCGCACGCAGTTAATTAGGGCCAGAGTCAACTTTCGCAGGCTTTATCGCGAAACTTGACTCTGGCCCTAATTAACGGACGACGGAGTACAAGCGCTAGCACCCCATACCGCATCAACGATAGTAATAAGCATGCGGAGCATAATACCCGCGCGCAGGCACCACCACACAACCACTAACTGCAGTACATAAAGTGATGCCAAGCACCACAAGTCCGATGAGCTTTTTCATTTTTTGGCCTTCTTTCCTGTTTGAATTATCACGAGGTCAGAATGCCATTGAGAGAGTGATACAAGTGCTTCCAGGCGGTGTGAGATGTAAGAGTTTGTGAGGTTTGTCATACTCACTTACAGATGCATCAAACAACGCAGCGCAGCCTGGCTGCGCTGGTTAAAGCCGGCCTTGCTTATTCAGAGATAACAGCTGCCTCAGGTTTCGAGTGCAGGGTGATCGGCGGTACTCTGCTGACTAGCCACAACGCAATCACGGTAACCACGACTGCCAGCCCGACTCCCATGTGAATCGATCCGATCAGCGCCTCGCGCGCCGCTTCCAGCAACAACTGGCCTTGATGGCCGGCATTCGCCAATTGCGCGAGCACGGTGGTCTGGGTCTCATGGCTAATCAGGATTTGCGGATCTGAAAAACTGCTGAACCAGTTCTCAGCCTTATCTTCAGCCAGCGCCTGGCGCACACTGCCTGCGTACATATGATTAATCAACGTGCCGATAATTGCCGTGCCCAACATGCTGCCGATCATGCGCAAGGATTGCATCAGCGCGGTGGCGATGCCCAGGTGCTCGCGACCGGCTTCTTGTTGGATGAAGATGGTCAGGTTCGGCAAAATAAAGCCGAGGCCAAGCCCGCCTGTCAGCATGAAACCGGCGATGACGCCATGCGAGGTCCAGCGGTTCGATATGACGACGCCGAGACAAGATAGCGCCAGTAAAGCATAGCCGATGTACAGCATCACGATTGGATTCTTGATCTTGGTGATGATGCGGCCGTTGGAAATGCTGCCGATCATGATGCAGGCTACCAGCGGCGTGATCAGCAAGCCCGCTTCTTGCGGCGATAGTCCGAACCCGCCTTGATACAGCAACGGCGCGTAAAACATCAGCGAGAACATGGAAAAACCACTCAGCACCGATAGCAGGAACAGGGTCGATAACTTGCGATCGAACAGCAGATCAAACGGCAGGATTGGTTGCGGTGTGTGATGTTCCCATTTCCAGAGCGCAACGAAAGACACGATACTGGCAACCAGCAGACCCAGCATGCTTAACGACAAGCCGTGCTTAGGCAACATTTCGACGAACAGCTGCAAACATCCCAGCGAAGACGTGATCAGCAAGGCGCCGGGCCAGTCGAGGCGGATCTTGGCGTCCGGGTGGGTGTGGCGTAAATGCGGCAGATATTTATAGACGAAGAACAGCGACAGCACGCCGACCGGCAGATTCACGTAAAACACCCAGCGCCAACCCCAGTATTGGGTCAGGAAGCCACCTAGCGACGGCCCCACTGCGGTGGCGATACCGAATGCCGTACTCATCATGACTTGCCAGCGCAGGCGCACGTGAGCGCCGGGGAACAGGTCCGGGATGCAGGCGAACGCGGTGCCTACCAGCATGCCGCCGCCGATCCCTTGCAAGCCGCGGGCAATCACCAGCCACAGCATGCTGTCGGCCATGCCGCACAAGATGGAGGCGGTAGTGAACAACAGGATGGAGACCAGCACGAAGGGTTTGCGGCCATAGAAATCGCCCAGCCGTCCGAAGATTGGGACGGTGATCACCGAAGTCAGTAAATAGGAAGTCGCAACCCAGGCGTATAACTCGAAACCTTTTAATTCGGCAACGATAGTCGGCAATGCGGTGCCGACCACAGTCGAATCCAGCGCCACCAGCATCACGACAAAGGCGATGCCGAGCATGGCAAGTAAAGATTCACGGAAAGGTAAAACCTGGTCGCTCGAGTGAGCAGAGGCGGAATGGATAGCCATATTTGTTGTTTGTCGGCGGATTCGCCGTTTTGGGGAACAGGGCACTAAACCAAATGCAACAAACCTCCATAGCAGGAGATTATTGCAAAGACAAGATGATACGCTTCTTGGCTGTTTTCTGCTGCGTACCGCCAGCGGCCACTTATAATCACGCCCCGACACCTAGGGCCTGTTAACATTTGGTTTGAACCCTCCGGGAACGGCTACAGGCGTCACATGCCGTCGTTACGACGGGGCGGCCATCCGCTCCTTGCCGTAGCACCACTACGTCGTGTCGTCGCGCCTAGGCCTGTAACGCCTGCCGCGCGTTCGCACTCCCAAATCAAATGTTAACAGGCCCTAGTATTCAAACCGATGAAAAAATCACAAACCAAGGCGCTCAACATCGTCGAGCAGTATGGGCAAGCCAGCTTGTCGCCGGAACAGAAAATCTTCAATGCGCTGCTCAAGAAAATTGAGACCGAGCGCCAGTTGCTGGCGGCATGGCAGGAAATGATCCCGCTGCAACATCAGCTTTATATCACCCAGTACCAGCCTCTGATGCGCAGCTACCACCGGTTGGTAGCGCAGCTGGTGCATTTGCTGGACGACGCCTGGTCAGCAAGAGGTTTGAGCAGGCACGACCAGGAAAAGATCAGCCACATCATCTGCTCAGTCAGTGCCGCCATCATCGGCGATAACGACGGTGCGGATTTAAAACGGATATATCGCATGCATGGCGGCAGCGATTTTGATCCCAAGGCAGAGCAGCAGGACGCTGAGGAATCCAGGCATGAGACAGATGCCGACGACAGCGCACACGATCCGCGTAGCGGCGAGCATGCCGGCAAGCGCAAGAAATCGGCCAAGGCAACTGCGAAGGAAGCCCGGCAGCAAGAAGAATTGCACAACGCCAGCCAGTCGGTACGCGAAGTTTACCGAAAGCTGGCCAGCGCCTTGCATCCGGACCGCGAGCAGGATCCCGCGGAGCGCGCACGCAAGACGGTGCTGATGCAAAGGGTGAATATCGCCTACGACAAGAAAGATCTGCTGGGTTTGCTGGAACTGCAGCTGGAAATCGAGCAGATCGACCAGAGCCGGATCAATTCTTTGTCGGAGCAGCACCTCAGGCACTACAGCAAGGTTCTGACGGAACAGTCGGCTGAACTGCGGGACGAGATTACCGGGCTTGAGGCGGAGTTCCGGATGCGTTTTAACTTCGGGCCGCAAGAGGCCATGTCTCCCGCATTGGCGATGCGCCACCTGAAGAGCAGCATCAAGGGCATGCAACAGAATATCAACGCGCTCAAGAGTGACCTGCAGGCGTTTGAAGATGTCAAAAATATCAAAGCCTGGCTGAAAAGCTATCATATTTAGGCAATTAATTGGCAGTAGGCAATTTTCCGGCAGAGACATTCTGCTATCCCTGCCTGCGCCGCTTTGATTGCCGGGCCGATGGCCTATTTGAGGGTAATTGCGCAGGGATAATTTATAATCATGTCTTTGCGCCCAAATCCGATGAATCCGCTGCCACCCAGTTTTTCCGATCAGACACTACGCCAAGTGCGGCGGGCGTGGCGAAAATACGGGATTTTGTGGCTTGGAGCGGTACTGGTCGGTTTGATTGCGGTGCTCTATGCCTGGCTGATGGATGTCGGTTTCGGCATGTTCCGTTCGATGCAGCAGTCGCACTTCTGGCTGCCCCTGTTCATTACGCCGGCGATCGGCGCCTTGTGTGTGTGGGCTACGCGGCGTTATTTTCCCGGTTCTGAAGGTAGCGGTATTCCGCAAGTGATCGCAACGCTGGAAGAAGACACCAGCAAGCGTGGCGAGTCGCTGCTGTCGTTGAAAATATTGGCAGGCAAGATCGGCATTTCCTTTGTCGGCATTCTCGGTGGCTTCAGCATCGGGCGCGAAGGCCCTACGGTGCAGGTCGGCGCGGCCTTGATGTTCAACCTGCGGCGTTTATATCCACGCGCCAGTGCGGCATTGGAGCGACGCCTGATTCTGGCGGGCGCGGCGGCCGGTTTGTCGGCCGCGTTCAACACGCCGCTGGCGGGCATCGTGTTTGCGATTGAAGAACTGACGCGCAGCTTCGAGCATCGGGCCAGCGGCGTCGTGATTACCGTGATTATTTTTGCCGGTGCGGTGGCATTGGGTTTGAACGGTAACTATACCTATTTCGGCACCATACAGATCGACAGCGCGCTGACTGACATGCTGGCGTTGGCGGTACTGGTTACAGGTATCCTGACGGGTGTTGCCGGCGGCATATTTTGCTGGTTGTTATTGAATACCAAACGCTGGATCCCGGCCCGGGTCCAGCATTTGCGCAACACCCGTCCGATCGCCTTCGGTGCGCTGTGCGGTTTGCTGGTGGCGGTGATCGGCGTGATCGCCGGCGGCGCCACTTTCGGCAGCGGTTATGTCGAAGCCAAGGGCGTGCTGGAAGGGCAGCAGCATTTGTCGGTGTTTTACCCGTTCTTGAAAATGGCGTCGATGGTGTCGTCGTACCTGCCAGGCATTCCCGGCGGGATTTTTGCACCATCGCTGTCGATCGGCGCCGGTTTCGGCAATTTGCTGCACCAGGTATTCAGTCACACCTCGTTGCCGATGCTGATCGCACTGGCGATGGTGGGTTACCTGGCCGCAGTCACGCAATCGCCGATTACCGCGTTCGTGATCGTGATGGAAATGATCAACGGCCATGCGCTGGTCATTTCGTTGATGGCGACGGCCTTGATTGCCAGCCGGATATCACGGTTTTTTGCACCGCCATTATACGACGCGCTGTCGGAGCGTTATCGGGTAGCAGCCAGTGCGGCGCTTACGAATTTAGAAAAAACAGAAGTAAAGAAATTGGAAAACGAGTCAGAAAAATGATTAATACAGATATGGTGGCTTACTACGCCAAACGCGCTTCGACCTACGAAGAGATTTACCAGCGCCCGGAGCGCCAGGATGAGTTGCTGACGCTGCAGGTACGCGTGCAGGAATTGATGGAAGGTCACGACGTTCTGGAGCTTGCCTGCGGTACCGGATTCTGGACCGAGCAGATCGCCGCTTCGGCAAAGTCGGTGTACGCAACCGACATCAATCCGGAAATGATTGCACTGGCAACCGCCAAGAAACTGCCGGCGGACAAAGCGACCTTTGCGCTGGCAGATATCAGCACCTTCCAGCCGGACCGGCCGTTCACCGCCTGTTTCCTGGGATTCTGGTGGTCGCACGTAGCGCGTCAGGAGCAGGTGCGTTTCATCGCCCAATTGCGTGAAAAGCTGGGCAAGGATATTTTGCTGGTGATGATCGACAACGGCTATGTTGAAGAACAAAGCACACCGATTGCGCGTACCGATGCAGAGGGCAATACCTACCAGTTCCGCACCTTGCCCAACGGCGAGCGCTACGAAGTCATGAAGAATTTCCCGACAGACAGCGGCCTGCGCAAGAAACTGGCGCCCATCACGCGCGAGCTGCGCATCTTGCGGCTTGAGTATTACTGGTTGCTAAGCTGCCGCATCAAATAAGACAGGCGCAGGGTGGGCACTTGTGCCCACCCTGCGCGCAGCGCTAATTCTTTGTATTGGCCGAGGGCGAATCCGGTGCCGCTTCTGGCGGCACGGTGGTTGCGGAAGCCGGTGCTGCAGTCAATGGAAAATTTGCCCATTCGGTGGAAAAATGCACCGTCGGATCGCCATCCACTTTTTTCTTGATGCGCAGGTTGAAGCCGCGCATGACCTCGCTCTGGGTTTGCGGCTTGGTGCGGATGCCGGCCAGCAGCGCCACGCCGTTCAGGTCGAAACCGTTGACCCCATATATCTCGATAGGTTGTAGCAGCAGCCGCCGCAGCCGGCGGTCTTCCAGCATCTCGGCGCCGGTTTCGCGCATCAGGCGCAGGGCCTGGTCGACGTCTGAATCGTGGGTGATGTTCAGCTTGAGCGATGCATAGGTGTATTCGCGCGAATCGTTCTTGATCGCCGTGATTTGCGAAAACGGCACGCTGTGTACCGAGCCATTGCTATCGCGCAAACGCACGGTACGGATGGTCAGGTTTTCCACCGTGCCGGCGTGGCCGTTACCGACGTCGACCCAGTCGCCGACTGACATCGAATCTTCCATGATGATGAAGACGCCGGTAATCAAATCCTTCACCAGCGATTGCGAGCCGAAACCGAATGCCAGGCCGACCACACCGGCCGAGGCCAGCAAGGGCGTGACATTGATGCCGAGGTTGGCGAGCGTAGTGATGACGGTGATAGTCAGGATCAGCAGCATCAAGGCGTTGCGCAGCAAGGGCAGGATGGTGCGCATGCGCGTGCTCGGATTCTTGCGCGCGTAACGACTGTTGCGGCTCGGGTTGATCGCTTCTTGAATGAATGTATCGAGCATGATCCAGACCAGCCAGGCAACTACCAGCGTAAGACCGATCTTGCCGAGGGCGGAGACGATCATCTGGCCGATCAGGGTGGCATTGGCAAAATCCATCAGCGAGTGTTCCCAGATCCTGGTCAGCAGTTCGAAAAAGCCGATCCACAGCGCCAGTTGCAGCAGACTGAAGCCGACGTTGCTGAGACGCAGGATGTAAGGAGATTGACGACGGACTACCACTGAAGCCGTCTTGCGGCTGCGTATGCGCTGCAGCAGCGCGCTGATAAAGAACATGGCGACCAGCAGTGCCGCGCTGCCCAGTGCGTGGTTGAGCGCCGAATTGTTGCTTGATAAGTCAAGGATGGTGGCAACGCTGACGCTGATGCTCAACAGCAGTATCGGCACGTACCAGAAGGCCGCGACCACTTCCAGGGTTTCCATCCGCGCCGGATGGGCGCGGCGCACCGCTAGCGGCCGGTTGCGGATGATGTGCTCCACCGGACGCCTGTAGCGCAAGGCGAACCAGCCGCCTAGCAGCGCTGCAACCAGGCTCGACAAGGTCGCCACCACGCTGGACAAATGCACCCCGATGATGTGGTTCACCTGCGGATTGTCCAGTGCATCGCCGAGCCAGCCGGCGCAGCCGATTGCATATAGCAGACTCCAGGCGCGCTGGTAAATGATATGCACGGCGACCATGCGGTGGCCGCCATGCGACAGCGAAAAAATGATCGCGCATATCGCCTGGAACACGCGTGCGCCAATCAGGGTGTACAGCAGCACGGTAGCAAGCGTCCGTCCAAGCGACGGTCCCTGCGAAGACTCCAGGCTGACTACTACCGAGATTTCCACCACCAGCGCCAGCAGCATCGGCGCTATATGGCGCAGGATATACAGTAGCAATTCCTTGATGCTGGGGTCCGGCGGCAGTTTTGTATCGACCTTGAAGTGCTGGTGAGTCCGCTTGCCGATGTATTGTATGGTGAGCGCAACTACGCCAAACAAGGCTAGCATTTCGAGGAAATTGGCTAGCACTTGCAGGCCGGTTTCGGAGTCCTGGCGCTCAAGTATGGTCGACAGGTCTTGCCAGGCCAGGGAAAATTGCTGGGTCCAGTATTTACCCGGCGTGACTACCTGATGCAAATGGCTCTGGAAAACGTCGAGGCTATTGGAAATCAGCCCGATGAAACCCTTTTGTGACGGTGATGTTTTGCTGTTTTGCTGTTCTGCCTGGATCAGGGTGGCTACAAGGCTACCGGTGGCTGGATTGCTTTGTAATACCTTGGACAGGGAATCCAGTGCAGATGGTGCTGGTGCCGCGGCCGGTGGTGTGCTGGCGCTATTACCAGCGCTATTACCAGCGCTATTACCAGCGCTATTGCTAGCGTTGCTGCCGGCGGCTGCTGCCGCATAAGCGGTGCCGGCGAGCAGCAGGCTAAACAGCAAGCCAGTTAGCAAGCGCGTTATGAGCTGAAAAAAGCTGGTCTTCATGTCGGCTAGGCAAAAGTCATAAAGTGACAATCTTACCGTACCGCCGCCATATGGCTCACAAGATAGGGTTTGACTTGCACATATCAAAAAAACATGTGCAAGCTTGTCGATGCACCGCAACCGACGGCTATGCGCTTACACGGCAGGCAAATCATCCTCGATATAGGCACGGACGATGTCATCGAAATCGGCATCGCCGACGAAACCCAGCGTCTCCGCGCGGCTGGCGTCCCAGGCACCCGGCCAGCTTGAGATGATGCGGTCGATCACCGGATCGTGAACCCATCCAACCCGTGCCGCCACCAGCTGGCCGGCGACCCGCTCCAGCGCCGCAACCATTTCGGCAACGGTGACAGAGATCCCAGGCAGGTTGATCGTGCGGCTCTTGCCCAATGCCTCGGCCGACAACGTATAACCATGGATCAGGCTGGCGATCACCTTGCGTGGCGACAGCAGCCACAAACGCGTATCCGGCGCTACCGGGCAAATGGCAGGCTGGCCGTTGAGCGGTTCGCGGATGATGCCGCTGGCGAAAGACGAGGCAGCCTGGTTGGGTTTGCCGGGACGCACGCTGATGGTCGGTAAACGCAATACGCGGCCGTCGACAAAACCTTTGCGGCTGAAGTCGTTGAGCAGTAATTCGGCAATCGCTTTTTGCGTGCCGTAGGAAGATTGCGGATTGAGTGCAGTGTTGTCTTGCACCACGGCTGGCAATACACCGCCAAATACCGCCACCGAGCTGGTGAAGATAACGCGCGGCACATGGCCGCAGGCGCGGCAGCGTTCCAGCAACAAGCGCGAAGCATCGAGGTTGATACGCATTCCGAGATCGAAATCCGCTTCGGCCTGGCCGCTGACAATTGCCGCCAGGTGAAAGATGGCAGCCGTTTGCGACGTGATCACGCGTTCCAGCAAAGCGCTGTCGGTGATGTCGCCGGTAACTTGTTCAATCCGCGCGTCGTCGAAACCGGTGGCGGCGACTACGTCGACCAGGATGATCTTGCTGATGGTTTGCAGTTGGCCGCTGCGGTCCGGCAAGCTGCCTTGCTTGAGCAGGCTGCGCGCCAGGCGCTGGCCTAAGAATCCGGCGCCGCCGGTGATGACTACTTGCATGATAGTTCCTTATTGAATGTGGGTTACGGCCACAGTTATAGCCACTGCTGGAGCCAGCCCAGACCTTCTGAAGTGGCGCCGCGCGGCCGGTATTCGCAGCCGATCCAGCCTTGATAACCGAGCGCATCGATCAGTTCGAACAGATACGGATAATTGATTTCGCCGATGTCCGGTTCATGCCGCTCGGGCACGCCGGCAATCTGGATATGACCGATGCCGGCTTGCGGCCGCACCATGTCGCGCTTGAGTTTGACTGCCAGGTCCCCTTCGACGATCTGACAGTGATACAGGTCGAACTGGACTTGCAGGTTGCGGGCGCCGACCTCGGCGCAGATTGCCTGCGCATCGTCCTGGCGATTCAGGAAGAAGCCGGGGATGTCGCGTGTATTGATCGGTTCAATCACAATCGTGACGCCATGCGCGGCTGCTTCAGCGGCGGCATAGGCCAGGTTTTCCAGATACACGGCGCGATGGCGGGCGCGATCCTGCTGCGGCTGGATCAATCCGGCCATCACATGCAATTTGTTATTGCCGAGTACCTGCGCATATTCCAGGCCGGTGGCTACGCTGCGTTTGAATTCATCTTCACGTCCCGGCAAAGAAGCAATGCCGCGTTCGCCGGCGGCCCAGTCGCCCGGCGGGGCGTTGAACAGCGCCTGCGTCAAGCCGTTGTCCTGCAATCTTTTCTGCAGATCGGCGGCTGCATACTCATACGGAAACAGAAATTCCACGCCCTTGAAACCGTCCTTGGCCGCAGCCGAAAAACGGTCGAGGAAAGCATGCTCGTTGTACATCATGGTCAGATTGGCGGCAAAGCGTGGCATTTCAACACTCCAGAAAATAATGCGCAGGGTGGGCAACACGTGCCCATCCTACGATGAACAGCAATCTTAACGATTGACCATCTTGGGCGGCGTTTTTAAAATCGCAATCGCGCCTATCACCAGCATCCCAGCCAGCATGAACATGCCGGTCTGGTTGTTATGCGTAGTATCTTTCAGCCAGCCGACCATGAACGGGCTGACGAAACCGGCCAGGTTGCCGACCGAGTTGATCACCGCGATACCGGCGGCTGCGCCAGTACCAGACAAGAAGGCAGTCGGCAGCGACCAGAACAATGGCGAGCAGGTCAATACGCCCATCGCTGCGAGCGACAGGAAGGCAATTGCAATCACGGTATTGTCAGCAGCAAGAGCGGATACCACGAAACCTACAGCGCCCAGCAAGGCCGGCACGATCAGATGCCAGCGCCGCTCACGCATGCGGTCGGAGCGTCGGCCGATCAGGATCATGGCGAACACCGCGCACAGGAAAGGAATCGCACTGATCAGGCCGATCTTCAGATCGCCGACCACGCCAGATGCCTTGACCAGCGTCGGCAACCAGAACGTCAGGCCGTATTGGCCCATGACGATGCAAAAGTAGATCAGGCACATATGCCAGATACGGATATCCTTGAATACGGCTGCGGTGGTTTTCGGGCTGTGCATGTCTTTCTGGTCGGCGCGGATTTCGGCTTCCAGGAAATCTTTCTCGGTTTCAGTCAGCCACTTTGCCTTGCGAATGTTGTTGTCCATCACAAAAAATACCGCGATGCCGACCAGGACCGCCGGAATCGCTTCGATCATGAACATCCATTGCCAGCCGTGCCAGCCGCTGGAGCCGTGGAAGTCTTGCATGATCCAGCCCGACAAAGGATTGCCGAAAATACCGGCGATCGGGATCGCTGCCATGAAAGTAGCAACCACCTTGGCCCGCCGATGCGAAGGAAACCAGTAGGTCAGGTAGAGAATGATGCCGGGATAAAAGCCGGCTTCAGCCAGGCCCAGCAAGAAGCGCAGGACATAGAATTGAGTCGGTGTCTGGACCCAGGCAAAGCAAGCCGACAGGATGCCCCAGGTAATCATGATGCGGGCGATCCACAGCTTGGCGCCGACCTTGTTCATGAGCAGGTTGCTAGGCAACTCAAACAGGAAATAGCCGAGGAAGAATATGCCGGCGCCGAGGCCGAAAACGGTTTCGCTGAAGCCCAGGTCTTGCGACATCTGCAGCTTGGCAAAGCCGACGTTGACGCGGTCCAGGTAAGCCACCACGTAACACAGCATGATGAATGGCACAAAGCGCCAGAATACTTTCTTGTACAGATTTTCGGCTTGTTCAGCCGGCAGGCTAGCATTAGCCCGCGCGCCTTTTTTTTCGATTATTGCAGACATCTTATCTCCACCAGTTTAATGTTTAAATCCGGATGTTTCTATTTATTGAAACTTACCAGCGCGCTCCAAATACCCGATACAACTCATCCAGAGCCTCCGCACTCAGCGGCTCCGGTTTATTTCCCGACATCAGCCACAAACGTGCCGTTTCTTCCAGCTCTTCCAGAGCGAATGCCGCTTGCGAAATACTTTCATGCCACACCACCGGCCCCAACCGTTCCAGCAATACGCCACGCACGGTGGTTGCCAGCAATTTGACTTGCTCCGCTACCTGCGGAGCACCGGGGCGGCAGTAAGGGATCAGCGGAATGCGGCCGACCTTCATCACCTGATACGGCGTGATCGGCGGCAGCACAGCACTGTCACGCCAGACGCCGGCTAGCGTGAGCGCGACCAGATTAGTCGAATGGGTATGCACCACGGCCTGCATCAGCGGATTGTTGTCGTAGACTGCGCGATGCAAGGTCAGCGTCTTCGACGGCTTGCCGCCGCTGATCCACTGGCCGTTCAGGTCGACCTTGGCGATCTGCGCCGGCGCGAGTCGGCCGAGGCAGGCGTCGGTCGGTGTGATCAGCCAGCCATCATCCAGGCGGGCGCTGATGTTTCCCGCCGCACCGACCGTGTAATTACGTTGATACAGGCTGGCGCCGATCTCGCAGATTTCTTCCCGCAGCGCCTGTTCCTTGAGCGTGGTTGTGCTGGTCATAGGCGAGTCTCCCCAAGTTTCTGCAACGCTTTTTCAAAGAAATCGACACTGCCGAAATTGCCCGATTTCAGCGCCAATGCCAATGGCATAGCGCCGATCGACGCTGTCGTCGGCACACCCGGATCGATTTGGGCGCCGATGCGCAAGGCATGCACACCCAGCGCCTTGACCACGGCGCCGGAAGTTTCGCCACCGGCAATCACAAAGCGCCGCACGCCGCTGGCCAGCAAGGCCGCCGCGATGTCGGCTAGCGCCTGCTCGATCAGCAAACCGGCGCGCTCGACGCCGAGCTTGGCTTGCACCTGCTTCACTTGTTCCGGCGTGGTGGTGGCGTAGATCAATGCGGGCTGCTGATTCAGATGCTGTTTGGCGAAAGCCAATGCTAGCGCTACCACCGGTTCGCCAGCGGCTAGCGCCAGCGGATCGATGCGGAACGCCGGGCGATTGGCTTCAATCCATGCGCTTACCTGCGCATTGGTGGCTTTTGACGCGCTGCCGGCAAGGACTACCGACAAGCCGTCGACCGTTGGCAGCTCGCTGGCTTTTGCGCCTTGCTGCGGATTGAGCAAACCTGCGCGCACGAAATTGCCGGGCAGGCCAAGCGCAATGCCGGAGCCACCGGTGACCAGCGGCAAGTCGGCGCAGGCAGCGCCGATGGCGTACAGGTCCTGGTTTTCCAGGGCGTCGACAATCGCCATCCGCACGCCTTGCTGGCGTAGCACATCAAATCCTGCGCGAATCTGGTCGGCGCCTTGGGACACAGTCGGGTAACCGATCAATCCAACTTTGGAATCGGTTTGCTGTTGCAACACGCGCACCAGGTTCGGGTCTGTCATTGGTGTCAATGGATGGTTTTGCATCCCCGATTCATTGAGCAACTGGTCTTGGATAAACAGATGGCCGCGGTACAGGGTGCGTCCGGTTTCCGGGAACACCGGGCAGGCGATCGTGAAATCGCTGCCCAGAGCCTGCAGCAGCGCATCGGCAACCGGGCCGATATTGCCTTGCGCGGTAGAGTCGAAAGTAGAACAGTATTTGAAAAAGAACTGACGGCAACCTTGTTGCTGCAGCCAGCTTAGTGCCGTCAGAGAATCAGCGACGGCTTCTGCGGCCGGAACCGTGCGCGACTTTAGCGCTACCACGATGGCGTCCACTTCTTGCGGCGCGCTGTTTGGCACGCCAATGGTTTGCACCGTACGCATGCCTTCACGCACCAGCATGTTGGCAAGGTCGGTAGCGCCGGTAAAGTCATCGGCGATGCAGCCGAGCAGGGGACGCGTTGTGGTGTTCTGTTGTGCTGACATGGGTTACTCCTGCGCCGTCGGTAATGTGATTCCGGGGAAAATCTTGATCACCGCGGAATCGTCCTCGCCGCCATGGCCGGCAGTGGACGCCATCATGAACATCTGGTGCGCAGCAGCTGACAGCGGAAGTGGAAATTTGCTGGCACGTGCGGTATCCAGCACCAGGCCCAAATCCTTGACGAAAATATCGACTGCCGACAGCGGTGTGTAATCAGCTTTCAGGATATGCGGCACACGATTCTCAAACATCCATGAATTACCGGCGCTGTTGGTGATTACTTCGTACAGCGAATCGGCATCCACGCCTTCGCGCAAGCCCAACGCCATCGCTTCCGCCGCGGCAGCGATATGCACGCCGGCCAGCAACTGGTTGATGATTTTTACCTTGGAACCGATGCCGTGCGCTTCGCCCAACCGGTAGACCTTGCCGGCGATCGCCGCCAGCACTGCTTCACCCTTGGCGTACGCTGCGGCCGGGCCGGAAGTCATCATGGTCATTTCGCCGGACGCCGCGCGCGCCGCGCCGCCCGACAGCGGTGCATCGAGAAACAGCAGCTGTTGTGCCGCCAGGCGCTCACCAAGCTTGACAGCATATTCCGGCGCCACGGTAGCGCTGGCGATCACCAGGCTGCCGGGACGCATGGCAGGCGCAGCGCCTTGTTCGCCGAACAGCACCTGTTCGGTTTGTACGGCGTTGACGACCACAGTAATCACCACTTCACATTGCGCGCCGAGTTCGGCCGGGGTGTTGCAAGCGATGCCGCCTTCGCTGGCAAACTGTTGCAAAACTTCCGGGCGAACATCGCATGCATGCGTGCGCAAGCCGGCCCGCAGTAAAGAACGGGCAACGCCCAAGCCCATGGCGCCAAGGCCGATTACACCTACTTTGATAGTCATTGTTTGATCCTGATTAGCTAATTTTTGCGGTGCTCTTGGTTTTCTGCGAAGTTTTTTGCGAAGTTTTGGCGACGACAGCGCCTTGCGACAAACGCCGCGCCGCATTGAACATATGGTTTTGTGCCGCATTACGCGCGGCGAGAGCGTCGCCGGCGGCGATGGCAGCGGCGATAGCAGCGTGTTCTTCATAAACCTGACGCATAAAATCGTCGCGCCTGGCTTCGTTGCTGCGGGTGACGGCGGTGGCGGCTTCCAGGTACTGGCTCAGGAAAGCCAAGGTTTGCAGCAGGAATGGATTGCCGGTGGCTTCGGCGATGCTGCGATGGAACATGACATCGGCCAGCACGCCGTCGCCGCCAGCATCGACATCGGCGGCGATGCCTTTCAGTGCGCTTTCGATGGCTTTCAGCTGACGCGGAGTGCGGCGGGTAGCTGCCAGCGCCGCCACTTCAGCGTCGATGGCGCGCCGCAGTTCGACAATCTGCAATACGGCATCGGCCGACGAAGCCTGGTCGAACTGGATCCGCAACGGTCGCAAATGACCTTGCTGGCTGACGTAGACGCCGCTGCCCTGGCGTGGTTCGACCGCGCCTTCATTCTTCAAACGGGAAATTGCTTCACGCACCACGGTGCGGCTGACGCCGAATTGCTCGGATAAGGCGGGTTCTGTGGGCAGTTTTGCACCTGGGCCGAATTCGCCGGTTTCTATCTTTTTCAGCAATTCCTGGGCGACGGTATCGCTCAAGGAAGTCCGATTGGCATTCAGTTTATTGAACATTTTGTCTCTTCCAGTGCTTTCTTATTAGGCCTACTTAACGGCATATTTTTATCATAATGTGACCATATCATCATATGAATTATTGGAAAAATCAAGATTTGTTTCAAAGGCAGCCCGGTTTTCCGCGAGTTATCTTGCTGTAATGCAAAAAATGCAGTTCTTGCTCTGGGTCAATGAACGGCTCGGCCTTGATGGTTAAAATCGCATGAGCGATGTAACCTCGGAGCCGCGTTGCCGCTTGCTGTTTGTCACAATCCAGTAGAATCCTGTCCTTGTGGAAATCTCCCCATGTCATACCAACAGGATTGATATTCGATGCACAAAATTACACGCTGTTATCTGTTCCCGGTCACCGTTGCTCTCTCCATGTGCGGCGGCCCGGCCCTGGCGCAAATCCGGATAGGCGTAGATATCGCGGTAACCGGGCCGGCGGCAGCGATTGGCGCGTCGACAAAAAATGCCATCCTGCTATGGCCGAAAGAGATCGCCGGGCAGAAGGTCGAGTACATCATCCTGGACGACGCTTCCGATCCGACCAACGCGGTGCGCAATGCGCGCAAGCTGATCAATGAAGAAAAAGTCGACCTGATTGTGGGGCCGAATACAACACCTGCCGCACTGGCGCTGCTGGACGTGGTGTCCGAGGCAGAAACGCCGTTGCTGGCGCTGGCGGCATCGGCCTCTATCGTCGAACCGCAAGATGCCAGGCGCGCCTGGGTCTTCAAGTTGCCGCAAAACGATTCGCATATGGCGACCATCCTGACCCAGCACATGGCTGACAATGGCATCAAGACGGTAGCGTTCATCGGCTTTGCGGATGCTTACGGGGATAGCTGGTGGCGCGAATTTTCACGATTGGCTGAACTCAGGAAAATCAAGGTCGTCGCCAGCGAACGCTACAACCGCAACGACACCAGCGTCACCGGGCAGGTGCTCAAGATCATGTCGGCGCAACCGGATGCGGTACTGATCGCCGCTTCTGCGACGCCGGCGGTATTGCCGCAAAAAACCTTGGCCGAGCGCGGCTACAAGGGCCGCATTTATCAGACCCACGGCATCGCCACGGCGGATTTCCTGAAAGTTGGCGGCAAGGACGTCGAGGGTACTTTCTTCCCGACCGGGCCGGCGGTGGTGGCTAAACAATTGCCGTTATCGAATCTAGTCAGGAAAACCGCGCTGGCATTCACCAGCCGCTATGAATCCGCCTATGGCGTTGACACCGTGACCCAGTTTGCCGCGGATGCCTGGGGCGCTTACATGCTGATCGCCAATGCGGTGCCGCAAGCGCTCAAGTCAGCCCAGCCTGGCAGCAAGCAATTCCGCATAGCGCTGCGGAGTGCACTGGAAAACACGCATGACCTGACCATCCCGCAAGGAGTGGTCAACATGAATCCTAAAGATCACGTCGGTCTGGACCAGCGTTCACGCGTGATGGGCAGGATCGTGAATAATAAATTTACCTATGCTTACGGCGGCTGACAGGCCGCGGGCAATAATAAAATCGAAAGTAAAGAAGATGAATTTGCTCCGGTTGTGGTTGCGCGGTTTTATCCCCGGACCGGTAATGGTCAACGCCACCGAACGCATGCGTGCCTGCTGCGGCGCCTTGTTAGGGATTTTTTTGACAGGGCTGGTGAGCCACTGGGCGCTTGGTTCGAGTGCGCCGTTGCCGTTGCTGATTGCGCCGATGGGTGCTTCTGCCGTGTTGTTGTTCGGCGTACCGGCCAGCCCGCTCGCACAGCCGTGGTCGATCATCGGCGGCAACCTGGTGGCGGCCGTGATTGGCGTCAGCTGCGCGCGCTGGATTCCGGATCCTGTGTTTGCGCCGGCGATTGCGGTTTCCGCTGCTATCGGCGCCATGTTCGCCTTGCGTTGCCTGCATCCGCCTAGCGGAGCAGTGGCGCTGACCGCCGTGCTGGGTGGCCCGGCGGTGACCAGCCAGGGTTTTCATTTCGTGCTGACGCCGGTGTTGTTGAATTCCTTTTTGCTGCTGGCGGTAGCGCTGTTGTTCAATAACGCTACCCGCCGCCGCTATCCGCATGTCGCGCATGCCGATCTCGGCAAATTGCATCAGACCAAAGACCAGCCCAGCGGCAGGCGCATCGGTTTTACGCAGGAAGACCTGGATTATGTATTGCACCAATACAATCAGGTGCTCGATGTCAGCCGGGATGACCTGGAAGACCTGATCCTGCAAACGGAGTTGCACGCCTACCAACGCCGTTTCGGGGCGATTACCTGTGCGGACATCATGTCGCGCGATGTCGTCAGCGTTGAATACGGTACTTCGCTGGAAGATGCATGGGCGTTGCTATTGAAGCATCGCATCAAAGCGCTGCCGGTGATTAATTCGGCGCGGCGCCTGATCGGCATCATCACCCAGACCGATTTCATGCGTCAGGTGAATTTGCAGGTGTACACCGGTTTTGACCATAAACTCAAACAGTTCATCCGACGCACCACCAATACCCATTCCGACAAGCCGGAAGTAGTCGGTCAGATCATGACCGCCACGGTGCAGAGCGCGCTGGAAGATGCGCATATCGTGGAACTGGTGCAGCCTTTGTCCGATTCCGGTATCCACCACATCCCGATTGTCGATGATCAGCGGCGCCTGGTCGGCATGGTGACGCAGTCCGACATGGTGGCCGCTTTGTACCGCGGGAATGCGAATTTAACCACAGTGTAAGGCCTAGGGCCTGTTAGCAGCTAATTTGGGAGATGCGTTCAAACCAAAACGTGTGGTGGCAAGCCATGCAACGCGGCCAGCGCACGTTTTGGTTTGAACCCTCCGGGAACGGCTGCAGGCGTTACATGCCGTTGTTGCAACTCCTTGCCGTAGTACCGCTACGGCGCGTCGCTGCGCCTAGGCACGCAACGCCTGCCGCGCGTTCGCACTCCCAAATTAGCTGCTAACAGGCCCTAAACGCATGCGGCAATTGCTGCAAACCGGCGTGGGCCGTACAATGGCGGGGTTTTGGTGCACGCGGACATGTCCATGTCCGCAGTTAAACGGGAAACACGGCGCCAGGCGACTCTACAAGAGTGCCGGCCAACGTGTGCTGCCCCCGCAACGGTAAAACAAGCGTCGCCGGTTGAATTCATACTTTGATTTTGGCATGGCGACAGGGCGTATCTTCTACCACTGTGTTTCAGCTTTTGTTTGAGCTTGACATGGGAAGGTCATACGCTCCGACTTGTTAGCCCGGATACCGGCCAGATCAGGGGGAGTAAGGAATAAGCACACCGTGTTTGTTCGCTACTACTGTTGTAACCGGGCTTGCGGGGAAGCAGGCCGGGGACTCTTATCGTATCCAATCATGACATTATCTTTATCACGCCGCTGCGGCGCGACCTTGAAGCCGCTCGCGCTTGCTTCAGCTATCCTCTCAACTGCTGCTGTATCGGCGCAAACTACGCAGGACCAGCCTCTGGTGCCAGTGGTAGTCACCGCTGCCCGTATCGCGCAACCGCAAACCGATGCGTTGCCGCACACTACGGTGATCAGCGCCGAAGACATCCGCAATTCGCAGGCACCGGATCTGCCGGCATTGCTGGAACGCGAAGCCGGCATCCAGATCACCCGCGTCGGCGGCCCCGGCCAACAGGCTTCCTTGTTCATGCGCGGCGCGAATCCCTCGGAAACCCTGATCATGATCGACGGCGTGCCGCTCCGGCGTCAGGCTTCGTTCGGGTTGCCGGCGCTTGAGAATATCTTGCCGAACCAGATCGACCATATCGAAATCGTGCGCGGCAACGTCTCGGCCATCTACGGTTCCGGCGCCATCGGCGGGGTAGTGCAGATTTTCACCAAACGCGGCACTGGCGCACCGGCGTTCAACGCTTCGGTCGAGGCGGGCTCGCGCGGCACTTACCAGGGTAATGTCGGCGTCAACGGCAAGAGCGGCGATACCAGCTACGCGCTGTCGTTGACACGCTTCAAGACGGATGGATTCTCGGCGCAGAATCCATTGCAGAGTCCGAACGTCAATCCGGACCGCAATGGCGACGGCAATACCAGCGTCTCGGGTTCGGTATCGCAGGAATGGCGCAAGGGCAATGCGATCGGTGCTCGCGTGTACGCCAACGATTCCAAGTACACTTTCGACGATGCGTATGGCACGCCGACCGATCGGAACAACGGCCATTCGAAGAGCCAGTCGATTGCGGTATTCTCGAAAAACAGCTTTACCCAGGACTGGACCTCAACCCTGACATTGTCGCAAAACATCAACCGCGACAACCTGGACGACCTGAGCATCTTCGGCAACAGCAGCAACGGCTACAAGAGCACGCAAAACCTGCTGCAATGGGCCAACGAGTTGCGTTTGGCGCCACAGTGGGTGGCGAATGCCGGTGTTGACGCCGGCCGTGAAAAAGCCGAGGTCAACTCCAGCAGCAGCTATGGCAACAGCAGCAATAGCTTCTCGCGTTCTACTTCCAGCGTGTACGCCGGGGTAAACGGCAAGATCGGCGCGCATCAGTTGCAACTGAATGTGCGGCACGACGATGTCGGCGGTTCGGGTTCTGACAATACCGGTTACCTCGGTTATGGCTATGCGCTGACCGACAGCGTCAAGCTGATCGCCAATGCGTCGACTGCGTTCAATGCGCCGACGCCGGTACAATTGTTCGACCCGTTGTACGGCAACGTCAATCTGAAAGCGGAACGTTCGAAATCCTACGAGCTGGGCGTACAGTACGCAGCCGGCGCTACCTTGTTACGCGCTACGCTGTTCGATACCCGTACGCGCGACCAGTTCGGCTACGATCCGGTTACCTTTCAAACCATCAATATTGCGCGGGCCAAGAACCAGGGCCTGGAGTTGAGCGCCAGCACCACCTTGTTGGATATCGACTGGCGCGCCAGTTTGACTTTGCAGGATCCGAAGGACGAATCGACCGATAAAACCTTGGTACGTCGCGCTAAAACCCTGGGTTCGCTCGGTGCTGCCAAAAGCTTCGGCGCCTGGCGCATCGGCACCGATGTCCAATACACCGACAGCCGTACCGATATTCCCGGCAATCCAACACTGGCTCCCTATTGGCTGACCAACGCCAATGCGCGCTATCAGTTGAACAAGGAAATATCGTTGTTTGGCCGTATCGATAATCTGTTCAATCGTGACTATCAAACCGCTTATGGTTATAACCAGCCATCACGCGGAGTATTTGTTGGTGTAAATTGGCAGCAATAAGCGGCTAATCGGCCGACCAACCAACGAATCGCCCACACCATTGACTAGCCTCACCACTCTGCGCCGTGCCATCGCCATCTTGTGCTGCTTAGCGTTATTCGCAGCATTGGCGCTGGCGCTCGCGGTGTCTTGTGGCAGCAGTGGTTGTGGCCTGGCAGCCGATCAGATTTATCTTTCCTTGCGCTTACCACGTGCGTTGACCGCATTCGTGGTTGGCGGCTTGCTGGCGTTGGCGGGGGCCTTGATGCAGGTATTGTTGCGCAATCCCCTGGCCGATCCTTATGTGCTGGGTTTGTCCGGCGGCTCCGCTGCCGGCGCTTTATCCGCTTTATTAATCGCTAGCCACTTCGGTTTCATGGGTGATGTTGCCGCTGCATTGGGCGCGGCGCTCGGCGCCGGGCTGGCGGTATTGCTGTTGTTCGGACTGGCGCAGCAGGCTCTGCGGCGTCTGCCCGGTGTTGCCCAGCATAGCGGTCATCGCCTGATATTGACCGGTGTGATGATCGCCGCCGGCTTTGGTGCGATCGTGACGCTGGTGCTGACTCTGGCGCCTGATGGCCAGTTGCGCGGCATGCTGTTCTGGTTGATGGGCGATCTGGAAGACGCTCGCCTGCTATTGCCGGCGGCTGTGCTACTGCTGTTGATCCTGGTATGGAGCGTATTGAACGCCCGACAGTTGAATCTGTTGGCGCGGGGTGAAGGTTTTGCGCAGTTGCTCGGGGTGCCGGTGCTGCGTTTGCGGCTGCTGACTTTGTGTGCGGCTTCACTGGCCACTGCAGCAGCGGTTACAGTGGCCGGCACGATTGGTTTTATCGGTCTGGTGGTGCCGCATGCGATACGCCTGCTGGTCGGTAATGACCAGCGAATCTTGCTGCCTGCCAGTGCGCTGGTCGGCGGTGCTGCGCTGGTGCTGGCGGATCTGGTGGCGCGCACCGTAGTGGCGCCGACCCAGTTGCCGGTTGGCGTGATTACGGCTCTGGTCGGCGTGCCGGTATTCCTGTGGCTGCTATCGCGCAGCAAGGCTTGAGGAACCGGCCATGAACGCTGAAAAATTATTGAGCACAGAACAATTGAGCGTCAGTGTCGGCCACAAAGTCCTGTGCAGCCGGCTTGACTGGCAAGTCGCGCCGGGTCAGTTCTGGTGTGTGCTCGGTCGTAACGGCATCGGGAAAACCACTTTACTACATACGCTGGCCGGATTGAACCGACCGGCTGGCGGCCGTGTGCTGATTCAGGGCGAGGATATCCAATCTGCTTCGGCACAGCAACTGGCGCGTTTGCGCGGATTGCTGGCGCAGCAGCAGGCCGATGCGTTTTCCAGCAGCGTGCTGGCGGCGGTGATCGCTGGACGCCATCCGTATCAATTCGGTTTTGGTTGGGATATGGAAGAAGACCGGGCGCTGGCAATGCGGGCGTTGGAGCAGGTCAGGATGGCTGCCTTCAGTGCCCACGACGTGATGCACCTGTCGGGTGGCGAGCGGCAACGGGTGGCGTTGGCTACCTTGCTGACGCAAGACCCGTTGTTATTCATGCTGGATGAACCTACCGCCCATCAGGACGCCGCGGCGCAAATCGTCGTGATGGAGTTATTGCGCCACCTGCCACCGCAAAAGGCAGTGGTCGCCGCCTGTCACGATATCAATCTGGTGGAGCGTTATGCCAGCCATGTGCTGTTGCTGGGGGATGGCCAGGTGTGGCAGGGCAGTACGGATAGCGTGCTGCAGCCTGAGATTTTGCAGGCCGCATTTTCGTGCCCGTTTGAAGTGGTGGAAAACGGTTCTCGGCGCTTGTTCATGCCGATTGCTGGAGTGTCCTGAGGGTTTTCTTTATCAAAGGGCAGAGGGGCGGCCAAAAAACTACTGACGGCGGCTACGTGCCAGATCGAGTTTCTCGCATAGCTCGGCGGCGCCATCCAGGATGCGCGGCCCGGGGCGGCTCATCCAGTTGGGAGTCAGGGTAAACAGATTGTTGCCGGCCACTGCGGCGAGCTGGGGAAAGCGTCGCCAGCTGGTGCTGGGTGAACTGCCGCCGTCGGCTGCAAAGATCACTTCCGGATTGGCTTGCAACACCGCTTCCGTGCTGACGGTCGGCGCCAGTTGCGGCAGCTTGCCGAACACATTTTCACCGCCGCACAAACGGATCACGCTTGTCACCATATGGCTGTCATTGAGCGTCATCAGCGGTTTTTTCCATATCTGATAAAACACCCGCACCGTCGGGCGTTGCCGATAGGTCGCATCTAGTTGTGCCAGGCGAGCCTTGAAAGCAGCGGCGGCCGCCATGCCGCTATCTTCGGTGCCGGCCAGTTGGGATAGCCGTACCAGGGACGAAGCGACGGCGTCCAGCTGTCGAGGTTCGCTTTCAAAAACCGGAATGCCGATAGCACGCAACGTGGCAATCTGGCTGGCTGAGTTGCCGCTGCTCCAGGCTACTACCAAATCCGGTTTGAGGGAAACAATGCGTTCGATATCCAATGCGCTGCTGCTACCGACGGAAAGTATTTGTTTGGCGGCAGGAGGGTAGTCGCTATAGTCGCTGACGCCGATCACATAAGCACCGGCGCCGGCGGCAAACAGCAACTCGGTCGCGTGCGGCGCCAGGCTGACGATGCGGTGCGCGGGCTGCGCCAGCACCACCTTATGCTGGGCATCGTCGTGCACAGTGATGCCCTGGGCATTCGCGATAGCGGCGCACGAAGCCAACACAGCCATTGCGGCCGTTGCCAGCCAGATGCGTGCTAGTCTGAGGCGTGTTAGCCCGTCGTGATAGTGCTGTTGCGGCCGCTGCACGGTAGCATCCAGGTTCAGATTTCCAGATTGTCGATCAGGCGCGTGGTGCCCAGCTTGGCGGCGGCCAGCACCACCAGTTTTTCGCCTTGCGCCAGATCGCCCGCTGCGGGTGCCTGCAGATCGCTGCGTTTGCGGATCGAGATGTAATCCGGCTTCCAGCCGCGGCTGCCAAGTTGCGCCATCGCCTGTTTTTCCAGTTCGAAAATATCGAGATGGCCGGCGCGTACTTCATCGGCCACCTGGTTGAGCGTCTTGAACAGGCTCGGCGCTTCCGCGCGTTCGTCTTCAGACAGATACATATTACGCGAAGAGAGCGCCAGGCCATCGTCGGCGCGCCAGGTTTCGGCGGCGATGATTTCAGTTGGCAAGGCAAATTGTTTTGCCATATTGCGCACGATCATCAGCTGTTGGTAATCCTTCTTGCCGAATACAGCGACTCTTGGCTGGACGCAGGAAAACAGCTTGAGGACAACCGTGGTGACGCCGGTAAAGAAACCCGGGCGGAATTCACCTTCCAGCGTGTTGCCAAGATCGTCAGGCGGGCGCACGCGGAATTCCTGCGGTTCCGGATACAGGTCTTTCTCGGTAGGTGCAAACAGGACGTAGACGCCTTCTTTTTCCAGCTTGGCGACGTCGGCGGCAAAAGTGCGCGGATACTTGTCGAAATCTTCATTGGGGCCGAACTGCAGGCGATTGACGAAGATCGAGGCGACGATAGGGTCGCCATGTTTCTTCGCCAGCCGCATCAGCGACAGATGGCCTTCATGCAGATTGCCCATGGTCGGGACGAAAGCGGTACGCAGTTGGCCGCGCAGTTGATCGCGTAGCTCTTCAATCGAGGAAATGATTTTCATGTCTGAATCGGAGGTCGGTTATTTTAGTTCGGGATGCGGCGCATCATTGGTTTGGTGCGTTGACAAAGCCGACGCTTATGCGGCCGCGTAAGTGGGCGAGTAGGCTAGCCGTACATAGATGGGTGCGAACGGTTCGGCCTGGGTGATTTCAATCAACGTTTCTTTTGCCAGCTCCAGCATGGCAATGAAATTCACCACCAGCACCGGTACCCCGCGTGACGGATCGAACAATTCGGCAAACTCGACAAAGCGCGACGATTGCAGGCGCCGCAAAATTCCGGTCATGTGTTCCCGTACCGAGAGTTCTTCGCGGCTGATGGTGTGGTGGGCGGTCAGCTTGGCGCGCTTGATGACATCGGCCCAGGCGGCTTGCAGATCGTCCAGGTTGACTTCCGGCCAGCGCGTGACGATGCTTTGTTCGATGTAGATCTGGGTGCGGACATAATCGCGCCCAAGTTGCGGCAGGGCGTCGATCTCGCGCGCCGCCAGCTTCATCTGCTCGTATTCCAGCAGGCGCCGCACCAGTTCTGCGCGCGGATCTTCGGCTTCTTCGCTGTCGGTTTTACGGACCGGCAGCAGCATGCGCGATTTGATTTCGATCAGCATGGCCGCCATCAGCAGATATTCGGCGGCCAGTTCCAGGTTGGTGATGCGGATCTGATCGACGTATTCCAGATATTGCAAGGTAACTTGCGCCATCGGGATGTCGAGGATATTGAAATTCTGCTTGCGGATCAGGTACAGCAGCAGGTCGAGCGGGCCTTCGAATGCCTCCAGGAAGACTTCCAGCGCATCCGGCGGAATGTAGAGATCGGTCGGCATGCGGAACAGCGGCTCGCCGTACAGGCGCGCAAAAGCCACGCCATCGATCACATTCGGTGTCGAATCGGGTTGGCCTTCTAGTGTCAGTTCGGCAGCATCCGACGAATTCTGGCTCATCTGATCGTTACCTGATCTCGAGTGAATCGTGAATTAGTGATTGTTTTGATACACATAGGGCTGTTGATCGACGCGCGATTCCTGGGTGCGCAACTGGCTGTCCAGGTCAATCGGGGTCTTGTCCCATAGCAGGGCGCGGCCGGCGAGCTGCTGTTCTTCCAGCTTTGGATTCTTTTCCTTGAGTTCCTCAACGAATTTGGTGATGTCGGATTGATAACCGTTAATTTGTTTGGAAAATTTCATGGGTGCTTTGATAATGGGCTGGGATCAAGCGCTATTTTATGCTATTTCGGGCCGTCCGAACGGTTTGTCATCTTGGGATGCCGGTATTGTCACATATCCAAGTGGCAACAAAATGACGATATACTTAGACTACTATCGGATAGAGGAGGCAGCATGAACCCTTGGGTACGCAGAATTTTGACTGTGGTTGTCCCGTTTATCGTCCCAATTTTCATTGCCGCTTGTGACCAGAACGGTAATTTCGTACAGGAGGCCGGATTGGAAAAACTGAATCGCGGGGTATCGTCAGAGGCCGATGTCCGCAACGCCATGGGCGAGCCGGATACCGTGTGGGAAAAAGAAGACGGCGAACGCACGCTGGAGTATCCAAAAGGGCCAGCCGGCGCCCGTACCTGGGTGTTCTATATCGGCAAGGATGGCAAGCTGAGTGATTACAAGCAAGTGCTGACCGAAGAGAATTTCGCCAGGATCAAGGTCGGCATGCGCAAGGAAGAAGTGCGCCAGATGCTAGGCAGGCCACGTACCGTGGTGCAGTTCAAGCGGAAGAACGAAGAAGTGTGGGACTGGCGCTATACCCAGAGCGACGCCAGCCAGGCCTTCTTTAATGTGCACATGGATATCACCAGCGGGCTGGTGACCGGTACTTCGGTATCACAGATGTACGGGCATTAGGGCTGCAATAGCACCGGTGCATGGAAGCTCAATTTATTTTCCACTAACATCGAAGCGTGACACCGCAAAAGCGGAAAGGTCAATTGGCGGTCTCTTTCCTTGAGCTAACAGCGCAAGAGATTCACCAATTGCAGATCCAAATTTGAATCCATGACCTGAGCAGGCAGATGCAAAAAAAATGTTTGAGAATTTTTCCGAAGCCCCGATCAGGAAGTTCTCATCTGTGCTCATGGTATAAAAACAAGAGCGAGACGCAATCGGGTGCGGATTGAGTCCAGGAAAGAGCTGCTTGATATATCGCGACATCTCAGCGATATGCTGCTTCGAAACGGTTTTTTTGATATCGTTTGGCGTGCAAGGAACATGTTGCCGATTATGGAAGCCAATTTTGACTCCTCGCTCCGAACTCGCTCCGGCCGGAATGCCGTAAATTAAATGTCCGTCGGGATGCTCATATAAGAAAACAGGGAAGTTGTCGCTAGTAAAATCTTGCTTGTGTTTATCCAGATTGTCGAACCAGTATATGGGCACTCTCTTTGACGAAATATGATTACTTAACTCTGGTAAAAGATCGCGGGCCATCCAAGGCCCAGTCGTAATTACTACGGACCGTGCCCGAAATTTTTCACCATCATTGGTTGTTATCAATAAAACAGACCCATCGCATTTTTCTATTTTTTTAACCATTCGCCCGAAGCGTGTTTCGGCGCCATTTTGAATGGCGAGATCGATCATTTGTAACCGCACTTTGTTTGCCATGATGATATATGCACCCGGCTCGTATATTGCCTCCATGCCGTCCGGAATATGAAATGCCGGAAATCGTCTTCGAATTTGTGTAGCATCTAGTACTTCATGGGCGATGGCACCAGCTTTTGCTGTATTCCTGCTCCCTTTAACTACACCTGTGGACTGAGGACCGATAAATATACCGCCAGTAGGAACTATCAGTTTTTCATCGGTTGTCGCTTGTAATTCGGCCCATAGCTGATGAGCTCTGTTCAACAGCGGGAGATATTTTTCACCCTCCCAATATGCGCGGCGAAAAATCCTGGTTTCTCCGTGAGAAGAGCCAAACTGGTGTGTTGGCCCAAAACTCTCGATACCCAATGTACTTGCTCCAGATCGGGCTGCATGAAAAAGCGTTGAGGAGCCCATAATGCCCAATCCAACGACAATGACATCATAGTCTTTCATTTTTTTCTGCTCCAACGAAATTTTAATTTGCCTAACTGATCATTCCTAAGAAAAGACTCACCTACTATGAGCAACAACGCCGCGAAAATGAGCGAAAAGCAAATTAACGTATTGCCAGATAGATGTTGATGATAAAAAACTAAAGCGACAACGAGCTGTGTTATCGGAAGAATAAACTGAAAAAACCCCATCGAAGACAACGCAAGTTTCTTGGCCGCGAAGGAAAACATCCATAGTGGAAGGATGGATACCAAACCACTTACGGTAAGTAATAATATGGTTGTAGCAGGCAACGAATGCGGTAGTTGGAAAGAAAGGCTCGATAACGGGATAAGAAGACAAACAATGAGCGAAAGAACGATGGTTTCTATGAATAGCCCAGAAAATGGATCCAACGGGGTTGTTTTTTTGAAATAAGCATATCCTCCCCAGGTAACACCAATAACGAGATACACCATTGGGTTAAGTTCGCCACTTCGAAATAGCAGGAGTAACACGCCGACAACGATCACTGCGATCGCAAACCGACGAATATTACTCATCCGCTCTCCAAATGCGAGGGTCCCGACAGCGATAGCAACAAAAGGTGCGATGAGATACCCTATGCCGCTTTCCAAAACATGCCCATTGATTGAGGCCCAAATGAATACTCCCCAATTGATCGCGACAAGCAAGGCTGCTATTGCATGATGTGAGATTATTTTCGGGGAAATAATAGTTGTCAATTTCTTGTATTTACCATGAGCGATAATTGCAAGAATCAAAGTGCCTAATGACACAACAATGCGATAACCTAGTAGTGTTTCAGATGGAATTGCAGAGAGTGCACGCCAAAATAATGATGATGCACCGAGAATAACGTTCGCTGCAATTCCGGCGATTGCTGCCGCAATTATGCTGGCAGCACTGGTGTTGCCTGATGTGCCGTTAGCCATAGGCACGCGCTGCCTGTTTTTTATTCCAAATGCATTCGACAAGTTCGTATGACCAATAAAGAGTCCCTTGGCTATCCAAACTGTAGGCAGCACGCTGTTGTTCTCGCCATTGAGAAAATTCTTCTAGTAGCCTAGGTGCGATTTTTCTCCAGTGTTCTGAATAAAATAGTAGTGGGAACGCATGGCGTTCCAGCAAACGAAATTGAAGAGGACAGGTGTCACAGTGCTGGTTTCGGTATCTTCCCAAGACATCCTTAATGCCCACCAATGAATTCAGGCCAATAATTGCGCGTCCGCTCTCTTTAAGATGGAATGGCAATTCCTGAAGAAATTTGAGCAGCAGCCCGTCGCCATAAAACATTGCTGAAACGGCCAGTTCCTCGGGATTGTCTATTGCTAGCAAATATTCCAGTAAGTTCACTGAGGGAGTTCGCCAGCCAGGAGGATTGAAGATTACGGTGTCGAATTTCTGTAGTTCATTTGGTAGGGCGGAGAAGAAATCGCCGACCGTGAAGCAAATTTTCCTATTCCCAAAGTTCAAAGTTTCGTTTCGTATGGCAAGGTTAACTGCCGCAGCCGAAATATCCGTGCCGACGATACTTTTTGCTCCCATGTCGCGTAACAATAAGGCCAGCACACCGCTTCCCGTACCGACATCAAGGCATTTCCCTTTCAATTCATCATCATGTAGTGTTTTTAGGATGTAATTTCCCAATGCTAATCCTGCAGGACTTATTTTAAAAACACCAATTTCATCAATTAATCTGATGCTACGTCCCATACCAAAATAAGTGTCGTATGCGCGTGGTCTTTCTTTGCTGTCTTGAGGTCGTTCTGCAAACTGTGAGTAATGTGTTTCGTAAAATTTTTCAACCAACCAGCTTTTATCATTTAGGCCTAGCATGTTGCCCCCTAGTTTTGACGTTAAAGAACTGCCCAAGCTCTCTTGATCGAGCAGAGGACTTTGCGAGGCCGGACCTAACGATAAGCTCTAGATTATTTTCCATAAAATGGAATATCCCTCTTTCAGTGGTTCCTTGCGGAGTCATGACTTCGTTGCAGATTTGTGTCGCCGATTTTCCGGTTACGTCGAGTAAGTCGGCCGTTCCTCTTAATACTTGTCCAACCATTAGTGCAGCATCTGTGTGATTAAAGCCGGACTGCATCGCGAAATCTTGCATAGCGTTCGCGAAATAGGCGACAAATGCAGGACCTCCTCCACAAAGAGCAGTAGCGTGATCGATAAGCGATTCATCCATGACTCTTAGAGTTTTTCCAAACGATTGAAGTACATCTTCTGCTATCGCTAGATTCTTTGCATTGGTACTTGAGGATGCACAAAATACGGTCATGCCCTGAAAGATTTCGGATGGCGTGTTTGGTATCGCGCGAATAACTTGGTTTGTCGCAAGTAAGTTTGAAATTGTTGCTGTAGTCACCCCAGCCATTACTGATATCACAAGACCAGTTCGGTCGGATCTGAGATATGCGCCTTTTGCGAATGTGGAGAATGTCTGTGGCGGTATAGCTAAGACCACGATATCATCGTCACCGATATTTTCGGGTGATTTGGCGACTTTCAAGCCATGTCGCTCATTCAAAATATTGCGGCGGGACTCACTTGGATCTACAACACACAGATCAGCGCAATGCTTCTGCAATAGACCGAGAATAATTGCTGTTCCCATATGGCCGGCACCAATCACCACAATTCTCTTCATCATTATCGTTTCCTCAGTAATCACTGGATTCTCAACAACCTGTTATTAATCGGAGCAGTAACAGAGTCGGAAGTGTGGGGTGGATCAGCTTGGTTTGATGAAAATCAGCTTACTCCTGAAGGGAAGCGAATACCCGCCGAATCTGTGGGCATTCCGACATTCAAGAATTAGCTTAAGCTTGTTCGTCCGAATTGCTCCGTGATGATCGCAGGTAGCCACGGTACAAAAGGGAAAATTGGGGGAGGGGGCAGTGCCTGGCAGGTGGCCAATTTCTGCTTCGGGGGTGATGCGGCCAAGCGAAATATGAGATTCAGGCCGGTGACGAACGCTAGCGTTTCAGCCAGCGCCGCATCACCAGCGGCGGTTCTTCCAGCGGATTGGCGCGGGTATATTCAAGTTCCGGCGCCAGTTCGAATTCAAACACGGCATACAAATCGACCACTCTGGTCTGATCGGCGTGTACCGCCAGCCGCAGTTCGTCAATATCGGCACTGCGTGCCCGATGAATCAGTGCTTCCATCAAATGCTGCGATAAGCCCTGGCCACGATACGCCGGCAACACCCCCATGCGCAGGATTTCCCAAACCTCGGTTTCAGTATCTGACGGTAGCCAGCGCACCGAACCGATCGGCCGGTTATCCAGCGACAGCACGAAGCCACCGCCGCGTTGCAGGTCTTGTTGTACCCGTTCCGTTTGTTCGTGATGACCGCTGGAGCTGGCGGTGACCCGTTCGGCCCAGCAGGCACGAGTCAGGTCGGCGATCAGTGCGGCATCGTCGGCGCTGGCTTCGCGGACCTGAAGATTCATCTGGCGTTGCTTAAGTTGCTAAGTTGATTAACTGACCCGCATGCCAGGTTCTGCGCCTGGCCACGGATTGAGCACATAGATGCCGGGGTTGGCCTTTTCGTCAGCCGACGAAGCAGCCAACACCATGCCTTCCGAAATGCCGAACTTCATCTTGCGCGGCGCCAGGTTAGCCACCATCACCGTCAGTTTGCCGATCAGCTCTTCCGGCTGGTAGGACGACTTGATGCCGGAGAATACATTGCGCAAGCGGCCTTCGCCGACGTCAAGCGTCAGTCGCAGCAATTTGTCGGAACCGTCTACATGCTCGCAATTGACAATCTTGGCGATACGTAAATCAACCTTCACGAAATCGTCGATCTTGATTTCGGCGGCCAGCGGTTCAATTGCGCTGGCGCTGCTGTCTTCTGCGCCCGCAACTTCTGTTGCCGTTGCAGCCGCTACCGGCGCATCGAACAAGGCATCCAGCATCTTCGGCTCGACCCGTGTCATCAGGTGCGAGTAGGCATTGATGCGATGACCATCGGCTAAAGGCCGGGTCACATCGGACCATACCAGCGGCTGGATTTGCAGGAAATTTTCAACCTGCGCCGCCAGCGCCGGCAACACCGGTTTCAGGTAAATTGTGAGGATCCGGAAGGCTTCCAGCAAGCGGCTGCAGACTTCATGCAGCGCTGCTTCCTTGCTTGGATCCTTGGCCAGTTCCCACGGCTTGTTGGCGTCGACGTAGGCGTTGATGAGATCGGCCTGCTCCATCACTGCGCGCAAGGCTTTGCCATATTCGCGGCCGTCGTACAGCGCCTGGATATCGGCAGCAACTGCGCGTAACCTGGCCAGGAATGGGTCGCTGTCGGTAGCCCAGGTCATGCTCAGCTTGCCATCGAATTTCTTGGCGATGAAACCGGCGGCACGGCTGGCGATGTTGATGTACTTGCCGATCAGGTCGGAATTCACACGCGCGACAAAATCTTCCGGATTGAAATCGATATCTTCCACTTTGGCGCTCAGCTTGGCCGCGATGTAGTAGCGCATCCATTCCGGATTCATGCCGAGTTCGAGATAGCGCAGCGGCGAAATGCCGGTGCCGCGCGATTTCGACATTTTTTCCCCGGAAACTGTCAGGAAGCCATGCACGAACACATTGTTCGGGACTTTCAAGCCGGAGAAGTGCAGCATCGCTGGCCAGAACAGCGTATGGAAATAGGTAATGTCCTTGCCGATGAAGTGATATTGCTCGGTCTTCGGATCGGCCATGAAGGCATCGTAGTCGCGCCCGATCTTGCCGAAATAATTCTTCAGCGAAGCCAGGTAGCCGACCGGCGCATCTAGCCAGACATAGAAATACTTACCCGGCTCATCCGGAATCTCGATCCCGAAATAAGGTGCATCGCGGCTGATATCCCAGTCGCCCATGCCGCCGTCGCTTTCCAGCCATTCCTTGGCTTTGTTGGCGACTTCGGATTGCAAACGCGGTTTGCCATCGGCGTTGCCCAAAGCCCAGCCGCGCAGGAATTCCACGCATTGCGGATCGGACAGCTTGAAGAAAAAGTGCTCCGACGATTTCATTACCGGCGTCGCGCCGGTCAGGGTCGAGTAGGGATTCTTCAGGTCGGTCGGCGCATATACCGAGCTGCAGACTTCGCAGGAGTCGCCGTACTGGTCCTTGGCGCCGCATTTCGGGCACTCGCCCTTGATGTAGCGGTCCGGCAGGAACATGTTCTTGACCGGGTCGAAGAATTGCTCGATGGTTTTGGTCGAGATGAAACCGGCGGCTTTCAGCTTGCGATAGATATCGCGCGACAGTTCGTGGTTTTCCGGACCGTCGGTCGAGTGCCAGTTATCGAAGGCGATATGGAAGCCATCCAGGTATTGTTTGCGGCCGGCAGCGATCTGCGCCACGAATTCCTGTGGCGTGATGCCGGCTTTTTCGGCGGCGATCATGATCGGCGCGCCATGGGCATCGTCAGCGCCCACAAAATTGACCTCGTGGCCCTGCATTCGCTGGAACCGGACCCAGATGTCGGCCTGGATATATTCCATGATGTGACCGATGTGGAACGCTGCGTTGGCGTAAGGCAGGGCGGTAGTAACGAATAGCTGGCGAGGAGTTGAAGTCAAAGTGATGCTCATTTGGCAATGAATTTGCAACGACAAGCGCTGCGGGTTGGAATAAAAGAGTGATTTTAGCAGTGACAGGGCAGTCCTTGCTCTAATCCTTGTATCGATCCTTACCCTAATCCTGTTTTGAACCAGGGCGACACCAGCGGAAAACCGGCGATTTGGTTTAGACTTGCCGCATCTTATAAAGAACTTGCAGAGGAAAAGTAATGAGCGTCACGATTGAAGCGGTCAAGGCAGCGTTGTCCAGTGTGATCGACCCGAATACCGGCAAGGATCTGATCAGTAGCAAGTCGGCCAGGAATATCCGGCTGGAAGGCGCTGAGGTGTTATTTGACGTTGAGCTGGACTATCCGGCCAAAAGCCAGTTCGCCTTGATCGGGGATGCCGCCGCGGCTGCGGTCGGCGCGCTGGACGGGGTAGGGAAGGTCAGCCCTCATGTCTATTCAAAAATACAATCGCACGCAGTGCAGCGTGGCGTCAAGCTGATGTCTAACGTCAAGAACATCATTGCGGTGGCGTCCGGCAAGGGCGGCGTCGGCAAATCGACTACCGCCGTCAACCTGGCCCTGGCGCTGGCGGCCGAAGGTGCGCAGGTCGGGATTCTCGACGCCGATATCTACGGTCCTTCGCAACCGATGATGATGGGGATCAGCGGCCGTCCGGAAACCAAGGATGGCAAAACCATGGAGCCGCTGGAAAATCACGGCTTGCAAGTCTCCAGCATCGGCTTCATGGTCGATCCGGACGAGCCGATGGTGTGGCGCGGCCCGATCGTCACCCAGGCCTTGCAACAGTTGCTGGAGCAGACCAATTGGCGCGATCTGGATTACCTGATCGTCGACATGCCGCCGGGCACCGGCGATATCCAGCTGACCTTGTCGCAAAAAGTGCCGGTCACCGGCGCCGTGATCGTCACTACGCCACAAGACATCGCTTTGCTGGATGCCCGCAAGGGTTTGAAAATGTTCGAGAAGGTCGGGATTCCGATCCTTGGCATCGTCGAAAACATGAGTACCCATATCTGCTCGAATTGCGGCCACGCCGAAGCCATCTTCGGTGAAGGCGGCGGCGCCAGGATGTGCGGCGAATACGGTGTTGATTTCCTCGGCGCCTTGCCGCTGACGATGTCGATCCGCCAGCAAACCGACTCCGGCACGCCGACTGTGGTGGCAGAACCTGACGGCCCGGTAGCGCATATCTATAAAGAGATCGCGCGCAAGGTGGCGATCAAGGTTGCGGAAAAGGCGAAGGATATGAGCAGTAAGTTTCCTACTATTGTCATCAAGAACGACTAGTACGATTAGTTACCGACGTCATGATGTATCGCCAGCCAGATTGTAGGCTGCGATGCATCCGTCCATTCAATCCGATGGCGGCAATGCGAAGGAATGTGGAGCCAGGCGCCCGGCTGCATGACATGTTCATCTGCCGCGCCCTCCAGCGTCAATCCGGCCTTGCCGCTGAGTAGCAGCACCCATTCCTCTTGAGGATTGTCGTACCAGAAGCCGGGCGGACTGGCCTGGCCATTGGAAACGATGCGTTCGATCTTCAGGCCGGCGCGCTGGTGCAGGAGTTCGAACACTTCGGCCGAACCATCCGGCGGTAGCTTGGTCAATAAATTGCCGTGGTCAGCCAACATGGTGGTTTCCTAATATGGTTATTGCACTTGGTTCGTTGCACAGATTTTATTCAGAATTCCCACATGAAGGAGAAGAGATTGAAATCACGCATTTTTTCCGTACTGTTTTCCGCAGCCCTGCTAAGCACCGGCCTGTTGCCGCAGATGGCCCACGCCGCATCGGTTTCCTTCATCGAGCCGGCGGATGGCGCGGTAGTCAGCAGCCCGTTTGCCGTCAAGTTCGGCGTCAGCGGCATGGAAGTCAAACCGGCAGGCGATATGACGGCAGGCACCGGTCACCACCATCTGCTGATCAATGAAGACAGTATTCCGGCCGGGCAGTCGATCCCGGTGGATGACAAGCATTTGCATTTTGGCAAGGGGCAAACTGAAACCAGTGTCACGCTACCACCGGGGAAATACAAGCTGACCATGCAATTTGCCAACGGCGCTCACCAGTCTTATGGCCCCGAGATGAGTAGAACCATCAACATCACGGTCAAATAGCGGTTCGCGGGGGCTTACCTTCATCAATACCGGCTAGCGGTTCCATCCGCTGGTGCAACGCGGTAAAATGGGGTTTTCCCTGATAGCGGCTTTGGCAATCCAAGGCCGTTTTTATTTATCATGACTGCCAGCACTCCAGTTTTACCAGCATCTTCCAAGCCGGTCCGTACCCGTTTTGCACCTAGCCCGACCGGCTACTTGCATTTGGGCGGCGCGCGTACCGCACTGTTTTCATGGGCCTTTGCACGCCATTTCGGCGGCACTTTCGTGTTGCGCATCGAAGATACCGATCTGGAACGCTCGACGCCGGAAGCCGTGCAGGCGATCATCGACGGCATGCAATGGCTGGGTTTGCAGCACGATGAAGGTCCGTTCTACCAGATGCGGCGCATGGACCGTTATCGCGAAGTGATCGCGCAAATGCTGCAAGAGGGCACGGCCTATCACTGTTATTCGTCGCCGGAAGAAGTCGAAGCGATGCGCGAGCGTATGCGCGCTGCCGGTGAAAAGCCGCGTTACGACGGTACCTGGCGTCCGGAACCTGGCAAGACTTTGCCGCAGGTGCCAGCCGATCGCAAGCCGGTAGTACGTTTCAAGAATCCGCTGGACGGTGACGTTAGCTGGGATGACGTAGTCAAGGGCACCATCACTATCTCGAATCGCGAAATGGACGATCTGGTGATTGCCCGTCCGGACGGAACGCCAACCTATAATTTCTGCGTGGTGGTGGATGACTGGGATATGGAAATCACCCACGTCATCCGCGGCGACGATCACGTCAACAACACCCCGCGCCAGATCAATATCCTGAAGGCTTTGGGTGCAACTTTACCGTTGTACGGTCACGTGCCGATGATCCTGGGCGCCGACGGCGAAAAACTGTCGAAGCGCCACGGCGCGGTCAGCGTTATGGATTATCCGGCGCAAGGTTATTTGCCGGAAGCGATGCTGAACTATCTGGCGCGCCTCGGCTGGAGCCACGGCAACGAAGAGATTTTCAGCGTTGAACAATTTTGCGCATGGTTCGATCTCGATCATTTGTCGAAATCGCCGGCGCAGTTCAATCCGGAAAAATTGGCATCGATCAACAATCACTACATCAAGCTGGCCGATAATGAACGCTTGGCAGCGCTGGTCAAGCCGTTGATGGAGCAAGACGGTGCTGATTTCAGCAATGCGCCGGCATTGCCAAAAGTGATTGGCCTGTTGAAAGAGCGCGCCCATACCGTCAATGAAATCGGGGTTGCGGCCATGCTGTTCTATCGCAAGCCGGTGCCGGATGCGGCGTTGTTGACGCAACACTTTACCGATGCGGTCAAGCCGGCCTTGGTTGATTTCGCAGCACGCTGCGCAACGGTGGAGTGGGACAAGGAAAGCTTGGCGCCGATGATCAAGGAAGTATTGGCTGCGCATGCGTTGAAGATGCCGCAGATCGCGATGCCGTTGCGTTTGATGCTGACCGGGCAGTTGCAGACGCCTGCAATCGATGCGGTGCTCGAACTGTTGGGCCGGGACACAGTGATCGCACGTTTGCAGCCCTATCTGGTGTGATTTTGCAATAAATCTGCAAATCGGGATTTACAAGCTCTAAATAAGCTTGCTATAATCTCGCTTCTGCAAACGGGGGTATAGCTCAGCTGGGAGAGCGCTTGCATGGCATGCAAGAGGTCAGCGGTTCGATCCCGCTTACCTCCACCAGCGAATAGTTGGAAGCAGTAGTAGGTTGAAACGTAGCACGGACAGATTATTGTCCCCATCGTCTAGAGGCCTAGGACATCACCCTTTCACGGTGAGTACGGGGGTTCGAATCCCCCTGGGGACGCCAGAATTATCTTGGTATCGACAGGTAAGCGATCAAAAAACGATCGCAGACTTTCGATATCAGGCAGATTCGATACAATCAATAAGGCCGCCTATTGCGGCCTTTATTGTTTCTGTAAGTAGTATGAGTAAGTAGTACAAGGTCAGCAACACGGACAGATTACTGTCCCCATCGTCTAGAGGCCTAGGACATCACCCTTTCACGGTGAGTACGGGGGTTCGAATCCCCCTGGGGACGCCAAAAAAAAAAGCCCGCGCAAGCGGGCTTTTTTGTTTTGGTGGCCACAAGTAAGCCGCCTGCGCGGCTTACGCGGGGATGAGAAGGGAATCGCTTGCAAGCGATTCAGCGGCCTGCGGCATGTAGGCGAATCCCCCTGGGGACGCCAAAAAAGAAAAAGCCCGCGCAAAGCGGGCTTTTTTGTTTTCTAAACTTGTTTCAACTATTTCATCAACGCCGTTGCGACGTCATTTCGCGTGCATGTTGCATGTCTCTGTCAAAATTCATGCGAGCTTCTTTCTTGCAGTCGCCGGCTTCGCGGCCGCGCATTGCACGGCAATCATTCAATGCCTGCGCATAGGCATTGGTATTTTCCTTCTTCATGGTCTGGAAGCGCGCTTGCGGTGTCCGGTCTTCAATCTTCCAGCGCGGCGGATCCCTGTGCTCTACGTTTTCTTCAGCTGCGTTGACATGTAGCGCAAAAGCGTTGGCTGCGATAAAGAGTGCTAGCCATAGCGGTTTCAGTTGCATGTTCATGATGCCTCCTTGTTTTTAGACATCCGGCGAAATGCCGGATGCAGACGGACTAATCAAGTACGCAGCTTCGCCGGATCAGTAGCGCGAAATCTGCCCGTTATCAACCCGTACCCGGTCGCCAACCCGCAGATCGCCTGGATTGCTGACGCTGATGGTCTGGTAGCCGTTGTTATTCATGCGCACGCGCACGTTGTAGGAAGTGGAGCCGGGGCTGTTGCGGGCTTCAAGCTGATTACCAACTACCGCACCGCCGACGACGCCGGCGATGGTGGCCAGGGTATTGCCGTTGCCGTGACCGACCTGATGGCCGACTACGCCGCCCAGTACGCCGCCGACCACAGCGCCGCCGATGCCTTGGCTAGGTGTGTTGACCACATCGATGGCGTCGACCACGCCATAGTTGCTGTTATTTTGTTGTTGGTAACCTTGCTGGTAACCGGGATAAGTTTGCTGCGGGGGATTGGCGTAACCCTGATTAGCGTAACCTTGGTTGCCATAGCCCTGTCCGCCATATGGCGCAGCACAGCCGCCGAGCAGCAGCGTGCCGCCAATGACTGCAGCCAGCATGGCTTGTTTGGATGTTTTGCGGATAATCATAACTGCCTCGTTGTATGAGTTGGAATATTCAATGTAGTCAGTGTAGTACTTCGTCGTGTTGCGTATGTGCGTTACACCACACTAAAACGATGTCGAGACTGGCTCGGTTGACTATATTCGACAACTCAGCGCGAAATCGGTTTCCGGATTGCATCAAGGAAATTCAGGGAAATGACGTTTTTATCCATCGACCTGCATTTTTCAGTTTTTTCAGCCCTTGCTCCAATAATCCGGCTGCGCATAGATCGACTTCAGGCGATCGATAAAGAAACGCACCTTCGCCGGCAAATGGCGCTGTTGCGGATAGACCGCCATGATGTCGTAATGCGGCAGCGCAAATTCGTCCAATACCGTCAGCAATTCACCCGATGCCAATTGCGATTCGATTTCCCAGGTCGAGCGCCACCCCAGCCCCAAACCTTCACTGACCCAGCGATGCAGCAACTCGCCGTCGTTGCAATCCAGGTTGCCTGCAGTCTTGATGATTACCGGCTTGCCGCCTTGCTGGAAATACCAGCCGCGCTGCTGGCCGCCTTGCAGATTAAAGGACAGGCAATTGTGGCTGGCGATGTCTTCTAGTGTTTTAGGAATGCCGTTGCGATGAAAGTATTCCGGCGTGCCGCACACCACGCGCCGGTTGCTGGCCAGCTTGACCGCAACGAAATTCGGGTCAATCGCGCCGCCGATGCGGATACTGATGTCATAGCCTTCGCGCACCAGGTCGACCACGCGGTCGGTCAGGTTGAAAGAAATCTGTACTTCAGGATTGGTGGCGATGAAGGCGGGCGCATGCGGCGCCACGTGTTTACGCCCGAATGCCGCCGGCGCCGATACCACCAGATGGCCGGTGGCCTTGTGCCGGCCTTCCGAAATGATCTTCTCGGCGATATCCAGTTCGGTCAGCAGTTTGCGGCAATGGTCGAGGAATACCGTGCCTTGCTCGGTCAATGTGAGGTGGCGGGTAGTACGGTGCATCAGCTTGGTGCCCAGCCGTTTTTCCAGCGCGTCGATGCGCCGTCCCAGCATCACAGGAGTGATGTTTTGCTCCAGCGCCGCGCCTGCCAGGCTGCCTTTCTCGACCACGCTGACGAATGCTTCGATCTGTTTGAGTTTGTCCATGTCTCGCCCGCTTAGTGACCTATATCCCGATTATTTGCATTATGCCACTTTTCTAGTATTCCATACTTCACGTATCGAATAAAACGATTGTTTGTCTTCTTATCAAACAATATGTTTGGTTATAGCATGTGCTTCATCCACTCGGCAGTCTTTGGCTATCTCTCAGTTATCTATCGATCCGTAGCGTACCAAGCGGAAATGAAAAACGAGAGTCGGCGAGGGCGAGCCGCAGGCAGTGGCAATGACGCATTGGCAATAATTCACATTTAGTAACTCGGAGGCAACATGGCAAAGATGAAGGCAGTAGACGCAGTAATGCACGTTTTGGCAAAAGAGGGCTGTACACAAGCCTTTGGCGTGCCGGGTGCCGCAATTAACCCGTTCTACTCTGCAATGAAACGGCATGGCGGGATCGAGCACACGCTGGCGCGCCATGTTGAAGGCGCATCGCACATGGCTGAAGGCTACACCCGCGCCAATCCAGGCAATATCGGTATCTGTATCGGTACTTCCGGCCCGGCCGGCACCGACATGATCACTGGCCTGTATTCGGCCCAGGCCGATTCGATTCCAATCTTGTGCATTACCGGCCAGGCGCCGCGCGCTCGTCTGTACAAGGAAGACTTCCAGGCGGTCGATATCGAATCCATCGCCAAGCCAGTCACCAAATGGGCTGTCACGGTACGTGAGCCGGCCTTGTTGCCACGTGTATTCCAGCAAGCTTTCCACATCATGCGTTCCGGCCGTCCAGGCCCGGTCTTGATCGACATGCCTTTCGATGTGCAAATGGCAGAGATCGAATTCGATCCGGACACTTACGAGCCTTTGTCCGTCTATAAGCCGACCGCATCGCGTGCGCAGATCGAAAAAGCCTTGACCATGCTGAACGAAGCAGAGCGTCCATTGCTGACTATCGGCGGCGGCGTGATCAATGCCGATGCTGCTGATCTGGCCGTGGAATTCGCGGAATTAACTGGCGTGCCGGTGATCCCGACTTTGATGGCTTGGGGTGCAATCCCTGACGATCACCCGCAAATGGCCGGTATGGTCGGTTTGCAAACCAGCCACCGTTACGGCAACGCCACCATGTTGGCATCCGATTTCGTGCTCGGCATCGGCAATCGTTGGGCGAATCGCCATACCGGTTCGGTGGAAGTGTTCACCAAGGGCCGCAAGTTCGTCCACGTCGATATCGAACCGACCCAGATCGGCCGCGTGTTCGGTCCGGACTACGGCATCGTGTCGGACGCTAAGGCAGCATTGACCTTGTTCGTCGAAATCGCGAAAGAATTGAAAGCAGCCGGCAAATTGCCAGACCGTTCGGCTTGGTTGGGCGAGTGCCAGGAGCGCAAGCGCACCATGCAGCGTCGCACCCATTTCGAAAACGTGCCGGTCAAGCCGCAACGCGTCTACGAAGAAATGAACAAGGCTTTCGGCCGCGATACCTGCTACGTCAGCACCATCGGCTTGTCGCAAATCGCTGCAGCGCAATTCCTGCACGTGTACCACGCTCGTCACTGGATCAACTGCGGCCAGGCCGGTCCTTTGGGCTGGACTATTCCCGCAGCACTGGGTGTTTGCGTCGCCGATCCGAAACGCGAAGTGGTGGCGATTTCCGGCGATTACGACTTCCAGTTCATGATCGAAGAATTGGCGGTAGGCGCGCAGTTCAACCTGCCTTATATACATGTCGTGGTGAACAATTCATACCTCGGCTTGATCCGTCAGGCGCAACGCGGCTTCGAGATGGACTATTGCGTACAACTGGCGTTTGAAAACATCAATGCACCGGAACTCAACGGCTACGGCGTTGACCACATCGCTGTAGTTGAAGGTTTGGGTTGCAAGGCAATCCGCGTGACAGATCCGAACGGCATCCAGGATGCCTTCGCACAAGCCAAGCGCTGGATGAAGGAATTCCGCGTGCCGGTGGTGGTGGAAATCATCCTGGAACGTGTAACCAACGTTTCGATGGGCACCGAGATCGACAACATCAACGAGTTCGAAGAGCTGGCAACGGAGCGCAGCCATGCACCAACCGCCGTATCCTTGCTGGACTGATTTTTCAGGAGAGATGACATGACAAAACTAGCCGCTAACCTGACCATGCTGTTCACCGAGCTGTCGTTCCTGGACCGCTTCGATGCTGCAGCCAAGGCCGGGTTCAAGGGAGTCGAATTCCTGTTCCCGTATGCGTTCCGCGCCGAGCAACTGGCTGACAAATTGAGCACTAACGGCCTCGAGCTGGTCTTGCACAATCTGCCAGCGGGTAACTGGGAAGCCGGCGAGCGTGGTATCGCTTGCCACCCGGATCGCGTCAGCGAATTCCAGCAAGGTGTCGACGACGCGATTCGTTATGCCAAGGTGCTGAACGTCAAACAGTTGAACTGCCTGGTCGGCATCGTCCCCGCCGGCGTCAGCGCCGAGCTGGCGCGTGCCACTGTGATCAGCAATCTGAAATTTGCTGCCGACAAGTTGCAGGCTGCAGGCATCCGTTTGCTGATCGAACCGATCAACAGCTTCGACATTCCGGGCTTCTTCCTGACCGGAACGCATCAGGCGCTGGAGTTGATCAAGGCTACCGGTTCCAGCAACCTGTTTGTGCAATACGACATCTATCACATGCAGCGCATGGAAGGCGAACTGGCTAACACCATCAAGGCCAACCTGTCGCAAATCAAGCATGTGCAGCTGGCGGACAATCCGGGTCGTTTTGAGCCGGGCACAGGCGAAATCAATTATCACTATCTGTTCAAGTTCCTCGATGAAATCGGCTACGACGGCTGGATCGGCTGCGAATACAAGCCGAAGGCCGGCACCGTCGAGGGTTTGGGCTGGCGCGCTGCGCACGGCGTTTGACAGGTTTAGACATTTTTAAAATTACGGAGAAATAATCATGGCAAAAGTTGGTTTTATCGGACTCGGCATCATGGGCGCGCCAATGGCGGAAAACCTGCAGCGCGGCGGCCACAAACTGTATCTGCATGACCAGAAGAATCCACCGGCAGCGCTGATCGACGGCGGTGCGACCGTCTGTACCTCCGGCGCCGAAGTCGCCAAGCGTGCTGACATCATCATCATCATGGTGCCGGATACCCCGCACGTTGAAGCAGTACTGTTCGCCGAAAAGGGAGTTGCCGAAGGCCTGACCGCCGGCAAGATCGTGATCGACATGAGCTCGATTTCGCCGATCGCTACCAAGGGTTTCGCCAAGAAGATCAACGCCCTGGGTTGCGAATACCTGGACGCGCCGGTCTCCGGCGGCGAAGTCGGCGCCAAGGCGGCATCGCTGACGATCATGGTCGGCGGTTCCGAAGGCGCGTTCAACGATGCCAAGGCTTTGTTCGAACTGATGGGTAAGAACATTACCCTGGTCGGCGGCAATGGCGACGGTCAAACCACTAAGGTGGCGAACCAGATCATCGTTGCGCTGAACATCCAGGCGGTAGCTGAAGCGTTGCTGTTCGCTTCCAAGGCAGGTGCCGATCCGGCGCGTGTACGCCAGGCTTTGATGGGCGGCTTTGCAGCATCGCGGATTCTGGAAGTACATGGCGAGCGCATGGTAAAACGGACTTTCAATCCAGGCTTCCGCATCGAACTGCATCAGAAGGATTTGAACCTGGCCTTGCAAGGCGCCAAGGCGTTGGGCGTGTCGCTGCCGAACACCGCGGTAGCGCAAGAACTGATGAATTCCTGCGCAGCCAACGGCTTGAGCGGCCTCGATCACTCGGCGCTGTGCCGCGCGATTGAAATCATGTCGAACCATGAAATCGCGAAGGCGTAAGATATTGTCTTGAGTCAAAAACATCGGCTTGAGTCAAAACTGCGGGTCGGAACACGCTGCACTTCGACCCGCAATATCTGTTATCGTTTTAAAAAGTTAAACCGCATTGGCAATACCCGAATAAATACAAGAATTTTTAGAGACACTCCGCTGCATCTATCAAGCAAGCGCATATATCAAGGTACACAGCATGACTACCGCCAATAGCATCAAACCCCGCCAGCTCCTCCTCGACATGTACCAGGCCGCGGTCGACGCCGTCAGCGCCGCCAAATGCCTGCCAGAATACCTGGCCAAGATCCCGGCGCCGTCGGGCAAGGGACGCACCCTGGTGATCGGCGCCGGTAAAGGCGCAGCAGCGATGGCCAAAGCGGTAGAAGATCATTGGCAAGGCGAGATGTCCGGTTTGGTGGTGACGCGTTACGCCCACGGCGCCGACTGCAAACGGATCGAAGTGGTTGAGGCTTCTCATCCGGTGCCGGATGAAGCCGGGCGCAAAGCGGCGGCCCGCATGCTGGAACTGGTCCAGGGCTTGACTGCAGACGATCTGGTGCTGTGCCTGATTTCCGGCGGTGGCTCGGCCTTGCTGGCATTGCCGGCCGAAGGCATTACCCTCGAACAGAAACAAGCCATCAACAAAGCCTTGCTGAAAAGCGGCGCCAATATTTTTGAAATGAATTGCGTGCGCAAGCATCTGTCCGCCATCAAAGGCGGCCGGCTGGCGCTGGCCTGCGCCCCGGCACGAGTCGTGACACTGATGATTTCCGATATCCCGGGCGACGATCCCGGCATCATCGCCAGCGGCCCGACCTTGCCAGATGCAACCACTTGTGCCGAAGCTCTGGCAGTGCTGCGCAAATACAATATTGAAACACCTGAAGCAATTCGCAAGCATCTCGAATCCGGCGCAGGTGAAACTCCCAAGCCCGGCGACCCGCGCCTGGAACGTAACCAGCACTATGTAATCGCCACCGCGCAAGACGCTTTGGAAGCTGCCGCTGCTACCGCTGTCGCTGCCGGCTTGACACCATATATCCTGTCCGACGAAATGGAAGGCGAAGCACGCGATATCGGCTTGGCGCATGCGGCACTGGCGCGCCAGATCGCGCGGCGCGGACAACCGTTCAGCAAACCGTGCGTCGTCATTTCCGGTGGCGAAACCACGGTCACCGTGCGCGGTAAAGGGCGCGGCGGCCGCAATGCAGAATTCCTGCTGAGCCTGGCGAATGCCCTGGACGGCTTCCCCGATATCCACGCGATTGCCTGCGATACCGACGGCATCGACGGCTCCGAAGATAACGCCGGCGCCATCTACCAGCCGGATTCGATGCGCAGGGCAGCGGAACTGGGACTGCGTCCGCGCGCCATGCTGGACAACAACGACGGCTACGGTTTCTTCAGTGCGCTCGGCGACCTCGTCGTCAGCGGGCCGACGCGTACCAACGTCAACGATTTCCGGGCCATCGTGATTCTCTGATCGAGCGGGATCGGGTTTTCAGCAATTCTCTGCAATTATTTAATCCTGCGTCGGCAGCTTTTCCGGGCCAGCGCTTGTCACTCAACTGGTCGACAGCTGGTCGATCTTCTACAGAAAGCTCATCATGCGCCGCCAACGCAAAGCAAAAATCGTCGCCACGCTCGGTCCCGCCAGTGCGGATCAGAAAACCATCCAGGCGTTGTTTGAAGCCGGTGCCGACGTTTTCCGTTTCAACTTCAGCCATGGCAGCCACGCCGATCACCAGGAACGCTACGACATCGTACGCGCCGTCGAAAAAATCGTCGGCCGCCCAATCGCCATCCTTGCCGACCTGCAGGGACCGAAGCTGCGCATCGGCACTTTCGCCGATGGCAAGATAGCGCTGCAAGCCGGCCAGGAATTCACGCTGGACCGCAACAACACGCCAGGGAATAATCAACGTGTCTACCTGCCGCATCAGGAATTATTCGAGGTGATCGCTGCTGGCCAGTCATTGCTGCTGGATGATGGCAAGGTAAGGCTGGAAGTGCTGGCCTGCGATGGTCAGTCTATCCACACCCGCGTGGTCAACAGCGGTTCGCTGTCGGACCGCAAGGGCGTCAACGTACCGGATGCGGTCTTGCCGATTCCGGCCCTGACTGATAAAGACAAGCGCGATTTGAAATTTGCGCTGGAACTGGGCGTCGACTGGATTGCGCTGTCCTTCGTGCAACGGCCGGAAGACGTATTGGAAGCGCGTGACCTGATCGGCGATCGGGCCAGCATCTTGTCGAAACTGGAGAAGCCGGCGGCGCTGGAACAATTGGATGCGATCGTCCAGGTGTCCGACGCCATCATGGTGGCCCGTGGCGACCTGGGTGTGGAGTTGCCGCCTGAACGCGTACCTGGCGTGCAAAAGCGCATCATGCGCGTCTGCCGTCAGCACGGCAAGCCGGTCGTGATCGCAACCCAGATGCTGGAATCGATGATCACTTCGCCGGTGCCGACCCGCGCTGAAACCTCCGACGTCGCCAGCGCCATCTACGACGGCGCCGATGCCGTGATGTTGTCAGCCGAATCGGCAAGCGGCGCTTATCCGCTGCCGGCGGTGGCGATGATGGATCGCATCATCTCCGAAGTTGAACGTGATCCTTTGTACCAGAACATGCTGGACGCGCAGCACGAAGCGCCGTTGTCGAACCGTAGTGACGCCATCTGCTCGGCCTTGCGCGATGTCACCCGCATCATCGGCGCCAAGGCGACGGTGACCTACACCAGTTCCGGCCACACCAGCTTGCGCGCAGCGCGTGAACGGCCGATGGCGCCGATTCTCAGCATTACGCCTAAGCTGTCCACAGCGCGCCGGCTGGCGCTGGTATGGGGCGTGCATTCGACCATCAGCGACCAGGTGCATAACGAGAGCGAGATGGTAACGGCCGCTTGCGAGACCGCCGTCAAGGAAGGTTTTGCCAAGGCCGGGGACCAGATCGCCATCACCGCCGGCATGCCGTTCGGGCAGTCGGGCAGCACCAACTTGTTGCGCCTGGCGGAAGTCTGGCCGCAGTAAAACACAAGCCTGTAAATTCGACGGCCACGGCGTGATGCGTGGCCGTTTTCTTTTGTGATGGCATTTTCGAGAAGAGCTCTATTTCCGACGCGGAGTCAGCAGCAATTCTTTGGTAAAGCCCAGTTGTTTTTTTCTGGCTTTGTCGTCACTCAGATCCCACAATAACGACTGCGCCAGCTGAAAGCTATATAGCGTAAAAGCACGGTTGCTGGCCTCCGATTTGCCAAATCCCATTTCCTGAAACCCCTGGCTGTAATAGGTCAGCCGTTGCTGATCCACCTCGCGTACAGCCTGCCGCGCCATATCGTCGCGCCGCGACCATGCCCTGATGGCAAATTCGATCATCGCCGCGCGTCGTGCGGTGAGACCGTGAAAAGGCAGCGCCAGGACTTCGTCGAGAACACCGTCTGCAGAAAATGTGCGTCCTTCGAACGTGCGGATGACTTGCGTCGTGGTCCTCTCATGCCACCTTTTCAGCAACTTCGAGAGCAGGTCATTCCGATCCTTGAAGTGATAGTAGAAACTTCCCACCGTAATGCCAAGTTCTCTTGCCAGCGATTCAACGCGCACGGCATCGATGCTCTTACTAATCAGTAATTCGGTTGCAGCATCGATCCAGTCGTCCGGGGACAGGATTTTTTTTACTTTCACGCGGCGCGGTGATTCGGGGTTTGCGGGTGGTGCGGGTTTTGCGGATTTTATTTTCTCGGACGACACTCCGGTTTCCTTCCTTGGCGATGGTGATTCATTATAGTTCATGCCTTGTCCGAAGATTTGCCGGCTGAGCCGCAATAGCAGGTCATCCAGGACGTCCTATTTCACGCAGTTTCAATCGCGCGCCTCAACTAATTCTGATTGGCGGATCGCGCCGGCCGGCACGGCTATTTGTTGCAAAAAATGCCAATCTCAAAAAAACCACAAGCCGGCAAAAAAATAGGGAACCCTATGTTTGGATAGGCTTGCCTATGTTAATGTTCATCGGATTTTCAATGACTGGCCGATGCTTAATTGCCATCAATGGTCATTAATCACCATTGTTTTTTTTGTAAAAATGGGACGCCGCCGCAGAGTGGTGCTTCGTTGAAGTGGCAGGAACCGAGGATGCTGACAATAGAAAGGAGAAATCCATCAGGTAATCCAAAACGTGGTTTCACCGTAACGAGTTCATAAAAATTTCGGAGATAAAAAAATGAAAAAGCAATTCCTGCAATGGCTTGGCGCCGCTCTGGTTGCTATCGCCGTCCTGCCGGTCCCAGCCTGGGCAACTGGTTATACCCAGACCAGATATCCCATCATATTGGTGCATGGTTTGTTCGGTTTCGACAAGATCGGTCCGGTCGAATATTTCTATGGCATTCCAGAGGCGCTGCGTGCTGACGGTGCACAGGTCTATGTAGCCGAAGTATCGGCTGCCAACAGCACGGAAGTACGCGGTGAGCAGCTGCTGACTTACGTCAAGCAAGTCCTGGCCGCTACCGGCGCCTCCAAGGTCAACCTGATCGGCCACAGCCATGGCGGGCCGACTATCCGTTACGTGGCCTCGGTCGCTCCGCAGCTGGTGGCTTCGGTGACCAGCGTCGCTGGCCCAAACAAGGGTGCAGCGGTGGCTGACGTCTTGCGCGGCGTGGTGACCCCTGGTTCGCTCAGCCAGGCTGTGCTGGGAACGGTCGTCAACAGCTTTACGACGCTGATCGAGGTATTGTCAGGTAGCCCCAACGATCCGCAGAATTCGATTGCTGCCCTGGATTCGCTCACCACGGCCGGCATGGCAAAATTCAATCTGGCGCATCCCGAAGGCGTTCCCGCGACAGCTTGCGGCGAAGGTGCTTACCAGGTGGGTGGCGTGTATTATTTCTCATGGAGCGGCGGCCAGCCTTTGACCAATTTTCTAGATCCGAGCGACGCCAGCATGGGTTTGCTTTCGCTGGCATATGGCGGAGCTACAAACGATGGTTTGGTAGGTAGCTGCAGCAGCCATCTTGGCCAGGTGATACGGGACAATTACGGCATGAATCATCTGGACGAGGTCAACCAACTTCTCGGTCTGGTGAATATTTTTGAAACCAATCCGAAGACGGTCTATCGCCAGCAAGCCAATCGCCTGCAGGGCCTGGGACTGTAAATATGGGAATCCGACATCCATTCATCTGGGTCGGGGCGGCGGCTTTGGCCGCCGTCATTTTTGTTCCGATGTTGATGACGCATGAGGAACCGCCAGTCCCGAAAATTGCTGCGCAACCAGATCTTTTCCCATTCGTTCGCTCGCTGCAGGGAACGCATCCCGACGGCGACCTTCAAGTCACTGCCGGCGATATACTGGTCGCTGACGCCCAGCTGGTAAGTCTGTTTGATTACTATCTGAGCACGGTGGGTGAAAAGCCGCTGGATGCCATCCGCAAGGAGATCGAACAGGAACTCGATCGACGCCTGAAGCCGGTTGCTGCTGCCGAAGCCAAACGTCTGCTGGGAAATTATATCGATTATAAAACCGCTCTGGTCGGGTTGGACAAAGACCCGCAACTGGCCGGCAACGGCTTGGCGGCGATCCGTGGCCGCTTGCAGAAAATGCAAGAAGTGCGCGCCCGATTTTTCAGTCCGGCCGAAAGCAAGCGCATGTTCGGCTTTGTTGATACCGAGGACGCGGATACACTGGCAAGGATGGAAATCGCCCAGGATAAATCGCTGAGCGCGCCGCAAAAGCAGGAAAAGCTAGCCGCACTGGACGCGGCCATGCCGGCCGCATTGCGGGAATCCCGGGAGGCGCCTCTGAAAATCGTCAAGCTGGAGGATACTGCAGCCAAGATGCGGCAGCAGGGGGCAAGCGAGGACGACGTCTATCGTATGCGCGCCGCAGCCTTGTCACCGGAAGCCGCAGCGCGGATGGCGGAAGTCGATCAGGACGAAGCAGCCTGGAAAAGCCGGATTGGCGCATATCTCGCCGAACGCAGTAAACTCAGCGATGCTGGCGCCATAGCAGAGTTAAGAAACAGGATGTTTGACGCCAACGAGCAAAAGCGGTTGCCTAGCTACGAACAGTAAGGAAAGCAGCAGTCATGTCCGACTTGTTAATGAAATTGGGCGGTAATCCGATCGGCGCCGGCATGGTGAAGATGTTGGGATTGCCGGCGCCAGTCGAACTGGCTCGTAGCAAAGGTCCTTATGCAGCGCGACCACTGGTACGGAAAAATATCCTGCTGGGCCGTTCTCCCAATGGTTACGCGATAGACCGGCTATGGGTAATCGCGCTGGATGCGGGAGCGGTGTCGCTGGAAACCCTGCCCGAAAGTACCGCTCCCGGCCCTGACATCCTGATCATGCGGCGATGACACAGGACATGCCGTTCATGGCCCGCCAGATCGGCCGTCGCCTGAACCCGGTAAAGCAGGGCGGCAAGCCGCGCGATGTGGCGGAGCTGGTGACGTTTCTATGTACCCCGGGTGCATACGGTATCAGCGGCGACACGATTCGCGTTTGCGGCCAAGGTTTGATCGGCGCCTGACAAACCGTCATGGATAAAAAAATGGCCGCTTGCTTGCAGCGAGCGGCCATTTTTGCGTTGCCGGACCTGCGTATCAGCGCGCAGCTTCAGCCAGTGACAACGCCAGCTTGTTGTGGCGTTCCAGCACATTGCCGAGATCGACCGTGGTGAACTGGCCATTGCGCACCACTACGCGACCGTTGATGATGCTGTACGCAACATCCGACGGCGTGCAGAATACCAACGCCGCAACCGGATCGTGCCAGCCACCGGCGAACTTGACCTGGTTCATGTCGAACAGCACCAGATCGGCCGACATGCCTGGTTCCAGCGCGCCGATATCGTCACGATTGAGCACCTTGGCGCCGCCCAGCGTCGCCAGCTCCAGCGCCTGCCGTGCGGTCATGGCGTCGGGGCCGAAACCGACCCGCTGCAACAGCATTGCTTGCCGCACTTCACCCAGCATATGGGCGCCGTCGTTGGAGGCCGAACCGTCGACACCGATACCGACCGGCACGCCGGCATCGACCATCTTGCGGATCGGCGCGATACCGGAGGCTAGCCGCATGTTGGAGCAAGGGCAGTGGGCGATGCCGGTGCCGGTGCGCGCGAACATGTAGATACCTTCGTCGTCGAGCTGGACGCAATGGGCATGCCAGACATCGTGGCCGACCCAGCCGCAATCTTCCGCATATTCCGCCGGCGTCATGTTGAATTTCTCACGGCTGTAGGCGATGTCGTTGACGTTTTCCGCCAGATGCGTATGCAGCGAGACGCCATGGTGACGCGCCAGGTTCGCCGATTCACGCATCAAGTTGCGCGATACCGAAAACGGCGAACAGGGCGCCACCACGATGCGTTGCATCGCATGCCGGCTGCTGTCGTGCCAGGTCTCGATCAGGCGCTGCGTATCTTGCAGGATGGCTTTTTCATCTTCCACCACGCGATCCGGCGGCAAGCCGCCTTTCGACTGGCCGACGCTCATCGAACCGCGCGCAGCATGGAAGCGCATGCCGATCTGTTGCGCCGCTTCGATACTATCGTCCAGCTTGCAGCCGTTCGGATAGATGTACAGGTGATCGCTGCTGGTGGTGCAACCAGACATGATGAGCTCTGCCATCGCGGTCAAGGTCGAGACCTGGATCATCTCTGGCGTCAGGTTGGCCCAGATCGGATACAGGTTGGTCAGCCAGTTGAACAGCTCGCCGTTTTGCGCTGCCGGAATCACGCGCGTCAGGCTTTGGTACATATGGTGATGGGTGTTCACCAGGCCCGGGATGACGACGTGATTGCTGGCGTCGATGACTTCGTCGGCAGTTTGCGGCAGGTCGGCGCTGTTGCCTACCTGTTCAATCACGTTATCGCGGATGAAGACCGCACCGCCGGCAATTTCGCGGCGCGCGTGGTCCATGGTGACCACAACGCGCGCATTTTTTATCAATAAGGTTTTAGACATTACGTTAAATCCAAAGACGCTGGTTCAAGCCCTGGCTTAAGGTTTCGGTGTAAAGCGGCGTAGGAAATCCAGCAAGATTTGCGCCGATACTTCGGCATCGTCCGCAGTCATTGTTTCCAATGGATTGTGGCTGATGCCACCGTTGCCGCAACGCGTAAACAGCATGGCGACATCAGTTATTTTAGCGATGGTCATGGCGTCATGACCGGCGCCGGAAGCGAGTTTGAACGGCTGCACACCGGCCCGTTCGGTGGCTGCGGACAACTGGTCCATCAGCCACGAAGCGCAAGGTGCGGCCGGGGCGGACACCATTCTTTCGACATTGGCTTCGACGCAGCGGCGTTCGCACACCTTTTCGATATGTTGCAGCACATCGGCTACCGCAGCATCGCGGATGTTGTCGTCGGCGGCACGGATATCCAGCGAGAATACGCAGGCGCCCGGGATCACATTGGTCGAACCGTTTGGCACTTGCAGCTGGCCGACGGTGCCCACCAGCGATGCTTGCTGGTCTTGCGCGCAGCGCTGTTCCACATACAGCAGGATTTCTGCGGCGGCGGTGGCAGCGTCCTTGCGCATCGACATCGGCGTGGTGCCGGAGTGGCTGGCGACGCCTTTCAGCTGCACCATATAGCGGCAGCTGCCGGCAATCGAGGTGACAATGCCGACCGGCAGGTCGCGATGCAGCAGGACCGGCCCTTGTTCGATATGCACTTCGACGTAACCCAGCAAATCGGCCGGGTTGCGCGCAATGGCAGGAATCGCTGCAGGATCGTGGCCGGCTTTCAGCAACGCATCGCGCATGCTGATGCCGTCGCGGTCGAGATTGTTCAGCAGTTCCATATTGAACTGGCCGATGATGGCATTGCTGCCGAGGAAAGTGCTCTTGAAACGCACGCCTTCTTCTTCCGAGAAGCCGACGATTTCAAAGTGGAACGGCAGTTTTTCGCCGCGCTCATGCAAGTGCTTGACAATAGCGATCGGCAGCAAGATACCTTCGCGGCCATCGTATTTGCCGCCGTTGCGCACGGTGTCGTAATGCGAACCGGTCATCAGCGTCTTGGCTGCGGGATTGTCGGACAGGTAGCGGCCGACCACATTACCGACCGCGTCGATCTCGGCTTGCATGCCGGCTTCGCGCATCCAGCCGGCAATCTGCGCCGCAGTACGACGATGTGAGTCGGTCATGTAGGCGCAGGTGAGGCCAGTCTCGTCATCGCTCCAGGCGCCGATCTGTTCAGCCCATTGCATGATGGTTTTGCCGAGTTGCGGCGTGTAGCCAAGCAGATCGTTGGTACGCATTTCGGCAATCCGGCCGATCTGGCGCAGCGCTTCTCCCAGTTCATCGTCGAACTGGTTTTTCAGGCGGCGGCTGAAGGTGGCGATGATGGCCTGGCGCGACAGGCCCTGGCCATCGGCGCCTTTGACTGCGAGGATGAATGGGAAGCCGAATTTGGTGTTGTAGTCGGCGTTCAGTTTTTGCAGTGTGGCGAATTCTTCAGGGCTGCAATTGTTGAGGCCTGCCTTGGCTTGCTCGCCGGTCGATTCGACCGTCAGTTCGCCGGAGACGGCTGCTTTACCGGCCAACTCCGGGTGGGCGCGGATCAGGCCCAGTTGTTCTTCCCGGGTGGCCTTGCTGACGACCGCCTGCATCGCCTGCTTGAGTGCGGTGATGTTGGCAAACGGCCGTTGCGCGGCGGCGCGTTCAGGGATCCATGGCGAATGCTCATAGATGCCATGCAGCGTTGAAACGAAGGCGGTTACATCGCTGTTATTCAGTTGTTCTAATGTTGTCATTTGTATCGTTGGCGGGTCCGACCCGCTTCATCCTTGGTTAAATCGCTTCTATTTCAAATACGGGTTGGACCCACATCTACTTCAATTTACTTCAAAAACAGTTTTAGTGATCGGAGCTTTGTGCCGCCGCCAGTGCATGCGCGCGGCTGTCTTCATTGGAACCCTTGCCGTTGAAAAACAGATTCAACAGGACCGCCATCGCGGAAGCCAGCAAGATGCCGCTGTGCAGGATGGTCGACAGGAACAACGGCATCTTGTCGAAAAAGGTTGGCGCCACGATAGGAATCATGCCGGCGCCGAAGCTCACTGCGACGATGAACAGATTATTCCGGTTGCGCTGGAAATCGACGCCCGACAAGATCTTGATGCCGGTTGCCGCCACCATGCCAAACATGACGATGCCGGCGCCGCCCAGCACGAATTGCGGAATCGAGGCGGCCACGTGCGCCATTTTCGGGAACAGCCCGAACAGCATCAGGATCACGCCGGCAGCGGCGCAGACATAACGGCTGCGCACACCGGTAACGCCGACCAGGCCGACATTCTGCGAGAACGAGGTGTAAGGGAAAGTATTGAAGATGCCGCCAATCACGCTGCCCAGGCCGTCGACGCGCAGACCGCGCGCCAGGGTCTTGTCGTCGATTTTCTTGCCGACGATTTCACCGAGGGCGATGAACATCCCGGTCGATTCGATCATGGTCACGATCATGACCAGGCACATGCTGAGAATCGAACCGATGTCGAACTTCGGCCAGCCGTAGTGGAACGGGCGGATGAAGGCAAACCATTCGGCGTCGCCGAGGCCGTAAAAGCTGATTTTCCCCATGGCCAAGGCAATGACGAAACCAATGATCATGCCGCTCAGCACCGAGATATTGGCGATAAAGCCTTTGACGTATTTAGTGATCAACAGGATCGATACCAGCACTACCAGCGCGATGCCGAGGCTGGTCGGCGAGCCGTAGTCGGGGTTGGGGATTTTGGTGAAGACGCCATCGACCAGGGTGCCGATTACCGGTTGGCCGCCGGCCGCCCAGTTGATGCCGACGCCCATCAGTGAAATGCCGATGACGCTGATCACCGTGCCGGTCACGACCGGCGGGAAGAAGCGCATCAGGCGACTCATGTAAGGGGCGGCAAAAACGCAGAAGATACCGGAGACGATGACGGCGCCGTAGATATGGACGATAGTCATTTGCGGGTTGCCGGCCATCGCTACCATCGGACCGACGGCAGCAAAGGTGACCCCCATCATTACCGGCATCTTGATGCCGAATTTCCAGAAACCGAGGCTTTGGATCAAGGTTACCAGGCCGCAGCAAAACAAGTCGGCGCTGATCAGGAATGCGATGTCGCTTTTTGCCAGGTTGAGCGCGCCGCCAATGATCAGCGGCACGGCAATCGCGCCGGCGTACATCACCAGCACGTGCTGCATGCCGAGTGCAGCGAGTTTACCTACGGGGAGTCTTTCATCTACTGGATCAGTGGTGCTGGTCATCATGTGTCTCCTAGGTGCTAATTATGATTTTAGTGCTTGCGGCGACATCAATCCGGCTTTTTTAAACTGCTGCCGATCTGGTTGAAGCGCTACAGCCCACAAGTCACCCGCGGTATAGACGGGGCCTGTGCGTCCGATACTACTTGGCTCAGGCCCTCACGATATATTTGCTGACTGATAGTTGATTTATGTATTTGGATATATGTAGTTGTTTGATAAGTAGGGTGAGCACATAGTGCCCACGCGGATGCTTATTTATTTGGCAATCATTGCCTTCGCAGCAATCCCGATTTGTTCGCGCAGCCATTTGTGTTCGGTTGCCTGATGCACCCGTTCATGCCACAGTTGATAAAAACGCATCGGCGGAAACTTGATGGGCAGGGTGAAGCTTTTCAGCGATAGGGTCTTTTCATAAAAACGGGCGAACTGGCGGCCGGTGGTCAGCACCAGGTCGGTTTGCGCCACCATATAGGGCAGCATGCCGAAGTAGGCGGATTCGACCACTACGTTGCGGTTCAGGTTCTGGCTGTCGAGGAAGGAATCGATAATGCCGTGATAACCGGGCAACACCTGCCATGGCGCCACATGCGGCAGCGAGAGATAATCCTCGACTGTCATCTGGTCTGGTCCGGTACGTTTGGCATAGGCGCTGTCGGCGCGCATCAGGCAGACGATAGGATCGTCGAACAGTTTGGATAAATGCAGATGTTGCGGCGGTTCGTCCCAATTGGCGATGACCAGGTCCAGGTCGCCGTCCGACAGCAGCCGGACGTAATCGGTTTCCGGCCCCAGTGCATGAATCACGATGCGGCTCTTCGGCGATTCGCGGCGCAAGCGCGCCACGACTTCCAGGAAGAACGGCGTATTCATGTAATCTGGTGCAGCGATATGGAAGGTGCGTGCTTCAGCCTGGGGCACGAACGTGGCTTTTTGGACAAACAGCCGTTCGGTTTCCTCGAGGATGCGTTTGGCCGGTTTCAGCAGGCTTTCACCGTGCTGGGTTGGCACCATGCCGCGCGCGCCACGCACCAGCAAGGGATCGCCGGTGAGTTCGCGCAGCTTGCGCAACGAGGCCGAAATCGACGGTTGCGGCTGGTTGAGCTTGAGGGCTACACGCGATACATTCTTTTCGCACAACAACAGATACAGTATGCGTATCAGGTGAATATCGAGGTGGTCCGGCAGCTTGGCCATGCTTGTCTCCAGCTATTAATATTTATGGGTATGATGCAGTTCATTTTGTTATATGGATATGAGTATGTCAAATATATCTGAAAATCCATGTTTTAGATTCCCAATACGTTTATCTTGCGTGAATCTGGCGCGCTTTTAACTTCTGAGCGCAAGAAGAGGAAAATGAAAGGTGGGCAAGTATCTTGCTTATCCGATCATGTTGGTCGTAGCGGAGCTGATATAAAACAACGTTTATAAAAAGTTCGCGGCCGTGTTGGAGGGTGTACCTCTTTCGTTTGCAGAGCCCGCAGTGGCAAACGAGTGATAATCGTGGGGAAGACATGGATGCATTATTAGTTTCGTATGGAGTCGAATGGCTCAATTTGCTGGTCCGCTGGTTGCATCTGATTACAGGCATTGCCTGGATCGGCGCATCCTTCTATTTCGTCTGGCTGGATAACTCGATCCGGCCGCCGAAGGCAGGATCCGATCTGGCCAAAAAGGGTGTGTCCGGAGAGTTGTGGGCAGTGCACGGCGGCGGCTTCTACAATCCGCAAAAATACCTGGTTGCCCCGGCTGAATTGCCGGACGACTTGCATTGGTTCAAATGGGAAGCGTACGCCACCTGGCTGTCCGGTTTTGCCATGTTGTTCATCGTCTATTACTTCAATGCTTCGGCCATGATGATCAACAAGGATGTGGCCGATCTGAATACCTGGCAAGCAATCGGCGTCGGCCTCGGCACGCTGGTGGTGGGCTGGACCGTTTACGACCTGCTGTGCCGTTCGCCGCTGGGCAAACGTGATGGCCTGCTCGGTATCGTCATGTATCTGTTCATCGTTGCCGCAGCCTTTGTGCTGACGCATTTGCTGAGCGGCCGTGCTGCGTATATCCATGTCGGCGCCATGATCGGCACCATGATGGTGGGTAACGTGCTGATGGTGATCATCCCGGGGCAACGCAAGCTGGTGGAAGCGATGAGCGTCGGTAAATCGCCTGATCCGATCTACGGCAAGAGGGCCAAGCAACGCAGCGTGCACAACAATTATTTCACGCTGCCAGTGCTGTTCATCATGATCAGCAACCACTACGGCATGACTTACAACCATGCATATAGCTGGCTGATCCTGGCGGCGATTATTGCTGCCGGCGCGTTGATCCGTCACTTCTTCAACTTGCGTCATGCTGGCCGTGTTTCGATCGGTTATCCGATTGCCGGCGTTGCCTTGTTGCTGGCAGTGGCGATTGCGATTGCGCCGAAGCCGATCCAGCCAGTGGCGCCGGTTGCCAAGGCAGACGCCGCAGTTGCAGCAGGCACTACCGTCGCTGCAACTACTGCAGCCGCCGCAGCCGCCGCCGCTCCGACCGCAGATATGGCGCATATCCAGGAAATCATCGGCCAGCGTTGCGCTACCTGCCACTCGGCACAGCCAACCCAGCCAGGATTTGCTACTGCACCGGCCGGCGTGATGTTGCAGACTGCAGACCAGATCCGTCAGCACGCCGACAAGATCTATCAGCAAGCGGTGCAATTGAAGGCGATGCCGTTGGCTAACCTGACGCATATCACCGACGACGAGCGTGCCCTGATCGGCACCTGGTATACCTCCGGCGCCAAGTAAGTCGGGCAACGACCACCCTGAAAGCCGGAAGCTGATTGAGCAGTTTTACCACGCTCAATCAGCTTCTGCGCTTGACCTCATTCAAGAAAAATCTGGAGTACTCATGTCCCAAACTATCACCATAGATGGCTTCAACCTGACTGCGCAGCAAGTAGTCGACGTCGCCCGTGCGCCGCACTTGCCTGTGACCTTGGCCGATTCTTCACGCGCCGCCCTGAAAGAAAGCCGCGACTACATCGAATCGACCTGGATGCACGATGAAGCGCCGATGATGTACAGCTTCAACACCGGCGTCGGCTTGCTGAAAGACACCCGTATCAAGGTCGAACACATCGAGCTGTTCCAGACCCAGCTGATCAAGGCCCATTGCGCCGGCATCGGCGAACCGTTCTCGGAAGAAGTCAGTCGCGCCACCATGCTGTTGCGCGCCAATGCGTTTGCCAGCAATTATTCGGCGCCGCGGGTCGAAGTAGTCGATCGTCTGCTGGCCTTCCTGAATGCCGGTATCCATCCAATCATGCCGCAAAAAGGGTCGGTCGGCGCGTCCGGCGACCTGGCGCC
>NZ_FOQI01000012.1 GCF_900113705.1 Collimonas sp. OK307 | reverse complement strand
TGGTGCAGTCACCGGGCCGACGGCGCAGACGACGGTCGCGGGGGCGTTGACGGCGCTCAATACCAATGTCGACAACACGGCCAATATCGCGGTCAAGTACGATGCGGTGGGCGGCAGCAAGATCACCCTGGGCGCGACCGGCGGCGCCGGCGCCGGTGCGCCGGTAACCATCACCAACCTGGCGCCGGCGGCGTTGAATGCCACCAGCACCGATGCCGTCAACGGCTCGCAGCTATACGCTCTTACCAGCGGCAAGACAGGTCCATTCGTATCAGACAATAGCGTGACGGCAGTGCAACCGGTATCGAGCGGCGCCAACGCCAGCGCCGGCGGCTTCGGAGCGACGGCGACGGGTGCAGCATCGACGGTGCTGGGCAACCAGGCCACCGATAACGGCAACGCCAATGCGACGGTACTGGGCCAGGGCGCCAGTATCGCTGCCGGCACCACCGGCAGCAATGTGGCGCTGGGCCAGGGCAGCACGGTGGCGGCGGCAGCGGTGCCGACCACCGGCGCGACAATCGGCGGCACAGCTTATACCTTCGCGGGCGGTGCGCCGACCGGAGTGGTATCGGTAGGCAGTGCAGGCAACGAGCGTCAGATCACCAACGTGGCGGCAGGTCAACTGAGCGGCGCAAGCACCGATGCGGTGAATGGCAGTCAGCTGTTTGCAACCAATACGCAGGTGACGGCCAACACCACCGCGATCACCAATATCAACAATGGCGGCGGCATCAAGTATTTCCACGCTAATTCCACCTTGGCCGATTCGGCGGCGAACGGCACCGACAGTGTAGCGATCGGTCCGGTGTCCACCGCGGGAACCACCAATGCCGTGTCGATCGGCAACGGCGCTACCGCCGGCGCGAACGCGGGCGATGTGGCGTTGGGCGCAGGCAGCACGACGGCAGTGGCAGTGGGCACGCCCAGTACGACTATCGCCGGCACCACCTACAACTTTGTCGGTACCACGCCGACCAGCACGGTGAGCGTGGGCGCGGCGGGTGCCGAGCGCACCATCACCAATGTGGCGGCGGGCCGCATCAGTGGCAGCAGCACGGATGCGATCAACGGTTCGCAGTTGTTCGCCACCAACCAGGCGGTGGACAACCTCAGCAGCACGGTCACCGCCAACGCGACGCACTACTACAGTGTGAACGACAACGGCACACACGGCGGCAACTACACCAACAACGGAGCTACCGGCATCAACGCGCTGGCGGCGGGCGTGGGTGCTGTAGCGTCGGCGGACAACAGCACGTCGCTTGGCCAGAACACGAACGTCTCGATACTGGGCGGCGTGGCGCTGGGTTCTGGCGCAGTGTCCGATCGCGCGATTGCGCCGTCCTCGGGTTCGATCCTCGTCGGTACCAATGTCATTCCGTACAACACCACCGATCGCAATCTGCGCGGTGCGGTGTCTGTGGGCAATGCCATCGACTTCCGCCAGATCACCAATGTGGCGGACGGCACGACGGATCAGGACGCGGTGACATTGCGTCAGTTGAAGGGGGCGATGAGTTCGTTCTCGGTCACGCCGATCAAGTATTTCCACGCTAATTCCACCGCCTCCGACTCGGCGGCGATTGGTGCGGAGTCCGTCGCCATCGGTCCCAAGACCACGGTAAACGGTGACAACGGCATCGGCATGGGCAATGGCGCGATCGTGCAGCAGACAGCGCCGGGCGGCACGGCGATCGGCCAGAACGCCACGGTGAATCTTGCCGATGGTGTGGCGTTTGGCACCAACGCTACGTCCAACGGCATCCAGGCGATGGCATTGGGTGCTGGGACGCAGGCAGCCTTTGCGGGCAGCGTGGCGCTAGGTGCGGGATCGAAAACGGACGCGGCAGTAGGCACGGCCAGCACCATCATCGCCGGCACCACCTACAACTTCGCCGGCACGACACCGGGCTCAACCGTGAGCGTGGGCGTGACAGGTGCGGAACGCACCATCACCAATGTGGCGGCCGGACAATTGAACGCGAACAGCACAGATGCGGTAAACGGCAGCCAGCTGAATGCAACCAACCTGGCGATTGCTGCGAGCAAAAGCCACTACTACAGCGTCAACGACGGCGGCACCCAAGGCGGCAACTACAATAACAACGGCGCCACCGGAGTGGATGCCCTGGCGGCCGGCGTCGGATCCTCGGCCGCGGCGGCGAACGATGTCGCCATTGGCAATTTGGCTGCAGCTTCGGGCGGATCATCGATTGCCATCGGCGATGGCGCGCAGGCATCCGGCGCCAACAGCATCAGCATAGGCACCGGCAATGTAGTCAGCGGCGCCAGCAGCGTGGCGATCGGCGATCCGACCACCATTACCGGCACCGGCAGCTTCTCCGTGGGCAATAACAATAACATCGCTTCCAATAATACCTTTGTGTTCGGCAGCAATGTGACGGTACCCGCGGGGCTGGACGGTTCCGTGGTGCTGGGCAGCGGCAGTGCGGCAGCGGCGGCGAATCCTGTTTCCAGCGCCACGATCAACGGCACCACCTATGGCGGCTTTGCCGGGACCACGCCGACTTCCACCGTATCGGTGGGGGCGGCCGGAGCGGAACGCCAAATCACCAACGTCGCGGCGGGACAGGTCACGGCAAGCTCAACCGACGCCATCAACGGCTCCCAGCTCTATTCGGTAGCAAACGGCCTGGGCACTGCAATCAATAACCTGACCACCGTTGTCAACGCCAACCAGTTCCCGATTGCTTCCAGCGAAGGCAAGGCGTTTACTGGTTCTATCGGCGCGGCCGGCAGCAATTCGCTGGGCATGGGCACCAATGCCGTGGCAACCGGCCAAAATTCGACCGCCGCAGGCCAAGGATCGGTGGCCAGCCAGGCCAACACTACCGCGCTCGGCCAAGGCGCCCAGGCAACCGCTGCCAACAGCACAGCGCTAGGCCAAGGAGCGGTAGCCAGCACCGGCAACAGCGTGGCGATCGGCAGTGCTTCGGCTACCACAGCGGCCGTGGCAACCGCCGGCACCACCATCCTCGGAACCAGCTATTCCTTTGCCGGCGGCGCACCGGTGGGTACGGTGAGTGTCGGTTCGGCAGGAAACGAGCGGCAGATCCAGAACGTCGCGGCGGGACAACTGAGCGCGACCAGCACCGATGCCATCAACGGCAGCCAGCTATATGCGACCAACAGCGCCATCAACAACCTGACTAACGTGGTAGCGTCTACCCAGACCAAGTATTACAGCGTCAATTCCAGCGGCGGCGGCAATGTCAACAATGACGGAGCGACTGGAACCGATGCCATTGCCTCAGGCAAAAACACCACCGCCTCTGGCACGAATTCAGTCGCCATGGGTGCGGGTGCGAGCGCAACGGCGAACAATGGCGTGGCAATCGGCGCCGGTTCGACGGCTGATCGCGCAGGCTTGGGCGGCGCCAAGGAGTCGTTCTCCAACACGGTGGTGGCATCGACGCAAGGCGCGGTCTCGGTCGGCAGCGCCGGCAACGAACGCCAGATCACCAATGTCGCGGGCGGAATCCAGGCTACGGATGCTGTCAATGTGCGCCAATTGCAGGCGGTACAGTCCGGCGGGGTGCATTACGACACCAACACAGACGGTTCCACCAACTACAGCAGCGTCACGATGGGCAACGGCGCTAGCAGTCCTGTGGCAATTCATAACGTCGAAGCCGGCACGGCGGCCACGGACGCGGTGAACGTTTCCCAGCTCAATACCGGCCTGAGCGGGGCGGTACAGCAGGCAAACCAGTACACAAACGGGCTGGCCATGCAGTTGCAGAACAATATCAACGACGTTGCCAAGAAGGCTTATGCAGGTGTCGCAGCGGCCATGTCGATGGAGAGCGCTCCGTATATGGCAGGCAAGATCACCTATTCGGCAGGGTATGGCTATTACCAGAACCAGAATGCGATAGGCGTGTCGTTGCGCCGCACTGCGGATAATGGGCGCTGGAGCCTTAGCGGCGGCGTCTCCGGCACGACTTCCGGCGGTGTAGCCGCCCGGCTTGCGGTGTCTGGCGTTCTCAATTGAACGCAAGGCGGGATGGACGGTTATCCAAGCGGATCTCAGTGGCCGCTAGGGCGCAGAGACAATCTTTCGATTTATTTTTTTTCAGGACTAATGTATGCGACATTCTTCCAGCACTTTCCGTCGGGCCTTATGCATAGGCGCGCTTTATTGCATGAGCTTTTCCGCCACGGCGGCCGATACCGGAGAAACGAATTTTCCGGCGCTCGATAGCTCCTATCTGAAGACCGGGGATTTTGTCGGCCCGGACCATGTAAAGCGCGTGACGCCGGGCCTGAACAAAGACCAGGTGCGCCGCGAGCTCGGCAACCCGCATTTCAGCGAAGGCATCTTCAACGTCCGCGAGTGGGATTACGCGTTCAATTTTTATACCGGCAAGGGCAACGAGTATGTTACCTGTCAGTTCAAGGTGAAGTTCGACTCCAACAAACGGGCTACGTCTACCCATTGGAAGGACCCGGAGTGCGAAAAGTACATCAATCCGCCCTCAGCCAAAGATGCGCCGGTAATAGAGAAAATCTTGCCGCGCCGTGTGGAGTTGGGTGCCGACGGCCTGTTTGCATTTGGCAAATCGGATCTCGGCAACCTCGATACGGCAGGACGCAGCAAACTCGACGATCTGGCAAGCCGTCTCAAACAGGACGGAGTCAAACTGTCGTCGGTAGTTGTGACCGGGCACACGGACCGGATCGGTTCTGAACAGGCAAACCTAGCACTGTCGCAAGCAAGGGCCGATGCGATCCGCGATTATTTAATACAGAAAGGTCTGGATGGCCGTCTGGTGCGGGCTTATGGCGTCGGCGAAAGCAAGCCTGTCGTTCAATGTCCCGGGCAGAAGTTGACGCCACAACTGGTGCGTTGCCTGCGACCCAACCGTCGCGTGGAGATCGAGATCGTCGGAGAACAATGAGCATCGTCAATACAATTTGTTTGTCGGCGATCAATGGTTCTCGACGTTGTATGAGTCACGCATGGCATTATTCATGGTATTTGAAGGATTTCTTGCGGGAAAGTCTAATTAGATATTGGACTTTCTGAGTTAATTGATAATTGAGTGGGAGTGATCTGAGTCTAGCGCTCGCCGGTCAGTAGTAGAGAGTGCTCCAAAGCCCGCGTAAATGCGGGCTTTTTTATTTTCTGGTAGTCGTAGGGTGGGCACGATGTGCCCCCTGCGAGGCTGTCAAGCCATTCACAGCTAACTTGACAAGTGTCAGAAGTTTTTGTATATTTCTACCAAATAGGAGTGTTTCGTCATGCAAACCATTGCCAAACAAGTGCTGGAATACGTAGCCGAGTTGCCGGAAGGCACTCCTTTGGTTGCGAAAGAGCTTCTGCATTTAGGTGGCAGGGCTGCCGTCGATCAAGTGCTCTCTCGCCTGGTGAAGCGCGGTGCTTTGCTGCGGGTTGGGCGAGGTATTTACGTCTTGCCCGTGGAGAGCCGTTTCGGGACGCATGCACCGTCCACCAGCAAAATGGTCGAGGGGCTGGCTAGTCAACGTGGGGAAACGATCGTGCCCCATGGGGCAGCTGCAGCCAATGCGCTTGGCCTCACCACTCAAGTGCCAATGAAGGCTATCTATCTGACATCCGGGCGCAATCGGCGTCTGAAGGTCGGCGCGCAAACGGTCGAATTCCGGCACGCGCCAATCTGGCAACTGATCTTTCCTGGCCGTCCAGCGGGAGAAGTAGTGCGGGCGCTCGCTTGGCTGGGGCCTGAGAAGGCTGGCGAAGCACTACGCAAGCTTCGGTCCAAACTGCAACCGTCCGAACTCGAAGAAGTCGCATCGGTGCGTGCGCGCCTGCCGACCTGGATGGCGCAAGAAGTTAGCGCTTTGCTGGCGCATGGCTGAGTTTTTCGAACTCTCCACTGTTGAGCGTCTGGAGGCGCTCAACGCGGCTGCCAGCAGTTCCGGCCGTCTGCCTCATCTGCTTGAAAAAGATATCTGGGTCGTTTGGTCGCTACGACACCTGTTCGATGGCCCCCATGCCGGTCATCTGGTCTTCAAGGGTGGAACATCTCTATCCAAGGCCTATGGTGTCATCCGCCGGTTTTCGGAGGATGTCGATTTGACCTACGATATTCGCGCGATCGCTGGTGATCTGGTTGGAGGCGCCGACGTGCCCCTGCCAGTCAGCAAGAGTCAGGAAAGGAAGTGGAGCAAAGAGATTCGGGCGCGCTTGGTCGATTGGGTTGCCAATGAAATCGTGCCGAGGCTCAAGCAAGACTTTGATCGGCAGTCTCTACCCGCATCGGTGCGCGCCGAAGACGACAAGATCTTTATCGACTACGTTCCGTTGACCGCTGGCACGGGCTACGTTGCCCCGGCCGTCATGCTGGAGTTCGGTGCCCGCTCTACCGGCGAGCCCAGCGAACCACGCCTCGTCCAGTGCGATGCGGCTGCATACCTGCCGATGCTCGTATTTCCGACGGCCACGCCGCAGGTGATGCGCGCCGAGCGTACCTTTTGGGAGAAGGCCACGGCGATCCATGTCTTTTGTGCCCAAGGTACTTTCCGTGGCGGCGAACGCTTTGCCCGTCATTGGCATGACGTGGCTCGGCTTGATTCCGCCGGATTCGTTGATGCAGCCATCGCGGACACGGCGCTCGGAAAAGCAGTTGCCGATCACAAGAGCATTTTCTTCGCGGAGAAATCTCCGCACGGTGAACTAATCGACTACCACGCTGCAGTTTCTGGCGGCCTGCAACTTGTACCTGACGACGGTGCGCTGGCAACGCTGGCCTCCGACTATCAGCACATGGTCGATGACGGCTTGTTCCTGGATGACGCTGAGCCTTTTGAGGTTCTGCTGGAACGATGCCGAATCATTCAGCAAAAGGCAAATACAAAACCGTCTCAGGACGCGATTTTTCTGGGCGCGGCCGTGTAGGCATCTAACCACGCGGGTTTGGGTGGCCTGTTGATGATCGAGTGGGAGTGATCTGAGGTTTTACACTCGCTAGTATGCAAAAGTAGAGACTGCTCCAAAGCCCGCGTAAATGCGGGCTTTTTTGTTTTTTGGGTTAGCAGTAGGGTGGGCACAATGTGCCCGCCCTACGAGGCTGCGCCTGCTGTGGCCCCAAGTGTTGCGGCCAGTATGAGTGCCGGCCCCAACATTGTTCGAAGCGTCGTGACAACTTCAAGCAGGGGCGTAACGGCGAGTTGATTCTTCTTGAGGAATGCAAGCCACATGGTCTGCCGTGATGGATCGGTAGCAAACTCATCAGTCAGGCCAATGGGCAGAACGACCGGAACCGACATTTCCCGCCGAACGAAGGTTGCGGCGGATCGCTCTGGCCAAAGTGTGGGCGTTGAGCGTTTCGCGATCCAGTAACATCCAGATGTCCAGATAATCCTTCAACCGACTATTGGTCATGCCGAGCAAGACAATGGCGTGAAGCTTTTCCGAGACGACGGTATAGACGGGGTATGTTCGCAGCCGAGAGGTCTTCGAGCAGCACCGGGTAGATGGCGTGAACCGGGCCTGGCGTGACTGCATCACCGAACCCGATGTCGATCTGCGTCTTGCACCGTGCCTTGGCAATTTCGCCCGTAATCAACACCTGAGCGCCGGCGTACCCCGCATCTTTACGGATTTCCTCAACGCTCACCGTTGCCGGGTCGAAGATGATGCCATCCTCAACATCGACGCCTGCGATGTCACGGAATGTCTGGGTGATCGATGCGAGGTCGCTCGGCCCGAAGCCGAGCAGATCCGCATCACGCGTTGGCCGGTGGGGCATGTCATACCAGAGCGCGAACAGCAACGCTCCCTTGAGAAGGAATTGATCGGCATGCTTGGACTGGCTCAGGCGGTACAGCATGCGCTCCAGCGCAAAGCGCACCAGAACCTGGTTGAAGTCCGTGCCCTGCGCCTTGGCGACGTTCAGAAGGCGTGCCCGCACCGACGCGGCGAGACCTTTGGTCATTCAATTACCTCCAGATAGGGGCGCATCACATTCGCGACGCGGCAAATCTTGGCGAAACGCCAGAGATCGTCAGCGCTGGCCTTCCTTTGCGATCGCGCATCCTTGAGCGCCTCCAGCGCTACGTCGAGTCCGATCTTGTTGCGGTGCTTGAAGCAGTCGGCAATGGTCTTTGCCACACAGTAGACCCGCAGTGCGACTTGATCACGCTCATGAATCTCAATACCTTCGGAGTACGCTTCGCCGGCATACTGGACCATCTTGATCGGCGGATAGTCGATCTTGGGCATATGACTGCCGCGCGGCATGGCGATCCAGACCTGGCGTGGCAGTTGCGTGGTCAACTCGTGGAACTGCAGGGCAGTCAGCAGGCAAAACACCGCCTGTGGCACCTTGGTTGCGATGGTTGTCAGGCTCTCATGCTCGGAGCCTTGGCTGTCGGGCAACCGATAGAGACCGCGACCTGCTTTCTCCAGTTGCCCGTTAGCCGTCATGCGCGTCAGGACCACTCGGGGAGCCCCGATGGCATCAAGATCGCTGGGGCGCAGCATCCCCTTCTGACGCAGCAGGTCAAGGACGCGTTGGGCGTGGGTTTCATGGCGCATGGTAGATTAAGTATGTTCCATTTATTCGTTTAATGTAAATAAATGACGAATAAACGGAACTAGTTAGCTCAGATAATCCATCACCGTGCGTGGCGCACTGCTTCATACGCGGCCACTTCCTGTCTGCGCTTGTCGTTGCACTGCGCATTCATCGCAGTGGCAAATGTGCGTGATAGCGGCAACCAACACAACCATGCTGAAATTGAGCGTGACCATGTCCCCTGGCAGCCCACTATTTATCCATGTCGGCCAATATGCTCGCCAGTCTCCTATGCAACTGGCTCGGTGCTACGGGCTTATGCAACAACGGTATTCCACTGGCACGTGCATCGCGCAACCGCTCTGGCGCCGTGTCGCCAGTTATGAGAAGTGCTGGTAAATCTTCGCCGAACTCTTCGCGCAACGCGGCAATCGCTTGTGCACCCGTGTGCTGTTTGCGCAATCGGAAATCACTGATGACAATATCCGGTCGATTGGCGCGTGCCGAGGCTAGTGCTTCCTCGATCGATTCAACCGCCTCGCACTTGCAGCCCCAATCGTGCAGCAGTTGCAGCATGCCTGCGCGCACGGCTTCATCATCATCGACTACCAGCACGCGTATATCGAGCTTTTGCACAGAGACATGCGTAGTTTCAAGCTCATCGCTTATCACCGGGACACGCGCATTGGGCAAGGTCAGTCTGAACACGCTGCCACGCCCGGGTTTGGAAGATAACGACAATTCATGCCCCAGCTTGCGCGCCAGGCCATCCGCAATAGCCAAGCCCAAACCAAGCCCTTTACTGCGGTCTCGTTCGGCGTTGCCGAGCTGATGGAATTCCCGAAATATCTCCTGGTGCTGAAGCGGTTCGATACCGATACCCGTATCCCACACTTCCAGTCGCGTTTGATTGCCGCGCGTACGACAAGCTACCAGCACACCACCCCGCTCGGAGTAGCGGATTGCATTGGACACCAGGTTGCGCAGAATCAGTTCCACCAGCGCCGGATCAGACTGCAACGCCACATGGGTTTCGCGCGTGCGGTAAATGAGCCCCTTCGCGTTGGCTTGGGGCGCCAGTTCATTTTCAATCTTGTGCAGCAAGGGCTGCAGGTGAAATGGCAATACTTGCGCATCGACCACACCCGCTTCGATTCGTGAAAAATCCAGCAGCGTGTTGAGCATCCCCGCGGATGCCTCGGACACCGAGCGGGCGCTGCCGAGCACAGCGCGCTGGATCGCGGTAAGTTCGCTGCGCGCCAGCACTTCCAGAAACAGCCCCAGCGCATGAATCGGCTGGCGCAAATCATGGCTGGCCGCGGCGAGGAATTTGGATTTAGCCAGATTGGCCAGAACCGCCTCCCGGTGCGCGTCCTGTACCTTCAGGGTTTCATCGCGTAAGCGCGCCAGCAGTTCGACATTCTCGAAGCGCAGGCTGATAGCGGCGCGCACGGCAATAGCGCTGTTACGTGCCTGCAGGACGAGCGTGATAAGAAACAATATGAGGGCCAGCGCCAGCGCGGTATAGGCTGGATCTCCCATGTGCCAGAACTTGGCCGCCGTGACGATAGATTCGAACGTCATAAACAGAATGAAGACGGGCAACACCGGTGCAAGCAGCGACATCGAACTGCCTGCAATACCCGCCAAGACAGAGACGACCAATATGCTCCCGGTGACCGAAGTCGTACCGAGCGTAACCCAGGCCAATGCACCCCAAGCCGCGCCATCCACCATGTTCAGCACCAACAACACCAAGACCAGGCGGTGGGCATGTTCAATTGCAATGCCTGAGGCAAGAGTGCGGCGCGCATGATACGCAGAGTAAAGCTTGGACAAGACCACTGTTGCGCACCACGCCCTCAGCCCCAATGCGTTGCTGTCGTTGGATAGCGCCCAGACCAGGACCACGGCCAACAGCAGCGCCGGAATGACAGAGCTGCCCACATTACCTAGCAGCAGCCGCAACTGTTCCACCAGTATGCGATTTTCGCTAAGGCGGAGTAAGCGGCGCATCACCTCAATTAACCAGGCCGCTACGACGCGCTGCAAAGGCCGCTTCGGAACGGCTGGACACTTGCAAGAAACTCAGCAACGCCTGCACATGCCCGCGCACCGTATTTTCCGAAAGGCCCAGCCGTTTTCCGATCGTCTTGTTCGGCAATCCCTGGCATAGCAGATCGAGCACCTCGCACTGACGCGGTGTCAGGTGCGGCTCGGAAGGCGTGTTGCCGCTGATTCCTCCGGGAGTGCCTGCGGCAGGTTCCTTGCGCAGCAGCTGTTCGATGACAGCAAGAATATTCGTGGCGGTATCTGCCTTGGAGACGAACGCCGCAGCGCCGCGCTCCGTCGCCAGCCGCATGGTGGCAGGCGTGGCATCGGCAGACAACATGATGATGGATACCTGCGGCCATTTGCGCTGCAGTATGGCAATGCATTCCAGCCCGTTCAAGCCTTGAAGCTGAATATCAAGCAGCAAAATGGCAGGTGCTTCGATCGGACTGCGCATGGCCTCTTCCAGCGAGCCAGCCTCGAACACGTCGATGTTTGAAATACCCGATCGCAACACCATAGCCATACCGCTGCGGAACATCGCGTGATCGTCAATGAGAAGAATGCTAAGTGGAAACATGACGCCGATTAAACCTTTTCAGAGCTGCTAGCGCAAGCGTTTTTAACGCCACCAGTCCAAACAGACTATTGGCAAGGAGTAACTACAACTCTATTATCGAAGACATAACGACTATAAAAGAATAAGAATATTTTCAATACATCCCGGTGCCGTAGGCGTTGGGCATGGCGCTTACCGGTTGTGGAGGTGAATGCCCCAGCGGCATAGGGAATTTCTCCTCGGCAAGTCATGGTTTCATCGGTGTTCGTCCCAAAGGGCATACAAAAATGAAAAACCAAAAGACCCCGTTTGCAGTTCGTTTCATCGGGTTTTCTGTGCGTGAAATTAATATTTTCGACGCCACTTTTTCGGTTCAGCAGAACCGCCAGAAACAATATTGCCGCTTGTCCGTCGATAGCCTGCAGGAGCCGGATTTGTATCTGGTGAATGCCGACGATCTGAAAGCCCAGGCTATTCTGGCTGACATGGAGCCCAATAATCTGCGACCGGCTTTGCTGGTCGGCGCGCCTCATGTGGACCTGCCGTTTACCACCGTCGAGCGGCCGATACGTTGGCTTAAATTGTTCGATGCGCTGGATGTCTTGATCGAGCGGCGTTTGATTATGCTGGCTACGCAAAATTCGGCTGATGTGGCATTAGCCAATAGTGTGCCGGAGCGTCGTCGGCGTGAGCGTCTCGACCTGGACTTGACCGATCCGCTTGAATACGAGCGGATGCGGACCAAACCTCCGCCGACCGATCGTATCCTGGTAATTGATGAAGAATCGACGTTTCGCGATAGTCTGTCAGTCGCCATGGCGCACTACGTAGTGCCAGTCGAATGGGTCGGAAATCCTGGCGCCGCCGCCGAAGTGTATACCGGGCTAACCATTTCGATGGTGCTGATCAATCCGGAGTTATCCGATTTCGATCCTTATGATTTGTGCACAACGATCAAGCATCAATATCGAAACACAAGAGTTGCGGTCATTTTTTTGGTTGATAAAAATTTTGTGTACGATCACGCGCGGGCGCGGCAGGTTGAATGCGACGGCTTCCTGAATAGGCATTTAGACCAGCCGCAAATATTGGCGGCGCTGGGAAAATTCCTATCGTGGCGACGATCCGAGCAGTTATGAAATACCTGATCCAATGTGCTAAATCCGAGCTAATTGAAGTGTTGCAATGTATTGAGGGAAAACCATGCTTTTGAAAAAAACGGAGAATCAGTCCGCGCTGTCCCTGGCAACGGAGACGGCTGATAAAGAGGTATCCGTTACTGCTGAAAGCATCCTCGCCAGCTCACTCTTTTACCGTCTCAAGCGCGATGTTCTGGAGCTTGTCGCCAACATGAATCATGGCGTCAGCCACAGCGATTGCGAAATCATCAAACGGCAAACCATGTTCGTGCAATCACAGCTGCTGCATAGCCTGTACAACGACCCGTCCTTGCCGTCGGATATCAAAATTCTCCTGATGGACTACCATGCAAAAAGCATTCGGGCGACAGTGGGTGATCGGCGTGGCGAGAACTTGCGGGATAAGTCTTAGTTGATGTGACGTCCCGAGTCGCACTAACAGATCGCCTCAATGCCTTAGTGTCCTGTCAAAAAAAACGACCACCGATGCATTCAATGATGTGTGAAACGCCGTGCGATCAAAGCCTGGGGCGCTAGTACAGATAAACGGCGCTACAGAGGCGAGAGCCGTGCTGCAAGGCGCTAGAAAATCGAAATGTCCGGCATTTTCCACTACGTGGTACTCCGGTGCCTGCGGCAGCGCCAGGCGTACAGCTTCGGCATACCAGGGATGCGGCAGGACGGCGTCATTTTCCGCACGCCAAAGCGCGATGGGAATATTGACGTTCTTGAGCCCATCCGGCGCAAACGTGAAGCCAAGCGCCGGTGCCGCAACGACTGCAGCCTTGATCCGCAGGTCTTGTGAACCATCGTGGCTGACAGAAGGAGCCGCGCTAGCCTCGGGATGTTTGGCAACCAGCTGGCAGGCGAAATCGGTAGTGTGCTCTCGGCAGAAGGGGCCAACCTTGGTGAGGTCGGGGACACCGCCGATGCTCACCAGGGTGGTGAAGCCGCCGGCAGAAAATCCAAACATGCCGATACGCGCCGGGTCGATTTGACTGCGGCCCGCCCAATCGGACAGCATGTAATCAATCAGGCGGCTGATGTGCCTAGGCCTCTCCATGATGAAGACGCTGCGGCTCTGATCCGCGTAATTGTCACCGGTGTGGGTAACCGTAGCAACCACATATCCGGCCTCGGCCAAAGCAATCGCGGTGTCGTAGTGTCCAAGGAAAGAACCGCCGGTTCCGTGGGAAATCACAACCAGGGGCAATGCCTTGCCCTCAATCGCGCCGTTGACTGCAACGGTCTGGGTAATCCGCCCCATCGGTACCGGTGCAGGCAATGCGCTGCTGGGATACCAGATGCCCACCTCCAGCGGCGCGCCGTCCGGGTCTGGAGCGGTAACGTGCTGGAATCCGACTGCCTGGGCGCCGGCGCTGAATAGCGCGACCAATAATGCGAGTAGGGCGACAGGTGTAGTTAGTTTCATTTTCTTCCCCGAGGGTTTGCAGAGAAATAATTGTCTATGGCATCGGGAGAAGCGATCAACACAATTGCGACGAAGTGCGCCTTTTCGGCCGTGAAACGAAGGCATGGGGCGCAAGAAGTGGACACAAGAAGCGAGCGCAGGACACAAATTCAGTTTTGGATGCACGCGGTTCGGGCAGGGTGGTATTTGTTTTAAAATGCCTCATGAAAAAAAACATCAAGAGAATCGTTATTTCCTTAACCTGCATGTCTTCAGCGCTATCGCATGCGGCCGAACTTGAACAACAACTGGCGCGCTGTTCCGTACTGGGTGACGCCAGCGCACGCCTGGGCTGCTTTGACGCTTTAGCCAAGGCCGCGACGGATGTACCTGCTCCCGCTGCCGTTGCAGAGCCCCAGGTTGCGCCAACAATGCCGCAGTCCTCAGTCAGTGCTGAGAAGATTGCTCCGCCGGGCGAGTCGCCGATCTCGCGTACCGTGCAGAGCTGGGAGCTCGATCCCAACGCCAAGCGTGGCGTGTTTACCCTCAAGCCTTACATGAATAATTATGTATTGCTGGCCAACTACAGCACGTCCACCAACGACGCACCGTTCTCCAAATATATTTCGGAGGGAATCAAACCGAAGCACGTGGAACTGACTTATCAGTTCAGTTTCAAGATGAAGATGGCGGAAAACGTCGCCGGCAGCCCGGTCGACTTGTGGCTGGCCTACACGCAGCGGAGTTTCTGGCAAGCCTACAGCCGGGCTGCCTCCAGTCCGTTTCGCGAGACAAATTACCAGCCCGAGTTGATGGCAGTGCTGCCGTTGAATATGAAGATCGGTGACTTCAATTTCCGCTATCTCAATTTTGGACTGGTGCACCAGTCGAATGGGCAGTCTTCTAATTTGTCTCGTAGCTGGAATCGTTTCTATACTGAGTTGGGAGCCGAATATGGCAACCTGGCCCTGTCGGCAAGGGTTTGGAAACGCCTCGACAATGCAGCAGCCAACAACGACAACATCGACATCGTCGACTACATGGGGCATGGCGACGTGAGCGCCACGTACCGTCAGAATGGGTACGAATATTCGATGACGGCACGACACAACTTCCAGACCGGGCATGGCGCACTTGAGGCTGGCTGGGCGTTTCCGGTTACGACTAATTTAAAAGGCTACGTGCAGTTATTTTCGGGTTACGGCGAAAGCCTGATCGATTACAACTATTCGCAGAAATCCATCGGTGCGGGATTCTTGATCGACTTCTGAATTAACCGGGATCATACGGCGCGGCCATGTACGTCCCTGGCTCGCGCCTGCCTTGCCAGAAAGGCGTAAACTGGTTTTCCCTTTTTCATTTGCTGCCATCCGCCTCCCGGATGCAATCACCCTATGCCTGAACAGTTTTTTCTACCGGGCTTCGACGCACCGCACCCCACCGACCGCCTGTTCTTTGCGCTCATCCCGACTCCGGATGCGGCCGCAGGTATCGCGCGGCAGAGGGGGCTGCTGCGCGATATGTATGAATTGAAAGGGCGCTCGATCGGAGTCGGCCGTTTGCATGTCACCTTAAATTTTCTGGGTGATTATCTGGGCCTGCCGGAAGGCATCGTGGCTGCAGCGATAAAGGCAGCGGCCAGCGTCAAAGCGGCGCCGTTCGACGTCGAGTTCGACCGCGCGATGAGTTTTCACGGCAGGCCGCGCAACCGTCCTTTGGTTTTGCTGGGTGATGATGGAGTTGCCTCATTGATAATGTTTCAGCAGACTCTTGGCAGGGCGCTGCAAAAAGCCGGACTCGCGGCTGCAGGTTCACACTACACCCCTCACGTTACTTTACTGTACGACAATCGCTTTGTTCCCGCCGGGACGATTGAACCCATCCGCTGGACGGTGAGTGAGTTTGTTTTGATGCACAGCCTGCTTGGCCGGACTCGCCATGTGCCGCTGGCGCGGTGGGCACTCTGATTCTGAGCGGCTTGTTGCAAGTAGCGTTGTAAATCGGCACATTTTGGGTGAAGCTGCGGCCCGATTTCTGCACCAAAGACAGTCGAACCTGGTACTTGGAATTACCTCAAAACAGCATTCCTTCATTGAGGAATAAGTGGTTATGGAGGTGATTAAGGTGTGTTGCCGTATTGATATATTTCCTTATTGATACATTTCCTCAGCAATATATTTATTGCCTTAACGATATAGGCTTGGTTATCATATGTAAAAAAATGTAAGTGGTTGTCCGAACTGAAAGTTGCTCATTTGACATCGTCATTGGGTTAAGATGATTGGCAGACGTAGCGATAACGCCTACAGATAATTCAAGAAAAAACAAAGGGAAGTTATGCGTCTGGCTCCAGTAATTCTCTGTGGTGGCGTAGGTTCGCGCCTATGGCCTGTCTCCCGTGATATGCATCCGAAGCCGTTTATCCGCCTGGCGGACGGCCAAAGTCTGTTGCAAAAAGCCTTCCTGCGAGGCGCCGCGCTGCCGGGGGTTGAGGAAATCCTGACTGTCACCAACCGCGAACTTTTCTTCAAGACCGAAGACGAGTTTCGTGAAGTCAACAAAGCTCGGCTGGCAACATCATTCATTCTGGAGCCCTTCGGGCGCAATACCTCTGCCGCCATTGCCGCCGCAACACTGCATGTCGCCAAGGAGCATGGTGAGGACACCGTCATGCTGGTGCTGGCTGCCGATCACTTGATCGCGGACCAGGACGCGTTCGCCAATGCAGTTTCCAGAGCAACTGCGCTGGCGCAACAAGGCAATCTTGTCACGTTCGGCATCCAGCCTGATGCACCTGAAACCGGCTATGGCTACATCGAAGCCGAAGGCAACAAAGTATTACGCTTTGTAGAAAAGCCATCCCTTGAAAAGGCTCGGGAGTATCTGGCATCCGGGGGCTTCCTGTGGAATTCCGGCATGTTCTGTTTTACCGCAGGCACCATGTTGCAGGCGATGGAACAGCATTGTCCGGAAATTCTATCCGCGACCAGGGCATGTATCGACCAATCCCTCACAGCAGTAGGTAAAGGCTTCGCCGAACTCAAGCTCGATCCGGACAGTTTCGCGCAAGTCCCTGATAACTCCATCGACTACAGCGTCATGGAGCAATCGAGCAAGGTAGCCGTGGTGCCCTGCAATATCGGTTGGAGCGATATCGGCTCCTGGAGCGCGCTAGGCGATCTCTCCGCCGCTGACGACAACGGTAATCGGATCGATGGCGAAGCGCTTTTGCACGATGTCACCAATTGTTATATCCAGAGTAATAAGCGTGTCGTTGGCGCGGTCGGCATCGACAATCTCATCATCGTCGATACCCCCGATGCGTTGCTGGTGGCGGATAAATCCCGCTCTCAGGATGTCAAGCATCTCTACGCAAAACTGAAAGCGCGTGGGCACGAGGCGCACAAACATCATCTCACCGTACATCGCCCGTGGGGTACCTACACGGTACTCGAAGAGGATCCCGGCTTCAAGATCAAGCGCATCGAGGTCAAGCCGGGCGCATCCTTGTCACTGCAAATGCACCATCATCGTAGCGAGCACTGGATTGTCGTCAGCGGCATGGCCAGGGTGGTCAATGGCGACAACGAGCTGTTCGTCAGAACCAACGAGTCTACTTATATCCCTGCGGGTCACAAGCATCGCCTGGAGAATCCCGGCATGCTGAATCTGGTGATGATTGAAGTGCAAAGCGGCGAATACCTCGGTGAGGACGATATCGTGCGCTTCCAAGACACTTACGGACGCGCCTGATGAGCCTCGCTTGCTTCAAGGCTTACGATATTCGCGGCAAACTCGGTGCTGAACTCAATGAAGAGATCGCCTACCGCATCGGCCGCGCTTACGCCCAACACCTGAAACCACGCAAAGTCGTGGTCGGGGCAGATGTTCGCCTCACCAGCGAGGCTTTGAAGCTGGCGCTTGCCAATGGCCTGATGGATGGCGGCGCCGACGTCATCGACATCGGCATGACCGGCACGGAAGAAGTCTATTTCGCCGCCTTTCATCTCGATGTAGACGGAGGTATTGAAGTTACTGCCAGCCATAATCCTCTGGACTACAACGGCATGAAGCTGGTGCGCCAAGGTGCGCAGCCAGTCAGCGGCGATACCGGTCTCAAAGAGATTCAGCGTCTGGCCGAGGCCAACGAATTCCCTCCGGTCGCCAAACGCGGCCAGATAAGCAAGCAATCCATACTGGAAGATTTTGTTTCCCATTTGATGGGTTACATCGCGGTGGACGCCATCAAACCGCTCAAGTTGGTTGTCAATGCTGGCAATGGGGCGGCGGGGCACGTCCTCGATGCTATAGAAGCCCGCTTCGAGCAACTGAATGTCCCGATTGAGTTCATCAAGGTGCATCATGAGCCGGATGGTCACTTTCCCAATGGCATACCCAACCCGTTATTGCCGGAAAACCGCGCAGCAACCGCTGACGCCGTGCGTGCGCATCAAGCCGATATGGGGATTGCCTGGGATGGCGATTTTGACCGTTGTTTCCTGTTCGATGAACGAGGTGAGTTCATCGAAGGCTATTACATCGTCGGTCTGCTGGCAGCGGTTTTTCTGGCCAAGCATCCCGGCGAGAAAATTATTCATGATCCACGCCTGACATGGAACACGATCGACATCGTCGAGCAAGCAGGCGGTGTTCCGGTGCAAAGTAAAACCGGCCACGCCTTCATCAAAGAACGCATGCGCTCTGAAAATGCGATTTATGGCGGCGAGATGAGTGCCCACCATTATTTCCGTGATTTCGCCTACTGCGACAGCGGCATGATCCCATGGTTGCTGGTCGCCGAACTCATGTCGCGTACGGGAAAGCCACTCTCGACATTGGTGAGCGAACGCGTCGCAGCCTATCCATGCAGCGGTGAAATCAATTACCGCGTCGATGCCGTGCAACCGATCATAGAGCGCGTCTTGAATCACTTCGCGCCGATGAATCCCAAGATTGACCGTACCGATGGCATCAGCCTGGAGTTTCCGGACTTTCGTTTCAATTTGCGCTCCTCCAATACCGAGCCGCTATTGCGGCTGAATGTGGAAACGCGCCAAAACATCGATGCTGTTCAGTTACGGGTAAGTGAAATCGAAAAACTATTTTTGTAAATGCTTTTGTGAGCAAGTGCTTTCACATTCATCGCATCACAAAACACGATCAACATTAAAGCCAAATAGCAGGAAATGACCCGGAAATGCCACCAGATCTAGCTTCAGACGCAGCAATAATTTCAACCAAAAATAGCCGACTCGGCACTTGGGGTCAGGCCGCGAAAACACGTCTCTCCGGCATCAATCGCTTGTTTTTATTGACAGTAGTAGTGCCAACTGTTTTGTCTATTCTGTATTTCGGCTTGATAGCGTCCGATGTTTATATTTCGGAATCCCGCTTTGTTGTGCGCAGTCCGCAGCGCCAATCAAGCACCGGTCTGAGCGCGCTACTTCAAGGGGCCGGGTTTGCTCGTTCGCAGGACGACGCCTATAGCGTACAAGATTTCATGCTCTCGCGGGATGCGTTACAGCAGTTAAATAGCAAGCTTGCACTAGACAAAGCATTCGGTCATCGTGATGTCGATTTGTTCAACCGGTTTGCGGGTTTTGGGTGGGATCACAGTTTTGAGGCGCTGTACCGATATTACCAAAAGCAAGTCCTCATTGAAATGGATTCAGCTTCTTCAATTTCATCGCTAAAAGTCAGTGCTTTTACGGGGGAGGACGCTTACCGTATCAATGTGATGCTGTTGGAAATGGGGGAGCAGGTTATCAACGACCTTAATGAACGTGGGCGACAAGATATGATCCGCTTTGCCAAAGCGGACGTGGACATCGCAGAGAAAAAGGCAAAAGACGCCGGTTTAGCGTTATCTAATTATCGCAACCAAAAAGCTATCTTTGATCCGGAACGTCAATCTGGAATCCAGTTGCAGTTGGTCTCCAAGCTTCAGGATGATCTTATCGCAACCAAGACGCAACTCGATCAAGTGCGCAGCTTTACACCGGACAATCCGCAAATTCCCGCTTTACAAAAGCGCGCACAAACATTGCAGTCGGAGATGAATGCGCAAATGGCCAGTGTGGCGGGGGGGAGCGCGTCGCTGACCAATCACACCACCGAGTATGAGCGCCTTGAGTTAGAGCGAGTGTTTGCCGATAAGCAATTGGGGACAGCGCTGGCCTCACTTGAACAAGCCCGCAATGATGCTCAGCGCAAGCAACTCTACCTAGAGCGTATTGTCCAGCCTAATAAGCCGGATGTGGCAATAGAGCCACGTCGAATACGCGACATTCTAGCCACGTTTTTACTCGGTTTAGTCGCCTGGGGTGTGTTGAGCATGCTGCTCGCCGGTGTGCGTGAACATCAGGATTGAGGGCGGTGATGCGAAATACCCTAACACCTCCAACAACCTCGCTTCGGCGCTCGTTAGCGATACAGTTTCGCGTGATCGGAGCGTTACTTATGCGCGAAGTCATCACGCGCTATGGACGGCATAACATTGGGTTTCTTTGGCTATTCGTAGAACCCATGATGTTCACGTTAGGGGTGACGGCATTGTGGTATTTTCTAAAAGCCGCACACGGTTCTAATCTGCCAATTGTCGCGTTTGCCATCACAGGCTATTCGTCTGTTCTCCTTTGGCGAAGTATGCCTGCTCGTTGTGGTGGTTCTATTGAGCCAAACCTAGCATTGATGTACCACCGTAACGTAAAGATTATCGATATTTTTGCTTCGCGCATTCTTCTTGAAGTCGCAGCCACAACAGCATCTTTCATTACATTGGCGAGCCTTTTTACCGTCGTCGGCTGGATGAAACCCCCGGAAGACATATTAAAGATCATGTTCGGCTGGGGCATGCTGGCTTGGTTCGGAGCTGCGCTAGGAGTGCTTATCGGCGCGTTAAGTGCTAGATCCGAAATCGTTGAAAAGATATGGCACCCGCTGGCTTATCTCACATTTCCATTATCTGGGGCGGCGTTTATGGTGGATTGGCTTCCCCCGACCGGGCAAAAAATTGTTTTGCTCCTGCCTATGGTGCATTGCGTTGAGATTTTGCGTGAAGGCTACTTTGGTTCTGCAGTTCATGCACATTACGACATGCTCTATGCAGCAAGTGTCAACGTCTGCATTACGTTGGTTGGGCTCACACAGGCGCGCGTAGTGTCGCGTACGGTGATACCAGAATGATTCACATCGATAATATCGTCAAACGCTATCACACTAGGCAGGGAACAAGCACCGTGCTCAATGGTGTCAGCCTCCAAGTGAAGCCCGGAGAGAAAATTGGCATTTTGGGCCGCAATGGCTCGGGAAAATCCACATTAATTCGTCTCATCAGCGGTGCCGAGCGGCCGACTAGCGGTGCCATCACCCGCAGTATGAGTGTGTCATGGCCGCTGGCGTTTGGCGGAGCTTTTCAAGGATCACTCACTGGACTCGACAATTTACGCTTTATTTGCCGCGTGTATGGCACCGCTTCAGATGACAAAATTAGCTACGTTCAAGAATTTTCCGAATTAGGAAAATATCTTCGTGAGCCAGTCAAAACCTATTCGTCGGGAATGCGCGCCCGATTGGCTTTTGCGATTTCGATGGTGATCGAATTTGACTGCTTTCTGATTGACGAAGTGATTTCTGTCGGTGATGCACGTTTTCATGAGAAGTGTCAGCGCGAGCTTTTCGAGAAACGTAGCGACCGCGCCATGATTATGGTGTCGCACGAAGCTCACAATATTCGGGAGCACTGTCAACGCGCCTGCGTGATTCGCGACGGACGGCTTCACGAATTTCCAAACATTGATGCAGCGTACGACTACTACAACAACAACGTATGACACAGGACTTGATTGAAATGAACAACGAAGCGAATAAAAAAATAAAAGTATTACTGGAAATGCGCCCTGCACTAGAGGGATTTGCAGGCATCCCGCAGGAAGTCCGTTTGTTGTTTCGTGGACTACGCAAAATCGAATCCGTGGATGTTGAAGGGATGTTGCAAACCTCCCATCGTCGTCTGGCGAGAGGAACAAGCGATGCTGGATTTTTCTGGAAAAAAATCTCCACGGCCCGGCGCTATAACCGATTCTCGAATGTCATTATTTCGATGGCTGAAAAGCCGTACCGAAATATCCTGGATATTGTTATTGACTACTTTCATAAGCGAGCGGAAGCCATTAGTCTGCAAATTTCGATGAGCAGCGGTTTTGGAAAAATCAAGCTCACGCGTTTCGAATCCAAATCGTTCGAAGATTTTACTTGGCGTACCCTGTTTTCAAAGACCTTGCCGGCGTCTGATTTTGCATTGGTCGCCCCGGCCAACCACCGCATCTGTTCTGTGCCGTGGCATACCTTGCATACGGTTGGTCTCAGTACTCTGAACTGGCGCACGACACCCAAATATCCGAAGCTAGACACTAAAGGCTTTGATATTTTCATCGGTCAAACTCCCTATCCGGCGCGCGTCAATCCTAACACTGCCTTCGTCATTCGTTACCACGACGCGATCCCGATTTTCATGCCGCATACCATCCCTGATAAATCGTTGCATCAGGCGACGCATTTCAATGCCTTGATGAGCAACGTCAAATCAGGTGCCTGGTTTGCGTGTGTTTCGGAGGCAACTCGGCAGGATTTGCTTCGACTTTTCCCCGAAGCCGCTGATCGTGCGGTGACGATTCACAACATGGTATCGAATCACTATTTTAAGGAGCAGTCGGCTGTTGATCGGATACCGGGGATTATCAGAGCCAGGTTGCATGAAGGTGATACGTCCAAAGGAGTGGACGTCAACCCGAAGTTTTTCACCTTGAGAGAAAAAGAGAATTTTTACAAACGCGCTCTTGGCGGTAAAGATTTCAAGTATCTGTTGATTGTTTCCACTGTTGAGCCGAGGAAAAACCACACACGTCTTCTAGCGGCGTGGGAGGTGTTGAAGGCGGATGTTGATCCTGATTTGAAACTGGTGATCGTTGGAGGATTAGGCTGGGATTACGCTTCGACCTTAAAAGGTTTTGGCTCTTGGATTGATCGCGGTGAGTTGTTTATGTTGAACGCCGTTCCCGCGCCAGATCTCCGTGTCCTCTATCGTCATGCCGTTGCCACAGTTTGTCCGAGTCTAGGGGAGGGATTTGATTTTTCTGGAGTGGAATCAATGGCCAGCGGTGGCATCACGGTCGCCTCCGATATTCCGGTTCACAGAGAAGTGTACGAGGACGCCGCTGAATATTTCGATCCCTATGCTACGTCGAGTCTCGTTAAAGCACTTAAAAAGGTGCTTTACGAACCCAATGCATTGCAGGAGCAAGAACGTTTGCGTGAACGGGGTGAAGCCATATCGTCGCGATATCTTCCAGAGAAAATTTTGCCGCAGTGGGAGCAGTTTCTTCAACGCGTGTCGTGTTAAAAAAATGAAAAAAGCATTAGCTATTATTTGTTATAACCGGCCCGATTATTTTGAGTTGTTCTGGTTGTCAGTGACAAGCCAAGTGATCAATGATCGCCCTCTACATGAGACGTATGACATTTATCTCTTTCAAGACGGGCTCTGGGAGGGGGAACCTGTTATTAATAAGGATAACCACCAGAGAGTTACGCAGCTTGTTAGTCGCTTGCCTGAAAATGTAAAGATATTCCATCAAAAGGAAAATCTTGGTGTGGCGTTGCACTTTGATTTTATTGAAAAACACCTTTTTCAACAGGCAGGTTATGACTTTGTGGCCTTTTGCGAGGATGATCTCATTTTGGCACCAGGTTATATGTCAGTTATCGACATGATGGCTAACAAGTTTCATGATGACCCACGCGTCGGAATGGTTTCTGCGCACCCAGGTAATCCGACGGTGCCTCTGGAACAGCAAAAGAGCAATCGACATAAATATGCCGCGATGGACCATAACTGGGGATTTGGGCTCACTCGCTCATTCTGGGAAAAACGTCAGCCGTTAGTGGAATGTTATCTGGATTTGATTCGTAGTGTGCCCTATCGCAAGAGACCGGAAAAGGTCATTTTTGAGTGGTTGCGAGCTGCAGGATTTAATCCCGCTGCATCCAGCCAGGACTATATTAAGAGTTGCGCCACTTTCGCTCTTGGCGCTCTGAAACTGTCTACGTTTCCTAATTTTGGTCTTCCCATTGGTCGAACCGGTTTGCATTGCTCACCAGAATTATTTAAAAAAATGGGGTTTGATCGGACCGTTGTCTTCGACGAAGAGTTGGACATGGTCGGTGATTTGGATCAAGAGCAATTTCTATCCCTTTATAAAAAGGGTGAACACCATTTTTTGAAAAAAAAGGATCGGTCAGTATCGGGGCCAGAACGATTTAACTCCGATCAATGGAAAATTAAACTCAACTCGGGAGAGTTGCATCCTCGGCGTTTGATACCAGATTTTTTTTTGGCGTCGACTGCCGAGGCGAATGCTATCGATTGGAAATGGCAAGATATTCCTGTACGTCCACAGATGGAAAGTGAGAGCCTTGATCTCCTTCAGACTCGACTAAGGAATGCAGGACGTTATCTCGAATATGGCGGTGGGGGCAGTACAGTATTGGCGGCATCCTTGGGTGTAACAGAAATACATTCTGTAGGTTCAGATAAACGGTTTCTAGAGGCTATTCAGAAGCGGGTTATAGACAGCCAACCTGTCGCGAAGGTAATTACGCATTATGTCGATATCGGTCCGACGAAGGAATTGGGATTGCCTGTTGATGCGAGCTGTGCCGGGCAGTGGCCACGGTATTGTTCCGGGGCATGGGATACCTTGACTTCTCAAGGACTATCGCCGGATTTGATTTTTGTTAATGGACGCTTTCGTGTGGCATGTTTCCTTACGGCATTGCTGTTGGCAAAGCGGGGAACCATCATCTTGTTCAATGACTATGTGGATCGCCCGCATTATCACGTCGTTGAGAAATATATACTTCCCCATAAAACTGCTGGCAGGATCGCGGAGTTTATCGTCGAAAACCCTATTTCACCCCAGTTGGTTTTGACAGATTTGTTGGCCTTCTCAACCGAATTCGCATGATCGTGAAAATTACAAATGGGAGAGGGTGGAATGGCTGTTACAGATAAAAATAACTGGCGGGAAGAGTCGGTTCCAATACTGCAATTAATTGCAGCTAGATTGGTGAGTAATCCCGATTGGTCGCTTAATTTACTTGAGACAACTACGCATAGGCTTTTGCACAGTAGATTCAAATACTTGGTTGAGGGTGGAGCCGACATAATACAGCTCACCGAATTAGCTGAGAGCATTTCTCGCCGGCAGGTGGATGATATTGAGAGCTTTTCGAAATTAGCCCAGTTGTTGGCTAAGACGAATCATGAAGAAGCATCATTGAAGTGGATTGATCGGGCGATTGCACTCAAAGGCGACGAGGCAGAATTTTACCGACTTAGAGCAAGCCTTTTTGAAAGAACGGGTAAGTTACGGGAAGCGGAAGAAGCTATTCGATGCGCGATTACATTGGCGCCGAATGATTCTGCGCTGCAGGAAGATTGCGAGCGAATAGAGCAAAGATTGCTGGCGGCGCTGAAACAGGAGCGCAGTACGGCAGCAGAACCGAATCTGGCTTTGGCGGCTGCGGTAGCGATCGTGGATCGTTGCCCGGATGATCCTTATGAAATGGCACATCTGGCGCAGCTCATGGCCAAGGCTGATGCTCAAGAGATGTCATTGAATTGGATTGAGCAAGCAATTATCTTCAAAGATGATGAGGTCGAGTTTCATCGGCTGCGGGCCAGTCTTCTTGAACGGATGGGACGAATGAGGGCTGCCGAAGTATCTGTTCTACGTGCCATTGAATTGGCCCCCGATGATTCGGCGTTGCAGCAGGACAGCGATCGAATCAAGCATGGGCTAGTGACAATATTACGACAGGAACGGGACGCTCATATCGATCTGGATAGAGCTATAGAAATGACAAAAGAGATCGTGCTGCGGTCTCCAGATGATCATCAGGAAATGGCTTATCTGGCGCAATTGCTAGCCAAGGAGAATCACTGCGAAGCGTCATTGATTTGGATTGATCGTGCCATTGCACTTAATGGAGATGAGGCGGAATTTCATCGGTTGCGTGCAAATTTTCTGGAAAAGCTCGATCGGTTGATGGATGCTGAAACATCTATTAAATACGCGGTTGAGTTGGCGCCTAATGATCCTACGTTGCAACAGGATAAAGAAAGAATAGGAGCCGAGCTGCTGTCGGTGCTACGGGATGACCGCGATGCGGCTAAAGACTTGGTGCGTGCTATCGATGCCGCGAAGGAGGTCGTCCAGCGCTGCCCGGAGGATCCTCATGAATTGGCGCATCTGGCACAGTTATTGGCCAAAACCGATCAGCGAGATGCATCGTTGAAATGGGTTGATCGAGCAATTTCTCTTCGGGAGGATGATCCCGAACTATATCGATTACGAGGAAGTCTTCTCGAACAAAAAACGAGGTTTCGGGACGCTTATAGTGCGGCAAGAACGGCGTGGAAGCTTAATTTAACTGATCCTTTGTTACTTAAAGATCTTAGACGGATACGTAAAAAATATCTTATCTCTATGTTGTGGCCGAAAACCTCTAGCCAGGGAGATGTTTAAATGAACGATCAAAAAAATACAAAAACGGGAATTCGCTTATTTCGTCGCTTAATGCGCCGGTCCTTTTTTTTAATGTTGTTCTGGAATATATTTTCTTCGCAAATGGCCTGTGCCGCAGACCATAAAATTGGTCTTTCTGGAAAAGTGATCATGGGCTACCAGGGCTGGTTCGGTTGCCCGGGTGACTTTGAAAAAAACAACAGTTGGCAGCACTGGTTTCTAGGGAGCGCTCAGTCGAATCATTTCACTGTTGACCTTCTGCCTTCTGTGCGCGGGATCAAGGCGGAAGATCTATGCGATACAGGCCTTCGTAGGCCGGACAATAGTCCCATTCAACTTTTTTCATCACAGAATGCTTCTGTGGTGGCGACGCATTTCCGGTGGATGCAGGAACATGGTATTGACGGTGTCGCAGTACAGCGCTTCTTGACAGATCTCGCTACCCCAGAAAAGAAACGTCGTAACGACAATGTCGTGAAGAATGTACAGAAAGCTGCAGAGGCTAATGGCCGGGTTTTCTATGTGACGTATGACATTACAGGCGCTAATCCTAAAACGGTAACGGATGATGTTCGTAACGACTGGCATCATCTGGTCGACGTATTAAAAATCACTGAAAGCCCTAGCTACTTGCTGGATCGTCGTAAGCCTGTGCTTCAGTTGTGGGGATTCGGTTTCGACAACCGTCCTGGCGAGGCAGATGAGGTTGCTGTTCTGATTGGTGACCTGAAGAGTGGACGGGGCGACCTTCAGGCCGTGACGTTAATCGGCGGAGTGCCAACCTTCTGGCGCACCCTTTCGGGCGATTCCAAGAAAGATCCAACCTGGGCAGACGTGTATCGGAGTTATGACGTCATCAGTCCATGGTCGGTTGGGCGGTTTTCAAACGACGAAGAAGCTGATGCATTCGTGAAACGTAATGTCGTCCCAGATATTGCAGAGACGAGACGCTTGGGCGTTGGGTACATGCCGGTAATTTTTGCAGGATTTTCCCGGTATAACCTGACGGTAAATTATAAGAGGAAAGAGCCGACGGTTCTTAACAAAACGCCGCGCAATTGCGGTAAGTTTTTGTGGCATCAGGTCTCCGACCTGCTCGACCTCCACGTCGATATGCTCTACGCCGCTATGTTCGATGAGGTTGATGAAGGGACCGCCTTATTTCCGGCCGAAACGCGGCAGGACAAGCTGCCCGTCGGCGCAAGCATGGTTTTTCTGAATCAGGACGGTTGTTCTTTGCCGGATGACTGGTATTTGCGTGTTACCGGCAAAGCAGCAGAGTATTTGCGACTACATCAGCCGCCACCGAAAAATCTGGACGCAGTTCTCAAGCCTTGATTTGCATTTTCAATTTCAATTTCAATTTCAACCTCAACCTTAACCTCAATTAATACAAAAACTCATGGACATATTTTTCCGCGTTTCAAAATCTATTTTACTGTCGTTGATCATGTTTTTCTCTTTAAGATATATGGGGATTTCATACGCAACGTCCATCGTAATCAGCCTAATTCCACTGGTGCTGGGTTCTATCGGCGTCTTAACATCGTTTGCTTATATGCTTAGCGGCCTCGTCTTTATTGCTGCTTGCGCATCTTCCTTGCTGCCAGAGTTTCATATCGACACCAAGGACATAGTGGAATTTGCAAAATCCGATGTCGTTGTCAAAAAAAATAAATAATATGAAATTACTGCAAAACGGCTGCCGCCAATTTATTACTTGTTGTGCGGCTACCGCTATAACAATTACATTAACCGGCTGTGCCAACTCGCCAAGTTGGCTGCCATCTTCAGGCCCGAACTATGCGCAAGTGCAGGAAGTCGCAAAGGCTCAACCTGGGGCCGGCATCCAGATAATAGATGTCAATGACACGGTGGCACGCAAGCTGCTCGCCAACCAGAAGCAAAGTCTGTTTTCTGAAAAATTTAACGTACCTGCGCAGGCGGGCTATGTTATCGGAGCCGGTGACGTGATTGAAGTGTCGATCTGGGAGGCGCCGCCTGCTGCGCTGTTTGGTGGAGGTGCAATTGACGCTCGTTCGGGACCGGCTACTACACGCGTTACTACGTTCCCCGAGCAGATGGTAAGCAGTGAAGGGACGATCAATATTCCCTTTGCGGGACAAATAGCCGCTAACGGACTCAGTCCGCAAAAAATTGAAGCGGAGATTGTGCGCCGCCTGAAAGGCAAAGCGAATCAGCCGCAGGTGCTGGTGCGGGTGATCCATAACAACACTGCGAACGTGACCGTGGTAGGTGAGGTGACTGCCAGTACACGTATGCCGCTGACCGCACGTGGCGAGCGGTTGCTGGATGCCTTGGCTGCGGCAGGTGGAGTACGGCAGCCGGTCAACAAGATGACGTTGCAGCTCACGCGTGGCGAGCAGGTTCAGGCATTGCCGCTGGATACCATCATTCGGGACCCGAAACAAAATATCGTGCTGCAGCCGGGTGACGTGGTTACGTCGTTATTTCAGCCGCTCAGTTTTACTGTGTTGGGGGCGACCGGCAAGAATGACGAGATGAATTTCGAGGCCCAGGGTATTTCGCTCGCCCAGGCATTGGCTCGCGCCGGTGGGTTGCAGGATGCCCGTGCCGATGCACAAGGCGTATTCATTTTCCGCTTCGAGTCACCTGCGGCACTTGATCTGGGCGGGAAGACACCGGCTATGACACCCGAAGGAAAAATACCGGTGATTTATCGGGTGGACCTGAAGGACCCGGCGACTTTCTTTGTCGCGCAGAGTTTCCCGATTCAAAACAAGGATGTCTTGTATGTATCCAATGCGCCTGCGGCCGAATTGCAGAAATTTCTTAATATCGTAGTTTCTACTGTTTATCCAATTGCCAATGTCATCAACATGACCAAATAAGCCGGCCCGTTCTACTCTTTTCGGGATTTCCCATGCGTGAGTCGTTGATTGACATCACCCGTCTGCTGGACCGGACCATGCAGGGGCGCCTGCCTACTGGGGTCGACCGGGTCAGTCTGGAATATGTGCGCCACTTCGGTGGCCGCGCAACGGCTTTGCTGCGCTTTGCCGGACAGTGGATAGAGCTGTCCCAGAGGGATTCCGAACGGGTCTTCGAGGCGCTGCTATCGCCATCGGAAAATTTCAATCAACTGATCCGATGGACAGTTGCAAGAGCTCTTCCGATGAGTATCGGACAGCGCTTTTCCGCACCTCGGTTTCTGTTCAATACCGGGCATAGCGGCCTGGAGCAGACACACTATGTCGATCGCCTGCAGCGCACCGGATTGAAACCGCTTTATTTTCTTCATGACCTTATTCCAATCACGCACCCTGAGTATTGCCGGCCCGGAGAGGCAGGGCGGCACAGGGTTCGCATGGATACGATGCTTGGAACGGGGCACGGAGTGATTGCCAATTCTGCTGCAACGCTCGACGAATTTGCGGCCTATGCCAAGACCAGCGGCGCGTCCATGCCGGCAACAGCGGTGGCATTGCTCGCGCCAGCGCAATTACCTCTGCCTGCAGTGCGTAAACCCTTGAGCGCACCTTATTTCGTTGTACTGGGCACGATTGAATCTCGCAAGAACCACTGGCTGTTGCTGCAGCTATGGAGGCAGATTGTCGAGCGCATGGGGGTGGCCGCGCCGCGCCTGGTGATCATTGGCCAACGCGGATGGGAATGCGAAAACGTCGTGGATATGCTGGAGCGCTGCGAAACATTGAAAGGTTTTGTCATTGAACAGCCAGCATGCTCAGATGCCGAATTGTCTTCCTGGTTGCATCACGCGCAGGCTCTGTTATTCCCTTCGTTTGCGGAAGGCTACGGCATGCCATTGGTGGAGGCGCTCGCGCTCGGAGTGCCTGTGATCGCCAGCGATCTGCCGGCGTTTCGGGAGATCGCCGGGGATATACCAGAGTATGTCGATCCGCTGGATGGAAAACGCTGGGGCCAATTGGTTGCTGAATATGCGCAGGCAGAAAGCCCGATGCGACTGCAGCAACGCCAAAGGATGGCCGGCTTTGAAGCGCCTACCTGGGGCGCCCATTTCGAACAGGTTGAGGCATTGATGGAGCGCTTGCGTGTTACCGGGCGCTAGTTTGTCGGCAGCTTCGGTGATTTACGCACTGGATTTTTCCGCCTGGAAGAAACCGGTGGTGCGCCAGTGCTTTCCGGCTGCGCGGGTGGTGTTTATCACTAGTGCGGCAGATACGCCGGCGGGTGCGGTGTTGGCGGTCTGGGGCATGAAACCGGTAGTTGGCGAGTTGGCTGCGGGCGTGACGGTTTTACGCCTGGAGGATGGTTTTTTGCGATCGGTCGGCCTGGGCGCGGATTTAATCCGGCCCCTGTCATGGGTAGTGGATGGCCGCGGCATTTATTACGACGCAACCAAGCCTTCCGATCTTGAGCATTTGTTGGCCGGCATGACGTTCGAGCCGGCCCTGGTACAGCGCGCAGCCAGCTTGCGGCAACGTATCGTGGCCGAGCGGCTTACCAAGTACAACGTTGGGGCCGATGTCTGGCAGCGGCCGGCCAGCGTTGGAAAAGTCATCCTGGTACCTGGCCAGGTCGAGAGCGATGCATCTCTGGCCTACGGCGCGCCGGAGATTCGTTCGAATCTCGCGTTATTGCAAGCTGTTCGCCAGGCCAATCCGCAGGCGTATGTCGTGTACAAGCCGCACCCGGATGTCATGGCCGGATTGAGGGCCAAGGGAGCAGGAGAGGATCAGGCGTTGCATTGGTGCGACGCCGTCGTGACAGATGCCGCCATGGGGGATTTGCTCATGGCCGTGGACGAGGTCCATGTGCTGACTTCATTGGCAGGATTCGAAGCTTTGTTGCGTGGCAAACCGGTCACCTGCTACGGCCAGCCTTTCTATTCAGGCTGGGGACTGACGCAGGATGTGGTTCCAAGCCTTCGCAGAGCCAGGCGGTTGTCGCTTGATGAATTGGTGGCGGGAGTGCTGATTGAGTACCCGATGTATCTGAGCCTGGTGAACGATGGATTGATAACCCCGGAGCAGGCGCTGGATGAGCTGGTAGCCTGGCGCGCCAGAAGCGGTGCGACTGTGCCTTTGTGGCGGAAATTTTTCAGAATGGTATTGCGGCATATTGTGGGGGTGCGATGAGTCGAGCTCGTTCTTTTTTGTTTCTGCAAGGGGTTTGTTCTCCTTTCTTCGTTCGCTTGGCAGATCGCCTCAAAGCCGATGGTCACCGGGTTTTCAAGATTAACTTCAATGCGGGCGATTTGGCGTATTGGGGCGGTCGCTCAGCCTGGAACTATCGGGGAAGAGTTTCCGATCTGCAGGGCTTTCTGGATGACAAATACCGTAAATTCGGCATCACCGACCAGATTCTGTTTGGCGATCGTCGGGCGGTTCACCGTCCTGCCGTGACGCAGGGTGAAAGTTGCGGGATCCGGACCCATGTTTTTGAAGAGGGTTATTTCCGCCCTTACTGGGTGACGCTGGAGCGGGGAGGAGTCAACAAGCACTCGTCGTTGCCGCGCGATCCGGACTGGTTCCGGGAGGTTGGTGCGCATTTGCCAGAGTATGGTGATGGACAGGCGTTCAAGTCGTCTTTCAAGATCCGCGCCGCGCATGACGTTGCTTATCACATTGCAGGATTCTGGAATCCGTTGGTCTTCCCGCGCTATCGTACCCATGCGCCGGTGAACGCCGCCATTGAATACGCCGGCTACGCTACCCGGCTGCCCATGCTGCGTTTTCACAAGCCGCGGAATAACGCGTTGGTGAGCGAACTGGTTCGGACCGCCGCGCCGTTTTTTCTTTTGCCTCTTCAACTGGGAAACGATGCACAGATTCGCGATCATTCGCGCTTCGATGGCATGGCCGGGGTGATGGAGTTTGTCATGGAATCGTTCGCGCGGCATGCGCCTGCAGGGACCCGGCTGGTGATCAAAAATCACCCGCTCGATATGGGACTTGTGAATTATCCGGCGATGATCCGTGGCTTTTTGAAACGCTTTGATTTACAGGGTCGTGTGGACTATATGGAAACCGGGGATTTGGATGTCTTGCTGCGTAACGCGCGTGGAACAGTGACTGTCAACAGTACGGTGGGGGCGCTTTCGTTAGGTTTGAACTGCCCGACCATTACGCTCAGCGACTCGATCTACAACCTGCCGGGGCTCACCTTCCAGGGAGCGCTGGATGATTTCTGGTGCGAGCGTCCGTTGCCGGATGCGGAGTTGTTTCGGCGCTTTCGTAACACGGTGATTCATACCACGCAGGTCAATGGCGGTTTTTATTGTCGCAACGGGATCGCCCTCGCGGTGGAAAACAGTAGCCGCATGCTGGAGCCGAAGACTTCGCCGTTGGAGGCGTTGCTATGACGCGGCCTGCTGTTCCAAAAACTGTATTGATCACCGGTGCAACCGGCGGTATCGGCGGCGCGCTGGCTGAAGTTTATGCTGAAGCCGGGAATACCCTGATTCTTCAGGGGCGCAATGTCGCCCGCCTGGCGGAGTTGGCGGCGCTATGCGAAGCGCGCGGCGCACGGGTGCTTACCCGCGAGCTGGATGTGCGCAACCGGGATGAGTTGTCGGCGTGGGTGCACGAGATAAGCCAACAGGAACAAGTGGATCTGGTGATCGTGAATGCGGGTGTGAATATCAACATCGGCCCGGACGGCGCCGGTGAACGTTGGGAAGACGTGCAGGCATTGATCGAGGTTAATGTGCTGGCGGCGATGGCGACGGTGAATGGCGCGTTGCCATCGATGCGCGCCCGCGGCCAAGGGCAGATTGCGCTGATCAGTTCGCTTGCCGCCTATTTTGGATTGGCGGCCACTCCTAGCTATAGCGCCAGCAAAGCGGCAATCAAGGCATACGGCGAAGGTTTGCGGGGCTGGCTGGGGCCGGAGGGGATACATGTTAACGTGATAATGCCCGGTTATGTGGATTCCCAGATGTGCCGGGACATGCCAGGACCCAAGCCATTTTTGTGGCCGGCGGATAAGGCTGCACGGGTTATCAAGAGCGGTCTCGCACGCAATCAATCACGTATCAGCTTTCCATTTCCGCTGAATTTCGGCACCTGGGGGTTATCCGTGCTACGTCCGGCAATTTCGCAACGGATATTGCGGCTGGTCGGATACCATGGTTAAGTCGTTCTGGGAAGCGGTCGCGCTGCCTGTATTCGTAGGGGTAAGTCTGTCTTTCCTGGTTGAGCAATTGTTGCAGCCAAGGCCACCTCCTTTCTGGAAGCGGCCATCGGCTACGTTTGCGATCCATGCCGGTCTGTGGCTGTTGCTGTTCGCATTCGAGCTTTCCGTGTTTCGCCGGCCCTGGTTTGCGACAACGATCGTGCTCGCCTTCATATTTTTTGTCGTGATGGTTGGCAACGCCAAGTTTCACTCCATGCGCGAACCTTTCCTTTTCCAGGACTTCGAGTATTTCACCGATGCGTTGAAACACCCGCGCCTGTATATTCCCTTTCTCGGATGGTGGCGGGCGTTGATGGCGCTGGCGGCATTTGGCCTGGCGCTGTATGCGGGCATGAAATTGGAAGTCCCTTTATTGGGTCCGGTTCCAATGGTCGATTTCCTCGGTGGTGCATCTACGCTGGTGGCGGTTGGGATCGCATTATTGTGGCTTGGGGGACGCAAGAAACTAGCGGTAACCTTCGAACCGGAAACGGATTTGCAGCAGCTGGGATTGCTGGCCAGTCTGTGGCGGTATGGAGAAGAGGAGCGTGCGCGCGCTAACGTTCCTTCGGCCTACGATTTCGCAGTGCCTGCGCAAGCCGCCGGCAGCGCGTTGCCGAACCTGGTAGTGGTTCAGAGCGAGTCGTTTTTCGATGCACGGCGTTTGTTCTCGGGCGTCCGGCCGGAGGTGTTGCGAGAGTTCGATGCGATCAAGGCTGCTTCGGCTTGCCAGGGACAGCTGGAGGTGGCTGCCTGGGGGGCGAATACTGTGCGTACCGAGTATGCCTTTCTTTCCGGGCTGGAGCCCGCATCGCTCGGTGTACATCGCTTCAACCCCTATCGTAAGCTTGCGCGGTTGGGTGTGCCGACATTGGCCGGCTATCTGAAACGCCTCGGTTACCGGACCGTGTGCGTGCATCCGTATAACGCGAGTTTCTACGCCCGCGACAAAGTGTATCCGCTGATGGGATTTGATGAATTTCTCGATATCCGCAGTTTTGACGGTATCGAAAAAACCGGCCCTTATGTTGGCGATGTGGTCCTGGCAGAGAAAGTTTGTTCCTTGCTGGGCCATACCTCAGCTCAGCCGATCTTCGTGTTCGTCATTTCAATGGAAAACCATGGGCCGCTGCATTTGGAAAAAGTGCAGGGGGACGACATGGAGCGCCTGTATTCGAATCCGCCACCTGATGGTTGCGACGACTTGACGATTTATTTGCGGCATCTGGGGAATGCGGATCGCATGGCAGGGATGCTGCGCGATCGGCTCAGCAGTTTGCCGGGTTCCAACTGGCTGTGCTGGTTCGGCGACCATGTACCGATCATGCCTAAGGTATATGGTGCGATGGGTGCGCCAGACGGCAAAACCGACTACCTGATCTGGGGCACCGTTGGCAACGACGACAGCGCTGATAAGGGAACTACGCGGGAACTGAAAGTGGAGAATCTGAGTCGGCTTCTGCTGCAGAAAATGGGGCTGTGCTCGGTGCCTTGATTGACGGCTGAGGACAATCCAGAGCATAACCTTCTGCAAGCATTATTTTGAAGCGGTCGGCAAAGCGCATGAGCGGGGCGCCGTCGATGATGTCGTGATCGGCGCCGAGATTCAAATGGATAATGTCTCGTTCAACAGGAACACCGTTTTCCAGTACCAGTTTTTTGCCGATGGATCCGATGGACAAAGTCAGGGTCATTGGCGTGATGGGAATAACCACCGCTGAGCCGCTGGTGTGCATGCCCATCGACGTTACTCCTACCGTGCCGACCAGATCCTTGAACATGGCCGGATCGCGCCGGATGAAGAACCAGACGATTTTGCGTAAGACGGCAGGCATTTCGAAGAACCGCTTCTCCAGCGCCGACATCGGGCCTTGTTCGCCTAGCGGTGCAACCTTGGCTGCCTGGAGTTCCTTGTGAATCTCACCAGAGGTTTTATTGTTTGCCGAGCGTACGATATGGGTAACCGGAAGCAGGGCGACCGGAAGCGCTCCCTCTTCAATCTCGCGTTCCACCATGACGGACAGGTCGACGTCCTCGAATAGGATAAGTTTGGATTTCCCATGCCGATAGCCGTGCATCGGCTTGTTTTCGGCAACGGCGCAGGCGAGGGATTTGGCAAGGTAGGTGGTCAGCGAAATGCGTTCGGACGTCGCCGCACTGTGCCGGGCAAGATTATCCCGGACCGGCGCGAGTTCAACTTCAAATAGCAGGTTGATGATGTTCTTGCGGCGTCCCTCCGCCATGACATCAAGAATGAAATTGCGGAGTTTCGGATAAGCCTGATGCGTGCTTGCAGGCGCCGGCTGCCGGACGAGCTGTATCAGTTGCGACAGGGTCGATGAAAAGCTATTTGCCATGTTCAGTCTCAATCTCGGTTTCTGTCTATTCGCTCAGCTGCTGCTTACAATCGTTCGATTTCTTCGGCGAGGGCTTGAACCGTTTGCCGGATCTGCGCTTCAGTATGCTGGCATGAGACGAAGAAACGCAGCCGCGCAGATTTTTCCGGTACGGCAGGGTAGAGAATCGGCTGGACATTGATGCCGCGTGCAAACAACGCTGCAGACAAGCGCGCCGCTCTGATCGAACTACCGACAATCGCCGGAATGACGGCCAGGCCGGTGCTGGTGCCGGTATCGATGCCGGCCAGCTTGGCTTGCTCCAGGAAGAACCGGCCACGCTCTTGCAGGGTAGCTACACGCTCCGGTTCGCGTTGCATGATGTTCAGAGCGCTCAGCGAAGCTGCCGCGAGTGGCGGCGACATGCCCACGCTGTACAGGAATCCCGGCGCCAGAAACTTGAGGTGTTCCACCAATGCCGTCTCGCCGGCGACGTAACCGCCGCAGCCCGCCAACGACTTGCTCAAGGTGCCCATCCAGATATCAACGTCGCTCCCTTCAAGTCCGAAGTGCTCGCGGATACCTCTGCCAGTGCTGCCCATCACGCCGAAAGAGTGGGCTTCGTCCACCATCAGGAACACCTTGTGCCTGCGCTTGATGTCGACAAAGCGGGGCAGGTCCGGATAGTCGCCATCCATGCTGTAGATGCCTTCCAGCACGATCAGCACCCGTTCAAAATGGTGCCGCTGGTCGGCCAGGATGGCATCCAGCGCGGCCCAGTCGTTGTGGGCGAAGGGGAGACGTTTTGCGCCTGAAAGCGTGATACCTTGCACGACGCTGTTGTGTATCAGTTCATCGTGCAGGATGAGATCCTTCGGGCCGAACAAATGGCCGATGGTCGTAACGTTGGTGGCGTGTCCGCTGACGATGACAATAGCGTCATCGACACCGTAGGACTTGGCGATTTCCTGTTCCAGTTCGCGATGAATCGGCCGCTCGCCGGACACCAGCCGGCTGGCGGAAACTGAGGTGCCGTAATCGTCTATGGCGGTTTTCGCGGCGTCTGAAACTTCAGGATGGCCAGACAGATCGAGGTAGTTGTAACTGGCGTAGTTGATGTATTCCTGGCCGCCGATCCGGGTGGTCGCTCCGGCAATTCTTTCATGCAGTTTGAAGAAAGGATTGCCAACCCCCAAGCGAGCCGCGCCATCATTGATGATGCGAATTTGCTGGTAGCCGGGATGCAGGTTGAAGCGGTAGTGCTGCTCCGGCACACTGGCTGCACCTGCAGGGGCATGTACGGGGGGCGTTGCGGCGGGTCCTTGTTCAGCCTGCCGCAGTCGCCGCTCGAGCGCCTGCTGGATGAGTTTGTCCTTGAACTGGGAGGTAAGGCCAGGGAGTCCTTTACGTATCATGTTAGCGGATCATCCGGTTATTTGCGGCGTTACCCGAAGACTGGATATCCTCGGCCAGGGTTGCAAGAGATTCAGCAGACATCTCGGAGCCATGCTGAGAAGCGAGCTGTGTTGCCTGCGCCAGAATCTCTTTCTCGTCTGACGCTGCTTCCACTTCATTATTGCTTTTCAATTGTTCGATGATCCGCTCGGCCAGTTTGACGATGGTGGGGCTTTGGCTCAATGCCATGACCGGCAACCGGATGCCGAAGCGCGACTCGAGCGCAACCACCAGTTCGACTCCCATGAGGGAGTCCAGGCCCATATCGTAAATTGAACGGGTCGGATCGATCTTGTCCGGAGAAACCCGGAGGATTTCACCCACTTCGCTCTTGAGCATGTCGGTCAAGGCTGCCAGCATGTCTGCGTCCGATAGTTCCGAGAGCGCGCGTTGAATGTCGTCGGAATTATCCTCGTCGCCATCGCTGTCGCCAGCGTGCCGCGCAAGTTCGCTGAACTTGGGGCTGGATGCGCTGGGCAGGAAGCGGGACAGCGCTTTCCAGTCGAGTTCCATGACACCGAGACCAGAGCGATCTGCAATCAACATGCTTTCCAATGCGTCCAGGGCGATCGCGGAATTAAGCGCCGATCCACCCATGCGGCTTTGCAGGGCATCCTTGATTTTTTCATTGCGCGCCAGGAAGCCGACATCGTCAATCGCACCCCAGCGCACGCTGGTGGCGGCCAGTCCGTTGGCCCGGCGGTGCTTCGCCAAGGCTTCCAGGCTGGCGTTTGCGGCTACATAATTGCCTTGGCCGGGATTGCCGAACAAGGTGGTGGCCGATGAGAAGAGCACGAAGAAATCTAGCGTTATGCCGAGCGTCATTTCATGCAGGTGGCACGCTCCCAGCACTTTGGGTGCGAGCACGCTGCGAATCTGATCCGCATCCATGCTGCGTATCAGTCCGTCATTGATAACGGTAGCGGCATGCACGATACCCTTGAGAGGCGGCAGTGTCTTGCTTACTTCTGCCAGCAGGGCGGCAACGGCTTCTTTATCGGTAATGTCGCAGGAAGCGGCATGAACCTTGACGCCTTGCTTTTCCAGCCGGGCAATCGCGTCCTGGGCCGCAACCGAGGACGGGCCGCTGCGGCTGATCAAGATCAGATGGCGAGCCCCTTTACTGGCGAGCCATTCGGCGGTTCTCAGGCCGAAACCGCCCAGGCCTCCGGTCACCAGATAGGAGCCATCGGTGGCAAGTTCCAGCTGTTTTTGCGTAGCTGGAGCCGGCGTATGAACGCGGTTGATACCGTTGCGATAGGTGACGACGATTTTGCCAATCTGCCGCGCCTGCTGCATGTAGCGGAAGGCGTCGACAATATCTTCGGCTTCGAATACGTGGTACGGCAAAGGATGGAGTACACCTTCGGTAAACAGCGCCATCACTTCGGCAAACAGGCTGCGAGTGAGATCCGGACGTGCTTGCATCAACTGGTCGGCATCGATACCGAAGTAGCTGATGTTGTTGCGGAACGGGCGCAGGCCGATCTTGGTATTTTCGTAGAAATCCCGCTTGCCGAGTTCCAGGAACCGGCCGAACGGCTTCAGCACGCGGAAGTTGCGGTTGATGGCTTCGCCGGCGAGGGAGTTGAGCACGACATCGACGCCTTTGCCGCCAGTCTGGGCCAGGATTTCGTCGGCAAAAGCCAGTGAGCGGGAGTCGTAGATATGATCGACACCGAGTTGTCGCAGGAAGTCGCGTTTTTCGTCCGAACCTGCTGTTACGTAGATTTCGGCGCCGATCCATTTGGCCAGCTGGATGGCGGCAATACCCACGCCGCCTGCTGCACCGTGGATAAGGACCTTTTCCCCGGGCTGCAGTCGCGCCAGATGGTGCAGGGCGTAATAGACCGTGAAAAAGGTGCTTGGAATGGTCGCTGCAGCTTCGAAGGAAATCTCGGACGGGATGTGCGAGACGGCACTGGCCTGGGTGATTACCCGATTGCCAAAACTGGATGGCCCGAAGCCGACAACCAGATCTCCCGGCGCGAATCCGGACGCCTTGTTGCCGACGCTACGCACGATGCCGGAAAATTCCAGGCCTAGTGTCGGGCCGGCAAAGCCGTTTTCGATGGCTTCGTCGGAAAGCATGCCAAGGGCGTACATGACGTCGCGGAAATTAAGGCCGGTGGCGTGGACCTCGACTTCGATTTCATCGCCGGCGGGCACACTGCGCGGATGGGTTTCCCAACGCAGGTTGCGCAGCTGGCCAGGGAGCTGGAAGGCAAGGCGTATGGTTGGATCTTCAATTTCCAGGTGTTCTTGCGGCCGCGGCTCAAGTCGCAGGCGTGGCGCATAACGTGCGCCTTGTCTGGTCAGGATGATTTCCTGTTCCTGGTCCGGTTGCTCGAACTCCTTGTCCAGCGCTGTGACCACGGCTTCGCTCGCCAGAGGATCTTCCAGATCGATCAGGCGTATGGCGCAGTTGGTGGTTTCGTTAATCAAGGTTCGGCCGAATCCCCATAGCGCTGCATCGACCGGGATGGGGGCCGCGACAGGGGAGTCGGCAAAGCCGCGACCGGGTAGCAGGTAAGTTGCAACGCCGCTGGTGATCAGCCAGCAAGTAGTGTTTGTCGAGGTTGTTTCGCAAGCCTGGATGATGCTGGCGGCGATGGCGCATCGCGCCACCTGCTGCTCCAGGACGGCTTCGGTTTCGGCTGGTTGGAAAGCGAGACCGGCCAGATGCACGATGCCGTCGAGCTTGCCGTAGCTGGCGGTGGTATCTCGCAGCAGCGACGCGATGTGAACGGTATCGCCAGGGCCGGCTTGCACCACGAGATCGCCCCGTTCTTGCAATTTTTTGGCCAGGTGATCGGAAAGTTGCGCCGAATTTTCCTCCGGGTCTGCCAGCAGTACCCAGCTACGTGGCTTCGCCTGGCGGGGTGAGGCCGGCGACAGGGCGGCACGTGCCGGCTTGGCCAGCAACAAGTAAGGGCCGGAGAATGTGTCCGGCGACAGTTCAAAGGTGTCGGGACTGGAGAAGCCGAGTTGTTGCAGCTGTTGTTGCCAGAACAGGACCGACCGCTGATTCGATAGCGATGATCCGCTTTCCGATGGCAGCCAGTTTTTGCGTTGTGCACCAAAAACAAAATCGACCCAGCGCGATGGGTGTTGTCCCAATACGATGAGAGAACCGCCGGGCGCGAGACACGCGCCGGCGTACGCCAATGCTCTCGTTGCTTCCTCTAGCATGTTGAAGTCGAGCGTGACAATCGCTATCTGGCAGGTGGCGACGACCGGATGCTCCGGCGTGGCGCCAATCAGGCGGGTATCGATGCCGGGGAAACGTTCCTTGAATTGGGCAGCATCCTCCAACGTGGCGGCAGAGGTGCTGGCAAAAACATAATCGCAACAATTGAAATCCATGGAGATGCACGCATCCATGGCAAATGAAGGTGATCCTTCACTGATTTCCACGATGCCCAGGCGTTGGCCTTCAGGCAGCTGGTGCATTCCCTGAGTAATCAAATCGCGCAGGGCTTCGCCGATTTTTTGCTTGCCGCCAGCGCCGAGCACCTGGCGTGTCAGTGTTACCAGCGATGACTCCTGCGGGCATATCTGGGCCAGCGTCAGGCTTCCGCTCAGGAGCGACTGGAGGTGTATCCCGATGCGCCCCACCGAGTGCACGATCTGGAAATAGTCAGGGTAATCCGCTACCAGGCTGTTCCAGATGTCCTGGGCTGAAGCAGGTTCGTCCTGGTCCGGCAGAATCGTCCAGCCATCCTGGGTGGACGCAATCGATTGATCGTCCACGGCCAGCGAGAGCAAGTGCGCAAGGAACGGTGCAATTTCCGGGGTAGCGGTCTGCAAGGCTTGAATTTCCGCGGCGGATATTTTTGCACCGTCTGCCGACAGCTGTTGTAGTGCTTGCCGGGTAAATTGACTGCACAGGCTATCCAGCAAGGGATCCACCTCCTCCGAGTAGCGACGATGAGATCCCTTTAGCGCTGCGCGTCTTGCCAGCTCGGCAATCGCCGTCTGCACGCTGTCGAAGGCGATAGCCGAACTGGCGTCAGAGGTAGATGCGAGAGGTTTCGGCATGCCGTGGTAATCGAGAAAGCGCAGGTGATCCGCCGCGTTCTTGCTCAGGCGGACGCTGCGGAACCGGACTTCCTTGATGACGGCGATGACTACGCCGTCGGTATCGAAAACGGTAAATTCCGCAGTCAGTGCGTGTGCCGTTCGCCGCAGCAGCGTGGCGCGGGCGATACCGGGTTTGGCTTTGCTGGCGCGGAAGGCGATTCGTCCCATTTTGGTAGGGATGAAGGTGACGCCGTCGTGACTGCCTAAATCTTCTTTCAGCAACTGGATGATTAACTGGAAAGTGCAATCCAGGAAAGCCGGGTGCAGGTGAGCATGCGCCAGTTCGGACTCGATACTTTCCGGTATCTTGAAGACGGCCAGTGCAGAACCGTTTTCTACCCAGCCGTGATCGATGCACTGGAAAGCAGGGCCATAAGCGAGGCCCGCTGCCTTGGTAAGTGCCTCGTGGCTGGCGGCATTGAAATCGGGCCGGCGTGTGGGCAGCGCAGGGCTGTCCTGATGCAGCAGAATGGTGCGAGGTTCGCGCAGAATGCGGCCCACGGCGTGCAGGACCCAGGGTTCTGTGCCGGCGTGTTCCTTACCCTTGATCGTCAAGCCGCCGTCCTGGGCCTCGATGCTCAAGCGGACCAGTTTTGAGTGGCTATCGCTCAGAAGCAGCGGCGAGCGGATTTCAAGTTCCTCGATTTCGACCAGGTCGCCGGGGTGCCAGGCCAAGGCGGCTGCAAGGGCAAGCTCGGAAAAGCCTGTGCCTGGAAATATGGTGGCATCGCCAACCACATGATCGGCAAGCATCGGGTTGAGTTTTGTGTCGAGCTGGTTTTCCCAGGTCAGTTCATGTTGTTGGAGCGGGTAACCCAGCAGAGGATGGATTTTGCGCCGATCGAGCAAGCCGATCGATCCCGGTGTCACCGGATGCCAGTGGCGCTCGCGCTGCCACGCGTAGTTCGGTAGCTGGACAAAACCGCCGGCCCATGAGAACTCTTGCTCCCAGTCGACGCTGGCGCCAGCGATCACGGCCTGGCCGCACGCTGCCCAAACCCGTTGCGGAGCATCGTCATCTTTGACAACGGTGGAAATGACACGCCCCTCTGTCGCTGTATCTTTCAGACAGTCATTGATGTAGCCGCGTAAAACGGCATTGGGACCGATTTCAATGAAAATGTTGGCGCCGTCGTCCAGCATGCCCTTGATCGCTTGTTCGAACAACACGGGGTAACGGATGTTCTGCCACCAGTATTCGGCGCCGAGTTCGGTTCCGTCCAGCTGCGCGCCGGTGACGGTCGAATAGAAGGGGATGAGCGTTGCGCCGGGTTGCAGCTCTGCCAGAGTCTCCCGGACGCCAGCTTCAATCCCGTCCATGGCAGGACTGTGGAATGCATAGTCAAGATCAAGCCGTTTATTGACGATGTCGCGCTGGTGTAATGCTGATTCAAGGCGGCTAAGCAATTCCGAGCTGCCGGCGATGGTCACGCCGCGCGAGCTATTGACGCCGGCAATGGCTAGTGACGACCCGAGCTCCATTTCGTCGAGCAAATCACGCGCGGCTTCTTGCCCTACTCTGGCGGCGGTCATTTCTCCGTTACCTTTAGTCGTTCCTTGTAGCCGGCTACGGTGGTATATGACCGTTACCGCAGCTTCCAGCGACAATGCGCCGGATGCCCATGCGGCAGCTACTTCGCCTACGCTATGTCCAGCTACGGCAACAGGTGCGATGCCACGGTGGCGCAGCATTTGCGTAATCCCGACTTGCAGCGCGAATAATGCAGGTTGCGCGATTTCCGTGTATGCGTAGCGGCCTTCACCGTTCTTGCCGGCTAGTTCGTCTTCCAGCGAGAAATCGGCATGACGCTGGAAAAATGCATCGACCTCACGGACTGATGCTCTGAACAGCGGCTCTTCCTCCAGCAATCGTTTGCCCATTCCAAACCACTGAGAGCCATTTCCCGAGTAGATGAAGGCTGGGCCGGAAGGCTTTTCCAAGGCGCTGCCAGAGATCACGGAGGATGCTCCAGGCGCATCGCCGGCAAAATTGAGGAGCGCTTCGGCGACGGTTTCGGGCGTGTTGCCATACACGATGGCGCAGTGTTCAAGACGCTCACGTCCGAAAACGGTGTTGTAGGCGATATCGTAAAACGCGGACTCAGGTTGTTCGCTCAGAAACGCAGAAAACTCGCGTGCCGCCGCTTTCAGTGCAATATTTTCTTTTGCAGAAACCATGATCGGCAGCAGCGTGCGGTTAAGCAGTCTCGGCGACTTTGGTTCTGCTGGTTCAGGACTTTCAAGAATGACGTGCGCGTTGGCGCCGCCGAAGCCGAAGGAATTGATCCCTATAACGAGTTTGCCAGTCTTTTTAAGTTGCCTGGTTTCGGTCACGACCTCAAGGTTCCAGTCATCGAAATGGATGTTCGGATTAGGCGTCTTGATGCCGATAGTCGCCGGCACCACCCGATGCTGGATGCAGTGCAGTGCCTTTACCAGCCCCGCCACGCCCGAAGCGGCTTCGAGATGTCCGAGATTGCTCTTCACCGAACCGATGAGGAGAGGGGTATCTTTGGCGCGGTGCTTACCTAGTGCGTCGCCAATCGCTCGCGCTTCAATCGGATCGCCGACGACTGTGCCGGTACCGTGCGCTTCAAGGTAATCGATGGTCGATGGATCAATGCCGGCCTGGAGGTAAGCTTGCTCCAGCAGGGCCGCCTGGACCTTCGGGTTCGGCACTGTCAGGCCGGATTTGCGGCCATCTGTATTGATTGCTGAATTTGCAACAATAGCCAGGATCGGATTGCCATCGGCTACGGCTTGATCGTAATCTTTAAGGAAAAAAATTCCCCCGCCTTCAGAGCGCACGTAACCATCGCCGGCTGCGTCGAAAACATTGCATCGGCCACGCCGGGAAAGCATGGATGCCTTGGAAAAGGTAATGAAACCGTAGGGGTGCAGATGCAGGCTGACGCCGCCTGTAATCGCCTGCGTGCTCTCGCCCGAGAGGATCGAGCGGCATGCCTGGTGAAACGCCACCATGGACGACGAGCAGGCGGTATCGATCGCCATGCTAGGGCCGCACAGGTCAAGGACGTAAGAGATACGGTTGGCGGCAATGCTCGCGGTATTGCCGGTGGCCACCGACGAGTCGACGGCGGCGAGATCGTCAGCCAGCCGATAGGAGTAGTCGGTGCTGGCGATGCCGATAAAGACGCCGCACTGGCTGCCACGAATTGTCGATGGCTTGATCCCGGAGTTTTCCAGCGCTTCCCAGCTCATTTCAAGCAGCAATCTTTGCTGTGGATCCATCAGGGCGGCTTCCCGTGGGGAAATGCCGAAGAATCCCGCATCGAACGTTGAAATGTCTCCGATCGAGCCTGCGGCGAACGTATAGCTGGTTCCGGGGTGATTTTTGTTCGGATGACGGAACGTGTCCTGCGCCCATCGTTCTGGATCGACTTCTGTCACCAGGTCGCGTCCGTCAAGCAAGTCTTGCCAATACTGGCTGAGATTTGTGCCTGGGAATCTGAACGAAAACCCGGTGATTGCAACACGTTTTGACATTTTTCTTGAATTCTCTAATCGTAATACCATTTTCGTGCGGACTAAGATCCGCTTGTCCCGGAAGACAGTGTCCATTCGTTCCCAGAGATTTTCGCCACCGATAATCTTCTGTTTTTCTTCGCAAACACGCGCTAATCGGAGTCGATGCGAATTGTGCTTAGGCTGCGTGAGAATTGTTATGTAGGAGGTTTCACATTGTACTATGCGAGAGGGAAGGAGATATCCGCTTTGCAATATTTCACATTGTTAACATATTAAGACACATGTTGTTACATTTTAATTGATATTAATTGTTATATCTTAATTTGTGCATCTCGAATCTGGTTTCTTTACCTTCAGCGGGCCGGTCTGTCCGTATTTCGCGGGAATGGCCGTTCTACGTTAAAATGGCGGGTTAGGTCGCATCTGCGCATTATTTAATATGTGAGGCAGAAACGCGGTTTTCCCGCAAATCGACCTATCTCCCACACCAGTAACAGCCTTCGTTTTTGATAGTGAAAATGACGGAAAACTGCGAGTATTGACCGTATCAGGCCGGGTTTGCGGCGAATTGGCGCGATGTTGCGCTGTTATTGCACCGTCCCCGGCTGATGAAAAATATGCGAGAAGCACCGTGACCTATAGCATCAAGGAAATTTTCTACACGCTGCAAGGCGAAGGCACCCATGCCGGCCGCCCTGCGGTGTTTTGCCGCTTCAGCGGTTGCAATTTGTGGACCGGCCGCGAAGAAGACCGCAGCACGGCGGTCTGCCAGTTCTGCGATACCGATTTTGTCGGTACCGACGGCGAGGGCGGCGGCAAGTTCAAGGATAGCGAATCGCTCGCCGGCACCATCAATGCGCTCTGGCCGGAGACTTACGCCGCCAGCAAATTCGTGGTGTTCACCGGTGGCGAGCCGCTGCTGCAACTGGATGCTGCGCTGATCGACAGCATGCACGCGGCCGGTTTTGAAATCGCGATCGAAACCAACGGCACGTTGCTACCGCCGCCGGGTATAGACTGGATTTGTGTCAGTCCGAAGATGGGTTCGGTATTGAAGCTGCGCAAGGGTAATGAGTTGAAAGTGGTGATTCCGCAAATCGGCCAATCGCTGGCGGCATACGAATCGCTTGATTTCGAACATTTCTATGTACAGGCCATGGATGGCCCGCAACTGGCGCACAATCTGGAGTTGGCGATTGAGACTTGCAAGCGCAACCCGAAATGGAAGCTGAGCTTGCAGACCCACAAGCTGCTGCAGATTCCCTGAACAGATTTTATAAAGAACCGATTACCTATGCTTACCATCACCCGCAAACTGGAATTCGACGCCGGACACCGGATTCCCGATCACAAGAGCCAGTGTCGCAACCTGCACGGCCATCGCTATACGCTGGAAATTACCCTGGTTGGCGCGGTGATTGAAGTCGAAGGTAGCTCCGACAACGGCATGATCATGGATTTCTCCGACATCAAGACGCTGGCGAAACAGCATCTGGTCGATGTCTGGGATCACGCTTTCCTGGTCTACGAAAAAGACACGGCAGTGCGCGATTTCCTGGCGACCCTGCCGGATCACAAGACCGTCATCATCGATCGCATCCCGACCGTCGAAAACCTGGCGCGCACCGCCTACGATATTCTCAAGGCGGCTTACAAGGACCACTACGGCACCGGTTTGCATCTGCAAAAGCTGGTGCTGCACGAAACGCCCAATTGCTGGGCCGAGATTTCCGAAGACCGTTGATAGCGTTGCTTATTTCGTTGCGTATTTCGTTGCTTATTCCGCTGCTTATCTTGTTATCTGCCTATGCGTGACGCCATTTATATGCAACAAGCCATTTCCCAGGCCCGCAATGCCTGGGCCTTGGGAGAAGTGCCGGTAGGTGCGCTGGTCGTCAAAGACGGACAGATCATCGCTACCGGTTTCAATCAGCCGATCGGCAATCACGATCCCACTGCACATGCTGAGATCATGGCGCTGCGTGCAGCCGCCACCATTCTCGGCAATTACCGTTTGCCCGGTTGTGAAATGTACGTCACCCTGGAACCATGCGCGATGTGCGCCGGCGCCATGATGCACGCCCGCCTGGCGCGCGTGGTGTACGGCGCCAGCGACCCCAAGACCGGCGCCTGCGGCTCCGTGCTCAATCTGTTCGAGCAGGAAAAATTGAATCACCACACCGAGTTGACCGCTGGCGTGCTGGCTGATGAATGTGGCACACTACTCAAAGAATTTTTCGCTGAACGCAGGCAAGCTCAACAAAAACAATCGTGACTGAAACTACCCAAGCTCCGCAAGCCCACTCCAGACAAACCATCGGCGTGGCACTGATCGCACCTGGCGGCTACGCCCCCGACGAAGCAGCGCTGGCGCGTGGCATCCAGGCATTGCAGAGCCAGGGTTGCGTGGTCTATGACTATTACGATCCGGCCGCAAAACACCAGCGCTTCGGCGGCACCGAAATAGCGCGGGTAGGGCAGATCTACGAAGCGATCGATAATCCGCAAGTGCAGATCGTGCTGGCGATACGCGGCAGCTACGGCATGTCGCGTTTGTTACCGCTGCTGGACCTGCGCCGCCTGGCCGCCAGCAAGAAGATATTTGTCGGCCATAGCGATGTCACTGCGCTACAGCTGGCTTTGCTAGCCCAGACCGGAGCCCCGAGTCTTGCCGGTCCCATGCTGTGCAGCGATTTCGGCAGCGCCGAGTTAAGCGAATTCACGATGTCGCACTTTTGGCAATGCCTGCGGCAGCCAAAGCAGGTGCTGCAAATCAGCGCCGCCAACAATCCCGTCGTCAAAGTCAGCGGCACGCTATGGGGCGGCAACCTGGCAATGCTGAACCACCTGATCGGCACTCCCTACTTGCCGCAAATTGAAGACGGCATCCTGTTCCTGGAAGACATCGGCGAGCATCCATACCGCATCGAGCGCATGCTACTGCAATTGCAATACGCCGGCATCCTCGGACGGCAGCAAGCGATCGTGCTAGGCGATTTTTCCGAGTACCGCCTGGGCGAGCACGACAACGGCTACGACTTCAACGCCATGCTAGCCTACCTGCGCGCCCATATCCCGGTACCAATCCTGACCGGCCTGCCATTCGGCCACATTCGCGACAAAGTAACGCTACAGGTCGGCGCCCAAGCACAATTGCAATCAGACGCAAACAGCTACCAGCTAACCATCCAAAACCCGCTAACCCTGTCATCCTGACGCTAGATCACCTAATCAATTCGACTCTGACCCTAATTGATTCCAGCTAACCATCCAAAACCCGCTAACCCTGTCATCCTGACGCCAGATCACCTAATCAATTCGACTCTGACCCTAATTGATTTTCAAAACAATTAGGGTCAGAGTCGAATTATTTTGGAATCAATTGGGGTCAGAGTCGAATTGATTTTGGGGATTACTGCTTGGCGGTTTGGAGTAGCCACTCTCTGAAGGCTTGCATTGCGGGGGTGACTTGTTTTGATTTGAGGCGGGTTAGCCAGTAGCTGCCGCTGGCTATCTCGATGTCGAACGGGCGTGTCAGGCGGCCGTGTTGCAGTTCGCGGGTGAACATGCGGGCTGGCAGCAGGGCTACGCCGGCACCTTGTGCTGCTGCTTCGGCCATGGTGAGCGATGAATCGAATACGGTGCCTCTGAGCAAAGGGCAGGGCAAGTCTGCTGCCGCGAACCAGGTGGCCCATTCGTCGGTCCGGTAGGAGCGTAGTAATACTTGCCTGGCGAGATCGCCTGGATCGCGCAGGAATGATGCTATTGCCGGCGAGCACATTGGCGACAGTGGCGCCGCCGCCAGTGCTTCGGCTTCGGTTGCATGCCAGGCACCGTCACCGAAGCGAATCGCGTAGTCGAGGCCTTCACCGGCGATATCGACGCGGTTATTATTGGTGAACAGGCGGAAATCGACGAATGGGTAGGCTTGCTGGAAATCGCGCAGGCGCGGGATTAGCCAGCCGACGGCAAATGTGCCGACAGCGCCTACGGTCAACACTTCGCGCGAGCGGCCATCGCCGAATTGTTCCAGGACTGAACCGATGCGGCTGAAAGATTCCGCCAGCACCGGCAGCAGGGCGATGCCTTCGGCGGTCAGCGCCAGCCCGCGTGGCAACCGACGAAACAGCTGTACGCCCATTCTCTCCTCAAGGTTCTTCACCTGTTGGCTGATCGCGGCTTGCGTGACATTCAGCTCGGATGCAGCGCGGGTGAAACTAAGGAAACGTGCCGAGACTTCGAAAGCGCGCAGTGCGTTTAAAGGAAGATGCATGTGACTCTCCAGGTGACATAGTTTTTCTTATGTCTTAGCTTGGATATTGTAGCTTGAAAGACAAGCTTGATGACGTTATCGTGACTGACAGGGAACCAGGCAGCATCCACCACGGGCGATGCTGCGCTGGCGGAAATAGGCGTCTGGCGGTATCTCTGGTGAACTGGAAACTGGCGCGCTAAGGCTATTCGGAGGGATGTTCGGGGGATTGGCCGATATCGCTTTCAGGCTTAGACTGAAGCGCGATATCGGCGATGCAACAATGACCTGCCAGACAGAGTCTACCGGGCAAAATTGATCAGTTTGGCGCGCATTATTGCTTCTTGAGCGTGTGTACCCTGCGGTGTTCCCTGCATCACCGAAATAGCGATCGCACCGGAGTTGACGACATTTTGTTCCGAATCAGGATTGGTGTCCGGGACGTACTTCAGTCCGGCCGGCACCGGCCCTTGATTAAGCACCAGCGTCACGCCAGGATAAGCGGGAACGCCGTGCGGAAAGGCCTGCGCCAGATACGATTTGGCCAGCGGGTCGGTCGACAGATCCTCTACGAAATAGGGCAGGGCGACAGTAGCCAGGCCGATCTTGCTGAGTTTGACCGGCAATGCCGCCGCAGCGCCTTTGGCGAATTTCGGCAGGTTGACATTCAAACCGACTCCCTGCGGCAGCAAGGTACCGCCGGCTACGGCTTTGCGCTGCTGCAACGCCTTCACCAGCCGGACCACCACATCCGCCACTTCGTATTCCGGATCGCCTGCCGCCAGCTTATTGAACGGTTTATAGGTTTGCGGCAGTTCTGCACTGACGGCGATTGCCGGAATGCCGCGATTGATCGCAATCAGGGCAGCATTGACGGTACCGGAATTATTATCGATGAGGCCGGTATTGTTGCCGTAGTTGGGGCCGGAAATGACGAGATCGGGCGCTTGCCTGAACACCTGCTTAGAGGTGATGTCGATGCCGTACAAGGTTGCCGCGACCGGTGTGCTGTTGACATAGTAGGCATATGTAGTGGTGCATGACATGTCGCTGCGTGACGGCATGCACCCGAAACGTCATCAGATCTCGCTGCAGCAAATGCAAAGTATTGCTGCCGGACTGGATGAAGCCGGCGTGCCGCTGATCGAAGTTACTCACGGCGATGGCCTGGGCGGTGCTTCGGTCAATTATGGTTTTCCTGCGCATAGCGACGAGGAATATCTGCGTGGCGTGATTCCGTTATTAAAGAAGGCCAAGGCTTCAGCGCTGTTGATCCCGGGCATCGGCACCGTCGACCATTTGCACATGGCGCATGAATGCGGGGTCGGTACTATCCGCGTCGCTACCCATTGCACCGAGGCCGATGTCTCGGAACAGCATATCGGGCTATCGCGCAAACTCGGGCTGGATACGGTGGGTTTCCTGATGATGGCGCATATGACGGAGCCGGCGAAGTTGCTGGAGCAGGCGCGGTTGATGGAATCGTATGGCGCCAATTGCATCTACGCCACCGATTCGGCCGGCTACATGTTGCCGGAACATGTGCGCGCCTGTATCGGCCTGCTGCGTGAAAAACTTAAACCTGAAACCGAAATCGGCTTTCATGGCCATCACAACCTGGCGATGGGCGTTGCCAATTCAGTGGTTGCGGTGGAGTATGGCGCACGCCGCATCGATGCCGCCGCCGCTGGACTGGGAGCGGGGGCCGGCAATACGCCGATGGAAGTGTTCGTCGCAGTGTGCGAGCGCATGGGGATCGAGACGGGCGTCGATGTGTTCAAGATTTCCGACGTTGCCGAAGACCTGGTGGTGCCGATCATGGATCATCCGATCCGGATCGACCGCGATGCCTTGACGCTGGGGTATGCCGGCGTCTATTCCTCTTTCCTGCTGTTTGCCAAGCGCGCCAGCGCCAAGTATGGCATTCCGGCACGCGACATATTGGTAGAGCTGGGCCGGCGGCGGATGGTTGGCGGTCAGGAGGACATGATTGAAGATACCGCGTTGACCATGGCGCGTGAGCGCCAATCGGCTCAGTAACAGGAATCTGCACAAGCATTTCCAAATGGAAATATTTGGAAATGTTTTAGTTTTTACATCAAAACCGGCGGATCGTTCCGCCGGTTTTCTTTTTTATCTGGTAACAGATGTTCAAAACGCTCTGATCTTGACCTGTACAGTACCGATTTCGTGGGAAACAGAGCGGTAAGTCGTTGTTTTTACGGTGGCCCGCAGTGCACAATTGCGGATACTGTATAATGCCGCCTCATTGTCTAACCCCATGATTCAATTAAGAAAAGAACCAGTTTAAGATGCTTTCCACCGCAAATATCACGATGCAGTTCGGCCCCAAGCCGCTGTTTGAAAACATTTCAGTCAAATTCGGCGACGGTAACCGCTACGGTTTGATCGGCGCGAACGGCTGCGGCAAGTCGACGTTCATGAAGATCCTGGGCGGCGATCTGGAGTCTTCTGCTGGCAACGTGATGCTCGATCAGCACGAGCGCCTGGGTAAATTGCGCCAGGATCAGTTTGCGTTTGAAGAAATGCGGGTACTCGACGTGGTCATGATGGGCCACACCGAAATGTGGGCAGCGATGGCCGAGCGCGATGCGATCTATGCCAATCCAGAAGCCACCGACGACGACTACATGAAGGCCGCCGACCTGGAAGCCAGGTTCGCCGAATACGATGGCTACACCGCCGAAGCGCGCGCTGGCGAACTGTTGTTGGGCGTGGGCGTCTCGATCGATCAGCATCAAGGCCCGATGAGCAGCGTCGCACCAGGCTGGAAGCTGCGCGTCTTGCTGGCGCAGGCACTGTTTTCGAATCCGGATATCCTGCTGCTCGACGAGCCGACCAATAACCTCGATATCAACACCATCCGCTGGCTGGAAGATGTGCTGAACCAGCGCAATTCGACCATGATCATCATTTCCCATGATCGCCACTTCCTGAACCAGGTATGTACCCACATGGCCGATATGGACTATGGCACGTTGAAGGTCTATCCAGGCAATTACGACGACTACATGCTGGCATCGTCGCAGGCACGTGCGCAGCAGTTGTCGGTGAATGCGAAGGCCAAGGACAAGGTCGCCGAGTTGCAGGATTTCGTGCGCCGCTTTGCTGCTAACAAATCGAAGGCACGCCAGGCTACCTCGCGCGCCAAGCAAATTGAAAAAATCAAGGTCGAGGATGTCAAGCCATCCAGCCGCGCCAATCCGTTCGTGCGTTTCGACGGCGAGAAAAAGCTGCATCGGCTGGCAGTCGAAGTGCAGGGCATCAGCAAGACTTACGACCGGCCGATCTTCAAGAATTTCAGCATCATGGTTGAAGCTGGCGAGAAAATCGCCATCATCGGCGCCAACGGCGCCGGTAAGACCACGCTGTTGCGCAGTATTGGCGGCATCGACATCGCCGGCCTGGCAGCAGACAGCGGCCTGGTGAAATGGGCGGAAAACGCCAACGTCGGCTACATGCCGCAAGATCCGACCGAAGATTTTGCAACCGACTTGACCCTCACCGACTGGATGGGACGCTGGACCCAGGAAGGCGACGACGACCAGGCTGTGCGTTCCAGCCTGGGCCGTTTGCTGTTCAGCGGCGACGACGTCAAGAAATCGGTCAAGGTATTGTCCGGTGGCGAGAAGGGCCGCATGATGTACGGCAAGCTGATGCTGGGCCGCCATAACGTGCTGCTGCTGGACGAGCCGACCAACCATATGGACATGGAGTCGATCGAATCGCTCAATATCGCGCTGGAGAAATATGCCGGTACCCTGATTTTCGTGTCGCATGACCGCGAGTTCGTGTCATCGCTGGCGACCCGGATTTTGGAAGTCAAGGAAAACGAAATAGTCGACTTCCAGGGCTCTTACGAGGATTACCTGACTAGCCAGGGAATTGAGTAAATATCAGGAGTTGCGCGCAGAAACTGCTGCGCCGTGAATCCATGAAGAACAAAAAAAAAGCGTGGCAGAATTTATCTGCCACGCTTTTTTTATATCCAATCATTATGTTGTCTATGGTTGCTGCCGTTCGCCCAGATACAGCAACTGATCCAGCCGGCCACGCAGGCTACGGGCAATTTCCTCGCCCTTGGCTTTGAGCACCGCTTCCAGGTAAACCTGTCGCAATTCGCGGAAATCCTGGACGCTGCCGGCGCGCTCGACTTTCAACTGCAAGCCATATCCGCGCAAACCGATCATGCTCTTGATGGTGTCGTTGTAGAAATGATAAATCGCTTCAAACTGGGTTTGTCCTGGCGGCAGTATTTGTTCAGCGGACATGAGGGAGACAGCGGGCGGAGGGATGTTTTTCGACGCCGGCGCTTCTGCAGTAGCGACATTATTGGCGACGGGACTGCTGGCGGTGGCGGTGTTGGCGCTGCCGCTGCCGCTGCCGGTATCCGCGCTAGCCTGGATCAGGCCGGCTTGCAGCAGTTCGTCCAGATGTTCCTGGTTCAGTCCCAGACCCGCCACTTTCCTTAATAATTCATCATTGCCGGTCTTGCCATCTACCAGTAATAACAGCGTGCGCAGGCGTGGCGCCACGGTTTGGCCGCGCGTTGCTATTTCTGTACGGCCGCGCTCGGTTTTGTCGAAAATAATCATGATCTCCCTGTATTCTTTTATTGCATCCAAAAAAATGCGTGAGGATTTGATCCGGCAGATTTTCAGTCACAGTTTTTTGTGATAATTGTTAAATCATAGTACGGGAGTTCATTCCAGCTTGCAATACGGTAATGTTAAGGCGCGGCCTGACAGATAGCGGTAGAATTCCTGTCCGCAGATACTGCGGCGAAATATGCTGTTGCGCCTTCTGTCGTATGATTGCGCTATTGCCGCACTGAGCCACGTATTCACCTACGCATTTACCCACGCATTTACCGATCATCGCCATGCAAACCCACGCCATCAAAACCGTTGAATTCGAGCGGCCGCAAATGGACCCAGGCAGCAGCTTGGGTTCCAGTTCAGGTACCAGCTGTACTGCCCACGCCTGGGCCCGCGTTCCCGATACCCCCACGCCAGACCAGAAAATCGCGCTCAAGGAGCGTATAAAACGCTTGCTGAAAGAACAGCAGGCGGTACTGGTCGCCCACTATTATGTCGATGGCGATTTGCAGGACCTGGCAGAAGAAACCGGCGGCTGCGTATCCGATTCGCTGGAAATGGCGCGCTTCGGCCGCGATCATCCGGCCAAGACGCTGGTGGTCGCCGGCGTCAAGTTCATGGGGGAAACCTCAAAAATCCTGAGCCCGCACAAGCGCGTGCTGATGCCTGACCTGGATGCGACCTGTTCGCTCGACCTGGGCTGCCCGGCCGACGAGTTTTCCGCTTTTTGCGATGCCCACCCTGATCGCACCGTGGTGGTGTACGCCAATACCAGTGCCGCCGTCAAAGCGCGTGCCGACTGGATGGTCACTTCCTCCATCGGGCTCGACATCGTGGCGCATTTGCATGCCCAGGGTAAAAAGATCCTGTGGGCGCCCGATAAGCATCTGGGCGGCTATATACAGAAACAGACCGGAGCTGACATGTTGCTATGGCAGGGATCCTGCCTGGTGCATGACGAATTCAAGGGTGTCGAACTGGAATTGCTGCGTCAGCAGCATCCGAACGCCAAGATCCTGGTGCATCCGGAAGCGCCGGAAGCAGTGGTGGCGCAAGCCGACGTAGTCGGCTCCACCACGCAATTGATCGCCGCCGCGCAACGCCTGGACGCCGACGAATTCATCGTCGCCACCGATAACGGCATTTTGCACAAGATGAGAATGGCGGCGCCGGGCAAACGCTTTATCGACGCCCCGACAGCCGGTAACAGCGCCACCTGCAAGAGCTGCGCGCATTGCCCCTGGATGGCGATGAATGGCTTGCAGAATCTGGCCGACGTGCTGGAATCCGGCAGCAATGAAATCCATGTCGATGCTGAAATCGGCCGCAAAGCCGTGGTCTGCATCGATCGCATGCTCGACTTTGCGGCGCAACGCAAAGCTAATGTGCGCCCGTCCGGCGATCTGGCGCAAGAACAAAAACTGTTTTCAGGAATCGGTCCCGCATGAGTACTTCCACCAGCACTTTAGAGAATCGTTTTGCGCCGTTTGATGCTGCGCTGCAAACGGCCTTCGATAACAATATCCGCACCGCGATTGCGGAAGATGTCGGCAGCGGCGATCTGACCGGCAAGCTGGTCCCCGAGCAACAAATGGTCAAGGCGCGCGTGATCGTGCGCGAACAGGCAGTGCTGTGCGGCGCACCATGGTTCGAAGCCGTGATGCGGCAGCTCGACGCACGCATTCATATCGACTGGTCTTATGCAGAAGGCGACCTGATGAGCGCCGACAGCCAGGTTTGCCTGATAACCGCACCGGCCCGGGCGCTACTGACCGCCGAGCGCGGCGCCTTGAATTTCCTGCAGCTGTTGTCCGGCGTGGCCAGCGCAACGCGCGTTTATGTCAACGCCATTGCCGACACCAAGGCGCATATTCTCGATACGCGCAAAACCTTGCCTGGCCTGCGCCTGGCGCAAAAATACGCGGTACGGGTAGGCGGCGGACATAACCAGCGCCTGGCTTTGTACGATGGCATCCTGATCAAGGAAAATCACATCGCGGCGGCTGGCGGCATTGCAGCAGCCATGCAGGCGGCGGACAAGCTGGATGCAGGTGTCACGGTGCAGATTGAAGTGGAAAGCCTGGTGCAGCTGGATGAGGCTTTGCGCGCAGGCGCGAAATCGATTCTGCTGGATAACTTCAGCCTCGATGCGATGCGTGATGCAGTCAACCTGACCGCCGGCAGAGCGCTGCTGGAAGCTTCCGGTGGCATCAACATGGAGACGGTGCGGGCGATCGCTGAAACCGGCGTTGACCGGATTTCTATCGGCAGCCTGACCAAGGATGTCCGGGCGACCGATTATTCACTGCGGATTATTGCGTGAATTGGTGATGGTTGTACTTCAGGCGTATGCGCCCGGCGAGTAAGCTTAGTGAATGAGTTTTGCTGCAGTGAACGCCAGCGCTGTCAGGGAGACGGCTGTGATGATAAACCATCTTAGAAGAATGGACCCGAGTTTGGACATATCTTCTTTGGTGGCCATATGATCCAGGCGTGTTTCGATTCGGATCATACGGCCACGCGCCTCGGGTGCCCGTGGTTTTATCCGAAGCTTTACTGGACTTTACCTTGAGCAAAATCCATGATCAGCCGTGTCGATAAATACAGGCGCGGAACAATGGTATTCAGCAGGACATATTCCGCATCATTCGAATGCGCGCCGTAACCGGTCAGTCCCATTCCTTCGATCACAGCCCCTTTCGATTTCAACGCAGCGAACGCGGCATCGGTACCGCCGCCGCTAGCTACGTCTACTATCGTCATCGGTAAACCGAGTTCCTGATATATCGCCGCGCCATGGGCCGACACCGCGCGCGACGCAGCATTGGTTTCCAGCGGCGGCCGGCGCATTTCAAATTTCAGATGGACTTTGGCATCCGGAATCAGTTGATTCTTGACGCGCTCCTGCAACTGGGTTTGCAACTGCTCGAAATCGCTCATCTTCAGGGCGCGGGCATCGGCTTGCGCACTGGCGCTGGCGGGAATCACGTTGCGGTTGGTGCCGGCTTGCGCCACGGTCCAGTTCAATTTCAGGCCACGTTCCGGTTGTGACAAGGAGTTCAGCTGTAACAGTTGATGCGACAGTTCATACAAGGCGTTGATGCCTTTTTCGGGTGCGGCGCCGGCATGTGAAGATTTACCGTCAACCGTCAGATAGGCGGCCGCGATACCGCTGGTCGCCAACCGCAACTCGCCTTTGGCGCCGCCGCCTTCGTAGGAAAACACGGCATCCTGTTCCGCACCCAATTTGGTATGCAAGCTGCGGCCGCCCGGTGAGCTGATTTCTTCATCGCCGTTAATCAGCACGGTCAACGTGTCGTAATCCTTGAAGCCGATTTTTTGCAGGATAGCGATGGTATGCAAGATGGTAGCGACACCTTGCTTGTCGTCGGCAATGCCGAGGCCGTAGGCTTTGTCGCCGTCGACCCGGTATTGCTGATTTTTCAGCATGCCACGCAGGTACACGGTATCCATGTGGGCGATCAGCATGATCTTGCGCTTACCGGTGCCCTTGAACACCGCATGGACGATTTGCCCGATCTTTTCCGGTGTGTCGCCCATCCGGTAAATTTCCGGGGCATCCAGCAACTCAGCCTTGCCGCCCAGCTGCGTCAGGCGATCGCGAATCAGGCTGGCGATCTTTGCCAGGCCTTCAAGATCCTTGCTGCCCGATTCGATATTCACCAGGTCGCGCATGGTATCCATCATTGCCGGCTTTTCCTTTTGCGCCAGCTCGTATACCGGCGCCACCGGGGCCGCCAGCACCAGGCCGGCACTAAATGCCAGTGCTGGAAAAATCAGGCTATTGAGCAGATTTTTTTTCAAGGAAAGGGATGCTTGCATCAATTTTTGTCTCCGTTATACAAACATAGAAAATGTGTCGTGCTGCGGTTTGATTCGCTGCTAAACCTGCTGCAGATTGTCGTGACGTGTCTCGCGCATGCATAGCACCGCGATCAGGCTCAGTGTCGCCGCAACCGATACATAAGCGCCGACATAAGCCAGGCCGCCGCGCTGCGCCAGCAATTGCGCGATGTAGGGCGCCACCGATGCGCCGAGGATGCCGCCGATGTTATAGGCGACACCGGCGCCGGTATAGCGCACGCTGGTGGGAAACAGCTCTGGCAGCAACGCTCCCATCGGCGCGAATGTGACGCCCATCAAGAACAGGAAAATGATCAGGAACAAGGCAATCGCTACCGTATTGCCGCTGCCAAACAGCGGTTGCATGGTAAAGCCCGCAGCGATAGCCGCCAGGGTGCCGGCTATCAGCACCGGCCGGCGGCCGAAGCGGTCGCTGGCGATGGCCGACAACGGCGTCGCCAGCGCCATGAACACCACTGCCAGGCACAGTAGCGCCAGGAATTCCTGCCGCGGGATATGCAAGGTGGTGACGCCATACGACAGCGAAAATACGGTGGCAATATAGAACAGCGTGTAGCAGACGATCATCGCGACCGCGCCCAGCATTACAGGCCGCCAGTTATGTTTGAACAAGGTGATAGCCGGCACTTTGACGGGCTCGCGCTTTTCCAGCGCGGCGGCAAACACCGGCGTTTCGGCGATCTTCATCCGGACATACAGTCCCAGCACTACCAGCGCCGCACTGAAAATAAACGGCACGCGCCAGCCCCAGCTCTTGAACTGTGCATCCGACAGGCCCAACGCCAACGCCAGGAACAGGCCGTTCGCCATCAAAAAGCCGACCGAGGGCCCGAGTTGCGGAAACATGCCGTACCTGCCGCGTTTTCCAGCCGGTGCATATTCGGTTGCGAGTAGCGCCGCGCCACCCCATTCGCCGCCAAGGCCGATGCCCTGGGCGAAGCGCAATACGCACAGCAGGACGGGGGCCAGTGTGCCGATGCTGTCGTACCCCGGCAAGAAGCCGATCAGCATGGTGGAGATACCCATCACCAGCAATGAAATCACCAGCGTCGATTTACGACCGATCCGGTCGCCAAAATGACCGAACAGAAAAGCTCCGATCGGTCGTGCGATAAACGCGATGCCAAAGGTGACAAATGCCGACAGCGCCTGGGCGGTCGGCGAATCGTGCGGGAAAAATATCGGGCCGATGACCAGCGCTGCCGCAGTCGCGTAGACATAGAAGTCGTAGAATTCAATAGCGGTGCCGATGAAACTGGCGAAGATTACTTTCCTGGCGCTGTTTTGCGGCGGGCTTGGGATGGATGTGATTTTCTCTGACGCTGCACTCATCGTGTCTCCTCGTTATGGTTTTGATTTTGATTTCCAAGCATAGCCGAGATGAGCGAATTGCGACACTATCTAAAGCGTCCATCATTCATCATTATCTTTCAGGCGAGCGGCGCTGGCAGGCGCTGCAGCACGCGCACCTCGGAGTCGAATATGATCCAGGCTTGCACTACGAAACCTGCCAGCGCCAGCGCCAGGCAGGCTGATTCACCCCAACGTGCGCCGACCAGGCCGCCAAGCGCGGCACCAATCGGCCGCGCTCCCGTATTCACGGTGAGGAAAATCGCCGATACCCGTCCCAGCATGGCGCCTGGCGTGACTGTCTGGCGCAATGTGGTTGAGGTGATAACCCAGATAATCGGGCCCACACCGAACAGAAAGAAGGCGACAGCTGCCAACACGCCGCTCGGGAACGCGAGTGTCGCCACCATCGTGAGCGCAGCCAGTACCGAGATCACCGGGCCGAGCTGGATCGCGCGGCCAAACGGCAGCCGCGCCACCACGCGCGACGTCAGCAGCGCGCCGACCATCATGCCTACGCCATACGCGCCAAGCGTCATGCCGACCTCGCCGGCAGTGAGCCCGAGCTTCCGCACCGCGTAAGGCACATAGGCAGCCTGCAATACAAACCAGGAAATGTTCCAGGCCACGGCGGTCAACAGGATCGGCCGCAGCAAATTATCGCGCCAGACCAGGTGTGCACCATCGCGTAACTCGAGCAAGGGATGACGGGCTGGCGCCGGCGTGCGCTGTGGTTCACGCAGTTGCAGCAGCAGCACCACTGCCGATCCGGATAGCATGGCAGCCAACACGAACGCGGCCGAAGCGCCGGCCCAGGAAGTCAGCGCGCCGCCCAATGCCGGACCGGCGGCAAAAGCGGCGCTGCGGGCAAGTTCCAGCCGGCCGTTGGCTTTCGCAAGGTTCTCGCGCTCTACCAGCGCCGGTACCAGGGCAGGTGCGGCGACACTGAAACCTACCGTACCGACGGCGCCGATGAAGCCGAGTACCGCCAGCAACTCGATCGAAAGATGGTTCAGGAGAATCGCCGCCAGCACGCCAAGCAAGGCCAGCATGCGTAGCGCCTCTGCCGCCACCATCAGGCGCCGGCGCGAGGTACGGTCGGCCAGCAAGCCGAATGGGATCGACAGCAACAGAAACGGCAACGACTGCACTGCCGCCAGCATGCCGATTTCGCCAGGCCCTGCACCTAGCATCAGTACGGCCATGATCGGGGCCGCCGCCAGGCTTAATTGCTCCGCCGATTGTGCCGCCAGGTTAGACCATGTGAGCGCTACCAGCGAGCGAGGAAGGACAGGGGAAAGTTTTGAAGTCATGAAATTTCTGCATTTTTTCTTGGAAAAACGGAGTGTAGCGCCGGTGCCGGCGGCAAACACTCCGTTTCTTGGCGCGCAATTCGTCTATTCGTCTGCGCGCCGGATGAACGTAATCTAACGCTTAACGCCGCTGTGGCGGTGTCAGCACGCTCGGCAAAGCCTTGGCCAGCGTCTCTGGATAATCCTGGCTGTAGTGCAGGCCACGGCTTTCATGGCGCGACAGTGCGCTTTCGACGATCAGCGAAGCCACCTGCACCAGGTTGCGCAACTCTAGCAAATCGCGGCTGATGCGGAAGTGGGCGTAGTACTCGTCGATCTCTTCCTTCAGCAAGCGGATCCGGTGCTGAGCCCGTTCCAACCGTTTATTGGTGCGCACGATGCCGACGTAATTCCACATGAAGCGACGCAATTCATCCCAGTTGTGAGAAATCACGACTTCTTCATCGGCGTCGGTCACGCGGCTTTCATCCCAGGCCGGCAGCGGTATGGCTTTCGGCTTTTCTTGCTGTGCGATGAATTTAGCGGTGGCGCGGCCGACCACCACGCATTCCAGCAGCGAATTGCTGGCCAGGCGGTTGGCGCCGTGCAAGCCGGTATAAGCGGTTTCGCCGACTGCGTACAAGCCGGGCAAGTCGGTGCGGCCGTTGAGGTCGGTAACGATGCCGCCGCAGGTGAAATGGACTGCAGGCACCACCGGAATCGCCTGTTTGGTGATGTCGATGCCGAGTTCCATGCAACGGGCATAGATAGTAGGGAAATGCTCTTTCAGGAATTCCGGCGACTTGTGCGTGATGTCGAGATCGACATGATCAAGGCCGCGTTTTTTCATCTCGAAGTCGATCGCCCGCGCCACCACGTCGCGCGGCGCCAGTTCGGCCCGTTCGTCGTGTGCCGGCATGAAACGCAGGCCGGCATCGGCGCCTTCGGTATCCGGCAATTTGAGTACGCCGCCTTCGCCGCGGATCGCTTCGGTGATCAGGAACGACTTGGCATAAGGATGGTACAGGCAGGTCGGATGGAACTGGATGAATTCCATGTTCGCTACCCGGCAACCGGCGCGCCAGGCCATGGCGATGCCGTCGCCGGTGGCGCTGTCGGGATTGGTGGTGTACAGGTAGACCTTGCCGGCGCCGCCGGTCGCCAGCACCGTATGGTTGGCAGCCAGGGTCAGCACTTTGCCGGTCTTGACGTTTTTTGCGTACAGGCCGAGACAGCGGGGAGCGTTATCGCCAGTGGCGACCTTCTTCGACGTGATCAAGTCGATGGCGTAATGATCTTCCAGCAGCGTGATGTTGGGATGGGCGCGCACCTTCTGTTCCAGCGTGACTTGCACCGCATGGCCGGTGGCGTCGGCGGCATGGATGATGCGGCGCTGGCTGTGGCCGCCTTCGCGGGTCAGGTGGAAGCCCAGTTCCGCGCTGGCGTCAGGCGTGAAGGGTACGCCTTGTTCGATCAGCCATTCAATTGCGGAGCGGCCGTTTTCAACAATGAAGCGGGTCGCGCTTTCGTCGCATAAACCGGCGCCCGCGATCAGGGTGTCGTTGATATGCTGTTCGTGGCTGTCGCCGGAATCGAGCACAGCGGCGATGCCGCCCTGGGCCCAGTTGCTGGCGCCGTCGAGCAGCGCGCGTTTGGAGATGACTGCAACTTTGTTGGTCTCAGCGAGGTGCAACGCGACCGACAGGCCTGCCAGCCCGCTACCGATAATGGCGACATCGAATTTCATGGTGAATGTGTGGTTATTTGTTCTTTTAATCTGGATCGCCCCGAACCGGAGTCCGGAGCGATGTCTCTACTACCCTTTGTTACGGTACCGCTGTGTTGCTAGCTGCTTTGTATCGGATTAATCTACGATCACCGGCTTGACCTTGGCCGCAGCCTGCTTGGCGCGTATGCGCGCGGTCTCGACGTCGTCGCCGGTAGCCAGCGCGACGCCCATGCGACGACGCTGGAACGACTCCGGTTTGCCGAACAGGCGAATATCCACGCCTGGAACCCGTAACGCGTCCGCCACGCCTTCAAAGGCAATTCCCTTGGCGTCGTGCTGGCCATAGATAACCGCCGAAGCCGCCGGGCTGCGGAGGGCAACGTTGACCGGCAAGCCGAGGATGGCCTTGGCATGCAACTCGAATTCATTTTGCTGCTGGCTGGCCATGGTGACCATGCCGGTGTCGTGCGGGCGCGGGCTGACTTCGGAGAACCAGACCATCTCGTTCTTGACGAACAGCTCGACGCCGAACAAGCCCAGGCCACCGAGGTTGTCGGTGACTTTCTTGGCGATATCGCGCGCCTTGAGCAGCGCTTCCGGATGCATTGGATGCGGCTGCCAGGATTCGACGTAATCGCCTTGCACCTGGACGTGGCCGATCGGCTCGCAGAAATGAGTGGCGATGCTGCCATCCTGCTGCAGCGCTCTGACTGTCAACAGCGTAATTTCATAATCGAAATCGATAAAACCTTCAACGATGACGCGCCCGGAATCGACCCGGCCACCAGCCGCGGCATAAGCCCAGGCTGCTTCTATTTCACTGGCGCTGTCGAGTTTCGACTGGCCTTTGCCGGAAGACGACATGACCGGTTTGATCACGCAAGGAAAGCCGATTGCCGAGCAGGCGGCTTTCAATTCATCCAGGTTGTTGGCGAAGCGGTAAGGCGAAGTTGCCAGTCCCAGCGTCTCGCCAGCCAGACGGCGGATGCCTTCGCGGTTCATGGTCAGCCAGGCGGCACGCGCCGTCGGGATCACGGTGACCTTGCCGGCCGCTTCCAGTGCGACCAGCGTTTCAGTGGCAATCGCTTCAATTTCCGGTACCACCAGATCAGGCTTCTCTTGCGCAATCAGCGCTTCCAGCGCCACGCCATCGGCCATGTTGATGACATGCGAGCGATGCGCGACCTGATGGCCTGGGGCGTTCGGATAGCGGTCGACGGCAATCACTTCAACGCCCAGCCGTTGCAGCGAGATGATGACTTCTTTGCCAAGTTCGCCGGAGCCCAGCAGCATGACTTTGGTGGCGGAAGGGGAGAGCGGGGTACCGATTCTGTTTGGTGTCTTCATTTTGGAAAGGAGCTGCGGTGCATGACGCGCCGTATTAATCGTTGATGGGTGAAGTAGATGATGGCAGTTCGTAAATAAGAGGGCGTGTATTTTCTGAATTCGGCTGGCCATGTAAAGCAAAGCATTATTGTTGGCCAACGCCCGACAATACCAAATATCGAGGCGCATGGACAGTTGGCAGAATGAAAAAAGCCGCCAGAATCATCTGGCGGCTCTTTTTACGCTGCTCAGGCATAGCCGTAAGGATATGCCATATCGTTGATTAGCGCTCGGCCTGGTAAATATCGTAGTCTTTGGTTTCCTTGACAAACAGCATGCCGATGACAAAAGTGGCTGCTGCGATGACGATCGGATACCAGAGGCCATAGTAGATATCGCCCTTGAACGCCACCAGTGCGAAGGCAGTGGTTGGCAGCAAACCGCCGAACCAGCCGTTGCCGATATGGTAAGGCATGGACATCGAAGTGTAGCGGATGCGGGTAGGGAACATTTCCACCAGCATTGCTGCGATCGGGCCGTAAACCATGGTCACGTAGATCACCAGGATAAACAGCAGCAACAGCACCATCGGCTTGTTCATCTGATCCGGATCGGCCTTGCTCGGATAGCCTGCGCCTTTGATGTCGCCAGCCAGTTCTGTCGAGAACGCCTTGTCCTTGGCGGCAGCATCTTCTTTCGACAAGCCGTTGGCGTCATACGAAGTCAGGATCTTTTCGCCGATCTTGATAGTGGCGACCGAACCAGGAGCGCCGACGACGTTTTCATAGTTCACCGAGGCAGCCGACAGCTTGGCTTTGGCAATGTCACAAGACGATGTGAATTTCTTGGTGCCGGTAGGGTTGAACTGGAACTGGCAAGTCGCCGGATCGGCGGTAACGATCACCGGTGCGTTCTTCAGTGCCGCTTCCAGCGCAGGATTGGCATAGTGCGTCAGGCCGGAAAAAATCGGGAAGTAGGTCAGCGCGGCAATCAGGCAGCCGGCCATGATGATGGGTTTGCGGCCGATCTTGTCGGACAGCGTACCGAAGATCACAAAGAACGGCGTGCCCAGCAACAGGGCGAGTGCAATCAGGATGTTGGCGGTGGACATGTCCACCTTCAGGGCTTGAGTCAGGAAGAACAGGGCGTAGAACTGACCTGTGTACCAGACCACGGCCTGGCCGGCGGTCAGGCCGATCAGCGCCAGGATCACCAGTTTCAGATTTTTCCATTGGCCGAAAGCTTCTGTCAAAGGTGCTTTGGAGGTCTTGCCTTCTGCCTTCATTTTGGCAAAAGCCGGCGACTCGTTCATCGACAGGCGAATCCAGACCGAGACTGCCAGCAGGATGACCGAGACCAGGAAAGGAATGCGCCAGCCCCAGGCCGAAAACGCTTCTTCGCCGACGGCGCTACGTACGCCCAGGATCACCAGCAGCGACAGGAACAGGCCCAGTGTCGCGGTAGTTTGAATCCAGGAGGTGAACGCGCCGCGTTTGTCGTCCGGTGCATGTTCGGCGACATAGGTAGCCGCACCGCCATACTCGCCGCCCAGTGCCAGGCCTTGCAGGATGCGCAAGGTAATCAGAATGATAGGAGCGGCAATCCCGATAGTGGCGTAATTCGGCAGGATGCCGACGATGAAGGTCGATGCGCCCATGATCAGGATCGTCACCAGGAAGGTGAATTTACGGCCGATCATGTCACCCAGGCGGCCAAACACCAGCGCGCCGAAAGGGCGCACGATAAAGCCTGCCGCAAATGCCAGCAATGCAAAAATGAAGCCGGTATTAGGATCTGTGCCGGAGAAGAACTGCTTGGCGATGATTGCCGCCAGCGAGCCGTACAGGTAGAAGTCGTACCATTCGAATACGGTGCCCAGGGAAGATGCAAAAATGACTTTGCGCTCCTCTGGTGTAATACCCCGTGTAGCAGGTTTAAGCCCACCTGCGGTAGGTTGTAATGTGGCCATGCCGGTCTCCTTGATTATTTATATTTGGTACAGCTGATTTGGAGTGTGCAGGAAAAACCTTACGCGGGACTTGCTTGAAACTTACCAGAAACTTACATGCCGGAAGTGGTGGAAGTGGCGGACAGCTTCAGATATCCAGGATTAAGTGGGAGAATCCATGAACTGAAGTTTTGTGTTTCTCGATACTATCGTCCAAAACATTTCTAAAGGCTCTCATGAACGCGATTTCCTCTGACATCGAAGCAATTTTCAATTCACCCGTTGTGGCGGCATTGCGAGCCGATCTGGCGTTGGCTCTGCGTGCTGCAGCGCATCACGGGTTAGGAGAGGGAGTTTGCAATCATTTCAGCGTGGCATTGCCGGATCGCAGCGATCTGTTCCTCCTCAATCCGCGGGGCCTGATGTGGAGCGAGATACAAGCCGGCGATATCGTCATGATTGACGCGACCGGCCGCAAACTCGCTGGCCGGCACGAAGTTGAACCCACCGCAATGTTCATTCATGCAGCGATTCACCGCATCGCCCGGAAAAACTGCGTGCTTCACACCCATATGCCTTATGCAACGGCGCTGACGCTGACAGAGGCGCGCGGCCTGGATACGACTTTGTCGCAGAATGCCATGCGTTATCACGGCCGGATCGCCATCGATGACCAGTACAATGGATTGGCGCTGGATGGATCGGAAGGCGAGCGTATCGCCAATGCAATGTCTGGCGCCGACGTCGTTTTTCTTGGCAATCATGGCGTGGTGGTCTGCGGCGAGCGGATCGACTACGCTTACGACGATTTGTATTATCTGGAGCGAGCTTGCACCGCGCAAGTCCTGGCTAGCTCTACCGGCCGCGCTTTACGGCCGGTACGCGCGGAACTGGCAGAACGCGTTGCGCAACAATTGCAGGGAGAACGCTTGCAGTCGGCGCTTTTTTTCGAAGCCTTACGGCGGATATTGAACCCGGATTGAATCAGCGCTTCGGCAGCTATCGACGCTTTGCACCCCTGTCATTACTGACAGCTGCGCCGATCTTGTAGTAAAGCTACAATAGACCGTCTCCTCAACTCTCCCCGAGTTTGGATCCTGCCCGTGACCGCAAGGTATCACGGGCTTTTTTTTGCCTGTCCGCCATAGACAAAAACCTGCGGCGAGAATGAAGCCAGGCGCGAGCATTGTCATGCTTGCGTCATACCGTTGTCATGTTAACCCGGTACGATTCGACTTGTTGATTTAGTGCTCACTCATAAAGACCAACTCAATCAATCGGGCAGGGGCTTTTCGAAGGGTGTTTTGCCATCAGCAGGTTGGCCGGTAGCCTCGATCACCGGCACCAGTTTCGTTGTATCTTGTTGCATTCCAGTTAACCCGCTGCCGTAAGGTGCGCGGGTTTTGTTTTTTGCATTTTTTGTTTCTTGGCCCGGACGCATCAGTGCCGTCGCTGATCGTTATAATGTTTTGTCATCCGTACAAAACTGTTCAGCCCTGAAAAGACACATGCCAATTCCAGAAAATGACATGACCGGAATCATCTTGCCGGAAATGCCCGAGTCTATCCGCCAGGCCAGCTTGCGTTATACGGTCGATGCCGGACAACTGGCCGGCCTGGAAGCCGGCGGCATTGTTTTGCCCGAGAGCCTGGAAAATGCGGTGTTAAAGCGGCAAGTCGAGTTCGCCGCAGGCAGGTTTTGCGCGCGCGAAGCGCTACAACAGCTGGGCTGCGAGAGCCGGGCGACGCTCGCCATCGGCCAGCACAGGGCGCCGCTCTGGCCTGCTGGCTACCTGGGCTCAATCAGTCACGGCGACGGACTGGCGATTGCCATTGTGACCACCGCCAGGTCATGGCGCGGGTTGGGAATCGATATTGAACGGATCCTCACCAATGCAGCGGCAGTACCGTTGGTTGAGCACTCGATGACGGCGGCAGAACTAGCCCTCGGCAACGCTGCCGGCCTGCCGCTTGCACGCTGGCTGAGCCTGGTTTTCTCGGCTAAGGAAAGCTTGTTCAAAGCGCTTTATCCTTTTGTCGGACGCTATTTCGATTTCCTGGATGCCGAGGTGTGCGAGCTGCAAGAACAACAATCCTGCATCACGCTAAGGCTGGTGACAACATTGTCGCCGTCATGCGTGAAAGGCAGCCTGTATTGTGTCCGATATAGTTATTTTTCCAATAATGTCGCGACGCTATGCCTGCTTTGACGACTGGATATTTGCGCAGCGGCATCTATAATAAAAAGTCTCCTGGAGGCTTATATGAAGGCAGCGAAGATCATCGAGATGTGGAGCAGGGCGAGTCATCAGGTACCGCACACCAGTGACGACGATATCGTGCAGATGTTTGCCAACGAGATTGCAAAATTGTCATACAAGCTTACTGACGAAGAGTTATATCGGCTGATTGCGGTGGGGGCATTGGTTTATCAGCGTGGTTTCCGGGAATTCGATGGAACCATCATGGCGGATCTGTTGATCAGGACTTTGCGCGAGGGTGGCCGGGCGTAGGGCGGGTTCTGCAGCAATACAATTCTCTTTCCCGAATAAAAAAGCCTGCGTCCTTAGTGGTCGCAGGCTGGCATGTGGGTGGTCGAAACGCAGATTAAATCCGGTAGATCTTCTCGCCAGTCTGCACAATCACAAATTTCCCTTCCGAATACGGGTTCAGCGCACGTCCATCGGCCAGCTGGTAGGTTTTCGATACTGGCAGGCTACTGATTACGCCGTTTGCGGTGGCTCTTTCAATCGTGTTTTCATAACACTCTACATGATAGGCGTCCCCGGTTTCTTTGCCTTTGGCGTCGAATTTTTCTATTAAATCCATAAATGTCTCCTTGTGCATGAGGTTGGAATACCTGCGGTAACGATACCAGATTTTATTTCGCAGTTGTAGTTATCAATGGCGTTAATCGATGCTTCCGCCTGGCGACGGAAGTCCTGCAGCCTTGCTGCTATCCATTGCGGCGCGTACCATGGGGGTCGCAGCAAGGCAAATACTTACAGAGGAAGCAGTAATGAACGACAGTTTGACAAGAGATGAATACGACGCGCTGGGCCAGATCGGCAAGGGTGCGCACGGCAGGGTGAGCGCTTGCGTGGCACGCAATACCAAGCGCCTGGCCGGACTGAAGTACATTGCGTATGAAAAAAACGGTGGCCTGTCCTTGACCGAAAAAGGCCAGCAGACCTTGTTCATCAGGAATTGCATAGATGGTTTGCGCGCCGTGGCGAGCGACCCTGGCACCAAGCTTGCGGCTGATGTTGCGCTGTTCCTCGGGAAAAAGGGACATGTCATCGCCAGGTCTGCCGGCGACGGTTACGACATCACCGAAAAAGGGCGTGAATCCCTGGCCGATATCGATTCTTCGGCCCCCTGAATCGCGCCGGAGTTGCCACCGAAGCGGTTATTTACGCTGCCGCCTTTGGGGGCAATCAAGCCATCGCGCAAGTTGTTGCAAGTCCGGTCCGAAGTACTAACCTTGTGCGTTCGGTAAAAAATCATATAAATCAAAGACTTGATTAAAATTAGTGATAGTTATCCACAGGACTGTCCACAATTTCTGTGGGTAACTTTTTCAATCATCATTTGCTTTGGCTGAATCCATCCGGACTTATCTGAATCCACCCTAATCTATCCCGTAATGTAGAAGGAGAGCCATGTCCATCTTGAAAGTAGGCCTGTTAGGCTACGGTTTTGCCGGCGCCACTTTTCATGCGCCACTCATCGGATACTCGGGGCGCACCGAGGTTAGCGCGATTGCCAGCAGTCAAACCGAGGCTGCCGCCAAAGCGTGGCCGCGGGCGCGCTTTGTTGCCGATCTCGATGGTTTGCTGGCGGATTCGGCGATCGAATGCATCGTGATCGCAACGCCCAATGACACGCATTTTGAATTCGCCCGTCGTGTATTGGCGGCAGGCAAGCATGTGGTGGTCGATAAACCGGTCACGCTGAGCGCAGCCGAGGCGCGCACCCTGGCGCGCATGGCCGCAGATAGCAAACTGTTGCTGGCGCCGTTCCATAATCGTCGCTGGGATGGCGATTTCCGTACTTTGCAATTGCTGGTCGCCAGCGGCCGGCTTGGCCATATCACGCATTTTGAATCGCATTTCGACCGTTTCCGGCCCCTGGTACGGCAGCGCTGGCGCGAGAATGCGTTAACCGGAGGCGGTTTGCTGTATGACCTTGGGCCGCATTTGATCGACCAGGCACTGACATTGTTTGGCGCTCCGCAAAGTGTCAATGCGACCATCGGCACCTACCGCGAGCATGCCCAGGCAGACGACTATGTCCACTTGCAGCTGGGCTATCCCGATAAGCAGGTGGTGTTGCACGCCAGCGCCCTGAGCGCATTGGAGGCGCCGCGCTTTGTGGTGCATGGCCGCCGCGGCAGCTATCTGAAATCAGGACTCGACAGCCAGGAAGATCAGCTCAAGGCTGGTTTGCGTCCCGGACAGCCCGGTTGGGCTAAAAACCCGCCCGGCTTGATCAGGGAAGTGGAGGGCGAGCTTGATCTGCGTGGTGAACTGGCTACGCTGGATGGTGCTTACGAGGAATTTTATCGTGCGCTGGCGGCTTCGGTTCAGGATGGTGCGCCATTTCCGGTTGCGGCCGATGCTGCGGTCAGCGTCGCGGAAATTCTCGAACTGGCGCGCCAGAGCGCTGACGAGGGCCGGCGCTTATCCTATACGGCAGTGGGATGGTAGCGCTATCAGCCCTATGAATAACTGATATGCGTTAAATAAATTGGCGGTGCCGGGGGCGGGTCTATATAGTTGTACCTGTCTCCTCCAACACCTCACAAGGTTTGGATTCAAGCCCGCACCGAAAGGTCTAGCGGGCTTTTTTTTATCCACATGGCTCGTGGTAAATGCGCATTCTTCGTCACTTTTCTTGCATTAACTACAAAATCTGTGTATAATTCAGAAATTGCCTGTCGCGTACAACGTCTTAAACGTGATCCGGGCCAATACAAGAGTAGATTCGTTACACGTCGGAGCCACTTTCCAGATAGGACTGGGTTTCGGGAATCTTCTCCTGTATTGAAGAATTAAAAAAACCTGCTTGCCTCACGGCCGCAGGTTTTTTTGCATCTGATACCGTATTTTTACTATATTGCAGTGCCGCATATTTCGTCATATAGTTGATTCGTCTCCTCCAACCTCTACGGTTTGGATTCAGCCCGCGCCGCAAGGCCCAGCGGGCTTTTTTTTGTCTGGCGGGAAGAGGGCAAAGAGAGCAGCCATGCGGCCGCGCAGGCTGGACACGATGTGCTCACCCTGCGCGGTTTGGTTTCTGTGCCGGCAATGTGCCGACATTGACCTTACTGGTGCGGCTTGATCGTCCGGCCGCGCTGCAATCGGGCGTCAGAGCGGGCATTGCGGTTATAAGTTGACAGGAAACCGCGTGTTTTAAACTCTTTACGCAACAGGAAAAAAGCCAGCAAAGCGGCAAAGGTGACGGAGGCGAGGAGGATTAACATTTTTTGTCTGTTTTTTGGGTGATATCGGACAACAGCAAAATTCGCGCCAGATATCGCTGCCGTAACCGACGCATCGCCAATACAGCACGAATACGCCGCAAATCACCTGCTCATCGCGCCATCAAGGTATCCAGCAGCCAGCTGCCGGCCGGTCCCAAGCCACGCTGCCGCGACCAGACCGCATCGACCTGTATGCTTTTCGGCCAGCCGCGCACCTTCAGCTCGAGCAAGCTGTTGGCGGCAAAGCGCTTGGCCATCCAGTGTGGCAACTCGGCCCAGCCGAAGCCCAATTCCGTCATTTCCAGCAACAGCAGGTAACTGGACGCAGTCCAGCATTTACCGCGCCGGCGTTGCACCGCATCGTCGGCGTAGGTACTCAGGCGCAGCTCGCGCGCGCCATGCAGCATCTCGGTGGAGATATGTTTTGCCCGCGCCAGCGGATGTTGTTTGCCGACGTACAAACCGATTGCCGAACGATCCGGGACCGATTCAAAACCGATATCCGGCGCGTAGTCCGGCTGCGCCGCCACCAGCCCGAGATTGGCGCGTCCTTCCTGCACCAGGGAGACCACATCGTTGTGCTCCGCAATCATGCATTCCAGCTCTAGTTCGGGGTAGCGCTGTTCGAAACTGGTGAGGATGTGCTCGAAGCGGTCCGACTGGTAGGTATCCGACAACACCAAAGTCAATTGCGGTTCCAGCCCGCCAGCTAGCCGGTGCGCTGATCGTTCAAGGCGGTCGGTGGCCTCCATCACCTGCTGCGCATGTACCAGCATCGCCCGGCCTTGCTCAGTCAGCGTCGGGCGGCGGGTGCTGCGATCGAACAGCGTCAGTCCGAGGTCGATTTCCAGGTTGGCGATCGCTTCGCTGACGGTGGATTGCTGTTTGCCGAGTTTGCGGGCTGCCGCCGAAAACGAGCCTTGCGTGGCGGCTTCGACAAACATGAATAGCGTTTCCAGGGAGTGCCGCATCCGTGCTGGTTCCTATGTATGTGTCTATGTGTCTATGTGTTTATCCATCGGTTTATCCGATGGTTATTACTTTTATAGTATCAGGAAAATCGAAGAAAATAGCCTCATCGACTTCATCAACCAATTTTGAAGTAATGGGAGGCAATATGAATACGCACAAAACCTGGACCGAGCGCGCTACTCACGCACTGATTTTTGAGGTGTTGGCAGTCTCAATGACAGCACCGGTATTAGCCTGGGTGTTGAAGGTGCCGATGGCCCACGCGGGCTTGCTGACGCTGATGATTTCGCTGGTGGCGATGATCTGGAACATGATTTTCAACAGCCTGTTCGACCGCATCGAGCGCCATTGGCGCCTGGTCCGCACCATGGCCATGCGGGTGGTGCACGCTACTGCATTTGAAGCCGGGCTGGTCGCAATTGTCGTGCCCTTGGTGGCATGGTGGCTGAATATGAGCTTGCTCGATGCACTGATTCTCGACATCGGCTTGCTGCTCTTCTTCCTGCCTTACACCTTCGTCTTCAACCTGGCATATGACAAGCTGCGCGCAGCGTTGTTGAAGAAGCGTGCGTTTGCCGACACGTGACAATCCACCGCATGCGCAGGCCGCATGCGGTGAGTTAGTGAAATCAGGTCAGTCCGGGAATTATTGGAAATAACCGCTGCCGATAACCAGCGGTTTGCCGATAATGCCGGCGCCGATCAAGCGCCGTGCAACGCCTTCGATTTTTGTCTGGAATGCCCGATAAGTGACGAGCAAGTCGAGTTTAGGGTCTTTCGAATGCGACAGATCTGAGAGTGTGGTTGCTGGCACCAGGCACTGATACTGTTGAAATTCGACCGTCACCGAAAACAGAATGCCGGCGTTGGTCAGGCGAGGTGCAGCAAGTACGTTGTCCATCATGGTCTCCACGATAATACGGTTGCGCAGAGTCAGACGGGATCGATAGAGCAGGCTATCTGGCTGCTTATCCATGTTGCACGGAAACTGTCCGGCTGGCAAGGACATTACAGCTTTTAGGGCGTTGGGCCAGATTCGTTATACGCTTGCGGAATATCAGGTATGCGAACTCTAAAGCATACAAGTAGAAGTAGCATCGCTATAGTTACGCCTGTCTCCTCCAACACCTCCTAGGTTTGGATTCAGCCCGCAACCGCAAGGTATGCGGGCTTTTTTTTTGCCTGTCCGGTTTCAGGCGCAAAAAAAACCGCCGGACCTGTGCGGTGCGGCGGCTTGCGGGCGGTGCTGCAATGGAGGGGGGCGTAAGGCTAATGCGCCATACAGTAACCATCCAGCTCCAGCAGCAGTTGCTGCTTTGCCGCGGCAGGTAAGAATGTCGCCTCAAAAGCATTCCGCGCCAGCATCACCAATTCGGTGCGGCTCAAGCGCAGCGCTGCCGCCACCGCCAGGAAATTGGCGTTCATGTAGCCGCCGAAGTAGGCCGGATCGTCAGAGTTCACGGTAACCGCCAGGCCGGCATGCAGCATGCGCGCCAGGTTGTGGTTGCGCATGTCGTCGACCACGCATAACTTGAGGTTGGACAGCGGGCATACCGTCAGCGGGATGCGTTGCTGCGCCAGCCGTTTCATCAAGGCCGGGTCCTCCTCGCTGCGCACGCCATGATCGATACGTTCCACATGCAGCACATCGAGTGCGGCCTCAACGTATTGCGGCGGGCCTTCTTCGCCGGCGTGGGCAACCAGGTGAAAACCGAGTTCGCGGCAACGCGCAAAGACCCGTGCAAATTTTTCGGGGGGATTGCCGCGCTCCGCGGAATCCAGGCCTATACCTATCCACAGGTCACGATATTGCGCACGCAAGGGCAGCGCTTCTTCCAAGGTCGCGAAGGCATCTTCTTCCGATAAATGACGCAGGAACGACATGATCATGGCGCTGCTGAAGCCGTACTTGTCGCGCGCTTCACGCAGGGCGCGGGCGATCCCTGCAAATACTACATCGATGCCGATGCCGCGTTCGGTATGGGTTTGCGGATCGAAGAAAATTTCCGAATGGCGCACGTTGTCGGCGCGTGAACGGACGATGTATGCCATCGTCATATCGTAAAAATCCTGTTCGGTCTGCAATACGGCAGCACCAGCATAGTACAGGTCGAGAAACGATTGCAGATCGGTGAAGGCGTAGGCGGCGCGCAGTTCTTCGACCGAGGCGTACGGCAGTTTGACATTGTTGCGTTGGGCCAGCGAGAACAGTAGTTCAGGTTCCAGCGTGCCTTCAATATGCAGGTGCAATTCCGCTTTCGGCAAGCCTTCGATGAAGGAGATCAGATCGGCAGCGAGTGGCGGGGTAGTGCTGATTGAATTCATGTGTACTTCCACAATTAACAGGAGCTAATCCGCAATTTTACAGAATTGCGGATCAGCTCACCCGGTTTGCCAATTTCGGCGTTGATTGAAGCTTAGTGCGAGGCGCCCAGAAACTGCTGCAGTTCGACTGTTTTCGGGTTCGCAAAAATATCCTCCGGCGCGCCGATTTCATGCACCTTTCCCTGATGCATGAACACTACGCGATCGCAGACCTCACGCGCAAAGCGCATTTCGTGCGTCACCATCAACAGCGTCATGCCTTCCTCCGCCAGACCGCGCACCACCGCCAATACCTCGTTCACCAGTTCAGGATCAAGTGCAGAGGTAATCTCATCGCACAGCAAGGCCTGCGGCTGCATCGTCAGCGCGCGTGCAATCGCCACCCGCTGCTGCTGGCCGCCGGACAACTGATCCGGATAAGCATCGAATTTTTCGGCAAGGCCGACCCGTGCCAGGTTTTCCTGCGCCGATTTGCGCGCCTCGCTCTCCGGCGTTCCCTTGACGATCATCGGCGACAGCATCACGTTGCGGCCCACAGTCAGGTGCGGAAACAGATTGAATTGCTGGAAGATCATGCCGACCTTGAGGCGCAGCGCCCGCAATTCCAGCTCGGTCTTGCCCAGATGCGATCCGGCGACGCTGATATTGCCCTCGTCGATGCTTTCCAGACCGTTGATACAGCGCAGCAGAGTACTCTTGCCGGAGCCGCTTTTGCCAATGATGGCAATCACTTCACCTGCTTCGACATCGAGCCGGATGCCTTTCAGCACCTGGTTATCGCCGAAACTTTTCTTTACGTTATCAATGGCGATTAGTGGCATTGAATTTCCTTTCCAGAGACTGACTGTATTTGGACAGCGGCCAGCACAACGCAAAATACATCAGCGCCACCAAGGCATACACGGTGAACGGCTGAAACGTAGCGTTGGTGATCATGGTGCCGGCTTTCGACAGTTCAACGAAGCCGATGATGGAGGTGACCGCTGTACCTTTGACGATTTGCACGCTAAAACCTACCGTAGGCGGAATCGCGATACGCAAGGCCTGCGGCAAAATCACGTGGCGCATTTGCTGCATGTAGCTCATCGCCAGGCAAGACGATGCTTCCCATTGGCCACGCGGAACGGCGTCAACGCAGCCGCGCCAGATTTCGGCCAGATAGGCGCTGCTCCAGCAAGTCAGCGCCAGGCCGGCGGCAAGCCAGGCTGGCACTTCCAGGCCAAACAAAGCCAGGCCGAAAAAGGCCAGGAACAATTGCATCAGCAAGGGCGTGCCTTGGAACAGTTCGATATACATTTTGGTGAGGCGGCGCAACCAGGCTTGCTTCGAGCTTCGCAAGAACAAGATGACCAGTCCCAGCAGGCCGCCCAAGGCAAACGACGCCAGCGACAGCAATACGGTCCAGCGCATTGCCAGCAACAGGTTGCGGACGATGTCCCAGGTCGAAAAGGAAATCATGCGGCCTCCCTGGCTACAGGCCGGCCAAAAAGCCGGTCACCAATCAAACGCAGCAATTGCCGCAAGCCGATCGCCAGCACCAGATAGATGGCAGTCGACAGCAGATACGATTCAAACGAACGGAAGTTGCGGCCCTGGATGAAGTTGGCCGCATACGCCAGTTCTTCCACCGCAATTTGCGAACACACGGCAGAACCCAGCATCACGATCACCACCTGGCTGGACAGGGCCGGCCAGATTTTTTGCAAGGCCGGCGGCAGGATGATATGACGGAATATCTGCATCCTGGTCATTGCCAGGCTTAATCCGGCTTCGATCTGGCCGCGAGCGACGGCGGCGATACCGGCGCGGATGATTTCACAGCTGTAGGCGCCCAGATTGATCACCATGGCCAATATTGCCGCCTCCATCTCGCCGATTTGCAAACCGATCCCCGGCAAACCGAAGAAAATGAAAAACAGCTGGATCAGGAATGGCGTGTTGCGGATCAATTCCACGTAGGCGCTGACCAGCGGCCGCAACCAGCGCGGCCCCTGGGTACGGGCCCATGCGCCGAAGATGCCGACCGCTATTCCGAGCACGCCGCCGATTGCGATCAGCTCGATTGTCACCAGCACGCCCTTGATGAGGACGGCTGGATAGTCGAACGGCGCCAGAAAATCGAAGTGATAACTCATGTCTTGCCTAAGCTGGTGGTGGTGGCAAGTCGGGTTTACAGATTAGCCGGCAAAGGCAAGCCCAGCCACTTCACGCTCACCGCATTCAATTCGCCATCCTTCTTGGTTTGCGCCAGGATCTCATTAACCTTGGCCAGCAATTTCGGTTCGTCCTTGTTCAGGCCGATCGAGCAAGGCGAGTTCTTGATCAGGAATTTCGTTTCCGGTTTCTTCGGCGGATTCTTGGCGATGATCGCGGCAGCCACTACGTTGCCGGTTGCGACCAGTTGCACCTGGCCGGACAAGAACGCGCTGATGGTGCCGTTATTGTCTTCGTAGCGCTTGATGGTGGTGCTGGCTGGAGCGATCTTGGACAGTTCCAGGTCTTCCACGGCGCCACGGGTCACGCCCACGGTTTTGCCGGCCAAATCGGCTGCACTGGCGACCTTTTGATCGGCGCCGCCGAATACGCCGTTATAGAAAGGCGCATAGGCGTCGCTGAAGGCGATCACTTTTTCGCGCTCCGGATTTTTGCCGAGGCTGGAAATGATCAGGTCGACTTTCCTGGTTTGCAGGTAAGGCACGCGATTGGCGCTGGTAACCGGGACCAGTTCGATCTTGACGCCTAGTTTTTTAGCAATCAAGGTAGCGACGTCGATGTCCAGCCCTTGCGGCTTGAGATCGCTGGTGACCGAGCCGAACGGCGGGAAGTCTTGCGGCACGGCGACTTTCAGGACACCGCTCTTGACAATATCGTCGAGCGCGTCGGCCCGTGCGGTGCTGCTGAAGAGGGCAGTGGCGGCAACCATGGCAAGTAAAATCTTTGGAAATTTCATGTTAAAACTCCTTTAGCTGAGGTGATATTGCAAATGACGGCTTGTCGAGATTATCTCTAAGTGGCGCTAGTGCTTGCCGTAGCGGTGACAGCGGATCGCTGCGCAGCGATTGATCCAGGCCCGCTTCGACGTTGCATAAATGGGTGTGCATCAGTTGCTCTGCCTGCTCCAGGTTGCCGCTTTCCAGCGCCGCGACGATGCCGACGTGTTCGGCACAGGATTGCCGGGCATGGTGTGACGACTGGTACTGCATGGCGGTCAGGGTGGTGCGGGTAGTGAGATCGCGCAAGGTGTCGGCCAGCAAAGTGTTGCCAAACGATTCACACAGGCAGACATGGAAATCGCCTAGCAGGAAGCTGCGGTTGGCGACATCTTCGCCTTCCAGCGAGGCTTGTTCGCGCTCGACGTGCTGGCGCAGCTTGCGGATGGCATCGGCGCCAATCGGCCGCGCATGCCGCAGCAGCCCCAATTCCAGCACCCGGCGCGCCTCGAAGGCATCGCGCGCATCCTCTGGCGTGGGTTCAATCACATACCAGCCGCGGCGGGCGCTGACGGTGACGATGCCGCGTGTCACCAGACGGGTTAGTGCCTCGCGAATCTGGGTCCGGCTGACGCCAAACAATTCTGCCAGTTGCTGTTCGCCTAAGCGGGTGCCGGGCGCGAGTTTACGCGCCAGCATTGCCTCGGTAATCCGTTCGGCGATCTGGGTTGACGATTTGGCGGTGGCAGTCATGCGGTGGTATCTGCAAGTCGCATGCCAGGCGATATCAGCTGATATTTTGGCCTGATGCACCAATCTGATATACAAGATTGGTGTATCAGTTCACCAATTTGGCGAGTGCTGCCGAAAATTGTCACTAAAGTCACTAAAAAGGGGAGCGGCTGCGCTTTTTTTGCACCCGCCTGGCATTGCCCTACGCTGATATAGAATCAGAAACATCAATCAATAATGAACCAGGATCAAAAACATGACTCAGATAGTGAACGCCGATTTTGCCGATGCACGCCATGCCGGTGCAATTGTGGAGCTGCTGAACGGCTATGCCATGGACGCCATGGGCGGCGGGCAGCAGCTCGCCGATTTCGTCAAAAGCAACCTGATCGCTGCCCTCGGCAAAAGAAACGATGTCCACGTGGTACTGGCTTTTGTCGACGACGAGCCAGCCGGCGTGGCGATCTGCATCGAGGGATTCTCGACTTTTGCCTGTCAGCCGCTGCTGAATATCCATGATCTGGCGGTCGCCGCAAAATTTCGCGGCCGCGGGATTTCGAAGAAGCTGATCGCTCAGGTCGAGAAGGTGGCGCACGGCCTTGGCTGCTGCAAGATCACGCTGGAAGTGTTGGAAGGCAACCAGCTCGCCCAGGCGTTGTACAAGTCGACCGGGTTTGCCGGTTATGAACTGGATCCTGCCATGGGCAAGGCCATGCTGCTGCAGAAAAAACTCTAACGTCGGCCGAGGTCTGTCAAGGTCGGCCCAGGTCGGCCCAGGTCGAGGGGGAATAGCTCCGGGGCCGATCAAACGATGGAAGGCGATGGATGAATCCGAGTATTTTCCCCGAGTTGCAATACCTGGAGGCCAGCCTCTATGTGCTTGGCGCGGCCCTGTTGGCGGCATTGGTTGCAGGCGTGTTGCATCATGTCGGCATCATGCTGCTGCGGCGGCTAATCCGCAATCGGCCATATCTCGCCAACCTTAGTTTTATCGCTTACCACGCCAGCCAGGTGTGCCTGATCCTGTTCGCGGTGCGGCTGGTGCTGACCGGGGCGCCGGATGATACCCCCTGGCTGGTGCCGTTGTCCTACCTGGCCTCGGTGGCGTTGATCATCGCCTTGACATGGCTGGCAATGCGCTGCATCAGGGCGTTAAGCGCGACCGTTGTCCAGCTCAATCCTGTCACCGCCGCCGATAACCTGAAAGCGCGCCGCATCCTGACCCAGACCAGGGTACTGACGCGCAGCGCCTATTTCATTGCCGCGCTTCTCGGTTTGAGTTTCGTCTTGCTGACCTTGCCCGGCGCTCGCCAGTTCGGCGCCAGCTTGCTAGCGTCGGCCGGAGTCGCCGGACTGGTCGCCGGCATTGCCGCACGGCCGGTGCTGGGTAATTTCATTGCCGGCATGCAGATAGCATTTTCGCAGCCGATCCGCATCGACGATGTCTTGATCGTTCAAGGTGAGTGGGGCCGAGTCGAAGAAATCACGGGTACCTTCGTGGTGGTGCGGATATGGGATGAGCGGCGCCTGATCGTGCCATTGCAATGGTTTATCGAAAATCCCTTTGAGAACTGGACGCACACCTCCTCAACCATCCTGGGCACGGTGTTCCTATGGCTGGATTTTGCCGTGCCGGTGCCGGCCGTGCGTGCTGAATTCGAGCGTGTATGCAAGCAATCCACTTTGTGGGATGGCCGGGTTTGCGTGCTACACGTGACCGACGCCAATGAGCGCGCCATGCAATTGCGCCTGCTGGTCAGCGCCAAGGACTCGGGCACAGCGTTCGATCTGCGTTGCGCCATCCGTGAAGCGATGATCGGTTTCATCGCTCTGCACTATCCGGAGAGCCTGCCGCGTTTGCGCGCGGCGCTTGATACGGAAGTGGCCAGGGAAGAGATGGCCAGCGATGCTGACCACCTCCATTCAGACGGCTAGCCGGTATTGCGCAAGCCCGCAGCAATACCATTGATGCTCAAATGGATGCCGCGCTTCACACGTTCCTCGGTAGTCCGGCCCGCCGCGGTAACGCTGCGGTGGCGCTTGATCAGTTCCACCTGCAAGTGATTCAGCGGATCCAGGTAGGCGAAGCGGTTCTTGATCGAACGCGCCAGTAGCGGATTTCCAGACAAACGATCCTTGGCGCCGGTAATCGCCGACAAGATGCTGCTGGTGCGTTCATGTTCATCGACGATGCGTTTGAAGATGCTGTTGCGCAGCTTGCGGTCGGTGACCAGCCCGGCATAGCGCGAAGCCACCGCCAGGTCGGTTTTCGACAGCACCATGTCCATGTTCGACAGCAAGGTAGCGAAGAACGGCCATTCCTTGTACATGGCGCGCAGCGTCGCCAGTTTCTGGGTTCTGAGCTTGCTGTCCTTGCCTTCCTCCAGCCAGCTTTCAATCGCACTGCCGAAGCCGTACCAGCCCGGCAACAGCAGGCGGCACTGGCCCCAGGAAAAGCCCCACGGGATCGCACGCAAATCTTCGATGCGGCGGGTTGCCTTGCGTGAGGCAGGGCGCGAACCGATGTTCAGTTCGGCGATCTCTGCAATCGGCGTCGCTGCAAAGAAGTAGTCGGTAAAGCCCGGGGTTTCATAGACCAGGTTGCGATACGACTGGTAAGCGCGCTCGGACAAGCCATCCATCAACTGCTCGAATTCACCCAGCTTTTTAGCCTGCTTGCTGTCGGCATTATTCGGCATCAGGCTGGCTTCCAGCGTCGCTGCTACTAGCAACTCCAGATTGCGGCGGCCGATTTCCGGATTGGAAAACTTGGAGGCGATGATCTCGCCTTGTTCGGTCAGGCGGATCTGGCCGTTGACGGTACCCGGCGGTTGCGCCAGGATCGCCTGGTAGCTCGGGCCACCGCCACGACCGACGGTGCCGCCGCGGCCATGGAACAGGCGCAGCTTGACGCTGGCGCGATCGAACACGCGTACCAGCTGGATCTCGGCCTTGTACAGTTCCCAGTTGGAAGTCAGGAAGCCGCCATCTTTGTTGGAGTCGGAATAACCCAGCATGACTTCCTGCAGCTGGCCTTGTCTGGCGATCAGGCGCGCCACCGGCGGCAACGCCATGAATTGCTCCATGATCGCGGCGGCGCGGCGCAGATCGGGAATGGTTTCGAACAGCGGGATCACCATCACTTCCGGCGCCTCGGATACAGTGGCTTTACCTTTTCCGCTATCAGGGCGCAGCAGGCCGGTTTCCTGTTGCAGCAACAAGACTTCCAGCAGGTCGGACACGGTCTCCGTGTGCGAAATGATGTAATTGCGGATCGACCGTGTGCCGTAGCGTTGCCGCATTTCGCCGGCGGCGCGCAGGATCGACAGTTCCGAAACGGTCTCGTCGGAGTACGCGATATACGGCGAATACAGCAGACGCGGTTTGGCCAGTTCAGCCAGCAGCAGTTCGATCTTCTGTTCTTCGCTGAGCTTGTCGTAAGCACCTTCCACCTGGGCCTGGGCAAACAGCTCAGTCAGGACCCGCTCATGGACATCGGAACTCTGGCGCATGTCGAGCGAGGCCAAGTGGAAGGCGAAAATCTCGGAAGCGCGCTTGAGTGTCGCCAGGCGCGGTTTGATCAAGGCGCTGCCGTGGTGGGCGCGTAGTGAATCTTCGACGATCTGCAATTCGCGGGTGAATTCCTGCGGTGTTGCATAGTGGGCTGCGGCGCCGACTTCCTGGCGCAGGATGTTGGTGGCGCCCAGTTCGCGCGCGGTCGATGCCAGCCGTGCATAGATCCCGATCAGGGCGCGGCGATAGGGTTCATCGGAGCGATGGTCCGAGGTGTCAGGCGAGCTTTCCGCCAGCGCCAGCAATTCCTGGTTGACGCTGACCATCAAGGTCGATACCGACAATTCCGCACCCAAGGCGTGGACTTCTTCCAGGTAGAAATCGAAAATCGTGGTCGATTGCCGTGTCAGCGCGCGCTGCATGGTGCTGGCGTTGACGTTGGGATTGCCGTCGCGGTCGCCGCCGATCCAGCTGCCCATCTGTACGAATGGCGCTAGTTCATTGCTGGCGCCAGCGCCGGCCTGGCGCGCGCGGGTCGGGAACTGGGTGGCGATTTCGCCTTCGATGTCATCGTACAGCGCCGGCAGCTCGCGCAGGAAGGTGATGCGATAGTAAGACAGCGCGTTTTCGATTTCATCGGCGACGGTCAGTTTGGTATAGCGCAGCATGCGGGTTTGCCACAAGGTGGCGATACGGCCGCGCAGCAGTTCGGTGTTGTCGCGCAGTTCCTTGGCGGTCAGCGGACGGTCGCGGTCAGCCAGCAGGCGGGCAATTTCGCGCTCTGCATCCAGGATACTCTTACGTTGCACTTCGGTCGGATGGGCAGTCAGGACCGGCGAAATCAAGGCGTCTTTCAAGAAACTACGCACGGTGGCGCCCGATACGCCAGCGTCATCCAGCTTGCTCAGCGCATGGGCAACGCTGCCAGGCTGCGCAGCCGATCCGGCCAGCAGATGGGCGCGGCGGCGGCGATTGTGATGCTGGTCTTCAGCGATATTGGCCAGGTGCGAAAAATAAGAAAACGCGCGCACCACCGAATTGGTCTGGTCGCGCGTCAGTTTCTTGAGCAGCTTGTCGAGATCGGCGCCGGCTTGCGGATCCGATTCGCGGCGGAAGCGCACCGCGGTTTGGCGGATGGTTTCTACTACTTCAAATACCGAATCGCCCTCTTGTTCGCGCAGCACATCGCCCAGCAAGCGGCCCAGCAGACGAATATCTTCTTTGAGTGGAGCATCTTTGTTAGGGGCGGGTTTTTTTACCTGGACAGCAGAATTCAATTGTTTTGCCATAATGGACGAGTGCAATCAGCTTTTCTGGGGTGGGAACAAGGGCTTGTAACTGGTTAAAACGCGCGCTATATATAATCTGATATAGAGAGTACAACTGAGACAGTAGGGAGTGCATGCTAAAATCCGGCGCAAAAATTACGAGTTTTTGATAACACTCGCTAGCGGCTAATGATTGGCGATTAGATAACTCTGCTCTATCCTGACTGCGTTGCTGCATTTGCGTTGCATAGCTAAAATTTGAAAGAACCTGTGGCTAAAATATCCTCCCCATCCAAGTTAGTGATTGCATCGCGTGAAAGCCGGCTGGCCATGTGGCAAGCGGAACACGTGCGCGCGCGGTTATCTGCATTATATCCAGAATGTAATATAGAAATCCTCGGAATGACCACCCGCGGCGATCAAATTCTTGATCGGACCTTATCCAAGGTTGGCGGCAAAGGTTTGTTCGTCAAGGAATTGGAAGTGGCGATGGAAGAAGGCCGCGCCGACCTCGCGGTGCATTCGCTCAAGGATATGCCGATGGAACTGCCGCCCGGATTTGCCCTGAGCGCGGTGCTGGAGCGCGAAGATCCGCGCGACGCGTTTGTTTCAAACGACTACGCCAACCTGGAAGAGTTGCCAGCGGGCGCCATCGTCGGCACCAGCAGCCTGCGGCGCCAGGCTTTGATCGCGGCGCGTTTTCCGTTGTTGCAGATCAAGCCCTTACGCGGCAATCTCGATACCCGCCTGGGCAAGCTGGATCGTGGCGAATATGCCGCCATCATCCTGGCCGCAGCCGGCCTCAAGCGGCTCGGCCTGGCCGCGCGCATCAAAGCTCTGATAGAGCCGGAGCAGAGTTTGCCGGCGCCGGGGCAGGGCGCAATGGCGATCGAGATCCGCGCCGACCGCGCCGATCTGCACGAAATACTCGCACCCTTGAATCATTTGCCGACAGAGCTGGCAGTGACTGCAGAGCGTACCTTGTCGCGCGCCTTCGGCGGCAGTTGCCAGATTCCGCTGGCGGCGTTTGCCACCATCAGCGGCGACCAGATGCGTTTGCGGGCGATGATCGCTACGCCGGACGGCCTGCGGGTGGCGATTGCCGACGCCAGCGGTGCGGCCGATGCACCTGAGGTGCTGGGAGAACAGATCGCGGCGGCGCTGGAAGCGCAAGACGCAGGGGCCATTCTGGCGCTGTGCAAGGACGCCTAGTGCCAGCGTTACTGTTACAGCCGTTGCAGCGAAGCGATTTTGCCGATTTTTCCTTTTGCCGACAGGTAGATGGTTGTCATGCAACCTAGCCCACCCTCACTTCTGCATCCGATTGTCATCACCAGGCCGGCGGCGCAAGCCGGGGCGCTGGCGCAGCAGATCGCGGCACGCGGTCGGCAGCCGGTGATTTTCCCCTTGCTGGAAATCCTGCCGCTGAGCGACAGTGCGCCTCTGCAAGCCGTCCTGAGCAAACTCGATACCTACGCATTGGTGGTGTTTGTCAGCCCGAATGCGATCGACGCCGCGTTCCAGCATATCGCCAGCTGGCCGCTGCAGGTTCCCATCGGGATTGTCGGCGAGGGTAGCCGGGCGGCGTTGGCGCGGCATGGCCTGACAGCGCGCAACGCCACCATCTTCAGCCCGCCGGATCCGGCCAAGACCGATTCCGAAGGATTGTTGCTGGCGCTGGACCTGAACGCCTTGCGCGGCCGCCAGGTGTTACTGGTGCGCGGCGAAAGCGGCCGCGAATTCTTTGCCGACAACTTGCTGGCGGCCGGTATCAAAGTGCAGGCCGTTGCGGCTTATCGGCGCCAGGCGCCAGTCCTCGATGAAACCTTGAAAGCCCGTCTGCAACAACTGCTGGATAGCGAAAACGACTGGATACTGACCAGTTCGGAAGCGCTCAGGCATCTGATGGACCTGGTCCAGGCGCTTGAAAACAGCACCGGTGTTGCAAAAATCCAACAGCAGAAACTCCTTGTCCCGCATGCCCGCATTGCCGAAACAGCACATGCGCTTGGATTTACCGATGTGACTCTCACCGGCTCAGGCGACGAACGGCTACTCGACGCGTTACAATTCCCGCTATGAACGAATCGATACCCACTCCAGAATCGAACCAGCCTGCTGGTCCTGCCGTCAGTGCGACGTCGCCATCGTCAGCCGCGCAACCTGTGCTGCAACCTTATGTTATCGACAAGGGCAAGAGCTCAAAGCGGGGGCTTGGCCTGATCTACGGCATATTGCTGTTGCTAGCCTTGGCGCTGGCAGCGCAATGGTGGGTGATGCACACAGAAAACAACAAGCTTCGCCAGGAAATAGCGCGCCGCCTGCAAGTCGGCGACAGTACCAATACCGAGACCAAGGTACTGGTCAAGTCGGTGCAGGACGAGTCGAAGGAATTGCAGGGCAAGGTCAGCGTCCTGGAAAGCAAGCAAGTCGAAGCGCAAAGCCAGCAACTGGCGCTCGAGCAGTTATACAAGGATTTGTCCCGCAATAGCGACGATTGGACCCTGGCCCAGGTGGAAGACGTGCTGTCGACCGCCAGCCAGCAATTGCAACTGGCCGGCAACGTCCAGGGCGCGCTGATCGCGCTGCAGAATGCCGACAAGAACCTGTCGCGCTCCGACAAGCCGCAATTCATCATCGTGCGCCGCGCCATCGCCAGCGATATCGAAAAACTGAAAGCCTTGCCGACGCTGGATGTCACCGGCATCGCGGTGCGGCTTGACAGCATCATCGGCCAGATCGACAGCATGCCGCTGTTGTCCGATGAAAAGCCGATCGTCGGCGTCAGCAAGCCCAACAACCAGGCTGTTGTCAGCAACAAGCCAAAAGCTGCCGGTGCCGGCAATGTAGCCAAGTCGCAAGCTGCGGCCGATGCCGCGGTGACTGACTGGAAGAACAGCTTGAAGGATAAATGGCAAAGCTGGAGCAGCGAGATGTGGACCGAAATCAGCCAGCTGATCCGGGTCCGTACTGTCGATACGCCTGAGGCCTTGCTGTTGTCGCCAACCCAGGCTTACTACGCCAGGGAGAACCTGAAGCTGCGTTTGCTCAACGCCCGCCTTGGCCTGCTGTCGCGTAACGAATCGGCATTCCGCAGCGACCTGATCGCCGCCCAGGAAACCATCACCAAATATTTCGACACGCGCGCCAAGCAGACCCAGACCGTACAGACGCTGCTGAAGCAAGTCCAAAGCAGTAATCTCTCGATCACCATGCCGGCGCTGGATAGTCCAGCGGCGATCCGTACTTACAAAGGCAAGCCATAGTCCTATGCGATTCTTTCTCCGGCTTGTTGCTCTGTTTGCGGTCGCCATCGGCCTGGCTGTGGTGGCGCGTTACAACCCCGGTAATGTGGTGCTGTTTTTCCCGCCATACCGGATTGACCTGTCACTGAACTTTTTCGTCGTAGCGTTGGCGATTCTATTCATCATCTTGTACGTGGTGATCCGGGCCATCCGGGTTACCCAGAAGTTGCCTGCACGCGTGATCGGTTATCGCCGCAACAAACGTGAAACCACCGCCAACAATGCCTTGCGCGATTCGCTCAAATCCTTGTTCGAGGGCCGTTTCGGCCAAGCCGAAAAAGCCGCCACCCGCGCCGCCGAACTGCCCGACAACCTGGGCGTGGCAGCTTTGATCGGCGCCCGTGCCGCGCATCGCATGGGGCAACCCGAGCGGCGCGATATCTGGCTGGCCAGCATCGAAGAGGACGAACCGCTGAAAACGGCGCGCCTGATCACGACACTGGATCTGCTGGTAGACGAGCATAAGTCACAGGCGGCGCTGCAAACCGTCAGCGAACTGAACGCCCGCGGCACGCGCCATATCCACGCCTTGCGGCTGGCCTTGAAAGCCAACCAGCAAGCCAAGAACTGGCCGGAAGTGCTGCGCCTGGTACGCAGCCTGGACAAGCACGACGCCTTGCATCCAGCCTTGTCGACGCGTTTGCGCGAACTGTCTTACGACGGTTTGCTGTCGGACGACGCCCACGATGCCGAATCGATTACCCGTTTGTGGGCTACGGTGCCGAGCGAAGACCGGATCAAGCCGTTCATCGCCATGCGCGCCGCCAACGCCTTCAACAAATGCGGTTTGCATGCCGAAGCCCGCGCCATCGTTGAAAAATCCCTGGCGACAGAGTGGGACCGGCGTTTGTTGCCGGTCTATCGCGATGCTGCCGCGGCAGAAGCTACACCAGCGCTGCTGTCGCAAATCGAGCATTGCGAACGTTGGGCAATCAAAGCGCCGAACGATGCCGAGCTGGCCCTGACCCTGGGCAGCTTCTGCTTCAAGCAAAAATTATGGGGCAAAGCCCAGCGTCACCTGGAGCAGGCTTTGTCGGATGCCGTGGCGCCGTCCACGGTACGTGAAGCGCATCTGAGACTGGGACAGTTGCATGAGGCGATCGACCAGCAGGCGCTGGCGGCGGAACATTATCGTCAGTGCGCGCTGGCGACAGCGCTGTAAAACGCTTGCTGCGGCTAACCCGCCATCGCCAGGCTAGCCGCACATCGCGACGACCGCGTCAGAAGATATTTGAAGTACGATTTGTGCCATTTCTGGCGGTCTGATCTGGTAGCACGACATGGCCTGCATTGCACATAAATAAAGTTCTAAACGGCAACATAAATAAAGAAGAGCGCGTTTATAATCTGCTCATTTCGGCCAGATTATCAAATCATCCATGCGCGCATTTTCAGCTCTTCCGTTGTATCTATTTGTCCTGACGGCGTTATCCGGTTGTGTGACAAGCTATGGACCGCGCGGCCCCACCGGCGGTTATACAGAAAAGAAACTTGATGACGTTACTTATAGCGTCTCATTTTTCGGCAACGGCAAGACCAGGCGCGACATGGTCTGGAATTATTGGATCTACCGCTGCGCCGAACTCACCTCGCATGCGGGATATGAGTTTTTTGTACTGCGTCCCGGCGCCGACAATGCCGGCAAGACAGCCCAATTATCTGACGACGTCCCGCAATTTTCCAGCGCGGATCCAATCGACAACCCGCATTTTGAACAAACCGCGGCTCGCGCGCCGACGTACGTTTACGTGCCTGGTGGCACTATCACGACTTACTCGGCTACCGGCACCGTCAGGATGATGCACCAGGCTGAAAGCTATCAAGGGCTCCCGCCATTGCGGGCAGCTGTCATTATGCAAAAGCTGTCAGGTTATGTGCAATCCGGAGGGAATGCGAGCGCACCCTCAAGCCAGGAGATTATCCAGGCAGCCCTGGCCGGCAATGGCGGTCCCGCGTCCGTTATCGGAAAAGGGGGGAGCGCGTATACACCGACCACCATGGACGATTTACAAAATCTGCTGCCTCCTCCCTCTCGCTGAGCAGATCATTGCGCCAGCATTGTGCGATTTATTTAACCAAGTCGGATCGTCGGTCTCATGAGTCCATTGCAGAACAGAATATGCCTGACAATTGCCGGCCTGGCGAGCCTGCTCGGATTATCTGCGGCGCAGGCGATGGAGCCCGATGAGTTGTTCGAAAAAGTGTCGCCAAGTGTCTGGGTAGTGGTCACCAATGACAGCCAGGGGAAGCCCATGGCGTCAGGAACGGCGGTAGTAATCGCCGAAGGTCGTCTGGTCACCAACTGCCACGTCTTGGCAAAATCCAGCAGTTTTACCGTGCATCGCGAAAAAATCAGTTTTCCCGCCACGCTGGAATATCCTGACGTGGAGCGGGACCTGTGCCAGATCAAGGTTAACAACTTTTACGCTCCGTCAGTATTGATCGGTCTTGTCGACCGCCTGCGTGTCGGACAAAAGGTGTATGCAATCGGCGCGCCACGCGGTTTTGAAGAAACGATGAGTGACGGCATGCTATCGTCGCTGCGCATGGGGAAGGATGGCCAGTTACGTTACATTCAGATTACCGCGCCAATTTCTCACGGTTCCAGCGGCGGCGGATTGTTCAACACAAGGGGCGAGCTGATCGGCATCACCTCGGCCGGTGAGGATGCTACCTACGCGCAAAACATCAATTTTGCCGTCCCTGCCCAGTGGATACTTGAACTGCCCGAGCGTGGCCAGGCTGCCTTGGACAAACCGAGAACGGCGACCCGCAATCCCGCGCCGATTGCTCCGGCCCAGCCAAAACCGGCGGTAGCCGTCACCCCCAAAATCGCAGAACTTAGCGAAAGTTGCCAAGCCAGTTTCAAGCAGTATCTGCAGCTGCCTAATCCTCGCGCCTTTGCAATCTCGAGCAATGGCCATTGCGGATATGCATGGTCCGGAGGGGGTGGGTCAGTCAGCGGCTTCGGCGTGTCGGCAGGGCCACGCGCGATCAGGTACTGCATACAGGGTGGCGGCAGCAGCTGCCGAACTTACATGGTCGACAACGAGGTGGTGGACGAGTAGCCGGGTACCCGGCTTCTTGCTGCCGCGCAGGCCCACATCCGGCGCGGCAAACGACCCTGATTCATAGCTGATTGATGCGATTTTGTTAAAGATCCCCATCTTCCTCTATACTTGCGGTTCGTCATTACCCATGAAAGAGATTCATTGAACAACCTGTTATTGGTTATCGCAGCATTATTTCTGGTAGCACTCAACGGTTTTTTTGTTGCTGCCGAATTCGGTTTAGTCAAATTACGCCAGACCCGTATTCGCGCCATCGCCAAGACCCAAGGCCTGCGCGGCCGCATTCTGGCGACGGTGCATCATCAGCTGGACGCTTATCTGTCCGCATGCCAACTCGGTATTACACTCGCCTCGCTGGGGCTGGGCTGGATCGGTGAGCCGGCATTTGCCAGTTTGCTGCAGCCGGTATTCGGCTGGATCGGCGTCACTTCACCTGAACTGATCCATGGCATTTCGTTTTTCTTCGCCTTCTTCCTGATTTCATTCCTGCACATCGTCATCGGCGAACTCGCGCCCAAGACCGTCGCGATACGCAATCCCGAAGTGATCGGCCTGTGGTGCGCCTTGCCCTTGTACGGCTTCTACTGGGCCATGTATCCGGCTATCTTTGTGCTCAACGCCAGCGCCAGCTGGATCTTGCGCATGGCAGGGCTGGGCGGCGTCCATGGCCATGATGCGCAGTATTCGGCAGACGAGCTGAAGTTGATTTTGCGCGGTAGTCACGCTGGTGAGAAATTCAACCGTGAAGAATGGAAAGTGCTGGCGCAGTCACTCGATTTTAGCGAACTCGAAGTATCCGACCTGATGCGTCCCATCAACGAGATTACCGCTCTGCATCAGGCGCGCAGCCTGCAGGAAAACCTGCAGACTATCTACCGTCACCGTTTTAGCCGCTACCCGTACTTCGACCAGAGCGGCATCAATGTACTGGGCGTGATCCATCTCAAGGATTTATTTATCGCACAACAGGAAGGCAAGTCGATCGACAGCCTGAGTGCTTATTTGCGGCCGGTGGAATATGTTTCGCCGCGCATGGCTGCATTGGAACTGTTCCGCCGCTTCCGTACCGGCGCGCCGCATTTTGCCATCATCGGCAAAAAGGGTACTAAACCGGAAGGTTTTATCACGCTTGATAACTTGCTGGGCGCGATGGTAGGCGAGATCCGCGATGAATTCCGGCGTAACGACAACGAATGGAGCCGCCTGGATGACGGCACCTTGCTGGGTAAGGGTAGCCTGCCGATCTTCAGCCTGGAACGGATACTTGGCATCGACGTCGTGATTGACGGTGATGAAGATGTCGACTCGGTTGGCGGCCTGATCATGGCCAAGCTGGGCGATCTGCCGCATGAAGGGCAGAAGATCGAATTCGACGGGTTTGATATCGTGGTCAAGAAAATGAACGGCCCGCGGATCGTGCTGGTCAAGGTGTATCCGGCGCAACGTGCGGCGGATGCTGAATAGGTAGATTGCTGATTGCGATCACATCGATGACTGTTTATAGTCGATCAATCCCTGAAAAAGAAGGGATCGGGTTTGACAGCCTGCTACACAAAACGCGCAAAAACCGCGACACGCGGTTTTTTTATGCGTACCATCACGTTCTCCACGGGCGGCGGTGGTAGGGAGCCTTCGGGCTGCCGGTTTTGCGTTTTGTACCGGTCTGTCAACCTTGCCATCTGTCGCCCTCCCAATTTGAAAGCGGGATGCGGCCTCACGCAACTCTGGAGATCGTCATGACCCGCATCAACACGTCCCCCCAATTGTCTCAAACTGCCGCTCGATCAGAGCATCAATCATTTTCATTGCTGGCCGATGAGCTGCGGTTCGACGCATCGGCGCAATTCATGGCGCTTACGTTGGATCTGAGTCAGGGCATCAAAACCTGCTTGTCGCTGATTCATGCAAGTCATTTGGCGCGCGAGGAGGACGATGATGCTTACCCGCCCATGCTCAATGTGGCCGATACCGAGGGCCTGACGCGGATGGCGATGGCTGCGGCCGGAGTGTTGTCGGAGCGCGCCGGAAGCCATATTGATATCCTCAACGCCTCGCACATGAAGGCCGGAGAGCAGACGCTGTCTAATTGAGCCACCTCGCGGTAAATGCTGTCAAATGGTGGACTAGATAGAGAAATCAGGATTTATACGTGGTTTCAGGCTGTCGCGTGCAGCCTGTGTGCGATGAGTTTTATAGAAGGGTTTGGCAAGCCAAAATGAGGGAAGATTTTTAGAGTTTGTGTTCCGGGTAGGGTTTCTGCAGGCGTTGGTGCAAATTGACCGCTGCGCTTGTTCTGGCTAACCTACTGTGCTGGTCCACGCCGGCCTATCCTGATGGCGTTGACTTCACTGTTCATGAATGGCCGACTGACGCGTGTTGCGACGGGCAGCACACGCCCCTTTGCTGTCATTCGAGATTCTCCAAAGCGGATATTCAGAGCTACGGTATAAAGCGAAAATCTACTAATGGTCTCCACCATAATCGAAATCGCTGCAAGTACTGTCAACTCCGTCCAACCCGTCGACAGGGCGAGAGTGGGCAGTGGGTGTTTCTTGGCGTGACAAATATAGAGTTAAAAAAGCTCCCAGAACAGGAACTAACAAAACAATTCCGACATGTCCCCACTGTTGCGCCCTGCTGTAATAGGACGAATGGAAGCTCTTCCATATCGCAACGCAGTTTAGGCAACAGACCACGAATATGATGCCCGTGACGATGAGTCCGAAAGGTGAAATTTGCATGCGCTTTTCTCCCTAATTAACCAGCTAACACCGCTGTATCTTGGTAGTCAGCTCTTGGCCGACTGCGGGCCATCATCCGTCAAAAAGATGTTGATTGCATGCAGGGCAGGCCTTCGTTTCGAGGATTTTTGTACGGTCTTTCCATGTAAGTAGCGCCTTACAATATACGCACGTAGGCATTTCAATTTTGCGCATTGCGCGCATTAGCGTTATGTACATGGCAGTCCACATTATTAACCCCAGTGCGGCAACCACGATAGATATATTGGCTGGTGCATGAGTTCGGACCAGATAAACATCGTATCCAAAGATGGGAACCACAACAACAAAGTTAAATACAAGCGCCACGGCCACAACCCGCGTTGTACGCCGCCGAACTTCCTCTAGTCTCTGCGTCAAATCAAACTCTGTCATAGAATGCCCACCTTATTTTCTTGCTATAACATCCCAACCAATGTCAGTTTTGGGGAACATTCTTGAATGACGGTTATTGGCCGATTACCGACTATCGCGATGAATATTTGCCTGTAACGACTAAGACGAACCATACGTCATATCTGCAGTTGCATCCATGCTGAAAAAATTCGCAACCGTTCGACGAAATCGCCCTGGTCACTATCCACCATTTGTTGCTGGCAAAGGAAAGAGGTAATTTGTGGCCTCATTTCTGGATACGTCATTAGAAAATGATCGACATGATCTTCGAGTGATTCAGGCCACGATAACGCCTCGACGGGGCGAAGTACATTGGTAGAGCGAATGAGTTTTCTTGATGCGGCTCTCTTGAGACTCTCAATCAAAAGGACGTTCTTCTCAGCTTCTATGCGTTGCGCGTAAGTAGCCAACACATCAGGAAAGTCTCCATTCACTGCTCTCGCAATCAGTCTGGACGGCTGAAATAGAGCGAATTGGTTCGCAAGATCATTGCCATAGACGCATCGGCAATGATGCTTGAGCCAGAAACCCCATTTACAGAGATTTTCAGGAGAGTGAACGTCCGCAAGACACCCAACATCGAAGTCGACCTTTGTAACTTCCGAGTGTCGACCTTCTAGTGAGATGCGCACAGACTCAATGGCTTGATTGTCTTGCAATGTAGGCTCGCGAATCAGGATCAAGGTGACGTCCAAGTCTGATCTTCCAGCCATAGCATCGCCTCTCGCGACGCTGCCGTATAAGTACACGCTGTCAATCAACGAACCCAAGCAATCCCGCAGCATCTCGCACAATTTATCGACCACTGCCTGGAAGACGGGCTGGATTGGTCTGCACGATATAGTCCGGATGAACCCCTTGGTATCTAGGCCTTTTGGTTCAATCAAATCTATCCTCCCGGTCTACACAATATCTGGCGTCTAGAAATATCTGACGGCACCTTGAAGGTCTGTACATGGCCGATTGTGGATTATTTTTCTTTTGGCATCATTCGTATATCTTCCCACAAAAGAGAAAGACCGCGAACTTCTTCCAAGGGGACTCCGACGCCAAACCTTGCTTAGAGCCGAATTCTGAATCTTCGGCCCAAGCATGGGCAGCTTCCAAAAAGTCCTCAATCGAATGATTTTCCCAGCCGTGTTCATTTCGCCCGAAGTCATCAACGCGTCCTCCTGCACTTGCGCGGCGGTCTTTTTCAAGAGCTGCGACGAACGCAAGGAATGTGGTTTCGTCAACGACGGTTTCTAATTGTTCGTGTAATTGCATCTAAATTAGGTAGGGAAATTTAAAGTGTCGGGATTATGAACTCTCAGTGAGGGTCCGCTTCTGGCCGGAATAAGTCATTTGCTAATCTTGCGCAGTTGTACGTCGGCGCGTCCACTCGTCCACAACGTCGCCCATGTTCTTCTCGACGCCGTTTCGTATCCATGCCATCAGGTCGCGATCAAATTTGAACTCCGGTCCACACTGATGTGAAAGAAAACGCCGAACGTTCTGCGTATTTTTGTAGGCAGAATCGACTAACGTTGTCCGCGAAATTACTCCGCCGTGCCAATCAAATTTCATGACCCAATTCCTCCAATATCGTCATCAGTTTGGCGGACGTCTTCGACCGTCCGATTTTGGCCGAAAACTGACTACCGACCATCGCCCCAAAGATGATGTCCAAGTGCTCTAGTTTTCTCGCACCAGCGTCAAAAACTCAGAGAACGACGTGGCCACCTCGTCTACTCGGTTATCTGTGCGTTCGCGTTCATGGCTCCACCATATGACACGCGCACCTTGTGCGACGTCAATCAAGTACAGGTTTCCAGACGAGTCATCGGCGACTGGAAACATCCCCGTAGGTAATACATCGCCCACCGCTTCGAACACATGGTCTACCTGGTCATATGCCGCGACATCCCCAATTTCGAACAGTACGCGAATTCCCCAGTAATCTGGATTGTTGACCAGGTAAGCATCCGACAGGGGCTTTGCGCGATGAACAGACACGAACGGATTTATATTCGCTTGGCAAAGCTCGGTCGATTCGTTTTTCGATGCTTTCGAGGCGTGATGTCATATTCATGTTTTCCATATTTCTTTTAGCCGCCTGCAATTCGGATGACCGCCCTTCGCCGTTTTGAGGCGGTCGCGTTTCCCGAGGGTTGGCAGGTAATAACGCGCATCAATTTTTATCGACAGCTTCGCCTAGATTGCTGAAAACAAGTTATCAGGATAGAAGCATTGATATGCCAAGCATTAACATGATGATGCTAAAAATACAACTAAAGGTAATTACGAACCAAAACCCGAATGGTCTATTTTCTTTTTTTATTTCATCTCCCCAAACACCCAGTTTTCCATATTTATATACGCCGGTAAAAATAGCTCGAATACAACCCGCCAGCATCAGCAAGCTAATACCCGCAAGAACTACTCCTAGACACGATTTCTTGATACTAGGCGGACCAATAAAAGAACCCACGAAAGCCCCAAGAATAACAATTAAAAATACCAGCAAAGCATAGCCCAGTAACTTCCTGCTTTCTGTCGACAATAGTGAGGGCATTTCTTATCCTAATAATTAGATATTTCGGTCACGTTGCCCATGAGACTTGGAGGTTTTTATCGCCTATTGGTCAAATGCAGATGTCCGCCTCTGGTCGAGTTGCGTCATCAATATCTGATGATACGTGTTTGTGTTTACGTGTGTGTCTATGGCATTTGATTTGCACCCACCAACACTGATGCGAAACCAAGAAAAAAAAGTATAAAAAATAGAAAAAGAGAATATAAAGCACCAAGACCAACTCTGCTGTTCAATGACCACCGCATGGTTAATCGCTGTACTCCTATGAGCGCTATCAAGATTAACACTGCACAAACGGTCGTTGAATAAATTGGCTTTGACCAATCAGTGTGGCGCGACGAATCCAGATAAAAAAGCCAGCCCCAAATGGGAAATACAAACATTAAAGTAATATTAAATACCGTCGAAAGTAGGCGTTTCATCAGAGGGCCCAACGATAAAGTAGAACGTAGATTCTGAACAATACACAATGAGTATTCAACAAATATTTGAGGGGCAAGTCCTGTTGTTGGCCAATGTATCTATTGCACAGTATGTTGATTCGGCATCAATTTGGCAGACTCTTCCGACCGTCCGCAATTGGCCGGAAGCACGCATCCAAGGAACGGATGGTACATTTCCATCCGATCATCCTATCCTGATCGAAGCGATTCAATCGCGGGTTCGAGAGAGAAGGAGCTGCCGGGGCGGCAGCGATTGGTCCGCTCTCTGGGCGTAGTGGATGCTTCTCTCATTTTGACTTGTTAATCACATCCCTCAGGTAATCGTTGAGATCCCGAAAATCCTTGACGGTCCATGTATGCGGAGGCAGCCGGTAGCCATTTTCCTTCAATGTCCTGGGAATGAGGTCGCCGTTGGGTCGCAGTATGATGGACGACACAATGACGCCAGGATACTCCGCCAAGCGCCTCTTGAATGCAGGTGTCGTCAAATCCGGGGTTGGCGGGTCACTTTTGCGAGCGAGCGGACCCGAGCCTTTCGCGTCCGATCCGTGGCACATCGCGCATCTTCCCATGAACAGCGTCTCCCCATTGCCGGCATAGGCAGCGGACATCGGTGTCATGCACGATGCGATAAGCAACAACGGTAGAAATACCTTGCCAATCCACATTCCCTTTTTTCCTCTGGTAGTACAGCGATACAGCATTCTGTTTTGGTCCTTTCATGACTGGCCGGAAGCAGGTCGCCTTTAGTCCTCTGCGCTGAAAATCCGCGCCTGGCCGATTGCGGCCATAGTTTCCTCGAGAAAAAAGCCGAACGCATTCATCGTAATTTCGATTTTGATAAAAGGCGTTAAAACTTCAGTAGCAATTCGACATAGTGCCGAATCTAAGTATCGGTGTCACCATGCAGAGAAGCTCTTGGGACGAGAAAAAGCTCGTTACGTAGCCACAGATCGTTTTAGATGAGTCATCGACATTTCGAGGAATAATTGGAAAATGCGTATGCTGCCACCGGAAAATTGGCAATGCAACATCAGATAAGCACTGCGCCCAAATGACCGGAATTGGCGGATAGAAGACGACTACTTTCGATTCGAAGCGGACATCCGCTATGACCCTGTGCGGCGTGGAAAAATTTTTTCCACTCGATCATGAATCCCGTCCGTCTCTCAACACGGATTCTCCCGTGCGTGGATTCGTCAGAGTTACGTTCTCGAGCGCCTTGATTCGCCACTCTGCTGCCTGCCGCGTCAGCACGGCAAGGATCACCGTGTCGACAGCGTGTGGCCCCGCTGGATGAGCCGCTCCGACCGCGAGTCGGCTCCAGAAGTGCATGACTGCCGCGTCGTCGCTGATCGCGACTACATCGATTAGCTCGTTCTCAAGCATGGAATCGCTGTAGATGGTTGCGTGAATGGGCGCATGCAGCTTGACGATCTCATCGACACCGCGCACATAGTGCCCGAACCGATTCACGAACGTCGCATCCTCATGGAACAGTGCTCCGAAGGATCGCATGTCGTGATTGTTCCAGGCGGTTTGAAACGCGTGAGGTGCGTCTTCGGGTTGTTTCATTTGAATCATGTGGATCCTCATAAGCGTCTATATGAAAGTACCCAATGTCTGTTTTTTAGCTTACGGTCGGGCGGTCAAGGCAAATCCTGTTCAACCACGGAATGTCCGCTCCTAAGGAAAAATCGCCCCCAACCGCACCGACCAGCTTGCCATCGGCGTGGCAGACCAGACATTGCGATTAAACAGGTAAAGCCGCTGGCTGCGCAGTTTGCTCGGCCATGGCTGTTCGTCCAGCGACAAGCCCATGCTGGGTTGGCACTCCGGACGCGGGAAGCGACCATCGTGATCCAGAACCTCGCGTATACGTTTGGCTTCACCGTCCATATGGAATGCTGTCGGCACCACTTCGTCGACCGGCAGATCTGCAAGCCAGGCATCGCCTACGCACCATGACGCCAACGCTGTGACCGACAAAGCTACGTTGGCGGGCAGGGCGTCGCGGCTGCGGGTGATGACATCAGCCAAAAACGGCTTCTGGCTATGCATGACTTCGAAATCGAGTTGTACCACCTGGCTCGGGCTGCGTGTCGCGGCGGCTACCACGGCGTTGACGATGGCGCGTTTCTGCCTTTCGTTCAGAGCCGGTTTTTGCACACCGCGCGCCATCTCGATATGGACTATGGTGACAACCGGCGCTTTTTGCTGCAAGCGGTTCTGGGCGTACCACGCCGGTGGCAGTTTCAACGACTGCTGACGGCGCCGGACACTGGCGCTGCCATCGCGCAGCAGGACGGTGGTGTCTAACACTGCAACGCCCATCCGCTGATCCTGGATTGACGGCGCCGGATTATCGGCGGCGCCTTTGCCTTGCCTGGCGCTGCCGTCGATCCAGGTGCGAACGTCATCGGGCCGTTCTCCTACCCATAGCATCAGCGGCGGCAAAGCGGATAACGCCGCTTGCCGGCTGGTAAACGCCGACGGCGCCTCGGCTGCGGCTGGTTTGAGTGGCTCGGTTTTAGCGAGCAGATTGGCGCTGCCTAGCGGCAGCAACACGCATAGCAAGCATGACAAGCAATGCTGTAATCGATGCGAAAGACGCCGGGCTGGCTGAGACGGATAACAAATTTTACTCAAAATGGCTTCTCTGATTGAGTGCGGCTGCGGTCGATGAGAAGGTAAGAAGGTTTGTTCTTCTTTTTGCTCATCGCAGGCAGCCGCCATCTCTTACTACATGGACTTGTTTATTGCATGAACCAGCCGTGGCTGACGACAATCGACTGTCCGGTCAACGCGTTGGATTCGAAACCGCCGAGGAAGATTGCGGTTTGCGCCACATCGTGGGTAGTGGTGAACTCGCCATCCACGGTGTCTTTCAGCATCACGTTCTTGACTACTTCGTCTTCAGTGATACCGAGTTCCTTGGCTTGTTCCGGAATCTGCTTTTCCACCAGAGGAGTGCGCACGAAACCCGGACAGATGACGTTGGCGCGAATCTTGTTTTTAGCGCCTTCCTTGGCGACCACTTTTGCCAGGCCGATCAAGCCGTGCTTGGCGGTGACGTACGGCGCCTTCAGCGGCGAGGCTTCATGCGAGTGTACCGATCCCATGTAAATGATGGAGCCGCCGTTGCCTTTCTTGATCATCTCGCGCATCGCCGCACGGGTGGTCAGGTAGGCGCCGTCGAGATGGATCGCCAGCATTTTTTTCCAGTTGTCCAGGGTCGAGTCGACGATCGGCGCGATGATCTGGATCCCGGCGTTGCTGATCAGGACGTCGATGCTGCCATAGGCGGCGACGGTGTCGGCGATGCCTTTGTCGACCTGGGCTTCGTCGGTGACGTTCATGGCGACTGCCATGGCGATGCCGCCGGACTGGGTGATCTCGTTGGCGGTGGCAGTGGCGGCATCGAGCATCAGGTCGGCGATGACGACCTTGGCGCCGGCGCGTGCGTATTCGATGGCGATTTCTTTGCCGATGCCGCTGGCGGAACCGGTAATCAGTGCAACTTTATCTTTGAGTGACATGGCATTCCCTTATTTTCGTAATGATATTAGCGTGATGATTTACGTGACGTTGGCTGGCTTAGGTTACTTGGCCAGATAATCATAGGCGACCGTGCCCAGGGGCAAGGTCAGGTCAGTCAAAATGTGTACTGCAGATAATACTTCCAGCACCGGCAGATCGGCGACGGGCGCTAACGCATGCGCGTGCAGGTCAAGCGCGCCAGGGCCGCTCCAGGCGCCTTTGACGGTGATGTCGGTCAGGCTGTACTGTACCAGTTCGCAGATGCGCGGTGTGCCGTCGACATGCGGAATGATTTTGAGCAAGAAAGCCGGCGTTTCCAGCGATTTCTTGATCGCTGCATTATCGAGCGTCTTGTGCTTGTAGCCCATGGTACCGGTGGCGACCCGGAAGTCGCTGTAATCCAGTGTGCCCATCAGGGTGTCGGTATGCACGCGCAACTCCGGGTTGCCGAGTTTTTTCGGGAAACCCCACAATTCGCGGCCGCCGGCAATCGGCGGATGGTCGTTCAGGAACATGCTGTGGACATAACCGCCAGCCACGCCATCTAGCGTCACCGGGATGACTTGCCCCGATTCGCAGTAATGGCCAAAACCGGTGGAATCCGGCATTTTGATAAATTCAAACTTGACGATCGGCTCGACGAATTGCAGTGGCGCAGGAATGATTTTCTTGAGCGCTTCCGGATCGGTGCGGTAGGTAATGATCAAGAATTCGCGATTGATGAAACGATAAGGTCCCGGTGGGAAAGCAGGATTGTGGATAGGCATCGCAAAGGCGTTATTGCGGACATCGTTTTCAGTCATGGATCTTCCTTATGAAAAGACTTGCTGGTGGCCTGGCTTGTTTGAGACAAACGCAACAGGGGAAAGGTTGCCATTGCTTTCCGATGTTTTGTGTAAAAGGGTTGTTTCGGCTCTCACGCAGGCTATGAGCAAGATGCGTGCAAGATGTGTACAAGATACGTAATTGCAAATAAAGCAATGTAAGAAATTGGGAAGCGCCATCCAGAATACGCAATCATTATGACAAGGGCATCTCAAGAAATCATGCAGGGTAAATATCTCATGCGGGAATTTACTTGCGGTGAAATACAGAACAGAATGTATTCGTATGCAAATCTGCCAATTCAAGAGATTGCGGCAGATGCATCTTGATGATGATTGCATAAAATGCAATTTTATGTCGATGAATGTAAATAACTTGAGTGGTGGTAGCGTTATCAGCTAAAGTGGCGCACTTTTTTCAGTTTTCCTGTTCCGGTATTCAGGGAGGTTTACCGGATCGACGGGTGGGGAAAAGGAAGCAGTACGATCAGCGCCAGCCGCGCGGTGACATGTTTGCAGGCGGCCAGCAGCGATATTCTAAAAAAAGCGTAATCTAATCGGAGAGAACATATGGCAAAACCAGCGCTTTACAAATCACTCTATGTACAGGTATTGACGGCCATCGTGATCGGCGTCGTGCTTGGACATCTTTATCCGGAAACCGGGGCGGCAATGAAGCCGCTCGGCGACGGCTTCATCAAATTGATCAAGATGATCATTGCGCCGGTGATTTTCTGCACCGTGGTGATCGGCATCGCCGGTATGGAAGACATGAAAAAAGTCGGCAAGACCGGCGGCCTGGCTTTGCTGTATTTTGAAATCATGAGCACCGTGGCGCTGATCCTCGGCCTGGTGGTGGTCAATGTCTGGCATCCGGGCACCGGCATGCACGTCGATCTGAGCGCGCTCGACACCAAGAGCATTGCTGCCTATACCGGTCCGGGCAAGATGGAATCGACTACCGATTTCCTGTTCCACATCATCCCAAGCAGTTTTGTCGATGCTTTTGCCAAGAACGAGATCCTGCAAGTATTGCTGATTGCGATACTGTTCGGTTTTGCGCTGCATAAGTTCGGTGGCCGCGGCACGCTGGTGTTTGATTTTGTTGAAAAATTCTCGCACGTGTTGTTCGGCATGGTCGGCATCATCATGAAAGTCGCACCTATCGGCGCGTTTGGCGCGATGGCTTTCACTATCGGCAAATACGGCATCAGCTCGTTGCTGTCGCTGGGCCAGTTGATGGGCGCGTTTTACCTGACCTGCCTGCTGTTCATTTTCGGCGTACTGGGAGTGGTAGCCAGGATCCACGGTTTCAGCGTCTGGAAGTTCGTCAAATACATCAAGGAAGAATTACTGATCGTGCTCGGTACTTCGTCGTCGGAGTCGGTGTTGCCGCGCCTGATGGGCAAGATGGAAAACCTGGGCGCCAAGAAATCGGTGGTCGGCCTGGTGATTCCAACCGGTTATTCATTCAATCTGGACGGTACATCGATCTATCTGACCATGGCGGCAGTATTTATCGCCCAGGCAACCGATACGCCGATGACGCTGGTGCAGCAACTGACTTTGCTGGCAGTCTTGCTGTTGACTTCCAAGGGCGCAGCTGGCGTTACCGGCAGCGGCTTCATCGTGCTGGCGGCGACTTTGTCGGCGGTTGGCCATGTGCCGGTCGCTGGGTTGGCGCTGATCCTCGGTATCGACCGTTTCATGTCGGAAGCGCGTGCCTTGACCAACACCATCGGTAACGGCGTGGCGACTATCGTCGTGGCGAAATGGACCGGTGAGCTGGATGAAGAGCAATTGCATCGTCAGCTGGACGGTAAAGCGATCGACGCCGAGCAGGAACTGGCGGCGCGCGAAGCTGCGCTTGCGGAGGCTGATCAGCGTAGTCATTCATAAGTTTGCTTGCGGGGGGATTCTCCTGAGTTGAACGAAAACCCCCGTTGTTGCGCAACGGGGGTTTTTATTATCTGTGCAGGTTGCATGTCGGCGTAGGGTGGGCATGAATGCCCACGCGTGACTGTGATAACCGGAGTACAGACCCCCGTGGCGCGGAAACAGGTATGTGCGTGTTGTAAGTTCCGCGTGGGCATTCGTGCCCACCCTACGATTAAATTCCCAGATAGGCCTGCTGAACCGCCGGATCGTTGATCAGATTTTTTGCAAATCCGCTGTGCACGATGCGACCGGTTTCCATCACGTAGGCGCGGTTGGCGCCGGACAAAGCCAGCTGCACATCCTGCTCGACCAGCAACACGGTCACGCCATCCCGCTGGATCGCGGCCATGACTTCCATCAATTCCTGCGTCACCACCGGCGCCAGGCCCAGGCTCATTTCATCGATCATCATCAGCACCGGCGCCGCCATCAAGGCGCGTGCGATGGCGCACATCTGCTGTTCGCCACCCGACATGCTGCCGGCCAGTTGGCGCCGCCGTTCTGCCATGCGCGGGAAGATGGTGTACATCTTGTCCAGGTCGCGCGCGATGGCGATCTTGTCGTGGTGGCGGCGGTAACTGCCCATCAACAGGTTGTCTTGCACGGTCATGCGGTCAAATAGCTGGCGTCCTTCGGGTACTTGCACCAGGCCCAGGCCGAAGATTTTATCGGGGGTGGTCCCGGCCAGCTCGCGGCCGTTCATCACAATGCTGCCGCTGCAAGACAGCATGCCCGATAAAGCACGCAGCAAAGTCGTTTTGCCGGCGCCATTGCTGCCGACCAGCGCCACCATTTCGGCTGGATAGATTTCCAGGTCGACGCCATGCAATACCGGCAATTCACCGTAGCCGGCACCCAGATTGCTGACTTTAAGCAGGGGAGTTGTGTCTGCCGGAGCGCTCATGGCCGCTTCTTTCCCAGGTAAGCCTGCACCACGACCGGATCCGACAACACCGCCTCGGGCGTGCCATCGGCGATCTTCTCGCCGTGGTGCAGCACCAGCAAGCGATCCGACAGGCTTTTGATGGCCTTGATCACATGCTCGATGACCAGAATGCTGATGCCTTGATCGCGCACTTTGCGCAGCAGATCGATAACCTCATCGATCTCGACATGGTTCAAACCAGCCATGATCTCGTCGCACAGTAACAACTTGGGCTGCATCGCCAGCGCTTTTGCCAGCTCCAGCCGTTTGCGGCCCGGGCCGCCCAACTCATCGGCGCGTTGGTCGATGTGTTTATCCAGACCCACGAATTCAAGGCAGGCACGGGCCTGTTCGCGCGCTTGCGCCAAACGCGACTGGCCGCCGTCGCGTCCGAACAGGGCGCCGACGGCGACGTTATCCAGCACGGTCAACCCCGGAAACGGCCGCATGATCTGGAACGTGCGGCCAATCCCGAGCCGCGCGCGGCGAAATGCCGGCAGGCGGTTGATGGACTCGCCCTGGAACAGCAGCTCGCCTTCGCTCGGCGCCAGGGTTCCGCTGATCAGGCTGATCAAGGTCGTCTTGCCGGCGCCGTTGGGACCGATCAGGCCCAGGATTTCGCCCTGCGCCAGCGTCAGGCTGACATCGTTAACCGCGATCAGCCCGGCGAAACGGCGGGTGGCATGACGGACTTCGAGCAGGGCAGTCATAACCTGTGGGTCCGGATGTTTTCAATGAAATAACGCCAGCCGGTTTTGCGGAAGCGCCGCAGCATATCGGCCAGGCCGAGCGGCATCATGACCACCGCAGCGACGATGACGACACCGAAAAACAGGCCGGCGACGCTGGTCACTTCACTCGACAGGAATTCGGAAACCGCAGACAGTGAAAGCGCGCCGACGATGGGACCGAGCACGGTGCCAGGGCCACCGAATACCGCCATGATGATCATCTTGACGTTAAGGCTGATATCGAAGGCGCTCTCCGGATCGAGGAAGGTGATCCAGTAAGCATGGATGCCGCCGGCCAGGGCGCTGAAGATGCCTGAAAGCGTAAACGCCAGAACCTTGTACAAGGTTGTGTTGACACCCATGACGGCGGCGGCTTCCTCGTTTTCACGAATTGCGATCAGTCCGAAACCGAAGCGGCTGCGCGTCAGCCAGAAGATCGTCAGGGTAGCGATCACCAGCAGACCCAGCGCCAATTCATAGAATAAGCGGTCGTTATTCAACGGCGGCAGCACCAGGCCGATGTTCTGGCCGGCCAGACCGACGTTGGAGACGATCGCGGTCATTACCTGCGACAAAGCCAGCGTCGCAATCGCGAAGTAGTGGCCCTTGAGACGCAACACCGGCAAGCCCAGCAGAACCGCAAAGACGATCGCCAGCAGCACGCCGAAAACCAGGCCGACGCCGAACGGCAATTGCCACTGCACCATGGCGATGGCCACGCCGTAACCGCCAAGTCCATAAAACACCGAGTTGCCGAACGAGGCATAACCGGTATAGCCGCCAATGATGTTCCAGCCTTGCGCCAACACCGCTAGCAGCAACGCGTTGATGCCGAACTGGATCAGCACGTCGGATCCGTACCAGGGAACGCCGACCAGCAGTAGCAGGGCGAGCATTACCAGGCCTGTGCGCCATGTCTTGATGCTGCTCATGTGGTCTTTCCAAGTAAGCCGCTGGGACGCACGATCAGCACCAGCACCAGGATGCCGAAGCTGGCGACATCGGCGAAGGTCTGGCCGATATACAAAGCGGTCAGCGACTCAACGATCCCCAGGAACAGGCCGCCGACAATGACGCCCAGCGGATTATCGAGGCCGCCGATAATCGCGATGGCAAAGGACTTGGCGGTGAGCGTGGCGCCGATGTACGGATTGATTTGCGACACCGTGCCATACAGCGTGCCGGCTGATCCAGCCAGTGCGATGCCCAAGGCGAAAGTCATGGCATACAGATGACGCGGTTCGACACCGTAAAGCCGGGCGGCAGTCAGGTTCTGGGCAGTGGCCCGAATCGCCCGTCCGAGCCGCGTGTGCAGCAAAAACAGCCACATGCCGACCGTCAGGACAATGGCGACGCCGAAAGCGCCCAGTCGCGCCACCGGAAACACCACCGGCCCCCAAGCCAGGCTGTTGCCCGCATAGGGTGGATTGATGGTGCGAAAGTCTGCCGAAAATACCAGTTGCGCCAGATAAGTCAGCACCACTTCCAGTCCGAAAGTGATCAGCAGCGTGTTGAACATCGGCGCCCGGATCACCAGATTGAGCAAGCCACGCTGCAGCGCGTAGCCCAGGACGAACATTACGGCAGCGGTGATCGGCAATCCGAGGAACGGATCAATATGCGCATACGTGTAGAGATACCACGACGCGTAGGCGCCCAGCATGATGAAGGCGCCATGCGCCAGGTTGACGATATTGAGCACGCCCCAGACCAGAGCCAGGCCAAGCGCCATGACAGCGTATAGCCCGCCGAGCAGAATGCCGTTGACGAGGATCTGTGCGAGCAGTTCCACCTGAAATCCCGATGGCCAGCAGGTTTAGCGTGCGGACCAGGCGGGCATCGGGTACTTCGGTTGTTTAACGAAGCCCTTGGCGCCGTAGATTTCCGCGAGTTGATTACCTTGCACCTGGATCACCACTTGCGGCAGATCGATTTGCCCTTGCGCATTGAACGCGATGGGGCCATACAGGCTATCAAACTTGATCTTTGCCAGCGCGTCGCGCACCTTTTGCGGATCGATGCTGTCAGCATCTTCCATCGCCTGCACCAGCGCCTCTACGTCGGCAGCGCCTGACGCTGCATGATAGTCCGGGTCATAGCCGAATTTGGCCTTGTATTCCTTGGCAAACTGCAGCGCATCGCCAAACCAGCGGTCTTTCAAGGTGGTACTCGGCAACCAGGCGGTCATGCCAAACGCGTAGTCGGCATCCTTGCCCAAGGCTTTGCGGAAGTCCTCACTCGGCACGCCCACCGTAAATGAATACAGCTTAGGTGCCACTGCCAGGCTCTTGGCCTGCCGCACGAAATTCAGGATCTCGGTTTCGTGGCCGGCGACCAGCACCACATCGACGTTCTTGCTCTTGATCTGGGACAGCAGCGAATTGAAGTCGGTGGCGTTGGTGCTGTAACGCTCATCCATCACGACATTCAAGCCCGCTTGCTTCAATTTAGGCCGCGTGCCTTCCGCCACCGAGACATCGAAGGCGTCATCGGCATACAGCAGCGCCACCGATTTCGGCTCCGGCTTGAGCGATTTGAGCATCTCCACGGTGCTGCCAAAGTAATTGCTGGCAGGCGCCAGCGTGCCGAAAATGTAATTGAATTTACGCGCAAAAATCTGGTCCGAAGCGCCGCCGCCTTCTACCATCGGGATCTTATACTTCTCCGATACGGCCGAATCGGCCAGTGCAAAATTGCTGGCGAACGGGCCCAGCAGCAGGTTGACCTTGTCCTCCGTCACCAGCCGTGTGTATTGGCGCACACTTAGATTGACGTCGGATTGATTGTCATAGAGCCGGAGCACCAGTTTATGTGGCTGGCCAGCGATTTTCACGCCGCCCGCGGCGTTGATTTTGTCGATCGCGAGTTGATAGGCATCGCGGTAATAGCGTCCGGTATTGGCGACCGGACCGGTCAGTTGCACCGAGGCGCCCAGCAAGACATCCTGCGCCAGCGCGGTACCGGTCGGAGCGCAGGTAAGGGCGGCGGCGGATAAGGTGGATAACAGGAAAGCGGACAGGGCGGGGAGCAGACGTGAACGTTGAAGTAGCATGATGTACGCTTTCTTATAAGAATTAGAATTGCGAATCGTGGTATTCAGGCTGTGTATAGCTTACTCTCGCGATTTCCGAAATGCAAATTGGAAATGTTTCGCGACATATTTCAAGGTGAATCGTGAAGAACCAAAAAAAAACCCGCCTGAGTATGGGCGGGGCTTTTTGATAAAAAATTACCTTAGGTTTTCTTAGTTCAGCTTGACTGCGTGCTCCCGTGTTTCATGGAACACAACTTGCGGCCAACGCTCTTGCGTCAGGCGCAGGTTCACACCAGAGGTCGCCAGATAAGCCATGTTGCCGGCCGCATCGTAGGCGACGTTATGGCCGGCCGATGATTTTTCAAAGTCGGCCAGGATTTTCTTGTCGTCGCAGGTGATCCATCGCGCGCTGCTGATACTGGTGCCTTCGAATACGGCATCGACGCCATACTCGTTGAGCAAACGGCTGGCAACCACTTCAAACTGCAGCACGCCGACTCCGCCCAATACCAGATCGCTGCTGGTGACTGGCTTGAACACCTGGATCGCGCCTTCTTCTCCGAGCTGTTGCAAGCCTTTGTGCAACTGCTTGATCTTGAGCGGATTGCGAATCCGCACCGAACGGAAAAAATCCGGGGCGAAGTAGGGGATGCCGGTGAACTGCAACAATTCACCTTCAGAAAAACTGTCGCCGATCTGCATGTTGCCGTGGTTCGGCAAGCCGATGATGTCGCCGGCGTAAGCTTCTTCGACCTGTTCGCGGCTCGATGCCATGAAGGTCACCACGTTCGATACCTTGATCTCGCGGTTCAGGCGCAGGTGCTTGATCTTCATGCCGCGCTGGAAATGGCCGGAGCAGACGCGCAGGAAAGCGATCCGGTCGCGGTGCGCGGGGTCCATGTTGGCCTGGATCTTGAACACGAAACCGGAGAAGCTGGCTTCCTTCGGTTCGACGGTACGCACGGTAGCATCGCGTGAACCTGGCGGTTGCGCCCAGTCGATCAGCGCATTCAGGATTTCGCGGATACCGAAATTGTTGATGGCGGAGCCGAAGAATACCGGGGTTTGCACGCCGGCCAGGAACGCTTCCTGGTCGAAAGGATGCGAAGCGCCGTGCACCAGTTCGACTTCCATCCGCAATTGCTCGATTTCACGCGGGAACATTTCGTCCAGGCGCGGGTTGTCGATGCCCTTGATGACTTCGAAGGTCTGGTCGGCCTTGTCGCTGCCGGCAGCGAACAGCAGGATTTCGTCGCGCAGCAGGTGATACACGCCGCGGAAAGTCTTACCCATGCCGATCGGCCAGGTCACCGGCGCGCACTGGATCTTCAACACCGATTCCAGCTCATCCAGCAATTCCAGCGGGTCGCGGGTTTCGCGGTCCATCTTGTTCATCAACGTGATGATCGGCGTATTGCGCATGCGGCAAACGTTGAGCAGCTTGATGGTCTGGGTTTCAACACCCTTGGCGGCATCGATCACCATCAGCGCCGAGTCGACCGCTGTCAGTACCCGATAGGTATCTTCCGAGAAATCCTGGTGGCCCGGGGTGTCGAGCAGGTTGACTACGTGGTCGCGGTATTCGAACTGCATGACCGAGCTGGCGACGGAAATGCCGCGCTGCTTTTCGATGTCCATCCAGTCCGACGTTGCATGGCGGCCGCTCTTGCGGCCCTTGACCGTACCGGCCAGCTGAATCGCGCCCGAAAACAGCAGCAATTTTTCTGTCAGCGTGGTTTTACCTGCATCCGGATGGGAAATGATGCCGAAAGTGCGGCGGCGCGCCACTTCGCTGGCAATTTGTTCGACGGAAACATTGTGGGCGAGGACTTCGGCAGCATCGGCTGCGTCGGTCGTTTCATTCAGTTCCGGTTGCTCGGAGATCGGTTCTTGCATGATGCGTGGTTCAGGCGATCTCGGCCGCCTGCCTTGAGAATAATGAATGCGGAAAAAAGGAAAACCTGCCTGTCGGTCGTTGTGGGCTGACCCTATGTTGACACTGGCAGTTTCGATAACCCTCGATTATAACGTATGTCGTGTGGCGAATCAGCGTTGCCAAAACAGCCACGGCTTTAGCTCACCCAAGGCCATATTTCACCGCAATTGCATTTCTGGAAATTATTTTGATTTGGCTGCGGGCAAAACAGTTAGCGATATGCCGCGGCTTCCGCTATGGCGGTCTGTATAATTCCATCCTCATGTCAGTATCAGAATCCAACAAACCACCGCGGTCAACAGATCGCCCAAGCCCCCAGCGTGCTGCTGGCCGTCCATCCCAGCCGCGCTCGGCTTCATCGCGTCCAGAGTCTGCACGGCCGGCGCCTGAGCGCAATCCGCTGCCGCCTATCGTATTTCCCGAGGAATTGCCGGTTTCAGGCAAGCGCGCAGAAATTTCGGCGGCGTTGGCAGCAAACCAGGTCATCATCGTTTGCGGTGAAACCGGGTCGGGTAAAACCACCCAGTTGCCGAAGATCTGCCTGGAACTGGGGCGCGGCCAAACCGGCCTGATCGGCCACACCCAGCCGCGCCGGATTGCAGCTTCTTCGACCGCCAAGCGCATCGCCCAGGAACTCAACTCGCCGCTAGGCGAACACGTCGGTTACAAAGTCCGCTTCAACGACACCCTGACCAAGGGTGCCTGGATCAAGCTGATGACCGACGGTATCCTGCTGGCCGAGACCCAGACCGATCCCCTGCTGCGCCAGTACGACACCATCATCATCGATGAGGCCCATGAACGCAGCTTGAACATCGACTTCCTGCTGGGCTATCTGAAGCAGTTGCTGCCGAAGCGCCCGGACCTGAAAATCATCATCACCTCGGCGACGATCGATGCCGATCGCTTCGCCCGCCATTTCGGTACGAACGAGAAGCCGGCGCCGGTGATCGAGGTTTCCGGCCGGCTGTATGCAGTCGAAGTGCGCTATCGGCCGGTCGATAATGCGGACCGCAGTGGCGTCAATCCGGCTGCTGCGGCAGCCAAGCCGAACGCGCCGCAAAGCGCAGCTCAGCGCGACCGCGAGCAACGCGACTTGATGGATGCGGTGGTGGATGCGGTCGATGAGCTGGCCCGTATCGGCTCCGGCGATGTGCTGGTGTTCTTGCCGGGCGAGCGCGAAATCCGCGATACGGCCGAGGCGTTGCGCAAGCACCATCCGCCCCATGTTGAAATCCTGCCTTTGTTCGCCCGTTTGTCGGCGCAGGAGCAGGAGCGCGTGTTCAAGTCGTCCAATGCGCGGCGCATCGTGCTAGCTACCAACGTCGCTGAAACTTCGCTGACCGTACCGGGTATCCGTTACGTGGTGGATGCCGGCCTGGCGCGGGTAAAACGCTATAGCTATCGCAACAAGGTCGAGCAGCTGCAGATCGAACCGATTGCGCAGTCGGCCGCCAATCAGCGCGCCGGCCGTTGCGGCCGGGTCGCTGCCGGTGTCTGTATCCGGCTGTATGAAGAACAGGATTATTTGCAACGGCCGAAATTCACCGAGCCGGAAATCCTGCGCTCGTCGCTGGCTTCCGTCATCTTGCGGATGAAATCGCTGCATCTGACCGATGTCGAAACTTTCCCGTTCATCGAACCGCCACCGGGCCGGGCCATCGCCGACGGTTATCAGCTGCTGCAGGAACTGGGCGCAGTTGACGACAATAACGCACTCACCAAAACCGGCCGCCAGCTAGCCAAGTTGCCGCTCGACCCACGCGTCGGCCGCATGATTCTGGCAGCGTTGGACAATGTCTGCCTGTCTGAAATGCTGATCATCGCCGCCGCCTTGTCGGTGCAGGATCCGCGCGACCGGCCGTTGGAAGCGCAAGGTGCGGCGGATCAGGCGCACAAGAAATTCGCCGATGAAAAATCGGAATTCCTGAGTTACCTGAAAATCTGGAAATGGTTTGACGACGCGATTGAGCACAAGAAAAGCAATCGCCAGCTGATGGATAACTGCCGCGCCAATTTTCTGTCGCAATTGCGTTTGCGTGAATGGCGCGATGTGCATTCGCAGCTGCTGACGATTGTGCGTGAACAAGGTTGGCGTTTGAACGAAGCGCCGGCAACCTACGAGCAATTGCATTGCGCCTTGCTGACGGGTTTGCTTGGCAATGTCGGTTTCAAGTCCGACGAAGACTCGCATTATCTCGGCGCGCGCGCCATCAAATTCCATCTGTGGCCGGGGTCGCATTTGTCGAAGAAGGCGGGCAAGTGGGTGATGGCGGCCGAGCTGGTCGATACCAGCCGCTTGTACGCGCGTTGCATCGCGCAGATCCAGCCGGAGTGGCTGGAACGGGTTGGCGCCCATCTGTTGAAGAAATCGTATGGCGAGCCGCGCTGGGAAAAGCGCACGGCGCAGGTGTCTGCATCCGAGCGCGCCACCTTGTACGGGTTGGTGGTATATAGCCAGCGCCGCATCAATTTCGGCTTGATCAATCCGCAGGAAGCGCGCGAGATATTCATTCGCGATGCGCTGGTCGGCGGTGAGTTCGATACCCGCGCGCCATTCTTCGCGCACAACCAGAAACTCATCCGCGAGATCGAGAACCTGGAACACAAGTCACGCCGGCTCGATGTGCTGGTCGACGATGAATTGATCGCGGCGTTTTACGACAAGCTGATTCCGGCCGATATCTGCAATGGCATCACGTTTGAAAAATGGCATAAGGACATCAGCGTCCAGACGCCCAAGCTACTGTTCCTGAATCGCGACGATCTGATGCGGCATGAAGCCGCCGGCATCACCACTGAACTATTCCCTAAAGTGTTGCGGGTGGCTGGCATTGAAATGGCTTTGTCCTATCATTTCGAGCCGGGCACGCCGCGCGACGGTGTGACGCTGACGGTGCCGCTATATGCATTGAACCAGGTGTACGCCGACCGCTGCGACTGGCTGGTGGCCGGCATGCTGAAGGAAAAAGTTCATCTGCTGCTGAAGTCTCTGCCGCAAAAAATACGCCGCAATTGTGTGCCGTTACCGGATTACGCCGCCGGCTTTTGTGAGCGGATACAGGCGCGCCATGTGTTCGGCCACGGCAATCTGCTGGATGCGTTGATGGCGGATATCCGCACCGAAACCAGCGTCGCCACGCGCAGCACCGATTTCAAGCAGGAAACCTTGCCGGCCCATCACTCGATGAACTTCAAGGTGGTGGACGAACATGGCAGGCAGCTCGACATGGGGCGCAACTTGGCAGCCTTGCAAGCCGAGTTTGGCGGACAGGCGCGGGAAAGTTTCCAGAAGTTGGCAAGTGTCACGGCCGCCGATGACAGTTCGGCCGCAACGGAACAGGGCGCAACGTCGTCAGCAGGGAAGTCAGCAGCGCCGACCGCAACCCGGGTTGCCGCTCAGCCGGCTGCAAAGACCGGTGACAGCACGAATGCGCAATTCAGCAACCTGACCAGCTGGACCTTTGGCGAACTGCCCGAACTGCTCGAAATCCAGCAGGGCAAGCAAACCTTGATCGGTTTCCCTGCGCTGGTGGATCGGGCTGCGCACTGCGATCTGGAAGTATTCGACGATCCGAACGAGGCCGCACGGGTCCATCATCTGGGCTTGCGCCGGTTGTTTGCCTTGCAACTCAAAGAACAATTGAAATTCCTCGAGAAAAATATCCCTGGCTTGCAGCAAATGGGCATGCAATTCCTGGCGTTGGGTTCGCAGGAAGAACTGCGCGACCAGATTATTCATGCGGGGCTTGAACGCGCTTGCCTGCAATTACCGCTCCCACGGACCGCCGCAGAATTCACGCAGCGCAAGGATGAAGGCAAGTCGCGGCTGGGTTTGCTGTGCAATGAAATTGCCCGGCTGGCTGCGTTGATCCTGGGCGAATATCACGGTTTGCCAAAGCGCCTGCAAGGCGCCAAAGGGTATCCGCAAGCCGTCGCCGATATCCAGGCGCAAATGCAATCGCTGGTCAGCAAGCGATTCATTGCCGATAACGACTACGCCAACCTGACCCATTTCCCGCGCTATCTCAAGGCGGTGAATGTACGGCTGGAGAAATTACGCGCCGATCCGAGCCGCGATGCAAAGCTGATGGCGGAATGGGCGCAAGTGGCGACGCCGTGGCAACGCGCGCAAAAAGACCGGAGCGGCAAGACGGATCCGAAGCAGGCGGAATTCCGCTGGTTGCTGGAAGAGCTGCGGGTGTCGCTGTTTGCACAAGAGTTGCGCACGCCGATGCCGGTCTCGGTGAAGCGCCTGCAGAAAGTATGGGAAACCATGCAACGTTAGGAATAGTAAATATCAGTAAACGTCAGTAAGCACCCTGTAGAGCGTGAAATCGCTGTTTTAAAAGGGTTTTCGCGTAAAATTGCGCCAGATGCAGGTTACAAATTCATTACACACAATTGCAGGCAGAAGAGGAAATACGCTATGAGCATCAAATCCGATAAATGGATACGCCGCATGGCGCAGGAAACCGGCATGATCGAGCCGTTCGAGCCTGGTCAGGTGCGCGAGGCTAACGGCCACAAGATCGTCTCTTACGGCACCTCGTCGTATGGCTACGATATCCGCTGCGCCAATGAATTCAAGATTTTCACGAATATCAATTCCACCATCGTCGACCCTAAGAATTTCGACGAGAAATCGTTCGTCGATTTCAGCGGCGATGTCTGCATCATCCCGCCTAACTCTTTTGCGTTGGCACGCACCATGGAATATTTCCGTATTCCGCGTAGCGTACTCACCATCTGCCTCGGCAAATCGACCTATGCGCGTTGCGGCATCATCGTCAACGTCACCCCGTTCGAGCCAGAGTGGGAAGGTTACGTGACGCTGGAGTTTTCCAACACCACGCCGCTGCCAGCCAAGATATACGCCGGTGAGGGCTGCGCCCAGGTGCTGTTCTTCGAAAGCGATGAAGTCTGCGAGACCTCCTACAAGGACCGCGGCGGCAAATATCAAGGGCAGCAGGGCGTGACTTTACCTAAAACCTGAAGAACTGACATGCCAAAGAACAAGCGCCCCGCGCCACGGAAATCCAGCCTTTCCCCTGAAGATAAAGACGAAGCCGTCACGCAGCAGTTGTGCGACCTGGCGATCGACCTCGCCGAGCAGGATGACGACGAAGCCGAAGGCGTTGCTGCCGGCGCCGTTTTGCAGCAGGCCGGTATTGATTTTCACAAGATCATCAAGAAGAGCTTGCAGCAGAAAAAGGATGACATCCTGTATGACGCGATCGAGCGCGCCAAGTACGCTGATCTCGATGCCTGGCAGTTCCTGAAAGGGCAGGTCGAAGAAGCCTCGGAAATCTTGCTGGTGCGGCGCGACGAAGGCAAGGTGCTGGAACTGAATGCGTTCGTGGTGCCATTCTTCGCCCATGTCGGCGGTGGCCTCAAGCGTGAGCAATGCTTCCAGGACCAGGATGCATTCGATGCGCTGTCCGCCAGCTTCAAACAGGCTGAGCTGGAAGGGCCGGATGCGACCGTAGTGCTGGTCAGCCACGCCTACCACCTCGACGAAATCGACAGCATCCGTTACAGCCATCTGTTTGAAATGAATCGCGATGCATTCGGCGCCATGGCGGACAAGAAGCTGGGAGCGACGGATGCCATCGAACGCAGCATCAGCGGCTGGCCGGAAAACCAGTTCGCGGCGGATGACGATGCGGTCGAGTTACGCTTCCTGCTGGGCTTTTCCCTCAAGGCGACCGATGACGCGTTTTATACGGTGCCGGATGACGACGCCGGCGCCGATGCTTACTTCAGCGCGCGGGAAGAACGTTTTCATGGCTGGACCGAGCAAGTCGCACCGCTGCTCAAGCGCTGCCTGGTCACCGATGGCAGCGAGATCGATCTGCATTTCCTCTACCAGGACCTGTTCCACAGCGGCAAGGAGCGCGGCATTGCCGAATACTTCACACTGCAGATGATGTCTGAATTGAACCACGGTCTCGATCAGCACGGCGTTGCATCTTTCGATGCCAACGCCGTCATCGGTCCGGCCGATGTGCGCGGTGAAATGGTCTTGCGGGTGAATTTGTACGGCAAGGACGGCGCCTTGCTGGCCTCGTCGGAAAAACCGTTGAGTGCCGGCGCCGACTTGCAAGTGGAAGTCGACGATACCTACGACGCGCTGCGCACCATCGGTGTCACATCGCTGGCGGTCGCAATGCGGTTTGAAGCCGACGGCCAGCCGTCCGAAGTGCAGCCTTACGCGGCGCCCTGACTATTTTGGAGAATTGAGTGACTGAAGAAGACGCACGGAAAATTGCCACCCATCGGCATTACAAAGGTGGCTTGTACCGCTACATCGGTGTCGCCAGGCATTCGGAAACCGAAGAAGCAATGGTCGTCTATGAACACCTGTGGCCACATGCACCCGGCTTGTGGGTAAGGCCTGTGGAGCTGTTCAACGGCTTGCTTGAGAGTGGCGCAAGGCGTTTCGCGCCGCTGTAATTGCAATACCAAGGTTTTACAGCAACTGCGACGAACAAGCCGAACTAACCGGGGTCAGAGTGAACTTTCGGCATGCCTTACCGCCGAAACTTCACTCTGACCCCGCTTAGTGGACCACGGAGCATAAGCCGTAAAACGCAAAGAAACAAACCGACGATAAGTGAGCTAGCTCTCTCCGAACCCGTGATGTGAGGTCAGCGTATTGCGGAATTTACTGCCGCACGCAATCCACGAAATAATCCCGCTTGCCATTCACTTCGCGCTTCACCAGACCATGCACATCGGTCTCGAAGCCGGGGAATTTCTCGTTGAAATCCCGTGCAAACTTCAGATAGTCAACGATAGTCTTGTTGAAGCGTTCGCCCGGAATCAACAGCGGAATGCCCGGCGGGTAAGGCGTCAGCAAGATCGAGGTGACACGGCCTTCAAGCTGGTCGATCGGCACGCGGTCGATTTCGCGGTGGGCCATTTTTGCGAACGCATCGGATGGCTTCATGGCAGGCTGCATGTCGGACAGATACATCTCGGTGGTCAGGCGCGCCACGTCGTAGGACTTGTAGGTCTCATGGATCTGCTGGCACAGGTCGCGCAAGCCGAGCCGTTCGTAGCGCGCATTCTTGCCGCTATTGCCGGCAGCGAATTCAGGCAGGATGCGCCAGATCGGCTGGTTCTTGTCGTAATCGTCCTTGAACTGTTGCAGCGCGGTCAGCAGCGTGTTCCAGCGGCCCTTGGTGATGCCGATGGTGAACATGATGAAGAACGAATACAGGCCGCATTTCTCGACGATAACGCCGTGCTCGGCCAGGTATTTGGTCACGATGGAGGCCGGAATCCCGCTCTCGCCAAACTTGCCTTCCAGCGACAGGCCCGGTGTGACAATGGTGGCCTTGATCGGATCGAGCATGTTGAAGTTCGGCGCCAGGTTGCCGAAACCGTGCCAGTCGTCTTCTGCGCGGATCACCCAGTCTTCACGGCTGCCGATGCCATCTTCCGAAAAGCTGTTCGGTCCCCAGACCTGGAACCACCAGTCCTTGCCCCATTCTTCGTCGATCTTCTTCATGGCGCGGCGGAAATCCAGCGCTTCCAGAATGCTTTCTTCAACCAGTGCCGTGCCGCCAGGCGCTTCCATCATGGCCGCCGCAACGTCGCAAGAAGCGATGATCGAGTATTGCGGCGATGTCGAGGTGTGCATCAGGTAGGCTTCATTGAAAGCATCCTGATCCAGTTGCACGCTTTCCGATTCGCGCACCAGGATTTGCGAGGCCTGCGACAGGCCGGCCAGCAATTTGTGGGTCGACTGGGTCGAGAAGATCATCGATTTCTTGGCGCGCGGGCGGTCTTTGCCGATCGCATGCATGTCTTTGTAGAAATCATGGAAAGTCGCATGCGGCAGCCAGGCTTCGTCGAAATGCAAGGTGTCGATCTCGCCGTCGAGCATGTTCTTCAGGGTTTCGACGTTATAGATCACGCCATCGTAAGTCGATTGTGTAATGGTCAGGATGCGCGGTTTCTTGTTGACAGCTTCGCGTGCAAACGGATTGGCTTCGATTTTCTTGCGGATGCTTTCCAGCGTGAACTCTTCCAGCGGGATCGGGCCGATGATGCCGAGGTGGTTGCGGGTCGGCATCAGGAACACCGGGATGGCGCCGGTCATGATGATCGAATGCAGGATCGATTTGTGGCAGTTGCGGTCAACCACCACGATATCGCCTGGCGCTACGGTCGAGTGCCACACCATCTTGTTGCTGGTGCTGGTGCCGTTGGTGACGAAGTAGCAATGGTCGGCGTTGAAGATGCGCGCTGCATTGCGCTCTGAAGCGGCTACCGGACCGGTATGGTCGAGCAGCTGGCCGAGTTCTTCAACCGCGTTGCAGACGTCGGCGCGCAACATGTTTTCACCGAAGAACTGGTGGAACATCTGGCCGATAGGCGACTTCAGGAAGGCGACGCCGCCCGAATGTCCGGGGCAATGCCAGGAGTAGGAACCGTCTTGCGCGTAATGCACCAGCGCGCGGAAGAATGGCGGCGACAAGCCGTCCAGATACGATTTGGCTTCGCGGATGATGTGCCGCGCAACGAATTCCGGCGTGTCTTCAAACATGTGGATGAAGCCGTGCAGTTCGCGCAGGATGTCGTTTGGAATATGGCGCGAAGTGCGGGTTTCGCCGTACAGGTAGATCGGGATGTCGGCGTTCTTGTGGCGAATTTCTTCGACGAATGCGCGCAGCGACTTCAGCGCATGGTCGGTTTCTTCAAACGAACCGGCGCCGAATTCTTCGTCGTCGATCGACAGGATAAAGGCCGATGCCCGCGATTGCTGCTGGGCGAACTGCGACAGGTCGCCGTAACTGGTTACACCCAATACCTCCATGCCTTCTGTCTCCATGGCATCGGCGAGTGCGCGGATGCCGAGACCGGAAGTGTTTTCGGAACGGAAGTCTTCGTCGATAATGACGATGGGGAAGCGGAATTTCATCAAGGTCTCCAAGAGACGGTGGTTGATAACAAGGCTGCCAATCGAGATGGCGCTTAAAAAGTCGTTGTTCCGGCCGGCGTTAAAAACCGCTCCGGGATATTGCCTGGGTAGGGCATGCAGCCTGCTGCTTTAGGCATTGCCAAAGATGGAGGCAAAGCTCAAAAAAAGAAAGTCGAATTTTCGCAGATATGTGCGAATTAGGGGGTAAAGATGACGGAATTCCTGCAGAAAACAACAGATGTCATTCCGTCATCAGGCCGGGTTAGCTATTGGGCCCGCTAAGGTCAGGCGCGTGGCGCTCATACACTACAAAAGCATAGTCGAAACCATTGGTGGCGGAATGATGGGTCTCACGCGAAACTTCCTGCCATTGCTGCGGGTCGCGCGCCGGGAAAAAAGCGTCGCAATCGAAGCTGTGCTTGATTTCGGTAACGATCAGGCGTTGCGTCAATTCCTGTGCCGCGGCATAGATTTCGGCGCCGCCGATGATGAAGGCCTCGGCGTCGCCAACCATGGCCGCCGCGGCCGCCAGTGAAGGCGCGCTTTCGACGCCGTCATGACGCCATTCGGGATTGCGGGTGATGACGATATTGCGTCGTTGCGGCAAGGGCCGGCCTATCGATTCAAAGGTTTTACGGCCCATGATGATAGGGTGGCCCGAGGTTGTGCGTTTGAAGTGCGCCAGATCCTCCGGCAAATGCCAGGGCAGGGTGTTGCGGATGCCGATGCCGTTGTGGGCGTCGGTCGCGACAATAATGGTGAGGCGAGAAGTCATGGGCGCTGGTGCGTGAGCCTGCTCATTCGCAGGCTTGGGTAAAAAAAGGTGATATTACTATAAAGTCTTAGATGGAACTTTGTACGCTTGTCATTGCTCTTAAATATCTGGGACAGTTAACTTATGATTAGTCCGGGTTAACCAAGTCAGGGGGTTTTCTTCATTTTCACTTTGTGCCGCCGTCCTGCTACAGATTTGCCTGTTTGGCATTTTTTTTCATGCAATGGCACAAGCCTTGCATAGTTTCCGCGCGGCAGCAAAAAGTGTTGCCAACTAGTTTCTCGATGGACATAAAAAATTATAGAACACTGATAGACTATCGCCTACTCTCGATGCTGCCAGCACAGGTACGCACGAGCAGGTCAATTCAGCAGTGTCAGATGGGAATCCAATGCATTTAAATTTGTTTCAGCGGACGCGATCGCGTACATCCGTATCCGTTCAGGCGCGGTTACGCACGGCGGCCTTGCCGGTTGCCTTGTTACTGCCACTGGTTGGCAGCAACGCATTCGCCTTCGATTTCAATACCGTTGCCAAACAGGCAAAAGCTCTCGCGGCGAAGTCGTACAGCAAGCCAGAGAGCAATCTGCCAAAAGAAATCAGCAGTCTCGATTATGAGCAATATAAGGACATCCGTTTTCGTCCGGAAAAATTTACCTGGCGCAACCAGAAACTACCGTTTGAACTGGCGTTCTTTCACGAGGGGTACTCTTTCGATCAGCCGGTGAAGATCAATGAGATCAACGGCCAGAGCGTGCGTGAGATCCGTTTCGATCCGGATGATTTCGATTATGGCGGCAACAAACTCGATACGAACAAGCTGCGTTCGCTGGGTTTTGCCGGATTCCGGGTGCATTACCCGCTGAATACGCCTAAATATAAAGATGAAGCGCTGTCGTTTCTTGGCGCCAGTTATTTCCGCGCCCTGGGCAAGGATCAGGGTTACGGATTGTCTGCAAGAGGCCTGGCGATCGATACCGGATTGAGTTCGGGCGAAGAGTTTCCTCGTTTCACGGAGTTCTGGATCGAGCGGCCGAAAGCTAGCGACAAGGAACTGACCATTTACGCCTTGCTCAACTCGCGCCGGATCACCGGCGCTTATCGTTTCGTGCTCAAGCCGGGCGTGGATACGGTGGTCGATGTCAAAGCCCAGCTGTATCTGCGCGAAAATGTCAGCAAGCTAGGGCTGGCGCCGTTGACCAGTATGTATCTGCACGGTGATAACCAACGCCCGCAAGGCGAGGATTATCGGCCTGAAGTGCACGACTCCGACGGTTTGTCGGTAGCCTCGGGCACGGGCGAATGGATCTGGCGGCCGCTGGTCAATCCGAAGCGGCTGTTGGTGACTTCTTATGCGCTTAGCAACCCGGCCGGCTTCGGTCTGATGCAACGCGACCGCAATTTTGCGGATTACCAGGACCTGGACGCCAGATATGAAAAGCGGCCTAGCGCCTGGGTTCAGCCCAAGGGTAACTGGGGCAGCGGCAGGGTAGAGCTGGTGCAGCTGCCGACGCCGGATGAAACCAATGACAACGTGGTGGCGTTCTGGGTGCCCGAAAATGCGCCCAAGGTCGGCCAGCCGTTCAATCTGGAATACACTTTGTCATGGCAGAAGGATGCTGATAAACGGCCGCCTTTGTCATGGGTGACGCAGACCCGGCGCGGTTTCGGTTTCCAAAAGAAGAACGACGACAACAGCATCGGCCTGGTGGTCGATTTTGAAGGTCCGGTATTCAAGAAATTGTCTGACAAGGTGCAGCCTGAAGGCGTGGTCAGCGCCGACGACAATGGCAAGGTGCTGGAGACCAAGGTGGTCCGCAACGACGTCACCGGCGGTTGGCGCATGACGGTGCGTGTGCGCCGTAACGAAGACAACAAGCCGGTCGAACTGCGGGGATTCCTGCGTGGTGGCAGCACAACCTTATCTGAAACCTGGAGTTACATATTACCGCCCAACTAGACCGCAAGCAGATGCCCGTGGCGGGCCTGCCGGATATCTATGATCGCTATCTCGATCGCTTGCCGTTATCGGCTGAGCGGCGGGCAAATTTGTCTGAACAGCTGGCGGCGAATGGCAATGCGTCGATGACGGCCTTGCATCAGGTGTTGGCCAGCGATGCAAATCACGATGCAAAGGTGCTACCTGAACTGGCTAGCGCCAATCCGGCTTACGGATCGGTTGCAGCCCGGCTGCAACTGGCTTTTGCGCAAACCGCAGGGCAAGCCGGCGCAATCGAATCGCACCAAATGCCGGAGATCAGCACCGATGCCGATGGCCGCGCCCGCATTGCCATCGCCCCGCCGTTGCAGCGGACGCCGATCGTCGCCCATCCATGGGGAACCTTGAATCCGTTGGTGCGCTGGATCGAAACCGCGAACAGGAAATTCGACTTGCGTCCGCGCACCAAACAGCGGCGTCATAAACCAACCCAGGCTGTGCGTTCGGCCGAACTGCCGAAGCCGGAACCGTTGCCGGTGGCTGAAGCCGATAGCCAGGATCAGCATCGCAGCAAGTCGCGCGGCAATCTGCGACGTATCGTGTTGTTGCTGTTGATGCTGGCGCAGACTGCATTGGCAACGTATTTCATGAGTGCAGTGTTACCGTATCACGGCGACAAGCCGCTGGAAATGGTGACGCTGGGTTTGTTTGCCTTGTTGTTTTGCTGGGTTTCAGCGGGCTTCTGGACCGCCATGGCAGGCTTTCTGGTGCTGATGCGCGGCACCGATCGTTACGTGATTTCACGCGAAGATGCGGCGCCGGGACCGATTCCGGCCAGTGCCAGGACCGCAATCGTGATGCCGATCTGTAATGAGGACGTCACCAGGGTATTCGCCGGCCTGCGCGCTACCTACGAGTCGGTTGTCGCCAGCGGCGAACTGGATCGTTTCGATTTCTTCGTGTTGAGCGATAGCGGCGATAGCGATATCTGCGCTGCCGAACTGGACGCCTGGGCCAGCCTGTGCCAGACCTTAGGCGGATTTGGCCGGATCTTTTACCGGCATCGGCGGCGGCGTGTCAAACGCAAGAGCGGCAATATCGACGATTTTTGCCGCCGTTGGGGCGGCAACTACAGCTACATGATCGTGCTTGATGCGGACAGCGTCATGAGCGGCAGCTGCCTGACGACTCTGGTGCGTTTGATGGAAGCCAATCCCACCGCCGGGATTGTCCAGACCGCACCACGCGCCGCCGGCCGCGATACCTTGTACGCGCGGATTCAGCAATTCTCGACGCGCGTATACGGCCCGTTGTTTACCGCCGGCCTGCATTACTGGCAGCTTGGCGAATCGCACTACTGGGGGCACAACGCGATCATCCGGCTGCAGCCGTTCATGGAGCATTGCGCACTGGCGCCGCTGCCCGGCGAGGGCGCGTTGGCAGGTGAAATCCTGTCGCACGATTTCGTCGAAGCGGCATTGATGCGCCGTGCCGGCTGGGGGGTCTGGATCGCCTACGACCTGGCCGGCAGCTACGAGGAAATGCCGCCCAACCTGCTCGACGAACTGAAGCGCGACCGCCGCTGGTGCCAGGGCAACCTGATGAATTTCCGCCTGTTCCTGGCGCGCGGCATGCATGCCGTGCATCGCGCGGTGTTCGTGACCGGGGTCATGGCTTATCTGTCGGCGCCGCTGTGGTTCCTGTCGCTGATGTTGTCGACGGTATTGCTGGCGGTGCATACGCTGGTGGCGCCGGAATATTTTGTGACTCCCGGACAGTTGTTCCCGGTGTGGCCCGAGTGGCATCCGGAACGCGCCTTGGCCTTGTTCACGGCTACCGCCACCTTGCTGTTCCTGCCTAAGGTGTTGAGCGTGGTGCTGATCTGGGTCAAGGGAGCGCGTGAATTTGGCGGCGCCTTGCGCCTGACTGCCAGCATGATCATGGAACTATTGTTTTCGATGCTGCTGGCGCCGGTGCGCATGCTGTTTCACACGCGCTTTGTGATTGCCGCATTCCTTGGCTGGGCAATCAGCTGGAAATCGCCGCCGCGCGAAGACGCTGAAACCAGTTGGAGTGAAGCGGCGCGGCGCCATGGCGGCCATACGTTGCTGGGGCTGGTGTGGGGCGGCGGCGTGTATTGGCTGGAACCGGGATTCCTGTGGTGGTTGCTGCCGATCGTCGGCTCGCTGATGCTGTCGATTCCGCTCTCGGTATTTTCCAGCCGGGTTACGCTTGGCCGCAGTTTCCGCCGCGCGCGTTTGTTCGTGATTCCGGAAGAGGTCGATTTGCCGGCCGAACTGGCAGCCACCACGGTCTATAACGACAACGGCAAAGTATTGGCGAAATTTAACGACGCGGTGATCGATCCGGTCATGAATGCCCTGGTGTGTGCGGCGGTGACCGCGCGCCCGGCGGTGCCGGCAGCTACTTTGGAGGCGCGTGCGGCACTGCTGCAGGCCGCGTTGAAAGGTGGGCCGGATCATCTGTCGCCACGCCAAAAAAATGCTTTGCTGGACGATCCTTTGACGTTGTCCCAGCTGCATTTCGACATATGGGATTCGCAGCAGGCCAATCGGCGCTGGCAATCGCTGTTGGGCGTTACAGCCCTTACAGCTGCTGCAGAGGCCACCGCGCCTTGAGCACGCAATCGTTTCAATCAATCAAGGAGCACCATGTTACGACGTGATTTTCTAAAAGCGTCGGCAGCACTTGCTGCCGCCGGCTTCCCGGCAACTTCGCTACTGGCAGCCGCAGCTGCGCCAGAACAATTGAAATTCCTGGGACAGCCGCAAGCCTTCGATTACGCCTGGCTGAAAGGCCATGCAAGACAACTCGCCAGCCAGCCTTATAAGGCACCGGAAAACCATATTCCGCCAGAGGTCAAGGCGCTCGACTGGGATCAATACCAGTCGATCAGTTATCGTGAAGGCCATGCTTTATGGGGCGACGAGAAACTGCGGTTCCAGGCCAAGTTTTTCCATCTCGGCCTGTTCTTCAAGAGCCCGGTACAGATCTACGAAGTGAAGAACGGCCAGGCACAAGAACTGGCTTACGATCCTGCGATGTTCAATTATGGCAAGAGCGGCCTGAAAGCCGACCACATGCCGAAGGACCTTGGTTTTGCCGGGTTCCGGGTGAATTTCCATACCGACCTGGAACGCGACATCACCGCATTTCTGGGCGCCAGCTATTTCCGCGCCGTCGGCGCCGAATGGCAGTATGGCCTGTCGGCACGTGGCCTGGCCATCGATTGCGGTATGGAAAAGCCAGAAGAATTTCCAATGTTTACCAGTTTCTGGCTGGAGCGTCCGGCCAAGGATTCCAGCAAGCTGGTGGTCTACGCACTGCTCGATTCGCCTAGCGTATCCGGCGCCTATCGCTTCGAAATCCAGCCGTCGGCCACCATGGTGATGGATGTGGACGTGGCGCTCTATCCGCGCAAGACCATCGAACGCATGGGCGTGGCGCCGCTGACCAGCATGTTCCAGTACGGTGAGAACGATCGCCGCATCGGCGCCAGCGACGACTGGCGTCCGGAAATCCACGACTCCGATGGTTTGGCCATGCAGCGTGGCAATGGCGAATGGATCTGGCGGCCGCTGACCAATCCCGAGCATCTGCGTTTCAATGCTTATCAGGATGAGAGCCCGCGCGGTTTCGGCTTGTTGCAGCGAGACCGTAATTTCGATCACTACCAGGATGACGGCGTGTTCTACGATCGGCGCCCAAGCTTGTGGGTGGAGCCGAAATCGGGCTGGGGCAAGGGCGCGATACAATTGGTGGAAATCCCTACTGCGGATGAAACCTTTGATAACATCGTCGCGTTCTGGAATCCGGCCGACAAGCCGCAAGCCGGGCAAGAACGCTTGTTCGCCTATCGTCTGCATTGGGGCAGCAAGATGCCGTTTTCACCGCCGCTGGCGCAAGTCGTGGCGACCCGCACCGGCATGGGCGGCGTGATCGGCCAGAAGCGTGCTTATTACTCACGGCGTTTTGCAATCGATTTTGCCGGCGGCGACCTGGCTTTGCTGGGCAAGGATGCCAAGGTGAAGGCGATGATCAGCGTCTCGCGGGGCAAGGTGGAAATCACCTCGGCACGTCCGCTGGATGTGATCCACGGTTATCGCGCGATGTTCGATTTGAAACCGACCGACGACAGCGTCGAACCGATTGATATACGGGTCTATCTGGCGGCAGACGGCCAGCCGCTGAGCGAAACCTGGTTGTATCAGTGGACGCCGCCGGCGCCCGGCAAGCGTACTTACTAAAGCACGCATCGCGTAGGGTGGGCACGCGTGCCCACCCCGCGAGCGCCTGACAGATTTACAATATACTGTTGGGCTTGGGCATTTTTTTGCCCTGCCTATTTTGGAGTATTTCCATGTTTGGATGGTTCGAAAGACTGTTGCATCCATATCCGGATGCCGTCATGACGCCGCCGCCGCGCGGCTTTTTTGCGTTTGTCTGGGCCTGCACCAAGGGTTTGCGCCCTTACATTATTGCCATGACCTTGCTGACCGCCGTTACCGGTGCGTTTGAAGCCTTGTTGTTCGCCATGATGGGACGGATTGTCGACTGGCTGGGCCACGTCGAGCCGTCGACTTTGTGGACCCACGAGAGTGGCAATCTGCTGCTGCTGGCGGGAATATTGCTGGCAAGTCCGATCGTTGTCGCCTTGCAAAGCATGTTCAAGCAGCAAGCGCTGGCGGGAAATTTCCCGATGTTGTTGCGCTGGAAATTCCATCGCCTGATGCTGAATCAAAGCATGAATTTTTATCAGGACGAGTTCGCCGGCCGGGTTGCGACCAAAGTCATGCAAACCTCGCTGGCGGTGCGCGATGTCTGCATGATCCTGTGCGATATCCTGGTTTTCGTGGTGATTTATTTTTTCACCATGGTGGCGGTGGTCGGCAGCTTTAATGGCTGGATGTTGGTGCCGTTCCTGAGCTGGCTGGTGTTGTACGGCCTGGCCTTGCGTCACTTCGTGCCGCGACTGAGCAAGGTCGCTAAAGCCCAGGCTGATGCGCGCTCGTTGATGACGGGCCGCATCACAGATGCCTACACCAACATTGCTACCGTCAAGCTGTTCTCGCATGCAGGCCGCGAAGCAGGTTACGCGCGCTCGGCGATGCAGGAATTCTTGCAGACTGTGCACGGCCAGATGCGTCTGGTGACCGGTTTTGAAATCGTCAACCACGTCTTGAGCATGTTGCTGATCCTGAGCACTGCCGGTGCCGCGCTCTGGTTATGGACCCAGGGCCAGGTCGGTATCGGTGCGGTGGCTGCGGCGACGGCGATGGCTTTGCGCCTGAACGGCATTTCGCATTGGGTCATGTGGGAGTTTGCCTCGTTGTTTGAACAGGTCGGCACGGTGCAGGACGGTATCAATACTTTGTCGCGCCCGCATGCGGTACAGGATCAAGCTGATGCCAAACCATTGCAAGTGAAGCAAGGTACGGTGGATTTCGAGCGCGTCGGTTTCGCCTATGGCGGCCAGCGGCCCGTGATCGATCAGTTGTCCCTGCATATCCGTCCCGGCGAAAAAATTGGCCTGGTCGGCCGCTCCGGCGCCGGCAAATCGACCATCGTCAACTTGCTGCTGCGTTTCTACGACGTTGAACAAGGCCGCATACTGATCGACGGCCAAGACATTGCCCACGTTACGCAAGACACCTTGCGGGCGCAGGTTGGCATGGTGACGCAGGATACGTCGCTGCTGCATCGCTCGGTGCGCGACAACCTGTTATACGGTCGCCCTGACGCCACCGACGCTGACATGCTGGTGGCGGCGCAACGGGCGGAGGCGCATGAATTTATCCTGACCCTGACCGACCCTAAAGGCCGCACCGGCTACGACGCCCATGTCGGCGAGCGCGGCGTCAAGCTGTCCGGTGGCCAGCGGCAGCGGATTGCAATCGCGCGCGTGATGCTGAAAGATGCGCCGATCCTGCTGTTGGATGAGGCTACCAGTGCACTCGATTCGGAAGTCGAAGCGGCGATTCAAGCCAGCCTGTACCGGCTGATGGAAGGCAAGACAGTTGTGGCGATTGCCCATCGGCTGTCGACCATTGCCGCCATGGACCGCCTGGTCGTACTCGACAAGGGCCGTATCGTCGAAGAGGGTGATCACCGCAGCTTGCTGGAACGCGGCGGCCTGTACGCGCGCTTGTGGGCGCATCAGAGCGGCGGCTTCCTTGGGGAAGAGATAGATGAAGATGAGTTGCCGGGCGAGACTCAGGCTGTGTTAGCTTAAGGCGAACAAGAAATTGTACGTTGCCACTGAAATTTGATGAATCCTGAGTTTGTACTTTGAGTTTGCTCCAATGACTGTTGAATCAACCGATAAATCTGCTTTGCCATCCACTCCAGGCCACTCCGGCCGGCGCTGGCTGACCGCAATCCTGGCGCTCCTGATTGCGCTGGGAGCGGGGTTCCTGGTATGGAGAGCGTTCTGGCACAAACCGCCGCCGGCACCCAAGCCGGTGCCGGTCCCTTTGCAGACCGAGGTGGTGCGGCGCGGCGATATCGAGCAAGCGGTGTTTGCCAACGGTAAATTGCAATTGCATAAATACAGCGATGTCGTGGCCCAGGTGTCGGGGCAGATCAAGGATGTGCTGGTGATGGTGGGCGACGATGTCAAATCCGGCAAGATGGTGGTCGAGATCACGCCGACCTTGCCGTCGGCGCGACTGGAAAGCAATCGCGCCCAACTGGCCAGATTGCAGGCGGAGTTGGCAGACCAGCGGGCACAGCTGGATTTTGCCGAATTGCAGTACAAACGCCAGACGCAGTTGAAAGCGGAGAACGCCACGCGTGAAGAATCCTACGAATCCAGCCGCATGAGCATGTATTCCGCTTCGGCCCGGGTTGAGGCGATCAATGCCCAGATTCGCCAGATCGAGGCAACCTTGAAAGACGACGAAGAGACCCGTAGCCACACCCAGGTGCTGGCGCCGATTAGCGGCACCGTGGTGTCGGTGGCAGCGCGTACCGGCCAGGTGATCGGCCCGGGCCAGGCGGCGGTGCCGCTGTTGCGTATTGCTGACCTGAGCCGGTTGACGGTGCAAGCCCGGGTGGCGGAAATCGACGTGCCGCTGCTACACAAAGGGATGACGGCGTATTTCACTACTCCCGGCTATCCCGGCAAGCGCTGGTCTGGCAAATTGCGGCAGGTGATCCCGGTACCAGCCGATGGCTCGGGCGAACAAGGCAAGCAGACTTTTTACAATGTCTTGTTTGAGGTCGATAATCCGCAAGAAGAACTGATGAGCGGCATGAGCACGCAAGTGCGCTTTGTGCTGGCCCAGGCGCACGATGCTGTGATATTGCCGGTGAAATTGTTGGGTAAGCCGGAAGCCGATGGCAGCTACGTGGTGAGTGTAGCTGGCGCTAATCCGACAGCCAACCCGCAAGCCAGTCCGCGCAAGATAAAAATCGGCATTCGCAATGATCAGGTGGCGCAAGTTTTGGCGGGACTGGAGCCCGGCGAGCAGGTAGTTGTCCCTGCGGCGCCCCCGATCCCTGCAGCGGCCCCGATGCCCGCGCCGGCGATAAAAAATGCCACGCCGTCACCGGCTGCATCGGTACCTAAAGCGCATTGAGGGAACTGCAAATGAATTATTTCTCTCGCCGCCGCTGGCCCGTCGCTGCCGCTTGTGCAAGCGCATTGCTGTTGTTGACAGCATGTGCAAACCAGATGGAGATCCGGGAAGCGACTCCCAGCGTCGAGATTCCCCAGAGCTGGGATCTGTCCGCCAACAACGGTGAGCAGGACTGGCCCGACAGCAGTTGGTGGAAGCTGTTTGGCAGCGACGAATTGAGCCTGTTGGTGACACAAGGGCAGGCCAGCAACCTGGAAATTGCCGCTGCCATATCGCGCGTGCGGCAAGCAGAGGCGCAAGCACGGATTGCCGGCGCGCCGTTGCTGCCGAACGCGGATTTTTCAACCAGCGTTAATCGCGCACTGCCGCTGGCCTCTAGCGGTAGTGCTGTTACTTCTACCAGCGGCTTGGTTGAAATTGGCTACGAAGTTGACTTCTGGGGTAAAAACAGAGCAGGGCTGGCCGCCGCCGAAGCGTCTTTGCAAGCGAATCGCTATGACCGGGAAACGGTGGCGTTGACCGTCACCAGCGGCATCGTATCGACTTATCTGCAGGTGCTGTCGCTGCGCGACCGCATCGAAATCGCACAGAAAAACGTCGACAATGCAGAGCGCGTACTGAAACTGGTAGCGGCGCAAAGTCGCGCCGGCTCGGCATCGCCGCTGGATCTGGCGCGGCAGCGCTCGGCGGTGGCCGGGCAGAAGGCCGTGATTCCCGATCTGAAGCAGCAGGAACGTGAAGCGCAGACAGCGCTGGCGATATTGTTGGGGCGGCCGCCTCAGACTTTTACTGTCAACGAACCAGGACTCGCCAACATTTTACTGCCGCAGGTAACTCCCGGATTACCGTCGGAACTGTTGTCACGCCGCCCGGATATCCGTCATGCCGAAGCAGAGCTGGCAGCAGCCAACGCCAACGTTGCGGCAGCGCGCGCCGCCTTGTTTCCCAGCATCCGTCTGACCGGTTCGGCCGGCGGTCAAAGCAATGCTTTACTGTCGCTGTTTAACGGGCCTAACATGCTGGCCAACCTGGGCGCCGGACTGGTCGCGCCGATTTTCGACGCCGGCCGCCTCAGCAGCGCACGTGACCTGGCGATCGCGCAGAAGCAGGAGCTGGTGCAGATCTATCGTTCGACCGTGATTGCCGCGCTGTCAGAAGTCGACACTGCGTTGGGGCAAATCCGCAGCCTGGATGAACAACGCCAGCTGAAAATTACGGAAATGGAGCAGGCGCGTTTTGCTTTCGACCTTTCCGAAATCCGTTATCGCGTCGGCGCCGAGGATTTGATGACGGTACTGGATACACAGCGCTCGTTGTCGGAAGTGCAGAATGAACTCGGCCAGATCAAGCTGAAGCGCCTGAAAGCCACCGTGTCGCTATACAAGGCCCTGGGCGGCGGCTGGCAGGATGTGCCCGCCGCCAAACCTGTTGTAGAGCCAACACGAGGCAGCTGATACGTAGGGTGTGTAAAGGTAAAATAGAAATATCGGCTTCTTGAATGGTTTTTACGGTCCACGCGACGAGCAGCCAGAACTAACCGGGGTCAGAGTGAACTTTCGGCATGATTCACCGCCGAAACTTCACTCTGACCCCGCTTAGTGGACCACGGAGCAGAAGCAGTCAAAACGCAAAGAAACAAACCTGCGAAAAGTGAACTGCCTTTCTCCGAAGCCGTGATGTGAGGTCGGAGTCAAATTTCGCGATAAAACCTGCGAAAGTTGACTCCGACCCCAGATCACTAAGTCGTCGATTCGCAACGAATGGCGAGCCCCGATTTCTGGAAGCCTACACAGCCACCGGCGCCTTGATGTGCGCCTGCGGATGATAATCGACGATATCAAAATCCTCAAAACGATAATCGAAAATCGACTCCGGATGGCGCTTGATTTCCAAACGCGGCAGCGGGCCCGGCGTGCGTGACAACTGCTCTTCGACTTGCGCCGTGTGGTTGGAATACAAATGGCAATCGCCGCCGGTCCAGATAAAATCGCCCACCTCAAGTCCGCATTGCTGCGCCATCATATGCGTCAGCAATGCATAGGAGGCGATGTTAAACGGCACCCCAAGGAAAATATCCGCGCTACGCTGGTACAACTGGCAAGACAGCTTGCCGTCGGCGACATAAAACTGGAAGAAGGCGTGGCAGGGCGGCAGTTTCATCTGCGGGATATCGGCCACATTCCAGGCCGAGACGATCAGCCGCCGCGAATCCGGATTGTTCTTGATTTGTTCAACCACTTGCTTGATCTGGTCGATATGTTCGCCAGCCGGGGTTGGCCAGGAGCGCCATTGATAGCCATAGATCGGCCCCAGGTTGCCGTCGGCATCGGCCCATTCGTCCCAGATTTTTACGTCATTGTCTTTTAAATACTGGATATTGGTAGAGCCGGCCAGAAACCAGATCAGCTCATGGATGATCGATCGCAGATGCAGTTTTTTAGTCGTCAGCAAGGGAAAGCCGTCTTGCAGATTGAAACGCATCTGGTAGCCGAATACCGAGCGGGTGCCGGTGCCGGTGCGGTCGGTCTTGACGGTGCCATGTTGTTGCACATGACGCATGAGATCTAGGTATTGGCGCATTTTTTTCTTGATAACGGAAACGGATTCCAAGATTGTAACGCATTGCCGCCACAGGTTTGCCGGTTGAGCGCATGCCGGCATTGTCATAGAAATATCAAGCGCGTGCTTATGCTTGTCTTGTGATTATTTATCGTACGCGAAGAAGATAAATGATTGATAATCAAAAGCTAATGGAATCGATTTTTCCAGTTGCCGCATCTGAGCGACAGTTACAAATTAATGATTTTAGGCATGAACTTTTTGCGGACGATCTTCTCGAAAGCTGGAGACCTCAGTCTTATACCTTGTCTAATTCGGTATTTGCTTATCTTATTTTCATTTTTTATGTGACAGCGCTGGCCCATTAGTGCACGCAACACCATTCAGGAGATCCCATGCTTAAATCAGATACATTTTTCGGCGGCAAGCGCGAAACACCAACACCTAATTCACCATTCAGTGCCAGCAGCAACCTGACTTCCGGCAGTACTTCGAACATTCCAAAGGCTAGCAATCCTGTGAGCACTCCAGTCAATCACTCGGCGTCCAGCACCAATGAAGTCGGCAGCAAACTGATCGTCGGTCCGAACATCAAGCTCAAGGGCGTTGAAATTACCGATTGCGACACCTTGGTGGTAGAAGGCCGGGTTGAAGCGACAATGAATTCGCGCGTCATCCATATCGCCGAAAAAGGCGCATTCAAGGGTTCGGCTGAAATCGACCTGGCCGAAATCTACGGCGAATTCGATGGCGACCTGACTGTTCGTGAAAAGCTGGTGATTTATTCGACCGGCAAGGTTTCCGGCAAAATCCGTTATGGCAAGGTTGTCATCGAAGAAGGCGGCCAACTGACTGGTGAAGTGCAAGTTGGCACCAGCAGCCCAGCCAGCGTCAAGCCGGCTGCGGTTACTGCCGTAGCATAAGGTTAACAACGTCAGGTCAGCCTCCAGGCTGACCGGCCTTGCCTATACAGCAGCGCAGGGCTAGTAACTTATCCGACCGTAAGCGGCCGGGAGTAACTTGTCGCGCGTGGCGTGCTCATACGTAGATACGTAGCTGTTTGTACCCAATTAACCAGGGTGGCGTCAAAGCCACCCTGGTTTTTTTGTCATGTGCAGGCAGGCATGCGACAATAGCGCTTTTGGCTCACCGCTAAAGCGCTTCCCGCCTCACACAAAATCATGAGCTATCCAGAATACATACTCACCTTATCTTGCCTCGATCAGCGCGGAATCGTCCATCGCGTCTCCGGCTTCCTGGCGGACCACGGTTGCAATATCATCGATTCAGCCCAGTTTGGCGATGCCCAGTCCGCATTGTTTTTCATGCGCGTGCATTTCTCCTCCGAGGATGCAACGATTACCGATGAGCGCCTGAGGGCAGAATTTTCTACTCTCGGCGATACCATGCAAATGCATTGGCAATTGCATGATGCGCACAAGAAGCCGCGCATGATGCTGATGGTGTCGAAAATCGGCCATTGCCTGAATGATCTGCTATTCCGCTACAAAAGCGGCTTGCTGCCGGTAGAAATTTCGGCGATCGTTTCGAATCACACCGATTTTTATCAGCTGGCCGCCAGCTATAACATTCCGTTCCACCATCTGCCGCTCGCCGCGGGCGCTTCAGCTGCAGCCAAACAGGCGCAGGAAGCGCGGGTGATGGAAATTGTGGAGGCCAATAATATCGATCTGGTGGTGTTGGCGCGTTATATGCAAATCCTGTCGCCTGCCATGTGCACTGCGCTGACGGGGCGGGCAATCAATATCCATCATTCCTTCCTGCCTAGTTTCAAAGGCGCCAAACCTTACTATCAGGCGCATGATCGCGGCGTGAAGCTGATCGGCGCCACAGCCCATTTTGTCACCGGCGATCTGGATGAAGGTCCGATCATCGAACAGGACGTAGCACGGGTTGATCACGCGATGGAACCTGAGACCTTGACTGCCATCGGGCGCGACGTTGAATGCGTGGTGCTGGCGAGGGCGGTGAAGTGGTTTATCGAGCACAGGATTTTGCTCAACGGGCACAAGACGGTGGTGTTCAAGTAGACACTAAGTAAGCAAATAAGTAAGCAAACAAAAAAATGGCCCCAATTCACATTGAGGCCATTTTTTTATAACATTGCAGCGATGTGCCGGCTTGCGCAGGCGATCATCAACGCAAAGCGTCTACCATTTTTTCCAGCTTGACTGCGTCGGCGCTGAACTGGCGTATTCCTTCCGCCAGTTTTTCTGTCGCCATTGCGTCGTCGTTCAACATGGTGCGGAACGTGATTTCGTCCATGTCGATTTTTTCCTGAGTGCTTAGTTGCGCAGCTTCCGGACTCAGCTTGCGGCTGACCGGAGCGTCGCTTTCCGCCAGTTTCTGCAGCAGGTCGGGACTGATGGTGAGCAGGTCGCAACCGGCCAGTTCGACGATTTGCGAGGTATTGCGGAAGCTGGCGCCCATGACTTCGGTGGCGTAGCCGTATTTGCGGAAATAGCTGTAGATCTGTTTGACCGACTGCACGCCTGGATCGTCGGCGCCGGTGTAATCCTGGCCGCTGGATTTCTTGTACCAGTCGTAGATACGGCCGACGAATGGCGAGATCAGCTGCACGTTAGCTTCGGCGCAGGCAATCGCTTGTGGCAATGAAAATAACAAGGTCAGGTTGCAATGGATACCGGCCTTTTGCAGTACTTCGGCAGCGCGAATGCCTTCCCAGGTAGAGGCGATCTTGATCAGCACCCGTTCACGGTCTATGCCGGCGGCTTCATACAGCTTGATCAGGGCGTGCCCTTTATCGATGGTGCCTTGGGTATTGAACGACAGGCGCGCATCGGTTTCGGTTGAAACCCGGCCCGGGATGATTTTCAGGATCTCTTTGCCGAATGTGATCAGCAGATGATCGATGATGTCGGTAGTCGATTGCTGGCTGTGCGCCTTCACGGTCTGGCTCAGCAACGGCTGGTATTCCGGCTTCTGCACCGCTTTCAGGATCAGCGACGGATTGGTGGTGGCGTCGCGCGGCGCAAACGCCTGGATGGACTGAAAGTCGCCGGTATCGGCAACGATGGTGGTGAATTGCTTGAGTTGTTCGAGTTGGTTCATGGCAGCATAGAAAAACAGAACTGTTAGTCGGAATTACAGCGCGGAACGACAGCGAAACACTTTCCTGCCATTCTACGCAATTTATGCCTGCCCAACACAGATGGACCGATGAACAGTGGCCAGATCAGTATTACCTTATATTCTGATCTGGCGGATCTGTGTCACCGGTCTGCATCGCAGCTCTGCCTCTCCCACCTTCAGCGAATCCGATCCTCAGTCTCGGCATCAAACAGAACCGCCTTCGAAAGGTCGAACGCCAGTTGCATCTTATCCTTAGGCTTAGCCGCGGCACGCGGATGCGTACGGCAAGTTACGCGGGCGTTATTGAAGTTGGTAAACACCAGCGTATCCGGGCCGGTAGGTTCAGTCAGCTCCACTGTGCAGCTGACTTCGGTCGGATGATAGTTGCCGTTGCTGTCATGCGATTCCGAACCGCGTGCGCTTAAAGCATCTGTGACGTGTTCCGGGCGGATGCCAAGGATGATCTCGCGGCCGATCCAGGAAGCGATTTTCGGATCTTGCGCTTGCGCCGGCGCCAGTGGCAGCAGGGTTTTCTGCCCAGCATGCTCGAGTTCGAATGCAGGACCATGGCCATTCGCCACCAGGTTGCCGCGCATGAAATTCATCGACGGCGAGCCGATGAAACCAGCTACGAACAGGTTGCTAGGGTTGTCATAGATCTCTTGCGGACTACCGAACTGCTGCACCACGCCGTCTTTCATCACGGCGATACGGTCGCCTAGGGTCATCGCTTCAATCTGGTCATGCGTGACATACACGATGGTGCTGCCCAGGCGCTGATGCATCAGCTTGATTTCCGCACGCATCTCGACCCGCAGCTTGGCATCCAGGTTGGACAGCGGTTCATCGAACAGGAACAGCGATGGATCGCGTGCGATCGCGCGGCCCATGGCGACGCGTTGCCGCTGTCCGCCGGACAACAGCGCCGGCTTGCGATCCAGCAGGTGCGTGATTTGCAGCGTGGTGGCGACACGTTCGACGATCTGCTTTTGTTCCGCTTTCGGTACCTTGCGGATGCCCAGGCCAAACGAAATGTTCTCACGCACCGTCATGGTCGGATACAGGGCATAGGACTGGAACACCATGGCGATGTCGCGCTCTTTGGGCGGCACATCGTTGACGCAGCGGTCGCCGATCATGATCTGTCCCTCGGACACCGTTTCGAGTCCGGCAATCATGTTCAGCAGGGTTGATTTGCCGCAGCCGGAGCCGCCGACCAGGATCAGAAACTGGCCGTCTTCGATTTCAAGGTCGATGCCTTTGAGGACTTCATTGCCGTTCGGGTAAACCTTGCGCACATTGCGAATTGATAAGCTTGCCATTATTAAATCATTCCTTAAATTTTATTCTCAACCCTTGACCGCACCAGCAGTCAGGCCGCGCACAAAGTATTTACCAGCCAGCAGATACACCACCAAGGTCGGCAATGCGGCAATGATCGCCGCCGCCATGTTGACGTTGTATTCGGTGACGCCGGTAGAGGTATTCACCAGGTTGTTCAGCGCCACCGTGACCGGTTTGGCGTCGGAGCCGCCGAACACCACGCCGAACAGGAAGTCGTTCCAGATTTGCGTGAATTGCCAGATGAAGCAGACCATGAAAATCGGCAGCGACAACGGGAAAATGATTTTTCGATAGGTCATGAAGAAGCCCGCGCCATCGATCCGCGCCGCCTTGACTAGCTCTTCCGGTACCGTCACGTAGTAATTGCGGAAGAACAGGGTGGTAAAGGCGATACCGTAGACGATATGGACAAATACCAGGCCGGTTGTGGTGTTGGCCAGGTTGACGGTGCCCAGCAGGCGCGCCATCGGCAAGATCACTACCTGGAATGGAATGAAGCAGCCCACCATCAAGGCAGTGAACAGGATTTCCGAACCGCGGAAGCGCCAGTGCGCCAGCACGTAGCCGTTAAGCGAACCGACCAGGGTAGAAATCAAGACGGCCGGGACCGATATCTTGATCGAGTTCCAGAAGAACGGTTCCAGGCCGTTACAGTCGACGCCGGTACACGCGGTGCTCCATGCCTTGCTCCAGGCTGCGCCGGTCGGCGCCATCGGCAGCGACAGCAAATTGCCGGAACGGATTTCGTCCAGGGTTTTCACCGAGGTGCTCAACATCACGTACAGCGGCGCCAGATAGTACAGTGCAACCAAAACCAGCAAGGCGTAAATCACTACGCGGCCGACGCTGAGCTTGCTGTTTTCGTTGTAGATAGTGTTGCTGGTGCTGTTAGCGGCCATTGCGCGCTCCTTTGGTTTCCAGGTACATCATGGGCACCAGCACTGCGAGTACGGTTGCCAGCATCATCATGGCCGAGGCTGCACCTACGCCAAGCTGACCGCGCGAGAAGGAGAATTGATACATGAAAATTGCCGGCAGGTCGGAAGAGGTTCCGGGGCCGCCCGCGGTCAGCGCCATGACCAGGTCAAAGCTCTTGATGGCGATATGGGCCAGTACCAGCAACACGCTGAAGAACACCGGCCGCAGCGCCGGAATCACGATACGTCGATAGATGGTCGGCAAACTGGCGCCGTCGACCATGGCCGCTTTGATGATGCTGTCGTCAATGCCGCGCAGGCCGGCCAGGAACAAGGCCATCACGAATCCGGAAGATTGCCAGACGCCGGCAATCACCACCGTATAGATCGAAAAATCGGAATTCACCAGCCAGTCGAAATGGAAGTTGGCGAAGCCCCAGTCGTGCATCATTTTTTCCAGGCCGAGGCCTGGATTCAGAATCCACTTCCAGGCGGCGCCGGTAACGATGAACGAGAGCGCCATCGGATACAGGTAGATCGCGCGCAATGCACCTTCGCCGCGGATTTGCTGGTCCAGGAAGATCGCCATGATGAGGCCGATGGCCAGGCAGAACAGAATGAACAGGCCGCCGAAAATGCCCAGGTTGGCGGCAGCAACCCACCAGCGATCCAGGCCGAACAGCGTGACATATTGATTGAAGCCGGAAATTTCGTAGTTCGGCAGCATCCGTGAATTGGTGAACGACAGCCAGGCGGTGACGCCAATGAAGCCATAGACAAAAACCAGTGACAGGATGATTGTAGGCGACAGTACGATGCGCGGTAACCAGGCATCGGCGATTGCCGCAATGCGCCCTTGCTGCTTGGGCGTGTTGCTTGAACTCCCGACAGCGGCAGCTGTATAGGGGAGGGTGTGATCGGACATGCAAGTCTCCTGAAGCAGGATCAGAGCCGGCGCTAGAAGTAAAGCATAGCGGCAGTGGCGCTGCTATGCCTTCATGCGCGGCGGGCGCCGAAGACGATCTTACTCGCTTCGGCCCCTGCTCTTATTACGCTATTGAACAAATGATATGTAAATGATATTTAATTAAAATATATCAACAACACTCAAGCAATTACACTTATTGCGTCTTTGCCGCTTTTGCCAGGGCCTGTACTGCAGCTTGCGAGGTCATGTTCGAATTCATGAACTTGGAAACCACGTCAAGAATAGCACCTTGCACCGCAGAATTGACTGCCATGCCATGCGCCATGCTTGGCTCCAGCGTGCCGGCTTTGCTGGACGCAGCCATGTCGTCCATCGACTTGATGGCGCAGCTGTCGAATTTTGTGCGTGGGATATCAGGACGCACAGGGATCGAACCCTTGTTCAAATTGAAGATTTCCTGGAACTCAGGGCTCATGATGGCGGTTGCCAGTGTCAGCTGAGCTTTTTGCGAATCAGGATTCTTGACCTTGAACATGGCGATCGAATCGATGTTGTAGGTGTACGACTTGTCGGTGCCGGGTGCTGCTACGCACAGGAAGTCCTTGCCTGGTACTTTGCCGGCAGCGGTAAATTCGCCTTTAGCCCAGTCGCCCATGAATTGCATGCCGGCCTTGCCGTTGATGACCATCGCGGTCGCCAGGTTCCAGTCGCGGCCTGCTGCGTTCTTGTCGATATAACCCTTGATCTTGCCCAGGGTATCGAAGGTCTTGATCATGGTCGGGCCGGTCAGGGTTGCCGGATCGAGCTTGACCAGAGCCTTGTTATAGAAATCGGCGCCGCCTACGCCCAGCGCAACGGTTTCAAATACCGTCGCATCTTGCCAAGGCTGGCCGCCGTGGGCGACAGCGATGAAGCCGGCTTTCTGGATCTTGTCTGCAGCCTCAAAAAACTCAGGCCAGGTAGTTGGCGTTTTGGCGCCGGCTTTTTTCAGGACTTCAGGATTGATCCAGAGCCAGTTGACGCGATGCACGTTGACCGGCGCTGCTACATAGTGGCCTTGGTACTTCATGGTGTTGGAGACGACCTTAGGCAACAGCGAATCCCATTTTCCTGCAGTAGCTGCCGCATCGATATTGGCCAGCACGCCTTCTTGACCCCATTCCTGGATCGACGGGCCTTTGATCTGCGCCGCTGTCGGAGGGCTGCCGGCGATGACGCGGGCTTTCAGTGCGGTAGTTGCGTTTTCACCAGCGCCGCCGGCAACCGCAAAATCTTTCCAGGTCACGCCCTTGGCTTCCATGATTTTTTTCAACTCGGCGACCGATTTGGCTTCGCCGCCTGAAGTCCAGTAATGCAGCACTTCTACTTCTGCCGCGTGAACTGCGGCGGCGCTGGACAGCAGCGCTGTAGTTGCGAATACCGATTTTATTATTCGACTCAGTTTCATTCTTGTCTCCTGGTTCAGTTGTGTTTGCGATGAATGCTTACGATGAATACTTAATTACCTGAATGGTAGGTACTAAATGGTAGGTACTAAAGGCACTACTTTCTTACTCTCACTTCAAACCTCTACACACACACATTGGCGATTCATTGCCGTAGGACACTATCCTTGCACATCACCTGAGTCCTGCGCAATTCACTGTCCATGTGTATCATGTCAAAAACTAGTAAAACTACATGCGATCTTGAATTTTCCTGCAAATATACCTGAATTACTCTTTTCGCCGCTTGTAATTGTAGTAATGCTACATTAATATTGCAATATAAGTTTTTTATTTATTACAAAAATTTTGATGCAACCACATATTCCTTTTACTTTTACGCTTTTCGGAGCGACCGGCGACTTATCGATGCGGAAGATTCTTCCTGCGTTGTTTGTTGCCCATCGGGAAGGGAAGTTGCATCAGGACGGCCGCATCATCTGTGTCGCCAAGCAGGATTTCAGCCAGGAGGATTACCTGGCCTGGGTCAGCAAGAGCGCTATCCCCTATGTGAAAAGCGGGCTGGCAGGTGCGCAGGACGAGGCGCTCTGGCAAAGTTTTCTGGCGCGCATCACTTATCTGCCGCTGGATCTGCTGGACCGCGCCGGTTATCGGTTACTGGCACAGACGCTGGCAGCCAGCAAAGCGGTATCGGTGTTTTATCTGGCGACTTCGCCATCGTTGTTCGAGCCGATCTGCGCCAATCTTGCCGCCAGCGATATCGATCTGTCGCAGGCGCGGCTGGTGCTGGAGAAGCCGCTCGGCCATGATTTGCTGTCCTCGCGGGCGATCAACGATGCGGTAGCCCGCGTGTTTGCCGAAGACCAGATTTATCGTATAGATCATTATCTGGGCAAGGAGGCAGTGCAAAACCTGTTGGCTTTGCGTTTTGCCAACTCCTTGTTTGAGCCGCTATGGCGACGCGAGTCGGTAGCGCACGTGCAGCTGACGATTGCCGAGCAGTTGGGCGTTGAGGGTCGCGGTGAGTTTTATGACGCTACCGGCGCCATGCGCGACATGGTGCAAAACCATTTGCTGCAATTATTGTGCATGGTGGCGATGGAACCGCCGACGTCGCTGGATGCGGATGCTGTGCGTGACGAAAAGTTACGTGTATTGCGCGCATTGAAGCCGTTTTCCCCGGAAGACATGGAGCTTAAAGCAGTGCGCGGCCAGTATGTGTCGGGCGCGGTCGACGGGCAATCGGTTGCTGGTTATCAGCAAGAACCTGGAGTCGCCGCCCAATCGCATACGGAAACCTTCGTCGCGCTGCATGCAGAAATCAATAACTGGCGTTGGGCCGGTGTGCCGTTCTTCTTGCGCACTGGCAAACGCCTGGCGCAGCGCACGGCAGAAATCGTGATCACCTTCCGGCCTATCCCGCATGCCATTTTGCCGATGCCGGGCGGGCAGGCCGGGGGCAGCAGCAACCGCCTGGTGATCCGCCTGCAGCCGGACGAATCGATTCAACTGCATTGCCTGGCAAAACAGCCTGGCGATGGCATGACGGTACAGCCGGTAGCGCTTGACCTGGCGTTCGACCAGGCTTTCAAGCAGCGCCGGGCAGAAGCATATGAGCGTTTGTTGCTCGATGCAATTCGTGGAAATTTGTCCTTGTTCGTGCGGCGCGACGAACAAGAAGCGGCCTGGCGCTGGGTCGAGCCGCTGCTGCACCACTGGCAAAGCAGTTCATCTCAGCCTAAACCTTACATGGCAGGCAGCTGGGGACCGACAGCATCGTTTGCGATGATGGCGCGTGCAGGAGCCCAGTGGCCGGAAGATCGTTGAGTTGCCTGATTGAAAAATTTGAGACGTGCGGAAAAGCGTGGCAAAGCGTGTGAAAAATCGCTACCGCACATCCTACTAACAGTATTAGCATTTAAGTGAAAGTTTTACACCATGTCTTCATCCACGATCATGAGCGCTAGCGAGAATTCGGCAACTAGCTATCTGGATGGCCCCCGTCTGCTGGCAGATGTCGGCGGCACCAATGCGCGCTTCGGGTTAGAGCGCGCGCCGGGCCAGATCGACACGATTCAGACCTTGCGCTGTGCCGACTACGCCGAATTTGCGCTGGCAGTCGAGGCATACCTGGCTGCCAACGTGCCTGTCAGCGCCCGTTCGCAAGTGCGGCATGCGGCGATTGCGATCGCCAACCCGGTGCAAGGCGACGACATCAAGATGACCAATCATCATTGGGAATTTTCGATTGAAAATACACGCCGCCGCCTGAATCTGGACACGCTGCTGGTGGTCAATGATTTCACCGCACTGTCGATGTCGTTGCCGCATCTGGAGCAATCGCATTGCATCCAGGTGGGCGGTGGCCGGGCGTTGAGCGGCGGCGTGATCGGCCTGGTTGGCGCCGGTACCGGACTTGGCGTCGGCGGGTTGATTCCCACTGAAGGACGCTGGATTGCACTGGGCAGCGAGGGCGGCCATGTCACCTTCGCCCCCGGCGATGCGCGCGAGGCGGCTGTGCTGGCCTATTGCTGGCGTACTTATTCGCACGTTTCTGCCGAGCGCCTGGTTTCCGGCCCCGGGATCGAGATGATTTACCATGCCTTGGCCGACTTGCAAGGAATCATCAAGCCTGAGCCCTTACATACTGCGCAGATCGTCGAACGCGCACTACAAGGCGGGGATCCCTTGTGCATGGAAGTAGTGGAGTGTTTTTGTGCGATGCTGGGCACGGTAGCGGGAGACGTTGCAGTGACCTTGGGTACGCTGGGCGGCTTGTATATCGGCGGCGGCGTGGTGCCGCGCCTGGGCGATTATTTCGCACGCTCGCCGTTTCGCGCGCGTTTCGAAAGCAAAGGGCGCTTCAGCAGTTACCTGGCCAAAGTCCCGACCTTTGTCATTACTGCGCCTTATCCAGCCTTCGTTGGGGTTGCAGCTATCCTGTCCGAGCATCTCGGTGGCGGTAACGCCGTACCTATCTTGGAAAAAATCCGCAAGGCGCGCGATCAGTTTTCACCCGCCGAGCAAAAGGTTGCGGGCCTGATCCTGGCCCATCCACGCGCCGTAATGAGCGAGCCGATTTCAGAAATCGCCCGGCGTGCCGATGTCAGCCAGCCGACGGTGATCCGCTTTTGCCGCACCATGGGTTGCCAGGGCCTGGCTGATTTCAAGCTGAAGCTGGCCTCGGGTGTCACTGGCACGGTGCCGGTTGCGCACAGCCAGGTTCACGTCGGCGATTCGTCGCTGGATGTCGGCGTCAAGGTGGTCGACAACACCATTTCAGCGATGATGGAAGTACGCGACAACCTCAACGCCGATACCCTGTCGCGGGTGATCGAAGCCTTGAGCCAGGCCAGTCGTATCGAATTCTACGGCTTCGGCAGTTGTGGCCTGGTAGCGGAAGACGCGCAGCAAAAATTCTTCCGCCTGGGGATTCCATCCTCGGCCTATACCGATCCGCAGTTGCAGGAAGTTTCTGCCGCCATGCTGAAAAGCAGCGACGTCGTAGTGGTGATCTCCAATTCCGGACGTTTGCGCCATCTGGCGCCGGCAGTCGAGGTTGCGGTGCATTCCGGCGCCACCATCATCGCCCTGGCCCCAAGCAATTCGCAATTGGCCAAGCGGGCACATTACACGCTGGCGGTCGAGCACGACGAAAGCAGCATGATGCATATTCCGATGGTTTCGCGGATTTTGCTGTTGTTATTGATCGACGTGCTGGCCGTGGGCGTATCGCTCAACCGTTCCAGTCCGTTTGCAGAATTGCAGCGGCAAGCCAAGCGCGGCATCCTGACGCATATCGCTTCGTTGGGCGAATCGGCCAGCGACAAGATGACTGCCGAGAGTGATGGCAAGCCGGTGCAATCGGCGCGTAGCGATCAGGAGGTGACCTTGTCGCCGAATGTGATTTCACATATCAAGTAATCAAGTAATCAAGTAGTAACTTGTACTTGCGATTTTCTGTAATTCCTACTTGCACAGCTGCTTATTTTTTCTTAAGAAAATAAGCAGCGCAAGGCATCAACGCCACCGCATCTTCTCCCTCTAGATAATCCGCCGCAAGGTATTGTCGCGCTTTACAAAGTGATGCCACAGTGCCGCCAAGGCGTGCAAACCGATTACCCAATAGAAGACGTTACCCAGGGTTTCGTGGATGTTTTTCACTGTCTTGGCCAGGTCATGGTCCGGGCCGATCACCGTAAACGAGCCCAGTCCGGGCAGGTTGACCGGATGGCCACCGAGGTTGACGGTCAGGATGCCGAGTATGGGCTGGGCGATGATGAATATGTATAACGCCAGATGCGATGCTTTTGACAGCAATTGCAAGATAGGCAGATCTGCCTCAGGCGCTGGCGGCGAGCGATAGCTGCGCCAGGCAACCCGGACGATAGAGAGTATCAGCACGCTAAAGCCAGCCCAGAAGTGCGTGGCGGTCCAGAAAATGCGTGAGGCGCTACCTTTGGGGCCGCGCATTTCGATCGCCAGATAGGCCAGGGCCACCAATACGAAAATAGCCCAGTGCAGCAGGATCGCCGGTCGTGAAAATCGTTCTTGGGGGGAGAGTGGTTGCATTGGCTTTTGGCTTGGGCGGATTGTGACCTGGCGATTCTGGCACAGGGGCATCATAAAAACAATGCTGCTTCAGGTTAGTGACTGGTAAATAGTGTTGCAAATGCCGCGCCCATAAAAAATGCCCATTCGCACGCGAATGGGCAAAATCTGGGAGTTACCCAGGGACGTCTTTCACTAATGCCGCTCACGCGGCAAGCACCACAGTAGTACTGGCAAGGTCAATCGACGCGCCGAGCTCAAGCGGCGCGCCCATCGATGCTTGCTGTCTTAGAACGAGTGGCTGATACCAGTGTAGAACGTGTTTTGGTTCTGTCCAGTCAAGCCGGTGCTGTCGCCGGTCTGAACTTGGAAATCGGTGTTCGAACCATTGCGGATAGTGCCGATGCTCGCGTACAGCAGAGTGCGTTTGGACAGGCTGTAGTTGGTGCCCAGCATGAACAGATTTGCGCTGCCGACGTCGTGGTTAAGCTTGACGTGATAAGCCGCGCCGATCAGTGTCAGGGCAGGGGTCAACTGGTAGTTGGCGCCGAGCCAGAACTGATTGGCTTTGTTGGCTGCGCCAATGCCGCTAGTTGTCAGGACCTGTGCCGGAGCCGACAGGTTTTGCCAGCCGGCGTACAGTTTTGCAGCACCGAAGGTTACGTTGCCGCCGACAGTGATTTCCTTGGAACGTGAGAACAAGTTGTCATAAGTGCCATTTTCGTCATGTGCCGTATCGTACATCGCCAGCAATTCATAAGTAGGCTGTACAAAACCAACTGCGATACCGGTGCTGTTACCAATTCCTGAACCAGCTGGTCCGCGTGTAGTCGATCCTGCAGCTTCGCCGGCGCCGTACATCAGGTGCACGTAGAGACCGCCCATGTCTGGCGTGATGTACTGAATCTGGTTGCTGGTTTGTGGCCAGTTACGACCTTTGAACAAGGTCGAAGTACTCATGTTCTGTTGTCCGGTAGGATCGATGCTCCATACCTTGTCGCTTGGCAGGGCCAGATCGCGACCGATTTTAACGGTACCGAAGCCACCGTTCAAACCAACCGTCGAACGACGGTTAAACAGGCCGGTACCGTTGAAACGGCCGGTGTCGGCTTGGAAGCCGCTTTCTAACGTGAACATCGCTTTCAGGCCGCCACCCAGATCTTCGGTGCCCTTGAAACCGATCATGCTGGTACCCCATTCATTACCGCCGACGCCCCATTGGCCGCCACGGATGGTATTGCCATTTGCATCTTTGCCCACTTGATTGCTTTGGTAGTTGATGCCAGCATCGACGCGACCATAGATGATTACATTGGTTTGCGCTTGTGCCTGGCCAGCGAATGCGCAAGCCAGAAGTGCGGCGATCGCGAGTGGCTTGGCTTTCAGAACGGATTTTCTCATTTCATCTCCTAAGTAAAAATGTGGCGTTGACCACTGCTTTCCGAGTCATCTGTAGCTCGAAATTCTTGAATCGGACTTTGGTTATTGCTGGTACCAGTGTTCAGTACTTTGCGTTCAATTAATGCCGACTGCTTTGTTGTTAAGGATGGTAAACCGATTTATGAAATTTTTGTTTTATTTGTGTAGTTTTACTATATTTCTGTTGCTAATTTACAGCACTGATGGAATTTTCATGCGCGTAATGCATAGTTGTGGCAGCTGACGAGCCTATTGAGAATGTCCTTAATTGCAGTTTTTTGTATTTGTTTTTTTATAGAAATTTTTTAATCTGTATTTTTACTACAAGTAATTTTGATACATTTAACTGCAATCAGGACGGCTCCCTAGGAAATTTGCCGCAATTCTAGTTTTTTTCCAGCAATGCACGTACTTGTGCCAGTTGCGGCGGTTTGGCGCCGGCATTCAGGCAGGCGGCAGAGCCGCAGGCGACGGAGAATCGCAGATGCTGCAGCCAGTCCGGCGCCGCAGGCTGGCTGGATGAGACTGACGCAGAGGTAGACGTAGACATTGCAGCGGCGGCGGTTTCCTGTATCAGCGAGAAGATCAGGCCGGCGATACCGGCGTCGCCGGCGCCTACCGTGTCGACCACGGTGATTGGCGGCGGCGCCACTTGCCAATATTGATCGCCGGCATGGATCGCCGCACCTTGCGAACCCAAGGTCAGCAACACGGTAGCATCAGGATTGAAACCGCGTAGCGTTACCAGGGCGGCCTCGGTGTCGTCGGTGCGGAACAGGCCGGCCAGGTCTTCATCCGAGACTTTGATAACGTCCGCCAGCTGCGCCATTTTTTTCAGCACGGAGTCGTAACGCTGGTCCATCACGTTGCGGAAATTCGGGTCATAGCTGATTTTCACGCCGCGGCCATGCAAATCCTCGGCCAGTTCGATCAGGCGTTCCGCCAGCGGCGAACGGGTCAGGCTGATGCCGCCGAAGTGCACCCATGACGCAGTCTGCTGCCAGCCGCCAGGCAGTGCAGCGGGATCGAAGGAGAGGTCGGCACTGTTGTCGCCGATGAAATTGTATTGTGGCGGTGTGGTTTCATACACTACGGCCAGCAGGGGCGAGCGCGCGGAGCGCTGCAGGAAGCGCAGATCGAGATCGGCGGCCTGGCTGGCTGCGTACAATTCATCGCCGAACCAGTCCTGGCTGATAGCGCCCGCGAAAGCGGAGGAAACGCCCAGGCTGGCAGCGGCGCGGGCCACATTCCAGGTCGAGCCGCCGGTCTTGCTTAGCCATTGGTCGGCGCCGACCCGTATCAAATCGGTGAGTGCTTCGCCAGCGCTGATGAATTGCGGGAACGGACGGACGGATTGGTTAGTTTCAGGCATGACAGCATCCAGGCAATGTTTAACGATGTTTAATATACGTGGGATTTATTCGGGCGTGATTTATTCAAGCGGGCTGCCGACAGCCGCCAGCGATTCCAGGTACGCGCCCATCGGGTGGTAGAAATCGGTTTTGCCGTGCGGCGGTTTTTCCGGGCCGTAGCGTTGGTTGTCTTGCCGCAGGATGCGATACCAGCCGCCGCGTTCCTGATCGATCAAATGGGCGCTGCTGTATTCCCACAATTTGTTGTAGCTGTCCCAATAAGCCTGGTCGCCGCTGCGTGCTGCCAGCAGCGCAGCGGTGGCTAACGATTCTGCCTGTACCCAGAAATACTTGTCGCCGTCACAGACCGTGCCATCTGGCGCCAGCCCATACACCAGCCCGCCGGATTCCTGATCCCAGGCAGCCGGCATGGTGACATCGAACAGCGCCCGGGCGCGTGGCAGCAACCAGTCGGCGTCGCCCTGCAAATGCGCGCGATGGCGCTCCAGCAGCAACAGCAATTTCGACCACTCGGTCATGTGGCCGGGCTGGAAGCCCCACGGGCGGAACATGTTGCTGCTGTCGTGGCGGTTGTATTCCCAGTCGACACTCCAGTCGGCGTGGTAATGCTCCCAGATCCAGCCGTCGGCCAGCGCTGCCTGGCGCTCGGTGATGTTGTGCGCCAGCAGTTCGGCGCGATGCAGATAGCGTTTTTCGCCGGTGGCTTCAAATGCAGCGATCAGCGCCTCGCAGCTGTGCATGTTGGCGTTCTGTCCACGGTAAGACGATACAACGCCATCGGGTGTAGCTTCGTCGGCGTACAAGCCGTCGGCCTCTGACCAGAATAATTTTTCCATCAATTCGAAGGTAGCGCCGATACCGGCGGCTGCTTCGTCGACGCCGATGCGCAGCGCGTGGGCATGCGCCAGCAGTACGAATGCCAGGCCATAGCAATGCTGGGTGCGATCGACAGCGACATTGTTTTCCAGCACCCAGGCGTAACCGCCGTACGATGGCTGCCAATGCCGTTCCTGTAAAAAGCGCAAGCCATGCCGCGCTGCCGCACGATATTCTTCCTTGCCGTCGAGGCGCCAGGCGAGGGCGTAGCAAAATACCATCCGGCTGCTGTTGACCAGATGCCGGCTGGCGCCATCGTAGACGCTGCCGTCGTCGTTCAGGTAATGGAAAAATCCGCCGGCGGGATCGATCGCGCGCGGATGGAAGAAGGCGATGTCACGCCGCATCCGGTCGCGCAGGAATTCGGGATCACTATAGTCGGTAGGGGAAGAAGTTGGTTTCATGTCGGTATTTTTATAGGTGCGTGGCTGCTTGCAGCGCGCCACTAACAAAACAAAAAATCAGCGGAAAAACGAATCGAACTGCATGTCGAACTGCTGCAAGGCTTTCTGCGCGTTTTGCATTTTCTTGCGGAATTCAGGGCCTCGCTTGAGCGCCAGCCCGACTGCCAGGATATCGATCACCACCAGATGCGCCAGGCGTGCCGAGATGGGCGTGTAGGGATCGGTATTGAAACTCAGATCGATCGGCACCAGCACCGTGGCCAGTTCTGCCAGCGGCGTGCCGCTGGGGCCAAGCACGATGATATCCGCGCCGCCTTTTCTGGCCAGCTGGACGCTGCGCAACAGGGCCGCGTTGCCGCCGCGCTGCGAGATGGCGACCACCGCATCGCCCGGCTGCAACAGCGAGGCTGCGATGCTGTGGATATGCGGATCGGAGTAGGCGACGGTAGGGACGCCGGAGCGGAAAAACTTATGTTGAGCGTCCGCGGCGACGATACCCGAAGTGCCCTGGCCATAGAACTCGATCTTGTTCGCCTTGAGCAAAACATCCAGCGCTCGCTGGATCGCATCGGCGCTTAAATGGTTGCGCAGATCGAGCAAGGTGTTAATCGAGCGGCTGCAAATCTTGTTGACCAGATCGGCGGCGATGTCGTCTTGCGCCAGCATTTCGTTGGCGCCCGGCAGGGCCACCGCCAGGCTTTGCGCCAGCTTCAGCTTGAAATCATGCCAGCCCTCGTAACCGATGGCGCGGCAAAACCGCACTACCGTCGGTTCCGATACTTGTGCGTTCTTGGCCAGGGCGGTGATATTTTCTGCCAGCGCCAGCTGTGGATTATCAAGAATGGTCAATGCGACCTTTTTCTCAGACTTCGACAGCAAGTCGATCTGGGTCTTGATCGCATCCAGTAGCATTGTCATTCTGTGTCCTGATCCGGTTACAGTTCGGGCAGCGATTCTTCACGCCATTGCAAGCCGTCGCGTGCAATCAGGGCGCTGGCCGCTGCCGGGCCCCAGGTGCCGGCGGTGTAAGGAATCGGATCGTCTTCTTCCTGATCCCAGAATTCCAGGATCGGTTCTACCCATTCCCATGCCGCTTCCAGTTCGTCGCTGCGCATGAACAAGGTCAACTGGCCGCGCAAGACGTCCAGCAGCAATCGTTCATAGGCTTCCATGCGCGGCGATTTGAAGCTTTCGCGGAAATTCAGTTCCAGCTCGACCGGTTTCAGGCGCATGCCGTCGCCCGGGGTTTTGGCCATCAGGTTCAGGGTCAGGCCTTCATCCGGCTGCAAGCGGATTACCAGGCAGTTCGGTTCGAAGCTGCTGTTCGGCTGGGCGAAAATCGAATGCGGAATGGTCTTGAAGCGAATCACGATCTCGGCTAGTGAATCGGCCATGCGTTTACCGGTGCGCAGGTAAAACGGCACGCCGGCCCAGCGCCAGGTATCGACTTCAGCCTTCAGTGCCACAAAGGTTTCCGTGCGTGACTGCGGATTGGCGTCGGCCTCTTTGCGATAGCCTGGCACGGCGACACCTTCGACGTGACCGGAACGATATTGTCCACGCACCACATTGTGCGCTAGCGTGGTCGGCGTGAAGCGTTTTAGCGAACGCAGTACTTTGAGTTTTTCATCACGTACTGCATCCGGAGTAATCGATACCGGCGGCTCCATGGCGACGATACATAGCAGTTGCAGCAAGTGATTTTGCAGCATGTCGCGCAAGGCGCCCGAAGTTTCGTAGTAACCCATGCGGTTGCCGACGCCGAGTTGCTCGGCGATGGTGATCTGTACATCGGAAATCCATTCGCGGCGCCACAGCGGTTCAAACAATACATTGCCGAAGCGTAGCGCCAGCAGGTTTTGCACAGTCTCTTTACCGAGATAGTGATCGATACGGAAAATCTGCGATTCGGCAAATACCTGGCCGACTTCGGCATTGATCTGCTTGGCGCTGGCGAGGTCGCGGCCCAAAGGTTTTTCCAGCACCACGCGTGAGTTGGAAGTGGCGAGGCCGCTGGCAGCCAGGTTCTTGCAGATTTTCGAGAACAGGCTAGGCGGCGTCGCCAGGTAAAACACATTGGTAATCGCGTGGTCAGGGCGCATGGCTTCGACCAGGGCTTGGTAGGAAGCTGCATCGGTGGCGTCCATGCCGACATACTTGATGCGCTTGCAAAAGCGTTGCCAGACGGTGGTATCGAAGCTTTCCTTGCTGACGTGCGGCTTGGCGTCCCGCTCTACGTGCTTGATGAAGTCTTCGTCGCTGCTGTCATGCCGTCCGATGCACAGGATGCGTGCATCCGGCGGAAGATCGTTAGCGCGGTCGCGCGCATACATTGCCGGCAGCAGCTTACGCATTGCCAGGTCGCCGGTGCCGCCAAAGATTGCCAAATCAAATTCTGCAAGAGCCATGATAAGTGAGACCTATAAATTACTACCGCTTTTTTAAAACCCTCGTCATTCCCGCGAACGCGGGAATGACGAGAATGTATGAATGACATGTAACCCCGTTATGACAATGCCGTACGCGCCATCGCAATCAAGCCGTTGGTCGAACTGTCGTGACCTTGCGGGACAGGAGCAGCAGTCAGTTCGTTCAATATATTGCTTGCCAAAACCTTACCCAGCTCGACACCCCATTGATCGAAACTGTTGACGTCCCAGATAAGGCCCTGGACGAATACTTTATGTTCGTACAAGGCGATCAGCGCGCCCAGGTTGGCGGGGGTCAGTGCTTCCATCAAGATGGTGTTGCTAGGGCGATTGCCAGGGAAGGTGCGATGCGGCAGCAAAGCAGCGATTTGTTCCGGCGGCATGCCTTTGGCCTGCATTTCGGCTTGCACTTCATCGGCATGCTTTCCGCGCATCAGCGCTTCCGACTGGGCGAAACAATTGGCCAGCAGTGCGGCCTGGTGGCCAGGCAAGTGATGGCTGGCGGTCAGTGTTGCGATGAAATCGACCGGCGTAATGTCAGTGCCCTGATGCAGCAATTGAAAGTAAGCGTGCTGGCCGTTAGTGCCGACATTGCCCCAGATAACCGGGCAGGTGGCAGCATCAACCGCACGGCCGTCGAGGGTGACGCGCTTGCCGTTGCTTTCCATTTCCAGTTGCTGCAGATAGGAAGGGAAATTTCCCAGATCCTGATGGTAGGGTGCAATCGAGACGGAGCGGTAATCGAAGAAATTGCGGTACCAGATGCCCAGCAAAGCCAGGATCACCGGCATGTTCTGTTCCAGCGGCGCGCTTTGGAAGTGCTGGTCCATGGCGTGTGCACCGGCCAGGAATTCGCTGAACTGGTCGAAGCCGACCGCCAGCGCTACCGACAAGCCAATCGACGACCACACCGAATAACGGCCGCCGACCCAGTCCCAGAACGGGAACATATTGGCGGCATCGATGCCGAACGCTGTGACACCCTCGACATTGGTGGAGACCGCAACGAAGTGCTTGCGCAGATCAGACTCTTGCGCGCCGGTCGCATTCTGCAAAAACCAGTTGCGCGCGGAGTGCGCGTTCATCATGGTTTCTGCTGTTGTGAAGGTTTTCGAAGCAATTACGAAGAGTGTGGTTTGCGGATCGACTTGCTGCAGCACGGCATCAAGATCGTCGCCATCGACGTTGGAGACGAAGTGCAGATGCAGGTCGGCCCGTTGATAAGGGCGTAGCGCCTGGCATACCATTTTGGGGCCGAGATCGGAGCCGCCGATGCCGATATTGACGATATCCGTGATCGGCTTGCCGTTGTATCCCAGCCATGCTCCGGAACGTAGTGCGGTGGTGAATGTCTGAATTCTCTGCAGGACGGCATGCACGTCGGCGCTGATGTGCTGGCCGTCAAGATCCAGCGCCGGCAGGCGCGGTGCCCGCAGGGCCGTGTGCAGTACGGCACGGTGTTCGGTGGTATTGATTTTTGCGCCGGCAAACATCGCCTGGCGTTGTGTTTCGACCTTGCGTTCGCGGGCCAGGGCAAACAAATGCGCCATGGTCTCCGACGTCACATTGTTTTTTGCATAATCCAGGAATAAGCCAGCCGCCTTGAGCGAGAACTGTTCAAAGCGCGACGAGGCGGGGGGGGAAGGCGGAGCGGCAAACAGTTCGCGCAACGATAAATCTTTGACTGCTGCGTAATGTGCATGCAAGGCTTGGAAGCTGGCGGTAGTATTAAGCGCTGGTTGTGGCATATCCGGAGTCTTTATTGTAAGTCGGGAATTTATACGACTATACAACGTTGCTGGTAATTTCACTACAAATTATTTTGTAATATACCTGTCTGGAGTTGTTTGGCACTTTCTCTCAACCACGTCGCCAGCCGTTTTCTCCAGACAAACGTGATAGTTTGTCGTATGGCTAATAGTGCAATTGCCTGGGTAGGGCTTGCCTGCTTCAAAAATACGGTCATGCGCAGGTAATGATGATAAAAAGGATGCTGAGTTAACGTCGCCGCATTATTTTGTAGTAAAATTTCAAATCTCTACTGTTTCAAGGATCAAATCATGTCTGTTCAAGCCAGCGTCGCCAAAGTCACCGAACGTATCGTTGCCCGCAGCCAGCCTTATCGCAGCGCCTATCTGGCGCGCCTGGAGCATGCGCGCCGACAGGATGTGCAGCGTGGAGCGCTGTCATGTACCAATCTTGCACACGGCTTTGCCGCGTTTCCAACCAATGACAAGTTGAGACTGAAACAGGATAAAAGTTCATCAATTGCGATCGTGTCGTCGTATAACGACATGTTGTCTGCACATCAACCGTTCGAGCGCTTTCCGCAAATTATCAAGGATGCGGTCCACGCCGCCGGCGGTGTCGCCCAGTTTGCCGGCGGTACGCCAGCGATGTGCGACGGTGTGACGCAAGGGCAGCCGGGGATGGAATTGTCTTTGTTCTCGCGCGATGCGATTGCGATGGCGACGGCGATTGCGCTGTCGCACAACATGTTCGACGCCGCCGTATATCTCGGCATCTGCGACAAGATCGTGCCGGGCCTGTTGATCGGCGCCTTGCATTTCGGTCATTTGCCGGCGGTATTCATACCTGGTGGACCGATGACCAGCGGCATGAGCAACAAAGAGAAGGTGAAGATTCGCCAACTCTACGCTGAAGGAAAAATCGGCCGCGCCGAATTGCTGGAAGCGGAATCGCAGTCTTATCACAGCGCCGGCACCTGTACTTTCTACGGCACCGCCAACAGCAACCAGATGCTGATGGAAGCGCTCGGCTTGCATCTGCCAGGCTCTGCATTCATCACCCCGAATACGCCGCTGCGTGACGCACTGACTGCCGAAGCGGCGCGCCAGGCTTTGAAGATCACCGACCGTGGCAATCAGTACCTGCCGGTTGGCCATGTGGTCAGCGAGAAAAGCATCGTCAACGCCATCGTCACTTTGCTGGCGACCGGCGGTTCTACCAACCACACTCTGCATCTGGTGGCGATTGCCAAGGCCGCCGGGATTGTCATCGACTGGAACGATTTCGACGCGCTGTCAGCCGTCGTCCCGCTGGTGACCCGGATTTATCCGAATGGCGATGCCGACGTCAATCACTTCCATGCCGCCGGCGGCACCGGTTTCGTGATTCGTGAATTGCTGGATGCCGGTTTGATGCACGAAGATGTCAAAACCATCCTCGGCGACAGCCTGCGCGCGCATTGCGCCGAGCCCTTCCTGGAAGGCGGGTCGGTCGTGTTCAAGCCGGCGCCGGCATTGAGCGGTGACGACTCGGTATTGCGGACGGCGACCGCGCCATTTTCTGCCGACGGCGGCTTGCGCCTGCTGACCGGCAACCTGGGGCGTTCAGTCATCAAGATTTCCGCAGTGAAGAAAGAGCATTGGGTAGTGCAGGCGCCGGCGGTTGTGTTCCATTCGCAAGAAGCGTTCATGAAAGCCTTCCGCGCCGGCGAACTGGATCGCGATTTTATCGCGGTGCTGAGTCATCAAGGCCCGCGTGCCAACGGCATGCCGGAATTGCACGCCTTGACGCCAGCGCTGGGCATTTTGCAGGATGCCGGCCGCCATGTGGCCCTGGTTACGGATGGCCGCATGTCGGGCGCCTCAGGCAAGGTGCCGGCGGCAATCCACGTGACGCCGGAAGTCCTGGCCGGCGGCCCGCTGGCTCTGGTGCGGACTGGCGACATGATCCGCATGGATGCCGAGCAGGGTATACTGGAAGCCTTGGTACCTGCCGAAGAATGGGCGCAGCGCCAGCCATTGGTGACCGATTTGTCTGCCAATCACGTCGGCATGGGCCGCGAGCTGTTTGCGATGTTCCGCAACACGGTCAGTGCGGCTGAAGAGGGCGCCACCAGCTTTGGCTTGCCGCCTGTTTTGCATGGCACCGAATCCGCCGATCATTCTGAACAACCACAGAAAGCAACGATATGACATCCACAAATCTCCTTTATGGCAACGAACTGTTAGACATCATGCGTGCATCGCCGGTGATTCCGGTGATTGCGATCGATGATATCGAACATGCGGTACCTCTGGCTAAAGCCTTGGTCGCCGGTGGGATTCGGGTACTTGAAGTGACTTTGCGCACGGTGCATGGTTTGCCGGCAATCCGGGCCATCGCCGAGCAAGTGCCGGGCGCGATTGTCGGCGTCGGTACCTTGACCCAGGCTGACGAATTCGTTGCGGCCCGTGACGCGGGTGCGGTGTTCGGCGTTTCTCCAGGTTTGACGCCTGCCCTGATCGCTGCCGCCAAGTCTAGCGGCCTGCCTTTGCTGCCGGGCGTGATGACGCCATCAGAAGTAATGGCTGCGCGTGAAGCGGGTTTTCGCCAGTTGAAGCTGTTCCCGGCAGTGCCGGCGGGCGGTATCGGCATGTTGAATGCGATTGCCGGTCCTTTGGGCGACGTGACTTTTTGTCCGACTGGCGGCATTTCGCTGGATAGCGCGCCGGATTTCCTGGCCTGCAAAAACGTGGCCTGCGTCGGCGGCTCCTGGCTGACGCCGAAGGAACTGCTGAAGTCTGGCGACTGGGCGCGCATTACCGCACTGGCTGCGGCTGCCAGCAAGTTGCGCAAGGCGCTCTAAGTTATCTCCCTCCCGAGGACGTCGCCATGGTTAGCCAACCATGGCGACGTCTTCGACAAGTTGTATCCGCCCTCTATCTCCCCACGTTTTATTACTATAAGAATCAAATTTTCCCGGCATTTATTGGGTAAATCCTGCGTTATTCTGATCTTAAGACATTCCGGTAATAGCTTTCGCCAATACCATTACTGGACGTCATCAAGGAAATTAGCTATAATGGCAAACTCTCAACAACATCGTGCTGCCTCAACGGCACATTTTTGGGTTTCGTGACTCGCGTCAGCGGGTTGTCTCACGCTTCGGCAGCGCCGGAGTTTCATCAAAGTCGAGAAAGTTCTCGCATTCTTTGCCGCCCCATGCGGCAGTCGGCTTGTTCAATGTCCTCCCCGCGGGAAGACCGGACGAGATCATAAAAAAATTGAAGTTGTATGTCGCGCTGACAGGTACCGGCTACGCCTATGCGGTTCCGTGCCGCCGCTGCATATGCAAGGGAGTAAGCATGACGAATCGCTATCGCAACGCCATGGTTGGCGCAGCCGTCACCATTTTGGTCGTGGCTGCCATTGGCTGGTCGATCGGGCCCGCGGTTATCCATCAATACCAGGGCGACCTGATTTATTACACCGGCCGTCACCTGATCCTGGTCGGCTGGTCGATGTCGCTGGCGCTGCTGTGCGGCATTCCTGCCGGCATCGTGCTAAGCCGGCCCTATTTCGCGCGGCATGCCGAAAAGTGGATGCAAATCTTCAATATCGGCAACACCATCCCCTCGATGGCAGTACTGGCGCTGGCGCTGGCCTTGTTCGGCATCGGCGACAAGCCGGCCATCATCGCCTTGTGGCTGGCAGCGCTGCTGCCTATCGTGCGCAATACCTATGAAGGATTGAAGCAGGTCTCGCCGTCCATGAAGGAGGCGGCCAAGGGCATCGGCATGAAGCCGCTGCAGGTGTTGTTTCGGGTCGAGCTGCCGAATGCGCTGCCGATCATCGTCGGCGGTGTGCGCACCGCATTGGCGATCATTGTCGGCACCGCACCGTTGTCGATCCTGATTGGCGGCGAAAGCCTGGGCGGCCTGATCTTCCCAGGCATCTACCTGAACAACCACGGGCAACTGCTGCTGGGCGCTACCGCCACCGCGGTGCTGGCGCTGATGCTGGATGCGATCGTCTCGCTGGGCAGCAATGCCTACCTGAGCAAACGCGGGCTGTTGCGCTGATGCCTGCCAATTCTGAAAAGGAAACATACATGAGTAATCGAGGTATTACGGCGTTGCGTATTACAGCGCCACGCATTGCAGCGTCACATATAAGTGCGTTGCTGGTTTTTACGCTTGGCCTGTTCGGCATGACGCATGCGAGCGCAGCCAATCTGGTGGTCGGCGGCAAGAACTTTACCGAGCAATTGATTCTGTCGTCCATGACGCAGCAATACCTGAACGCCAAGGGATACACCATCGATCTGAAGAACGGCCTCGGCACCACCATCATGCGGCAGGCGCTGGAAAGCGGGCAAATCGATATCGTCTGGGATTACACCGGCACTGCCTTGATTGTGTACAACAAGATAGATGAGAAGCTGGACCAGGATCAATCCTATCAAAGGGTCAAGGCGCTGGATGCGCCCAAGAACCTGGTCTGGCTGAATCCGTCTGCATTGAACAATACCTATGCGCTGGCTGTGCCGCGCAAGCGCGCCGATGAAGAGGGTTTGAATACCATCGAAGACCTGGCAAACAAGATTAACCAGGCTCGGCAGCAAGATCCCGATAAAAAATATCTGATGGGAGTCGATTTTGAATTTGCTTCGCGCGCCGACGGCCTGGCGCCGCTGCAAGCGCTGTATGGCTTCAATCTGGACCGAAGCGAGGTCAAGCAGATGGATCCGGGCCTGGTGTACACCGCCTTGAACAACGACCAGCTGAATGTCGGGCTGACCTATTCTTCAGACGGTCGGGTCCAGGGCTTCAATCTGAAGCTGCTGCAGGATAACAAAGGCTTCTTCCCCTTTTACAGTGCGGTGCCGGTGGTGCGCAAGGAAATCCTGGACGCCAACCCGCAGCTCGCCGAACAGTTGAACGCGCTGTCAGCCAGGATCGATACCGCCAAGATGACCGAGATGAATAAAAAGGTCGATATCGATCAGTTGCCGATAGCGCAGGTTGCCGCAGATTTTCTGCGCGCGGAAGGCTTGATATAAGGATGAGGATGCAACATGACATTGTTTAATTATTTACTAAGCGCCTGGCCTGAAATCCTGCATCTCACCATCCAGCATCTGATGCTGGTAGGCGTTGCCGTCGGCCTGGCCATCTTGATCGGCGTGCCGCTGGGGATTGTGATGATCCGCCATCGCTGGCTGGCCAGCCCGATGATGGGCCTGGCTACCGTGATCCTGACGCTGCCGTCGATCGCCTTGTTCGGTTTGATGATCCCGTTGTTTTCCCGCTTCGGCCAGGGACTCGGGCCGCTGCCTGCGATTACGGCGGTATTCCTGTACTCGTTGTTGCCGATCATGCGCAACACCTATCTGGCGCTGGATGGCATCGACCACAACATCAAGGAAGCCGGCATCGGCATCGGCATGACCTTCTGGCAGCGGCTGCGGCTGGTCGATTTACCTTTGTCGGTACCAGTCATCCTCGGCGGCGTCCGCACCGCCGTGGTAATGAATATCGGCGTGATGGCCGTGGCTGCGATTATCGGCGCGGGCGGTCTGGGCGTCTTGATCCTGCATGCCATCAGCCAAAGCAATATGCAAAAACTGGTAGTCGGCGCGGTACTGATCAGTTTGCTGGCGATTGTCGCCGACCTGCTGCTGCAAGTCCTGCAGCGGCTGCTTACACCGAAAGGAATGCAAAAATCATGATCCAACTCGACCAGCTCAGTAAAGTATTCACACAAAAAGACGGTAGCAAAGTTAAAGCCGTGGACGAGGTTAACCTGACGGTTGCCGAAGGTGAAATCTGTGTATTCCTGGGACCTTCAGGCTGCGGTAAAACCACCACGCTGAAAATGATCAACCGTTTGATTGCACCGACTTCCGGCCGTGTGCTCTTGAATGGCGAAGATACCAGCGACCTCGATGAAGTCAGCCTGCGCCGGAAAATCGGTTATGTGATCCAGCAAGTGGGTTTGTTTCCCAATATGACCATTGAAGAAAACATTACCGTGGTGCCGCGCCTGCTTGGCTGGGACAAGAAACGTTGTCATGAGCGCGCTACCGAGTTGATGGCGATGGTGGCGCTCGATCCTAAGCGTTTCCTGACACGTTATCCGCGCGAAATGTCGGGCGGCCAGCAGCAGCGCATCGGCGTGATCCGCGCGCTGGCGGCAGATCCGCCGGTGCTGTTGATGGATGAACCGTTCGGTGCGGTCGATCCGATCAATCGTGAATCGATCCAGAATGAATTCTTCCAGATGCAACGCCAGCTGAACAAGACCGTCATCATGGTCAGCCACGATATCGACGAGGCGATCAAGCTGGGCGACAAGATCGCAATTTTCCGCGCCGGCAAACTGGTGCAGGTGGATCATCCGGATACTCTGCTGGCACGTCCGAAGGATGAATTCGTCGCCTCTTTCGTCGGCCAGGATGCTACCTTGAAACGTCTGTTGCTGGTACGCGCCGGCGATGCCGCCGCCGACTCTGCGACGGTGCGGGAAGACACCAGCATGGCGACCGCATATGGCGTAATGGATGAACACGATTACCGTTATGTGACAGTCACCAATGCCGACAATCATGCATTAGGTTATGTGGCAAGGCGCGACGCGCGCGGCGCGCAGGGTGCTTGCATCGACAAGATGAAGCCGTTTACCGTCAGTGCGGCGCCGGATGAAAACCTGCGCGTGGTGTTATCTAAAATGTACAAGCACAGCACCAGCTGGATGCCGGTGATCGACCAGGACAATAGCTATCTGGGCGAAGTTACCCAGGATTCGATCGCGGATTATCTGAGTTCCGGCCGCACGCGGAGTAGGGTCGGCATGTAGCTGTTCATGTGTGTCCGCCTGTGACCTGCAGGCGGAGACCTGACATACCATTTACAATGTACGGTTTTGCCACTTGGCATCATCATTCTGGCGCCGTCATTCAAAATATATGATCAGGTATTCAACGTGTTCTCCCGGAGCTAGCGCATGACGGCTGGCGTGATTGCTTTGGTATTTTGCGCAGCCTTGCTGCATGCTTCCTGGAACGCGATGCTGAAAAGCAGCGGCGATCGTTTATGGGCCATCACCTTGATGACCATCGGTTCAGCCGTAGCCGCTGTTCCCATAGTCATCTGGGCGCCAATGCCGGCGCCGGCCAGCTGGCCGTACATTCTCATGTCGGTGGCCCTGCATGCCGGCTACAACCTCTTTTTAGTGCGCGCTTACCGGGCCGGCGATTTCGGCCAGTCTTATCCGATTGCGCGCGGTTCTTCGCCGCTGCTGGTGTCGCTTGGTGCGGCGTTTTTTGCCGGTGAACAGCTGGGAACCTTGACGTTGATTGGCGTCGCCTTGATTTCGCTCGGTATTGTCAGTCTGGCGCAAATCAAGTTCAAGCGGGGGACCAGCATGGCTGGCAGCCGGCAGTGGGATGCGCCGTTGTCTGCGTTTACCACCGGCCTTTTCATTGCAGGCTATACCGTCGTCGACGGACTCGGTTCGCGCCTGGCCGGTAGTGCCGCATCCTATGCCGGCTGGATGTTCTTGCTGGATGGCATACCGTTGCTGGTGATTTACCTGTCGATGCACGGCCGTCTGCAGATCGGATTACGTGACCGCGCGACCTGGAATGCCCTGGGCGGCGGTGCGATGTCGCTGCTGGCGTACGGCATTGTGATTTGGGCGATCACGTTGGCGCCGATGGGGCCGGTTTCGGCTTTGCGAGAGACTTCGGTATTGTTTGCAGCATTGATTGCCCGCATGTTCCTGGGGGAGGCGCTGACTGTACGCAGATTGCTGTCGTGCGCGGTGATCGCGTTGGGTGCGGTGATGCTGGGGTGGTCGACGTGAAGTATTGATTACGCCGTATTACTTATGATGCGTCCAATAAAAAGGCCGCTGGAAATTTCCAGCGGCCTTTTCATTTATTTCGAGAATTGCGAGGCGACCATCAAGATCGCCTAGTTACTTAGCGGTCGCCAAACGAGCGACGTGCGCCGCTGTCGTTCGAACGATTACCCTTGTAACCGCCGCCAGCGCCGCCTTCTTTACGTGGTGCGCCTGGCTTGCTGAAAGTACGGCCGCCTGGTTTAGCCGGGCCGCCGCGGTTGTCGCCTGGTTTCCAGCCGCCTGGTTTGTGGTTCGAGCGTGGAGCAGAAGCAGTACGCTTTGGTTCGAAACCCTCAACCACATCGACCGGGATCAATTGCTTGGTGAAACGTTCGATACGCTTGACGTTGACGCCTTCAGCGTGGTTCACCAGCGATACTGCAACACCGTTGCGGCCAGCGCGACCGGTACGACCGATACGATGGACGTAGTCTTCCGGGAATTTCGGCAGATCGTAGTTGAATACGTGGGTGATGGCTGGCACGTCGATACCGCGAGCGGCAACGTCGGTAGCAACCAGGACACGTACCTGACCGCGACGCAGGCTATCCAGGGTACGGTTACGCGCGCCTTGATGCATGTCGCCATGCAAAGCAGCAGCAGCGAAACCGGCGATGTTCAGACGGTCGGCGATAGTGTCGGCGTCACGCTTGGTGGCGGTAAATACAACCGCTTGATCCATGGTGACGTCGCGCAGCAGGTGATCCAGCAGGCGATTCTTGTGCGACAGATCGTCGACGAAGTGAACCTTCTGTTGAATGTTTTCGTGCTTGGTGGCCGAACCGGCGATCTGGATGATCATCGGGTTCTTGGTGATACGTTTTGCCATGTTACCGACAACGCCATCCAGCGTAGCCGAGAACAACATGGTTTGACGCGACTCAGGAGTAGCGTCAACGATTTTTTCGATGTCGTCGATGAAACCCATGTCGAGCATGCGGTCAGCTTCGTCCAGCACCAGGATTTGCAGTTGCGAGAAATCGATCTTGCCCGATTCCATATGGTCGATCAAACGGCCAGGAGTCGCGACCAGAATCTCAGGATTCTTGGCCAGCAATTGCATTTGCTTTGGATAAGGCATGCCGCCCAGGATCGAGATCGCCTTGATACGCTTCATGTGCGAACCGTACTTGTCGGTCGCGGTAGTCACTTGCAAGGCCAGTTCGCGGGTCGGTGTCAATACCAGCATCTTTGGTTGTGCCGGCTTGAAACGTGGACGCTCGCCGCGTGCACGGGAGGCTTGCATTTCTTGATTAGGGGTCTTGCCAGCGGCATCCGGAGCAGCTTGTTGCTCCGAAGCGAATTTGTGGAGTGCCGGCAGCATGAATGCTGCAGTCTTGCCGGAGCCGGTTTGCGAGGAAACCAGCAGGTCACGGCCTTCGATAGCGGCAGGGATAGCTTGTTCTTGAACGCTTGTTGGTTTTGTGTAGCCAGCTTCGGTCAGTGCTTTGATAACGGACGTGTGGAGGCCTAGTGATTCAAAAGTCATTTTTTTCTTTCGTAAAGTGCAGCGTCATGAGCTACAAAAAATCGTACAAACAATCGATAACGATGAATGCGACGAATGCAGCGAACGCAAAAAAGCAACGCCAACCAACGAAATGACTAAGAAACAAATACAAAGAAATTTCGGCACAAAAGCTTTGCGCCGGGACGGTGTCAGGATCGACACACAAGGCGGGAGGGCTTTTACAATGCAATGTCCCTCAGAGATCAGGACACGCTTAGGCTTGCGCAGCTACTTATTGTTTTTACAGCGTAGGCGAAAATCGATATGATCAAAAATCAATCGGTATCCCGAAATCCACTGTCTGCGCTCGTTATTGCAACGCAGCACAAGATAATACAATACTTTTACATTTGATGCACCTTATTCATGCGATTGCTGTGAATTAGGCCCCGATTTGAGGCTGTACCGTTGCTTATGGTGCATTTTGGGGTTTTGCATCTTCAGATACAATCGATTAATTGCAATTCAACAACAGGAGCGGTCATATGGATAATAACGATAGCGAACAAAAGGCGGCATTGGGAATTGTATGGGCCATCGTTGGTGCCGTGGTGGTGGCAGTATTGTTGCTAGCAAGCTATATCGGGATCACCGCAGGCAAGGGCGGCAATACGGCAGCGGGCACCGTGTCGGCGTCAGCTGCCGGAGCAGGGCAAGTTGCTGCTGCCGCTGCTCCGGCCGCCGCTTCTGCAGATACCTCAACTGCAGCCGTGCCAGCGGTTGTGAAAATTTTCTTTGAAACAGGCAAATCGGAAGCACCCGCCAGCGCCGCCACGGATGTCGCGGCGATTGTGGCTTACCTGAAAAGCAACCAGGCTGCCACGGTTGCCGTCTCCGGCTATCACGATGCCAGCGGCAACGCGGATGTGAACGCCGAAGTGTCGAAAGACCGGGCTAAAGCGGTGCGCGCAGTGCTGGTTGCAGCCGGGGTGGAAGAGACACGTGTGACTTTGGATAAACCGCAAGTCTCTCTGGGCGGCAACGATGCCGATGCGCGCCGGGTTGAGGTGACAGTTCATCAATAAGCACTATTAATTCGATTTTCCCAATAAAAAACGCCCGGCTATACCGGGCGTTTTTTTGAGCCGATCACCGGATTATTCGGCGATACCACCCACGACGTGTGAGAAGCCGCCGTCGACATAGGTGATCTCACCAGTGATGCCGCTGGCCAGGTCCGACAGGAAAAAGGCTGCAGCATTGCCGACATCCTCTACCGTGACGTTACGGCGCAATGGCGCGTGCTCGGCGACAAAGCCCAGGATCTTGCCGAAACCCTTGATGCCGCTGGCGGCCAGAGTCTTGATCGGACCGGCTGAAATGCCGTTCACGCGCACGCCCTTAGGGCCCAGCGAACCCGCCAGGTAGCGGACGCTGGCTTCGAGCGACGCCTTGGCCAGGCCCATCGTGTTGTAGTTGGGGACGACACGTTCCGAGCCCAGGTAAGTCAATGTCAGCAGTGCCGAGTTAGGGCGCAGCATTGGCAGCGCGGCCTTGGCCATTGCAGGGAAGCTGTAGGCGGAAATGTCGTGGGCGATCTTGAAGCCTTCGCGCGACAGGCCGTCCAGGAAATCACCGGCAATCGCTTCGCTTGGCGCAAAGCCGATGGCATGCACCAGGCCGTCCAGTTGGTCCCAGGATTTACCGAGGTCGGCGAACAATGCGTTGATTTGCTCATCGCTGCCAACGTCGCAATCGAAAATCAATTCGCTGTCGAACTCTTTGGCGAAATTGGTGATGCGCTCCTTGAAGCGCTCGCCGACGTAGGTAAACGCCAGCTCGGCGCCTTCGCGCTTGCAAGCTTGAGCGATGCCATAAGCGATCGAACGGTTGGACAGCAAGCCCGTGATCAGAATTTTTTTGCCTTGCAGGAATGCCATATTGACTCCAGATGTGCGCCGTTTGTATTGCTGGCGGTGGTGTGATGCTTGTGCACCGGATATTCTGCTTGAAGTTCTTATCGAACAGGGCAAGATTGTAGGGGTTCGTCGCGCTGACGGCAACTATAGCGGTTTTCCCGGGGGAATGTATTTTTGATATCGGCGGGGATTTTGCAGCAACCCATGGCGCTGGCGCTGCTGCGCCACGGGCTATTTTCTACAGCCTCAGATCAGCTGCGTGAGTTCCTGGATGAGGCCAGCGCTACAGGCTTGCTGTTTTTCTTCGCTGCAACCTTGTTTTTGCTGCTGCGGCTGTTGCTGGCGGTTGCTGTATGGTAGCGGACGTTGTGGCCGGCTTTCTTGCCACCGGCGGAGGCTACCATGCGGTTTGGTACTTGCAGTTGCAGGCTTTGGCCATGGCTGACGGTGTCACGGCGCAGGCCGTTCCACGCCTTCACCTGGCTTACGCTGACGTGATAGCGCGATGCAATCGATGCCAGGGTGTCGCGTTTGCCTACCTTGATGGAAATGCGGCGGGTTTCCGGCGCATCCGGCGTCACTGCCATGGTGGCGTTATCGGCTACTTCGGCGGTGATGTCGCTGTTGGCGGTTTCGGTTTTCGGCACCAGGATGGTGGAGCCGGCCTTCAGCAGCATTCTTGGCGGAATATGGTTGACTTCGCGGATGATGGCCGGTGTCGTGTCGAATCTGGTGGCGATGGTTTCAATCCGCTCACGGGCGCTGCTGACAGTGTGCGAAGTCCATGAGGACAGTGTATGCGTCCACTGGGTCAGATTGTGTTTGAATTTTTCCGCGTTGCTTTCAGGCAGCAAAATTTTGGTGTCGGCGCTGCCGATGATGACCGGCCGATTGAACTGCGGGTTCAGGGCCTTGAATTCGTCCAGCGACAATTCAGCCAGTTGCGCTGCGACCTTGACGTCGATATCGCGGGTTTTGCCGATCGTGACGAAGTATGGCTGGTTGTCCACCTTAGGCAGCGAGACGTTGTACATCTCGGGCGCGGCAATAATGTTCTTGACGGCTTGCAACTTGGGAACGTAGTTACGCGTTTCCGCCGGCATCAGCGGCGCCAGGCTGTTGAAGTCGATCGGCAGGCCTGCTGCCTGGTTCTTGTTGATGGCGCGCTGTACCGAGCCTTCGCCCCAGTTATAGGCGGCCAGCGCCAGTTGCCAGTCGCCAAACATGCCATACAGCTTTTGCAGATAAGTCAGCGCGGCATCGGTGGAGGCCAGGACGTCGCGGCGCTCATCCTTGAACATGTTTTGCTTGAGATTGAAATCGCGTCCGGTAGCCGGCACGAATTGCCACATGCCCGCTGCCTTGGCGCTGGAATAGGCTTGCGGATTGAACGCCGATTCGATGAACGGCAGCAACGCCAGTTCGGTCGGCATGCCGCGTTTTTCCAATTCTTGTACTACGTGATACAGATAGCGCGAAGCGCGCACCGTGGTGCGTTCGAAATATTCCGGACGGGCGCTGTAAAAATCGGTTTGGCTCACTACCTGCGCGTTATCCAGATCGGGAATGCCGAAACCCTTGCGTATGCGCGCCCAGATATCGACCTGCTCCATGCCGAGCATGCCCGCGCTTGGGTCGTTCGGGTCGGTTAAGCTGAAAGTGGGAGTGTAGATCGAAATGTCGTTGGCCTGGGCCAAGAGCGGAGTGCCGAAAAAAGCGAGTGCGGCAAAAGCGATGTTCTTGAGTTTTAGCTGATACATGGGTTCAATTTATGTGACCGGGATGTCATCAACCGGTAATAATGGATTAGACGCAGTGTACGTAAGGCAGTTTTCTCCCGTCAAGCAAAAATTGCACTGTTACAAACGACAAGACCCTGCGATAAGTGATTGATTTATCAGGTATTAGTTTTAATAAATCGATATGCGGAAACTATATAACCAGCAATAACAATAAATCACGATGATCGGCAGTCCTAGCTTGTGGCTTATTGGTGGGATGTTTGCCGGATTGTTTATGATTTATTTGTCATTTATTTGTAATTGTTTTTCCATTCGCGCAATGCCGCAAACGCTGCAACAGGATCGGTTTCCCGTTGTTTTTCGGCGAGGCGGCCGCTGGCTTGCAGGCTGGCAAGAATGGTTGGCTGCCGGTAACGCAGGAAGGGATTGGTGGCGTTCTCGAGCGCTATGGTCGACGGCACGGTGGCTTGTTGCCGCTCGCGCTTGGCTTGTTCGGTTGCCATGCGTGTTACCAACGCGGCATTGTCCGGCTCCACCGCCAGCGCAAACCGCAGATTAGAGACGGTGTACTCATGCGCGCAATACACCTGGGTGTCGCCCGGCAAGCTGCTTAGCTTCCCCAGTGAATTGATCATTTGTCCCGGAGTGCCTTCAAACAGCCGTCCGCAACCGCCGGCGAACAGCGTGTCGCCGCAAAACAGCCAAGGCTGGCCTTGCGCCACGTAGGCGATATGGCCGCTGGTATGGCCGGGCACATCCAGTACCGACAGCGTCAATCCTAATTCTGGAATGGTCGCAGTATCGCCTTCGTTGAGCGGCTGGCTGACGCCGGCGATAGCTTCGCCGGCAGGGCCGAATACCGGGATGTTAAAGTGCTGCAGCAAAGTTTGTACCCCGCCGACATGGTCAGCGTGGTGATGTGTCAGTAAAATAGCGACAAGTACCAGGCCATGGGCATCGAGTGCAGCCAGAATCGGCTGGGCATCGCCGGGATCGACGACTGCGGCATGACGGCCATCGTGGATCAGCCAGAGATAGTTATCGTTAAATGCCGGCACCGCCAATACACTCATTGATTTACTTTGTGATTTATCAAATAAGGCAGGCATGGGATATCCGTCATCAGAAAAGTCCATTATAGCGCTCGGCCCCTGGCTGCAGACGCCCACAGGCAGTTACATGCTGGAGTGGGAGCAGGCGCGGCTGGATGCGATGACGGCGGATATCTTCGGCTTCAATGCAATGCAGATCGGCGTGCCGCAAATAAAGGCATTGCAAGCGAACCGGATGCGCCACAAATGGCTGACAGATAGCCGTCTGCCTGAAGCTGGCGAAGCGCAATCCGGCGTGGTGATAACCCATGATTTTGCGGAATTGCCGTTTGCCACGCAAAGTCTGGATCTGGTGGTGCTGCCGCACGTGCTGGAGTTCGCGGCCGAGCCGCACCAGATCCTGCGCGAGGTCGAGCGGGTGCTGATCCCTGAGGGGCAAGTCATCATTTGCGGTTTCAATCCGGCCAGCCTCTGGGGTATCCGGCAAACTGCGGGCCGCATGTCGGGCGTGCATTTCTTGCCGCAAAACGCCGAGTTCATCAGTTTGCTACGTTTGAAAGACTGGCTGAAACTGTTGAACATGGAAGTCAATCGCGGTCACTTCGGCTGTTATGCTCCACCGTATACCAGTAGCAAATGGCTGCATCGCTTCAACTTCATGGAGAAGGCCGGCAATCGCTGGTGGCCGTATTTTGGCGCGGTATACATAGTGCAGGCAATCAAGCGCGTCAAAGGCATGCACCTGATCGGCCCGGCTTTCAGCAAGCAGGTGATCAAGGCCGCGCGAGGGGTTCCCGCCACCAACAAGATACACAAGACGGATCAGAACGGGGCCGAGTAGAAGTAGAGTAGCGGCGGCGTAGCGTAGTAAACTCATGCCTTCAACAAGCGGTGTGCCGCGTAGTCCGGCGTACAGCCCATAACAAAGCAGTGAAAGTGAATCAACCAAGTGAATCAACCAAGTATGGATAAAGTAGAAATATTTGCCGACGGCGCCTGTAAAGGCAATCCCGGTACCGGCGGCTGGGGTGCGTTATTGGTGGCGGATGGCAAGGAAAAGGAATTGTTTGGCGGCGAACGCAATACCACCAACAACCGGATGGAGCTGAAAGCGGTGATCGAAGCGCTGACCGCCTTGACCCGGCCCTGCGAAGTGATCGTGTTTACAGATAGCCAGTATGTGCAAAAAGGGATCAGTGAATGGATCCATGGCTGGAAGGCGCGCGGCTGGAAAACCGCGGCGCGCGAGCCGGTAAAGAATGTCGACCTGTGGCAAGCGCTGGATGCTGCACAGGCCCGGCATAAAATCGAATGGCGCTGGGTAAAAGGGCACGCCGGCCACGTCGGCAACGAGCGCGCCGACCAGCTCGCCAATCGCGGTGTGACTACCGTTGTATAAGTCACATTGATTAAGGCGCATTGATAAGCTGCAAAGGCATGCCGCATTGTCGGCGGCGGTTTTTGCGGAGTATGTTTTCATGTTTGTATTAAAGATTAAGTGACCATGCGACAAATTGTTCTGGATACCGAGACCACCGGCCTCAACCCGCGCACCGGCGACCGCATCATCGAAATCGGCTGTGTCGAATTGATGAACCGGCGCCTGACCGGCAATAATTTTCATCGCTATATCAATCCCGAGCGCGATTCGGAAGAGGGCGCGCTGGCAGTGCACGGCTTGACCACCGCCTTCCTCAGCGACAAACCAAAGTTTGCGGAGATATTCGACGAGTTGCGCGAGTACACCCGCGGCGCCCAGGTCATCATCCACAACGCACCCTTCGATTTGGGATTCCTGGATGCCGAATACAAATTCCTAGGCAAAGGCACGTTTTCGGGCGACATCGCCGGTGTCATCGATACCTTGGTGCAAGCCAAGGAAATGTATCCTGGCAAACGCAACTCGCTGGATGCACTGTGCGATCGCTACGGTATTTCCAACGCCCATCGCACCTTGCACGGCGCGTTGCTCGACTCGGAGTTGCTGGCCGAGGTGTACCTGGCGATGACGCGCGGGCAGAACAGCTTCAGCATCGACACGGGCGCCGGGCATGGCGATGCGGACGGTGAGGGCGCGGTGACGGAATTGCTGCCTTTGGCCGATATTGTCGTGCGTACCGCGAATGCGGAAGAGCTGGCTGAGCATGAGTTGCTGCTTAATGGTTTGGATAAGGATGCCAAAGGCGCGTGCATATGGCGTCAGGCGGTCGTTGAGACGGCAGAAAACCCGCCGCAAAAGTAATCTTGTAAAAAATCTACACAAGACACTAGCCACGAGCGGGATTTGCTATTATAATTTCGCTTCTTTAGGCGCGTAGCTCAGCTGGTTAGAGCACTACCTTGACATGGTAGGGGTCGTTGGTTCGAGTCCAATCGTGCCTACCAGTATTCTCGATGTGTGGGGATGCTGGGATAAATTAAGATTAATTCGTTTGGATTAACTCTGAGTTTATTTTATGAAAAATTGTTGATAGCAAATTATGGATGGAAGCGCAGTATGGCTTCCATTTTTGCTTTTCTGCTTCCGCAATTCGCAACATCAATCCACTTCGCATAGAACGTAAATAGTATTTTGCATTTGCATGGCCGAGTTGCCGGGCAATGTATGCTGGTTTTACGTCCCCATCAATGCTGTCGCCGCATAACCATGTACACCCTGGTTAGAATTCTCACTGCTTGGCAGTGAAGTTGGTAGCCGTGACTTCATCGTGGTAGACGATGAGTGTCTTCGTGTCACCGGCCGCAGAATTTGCCCCATTGCGATAAACGCCATACTGGACAGAACCGATGCCGCTCCATGGCGTGCCGTCGGGACTCGCGGTCACATAAGTCTGTAGACCCTCCATAGCGACGGTGTGCCCTAATCTGGTTTCTCCGGGCAGTTTCATTTCGAAGGTGAGGTCGCCAGCGTTGTCGCTCTTCCAGAGTATATCGAAGCGGAAATCTATCCACTGGTTCACATATGGCATGACATTGTCGATGACTACCATTTTATAGACATTGCCACCCCAACCGAGTTTAAGTTGTGTACCCTGCAGCGCGAGATGGATATCGTGTCCGCCGCCGTGATGCTTGAACTGCCAGACCACATCCTCGGAAGGCGCTTTGCGTGTTCCTTTCACGGAGGGCACGAGATCTTTGAGCAGCATGCTGAAGGTGTATACGCCGTGGTCGCCGTCGCGGTAACTGGCGCCCGCGATGCGCCCTAGTCCGAATTCGCTGCGAGGAAAGCTGCCGCCCACATATGCAGGGTCATCCAGAAGCACCTTGTTCGCGACAGCGTAAGCAGTGTTATGGGCGCCGCCGACCACCACGTAAGCAGCATCCCGGGCGGTAGCGAGACTCGGTTCGATGCCAGGAACTTCGACGCGGTTCGGGCCTTTCGTCGGGTATCCAGAGCTCACGGTGCCATCTTCGTAGTCGGCGTGAAAGATTGCCTGCGCCGAGGCGGATGCGGTGAGCGTCGAAAGAGCTATCACAGCAATTATATGAATCGGTTTCATGATGATTGAGTCCAAAAAAACAAAACGGGTCAGAGTCCGCTATGTTGCATTATATTGTTGAGTGGCAACTTGGCGTACGATTTCCTCCCTTTTGTTGAACTGAGACCTTTAACGTCGACGTTCTGGGAAAAACGGCGATTCGAAAGTTATGACGGAGCAGGTCGATCTATTTTTGGAATTGGTCATGGAACTCATGGAACAATAGCAGGTGCAAAAATGGATCAACCTGAAATGCCATTTCACTAAAGGACAAAATGAAACTCCCAATCTATCAAATTGACGCTTTTACGGATGAGGTATTCAAAGGTAATTCTGCTGCAGTAGTTCCTCTGGAGAGTTGGCTGCCGGACGCCGTGATGCAATCGATAGCGATTGAAAATAATCTCTCTGAAACCGTATTCTTTGTTCGCAGTGCTGAAGATACCTTCGAAATACGATGGTTTTCGCCACTCAAGGAAATTGATTTTTGCGGGCACGCGACACTCGCGAGTGCGTATCTGATATTTGAAAAAAACAAAAATATGCCTGTCATTAAATTTGTGACAAAGGCAGTCGGAACCCTGTCTGCCGTCAAACTTCAGGATGGACTGATAGAAATGAGTTTCCCGAAGCGCAGCCCGGAGCAATTGGAAACGATACCTGCAAGCCTGCTCGAAGGACTATCCATCAGACCGAAAGAGGTTTTGAAAAATACGCAGGCTTACTTTGCGATTTATGACAATGAACAAGAAGTAAAGACCGTAGCGCCGGATCTGCGAAAGCTCGTTGAACTTGGTTCATTGGACGTGGTAGTGACAGCTCCAGGGAAATATCACGATTTTGTTTCGCGTTATTTTTGGCCTGCCAATGGCGGGGAGGAAGATCCGGTGACAGGCTCGATACACGCCGGCCTTGCCCCGTTTTGGGCTAGTAGATTGGGGAAAAATAATCTTATAGCACTGCAAATATCACGCCGTACCGGATTGCTGAGATGCCGTGTTGAAAATGATCGCGTCTACGTTTCCGGGGCGGCGGTTCAATATCTGGAGGGAACGATTGAAATCCCGTTAGCCTGATCTGAAGCTACCGGGATCTCCCGGATGAAGATGTCGTTTAGATTGCATTGGATCCTGATTCATATAACTACCAGCGTCAGGATCCAACTACCCGCATCACGATCCTACGGCTGACACGCTGCTTGCGGCAACTGTGTTATCCATGCCCGAATCACATCGTCACCTTCAGTGTGATTCACGTGGCGGCCGATGACGGGCATGACCGCCTCGGTATCGGTGTGGCTGATACGGTAAGCCAGGATGGATTCATCCGGTTTGCCAGGCTGAATGTCATATTGGTACGGCTGCCCGGGTCCGGCATAGGCCAGGGGTTTTTTGCACACGCCCCATTGGCCAGACGCGTTAACATCGTTCACCACATTAAATCCCAAAAACAATCCGCTTTGTAATGCTTGCCCGGTGGTGCTGTGGCAGTGGGCGCAGTTGACATCCAGGTAAGCACGGGCTCGGTCGGGCAGGGTTTGCGAGGCGTCGCTCCAATCCGCCGCTTTTGGCGTATTACCCAGGCCAGGAAAGCCTGCCAGGAGTTTGAGGTCATCTAAATTGACCAGCTGATTTTTCAAGCCGCTGTCGTATTGATACGACTTGTTCATATTCCGCGCTTTGGGACCGATCGGCAGGATGGTGTTGCCACCGGCATTACCGGTCGCGTGGCATTGTTGACAGGCCTGCGCGTTGGGCACGGAATATTTGAATTGTTCGCGCGTGTTGTCTGCTGCAACCAATTCCACTTGAATGTTAGCGCCTCCGGTTTTAAGTACCGCGTCTTTTTGATCGTCATTCCAGAGATATGGCAAGCCAGCCCAACTGCCGTCAGGCTGGCGTACCAAAACCCGCGTTTCGATCAAACGGTTTTTCGTGAGATCGACGCTTTCCCCCTGAATGGTCTGATGACCATTGCGTTCGGCGCCGATAAAGGCTGGATCGCTGGAGGCGGCTTTCGGATAGTAGAAGGTTTTCATGATCACCGAGCCGACGGGAAAATCGAAAGAGGTGTCGGCGTTATAGGCAATTTGTTTGCCCTGCGGGACGTAGATGGCGCGGAATTTGTAGGCGTAGTCAGAGAAAAGGCTTGAATTCAAATCATACGGTACTGCGCCGGCATTCAATTTCAGGGTTTGTCCATCAGACCGCAGGAACTTCCAGGACGAAAGATTGGCGGGGGCGGTGTATCTGTCAAATACTTTGATCGCATCGGAACTGGCGGCGGATGAGGCACTTCCGTCGCTGCCACCGCCGCAACTAATCAATGCGGCGGATGCGGCTAACAAGAGGGCCGCAAGTATCAAAGGGCGAAGAGGGTGTGCAAGAGCGTGTGCGATTTTCATACATATTCTCCGTACTGACGCAGGTACTGCGTGCATGTGTGCTTTGGTTTTTTTTAAAAATCGCCTGGGTTATCGGTGATTTTTCTGAGTTTGATCCATGCCAAAGTGGTTTCTTGCCTTGGCGTGCAGATTCAAAAAACTGGCATGTCGGGAATTGCAGGCAAACTGAGAGTGCAATTCATGCGAGCAGGGAACGGAAAGTTTGGCGCTGATGCGCTTCCGGATAACAATCCCAAAAGATTCAAATCCATGCTTTCATAAGACAGCAAGCCATCAAAAAATGGTGTGTCAAGGGTGTTGCCCTTGACGCAGATCGCGAACCCGGGCTTGAGTACGCCGCCGCTGCCATCGCTCGCAGTACCACTGCCCATGGCAGGGTCGGTGTCGACGATGCCATCCCAGATGGCGTACGCCAGCTGTTCAGGTTGAGAAAATGATTTCAGTTGCGCAAACAAACCATCCACTATGGGTTTGAGCTGTTTTGGATCGGCAAAAGCGCCACCTGGCGCATAGCCTGATTTGGAAATCGTGTTGTCGTGTGCGTACACGCTATGCACATAAGGTTCGTACTTCGGGTCGTTATAGGCAATGCCGGTCGCCTGGAAGCTGACGGCCAGAATGCTGGTAGTTTTGTGATCATCGATGATGTTGTTAAGGATTTCTGTATTGTCGGCAGCTAGGACCATCACCGCTGTCCCTGGCGGTACTGCGGTTACGTAGCCGGTGGCATTCTCTGCGACCGGCGTATTGTTGCTATGAATATGGTTGTTTCGTACCTTTGTATTCGCCCCTTTTTTGATGACATATGAGGTGCCGGGCAAGGAAAATACCAGGATGCCGCCGGTATTGTCATGGACGTTATTGTTTTCGACGATGGCATTGTCGGAGTTCTCGATTTCGACGCCGGCCACGTTCAGATAGGCTTCGTTATTTTGCACGCGAATATTCTCGGACTGCCCTACATATACGCCTGCATCGCGGGTTCCGACGATCTTGCTATTTTTGACGATCACACCTTTGCAATTGACCGGATATAGACCATAGGCCATTTGCGAAGTTTGAACCGGATCGTTGGTCCATTCCGCACGCAAGCCATCCATCGTCACGTTCGATGACGCTGAAACAAACACGCCATTGCCGACCGCGTCTTCCACAGCAAAGTTTTTAAGCGTGATGCCGGCCACGTTAAAGGCCTGAAAGCCATTTTTTGAAGAAGCTCCGGCAAACGACAATATGGTGTCTTTGGAAGGATCGCTGCCATTGCCTTGACCGGTAATTGTGATGCCGTCGGTATTCATGGTCAGCGGGCCATCAAATTTGAATTTCCCCGCAGGCAGAATGATAGTGCTGCCAGGTTTGACTTGATAAAGGATGTTGCTCATATCGCTGTCATTCATTTGAGCGGCAGTGACTTTGACTGTGCTGCTCGCGCTATCGGGCGGTGGCGCGATGGTGCTGTCACTGAGCCCGCCGTCACTGCAGGCCGCCAGGGCGGTGGCGATAGCCGCTGCTATGACGCGCGAACGGAACTGAAATCGAATCATCAAGAATCTCCTTTTTTTTAACGAGAGCACTGCTTGTGCCATTGTTTTTTTACTTTGGTGTTATTAAAGCCTTGATTTCCAGCAATATCCAATGCATTCTTCAAGCCCATGTCATGCATTGTTTGCATCAGGATCAAAACTAAAAAAAATAGAGACATGGAACCCAAAAAATTACGACATATGCTGGCCCTGGCCGCAGAAGGTAGTTTTGCCCGAGCTGCCGAACGTTCTCATCTATCCCAATCGGCGTTTTCGCGCAGTATCCAGGCACTCGAAAAAGAGCTGGATCTGGTGTTGTTTGAGCGAACGCCGAAGGCTGTTCTGTTGACCAGCGCCGGCCGGGTAGTGGCGCGTCACGCCCAGAATTTGCTATCTGATACGCGCGCGTTCATGCGTGATGTGGATTTGCTGAAAGGAGGGGAGTACGGCGAGATTTCGTTTGGGCTGAGCTCTTTTCCGTCAGGGATCTTGCTGCCATCGCTCTTGACTCAGTTTATGGAAGCGCACCCAAAGATAAGTGTGCGTACCTATGTGGCCGGCGCCGATCAGCTATTGCGGCAGTTGCAAGCAGAACAGATTGATTTTTTTTTGGCAGATGTGCGCGGCTTGCGGCAACAGGCAGATTTTACGACGCGTTGGTTAGACAAAGAGGATGCAGGATTCTTCGTGCGCCCCGATCATCCTTTATGCGCAGGCGCCACCACTACAGTGAGTGCGCTATTACAGTATCACCTGGCGTTGCCAAGCATACCGACGATGCTGGAAGAGCGGGCTTGGAATAAATTGGGGTTGAATGCGCAGGAGTACGTGAAGTTAATCTGTGACGATGTCACTATTCTTAAACGTATAACCCAAAGCAGCAATGCCTGCCTTTTTTCTACAAATTTTGTATTGCGCGAAGAATTGGAGCACGGCCAATTAGTTGCCTTGCATGTAGAGGATTTGCCAGCGATGAATGTGCACTTCGGGATAGTCAGGATGCGCGCGCGCAGCATTGCCCTGGTGTCCAATTTATTAGAGCAGATGATCGTCGACAAGATGATGTCGCTTTGATTTTTTAATGCCATTGTTACCGGTTCCACGCGGATCGGCAAGCAGATCATGCAATACGCCGGACAGTCCAATCTGAAACGGGTCTGGACCGAGCTGCGCGGCAAGTGCGCGCCAAAACCGGCGGCTATAAACAATCAGGTAACGGGCGCGATAAATCTTTGCACGCTTTCGATAAATATACGGAGGTGAAAACTATCTGGATCAACATCACGTAAAACAGTACGCCCTAATCAACTGAGAGAGGGCATCCTCGGATGATTTGGTCAACCGCAAGACTAATTTGTGTCTGATGGTTGTTTGGTTAGTGGCATGATGGTGTGACGGCCTGCGTTTCAAGCAAGCCGCCACACCATCTGTTTAGTTCCAGGGCAGCGAATACGTTTTGGTGTTGGAGAAGCTTTTCATCGCTTCCAGCACACCTTCCTTGTAGCCCAGGCCAGAGTCCTTGATGCCGCCGAACGGTGTCAGCTCCAGGCGATAGCCGGGTACTTCCCGGACGTTGACGCTGCCCACTTCCAGCTCACGGACGAAACGGGTGATGTAGTCCATGCGGTTGGTGCAGACCGACGACGACAAGCCGTACGGTGTCGAATTGGAGATGCGGATGGCGTCGGCAATATCGGTGCAACGAATGACCGGCGATACCGGACCGAACGTTTCTTCGGCAACCAGCTTGCAGTCGGCTGGCACGTGGTCCAGTACGGTTGGCGAGTAGACCGCACCGTTGCGGATATTGCCGTATAACAGTCTGGCGCCGTGGCGTTCGGCATCCTTCACCTTGGCTTCGAACTCGATCGCCGCACGTTCGTCGATCACGGTGCCCATGTCGTTGTTCGGATCCATCGGATTGCCATATTTGATAGCCTTGGTTTTCTTCACCAGCA